>CATQIB010000001.1 GCA_958296185.1 uncultured Mesonia sp.
CTGCTTTTAAAGCCAGACCGGCGTTATCTTGGTCGTCTAGTGCAGAGAATAAATTTAAGTCTTTCTTACTGGCTGCAATTTCAACATTCATGGCTGTTTTTTTATCGCTGTATTGTGCTTTTGTCATGGCTAATTGTAGCCTTTCCGGCGCGTATAGGCGTATTATGGGTGCGTAGTTACCTTGTTTTATGCCGTTTATTGGAGCCACATAGCTGTAAATTTTGCTTATAGCAGAATTGCTTGCTAGAATATAATCACCTTGGTTAGGACCTACAAGGGTAAATTTGACTTGAAACAAATCGTCTTCTGGATTATTGGAATACACAAAAACTTCTTTACCATTAATTTGAGTTTTGGTGTACAGCACTTTATTTTCAGAAAGTTACTTTCTTGGGCACTAGCGATAAACATATTTTCTTGATTATCGCCTGCTTGTGCTAATTGATCTACCTGCTCTCGATTAAGATTTTGTTGGAGTGGCTGGTTTTTTAAATCGGTTTCGTGGTACACAAATCCGCTTATTTGCCATTTTTCACTTTGATAATCACCGCCAGCAGTAGCTATAATGCGGCTATAGTTTTGCTCGGTGTATTGAAATTCTACGCGAATTCTCATTTCTGAAGTGATAGGAAAAGTGGGATTAAAAATAATTTCCCCAGCGGTGTAATCAATTGTATAATCTTCATTTTCTCCACGTGAAAGCAGATTTCCATTTACAAACACGCGTTCGCTTCCAGAAATGATTAAAACAAATACTTCGTTATTGGGTCCGGTTAATTTGTAGGGGCCTTGATTACCTTCTTGAGCTATAAATTCATTTTGGGTGTACACCCCTTGCACCAGTGCAGCCGAAGCCTGCGTTCTAATTTGGTGGTCATTTTGCGAACTCAAATTGGCTTGAAGGTTAATACCTTGTACTTTTTTACGATAAGCGGCAAAAAAGCTCTGGTTCTCTATCAAGTCTACATCACCAGCTCTAACCTTCCAATTTTTACTTTCTAGCTCAATAAAAATTTGGTCAAATTCGCTTAAGTTTTGAGCATAACCCTGCTGTTGTAAGGGAATATTGGCGTCTTGTAATGAAGCCCTTAGACTTACTCCGGGAGCAATTTCTCCTACAATTTGCAAATCTAATTCAGAATTTAGCACGGCGCTTTGATTGTTGCCAACAGTTATACCCCTTGAAATGCTTCCGGTGGTTGATAAGCCTTCGAAAGGATTGTAATTTTTAGCCGCTGCAGGGCTTTCTAATGTATAGGGAATTACTCTTGTTTGATTGGAGTTTACAATAATGCTAGGATCAAATTGCTGGTACTTTTTAGTTAAAAAATCGGGGTATTTTTTATAGCTGATATAAATGCTGTCATTGTTTTTTTGGTAATCAGGCGTGAAATAAATCCGCGCCAAGCGAAAATCAACGCGATAGAAAGAAGTATCAATAGGTTTTTGTTGCTTATCTAATACTTCGAATTTAAAAGGGTTTATACTTACGCTATCTATTTGTACACTATCTTGTAATTTTAGCTTTTTAAACTGTATACCATTCTCAACCTGACCTCTAGTCAAAAAAGAAAGAAAAAGAAAGAGAAAGGTAAGCCGTGATTTCATCTGTATATAAAACTCAGTTTAGCATTCAATTATTACGAATGGGCATAAAAAAAATACTACGGCAAAATTAGTAAGTTGAAGCTAATAAATTTGATTAGCTGGCGGGTATTTCTATTTTTGTAAAAACTATAAGAATGGTACTACTTTCTTACAATGTAAATGGTATACGCGCTGCATTGCGTAAAAATTTAACCGATTGGCTTGCCAACACACAAGCAGATGTGGTTTGTTTTCAGGAAATAAAAGCAACGGCAGATCAGTTTGATGATACTGTATTTAAAGAATTGGGTTATGAATATTGTTATTGGTACCCGGCTCAAAAAAAGGGATACAGTGGGGTAGGAATAATTAGTAAAAAGAAACCATTAAACGTAACCTACGGTACAGGTATTGATTATATGGATGCCGAAGGAAGAAACTTACGCGTAGATTTTGAAAATTTTTCTGTTATGAGTCTTTACCTACCCTCTGGGACCAATATAGCGCGACTAGAGCATAAATTAGGCTACATGGATGATTTTTACACTTACGTGGATCAATTAAAACAGGAGATACCTAATTTAATAATATCTGGAGATTACAATATTTGTCACGAGCCTATTGATATTCACGATCCGGTGCGTTTAAAAAAGGTTTCTGGATTTTTACCTGTAGAAAGGGAGTGGCTATCCAAGTTTTTGAATAACGGCATGATAGACTCTTTTAGGTATTTGAATCCAGAGCGAGAGGAGTATTCTTGGTGGAGTTATAGAGCCAATGCTAGAGCCAATAATAAAGGATGGCGTTTAGATTACCATCTAGTGAGTGAGCCACTGCAACAAAATATTAAGCGTGCCGTTATATTACCAGAAGCCAAACATAGCGATCATTGCCCGGTTTTGGTTGAAATAGATAAATGATTATGAAGAAAATTTTATTTGCATATACCATGGCCGTCGGAGCTTTGGTGAGTTGTGTTCCCGCTAAAAAGTTAGCCGATTTAGAAGAGCAACACAAAGAGCTTAAACTCCACACACAGGAGCTAGAAGCCGAACTAGCCGATTGTGATAAATCACAAGACAAACTAGCCGAAGCACTAGAAGAAGAGAAATCTGCTTTAGCAGCATTAAAGCAGGAAAAAATGCATTTGAAAAATGAATTAGAGGGTAAAACGCAGGCTTTAAATGAACTGCAAGATTCTTATGATGCGTTAGAATCAAATAGCGCAGCCAACCTAGAAGCAAATTCAAAAAGGAACAGAGAATTACTTCAAGAACTAGAAGAAAAAAGAAAACGATTAAATGCCGAGCAGCAAAGACTAAGCGTGTTAGAACAAAAGCTTAGTGAGCGCTCTGGCCGAATTGATGAATTAGAGCAATTGATTGGTGCAAAAGACGCGAAACTAAATGCCTTAAAGACAAGTTTGTCAAAAGCACTTACCAATTTTGAAGGTAAAGGTTTAAGTGTAGAGCAAAAGAATGGTAAGGTGTATGTGCTTATGGAAAATAAATTGCTATTTGCTTCGGGAAGTTGGACAGTGGGTCACCAAGGAATTCAAGCAGTTAATCAACTAGCTCAGGTATTAGCCGAAAATAACGACATTAATGTTCTTATAGAAGGCCATACAGATAACGTTCCTTATTCTGGAAATGCTATTCTAAAAGACAATTGGGATTTATCTACCAAACGCGCTACCGCCATTGTACATTTATTGCAACGAAATAAAAATATTAAGCCTAATCGTTTGACGGCTGCGGGAAGAGGAGAGTTTGCTCCTGTGGCTAGCAATACTTCGCCGGAAGGACGCGCTAAAAATAGAAGAATTGAGGTTATACTAGCACCCAATTGGGATGAGTTAAATTCGCTTTTGAGTATTGAAAATTAAAGTCTTAACTCAATAGTTAACCAGCGATAACAAACAAAAACGATATAGGTTTTTTAACCATTCCTATATCGTTTTTGATTTAAGCAAAAAGATGCTCTATTACCTCCTCAACCTTATTCACAAATAAGATTTTAATACCGTATTTTCCTTTACTTATTTTACTCTGGCCAGATAGCATTATACTAGCAAAGCCCAGTTTTTCTGCTTCTAAAATACGTTGTTCGATTTTAGGAACTGGTCTAACTTCTCCTGCAAGTCCAACCTCGGCGGCAAAACAAATATCTTTAGCAATAGCTATATCTTCATTAGAAGATAAAATGGCTGCGATTACGGCTAGGTCAATTGCTGTGTCATCTACATTAATGCCACCGGTGATATTCAAAAACACATCTTTGGCCCCTAATTTAAATCCTGCACGTTTTTCTAGAACTGCTAGCAACATATTCAAACGTTTGGCATTATAACCTGTAGTCGAGCGTTGGGGGGTGCCATAGACGGCAGTGCTTACCAATGCTTGTATTTCAATCATAAGCGGGCGTAATCCTTCAAGCGTAGCCGCTATAGCGGCACCACTTAAATCTTCTTGGTTTTTTGAAATAAGAATTTCAGAAGGATTGTTTACTTCCCTTAAGCCTTCTCCTTGCATTTCATAGATACCTATTTCGTGTGTAGAGCCGAATCTGTTTTTGTGTGCTCTCAATATGCGGTAGAGGTGATTTCTATCACCTTCAAACTGCAGTACAGTATCTACCATGTGCTCTAATATCTTGGGGCCAGCAATACTTCCTTCCTTATTAATATGCCCAATTAAAAGTACTGGAGTATGGGTTTCTTTAGCAAATTTTATAAGCTCTGCAGTACATTCTCTAATTTGAGAAATACTCCCAGCAGAACTATCAATATAATCGGTTTGTAAGGTTTGAATAGAGTCAATAATTAGAATCTCGGGATTCAATTGCTCTATTTGTCTAAAAATATGTTGTGTTTTGGTCTCTGTAAGGATGTAACAATTATGGGTGTCACCGCCTATTCGTTGGGCGCGCATTTTTATCTGTTGTAAGCTTTCTTCTCCAGAAACATATAAGGTTTTGTAGGGTAGTTGAAGCGATACTTGTAACAACAAAGTACTTTTTCCTATCCCTGGTTCGCCGCCCAATAAGGTTAAAGAACCGGGTACCAAGCCACCACCAAGTACACGATCTAGTTCTGTATTATTGGTTTTGAATCGTTTTTGCTTTTCGTATTCAATTTCTTCTATTAAGTGGGGCTTTGACAAGCGTTTATGAGAGGCGGTAACATCTTTACTTTTCCAGTCTTTTGTCTCATTTTTTTCAATGACTTCTTCTACTAGTGTATTCCATTGTTTGCAAGATGAGCACTGCCCTTGCCATTTTGCATGCTGCGTGCCGCAATTCTGGCAGTAAAAAGTAGTTTTTATTTTAGCCATTATTTTTAGTAAGGTTTACAAACCAAAATCTTTCTTTAAGGTATTTATTTTTTCTAAAATTAGGTCTTTATTTATAAAAGCTACCTCTTCTTTTCCAAAGGCAACTTGATATTTTCGTAAGGCTTTTTTAGGCTTTCCACTTGTTTCGTAATAGCGAGCCTCAAAATAGTCACCCAGCATGGTTTTTTCGTGTGCCTTTGAAGCTAACTTTCCTAATTCTTTATACTCATCATAATTTTCATTTACCTCAATAGCCTTGGCAATCATTACAAAATCGCTTACGCGGATTTTTATAGCTAAACCATATTGATTTTCTATGGTTTTATATTTCTCTACTAAATGATCAACCAGTGCATTGGTTTCAAGCAGTGTTTCATAATCTTTTGCAGAATAAGCTCTAAAAACCGAAAATATTTGTTCTAAAGCACTAGGGATAGCTTTTCCCACTAAGGTGTAATGAGTAGCATTCTCGATATTGTCGAAATAATAAAACAACTTTTGATTTTCTAGGTTGCGTAAAAGCTTGTCGGTTTCTAATATTGTTTCGTGAAGCGCAGGAATGTCATTGCTACCTGTGGCAATGTAATACCATATTTTCTGGTCAATAGCCTTTAATTGATTAGCAAGATTGCTATGAACAGGTCTTAGGTAATCTGGACTCAAGTTGATGTAAGCATCAAATATCGATTTGTCTTTAAAAAGATAGTAATTCATGAAATTAGCCGTTCTATTTTGGCCAATAATCATTTTAAAGGGAGCAATTCTATAATTTTTTTCGAGTAACGGAAGTAATTCCATTCCTAAAAATTCAAAAAACAGTGCGCCCTCATCGGCTGGTAAAAGTGTTTCAAAATCTACTTTTGTATCGTTTTCTCTACTGCCTATTTGATTTACGCCCACCACTATCGCTTCAGGGATATCCTCCCAATAGCTGTAATAATCTATGTTGCCTGCAACTGGTTCAAAAAGATAGTCGCCATCAAGTACCACCACAAGGGGGTATTTTTTATCTGTATTCTTTTTATAATTCCGGGGGAGTTGAATTTTGAGTTCTCGTTCTGCTTGTAGTTTTTCAGATTTTACAACCTTGTAAGTAACTTGTGCTGATATAAAAAATGGAGAAATAAGGATTGATAAAATAACGAAAAAATGTATCCTTTTCATCTGGGCGGTTTCTAATTGATTTATTCTTGGAAGAT
The DNA here is from genome assembly GCA_958296185.1 of uncultured Mesonia sp. GTDB lineage: Bacteria > Bacteroidota > Bacteroidia > Flavobacteriales > Flavobacteriaceae > Mesonia. The sequence goes on from CATQIB010000001.1 coordinate 6,119, forward strand.
AAATAAATTAATCCTTATTCTGAAATATAGGAAGTAAAAATAAAGAAAGGCTTCCTAAAATGATATTTACTAGAGTTTGAGAGCCCCATAGCACCCAACCAAAGGCTTCGCCGGTTTCTCTAGGTATGCCATATAAAAGCATCGCACTACCAATAGCAATGGGATATATACCAATTCCGCCGTTCGAGAGCGTAATAGCAAAACTACCCACTACGAAGGCTAGCATAATAACATTGGCAGGAATATTCTCGGCACCATAAATGGCATATTTCATTACAAAAAACATGCTTATATACATTATCCAAATAAAAATGGTGTGAAAAAGAAACCACCATCGCTTTTCCATTTTTAAGATGCTTTTCATCCCTAACAAAATACCCTGACCGAAATCCCGTAATTTACTTAGCCACTTGTTTTTAGTTCGTTTAATAATCCGTAAAAACAAGATACCTCCACCTATTAAAATACCAAGCGCCAATAAACCTATAAAAGGGTTGATTTCAAATCGGTTAAAAAGAAATATAAGTTGCTCACTTTGCAAAATGAAGGTAAAACTTACCACTAAAAAAAGCATAATTAAATCGGCTACCCGCTCAGAAATAATGGTACCTAGACTGGTTTCAAAAGGTATTTTTTTATAACTGGCAACGGTAGCGGCTCTTAATACTTCTCCCGAACGGGGAACACCAAGATTGGCTAAATAGCCGCTCATAACAGCAGGGAAGCTAAGTTTAAAAGGTAATTTGTAACCTAGAGGTTCTATTAAAAATTTCCAACGATAGGCACGAGAAGCGTGAGAAAGCACACCAAAACTAACCGATAATAAAACATAGCCTATTTTCGCTTCAAGAATATTATCGTATAAAGCCTGGCGCTCTTGAGGGGTGGAGTGTAAATAAGATAAATAAACAAAAAATACTCCCAAAAATAATGGGAGTATTGTCTTAAGGTATTTAATATATTTTTTGCGAGGCATCTGTTTTATTCCAATAAATTATTTTCCTCGTTAGGGAATAATATAGCGGGTTTAAAATTTTTAGCCTCATCAATATCCATTACGGCATAGGTGATTAAGATAAGTACATCTCCTTTAGCTACTTTTCGCGCGGCCGCGCCGTTAAGGCATATTTCACCTGAATTTCTTGGGCCAGGAATTGCATAGGTCTCAAGGCGTTCACCATTGTTATTATTGACTATTTGCACCTTCTCACCCTCTACAATATTTGCAGCGTCCATTAGGTCTTCATCTATAGTAATACTACCTATATAATTTAAGTCGGCCCCCGTAACCTTTACGCGGTGAATTTTTGATTTTACAACGTGAATTTGCATCTTTATGTTGATTTAATTTAATGCCATATTATCGATTAAACGTACCTCTCCAGCATAAGCGGCAATAAATGCTCGGTATTTGGTGCCGGTTTTTATTTTATTAGCAGGCTCGAGTGTTTCTGCATTTGCAATAATAAAATACTCTAATTTCAAAATAGTTGAGTTTTTAAACTTTTTTTCAATTTCGCCACTTAATTCTATTACAGATTTTGTGCCAAACTCTTGCTTTACATCTTGTAAACTTTGAAAAATAAGACTTGCCCTTTCGCGTTGCTCGGTTGTAAGCAATTCATTTCGAGAACTTCTAGCTAAGCCGTTTTTTTCACGGCTTATGGAGCAAGGAATAATAGTGACTGGTAATTTTTCAATTTCGACCAATTTTTTGATGATCAAGAGTTGTTGGTAGTCTTTCTCGCCAAAAAAAGCAAAGTCTGGCCTTACTAGCCTCAGCAGTTTATTTACAATAGTACCTACACCATCAAAATGACCTTGTCTAAATTGTCCTTCCATATAGTTGGCTAAGGGGCCAAATTCATATGTGTTGGCTTGTAATTGGTCGTTATACATCGTTTGTTCAGACGGCGCAAATATTATGCAGTCTGGATAATGATGGGCCAGTAGCTCGCTGTCTTTTTCTAAGGTACGCGGATAGTTAGCTAAATCATTTTGATTATTAAACTGCGTAGGATTTACAAAAATACTAATCACCACGACATCGGCTGTGGTGTTTGCTTTTTGCACCAGTGATAGATGTCCCGTGTGTAAAGCTCCCATAGTGGGTACTAAGCCTATCTTTTTACCTGCTTTACGCTTAGCTGAAAGCAGGTTTTCTAAAGTTTCTTTCTCGTGTATTATATGCACGTTAATATTTTTAACTCGTGCAAAATTAATATATTACTGGTAAACTGCATAAAATTTTGTAATTTTGCCTGTTTTTTGTCGTTAACAGTAATTTCCAATTCTAAATTATTTATGAAAGATAAACGAATTTTGTATGTGTCTTCAGAGGTAATCCCATACCTTCCAGAAACAGAAATATCATCAATGTCTTTTGAAGTTCCCCGCATGGTGAATAACCAGGGAGGGCAGATACGTATTTTTATGCCAAGATTTGGTAATATAAATGAGAGAAGACATCAGTTGCACGAGGTTATTCGCTTATCTGGGATGAATCTTGTGATAAATGATTTAGATATGCCGCTTATTATAAAAGTAGCTTCTGTACCTAAAGAAAGGATGCAAGTTTACTTTATAGATAATGAGGATTATTTTAAACGTAAAGCCACTTTAACCGATGAAGACGGTCAATTATATGATGATAACGACGAGCGCGCTATTTTCTTTGCAAAGGGAGTTATAGAAACCGTTAAAAAACTAAATTGGGCGCCAGATATTATTCATGTACACGGATGGCTAGCCTCGCTTTTACCTCTCTATTTAAGAAATTATTACGGAAATGAACCTTTATTCGCCGAATCAAAAATTGTAACTTCTATTTACAACAAAGGTTTTGAAGGTGAGTTAGATAGTGAAATGCAGACCAAGGTGCTTTTTGATGGACTAGAAGATGATGTAGTAACTCCATTACAGCAACCGGACTATGCTGCATTAATGAAAGTAGCAATAGATAATTCAGACGCTTTAATTAAAGGGAGTGCAGAATTGCCCGATGGAGTTTTGCAACATATAGAAAATGCTGACGTCCCTGTATTAGAATACAAGTCGAAAGAAGAATTCTCTCAAGCTTATCAAGATTTCTATCTGCATGATGTCTTGGGAGAGGAAAAAGAAGATTAATTTATGAATTTTATCCGAATAGTTTTAAGTGCAATTGTAATATGTCTAGTCTTTGTTTCTTGCGAAGATGATTTGGCTCAAACAGGAAGTGGTCTGGTTGGTGAGACCAATTTTAATGCACAAAAGTACAACTTAGTCTCGCTGGCGGCAAAAACTGAACCTATTGTAAAAGTTCAAACCAATGCCTTATCTAGTTACGCACTAGGATTTAATCAAGATCCTGTTTATGGCGAAACCTCGGCAAATATTTTAAGTCAGCTTCGTTTGAGTTTTCCAAATCCTCAATTCAATGGCAACCCTGTTGTTGATAGTGTGGTGATGTTGGTGCCTTATTTTAGCCGAATTGAGTCTAGAGAAGGAGAGAATGTTACCTATGCATTAGATTCCCTTTACGGAAATGATTCATACACACTTGAAATTTATCGTTCGAATTATTTTTTGAGAGATCTAGATCCAACAGAAAACTATGAAGCTCAGAAGTATTATAGTGACCAGAAAAGTTTATTTGAGAGCAATTTAGAAAGTACACCTATTCATATTGAAAATAATTTTAGACCTACGGCAAGCGCTGTAAATGTAGTTGACTTTGATTCGGGTAAATTAGATACGCTATCTAAAAGCCCTAGAATGAAATTAAGGTTGCCTGCTGCTTATTTTCAACAGCACGTAATAAACAAAGCAGGCAGCGATGCATTGCTAAGTAATGAAAATTTTAAAAATCATTTTAGAGGGCTTTACTTTAAAGTTAAAAATAATTCGGGTACCCTCTCACAAGCATACTCTTTATTAAACTTGAGGTCTGATGAGGCCGAGATTTTAATCTATTATCATATTCCTGCTACTGGAGTAGATGAAGAAGATGAAACTGGAATTTATCGATTGAAATTTGGCGGTCAAATGGTGAATGTTTTTGATACGCAAAATCAAAACATCCCAACTGGGCAGGACCTTTATCTTAAAGGTGGTGCTGGTTCAATGGCGGTCATAGATTTATTTACCGAAGAGGGTGAATTAGAAGATTTAAGAGCAAATAACTGGCTAATAAATGAGGCTAACCTAAGCTTTTACGTGAATGAATCGGCTTTAGCAGGAGGAGAAAAACAACCCAATCGCTTGTTTTTGTACGATTTAACCAATGGTACTACCTTGGCGGATTACACTTTAGATATAACGGCTAATGATAATAACCCGAATATATCGAGAGTAAACCATTTACAACCACTAACTACCGAAGATGGTGTTTCTTTTTATAAGCTTAGAATTACCAGTTATATAGGAGATTTGTTAAACCCAGAAAGCGAGCGCACTAGCTCTAGGTTAGGATTGGTATTATCTAATAATGTTAATGTATTTAATCCGGTAACGGCAGATTTGCCTAGTGAGTCTGAAATTAAGCAGATGCCCTCTCCAATGGTGTTAAACCCTTATAGCACTGTCTTGTATGGTGTTAATGCCCCAGAAGGCAAAGAATTAAAATTAGAAATTTTTTATACACAACCAGATTAATTATGTGTGGAATTGTAGGTTATATAGGTCATAGAGACGCGTATCCCATTGTTTTAAAAGGATTGCAGCGTTTAGAATATAGAGGGTATGATAGTGCTGGAATTGCATTGTATGATGGTGAATCGCTGAAGGTTTGTAAAACCCAAGGGAAGGTACAGGATCTAAAAGAGAAGTTTGAAAAAACAACCGATACCAGTGGCACCATAGGAATAGGCCATACCAGGTGGGCGACGCATGGAGTGCCAAATGATGTAAACTCTCATCCGCACTACTCGAACTCTGGAGATTTGGTGATTATTCATAACGGAATTATCGAAAACTACGATGCTTTAAGAAAAGAATTAATTTCTAGAGGATATACCTTTCATTCAGACACCGATACAGAAGTATTGGTTAACCTTATTGAGGAGATAAAAAAGCAAGAGAATATAAAGTTAGGTAAAGCCGTTCAAATCGCACTTAATCAAACAATTGGCGCCTATGCAATAGCTGTTTTTGATAGTAATAAACCCGATGAAATTGTAGTAGCTCGTCTAGGAAGTCCTTTGGCTATTGGAGTAGGTGAGGATGAATTTTTTATTGCTTCAGATGCTTCACCTTTTATAGAATTTACCAACAATGCTATTTATCTAGAAGATGGCGAAATGGCAATTGTAAGAAGGGGTAGAGACGTTAAAATCCGTAAAATAAAAAATGATAATCTCGTTGATCCTTATATTCAAGAGTTACAACTTAATCTTGAGCAAATTGAAAAAGGAGGATATGAGCATTTTATGCTTAAAGAGATTTACGAGCAACCTGATGCAGTAACAGATACTTACAGAGGTCGTATGCTGGTTGAGCAAAGCCTGATTAGAATGGCGGGTGTTGATGATAATTTAGAGCGCTTTTTAAATGCTGACCGAATAATAATTGTGGCTTGTGGTACTTCATGGCATGCCGGTCTAGTTGCTGAGTATATTTTTGAGGATATAGCACGTATACCTGTTGAGGTGGAATATGCTTCGGAATTTAGATACAGGAACCCTATAATAGGTTCAAAAGACGTCGTAATTGCTATTTCTCAGTCTGGAGAAACAGCCGATACTATGGCGGCTATTAAACTCGCCAAAGAAAAAGGTGCTTTTGTGTTTGGGGTATGTAATGTTGTAGGTTCATCGATCTCGCGAGAGACCCATGCTGGAGCTTACACCCACGCCGGACCTGAAATAGGGGTAGCCTCAACCAAAGCCTTTACCACCCAGATAACGGTTTTAAGTTTGATTGCTTTAAAACTTGCTAAAGCCAAAGGAGCGATTTCGAATTCAGATTTTCAATACCATTTAGAAGAATTAGATTTAATTCCAGAAAAAATAAAACAAGCCTTGGCTTCTAACGATCATATTAAAAAAGTGGCTCATAAATATATGAATGCGGCTAATTTCCTATACTTAGGTAGAGGTTTTAATTTTCCTGTAGCACTTGAAGGAGCTTTAAAATTAAAAGAGATCTCTTATATTCACGCAGAAGGGTATCCGGCTGCCGAAATGAAGCACGGCCCTATTGCATTGATTGATGAAAAAATGCCAGTGGTGGTTATTGCCACCAAAAAAGGGCACTACGAAAAAGTAGTTAGCAATATTCAAGAGATTAAATCCCGAAAAGGGAAAATTATCGCGGTAGTCACAGAGGGCGACCAAGATGTTAGGTCTATGGCCGATTATGTGATAGAAGTTCCCGATACGGTTGAAGCACTTACGCCACTACTTACTACCATACCTTTACAATTACTCTCTTATCATATTGCGGTAATGTTGGGTAAAAATGTGGATCAACCTAGAAATCTAGCAAAATCTGTAACGGTAGAGTAAGTAATTTAAAATTTATGAAAGCGTACTAGAAAATTTATAAAAAAAATCTATCTTTGCAGCCAGAAAAAGCAATACCATTTTTGGTGATTACAAACTATAAATAAAACCATTAGATAATGTCTAAAGTTACAGGTAAAGTTGTACAAATTATAGGTCCTGTTGTTGATGTTGAGTTTAACACAGAGAACGCCGAGTTACCCAAGATTTATGATTCTTTAGAAATCGTAAGAGAAAACGGTGCAAAACTCGTACTTGAAGTGCAAACACATATTGGAGAAAATATGGTGAGAACCATCGCAATGGATTCTGCCGATGGATTAAGTAGAGGTGCCGAAGTGGTAGCTACTGGTAATCCTATTCAAATGCCAATTGGCGATGATGTTTATGGGCGTCTTTTTAATGTAACTGGTGACGCAATTGACGGTTTAGGTGATCTGCCAAAAACCGGTAAAGATGGTCTTTCAATACACCGTGAAGCTCCAAAGTTTGAAGATTTATCTGTATCTACAGAAGTTTTGTTTACAGGTATTAAGGTTATCGATTTGATTGAGCCTTATGCTAAAGGTGGTAAAATTGGTCTTTTTGGAGGAGCAGGAGTAGGTAAAACAGTTCTTATTCAGGAATTGATTAATAATATTGCAAAAGGACACGGAGGACTTTCTGTGTTCGCAGGAGTAGGTGAACGTACACGTGAGGGTAATGACTTATTGCGTGAGATGTTAGAATCTGGAATTATTAAGTACGGCGATGATTTTATGCACTCGATGGAAGACGGTGGATGGGATCTTAAGAAAGTAGATAAAGCGGCTATGAAAGAGTCAAAAGCTACCTTCGTGTTTGGGCAAATGAATGAGCCTCCAGGAGCACGTGCTCGTGTTGCTTTGTCTGGTTTAACCATTGCAGAATACTTTAGAGATGGAGCAGGAGACGGTCAAGGTAAAGATGTACTTTTCTTTGTAGATAATATATTTAGATTTACCCAAGCAGGTTCTGAGGTTTCTGCATTGTTAGGGCGTATGCCTTCTGCAGTAGGTTATCAACCTACCTTAGCTACAGAAATGGGAGCTATGCAAGAGCGTATTACTTCAACTAAGAAAGGTTCTATTACATCTGTACAAGCAGTATATGTACCAGCAGATGATTTAACCGATCCAGCGCCAGCAACAACCTTTGCTCACTTAGATGCTACTACTGTATTGTCACGTAAAATTGCGGAATTAGGTATATATCCTGCGGTAGATCCATTAGATTCTACCTCGAGAATTCTTACCGCTGATATTCTTGGTGATGATCATTATAATTGTGCACAACGTGTAAAAGAGTTATTGCAGCGATATAAAGAACTACAAGATATTATTGCCATCTTAGGTATGGAAGAATTATCTGAGGAAGATAAACTTGCTGTATCAAGAGCAAGACGTGTACAACGTTTCTTATCACAGCCATTCCACGTAGCAGAACAGTTTACTGGTTTAAAAGGAGTGTTAGTAGATATTAAAGATACCATTAAAGGGTTTAACATGATTATGGATGGTGAGTTAGATCACATACCAGAAGCAGCTTTCAACTTGAAAGGGACTATCGAAGAAGCTATCGAGGCTGGAGAAAAAATGTTAGCTGAAGCTTAATCATAAAGAACGCTTTAAAGCTGTAAAATTTAAAAGTATGCACGTAGAAATTGTAACCCCAGAAAAAGTATTGTTGAGTGCCGAAGTTGATTCGGTGGCAGTACCGGGTATTAATGGTGAATTTCAAATGCTTAATAATCACGAAGCTATTGTGTCTGTCTTGGTAGCAGGAAAGGTTAAAATAGACGGGAAAATTGAGTTAGATGAAACTATTGCTAAAGAATTTGCAACTGGAGAAGACGGTAGATTAGAGTACCATATTAAAGGCGGCGTGCTTGAATTTAATAATAATAAAGCTATTGTATTAGCCGATTAAGTTTGCAAATGCATCATATAAAAAAGCTCAGATGAAAATCTGGGCTTTTTCTTTTTATTGATTTTTTTAAAGTTATCTAGGACTAATTGGCTGTTTAAAAGAAATTCCTTTTAGGGAAGGTTTTCAAGAAATTCAATTCTATGGATGTTGACTTTTTTCTAGCTATTCGTGTAATGAATAGCTTTTATGAATGACGTTCATAGTTTTAAAAGATTAGATTCAATTATTGATTTGGTACATAGGTTAAAATATCTCCTGGTTGGCAATCTAATGCTTCACAAATAGCTTCTAGCGTGGTAAAACGAATTGCCTTGGCTTTCCCAGTTTTTAAAATAGATAAATTAGCTGTTGTAATGCCAATGCGTTCAGCCAAGGCTACAGACTTCATTCCTTTTTTCTCTAAAACTTCATCTAACTTAATAATAATGGGCATAGTGTTTTAACCTTAAATTGTTAAATCATTCTCGTGTTTTATCATTTGATGCTCTTTTAATAGTTGACTTACAATTAGCATAAAAACACCAATACATCCTGTAAACAAAACGTAATGGCTGTTATATACGCCAAAATTAGCTCCGCCAAGGAAATCTTCAAAAACAAAATATTTTAAAATACCTAATGCAATCTCAGATATACAAGCTAAGATTAACATAAGACCTATGCGCTTGATTAAGCTAATAGGCTTTTGGTTGTTAAATCCATTACGGAGGAAATTCTTTGCTACTCTTCTAAAATTTAAAACGGCATAGAAGAATGAAGCCGAACTCAAAAAAGCGAGCAGTAGGAAAGTTGTTTTGATTAGCCAGTTAAGTTCTGTTTTTATAGGTGCCTCAGGTGTCAATAACTTGAGCCCAAAAAACCAACTAAGAATATGATTGAGCAAGGCAAACCCGACGATAAAAGCCAAAATATCTAATAAGGTGAAAAAAATTATCTTTTTTGTCATATGGTCAATTTTATTTCGTTTTTATGTTGTTGGGCAATTTTAAAAATTTTGGATATAAACAGGAAAAATAAGCCTAAAACTAAATGAAATAAGGTGCTTGTAAAATCATAATTGATATGCAAGCCAAATTCTAGTTTAGCTTCGGTCAATAAGATAGAAATAAAACTTGCTAGAAACTGAACAGCTTTTATGCATAAAATTAAAATTCCAATGTTTTTTAATCTATTGATCTGATGGATGCTGAAAAAGTCCTTTCTGTAAAAATGCGAAACAAGGTCTTTAAAAAGTTTAAGGGTAAATATATAGAGCATACCAGTTATGATCCAATTATAAACAATTAAGCTGTGAGTTGCTGATGCGTTTATCGAAAGCCAATGTAAATTATCCATTGCAGCTAAATCTTGACTAAAAAATTTCATATAGATCAATAGCCCCACTATAATTATATAAAATAATACCGATAGATAAAATAAAGTTCCTATGAAGGTGCGTAAAATTTTTAAGCTGTTCATGATATTATTGTTTATCGATAACAAATGTAAATAAAATTATCGAATAACAATAATTTTAATGGCGTATAATGTTATCAACGTGTTAAACCTGTAGAATATAACTTTCGCTGCTAAGGGTTTAACTTTTAGTTTTTATATTTGTGAATTCAATACTTTTATCTATGCTTTTAGCCATATTGATTGGATTTTTTGCGGCATTTTCTCAATTGTTGTTTGGTAAATTTATGAAGGGTAAACTTTCTATTTTACTGGGTTTTGTTCCGTTGGCATTATTTATTTTTTTCGCTCAATACATCCCAGTCATTGCCGCTGGTGAAATTGTAACAGCTAAGCATTCCTGGGTGCCTTCATTTGGAGTTGATTTAGATTTAAAGCTCGATGGCTTGGCTCTTCTTTTTAGTCTGATGATTACAGGAATAGGAACTCTGGTTTTTGTTTATACCTCGGCTTATTTAAGGAATCATCCTATGCTAGATCGGTTTTATGGCTATTTATTTATCTTCATGGCTTCGATGCTTGGGCTGGTGCTATCAGATAATTTCCTAGCCATGTTTATCTTCTGGGAGCTTACCAGTATTAGTTCTTTTTTCTTAATTGGATTTAATAATACCAATCCAGACTCTCGAAAATCTGCCTTAACCGCTTTGTCTATAACAGGTATTGGCGGACTGCTATTTCTAGCAGGAGGATTGTTGCTTGGAGAGGTTACTGGCACCTACCAGATTTCTCAAATGCTAAGTCAAAACGAACTTTTAATAAACCATAGTTTATATATCTTGATTGTTGCCTTAATTTTTGGTGCAGCATTTACAAAATCTGCTCAGTTCCCATTTCATTTTTGGTTACCTGGAGCTATGAAGGCCCCAACTCCGGTTTCAACTTACTTACATTCTGCCACAATGGTAAAGGCGGGAATTTATTTATTGTTTAGACTTTCTCCTGTTTTAGGGAATAGCGATTTTTGGAACAATACGCTGTTGATTGTTGGAGGCATCACCATGCTCTATGCTGCATTTCACACATTATTTAGAACAGATTTAAAGGGCATTTTAGCTTACTCTACCATTGCCGCTTTAGGTATTCTTACTTTTTTAATAGGCTTAGGTACCAAAGAGTCTTTTATTGCTGCTGCCGTATTTATTTTGGTGCACGCGCTTTATAAAGCAACACTGTTTTTAATGACCGGAGCGATAGATTTATATACAGGCACAAGAGATGTTACCAAGCTTTCAGGTTTGCACAAAGTGATGTTACCCATTGCTATAGCTGGAGGTTTAGCTGCAATTTCAAATGCGGGAATTCCACCTAGTGTTGGGTTTTTAGGCAAGGATCTTATTTACGAAAGCACTTTACATTTTAGACACAATGCCGTTTTACTTACAACTCTAGCTATACTTACTAATATATTAATTGGTTATGCTGGCTATGTAGCCGGGATTAAACCATTTATAGGAAGAACGCCAACAGGATTAGAAAATGTGACCTTCCCACATCCGGCTATTTGGATACCTCCAATAATACTGGGGGTTCTAGGATTTATTTTTGGTTTGTTCCCAAGCCTAATTGAAGCTTCTCTTATAAAACCAATTGTATCTACCACGGGCGTAAGTACAAGTGACATACATCTTAAATTATGGCACGGGTTTAATACTGTTTTAGGCTTGAGTGCCATAACAATATTCTCAGGAATCGCTTTGTATTTTATTTGGAAACCCAATTCAAGTAAACACTACTTTATTCAACGTTTTGATATACTTTCTCCAAAATTCATAATCGAAACCTTATCGAATTGGTTCCAATCTTTTTCTGATTTATGGACCAGAATTTTTCAAAACGGATACTTGCGCAACTACATCACCGTAATTGTAGTATTTTTAATTTCACTAGTAGCCTTTACACTGCTTAACAATACCACCTATCAAATTGACTATAGTTCTTTTTCTAAACTAACAATTTATGAAGTGGTTTCTTTATGCATTATGATTTTAGCCATTGGTTTTGCGGTATTCACAAAATCGAGGTTAGCAGCCGTTGCAGCTACGGGGGTAATGGGGTATAGTATTTGTCTATTCTTCGTATTTTATAGTGCTCCAGATTTAGCGATGACACAATTTGCCATTGATACTTTAACCGTAATCTTATTCGTTTTGGTTTTATATAAACTTCCACGTTATTTAAATTTATCAGATTACAAAACACGAATTAAAGATGGTATTATTGCCATAGCCTTTGGCGGATTGATCAGTATACTAGCTTTAGAAGTTCTGGCTCAGCCACAAAATAATGAGATAAGCGCCTACTATGCAGAAAATGCGTATGTGTTGGCGCATGGTAAAAATGTGGTAAATGTTATTTTAGTTGATTTTAGAGGTATAGATACTATGGTTGAAATCTCTGTTTTAGCTATTGCGGCTATAGGGGTTTTTGGGTTGTTAAAACTCAGATTGAAGTCAGAAGAAAGAAAACAACAATAATTTAGAAGAGATGAGAACCTTAATTTTAAAAACAGCTTCAGATTACCTTTTGCCTATCTTGTTGCTTTTTTCGATATTTATTCTTCTTCGAGGGCATTATTTGCCTGGAGGCGGATTTGTGGGCGGACTAATGGCATCTATTGCTTTTGTTTTACACGCGTTTGCCAACGGACTCAAAGACACAAAAAAATTATTAAAGTTTCATCCAGGATTTTTGATGCCTGCAGGTTTGCTCTTGTCATTTTTAAGCGGATTGTTACCGGTAATTCTTCAAGATGCAGCTTTTATGACAGGCTTATGGCTGGAGAACCCTATACCAGTTATAGGCAGTATAGGTACAGCGCTCTTTTTTGATGTAGGCGTTTACATTGTTGTTCTAGGAGTTACTTTAACCATAATATTCACCATTTCAGAATCAGCTTAATATGGAGTTTCTTTTAGCTATAATGACAGGAGTTTTGTATGCAGCGGGTTTGTATATGATGCTGCGAAGAAGTTTAGTAAAACTTATAATTGGGCTTATTATAATTGGTAATGGGGCAAATCTACTTATTTTTTTATTAGGTAGAATCACTAAAGGCGCGCCGCCTATTATACCTGGTGACACTAAATTTTTTGCCGATATCTATGCCGATCCCGTTCCGCAAGCTCTTATTTTGACAGCGATTGTTATCAGTTTTGGTTTGCAGTCTTTTGCTATTATATTGGTAAAAAGAGCTTACCAAGTAGTTAAAACAGATGATTTAGACGAAATGAATACCATAGAAGAAGAAGTATGACGCAACAATTTTTACTATATCCATTACTTTGGCAATTGTTTTTAAGCATCGTGTTGATGTTTGCTTGGCGCCACATCCAAATACAAAAAATTATTAGTATTGTAGGAAGTGCAATTGGGGTAGGCCTTTCTGTAGCCCTCTTTTATGAAGTCTGGCAAAACGGAACCTTGGTAGTTCAAGCGGCCAGTTGGAAAGCTCCTTTTGGAATAAGCTTCGTGGGCGATATGTTAGCGGCTACACTTGTGTTGTTAACTTCGATAGCTGGGCTCGCCGTTTCTAGTTATTCGGCGGCATCACTCATTCCAGCAAGATTGAGATTTGGCTATTTTTCTATTTTCCATTTTCTAATTTTAGGTCTTACAGGAGCATTTTTAACCGGCGATATTTTTAACCTATATGTTTGGTTTGAGATTATTATAATAAGCTCTTTTGTTTTAATAACGCTTGGCGGTGAGAAAGCACAGATTGAGGGTGCCGTTAAGTATTTTACTTTAAACTTCTTAGCTTCGATTATTTTTTTAACAGCAATTGCTGTGCTTTACGGATTAGCAGGATCATTAAACATGGCAGATTTAGCCATATTAATTCCGCAAATTGAGAACAGGGGTCTTGTAGAAGTGGCTGCGATTCTTTTTTTAGTGGCTTTCGGGATAAAATCGGCTGTTTTTCCCCTGTATTTTTGGCTTCCAGCCTCCTACCATACACCTCCATCTGCTATTGCTGCCATTTTTGGTGGTTTACTCACAAAAGTGGGCGTTTATGCACTGATTCGTTTCTTTAGCCTAATGTTTGTAGAAGATGTATTGCTTGACCAAATTTTAATGGTAATCGCTATACTTACATTAATAAGCGGAGGTCTAGGTGCTATGGTGCAAACCAACGTGCGTAAAGTTTTTTCTTATTTGATTATTTGCCATATAGGATTTATGATCGCTGGTTTGGGAATGTTTACAGAATTGGCAATAGCGGGGGCCGTGTTTTACCTAATTCACGATATCGTGGTTAAAACCAATCTGTTTATGATAAGTGGTTTAATTTATCGAATCAAAGGGAGCAATAAGTTTAAAGAGTTAGGCGGTATTTATAAAGAATATCCAAAATTAAGCTTAATGATGATAATTCCCATGTTTTCGCTTATCGGAATTCCCCCTTTGTCTGGTTTTTGGCCAAAGGTAAGCTTTATTATTGCTAGTTTTGATACTAAGAGTTACTTTATTTTGGCCGCAGTTATTTTTGCAAGCTTTATAACCTTGGTGGTGGTTGCTAAGCTGTGGGCTGAAGTGTTTTGGAAAGAACCCGATAAATTTCCCAAAAAGAAACATTTTTTGTATTTTAAAAAAATGACCCTTACTAAGAGGTTACAAATGATTTTGCCGATACTCATGTTAACAGGAGTTTCTTTATATTTAGGTTTTGGAGCCGAAAACATACAGCAATTATCCATGCGTATTACGGGTGAATTAATGAATACAGAGCATTACATCAAAGCGGTTTTGCCAAATAATTAATTATGAAAAATAGATTCTTATCTAACATATTACTTACCTTTATTTGGGTAGCCATTACTGGAGATTTTAATTTCGCTAACTACGTATTTGGTTTTGTTCTAAGCTTTGTGGTGTTATATGTAATTACCCGAGGTAAAGGTGATGCCAAGTATTTTAAAATCATCCCGAAATTAATATCATTTATATTCTTTTTTTTATACGAATTGCTAAAAGCTAATTTACAGGTCGCTTATGATGTGGTTACTCCAACTTTTTATATGCAACCCGCAATTGTTCAAGTACCCTTAGATGCCGAAACAGAGTTAGAAATAGCCCTATTGGCTAATTTGATTACTCTAACACCGGGCACGTTGAGTTTAGATGTGAGTGATGACCGAAAAGTTTTGTACGTGCACGCTATGTACATGGAAAACAAAGAAGATTTTATAAGAGACATTAAAAATGGTTTCGAAAGACGTTTATTAGAAATTTTAAGATGACAGTAGAAGAATATTTATATTATATCATATTGCCCATTCTGGCCGTTTCGGTACTATTGGTTTTTATCCGCTTTGTTATGGGGCCGAGAATAGTAGATCGCGTAGTGGCCTTAGACTTATTAATTACAATCGGTATAACTATTATTGCTGTTTATAGTATTGTATACGATCAATCTACGTTTTTAGATATCGCAATGATATTAGGACTTATCGCGTTTTTAAGTACCGTGGCTTTTTCGTATTATCTAGAAAAAAGCAATAAAGGAAACCTAAATAAAGCTCAGAAAAATAAATAAATATGGCAGATGCATTAATAATCGGTTTTTCAACATTAGGCGCAATATTTATTTTTTTGGCTGCAGTAGGGTTCTTACGTATGCCAGATACATACCTTCGTATATCGGTAACTACAAAAGCCGTTACGCTTGGGGTGGGATTAATACTTGTCGCTGCTGCCATTTATTTTGATAACTTATCGGTTACTTCACGGGTGCTGGCTATTATTCTATTTATTATCTTAACAGCACCGGTAGGAGCTCACTTAATTGGCAGAGCAAGTTATTTACTAGAAATGCCTTTATGGAAAAAAACAAAGAAAGACGAGCTTAAGGGGAAATACAAGCGTATTACACACCACTTAAGTAGTGAAGAAGAATACCTAGAGCCCCAAAATGAAGAGGAAAATTGATTTTTTAGTCGAAAAAAGTGAATAAAAATCGATAAAGAGTGGAAGATTTTTGTATTTTTGATCTAGCTAATTAATTTAGTTTTTGTAAATTAGGATATTGGGGTAACCTGATTTAACATGTAAGCCTTGGTTCTGCCAAGGCTTTTTATTTTAAAGCTACACCTTATGCAAAAACTGAATTTACAATCTATTGAGCGGGTTCAAGATATTAGCCCAAAATCTTTTTTAGAAAACTACCTGAAGCCACAGAAACCCGTTATCATAGAAAAAGGCATCACCGATTGGCCAGCCTACCAAAAATGGAATTTAGATTATATGGTAGAGCAGGCTGGAGAAAAAGTTGTCCCGCTATATGATGATCGACCAGTACGCCATGATGAAGGCTTTAATGAGCCGCACGCTCGTATGAAATTGAATGAATATGTAGATTTATTAAAAAATGAGCCTACCAAATACAGGATCTTTTTGTGGAATATTCTTAAAGAAGCTCCAAGTCTTCAAAATGATTTTAAGTATCCAAATTTTGGGATTAGATTTATTAAAACATTACCGATGTTATTTTTTGGAGGAAAAGATTCTTACACCTTTATGCATTATGATATCGATTTGGCCAATATTTTTCACTTTCATTTTCATGGAGAGAAGGAAGTGATTTTGTTTGACCAAAAACAAAATGATTATTTGTATAAGATTCCTCATTCTCTAATAGTAAGAGAAGATATCGATTTTAGTAATCCAGATTTTGAAAAATGGCCTGCATTAGCTAAAGCTAGGGGTTTTAAAGCTAGTTTAAAGCATGGGGAGATGCTTTATATGCCAGAAGGATATTGGCACTATATGCGTTATGTTACTCCTGGTTTTTCTATGAGTCTAAGATCAATTCCGCGAAAGCCGAAAAACCTAGCCAAGGCAATTTACAATATTTTTATTATGCGCAATTACGATAATTTTATGCGCAAATGGAAAGGCCAAGATTGGATTGACTATAAAAATAGGGAGGCCAAAAAAAGAACCGAACTTAAATTGAAAACTACTTGATGTTGGCCTGATTTTGAATTTGTTCATACACCAGGTGGGACTCCCAACCTCGATAGAGAAAGTAATTCATTACTTTTTTCTTTTTATTAGCTAAATTAAATTCTGCGGTAGCATTCCATTTCTTTTCAACAAGACGGCTTAACTTTCCAAAATACTCAGATTCGTTGATTTGATTTAAGCTTGTTTTAATATTTATAGCACTAATCTCTCTACGTTTCAGCTCATTAATAATTCTTTTTTTTCCCCAGTTTTTTTGATTGAACTTGCTAATGGTAAATATTTTAGCAAAGCGTTCTTCATTTAAAAAGTCTTGTTGAATCAATTCGACTATAATGTGCTCCTTTGCCAGTGGAATTATATTGAGTTCATCTAATTTTTTATTAACTTCTTGATGACATCGCTCTTGGTAAGCGCAATAACGCATGAGTTTGATCTTTGCTTCCTCAACGGTAAATGATTTCTTTTTCACGATTCTATTTTCTTTGCGTTATAAAAATAAAAAAAGCCCGAGAAAATAAAACTCGGGCTTTAATTTTAGGAAATAATTTCACCATTTTTATCGTGAAAATGATATTCCAGATACGTGTAAGCGTCTCTAGGTAATATTTTAACCCATCGCTTGTGATCAAAAAACCACTTGCTTCTGGGTGATGGAATACCTTTAGTTAAAAAGGCGGCAATAAAAGGGTGTGCGCTTAAAGATAAGTTTTTATGCCCTTTTTTAATATGTTTTTGAAGGTCGGCATTTATTTTATTAATAACCACAATTGGAGCTTCTATTTCTCCATCTCCGTTAGGATTTTCTTCGCGGGTTTTAATATTCATTTCCGGCCTTACCCGTTGTCTTGTAATTTGTACCAGTCCAAATTTTGTTGGGGGTAAAATTTTGTGTTTTGCCCGATCATCGCTCATCTCATCACGCATGTGATTGTAGAGCGTTTTACGATTTTCGGCGTTACTCATGTCAATAAAATCTACCACTATAATACCTCCCATATCGCGTAATCTTAATTGGCGAGCTACTTCTGTAGCGCTTATAAGATTTACTTCTAGAGCGGTGTCTTCTTGGGTTTTTGCTTTGTTGCTTCGGTTACCGCTGTTCACGTCTATAACGTGCATGGCTTCTGTGTGCTCTATTACAAGATAGGCTCCTTTACTCATAGAAACAGTTTTACCAAAAGCAGATTTTATTTGTCTTTCAATACCATATTTTTCAAAAATAGGTACGTTAGACTGGTATAACTTAACAATAGACTCTTTTTGTGGGGAGATTTTTCCCACGTAATTTTTTAATTGTGTATAAAGGGTTTCTTCATCGGTAACAATAGCGGTAAAGGAGTCGTTGAACATATCTCTTAAAATGGAAGAAGCTCTACTTAACTCGCCTAATACTTTTGTTGGATGCTGGGCTTTATACAATTTTTTACACATGCCAGTCCATCGATTTACTAAGTTTTGTAAATCGCGGTCTAGTTCTGCTACTTTTTTGCCTTCTGCTACAGTTCGTACAATTACCCCAAAGCCTTTTGGTCTTATACTTTTTACCAATCGCTTCAAGCGATCTCTCTCCTCTTTATCTTCAATCTTTTGTGAGATAGAGATGCGATTTGAGAAAGGTACTAATACAATGTATCTTCCTGCGAAAGAAAGTTCACTGCTTATCCTAGGACCTTTGGTAGAAATGGGTTCTTTAACTATTTGTACCAGTATAGATTGATTTGATTTAAGAACATCAGTAATACTGCCGTCTTTATCAATATCTTTCTCAAAAGGATAGTCCTTTAAAGAAAAGTCTTTTTGTTTACCTGTGCTTACACGTTTTACGAATTTTAATAAAGTAGATACTTGCGGGCCAAGGTCATGATAGTGTAAAAAACCATCTTTCTCATAGCCTACATTAACGAAGGCTGCGTTTAAACCTGGCACAGCTTTTCTAATTTTAGCAATAAATATATCGCCTACAGAGAAGTTGCTGTCATCTTTTTCTTTATGTAATTCAATTAGTTTTCCATCTTTTAGTAAGGCAAAATCAACAGCATCGGAATTTGATCTGATAATTAATTCTCTATCCATAATTCCAGCTTAATAGATTTATTATCCGTATATAAATATACAGATGGATTAAACAATTTTACTCACAGGTTATGTAAATAAATAAATTGAAACCTTTTTTTAAAGGCTTCTTTGTCAATGAACGTTTGAACAAAAAGAAGTAGTACTAAACTACTTCTTTTTCTTATGACGGTTAGCTCTTCTTCTCTTCTTACGCTTGTGCGTCGCTACCTTATGTCTTTTTCTTTTTTTACCACTTGGCATAAAAATATGTTTTTAGATTAATAAATGATTTTCGTTACTTTACTTCTACATTGGTTTTTACACCTTCTACAAATACTTTTGCAGGTTTAAATGCAGGTATATTGTGTGCAGGAATTTTTATAGTTGTATTCTTAGATATATTTCTCCCTGTCTTTTCTGCTCTTGTTTTTATGATAAAGCTACCAAAGCCTCTTAGATATACATTGTCACCGTTCTCTAAAGATTCTTTTACCTCTTGCATAAAAGTTTCAATAGTCGCTTGTACGTCCGCCTTTTCCATACCTAATTTATCTGAAATATTCGCTACAAGATCTGCTTTCGTCATCGTTAAGTTATTTTAAAATATGGGTTAATATTTTCGAGGATGCAAATATACTAATTTAATTATCAATAAGTCAAGCATTAAATCGTTATTTAGTATTCAATCTATTCTATTAAATTTGCGAATTCAAATTTTGTCTATGCTGTTTTCTGAAAAATTAATTGACTGGTATTCAATTAATCTACGTGACCTGCCCTGGAGAGATACTCAAGATCCTTATAAAATATGGTTGAGCGAAATCGTGTTGCAGCAAACCCGTGTGGCTCAAGGTTTGCCTTATTACCTTCGATTTTTAAAGCATTTCCCTACAGTTTTTGACTTGGCGACAGCGAAAGAAGACGAGGTTTTAAAGCTTTGGCAAGGCTTGGGATATTATTCTCGCGCTCGAAACCTTCATGCAACGGCAAAATTCATTGCTCAAGAAAAAAACGGATTTTTTCCTCAAACGGCCGAAGAATTAAAAAAACTTAAAGGCGTGGGAGAATATACGGCTCATGCTATAGCTTCATTTTGCTTTCGTGAGCCTGTCGCCGTTCTAGACGGAAATGTCTTTAGAGTGCTGAGCAGGGTTTTTGGAGTAAATGACGAAATTGATACTCCCGCCGGGAAAAGGATTTTTAATGATTTGGCTCAAAAATTACTCGATAAAGAAAAACCAGATTTGTATAATCAAGCCATTATGGAGTTTGGTGCATTGCAGTGTACACCTAAGATTCCGGATTGTACTATCTGTCCATTTTCCAAGAATTGTGTAGCATATCAAAATCAATTAATAGCAGACTTACCTCGTAAAAAGAAAAAGGTAAAGGTTAAACAAGAACATATAAACTATTTGGTATTGGTAGATCAAAAGGGAAATACTTTTATGCAGCAAAGAACTCAGAAGGGTATTTGGCGTAATTTATTTGAATTTCCTAGACTAGAAAGTGAATTTGTTAATGGCGTTTCTGATGGTCTAAATGAAACTATTAAGTTGAAGTCTCTCGAAAACCATAAGGTAGAAATAATACCGTTTTATCCTCAACCGGTAAAGCATTTATTATCGCATCGTAAGTTATTTATTCAATTTTACATTGGTAAGGTTACAGACTATTCTGCATTTCCATCGCTATCAAAAAAGTACCATATTGTCCAAAACATTCATACCTTTGCAGTTCCCGTAGTAATTGAAAGATTTATTGAGGCAAGCGATTTTTTCAACTCGTAGTTTTTTTTTACATTTACTACTATAATCAATAAGTAAAACCATGTCAGGAACCTTAAATAAAGTAATGCTTATAGGGCATACAGGAGATGAAGTTAAGATGCACTATTTTGAAGGGGGTGGCTGCATAGGTAGATTCCCTTTAGCTACCAATGAAGAATACCTAAATAAGTCAACTGGTGAGCGAGTAAGCAATACAGAGTGGCATAATATTGTGGTGCGTAATAAAGGAGCCGAAATTTGTGAGAAATACCTTAAAAAAGGAGATAAGGTTTATATAGAAGGTAGAATTAAAACCCGAAAATGGGTAGATGATAAGAACCAAGAACGGTACAGTACAGAGGTACAATGCACAGATTTTACTTTTCTTACACCCAAATCGGCGGGTAATCAAAACCAAGATGCTAGTTTAGGTGCGGCAAATGAGGCCAAACCGCAGACACCAAACCCCAACACAAGCCACGCTGGATCGGTTGATACCGAAGACCACGATGACTTGCCATTTTAATTCTTGTTTAATTAATCTTTTAAGACTTGGACCCCGACCCTTCCAGTTTGTTGCTTTTTTATAGTTTAGGATATTTTGAAGCCTTGGGTATTTTTGGGCTTTTTGTTCTGTTAATTTTTTCTGCCTTAATATCTGGTTCCGAAGTTGCTTTATTTTCTCTAAAGCCATCAGATTTTGAGGTAGACCAGGGATCAATTCCTGCAAAACAGCAAATATTAATACGTTTATTAGACAGACCTAAGCGTTTATTAGCTACTATTTTGGTTGCTAATAATTTTGTAAATATTGCTATTGTATTGCTTTTTGATCAACTGGGAGAGCAATTACTACATCAGTTAAACACGAGAATACTGGGACTTAACTTACGTTTTCTTGTTGAAGTGGTTGTAGTGACCTTTCTAATTCTCTTGTTTGGCGAAATCCTTCCCAAAATATATGCTAATCGTAATCGTTTACAATTCTCATTGTTTATGGCTTACCCCTTGGCGTTCTTGGACAAGCTCTTTTTAGTTTTTAGTATGCCCATGCGTTTTGTTACTTTACGGATTCATGAGCGTTTAGGAAAACAAAAGTCTAGCTTAAGCGTTGATCAATTATCTCAAGCTTTAGAGTTAACCAATGCAGAGGATACTACCCAAGAGGAGCAAAAAATCTTACAAGGTATTGTCTCATTCGGTAATACCGTAGCCAAACAGGTAATGAAAAATAGGATGGATGTCTTTGCTCTTAATAAAGAGCAATCGTTTAAAGAGGTGGTTGATGAGATTATCGAAAATGGCTACTCGAGAATACCGGTATACGAAGATAATATAGACCAAATTTTGGGTATTCTTTATATTAAAGATTTATTGCCTTTTTTAGAAGAGCGAGATTTTAAATGGCAAAACCTAATCCGCGAAGCTTTTTTTGTTCCAGAAAATAAAAAACTAGATGATTTATTGAATGATTTTAAACAGAAGAAAAATCACCTCGCCATTGTTGTAGACGAATATGGTGGAACGAGTGGAATTATATCTCTTGAAGATATCATTGAGGAAATTGTGGGCGATATTAGCGATGAATTTGATGATGAAGATTTAATTTATTCTAAATTAGACGAAAATACTTATGTTTTCGAAGGTAAAACTACCTTAAAAGATTTTTATAAAATAGTTGACCTTGATGAGGTAGAGCTAATTGAAGAAAAAAAGGGGGAGGCAGAAACTTTAGCTGGATTTTTACTTGAAATATCGGGAGAGTTTCCCAAGCGCAACACTAAAATAAAAATCGGTCACCTTACTTTTATTGTAGAAATTGTAGATAAAAAAAGAATTAAACAGGTGAAATTATGTATAGGAACATAAAAATTTTAAAATACGTAGCGGTTGTTGTATTTCTTCTATGGTCTTGTGAAGAAACAATTACTCCTAAGCCAGGTGGTTATTTGGCACTTAACTACCCCGAACAATCCTATAGTATGCGTGAGTTTTTAGCCTGTCCTTATGCTTTTGAAATTAATCAAATAGCCAAGATTCAACCAGCAAAATCAAAACATGATTGTTGGTACAATATAGAGTATCCTACCTTAAATGCTACCTTATTTTTAAGTTATAGACCAGTAAATAACGACAATTTAAGAGATTTGTTAGTTGATGCTCAACGGCTTCCTCTAGAGCATACAATTAAGGCTGACGAAATTGAGGGAGATACCTATGTAAATAATAAAAGAAAAGTATACGGTACTTTTTACGAAGTAAAGGGAGATGCCGCCTCTCAAGCTCAATTTTATGTAACCGATAGTGTAAACCACTTCTTAACAGGTTCGCTTTACTTTAAGACAAAACCTAATTTTGATAGCATTCAACCAGCAGCCGCTTACCTTAAAACAGATATGAAGCGTTTGCTCGAGTCATTACAATGGCGTTAATAAATCTCTAATGTGATTTTTTTTGCTTTCTTTTGCAAAAAAAAGAAATGCAGCATTCGGTGCTTAAATGGGTTTACTTGTTCGCACTTTCCTTGGTATGGGGAAGTTCTTTCATACTTATAAAAAAAGGTTTAGTTGGTTTAACTCCCTTGCAATTGGGGTCTTTGCGTATTTGTTTGGCCGCTTTATTCTTAATGATTATCGGCGCTAGAAGTCTTAAAAAAATACCAAAGGCTTCCTGGCGTTATATTATTCTATCGGCATTTCTTGGAAGTTTTTTTCCTGCTTATTTGTTCGCTTTTGCCGAATTAGAAGTAGATAGTGCTGTGGTATCTATTCTTAACTCAACGGTTCCTATATTAGCAATAATTGTGGGAAGTTTATTCTTTGCTCAAAAAGCCAGTAAAAAGCAGACGATAGGGGTAATAATTGGCTTAATAGGTAGTTTAATACTCATCGGTAGTGGCGCAACTACTAATAAAGATCAGAATTATTGGTTCGCCTTGTTGCCTTTGTTTGCCACGACGATGTATGCTTTTAATGTTCATATTATCAAAACTTATCTTCAGAATATATCCGCCTTAAGCATCACAGTGGGTTGTTTTGTAGTTTTATTTTTTCCAGCGCTTTTTTATTTGCTTTTCAGCGGATTTTTTACAGTTAGATTGCTTAATGATCCCATTGTATATGAATCTATGGGTTATATTGCGATTTTAGCAATTGTAGGCACTGGTATTGCTAAAATTTTATTCAATAGATTGGTGCAACTTTCTAGTCCTGTTTTTACCACATCGGTTACTTATTTAATTCCTGTAGTAGCTTTATTCTGGGGTTTTTTAGATGGTGAAAAATTTGGTTGGATGCAAGCCTTTGGCGGTTTTGTGGTGCTAATTGGAGTGTTTTACGCTAACAAAAGAAAAACTAGAAAATCTTATAAGCAAGCCAAACAAATCAATACATAAAAAAAGGTCTGATTCTTTTTTGAAAACCAGACCTTTTAAAGATTTATCGCATTTAGATTATTCGAAATCCTTACTGCTTACTCCTTTATTAATAGTAACATTTTTCATGTTAATATCTAAATTTTGAGGTCCCATGCTCATTGTCATTGAGTGTGGAATTTTAACTCCATCTACCTCTTTGTAGTTTCCGTAACCAACTGTATTGCTAACGGTTTGTCCCATTTGTTCTGCGGTTGTAACCGACTGGATTTTAAGGCCAGTATCTACACTATAAAAATCCTGTGTGTTTTCGGTAGTTTGAACCGCGTAAGCTTTTTTACCGTCAACCATTTCAATACCTGTTAATTTGGCATCGGCAGGTACGTTTAATTCAGGAAATAATCCACCAGATTTTTTGGCATCCTTGATTTGTTCTGGGGTAAAGTCGATTTTTTGACCCTGAGCCATCACGTATCCAGTTTCACCATCAAAAACTTCTTTACTCATTGTCATTCCATTCATACTTACCACTCTAGCATATTCACCTTTCTGGGTGCTTTTGATGTTAAAGTTAAGTGTCATCCCTTGAATTTTTCCTTCGCCTTCCATGGCTAGGCTTTTAACATCCTTAAGTTTTTCTTTTCCACCAATAGCGTTTAGATAGTCGTTATAAACAGTTTCAACGTTTACACCTTCTGGAAGCGCTATTTTGTAAACTGGGCGATCTACCTTATTACCTTCTTTATCGAAATAAAAGACTGGAACTTTTTTACCATTTAAGTGGATGTTCTCTAAATTTTCTAATATTTCTGAACCTTTACCTGCTACTACAATTTGCATCTTATCTGTTTTGTAGTATTTATTAGCAACACGTAAAATATCTTCTGGGGTTACCGCATTGATTTTTTCTAAAAATGTCACGTAGAAATTTTCAGGTAAATCGTTAGTTTCGATATTTAGTGCATAATTAGCAACAGTTGAAGGGCTTTCTAAGCGCATTACAAAATCTCCTGCAAATTGACTTTTAGCATTATTTAAATCCTCAAAAGAAACCGGTTCTGTTTTTATACGGTTAAATTCCTTAAACGATTCTACAATAGCACTATCGGTAACTGCATTTCTTACGCTGGTTGATGCTACAAAGCGGCTTGCATACTTGTCTGAACCTGTACTTGTTCTGGCTCCGTATGTCCAACCGTGTTCTTCACGTAAGTTCATGTTCAAGTAACTTCCGAATGCTCCTCCTAAGATTTGATTAGCTAATAAAACAGGGAAATAGTCTTCATCGGCCATTTTTAAGTCAATAGCATTCTGTATACGCAACTCGCTTTGTACGGCATTGGGTACATCGATGAAGTTAACTTGAGTGTATTGTACTGTAGGTAAATTAGGAAGCGCTGCCGCTGGAGGCGTGTCTGCCTGCCAAGATTTGAAATTCTTCTTAACTAACTTCTTAACTTCTTTGGTTTTGATATCACCTACAACCACCAAGTATGCATTTTTCGGAGATATGTAATTTTGGTAATATTTCTTTACATCATTTAAACTTACGTTTTCCACAGACTCCTCTGTGGCAAATTCCCCGTAAGGGTGATTTTTACCGTATACTAGAGCAGAAGAAACGTTGCTAGCAATAGCTCCAGCGCTTTTGGCACTAGATTTTATACCTTCGATTAATTTTGCCTTTTCAGCATCAAATTCTTCTTGGCTGAATTTTGGCATTAGTAAACCTTCTGCCATAAGCCCAAATACTTCTGGGAAGAATTTAGATAATGAGGCTGCGCTAGCGCTAGAAGTTCCGTATCCTACTCTAGCTCCTAAAAAGTCAATACGCTCATTGAACGCGTCTTTGCTAGTGTTTTGCGTTCCAGTACCCATAAGTGCACTAAAAAGGGCTTTAACGCCTTCTTTGTTACCTTCTGAATGTGGTTTGTTATCTATGATTAATGTGGCGCTTACCCTTGGTAACTTGTGGTTTTCAACCACCAATACCTTTAGGCCATTTTTAAGCGTAAAAGTATCTGGTTGTCCTAAGTTGATTTTTGGGGCTGGCCCGGGCTGTGGTTGTTTAGATCGATCTATTTGTGCGTGTGCTCCAAAGAGAGAAACACATAGAAATAGAATGGTAAATATTTTAAATTTATTCATGTTTTTTTTATTTAGCGTCTTCTGGTGTTGGTAAATAATCTAAATCAAGTCTTTGATTTTTGTTCAAGTACTTTTTAGCTACTTCTCTTATTTCTTCGCGTGTTATACTTCTATAGATGTCAATTTCTTCATTGATTAGATCTACGTCGCCGTATAACGTATGGTAGGTAGCTAAAGAAGAGGCAATACCCTGAATATTGCTGTTAGAGTTTACAAATCTATTTTCAAATTTATTTTGAAGCTTTTGATACTCCTTTTCGCTGATTAATTCGTTTTGTAGCTTTTCAATCTCCTCATCTATAGATTTTCCTAGCTGCTCAAGTGGCGTGTCACCCATTGCTAGAGCACCCATCACATAAGTTCCATAATCTTCTTGTGATCTAGGAAAAGCTAATACCTGTAAGGCTTCTTTATTTTCGTCAACCATTTTCTTATACATTCTAGAACTTTTACCATCGGTTAAAATAGAAGATATCATGTCTAATACATAAGCATCTCTATCTTTCATTGAAGGTGTTCTGTACACATAAAGTTTCGCAGGAATCTGAATGTTATCATCATATTCGGTTGCTTTAATAGTTGAAGTAATAGGATCTTCTTTAACATTTACTCGTTCAACCTCTGGCTTAGCCTCAATTGGGCTAAAATATTGCTCGATTAATTTTTTAGTGTTAGCTTCTTCAAAATCACCGGCTACCACTAAAGTCGCATTATTGGGTCCGTAATACTTTTCAAAAAATGCCTTAAACTCATCTAATTGAGCGGCATCTAAATCTTCCATCGTTCCGATAACAGAATTTTTGTACGGATGTTTTTCAAACATATAAGGTGAGATTCCAGTGTTATAAAGAATCTTACCGTAAGGAGCGTTATCTATTCGCGATCTTTTCTCTTCCTTTACCACTTCGTTTTGAGTGTCTACGCCGATTTGGTTGATAACTGGGTGCAACATACGTTCTGACTCCATCCATAACCCAAGTTCCAAGTTGTTTGAAGGGAAGGTCTCATAGTAATAGGTTCTGTCTTGCGTGGTGTTGGCGTTGTTTCGACCGCCGTTGGCGGCTACAATATTAAACCATTCGCCGCGTGGAATATTTTCGGTACCTTCAAAAAGTAGGTGTTCAAAAAAGTGTGCAAATCCCGAGCGTCCTTCTTCTTCATCTTTAGCTCCTACGTGATACATTACTGCCACAGTAACAACAGGAGCAGTATTATCTTGATGTAAGATTACATCAAGACCGTTGTCTAGGGTATACTTGCTAAATTCAACTTGTTGGGCAAAAGCCCCAAAAGTCAAAAGTAACGAACACACCGTTAAGCTGATTTTTTTAATCATGTTTTATTTGTTTAGTTATTTATTAAATAAGACTCCAAAAATACAAATTTGTTACAAAAATAGGTTGTAATTTTCAATTAGCTGAAAATTACCAGATTAAGTTAAATTTAACAAGAACTTAATTAATAACTTATTCCTTTTTAATTAAATTTAGAGAAACAAAAATTATGATTATGAGAAAACAAAATATTCCTATAATTTACGGCTTTGGGATAGCTGTAATGCTAAGTGCTTATTTTCTAATCCTAGCTCTTTTCGGGTTGCATGTTTACCCGGCTTTTAGTTTTTTTAATGCAGTGATTACTAGTGCTGGTATTTTTCTTTGTATTCGAGCTTACAAGCGCAATATCGAATCTGAATTCAATTATCAAGATGGTTTTACTGCAGGTCTAACCTCAGGATTCATCGCCAGTATACTATTTACTTTGTTTTTTGGTGTGTATGCTACACATTTGCAGCCTGACTTTTTAGAACAAATGGATATAAAATTGATTAATAATTTTGCACTGCTTTTATTCATTGTAGCAATAATGGGTTTTGCTACGACTTTAGTAGTTACTTTAACTTTTATGCAGTTGTTTAAAAACTCTTGGAATGCGAAGAAACATCCTGTAAACGAGTATAAAAAAAATCATGAGCATATTGTGAATTAGAAAAATAGACGTATATTTGCATCCGTTTTAATTAAATAAATTTACGCTATGTACGCAATTGTAGAGATAGCAGGGCAGCAATTTAAGGTTGCAAAAGACCAAAAAGTGTTTGTTCACCGTTTAGCAGGAGAAGAGGGAGATGAGATCTCTTTCGATAAAGTTCTTTTAGCTGGTAATGGTGATGATATTACTGTTGGCGCCCCGGCTATAGAAGGAGCTCTTGTTGGAGCCAAGATTACTAGACATCTTAAAGGAGATAAAGTAATTGTATTCAAAAAGAAGCGCAGAAAAGGTTATCGTGTGAAAAATGGTCACCGTCAGGCATTGACAGAGATCGTTATTAACGATATTTCGCTTAAAGGAGGTAAAAAGGCAGAGGCTAAAGCCGAATCAAAATCTAAAGAAGATAAAGATTTAAGTAGTTACACAGTAGCTGAGCTTAAAGAAATGGCCAAAGAAAAAGGTCTTGAAGGTTACTCTTCTTTAAAGAAAGCTGAGCTTATTGAAGCTTTAAGCAAATAAGTATTAATTTTAAAATTTACGTAAAATGGCACATAAAAAAGGAGTAGGTAGTTCGAAGAACGGTAGAGAGTCAGAATCGAAACGTCTTGGAGTTAAAATCTTTGGAGGGCAGGCAGCTGTTGCTGGTAATATTATCGTTAGACAACGTGGTACGGCACACAATCCTGGTGAAAACGTTTATGCAGGTAAAGATCATACTTTACATGCAAAAATTGATGGTATTGTTAAATTTACGAAGAAGAAAAACAATAAATCATATGTTTCTATAGAGCCTTTTGAAGCTTAGAAATATATCGTGAATAAATTTAGAAAACCTCTAACCTAGTGTTAGAGGTTTTTTTGTTATATTTTTTTTAAAATGCCTAGAGGTAGCGTAATTTCCAATTAACTTAGAATTCTAAATAAAATATTTGATTATGAAAAGAGTTTATGTAAGCATGGCACTAGCTGCCGCAATTTTAAGTACGAGTTGTTTAGGGTCCTTCAGCGCTTTTAATGGGTTGAAAGATTGGAATCAACAAGCCACAAATAATAAATATGTTAATAATGTTATTTTTTGGGGACTAAATATTATTCCTGTTTATGGTTTGTTCTTTTTAGGGGATGCAATTATTTTTAATGTAATAGAATTCTGGTCAGGTTCAAATCCGATAGCCATGAAACCTGGTGAAATGGAATCGCAAATCATAACTCACGAAGGAGTAACGTATGAATTAATTGCAACTACCAACACTATTAAAGTTAATGTTCTTGACGGAAAGGATGAAGGTCGTAGTGCCACCTTCTTTTATTCACCAGAAGAACAATCTTGGAATTTAAAGCAAGAAAATAAGGGTGCGATTAAACTCGCAGCCATCGAAGAGGGAAGTTATGTTGTTTATTTACCAGAAGGCGAAATCGTTAAAATGAACGCTGCGACGACCACAGAAAATGGATTGGCTATTTTAAATAGTAAACTGGTTAATTATAATGAAGCCTTAGTTTCTAATCAGTAAAAGAAAAGTTTTGCAAATAAAAAAGCCGCGCTCCTTTGCGCGGCTTTTTTATTTGAAAGGTTTTATTCCTTAATAGCGGTAGTATTCAGGTTTAAACGGTCCCTTCACTTCAACTCCTATATATTTTGCTTGGTCTTCAGAAAGATCAGTTAACTCAACGCCTATTTTTTCTAGGTGTAAGGCAGCTACTTTCTCGTCTAAGTGTTTAGGAAGCATGTAAACTTCATTTTTATATTTATCGCTATGATTCCATAACTCAATTTGAGCTAAAGTTTGGTTGGTAAACGAATTACTCATTACAAAACTAGGGTGTCCTGTAGCACAACCTAGATTCACCAATCTACCTTCGGCAAGAAGTATAATATCATTTCCATTCACCGTGTATTTATCAACTTGCGGCTTAATCTCGGTTTTAGATTCTCCATGATTTTCGTTCAGCCAAGCCACATCGATTTCATTATCAAAATGACCAATATTACATACAATAGTTTTATCTTTCATGGCTTCAAAATGCTCACCTCGAACAATATCCTTGTTGCCTGTTGTTGTGATTACAATATCGGCTTTCGGTAACACCGTTTCAAGGCGTTTTACTTCGAAACCATCCATAGCTGCTTGTAATGCACAAATAGGGTCAATTTCGGTTACCGTTACTATCGATCCGGCTCCTCTAAATGAAGCGGCCGTACCTTTTCCTACATCTCCATACCCGCATACCACTACACGTTTTCCTGCAAGCATAACATCTGTAGCTCTTCGAATAGCATCTACGGCACTTTCTCTACACCCGTATTTATTATCGAACTTAGATTTTGTTACCGAGTCATTTACATTGATGGCTGGCATAGGCAGGGTGCCGTTTTTCATACGTTCGTATAAACGATGCACTCCCGTGGTAGTTTCTTCAGAAAGACCTTTAATGTCCTTGGCCAATTCTGGGTAACGATCTAAAACCATATTGGTTAAATCTCCACCATCATCCAAAATCATATTTAAGGGCTTGCGCTCTTCTCCAAAAAATAATGTTTGTTCAATACACCAGTCAAACTCTTCCTCGTTCATCCCTTTCCACGCATATACAGGAATCCCAGCTTGAGCAATTGCTGCTGCGGCTTGATCTTGTGTAGAAAAAATATTACAAGAACTCCAAGTAACTTCCGCGCCAAGCGCCACTAATGTCTCAATTAAGACTGCGGTTTGTATAGTCATATGCAGGCAACCTGCTATTCTTGCACCTTTAAGCGGTTGTTGGTCTTTGTACTCCTCGCGTAATGCCATTAGTCCAGGCATTTCGGCCTCAGCCAACTCGATTTCTTTGCGCCCCCAATCGGCTAAGCTAATATCTTTTACTTTATATGGTACATAACCTACTGTTTTCGTGCTCATATCCTTATATTTGTATTTATCAATTCATTTGCAAAAATACATAATAATCAAAGAACAGGATGCCTCTTTATAAAAATATAACAATTGATGAGCGTACTAAAGTGCTCATTTGGAAGATAGAAGAGTCCTTAGCATTTTTGAGCGAATCAATTAAGCTTACGCCTCATTGCCAAAAACGTTTAAATTCGATGAAGTCTGAAATTCATCAACGTGGTTTTATGAGTATTCGTCATTTATTAGCTTTAGAAGGCTACGAAGATTGTGATTTGTATTATGATGATTTAGGCAAGCCGCATTTAAAAGATGGTAAGTATATTTCAATAACGCATTCATTTACCTTTACAGGGATAATTATTAGTGACAGGCCAGTTGGTATAGATATTGAAAAGCAGCGAGAAAAAATATTGCGAATAGCACACAAGTTCACCCCTATACAAGAGTATCATACCTTGGCTAACGATGAAGCCAAAATTAGAAAACTTACAATTGTTTGGGGGATTAAAGAATCGGTGTATAAAGTTTTAAGCATACCCGGGCTAAGATTTTTAGAGCATATCTATGTAGAGGACTTCGACTTTGATGCGGGATCAACAACGGCTAGTGTAAGTCATCTTGCGCAGAGTGTTTACGAGGCTGCTTTTTTGGAATTTGAAGGTTTTACTTGTGCTTATATATTACCTAGCATCTAATGCAAAATTCAATTGACAACCAAAAAATTTTAAAGTTTTTAAATACATCTACTGCGGGTTTGGCAATTCTTATTGATCCAGACAAAGAAGAGGTGGGTGATATACCTAAATTAATAAAGAGCTTACCGGTAGAAACAACTTGTTTATTAGTAGGAGGCAGCCGGGTGGAGCCAGGAAAAAGCGACTTGATTTGTAAAAATATTAAGCTATTTACTTCTTTACCCGTGATGTTATTTCCCGGTGATGAAAAACAACTAAGCTCTTATGTAGATGCAGTTTTATTTCTTTCTTTGGTTTCAGGAAGAAATCCAGAATTTTTAATTGACCAACATGTCAAGGCCGTACCGTTTTTAAGAAAACATACTCTTGAAGTCATTCCTACAGCCTATTTGTTAATTGACGGGGAAACAAGAACCGCCGTTAAAGAAGTGACGCAAACACAACCTATACCACAAGATTCGATTCAATTGATTGTAGATACTTGTTTAGCGGCAAAATTTTTGGGAATGCAATTGATTTATCTCGAAGCAGGTAGTGGAGCGCAAAGACCAGTTGATTTAAATATTATTAAAAGACTTAAACAAGAAATAGATCTGCCAATAATGGTTGGGGGCGGTATTAGGAGTCTTAGCTTGGCGAAAGAATATTATAAAGCTGGTGCCCGAATGGTCGTAGTAGGAACCGCATTTGAACATAGAATTTTAAAATAGGAACGATGAATTGGTTGGAGTGGTTTTTTGAGCCCTATATTGGTGTTTCTTGGCATCTAATATTACTTGAATTTGTGGCCGTAGTGTTCGGATTTTTATCGGTTTGGTACTCTAAAGAAAATCATATTTGGGTGTATCCAACAGGAATCATAAACACCAGTATTTTTGTATACATCTTGTGGCATTACGGTTTACTAGGTGATATGCTAATTAATGGATATTACTTTAGCATGAGCATCTTTGGCTGGTATCTATGGTCAAGGAAAAAAAATGGAGAAACTTTACATAAAATAAAACATGCCAATTTTAAAGAGCATTTCTACGGTATACTCCTATTTATTGCTACAGCTATATTTGTTATAGGCGTGTACACTGTATTTGAAAAGTGGGACGGCTGGATTTCTTATATGGATGTTTTCACCACGGCTATATTTTTTGTTGGCATGTGGCTTATGGCCAAACGCAAAATTGAAAATTGGATATTTTGGATTATTGGTGATTTGGTTTCGATACCCTTGTATTTTTTTAAAGGATTGAATATGGCTGCAGTACAGTACATATTATTTACTATCATTGCGATTTACGGATATTATTCATGGATAAAGATTTACAACAACAACCAAGTAATTGTATCAAAATAGTTTTTTTTGGTCCAGAGTCAACAGGTAAAACCACCTTAGCAAAGCAATTGGCAGAGCACTACCAAACGCAATGGGTGCCTGAGTTTGCACGTGACTATTTGCAAAGAAAATATGATGATTCTGGTATTATTTGTGAGGAAAAGGATCTTATACCCATTGCCATTGGGCAAATAGATTTAGAAAATAAACTTGCAGTATTAGCGAACAAAGTGTTATTTTGTGACACCAATGTATTGCAAACTTACTGCTATGCTCAAGTGTATTACAACAACTTTAAAAATGAACGCTTAGAGCAAGCGGTGCAAAAACATCAATACACCTATTATTTTCTTACAGATATTGATGTGCCTTGGGAAGCAGATGATTTAAGAGATAAACCCAATGAACGCCAAGCTATGTTCAATCATTTTGAGCGGGCTTTGCAAAAAAATAATTTGCCTTATACACAACTTTCTGGTAGTTTGAATACCCGCATAGAGTTGGCAAAAGAGCAAATTGATAAACTATTAAGCAATGATCAATAATTTCGATTTTTCTCAGAAAGATATAGCCCAACTAGAAAAACATGGTTTAAACCAAAACCTTATAGCCAACCAGATGCGTTTGTTTAAGAATGGTGTTGAGCCTGTCAAGTTGGTCGAACCTGCAAATGTAAATAATGGTATTAAATCTCTTTCTCCAGAGAAAATAGCCGGCTTGCAGAATAGCTTTCATAATTATCAAGGAAAAAGTCTAAATTTTATTCCTGCTAGCGGCGCAGCTTCCCGTATGTTCAAAGACTTATATAGGTTGCATCAACTATCTAGTAGTTCTGAAACGCTAGCCAGTACCCTTCAAGAATCATCTTGGAGTTCGTGGTGTGATTTCTTTGAAAATAAAAACAAATTGGCCATATATCAGCAACTAAGGCCCTTTTTAAAAAATGATAATGCAGATTACGAGAACCAAAATGAGAATCAACAGAATTACTTGTTTTTAAAGGCCTTGTTTCAACCCCTTATTCAAGGGAAAGCTGTTGTAGACTTACCTAAGGCTCTTGTGCCTTTCCATTTAGAGCAAGAAAATGTCGTAACCGCTTTTGAAGCGCAATTGGTCGAAGCCTGCTACACCCAACCTCTTGAAAAAGTAGCTTTACATTTTACCATTTCAGAAAACAAAGCTTCTTTATTTCAAAAAATGGTAGAAGAAAAACTTAAAGTTTTGGAGGAGGCATATCAGAAAAAACTTAAAATTGATTTTTCATATCAGAAAAGACATACCGATACTTTAGCGGTAGATCATGAAAATAAGCCAGTGAGAGATAGAGAAGGTCAGCTTATTTTAAGACCTGGTGGGCACGGGGCTTTATTAGATAATCTTAATGATGTAGATGCCGATATTGTTTTTATTAAAAACATAGATAATGTAAGTTCAAAACGCATTCTTCAAGAGAATGTTACTTATAAACAGGCTTTGGCTGGATTGCTGATTGAAGTACAAGACAAAATTTTCTCCTTATTAAATGAGTTAGAAGAAAAGGGTTTTAACGAAGCTTTAGCAACGGAGGCTGATAGCATTGCCGAAACCTACTTTTTTAGAAAAATTAATTTTGATAGTGCTCAGGCAATTTTTAATTTTTATAATCGGCCTTTACGGATTTGTGGTATGGTTAAAAACCAAGGAGAGCCAGGTGGAGGTCCGTATTGGGTGCAACACGACAACCAACAACCTAGTTTACAAATTGTAGAGTCTTCTCAAATAGATAAAAAGGATAAGAATCAATTGACTATATTAAAAAAGTCAACACATTTTAATCCGGTTGACTTAGTTTGTGGTCTTAAAAATTATAAGGGTAACGCCTTTGATCTAACTCAATTTAGAAATGAAAACGAATGTTTTATTTCCATCAAATCTAAAAATGGGGAAGAATTTAAGGCACTGGAGTTACCAGGGCTATGGAATGGTGCTATGGCTTATTGGAATACAATTATGGTTGAGGTACCAGTAAATACCTTTAACCCTGTAAAAACAGTTTTGGACCTATTAAAGCCAAATCATCAATAGGTTTGCAAGAAGAAAAAATAATAGCCGAAACACAATTTAAGGCTACCCTTAGTGGTGGCCCTGGGGGGCAGCATGCTAATAAAACACATTCGCAAATCATTTTATACTGGGATCTTTCAAATTCGAAGTGTTTTACAGCTGAAGAAAAACAACGGCTATCGCAAAAATTAAGTTCTTATTTAAATAAAGATGGGGTTTTACAAATGCGATGCGCAGAGAGCCGAAGCCAGTTTAAAAATAAACAATTAGTGATACGGCAGTTCCTTCAGGCGCTTAAAAAGAGCTTAAAAGTTCCGCGAAAGCGAAAGAAAACACTTCCCACAAAGGCAGCCCGGTTAAAAAGACTTCAAAATAAACGCCTGCATTCAGAAAAGAAACGAAACAGGAAACCTCCTTTGTAGAATTTTTCATTTAGGGAAGTGTAGAAAAATTACACACTTGTGTGTGGAATTCTACACACTGTGATTATCTTAAAGGATTGAGTTTCGGTGTTATAATTAGATATTCGACGAAAGCTAACTTTATAAGTAAATGGTATGTTTTTTTCTATAGTAATAGTAAAGAACTCCATTAAATGAAAAAAATACTAATATTACTTACTTTTTGCCTAGGTTCTATCAGTTTAGGGTTTTCACAAAATGATAAAGTTGAAACCATAAATAAGAATGAAAGCGTTTCAAGCGATGGTTTTGTTTATTTGCAGAAGAGTAAAGTAAAAAAATCAATTTTACATTCAATTACCGAACGATTCGAAAAGTGTAAATCGGTTAAGATTTATGTAAATAAGCAGAATGATTATAAGGTAGAACTATTAAATGCTAAAGACGAGAAACAAGTAGTTTATTTAGATGAAAAAGGAAATTGGATTTATCCGAAAAAAGAAAATTGATAGCGAAAGCTAAGATTGGTTAGTTTTGTACAGTTAGTGAAGACCGCCTAGATAGGCGGTCTTATTTTATGATAAATTTGAGAATGGGTTGGTGTTGTTTGGGCTAAATTTGTAAAAAAACTACGTGTTGTGAACCGAATTTTAATCGTTGAAGATGATCTTGCATTTTGCCAAATGTTGGCCACCTTCTTAACCAAAAAAGGTTTTGAAGTAACTACCTGTACAAGTGCCGAACAGGCCCACAAAGAACTAGATCAAAACCGTTTTGATGTTTTACTAACCGATGTGCGTTTACCCGAAAAGCAAGGAACGGTATTGCTTGATCGTGTACAGCAGAATAATTGGTCAACCAAGGTGATTTTAATGACGGGGTATGCAGAAGTGAGTAAAGCGGTTGAAGTGATGAAAAGTGGTGCCTTTGATTATATTGCTAAGCCTGTTAACCCCGAGAAACTACTTGCTAGCATAAAGAACGCGCTCAAGGAGTTGCAAGGATTTGAGAAAAGTGCTATAAAACAAACAACTAAAGCCCATAAGAAATCGGATGCTTTAATTTCAGAGTCTCAAAAGCAGAAATACGTACAAGGGGTGAGTAAAGAGGCAAAGACTTTGGCAGATTATATAGATTTAGTGGCTCCAACAGATTTCTCAGTGCTTATTGTAGGCCAAAGCGGTACAGGTAAAGAGTATGTAGCAAAAAAAATACATCATAAAAGCAAACGTGGTAAAAAGGCTTTTGTTGCAGTAGATTGCGGTGCTATACCCAAAGAATTAGCTGTTAGCGAATTTTTTGGGCACGTGAAAGGTTCTTTTACCGGAGCTATTCAAGATAAGGTAGGGCATTTTGAAGCTGCCAATGGCGGAACCTTATTCTTAGATGAAATAGGTAACTTGTCTTATGAACTACAAATTCATTTACTTAGAGCT
The DNA here is from genome assembly GCA_958296185.1 of uncultured Mesonia sp. Taxonomy (GTDB): domain Bacteria; phylum Bacteroidota; class Bacteroidia; order Flavobacteriales; family Flavobacteriaceae; genus Mesonia. Next base: position 43,108 of record CATQIB010000001.1, read on the forward strand.
TTACAAGAAAGAGTAATAAAACCTATAGGAAGTCATACTGAAATCCCAGTGGATATTCGGGTGATAGCCGCTACAAATGAAAATTTAGATAAAGCTGTTGCGGCCGGTGACTTTAGAGAAGATTTGTATCACCGCCTAAACGAATTTAGTATTCAAATTCCTGCTTTAGCGGAACGAAAAGAAGATTTAGTGCTCTTTGCAAACCACTTTTTAAGCCAAGCCAACCAAATTTTAAATAAACAAATTTTGGGTTTTACCGATGAAGCAATGAGTAAAATGGAGCGTTATTCTTGGCCAGGAAATTTACGCGAATTACAAAATTGTGTAAAGCGAGCCAGCTTAATAGCACAAAACGACTATATAGAGGAAACAGATTTGCCAAAAGAAATTCTAGTAAAGCCAGAACCCCAAGAATCTTATTCGTTATTCAAAAATAAAAATGAGGTTCAGTTAATTAAAGATACGCTAGCTAAAACGGGCGGAAATAAGAGTAAAACCGCACGGCTGTTACAAATAGATCGCAAAACGCTCTATAATAAATTGAAGCAGTACAATATTGAATATTAATGGGGCGTATTTAAATAATTTTGCAACGCTTTAATTAATAGGCTTAGTTCTTCAATAGCCTTAATCAAGTTCTCTTCATCTAATTGGCTTGGATTTTTGAGTCCTTGTTTTTCTAATAATTCAAATGATTCCACGCATTTACTGGCTTGTAATTGTTTTAGCATTGGTAGTAGCCTGTGAGCCGTTTTTCCTGCAGCTTGAAAATCCTTGGTTTTTACACTTTGGTTTAACTCTTTTACCCCTTGCTGGCAACTTGCTAAGAAACTTTTAATAATATTTTTTGTGGCATGATCATCACCCAAAGTGAAATTTTGTATTTCGGATATCGTAAACAATTTATCTTTACTTATCGGTGTGGATATTCTGCTTTGTTTTTGGAGCGTTTCTAGTTTTAAGACGTGAGCTATCTCTAGTAGTAATTCTTGAAATTTATAAGGTTTAATAAGCATTGCCGAAAACCCCTTTATAAGATAATCCTCTTCTTTGAGCTGTGTATTACCCGTAAGAGCAATTATGGGAATGGTTTTTAAAGTTCCATCGTTTTTCATTTTATCGAGTAAATCAAATCCGCTAGCGACGGGCATTTGAATATCTGTAATTACCAAGTCAAACTTTCTATTTTGAAGCAAATTGTAAGCGGTTTTACCGTTGTTGGCTGTGAAACATTTAAAGTTGGAATTTTCTAACATCGCTTTTAAATATTCAAGTTGGCTAGGCTCATCATCAACCAGTAAAATCTTTTTTTCTTTAGCATTGCGTATTTTAATGTCTTTACGGATTTTTACTCGGTCTTCATTGAGATGTACCGGTATTTCAATCTTAAAAACGCTTCCAACACCGGGTTCACTTGTTAAGGAAATATTCCCGTTTAAGAGCTTTATAATTTTTTTTGTAATGGCTAGTCCTAATCCTGAACCACCGTACTGGCTTTCAATTTTATTGTTCGCTTGTGTAAATTCTTCAAAAATTTCCTCCTGTTGACTCTTTGCTATGCCAATTCCTGTGTCACTAACCTCTATAAAAAGATTGAATTTTTTACGCGTGACCGGTTGTAATTTAGTCTTTATTTCTATTTTACCTTTATGAGTAAATTTGTAAGCGTTGTTGATGAGATTGGTTAACACTTGTTGTATTCTAAAGGGGTCACCTAAGAAAGATAGCTCGGTGTGTTCGCCAAAAGAAATTTCAAGTTCAACAGCATTTTTGGCTGGCGCAGGTATCGCAGCGCTAATGCAGTTTTCTACCAAATTTTTAGGCACAAAAGGTAAAATTTCTAAACCGATTTTTCCCGCTTCAAGCTTTGAAAGGTCAAGTAACCTGTTGACCATTTGTAAAATATAGTCTGATGATTTTTGCAATTGCCCCAATTGGTGTTTTTGCCTCGCAGTTAACGGTTCTTGATTAATCAAATCAGAATAACCCAAAATAGTATTTAGTGGAGACCTTAAATCATGTGTAACAGTGGCTAAAATCTGCTTATAGCGTTTCAATAAAAACTCGGCATATCGTTTGCTTTTTTCGAGTTCTTCCCGGTAACGAGAACTGCTTCTGGTGTCTCTTGAAATTAAAATCACAAATAACAAAATAGTAAAAATACAGGCCACCCCTAATACTCCTATAATTAAAGTGGTTTTACTAATGGCTTGTTGCGAATTCTTAAGTTGTTGTACAGATTGTTGTAGTTCTTCTCTTTCGATCTCATTCCTAATTTTCTGAAGTTGCGCCGATAATTTTTGATCGTTTTTTATAAGGGCATTCTCTTTAGCAATTACTTCGGTTTGGTAGCGTCTTTCTTCGCGCTCTAAAGAACTCAATACCTTTTTAACCGAAGTTATGAGCGAATCGGCTGTTTGCTGGGTTAGCCGCTGGGCGTTGTCTTCTTTTGCATATTCCAACCACTTTATAAGAGCCCTACGCGCATGCGGACTATGATCTTTAAAAAGTTTATCATAATTGTCTTCCTCAAATAAATAATTTACCTTTTTTAAATTATTGAGCACTCTGTCATAGTAATTTACACTTGAGTTTTGAGATCGTAATTTTAGCAGTTCTAAGAGATTCTCTTGTTTAAGAACGAGTAGCTTGTTGAGACTGTCTAATTCAATTTTTATTTCTCGATCGGGGTATACCTGTTTTAATTGGTCAATTAACGAGTGTATAGAATCGTGCTGTCTTTCTAAAGAGTCGACCTTGTCTGCCTCTTGATTTTGAATAATAGCGCGACTGATTCCTTCGGTATTATAAATTTTTGTCACCATCTTGTTCATTAACAATAGGCGCTCTTGATTTTTGGTATTTTCTTTCCCAGCCTGATTTAATTCGACTACCTGAGTGTAAATTATGTAAATAGATGCCGCTGTAAAAACAGTAAGTAACAGATAGCCAAGGCTAACTTTAAGGGTAATTCTTTTCTTTGTAGATTCAGGCATAATCAAAAATAAAATGCAAATTTTTAAAAGTGCCTTAAAGTTATGGTAAAATCAAAAAAAGAATTAATTTCGCAGCATCTCTAAGGGGTGCCTTGAAGAAGGCTGAGATCATACCCAATGAACCTGGGCAAGTAATGTTGCCAAGGGAAAATGCGGCTAGCAGCATTTTGTTGTAGGTGTACTCCTGTTTTTCTTTTGACGAAAAGAATTGCAGGTTTTTTTATGTTTAATAATTTACCAAGAATAATCGCCCCTTTTATTCGTATTTAAAAAAAATTACGAATGAGAATTGTATTATTTTTAGTTGGTTTAATTTCTGCCAGTATAGTCTCTGCCCAAGAGGCAACTTATGTTTTAGCTGGCGAAATATCAAGAAATGAAAAACCGGTGCCTTACGCTCAAATTAGTATAGAAGGCACAAAAATGGGAACCCTAAGCGATCAAAACGGTAAATACCGATTAAAATTAAAGAAGGGAAACTACAATTTAGTGGTAACATCGGGCAATACCAAAAAAGTTGAGGTGTTTTTGAATAAAGATACACGACTCAATATAAGCTTAGATGGGGTAGAAGAGAACTTAGAGGAGGTATTTATTCAGGCCCTAAGAGCAACCAAAAAAACGCCATTGCTTACACCAATTTGGAGGAGGATGAAATAGAAGAGCGAAATCTAGGACAAGATATACCAGTGTTAATGGGTTATATGCCAGGAGTGGTTATGACTTCAGATGCGGGGGCTGGTATTGGTTATACCTCTCTACGGGTTAGGGGTAGCGATGCGTCAAGAACCAATGTGACCATTAACGGTATTCCTTATAACGATGCCGAAAGCCAAGGGAGCTTTTGGGTAAACTTAAGCGATATGGCCAGTTCTATCGAGAGTTTGCAATTACAACGTGGTGTAGGAACCTCAACAAATGGCGCAGGTGCCTTTGGTGCGAGTATAAATATCGCTACAAAAGACTTTTCTGAAAAAGCCTATGCCGAGCTATCAAATAGTTATGGTTCTTTCAATACCCATAAACATACCCTTAATTTTAGCACCGGTTTATTTAATCAACACTGGGAAATATCTGGTAGAGCCTCGGTTCTTGAGAGCGATGGTTACATTGATAGAGCCAGTAGCTCGATGCGCTCTTATTTCTTGCAAGCCGCTTTTATTGATGAGAATACCAAGATTAAAGCGATAACTTTTGGTAATAAGGAGAAGACCTACCAAGCTTGGTATGGTATAGATGCCAATCAGTTAAAAGAGGATAGACGATATAACCCCGCAGGAGAATACACTACAGATGAAGGAGTGGTAAAGTATTATGATAACCAAACCGATAATTACTGGCAAGACCATTACCAACTGTTGTGGAACCAGACTTATGATAGTAGATGGTCATCAAATTTTGCGCTACATTACACGCGCGGTAAAGGTTATTATGAGGAATTTCAAGAAGATGCAAGTTTAAACGACTATAATCTACCAAGCTTTACAGCTAATGGCGAACTGGTTGAAACTTCAGATCTTATTAATACTAAATGGTTAGATAATCATTTTTACGGTACAACCTTTAGTGTACAATACAATTTTAAAAGAATTAATGCTCTTATAGGTGGAGGGGCAAACCGTTACGAAGGAGATCATTTTGGAGAGGTTATTTATACCCGATTTGCACAAAATAAAGAACCTTATGCGCCTTATTATGATAATGATGCGGTTAAAACCGATGCAAATCTTTACACCAAAATTTCATACGCTTTAAGCAATAAGCTTAATACTTATATCGATTTACAAGGACGATGGATCGGATATGAAACAAATGGAGCAATTGAAGAAGGTATTCCTTTAGGTGTTGATGAGCAATATAGTTTCTTTAACCCTAAATTCGGACTAACCTATCAACCTGCTGAAGACCATCAACTTTACTTTTCATATGCCAAAGCGCACAGAGAACCAAGCCGTTCAGATTTTGAAAATGCGTTATTCAACAATGCAGATGTTGAGCCAGAAAGCTTAGACGATTTTGAATGGGGATGGCGTTGGCAAACACCAAAACTTGTCTTAAATGCTAATTTCTATTACATGAATTATAAAAACCAATTGGTTTTAACTGGTGAAATTGATGCCGAGGGAGGAGCTGTTAGAGAAAATGTAGGAGATAGTTACCGAGCAGGAATCGAGTTAGACGCTAGTATCAAACTTACCAATACATTAAGCCTTCACCCTAATGTGGCGATCAGTAGGAATCAAAATAGAGATTTTAAAACTCGTTTTGATGGTGAGCTGCAAAATTTTGGCAATACAGAAATTGCATTTTCACCTAGTGTAGTGGCCGCTAATGCTATTCGGTTTTCACCGGTAAAAAATCTTCAAATCAATTGGTTGAGTAAATATGTAGGAGAACAATATATGAGTAATCTTGAGCGTGAGGCTTCACGATTAGACGATTACTTTATTAACGATTTGAATTTGCAATACGTTTGGGAAAAACCACCTTTCTTTAACGAAATAGTTTTTACTGGTTTGGTGAATAATATTTTTAATGTAAAATATGTTTCCAACGGCTATTACTTCAATTATGAGGTTGAAAATACCAATATTCCAAGCGGTTTAGAGACCCTGGAAGGTGCTGGTTATTATCCGCAGGCTACTATAAACTTTTTATTCGGTATTAACCTAAAATTTTAAATAGCTAAAATTATGTTCCCCTTACTTCCGTAAAGGAAGGAGGGGGAATTAATTTAATCAATTAGTCACCACTAGGGTGTTGTTGTCTATTTTAGAAATACGATAAGCATACAAAGGGAACCTCAAATTCTCACCACTTATAAAATTCCCGGTAAACAATTCGTAGGTATTTTGTTCACAATCACAAACTAATCGGGTCCCTTCTAGCTGCATGGCATAGCAATCAGATGAAATAGGGTGGTTAGGGTCTGAGGCGTCAAAAGCTACATAGGTGTTTGTGCCGGTGTTCATTACAACAATACCAACATTACCTTGGTTGGGTATAAAAACGGGATTAGCAGGATTTAACAAAGGCGTGTATTGTGGTAGTCTAAGATTTATTTCTAGATTTACAGGTGCCCCAGACAAGTAAGGATTGTCTAAACGGCCATCATCAGAATCGCAACCCGCAAAAAGAAGGCAAGTTAAAAGCAAAAAATTGAGGTATTTCATCATAATAGTTTTTGTGTGCGAATATAAATTGTTTTACTGATTTAATTTTATTATCTTTGGTCTTAACGAATCCTATGCGAGTAGGATTCTTTTTTTTATAGTATAATTAATAACGATGAAGTTATGAGTAAAGTATCTTATTACACTGCTGATGGTTTGAAAAAACTTAAAGCAGAGCTTGATCATTTAAGAGACGTTGAGCGTCCTAAAGCTTCGCAGGCTATAGCAGAAGCTAGAGACAAAGGAGATTTAAGTGAGAATGCAGAGTATGACGCAGCTAAAGAAGCCCAAGGTTTATTAGAAATGAAAATTTCTAAACTAGAAGAGGTGGTTTCAAATGCGAGAGTAATTGATGAATCACAACTAGACACCTCAAAAATATTAATCCACTCTACGGTGAAGCTAAAAAACCTTGCCAATAATATGGAGATGCAATATAAATTAGTAGCCCAAAGCGAAGCCGATTTGAAAGCCGGTAAAATTTCGGTAGATTCTCCTATTGGGAAAGGATTGTTGGGTAAGAAAGCAGGTGAAGAAGCTGAGATTCAAGTGCCTAATGGCAAGATTACTTTTGAAATCTTAGAAATTTCTAGGTAATTTATTAAATCTAAAATTTAGAAAGAGGCGGAGAGATATCTTCGCCTCTTTTTTTATAAACTTGCGATGAGTTTACAGAATAAAGTGATCATTTGCGGCTCAGCTTGCTTAGCGGCTTGCATTATACTTTTAATATTCACAGGTTTTAAATGGTCTGGATCACACAAATCGGTAATAACCGATAAAGCAATGACAGGTAGTTTTAAATGATTGGCTACAATAATTTCTGGTACGGTGCTCATTCCTACTGCATCGGCGCCAATCAGTTTCAAATACCTATACTCTGCCCTGGTTTCTAATTGCGGACCCTTTACTGCGGCATACACCCCTTGATGTAGCTTAATGTTTTCTTCCTTAGCTATTTTCATTAGCTTTTTGCGCATACCAGTGTCATAGGGATTACTCATATCTACAAAACGCTCTCCATGTTTTGCAACACCTTTAAAAGCTAAAGGTGAATCTCCTAATAAGTTAATATGATCTTCAAGAAGCATTAAGTCGCTGGTCTTATAATTCAAATTTAAACCGCCAGCTGCATTAGATACCAATAAGTGTTTCACCCCTAGATTTTTCATTATACGTACCGGGTAAGTCACATCCCGTAAAGTATAGCCTTCATAAAAATGAAATCGCCCTTGCATAACCATAATTTTCTTTCCGCTTAACTCACCATATATAAGTTTCCCCTTATGAAATTCAACAGTTGCGGTAGGAAAATGCGGAATATGATTGTAAGATACCTCTTGAATAATATTGATATGATTCACAAAATCGCTCAATCCGCTACCTAATATGATACCAATTTCTGGTACCTCAAAACCTTTCTCTTTTAAATAGACAGAAGTCTCATTAATAAAACGCATAATTTTTAACCTTTAAATTAAGATTAAAGGTACAAAATTGATCTTTAACTACAGATAATAGTTTTATGACGACGAAAAACAACCTTAAATCGATTTTACAAGTACTTTATCTAGAGTGATTTATCTGTATAAAGTTATTTTAATTCACTGAAATACAATATGTTAAAAAAATATTAAAAAATTGTTTGTTATTTATCCGAAATAAAATACCTTTAATCGTGTAAAAATTAAGATAATCGATTATTTTTGCCATCGATTTTAAGAATAAATTAGGAGTTGCTATGAAATATGCTGTGTTGGTTGTTTTTTTGATCTTCAATATTGGATTTAGTCAGAATGTGCAGGTAGATGTGAATACATATAATGCACAAGACTTAAGTGAAATGTTATTGAATAATGCGTGTTCTAGTTTATTCAATGCCGAGATGTCATCCAGTCAAGCAGTTGGTTATTTTTCTCATAACAACAGTAATTTTCCTATTGAGGAAGGCGTGATTATTCGAAGTGGAAACGCAAAGCATAGCGAAGGTCCGTTTTCAGGGAACCACCTGAGTTCTCAAATAAATCAAAATACTAATGCCTACTTAGAAAATTTAAATGCTGCCTCGGGGCAACACGCTCAAATTACCGACGTGGCATTTTTATCATTTGAGTTTGTTCCGTTGTCTCATGACTTCAGTTTTAACTTTGTCTTTGCTTCAAATGAGTATGGGCAGTGGCAATGTGTATCTAGTGATGTTTTTGCGTTTTTATTGACCAATCTTAACACTGGTCAATCACAAAACCTAGCGGTAATACCCGGAACAACTACCCCTGTTTCCGTAAAGAATATAAAAGACAAGGCTTATAACAATTCTTGTTCATCAGATAATAAACATTTGTTTGGTGAATATTTGGTAAATAAACCCAATGCTGGTTTAAATATGCGCGGGTATACCAAGGTGATGAAAGCCTCGGCTCAAATTGTCCCAGGTGATACCTATAAAATAGAGCTTTTAATAGCAGATTCTAACGATGCTAATTTTGATTCGGCCATTTTTTTGGAGGCGGGTAGTTTTCAAACCAATGTAAATCTTGGAGACGATGAAGCTATTTGTTTGGGGCAATCTAAAACCTTGACTACGGGATTAGATACTCAGCTTTATAACCATACATGGAAAATGAATGGTAGCGTGGTGAACTACACCAATACCAATACCCTTACGGTGACCAATCCTGGGGATTATAGTGTTGAGGTTACCGAAAATAATACAGGTTGTCTTTTAACCGACGAGATACAATTGACACAAGTGCAAATAAATGAAGCTAATAATTTAAAGATATGTTACGACAATCGAGCTAATTATTTCTGGGATTTAACCGTCAATAATCACCAGATTCTAGGTGTGTCGCCATCAGATTATGAGCTTTTTTATTACGCCAGTTTGCAAGATTTGAATAATGATTTACCTATACCTGCAGCAAATACTTCAGCTTTTGCGGGTACACCCAACCAAAGTGTTTACATCAAACTGAAAGCTAAAAATAATAATAATTGGTGTACCCAAATCATCGACTTTAAGTTAGAAGTAGCCGATAAAATTCACTTAGGGCCGTTAGAAGATATTCAACTGTGCGATATCACAAAAACACATCTGGTAGATCTCACTCAGGTAAACGAAGATTTAGTAGGCTACACCCAAAACTATATGTTTGCATATTATTACAGTCAAGCTGATTTGGAAGCTGGTCAAAATGAGATCCAAAATTACCGAGCCTTTTCTGTTTCCCCTAGTCGACGCTCAAATAACCAGAACATCTATGTAAAAGTAACCGATAGATATATGCCCGAGTGTTACGTATTTACCAGTTTTCAAATTCAAGTAAATGGATTGCCTTTGGTAGATGAATTGCCCGATGTTATTGAGTGTAGTACTTACACTTTGCCCCCCTTGACACACGGTAATTATTTTACCCGAGCGCAAGGTGGCGGAACCCCGCTTTTTGCAGGCGACATAATAGATGAAAGCGGAACCTATTATATTTATAACGGTCCAACAGATGCAGGTTGTTATAACCAAAGCAGTTTTACGGTTCAACTCATTGAAGAGTATGGTATAAAAGATGAATACTGCGAATTTATGCGGGTTCCATCTCCACCTGCGGGCAATTTTTATACTTTGCCTGGTGGACCATCTGGTGGCGGAAAAATAATTCCGCCGGGTACCATCTATTATAATGACGCTAGCATTCATTATTATGCCGAAGTGAATGGTGTATTCTGTAAAGAAGATACCTTTTCTTTTCAGGTTTTTCCTTTGCCTCCAGTAGATCAACCAGCAGATGTAATTACCTGTAACAGTTACACCTTACCCGCCTTGACTCATGGTGATTATTACACACAGTCTGGCGGTGCGGGTGACCAATTGTTACCAGGAACAGTCATCACCGAGACCACTACGCTTTATGCCTTTAACTTTGATGGTAGATGCGCAAACGAATCAGAATTCACTGTATTCATAACCCCTCGATTTGACGATGTTGTCTCCTGTGGAGCTTTTCAACTTCCCGAGGTCGAAGTAGGTGGTTTTTATAGCTTACCCAACGGTCAAGGAAACTTACTCACACCAACTACTAAAATTAAGTTTTCTCAGACTATATATTATTTTGCAGAAACCACTACATCGCCAAATTGTACAACAAACCAAAGCTTTGAGGTGACAATTTTTGATAAACCTAAGGTAGACACTTTGCCTAATGTGGTGCAGTGTGCAAGCACTCCTTATGTTTTGCCTCCTTTGCAAGATGGTGAATACTTTACAGAGAAAAAACGGGGTGGGCAAATGCTAACTCCAGGCGATGTGATAGCAGAATCACAAACCATCTTTATCAATAATGCTACCACTACTTGTATGAGCGAGACCTCTTTTACCGTAACTTTAATTCCCTTACCCGTGGTGCCTAATTTTGCCGATGTTTATACTTGTGATACTTACGAATTGCCAGAGATAACAGGTGCAAAATACTTTAGTGGCCCTAATGGAAGTGGAAGTGAATACTTTTCAGGTGACCTAATTCATTCTACTCAGAAGTTATTTTTGTATAAAGAGTCTAGCAGTTTAGTGGGTTGCGACAATGAAGATTCTTTTACCGTATATGTAGAGGGCGTAGAGGCAACTCAATTACCTGATGTTCTTGCTTGTGAGACTTTTGTATTACCTCGATTAGCAGTAGGGGAGTATTTTACAGAACCTTATGCTAAGGGGCAGAAACTTGAACCTGGAACCGAAATTAAAGAGAGTAAAACAGTATATATTTTTGCTCAAAAAGGAGATCGATTTACGTGTTTTGATCAAACCACTTTTAGGGTAGAAGTAGAACCTAAAATAGATTTAAGCGCTTTTGAGCACTATACGCACTGCGGAGAATTATATCTGCCAGATCTGGCTCAAGAAAATCAAGATTTTAGGTTTTTTGTAGATCCTAATTTCAGTAAACCTGTAAGTCCAAATGCTTTGCGATTAACAAAACCAGGAAAGTATATTTTTTATGTACAAGCCTCTTCTACTTTAATGGATGGTTGCATAAGTGAAGGCCGATTCGAGATAGAAATATTCCCGATAAAACAACTTAACATAGAACCGGCTGCTATATGTTTAGACCCAGCAACAGGTGAACTATTGTCTACAGCTTTTCTAGAAACAGGACTTGATCCAAATAAGTACAATGTCTACTGGTACCTGGAAAATCAACTGGTGCATGAAGGAGTTAACTTTGAGGTTACTCAGGCAGGAACTTTTGAAATAGAGGTAGAGTTAAAAGAGATTAGCTCTGTCGAGGATTGTGGCTATTACGCAACCCAGGTTCAGGTTTATGCCTCTAGCCGACCAGAGATTAAAGTTAATGTGTCTGAGCCCTTTTCTGGGGGAGCAGAGGTTTTTGTTGAGGTGGTAAAAGCTGAAGGTGAAATGATGTACCAAATCGATGATCAGCCTTACCAAGAAAGTCCTTATTTTACCGGAGTAGCTTCTGGCCCTCATTTGGTACGGGCTAAAGGTAAATATGCCGATTGTGGCGAGGTAGTTAAAGAGATTCAAGTTATTAATTATCCTAAATTTTTCACCCCCAATACCGATGGAATAAACGATTATTGGAATATTAACGATATGTACGATTATCCAGAGGCTAAAATTTATATTTACGATCGTTTTGGTAAATTAATTACTTCTACCAATCCGCGAAAGCGAGGTTGGGACGGTTCTTTTAACGGAAAACAAATGCCGTCTGCAGATTATTGGTTTCAAGTAGAGTATAAATATCAAGGAAATATAAAGGTGTTTAAATCACACTTTACGCTTAAAAGATAGTCCTGATTATTTAATTTTTCTCACCCAATAAACAATGGTTAAATACCTATGAATTAAACCATTATATTTTTTCTGTTTAACGTTTTTATTCTAACTTAAAGAAAAAAAAGTTATGAATCCGAACAGTTAAAAAAAATCAGATCAAGAAAAAGATGAATTTATTCTAGCCGATATGCACTAAAATGGTGTTTACTTTGATGAGTCTGTGCTAAGACCTCTATCGGCCAAAGCACCAGCTAAGAAAAATACTAATAAAAGATTAGAGAAGTGATTATTGGCGGACTAAAAATGGGACTAACCAGTCTAAAATTTTAATTTGCAAATGTTTGAATACATTATATGCCCTTGGTATTATTGAGTCATTACTAGGAAAGGTTAAACAATTATCCTATTTTAATTGCATCTTGTCTTGATTGGTTTGTAAAAGCGAAAAATCATATATAAATTGGTTTATTTGTACTACTAACCCTAAGAATATAATTTTTACCGATACATTTATCATATAAACTTAGTAATTGAGATAAAACTTTAAAATTTTTAACTTTTAGATGTTATTCTTTTTATTCTTGCAATTGTGTTTGGTCAAGCATCTAAAAAAAGTATAATTAAATTTAAAAAATAAAATGAAAAATTTATTTAGAGTACCTTTTGTTAGGTTGTTAGCAAGTATGGTTTTTGCTACTTGTAGTAAGGAAGACTATTAAGAATAATGAATAAAGACCGCGATATTTCTATTTTTTCCGTAGCTATATTACTTTTTATAGCTTTAAAACTATTTGGAGTTATTAATTTTCATTCAGTTACAGGTATATTTTTTGCCGTATTAATTATAATTCCTGTAATTTTAAGAGTGATTAGACTTGCCTTGCAGAATTATCGAAAATAAAATAAATGAATTATAGAATTTTATATTCAGTTAATACGCTAGTGGTTGTTTTTATGGCAATTAGCGTATTGGCTTCTTGTCAGAATAAAGCAAGAAGTGTGAAGCTTATAGATGAAGTGTATAGCGATTCTATTAGCTATACTATCTATGAAGGTAAAAATAAAACGAATGCAGATAATGATATTCAGTGTGCAAAATATTATTCCTATAAAAAACTAGAAAATGGTTATGATGTAAGAGGAGCAGATTTGCGACATTTAATTTCTTTTCTTCAAGATGTTGATTTAAAAGATGTTATTGTTGATACCAGCATTGACAAAAATTTTTACACTTTAGAGTATAGAGGCCAAAATGCTACAGCGCATAGAAACCATATATTAAAAAGGTTTCTTGATTATTATGATTTACATATAAATAAAAATCAAAAGTTAGAGAAAGGCTATATTTTAGGTCTAGAAAATGATAAAATAAAGATTTATCTGGCAGAAAACAATCAAAACACTAGTGTAGAGCAAAACGGCAGCATAGTTAATATGCGTAATGCTAATTTAAAAATATTAGCCAGTGTTATTCAAGATCTATATGGGGTAAAGGTTAATACGGGTAAAGGGCGAGAAAATTTACAAGGATATAATATAAACTTTGATTCAGGTATGTCTATTACTTCGTTACAAAACTTTTTAAATGAAAAATATGGTATTCAATTTGAAGAAGAGCAATTTAGTGTGTTGAAGTATAAGTTGACAAAGAAAGACTAATGAATTGCTTACACAAAGCTATTAAGTTATTCTATTCTTTCTGTGGTTGTCTCCTTGAATCTTATTTTTTTGCACATTCTTATATTTATCCACATTTAAAAAACCACTAGCATATTCGAGAGCTATTTTAAATAAGTCCTATTCACGATTGCTGAAATTCCTCAGCAAGACTTCCGCTTGTAAGTAATTAGAGTTCTTTTTAAAGTCCCTCTTCTTTGCCAGACGAAGGTTGATAATTTCTCCAAAACGAGTTTTTTGTTCCAAATGATGAATTAACTTTAAAATAGAATTATAATCTCCTTGGATCGTAAAAGAGTAGGATTTGGTAATTAAATTATCTTGCTCATACTGATGAGGTTCTATAAAACTGGTAATATCCAAATTGTTTTCCTCTGCATATCGGTTTAAAGTTTTCAAAAGGTTGTTTTGAAGAGAGCTTTCCTTGAGCTGGTATTTTGTGAGGATAGAATCATAGTAACGTTCTTTTTGCTTCAATAAAGAAAACTGCTTTGGTATATTTTTAAAAATAGCTTCTTCTTGTAGAAGTTTCTCTTTCTGCTTCTTTAATTCTAAAGTTTTAGAAAATGCAAATTCATAACAGATAAAAAGGCTTAATATAAAACCAACTACTAGTAAGATATTTTTATATTTTTTAATCATTATCAACAATTTCTAATTTGATCATGAATTCAGTACTATCTTCTATATCTCCGTAATTTAGTATACTTACTTTCTTTATCCAATCCATCTTTTCCAACTCATAAATCCAATAAGAAAAGCCCTCCCTTTCAGTTGTAGTACCAGAGATTGTTATGCTGTTATTAGTGAATTCTACAGGTTTTTCTTTTCTTATTCTTTTTTCTAGAGGTTGGTAGTCGAACTCTGTTAAAAGCACCGTAGGGGGCAAGGAATGGATAACCTCATTGAGAAAGAAGGAGCTAGCGGATGAAGAGCTATTCATAATGTTTTCTACGATCAGTTGTTTCTTTTCCACTTCGGCATTTAGAACATTAATGCTGTTTTTAGTATCACTATTTATTTTAGAGGTTTCCTGTAATTCTTGCACAGCAGTATAATTACTGTTAAAGAATATAAAGTTGATTAATAGCGAAATTAACAAGAAGGCAATCGCAAAATTGGAAAACAATTTAAAAAAGCGTTCTTGCAAATATGCTTTTTGTAGCTTTTTATTGCTTTCTACAAGGTTAGTATATAAAGGTTCAAAATTCAACAGTAACGAAATGGAAGCAAGAAAAGACAAGAGGTGATGATTGGAAACAGACAATCCTTTGAAACCGTAGTTTTCCTTTATATCCCCTAAATTTTTTCTTTTGATATTTTTTATACTGTTGCCCTCTATACTTATAACAGAGTTAGAAGTTTTAAATGTTTTATTTTCTGAAAATAGGTGGAGGTGTTGCGCTAAAAAGTTGCTCAAGTTCACTTCCACAACTGGATATTTTAAAGCAGTAAACTTATTTACTATTTTTTCTAACTGAATTTTCCTGCAAAGAAAAATGTGTACATTAGAACCGTTGGAATTGATTTGATAAAAAAACTCTGCGATATTAATGTTCGGAAAAGCAATATTGATTAAGGTCTCTTCCTCTTTTTGGTTACTTTCAATGTATTTATAGAGGACATCTTTAGTGTTTATGACAAGCGATATAGCTCTATTTTTAGGAACATATTCTGGTAAAGAATCTATACTATCCGTTTGAAAGGTTTTATCGATATCTACCTCATCTTTGGCTTTCTTTATAACAGTCCCGTTCCATGCAAAACCATCGGAAGATTCCAAAAGCTCAATCCCATAGACGGTGTTCCCATAATATAGATATGTTTTTAAACTCTCGAGCATTAATAAATAATTGTGGGTTTGATCAATACGGTCAATTTTGATTTGGAATCCTCCCTTCTTCTGGAGCTAAATAACCATTTTATGATCGGAATTCTTGAAAGCAATGGAACACCTGTGCCAGAATCATCTTTTACCTGTTCTTCCAATCCTCCAAGCACTACAATATCCTGATCTTCTACCCTGATGATGGAGCTAAATTCCCTAGAATTAATATTGGGAGGAGCATTTTCTTCTATCCTACTACCAAAATCGGATTGAATAACAAAGATATCCAAGGTTACCTGTCCGTCACCAGAAACCAAAGGTTTGATGGTCAGACCCAATTCTGCGTCAATGGGAACATAGTTGGTTATTTCAGAAGTTTGAGGGTTATCCGTACCATAGATGTTTCTTTGGGTAACCGCATAATAGGAAGTCTGTCCATTGGAGAAAGTAGCCCGATGTCCATTTAGAGTAGATAGTTTTGGGGTAGACCTGATTTTCAGGTTGCCATTTGCCTCCATTGCTTTAATAGTAGCATAAAAATTAGGCACTACTTTTCCGAGATTGAAAGAACCAAAACCATCAAAACCACCAATAACTTTATTAATGGTCTTTGAACTCAAGGTCATATTGGTGGAAGGAAATATAGACCCTTGGGTTACTACAGGCTCATCACCTATACCCCAACTCACACCAGTTTCCACGGTAGCACTTCTTCTTACTTCTATGATCATAACTTCTATAAGTACAACAGGTACGGGTTTGTCGATCTTTGCAATAAATGTTTTAAACCTTTTTATTTTCTCGCTTGTGCCGTTGACATAGAAACTGTTCATCTCAAAATCAATTTTGATGTCAAGCCCTTCTTTTATTTCATCTGGTAGTATACTAATCAGTGCCTCTGCCTTGGAATTATAATTACCAAAACTATTATTTTGAGGCGTAGCTACTTGTTCCCTATGCCTATTGGAGTAATTATCAAATTGACCGGAATTCTGGTAATTATTGCCATAATTGTTGTAATTACCTGTTGGGATATTCCCCGCTCTTCGGTTGGACGTATTTCCTTTTCCAGAAGGATCCGCTAATAACTCTACGGAACGATGCTGTAGGTGAACTATCTCGACCTCCCGAACGCTTAATTGATCTTTAGTCCCAAAGAAATACAGGTTGCCTTCTTTCTTATAAGTAAAAATGGTGTTATTTGAACCATTTCCCTGTGGGTTGGTTCCATTGCCACTGGAGATATTTCCTTGTACTTTGAATATTTCAGAAAGCAACTGGTCAAAATAAATGGTTTTCGCCTTTAAAGTAATAGTACCTGCTTGTGAGAGAGGGGAAGCCGTAAAAATATCAATTCCCAGTTCTTCTCCGATGTTGTAGACGATATCTTCAACAGGAGAAGAGGTGAAATCCACGCTTAATAACTTAGATTCAGAATCCAGGATCTCATAGTTAAAGCCTGCCCTTCTCTGCCTTTTGGAAACAGGGGTGTTGTTGTTGGAAGAGGAAGACGGCGAGTCGTCCTCAAACAAGTAAAAATTATCCTCTGTTTTCTCCACAAAAAGATAATTGGCATATGCCAGTTTTTGCATCGCACTCTCAAAAGGAGTGTCCTTCATATATACCGTTAGCTTCTTGTTTTCGATACCTGGAGAAAAAACCAAGTTCTTTCCAGATTCGTTTATTATTTTTTTAAAAACCTCATACAACTTGTCATTATTTAGGTCTAGGGAGATAAGGTCTTCATTGGGACTATAGGAAATTGGTATAATTCTTTTTTCAGGTACAGGTTCTGGTTCGTAGTATTTCTTTACCGATAATATATTTCCTGTAAAATCAATCGTTAAGCTGTATTCCTTGCACAAAAAGACCAAAAGGTCTGCAACCGTGACATTGGAAAAATTGTTTACAATGTTAATTTGGTTGAGTTCGGGGGATACATTAATATTTAAGTTATGAATGTCAGAAATAGCCAATAAGAAATTACTTAAATTGACATTTGTTACATTGATTTCCGTCTTTACATTCTCCGTCAAACCTGGCTCTTCAACCGCCAGAATAGTCAATTGATTTTTTATACGCTCAATCCTATTGGGTTCTTGAGCGTTTAAAAAAGAGCTATAAATTAAGAATAAAAGAGTATATAGGAGTTTCTTGGACATTGGTGTATAATTAATCGGTTAAAAGCGAATATACTTCTTCTATAGAAGTCGTTCCAAATCGTATTAAATGGATGGCATTGCTTTTTAAGGTTTCTATATTATTCTTTTGTAAATAACCATCAATGGATAACTCATTGTCTTTGATGTAAGGTATTAATCCCTTTGTAATGGGTATGATCTCATAAACGGCTTTCCTCCCCTTATACCCCGTATAATAACAACTACTACAACCAATAGCTTTAAAATGTGTGTTTAAATTTTTAGGGATGGAAAAGTTCTTTGGGAACAGATTGGAGGAAATCACATCTTCTTTTTTACATTCATCACAGAGCTTCCTTACCAAACGCTGTGCAATACTGACATTAAGCGTACTTGCAATTAAAAAGGGAGGGATACCCATATCGATCAATCTGGAAATGGTTGCCCACGCAGAATTGGTATGAATGGTGGACAGTACCAAATGTCCTGTAAGAGAAGCACGGATAGCCATTTGTGCGGTTTTTACATCCCTGATTTCACCGACCATAATGATATCCGGGTCTTGTCTTAAGAATGTTCGTAGTGCACTGGCAAAATCTAGACCTATGTTTTCTTTTAATTGTACTTGATTTACTCCTTCTAATGTATACTCAATGGGATCTTCGATAGTCAAAATATTGGAAGTTTCATCGTTTAAAACTTTAAGCGTGGCATAGAGGGTAGTGGTTTTTCCAGAGCCAGTAGGTCCAGAAATTAGCACAATACCATTGGGGTTTTTAATGCTCTCTTTGTAGGTTTTAAGCTCCCTTGTATTAAAGCCTAAATCTTCAAGGTTTAAATGATTGGTTTCCTTACTTAAGATTCTCAATACTATTTTTTCACCATAAAGCGTTGGAAGGGAAGAGACCCTGATGTCAAATTCTTCTGTTTGGGATTTAAAGGTAATCCTTCCATCTTGCGGAAGCCGCTTCTCTGAGATATCCAGACCAGCCTTAATTTTAACTTTGTTAATGATTATTGGGTATTCTTCAAAAGAAATGGAATAATACTCTTTTAATTTTCCATCCAACCGAAAACGGACTCTACAACTTTCTTCATAGGGTTCAAAATGGATATCACTGCTACCAATATCTTTTGCGGTAAATAAAAGTTTTTCTAAAAAGTCATTACTATAATGAAAATCTCGATTTTGGTAAGAGGATTCCCGATAGTTCTGCGATAGGTATTTCTGTAAGATTTCCTTTGTGGTCAATATTAAATCGACGGATAAGCCCAATAGGATTTCCAGCTCTTGCTTTAGATCTTCGGAATCATTTTCACTATAAAGCGTCAGAAGATCGTCCTTAAAGTCCACAGGTACAATGCGGTAATGATACGCCTGTTTACTGCTGATTTTTTGTAGTAAAGAAGTTGATATGTTGTGTTTCTCTTCCAAATAATTCTGGTTAAATTCTATAAAGTGAATCTACTACCCCCATCCAATAGGCAAGATAGGTAAATAGAAAAAACAAACTCATGTGACCTGCTAAGGGGACAGAAGACTGGGAGGCTTTATTTTTTAAAATTAAGTGTAATGATAAAGAAAAAATCAACGACATCACAAATAATACAATAAAAGAAAATGAGCTAAAGGAAAATGTGATAGCAATAAAAAACAGGAGGTCCCCATAACCAAAAACATGGCTAAATTTTTCTTTTAACTTTAATTTTATATAAAAAAAGGTTAGTATGAAAATAAATAAGACGAAAAAGACATTATAGATTAAGGTAAGTAAAAAAACTTCTTTCAATACTTCATTAAAATGCAGAACACCTGTAAGAATACCTACAATAGGAAATAGAAACCAATACACCTCCCTATCCTTAAAATCTTGAAAAAAAATATAAAGGAGAGAAGCGATAAGAATCAATTTAATAGCAATGATCAATCTTTTACGATTTGTTTTGGGTTTCCGTTTTCATCGATTTCCCAGATGTTAAAAACTCCATCTCCATCAAAATCTGTAACAGCCGTAGCTCTTGCTTTAAAAGTATTATTGTTTGCTTGAATAATATCATAACTGTAATTAGCAGCCCCACCATCTTTCACGGTTTTTGGAGCTTCAAAATCTAGTTCGCTTAAATCGGGCGAATATTTGGAGTACATATACATGTGAGTAGTCTGAGAATTATATAAATACTTTAACTGGGTCTGAGCTTCCACGCTCTTAGCTTTGCTGATCAAAGGCATTAAGTTAGGCAGCGCTAAGAGTAACAATATCCCGATTATCGCTAAAACGATCAAGATTTCTTGCAGGTTAAACGAAGGTATTTTTTTCATGCTCATTTCATTAATTATTCTGCAAATGTAAAAATTTTCTTAAAATTTATTTGTAGCAAATGTTAAATATAGCTTTATTTGCGCTCTGCAAAATTATGTTGGTGGTTAAAATTCCTTTAAATTAACTAATGATCCAATTTAATTGTAAAAAAAATTTTATAAAATGAAAAGAATTAAGCTTTTTTATGTTTTCTCACTTGTATCACTCATTGCTAACTCTCAAGACGCATTTACCAAATACGATAATTTACATCAAAACTATTTCTTGGCACCAGAGGTTAAATCTTTTTTGCAGACAAACTTAACCTCTAATGATATGGTATCTGGTAAAATAGGTCTTACACTACCATTGTATGAAATAAGATCTGGAAGATTGAGGTACCCAATACAGTTAAGTTATAATTCTGGGGGTGTTAATGTTAATCAAGAATCCTCCGAGGTAGGGCTAAATTGGAGTATTTCTAAGTCAGTTATTATAAGAAAAATTATGGACGGACATGATTTTGACAATAAGGGCTCTCAGTTTCTTGATCCTGTAGGAGGAGGTTTTTCTGTAAATAGTACCGAACATGATGATGATTGGAATTGGAGTAGAAAAAAAATGGGTTACTTGCTTAAAACCAAACTCAATTTCTTAGCAGATCCAGATATATCAAATGTAGATGACTTGCCTGACATTTTTACCTTTTTAAGTGCGGATGGCTATAATACTAAATTTTATTTAAAAAATTATAATACTATTGTAGAAATGACAGAAAAAGAATCTTTGTTCACGTTTGATACAATTAAAAAGTTTTATAATAATCCTGAATACGCATCCAATTCTTTTTATCCTGAATTCCCGATGCGCGATATAAAGAAAGTAGTTATTAAAGGTAATAATGGAATTGAATACACTTTTGAGCATTTTGATGTTTCAATAACGAGAACAGAATACCTTGGAGGGTCATATTATCAACTCGCTGATATTTCACCACAGGTTAGCGCTTGGCATATTAGTAAGATTGAAGATATCAGAAATGGTGACAAGATAGAGTTTGAATATCAAACATATAATCCTGATCCGATAAATTCAGAATATACTTATCCAAACTCTCCTATACCAGCAGGTTTAAAAGTCTTAAACTATACTAAAACTTTTCCGCACAAAACTTGGCTGAACGATAATTTTATAAAAACTGCCTTTTCATCTATTGAGCAATCTATTGGTTATTACAGTACTCTGCAATCAGCCCAGCACAAGTTGAAATCCAATTTTTATACATACACTAGATTTCTTCAAAAGAATAAATTAACGAAGATTAAGTTCAATAAAGGAGTAGTGGTTTTTAATTGGTCAAATCGTCAAGATTTGTACGGAGATTATAAGTTAGACAGTATTAATGTATACAATAAAAAGGTTAATCCTGTCTTGGGGAATAGGGTGCGAAAGATTAATTTTAATTATGGATACTTTAGTTCAAATAGCGGATGCAGAGATACTTATCTGTGTAAACGTTTGAAACTTAAAAGTTTGATTTTAGATGATTTGAAAGAATATTCATTTAATTATTATGATGAATACTCACAAACCTTTCCCAACAAGGAAAGTAATAGGCAAGATTTGTATGGGTACTATTCGAGTAACGTGAACGGAAATACAGACTCACCAGATTTATATTTCTATCCAAATAAAAAGGAACTTTCTCTATTACCATTTAATATTCCGTATGTGGAAAGGTATCGAGTACCTGGCACTCATACTCTTACGTCCTCTTCCTTAGAGGATGTAAGAAAATGGACATTGTCTTCAATAAAACATCCAACAGGGATACTGGAGAGTTTTGAATATGAATTGAATGATGTTAATATTTTTAACCAAGACGTTATTACATCAGGGTTAAGATTGAAAGAGAATTTTTTTGAAAAAGAAGGAAAAACTATTCGGAAGTATAATTATTTATATAAGAATGAAGCGGGGAAGAGTTCAGGTGTTTTAACACAGGTGCCAATTTTTGGTAAGCCAAATGCAATTATAACTCAATCAGATTTGCGAAATTGGAATCAAGAGTTAATCCACGAAACTTTTACAACTCACTCTATTCCAGCAATTTTTAGTTTTAGCCCTAAATCCAATTTGCTATATAATAGAGTTACTATGAAAGAGTCTGGAAACGGCTATGTGATAAATCATTTCACTACTTCTGACGAAAAGCCAAACATATACGATAGAAGTCCAATTTCTTCTCAAAATCTAAATGATTTTACTGACGTAACACACATACCTAATTATCTATTGAATAATAGTTCATTTGGTTCAAATTTTTATCTAGATAACTCATTTCAAAGAAGAAAGCTATTAAAGTCCCAAACCTTTAATGAATCTGGGGATCTTTTGAAAGAGATTATAAATGTTTATAGCGAGAATTCAAGTTATTTTAAGGATGATTTTACAAAACGATTGTTTTTTAAACAGACACTTGGTTTTGATAATGATGATTATGAAAACGTAATCGATGTAAATATTGGCTACAAAAAAGAAACTTTAAAACTAGTCGAAACTACAGAAAAAAATTATTTTAATGAAGGAACTATAAACTCTAGTTTGACCTATACTTATAACCAGTTAGGACTATTATCGAGTTCATCCATGAAGTCTAATGAAAATGAAGATAAATTTCACATTACCAATTATGTATATGGAATAGATACGGATAATCAATCAATAAAGAATACCCTCTCAGGCCTTCACTATCTTTCTAAAATGCTCCAAAGAGAAGTTTTAGTTGAAAAAGACAACAATAAGATTTCACTTGAAAAACATGATATAGCTATTGATGCAAATGGTTTTGATAAACTTATCAGGCGTAGTAATAAAAGCTCTACTTATTTTCCTGAAAAAGAGATAACCAGGCGAGATAATAGGGGTAATATTTTGGAATACATCAATAAACAAGGACAAATTATTTCTCTAATTTACGGTTATGGTTATAGTAACCCAATAGCAAGGGTAGAGAATGCTTCTTATGCACAAATAGCTTCAGCAATGAATGCAACTGTAAACTATGTAAAAGGGCTTGATGAAACAGACATGTATCTAATAGACAACTTAAGAAATAAACCAGAAATGAAAGAAGCTAGAATAACAACATATACTTATAAACCTTTGGTTGGAATTACAAGAATACGAGATGAACGTGGTAGAGCAATAAATTACGAATACGATGATTACAATCGTTTAGAATTTATCAAGGACCAAGCCGGAAATATCATTGAGGAGAATAAATATAATTATAAAGACTAATCATCAACTAAGCCAGTCAAAAAAACTAAAAGATGAAAAAAAATATATTTTTTATTTTATTACTCCTTTCAATACATTTTATATCCAAAGCACAGAGCAGTACAGAAAATTACATACACACTAAAACGTATAAGGTTGAAACTACTAATGGTAATGTTAGTTCAGATAACATTCTAGAAAAAGTTGCTTATTATGACGGTCTAGGTAGGTTAAAACAAACTGCGAGAAAAAGTGGTAAGGATGGTGATAGGGTTGTTATTATTCCTGTAGAATATGATGAGTATGGCCGTCAAACCAAAGAATACATGCCGTATTCAAAATATAGAATGAGCAGCACTGCTTTAGATTTTGAATCAAACAACCTGGTTATTTCTGAATCAGAAAATTATTACACTAGTCAATACCCTAATGAACTTAATTCAAATAGTCCTAACGTTTACAGTGAAAAGTCATATGAAAAGTCTCCCCTAAGCAGAGTATTGGAGCAAGGAGCCCCAGGGAAATCTTGGGAGCTTACAAGCAGCAATGCAGACCATTCTATTAAGTATGCTTATGAAACAAATATTGAGAATGAAGTTATTTATTTTAAAGTTAATTTTAATGACCCAAATAATACGGAAAAACCTAGCTTAATAAGAGAAGGTTTTTATATAGAAAACCAGTTATTTAAACAAGTAACAAAAGATGAAAATTGGCAGCCAAATCAAATCTTTCCTAATGATCATACGACACAAGAGTTTACAAATAAGGAAGGTCATCTGATTCTAAAACGTACATTTAATAAGGGCATAGCACATGATACTCACTATATTTATGATGATTATGGAAATTTAACTTACGTTTTGCCTCCTGATAGTTACACCACAGAAGTACATAATGAATTAATATATATATATCATTACGACACAAAAAACCGTTTGATTGAAAAAAAAATACCAGGAAAAGGTTGGGAGTTTATTGTATATGACAACCGAGACAACCCTGTACTTACTCAAGATGCCAAATTAAGAAGTGTTAATGATTGGCTTTTTACTAAATATGATAAACTTGAACGGATTATTTATACAGGTAAGCATCATTATTTACCGAAAGATACTCTTTATGAGAGTCAAGCACGGATAGAATTACAAAGCTTATTAAATAGTGAGAGTTTTTCGAACAGAGAAAGTCGAATTACTAATTCGTTACCTATTGATGGACCATCTTCCTTTTATTATACCAATAACCACTACCCAACATCGAACATAGAAATATACACTGTCAATTATTACGATAAGTATTTGAATGTGAGTGACACAAACGGAAACATTTTTTCTATACCAAATACAGTTGAAAACCAGTTGGTAAATCATGAAAGTTCAGGCTTACAAACAACTAATGTTGGACTAAAGTTAATCAATAAAACCCGTGTTTTAGGCACTAATGACTTTATTACAACGTTTAATGCCTTTGATAGAAAGGCTAGGTTAATATATAAAGCAATAGATAATCCATTTTTGCAAACACAGGATGAGTATAAAATTAAATTAGACTTTATCGGTAATGAGCAATACACAATTCACACTCATAATAGGTCTGGTAAATCACCAATCGTAATTACTGATGAGTTTAACTATGATTATGAAAACAGGCGTGTCTCGCATTTTCAAAAAGGATTACATAGCTTAATCTCTTCAAAAGAAAAAATTTATAGAAATGTATATGGTAAGCAGGGTAATTTGATTACAAAATATATTGGAGGTACTTTCCATAATATTAAGTCAGCATCTGGTCAAATTATACCCAATTATCATTTGCAAAAAATTGATTATAATTATAATATAAGAGGTTGGTTGACAGGGATTAATGAAACGCCTCTTATAGAAGAAGATTTATTTGGTTTTAATTTAGAATATGATAAATCTTCAATCTCACAATATAACGGTAATATAGGCTCAACAAGTTGGATGACTGCTACAGACTCACCAGGAATGTTATCTAATTCTGTTTTAAGACGCTATACATACAGATACGATGCTCTTAATCGTTTAAATAGTGCAAACTATACGGCTACATATATGCGTGCTTTTTTGAATGAGGATTATAGTTTAAGAGATGTTACATACGATAAAAGAGGTAATATTATTAATTTAAGTAGGATTGGAAAATTACATGATTCCCAAGGTAACCCTATATCCAGCTATCATAATGATCCTAATAATTTTAATTATATCGATAGGTTGACATACACTTATAAGCCTCATAGTAATACTTTAAGAAAAGTAGATGAAACAGCATCATCATATGATGGGTACAAGGAAAACACAAGCTATATAGAAGATTTCTCTTATGATGTTAATGGGAATATGATTGAAAATAAAGATAAAAACATTACAGAAATTACTTATAACCACTTGAACCAGCCTCAATATGTACAATTTGGTCCTTTTACTGAAAATGGGACCGATTATTTAGGGGCCGGGATAGAGTATGTGTATACAGCTACAGGAGAAAAAATACAGAAAAAAGTTATTAAATACAAACCTGATTCAAGGCCTTTTTTCAATCCAATAGTTGATTATGTAGAGGGAGTTATATATGAAAATTCAAATTTAAAATTTATTAATCATCCGGAAGGATATGCTGAGCCTAAAAACACTTTTGATTATTCACTTGGTTTTGATTATATTTATCAATATAAAGACCACTTAGGGAATGTAAGATTAAACTATAAAGAAGATTTAACTGTTAATGTAGAAAATATAGAGGAGAGTGTTTTCTATGATAATTTAGATGATAGTAGTGGTTGGGATAGTGAAGGGGCTTTATATGGTACTTTTGGTAATATTGTGAATGATTTTGGATACTCCGGCAATAATTCCGTGAGATTAAAATCAATTGATCAAAGCGTATATGCTCATAGCAATACTTGGGTTGAGATAGATAATCCCCAGACTACAACATATAAATTTTCAGGTTATATGTATGTCACATCAACTGGACCATCTAATTCCTGCTACGCACGACTGTTGTTATTTATGAATGAGAATGAAGAACAAAGTTATTATACGAACGTTGTACACGGAGAGAGACAGTACACAAAGGGACAGTGGGTGTATTATGAGGAAGAAGTAGATGTCCCTGCTAATATTGATAAGATTAACTTGCGGATAGACCTCGGAAGGAACACGTCTGGGAATTTTTCAGCTTGGTTTGATGATCTTAAAATTGAGCGAATATTAAAACAAAAACCTACAAAAATTTTAAAAGAGAATAATTACTATCCTTTTGGACTTGAACATAAAGGGTACAATAATGTCGTGAACGGTACTGAAAACAATTATTTTAACTACAATGGTAAGGAGCTGAATGAAAGTCTTGATCTGAATATGGTCGAGATGGACTGGAGACAATATGACCCAGCTATTGCAAGGTTCAATGTTGTTGACCCGTTGGCCGATTTCGCTAACCAGGTTGATAAATCACCATATTCATTTGGTTGGAATAACCCAATTTTATATAGCGACCCATCAGGTCTATGCCCTGAATGCCCTAACCCATCCGACTATAATGAAGGGGATACTTATGAAATTAATGGAGAAGTCTACGTAATTGATAGCACTGGACAATGGTCGAGGCAAGGAGGTGAGTTGGAGGCTTCTATCATTACCGCCCCCGCTGCTTCTAGTGATGATGAATCAGAGCTCACTACAGGTATGATGCCATCTTCATCTTATGATTATTCCAGTGAAGTTATACCTGGAAAACAGGATCAGGATATAAATTTCATTTTAAATGGTTATGAACCGGGTATGGACACTATGCTTCATAGATTAGTGGCTATTTTGGATAGGGATTATAATGCAGATACTAACTCACAGGAAATGGTTGAAGTTTTGACTTTGACTACACCTTTTAAGGTCAAAGGAAAAAGCATTAATAGCAGTGTAACTATACCAAAAAAATTTAAAAAAACTAAAGAATTTGGTAGGCAACATGGACAAGAAGTCTATAAATACAAAAATAAATATTATTCTCCTGATGTAGATTCACATAACGGCGGAACTTGGAAAGTCTTTGAAAAGAAAGGTGGCAAATTGGTTAGAATTGGAACAGCAGATGAAAATTTAAAAATCTTTAAAAAATGATAGAACCTAATGAAATAGATCTAAAGTTAAAAGAAACTTTTGGTTTAAAAAATTTTTTATCTTTAACTAATTTAGACAAGAGGAACAGGGTTGAATTAGGTCAGGATTATGACGGAAGCAAAAGAATTAAAGTAGCAGTAACTAAAGCTATTGAAGAACTAAATTCATGCTTTAAAGGGGAGAACTTATGGTTGAGAGTTATTTTGTGGGATAAGACTGATGAAAAAGACTTATTGAATCCGGTTTTGGAATCTATAAAGGAAAACTTGAAATATAGCTTGATTGAAGACAATAGCTTTATACTGTATTATTTTTTTGATATTTTTGATATTGACAAAATAATTACATTAGTTAAATCAAGCATTTATTATGATTTAGGTATAGAGCCTTCTATCAATATTACGTGTTTTTATTTTAATTTAGAAACACAAATTTTAGTAAATATATATGATGATCGGGGAATGGATATTGTGGAGATATAGCAAATAGTTTTGTTAAATCTTATCCTAATGTTGAGATATAATTGCAAAACTTCTTAAAAGTATTTTTTTAAATTATATAATAAGTGATGTAGCAAACGGGCTCTTTGCTAAAGCATCTTTTCTTAGTGTGTGAAAATCATTAAGCTAACAAAATAAAACTTCTTATAAAGCCCTCCTACTTTCGTGCTTTGAAACAATAAAAACTCCTTAGAAGTTATAAAATAAGACTTTTGTATCTTTATGTGTATTAAACTGGTGCCGTTTATTTGCAATTATGGATTGTAAGAATTGTAAGGGAGAGTTACAAACGTAACTAAATCTCAAAGTACAATTTGGAAAAAATTTCAAAGTGCCAATGTAAATGGAAGAAAGATGTCAGGAAAAGGAAAAAAAAGGAAATATTATGAATGGGATCATACACATAATGATATAGAGGTTTATAATTTTCGTGGGATTCATTTAGGTTCAATGAATCCTCAATCTGGTAAGATGTACAAGCCTGCTGTAGATGGAAGAACAATTGATCTTTAAAAAGTTTTAATATGAAACATTGTTGCAATAAAATGAATTTTTTCATAAAGGAAAGTAAGTTAGCAATAGGGTATAATGCTAAGTTCAGGGAATATTTTATTGACTTAAAAAATACCGATGGGAAACAGTTAATATGCTTTTGTCCTTGGTGTGGCTCTGCTTTACCTGAAAGCTTATTGGATCTGTGGTTCGATATATTAGAAAAACAACACAATATCGACGACCCTCTACATGATAGAGATAAAATTCCAGATGATTATAAAACTGACACTTGGTGGAAAGCATTAAACTAATCCAAAACCTTACCTTTAGTACTTGCAAATTATAAAGGTTTGCTAGAGGTTATAAAATAAGACTTCCATATCCCTATGTGCAGTAAACGGGTGCTTGCCTATATTTGCAATTATGGATTGTAAAAATTGTAGTAGTCCCAATTGTATCAAAAAGGGAAGACGAAATGGGAGACAACGCTATTTTTGTAAAAACTGTAATTTTAATTTCAGTTAGATTATAGTTATAATGCCTATAAGCCGCAAACGAATATATTAATAAAAGACTTATTAAAAGAAGGCTGTGGAGTAAGGAGTATTTCCCGAATTATGAATATTTCCAGAAAAACTGTCCTTTCTAGAATGCTGAAAATAAGTAAACAAGCCAAAACTCCCTATTTCAATACGCTAGAGTGTAAGTTTGAAGTTGATGAGATGTGGACATACATAAAACGAAAAAAAGATTTCACTTGGATTACTTATGTAATAGAGAGAGAATCAAAAACAGTAATTGATTTTTTTATCGGTCGTAAATTAAAGGATAATATAAAGTCCTTGATTAACAAGGTAGTTATTTTCTTAAAGAAAACCTCCTCAGTCTTAAATTTTTATTTTAGGTTTGTACAATACTTACATTACTATTTCTGTATGAAATTAAAACAAATTATGCCTATAATGTTTTTATTGGCAGCTTTTTTTTCTAAAAAATCATATTGTCAAATCCAGTTACAGAATGATAAACCCGAATTTGAAAAAGTGGTTTACCCTTCACCTACTGTTCAGGCTTTAGATGCTTTTAGTGAAGTTCCGGTAAATCATTACACAGGTGTTCCAGATATTAATATCCCGTTTTTTAATGTTAAAACCTTAAATAATAAAAAGGCCTTAAATTTGAATTTAAGGTATCACCCTTCTAATGTGAAAGTTGAACAAATACCAGGTTGGGAAGGTTTAGGTTGGTCATTATCTGGCTTAGGAGCAATTTATAAGAATATAAACGGTATTGATGATGAGAGTTATGTAGATGGTGGTGTTTATAACGCAAACAATCCATTTGATAGTGAGTTCTTTGATTATAACGAGAATTTCATTTCTAGTACTTTAGGAATGAACGATGAAGAAATATATGACAGAAATTTTTTTCTGTATAATGCGGGTGTAAAGCATAAATTTGATACTAGTTACGATCTATACAACTTAAATTATGGAAATTTACAGGCAAAATTCTATGTAAAAAAATTAAATAACAATTATTTAGTAAAACCATTGTTTTTAGATCAAGTTTTAGATATAAATGTATTGTCTGATACTTATGTTAATGGGAAGTTATATATAAAGGGTTTTGAAATTATTGACTCAAATGGCTTTAAATATTTGTTCGATGAAAAAGAAGAGGTTTTTATTTCCTCTGAAACCTATAGCTACACTGATGTAGAATCACGAAATATAGATCATAGAAGTAACGTAAATGCTTTTTGGATTCGACAGATAAAAGGGCCTAACGATAATATTCTAATATCATTCGATTATGATATCATTAAAGAAGAGTATGCTAAAAGCAATGTTTCAAAATACAATGCTTTTCAAAATTTTATGAATCCTTGGTCCGATCCAAAGTATAATTCTCCACCTCGTCCAGGTAATAGTCTGCCGCGTCCGATTAATAGACCTTTGGGATTGAAACCTAATATGATTGCAAATTTTCTTTATTATACCGTCGATTCGAAAAAAATAAGTCATATAGACATAAAGGGGGTTGGTGATGTATATATTAATTCAGAGGTGGGAAGACTAGATTTTAAGAATCCTAATGAGGCATCTAAATTATCTGAAATAATCATAAAAAATAAAGATAGCGTTACAATAAAAAAGATAAAGTTTAACCATAGTTATAGAAGTCAAGCTGACCGTTTGGTTTTAAATAGTATTGATTTTGTTAATCCCGCTGGTCAAACCGAGAAAAGCTACAGTTTTTTTTATAAAAATATAGATCAACTGCCGATTTTTGACTCCAAGGAAAAAGATATTTGGGGATACTATAATGGACCCAACCTAACTAATACTCCTCACACTTATACACCCAATGAGAACTTTACAGATATCGGGTTGCTTAATAAAATGATAATACCCTCAGGAGGTGCATATGTTTTTGATTTTGAAAGTAATGCGTATGCATATGTCAATGATGATTTACAGGAGGATTTTCCTAATAAGAATAACGAGCAACTTGTCTCAAAAAAAGATACATACATCGGTTATCAAGATGAGGGGGGCCAGATGAAAAATATAATCTATATCAGCAACGATCAGGAAGTTAAATTTATTTTAAAAGCTTTAAGTTACAACACTAGTTTCCCAGAAGATAAAGCGTTTTGGGATTTTGATATAAAACCCGTGATAATTGATGAGTCTCAGGTAAATATCAATAATTATTTGCCAGGAAATTTTCAATTGACACAAATAGACAAAGATTACCTTATAGATGACCTATATAATTCTGCTACCCAAAATGGTAGACCATCTTATCGAATTAATGCAGGGGACTTTCAGGATTATTTAAATATCAATAACTATATTAAGACATTTTTATTAAGAAAAGGCTTCTATATAATTGATTTCAAAACCTCAGATGTAAACCCTATAGCTAATAATTCTGTTACCTATGAATTAGAATATGATTTTTATCATCATACAAATGAATATAAATATATACCTGGTGGTGGAAATCGGATAAAATCTATCGGCTATTTTAGTGACGGAAATATATCTTCTTCATTTTTTGAAGATAGAAATAACTATCCCATTTCTAATAAACCTGATATCGAAATTAATTATGATTATCAATTATTCGATGCCGAAAGTACCTCTAGTGGATCAATAATATCCCTACCAAAGGCAAATTACTATTTAAATCATAATTTCTTAGTAAAAAAAACTGCACCAGATGGTCGAGAGTTTTTTAATCCATACAGTGTGTCCTATATTGTTGAAAACGATTATAATGTTTTAGAAGGTATCCAAACACAAGGAAATTATGTGGGTTATAAAAATGTAAAAGTTAACAAGATTGAAGCAAATGTGACAATTGAGAACTTTTTTGATATAATCATAGAGAAATATGAAAATGGAGAGTCCAGATACACTTATAGTTCACCTATGGATATACCTTTTACGAGAGACAGTGATTTTCCTTTCGTTGAGCAACCTTATCCACATTATAGAAATGGTAATCTTTTAAAGGTTTCAAACTTTGATGCCAAAGGAAAACTTTTAAAAGTCAAGATAACCTTTATAATTATGAAGAAAATCAAAGAGTTTATGGTATTAAAACTTTTTTGCCCAATGGAGGATGCCCATGGTTTTTTTTGAATGGCTTTTCTTCAGATCCCGCTCCCTCATATTTTTGTAATTATCCTTATATCCCATATGTTATAGATTACCGAGCATTAAAGTATACTTATGGTAGATCTGATCTGATCTTTAGAAAATCTACCAACTACTATTATGACAAAAACGAAAACCTCGCTGGCACCGTTGAGACTAGGGAGGAATTCGACTACGAGCCGTTTAACTATCAGCTAAGAGAACACCGAACTTACTTAAATGATAATAGCCAAGAGCAAGAGTTTATAAAAGTGTATAAATATCCTTATAATCTTTTAAGCAATACTGATGGCCAGGGCCTCTACAACAAGCATCGCCTTAATGAGGTATTGGAAGAATATCTGTACAAGGACGGAAAACTTTTATCGGTACGCAGGAACGAATACTCTGAATTCCCTGTAGGCTCTGGTAATTGGTTTTTAAGTAAAGTGAAAACAGGCAAGTTCTCGGGGAACACCTTAGGCCTCACTAAGCAACAGATCCAACAGCAACTGGAGGACAGACTGGAGTACGTGGAATACGATGACCGTGGAAACCCACTGGAGCTTCGCAAAGCGGAAGGACTGCCGGTAAGCTATATTTGGGGCTACAGCCAAGCCTATCCCGTGGCAAAGATAGAGGGAGCCTCCTTGGGAGAGGTGAAAACGGCATTGGGCATCAACCCTTCACAGCCCATAGACCTTGGAGCTTCGGGGCTCACACCCTCACAGGAAAGCGCTTTGCGAAACAATCTGACTGGGGCCCTGATCACCACCTATGATTACAAGCCCTTGGTAGGTATCACCAAGATTACTGATCCAAGAGGTAAAAAGACTACCTATCATTATGGTAGTTTTAACCGTTTAAAAGAAATCAGGGATGAAAATGGCAACATCATCGAGGATTACGATTACAATTACCGACCAACAACAATTACCCCCTAATCAACCAAAGATGAAAAGAACTCTATTTATACCTACAGTGTTGCTAAGTTTAATTGGTTACGGTCAATCCCTGCCAACCGATTCGGAGAACTACGTACACACCAGAACCTATAAAGTAGAAACCACCACAGGAAATGTAAGCCCTGATGAAGTCTTGGAAAATGTCAGTTATTTTGATGGTTTAGGTAGGTTGAAACAAACCGTTGTAAGGGGAGGCAAAGATGGGGACAAAGTAATTATCACTCCTGTTGTATATGACAGTTATGGTCGGCAGACAAAAGAATACCTGCCTTATGTAAAGCATAGGCCTACCACTACGCTCCTGGGTTATGAGAACAACGATGTGGTAATCCCCGAACTGGAGACGTATTATATCAACCAGTACCCCAATGAGATTAACCAGACTTCTCCCAACCCATACAGTGAAAAGGTTTTTGAACTATCTCCACTGAACAGGGTTATGGAACAGGGAGCCCCGGGAACATCTTGGAAGGCAGATGGTGCAAGTGATAATGACCACACCATCAAATTCGGTTACCAGACCAACCAATTTGAAGAAGTTGCCTATTTCAAGATGGTTTTTCCCGATCCGCAAAATACCGAAGAACCGAAACTCTTTAGGGACGGTTATTATGCTACGGCACAGCTCTACAAACAGATTACCAAAGATGAAAACTGGCAACCCAACCAACTATACCCCAATGACCATACTACGCAGGAGTTTACCAACAAGTTGGGACAGGTGGTGCTCAAACGCACCTTTAATGAAGGTCAAAACCACGATACCTATTACGTCTATGACGATTATGGCAACCTGACCTATGTGCTTCCCCCGGGAAGCTTTTCAACAACAGATGATGTAATTGTTTATTCAAGACCAGAAGGAGCAATCAACTATCCTTGGACAAGGCTGGTAGAAGTTGATGAAGGATTGGCCGCGGAATACGAACACCTTTTGGAGGATTATGACAACGAACAGATCTTGAACGTTGACCTATCTGCTGAATATGGAGGCCAGGGAGGTTTCAGCATTAGCCCTTCGAGCAACGGGGAGGAGCTGATTTTCAATATCAACTTTACGGCAACAGAAGCTTTTGCGCTCCAGCAAGGACAATTGGTTTCTTTGGAAGAATTCGGAATATTCAACAATACAGAATTAGGCAGGCTCGAAGGAGAGGGCTACAACTATATTTTCACGATTTCGGAAAATAATATCTTAATTAGAGGGGATGGTAAAGTTAACAATATCAACAAGGTTTTCTCTAGCGGGGCAACGTTGGCCTACAGTAAAAATTACCCTTGGGTGGATTATATGAATGTTGAACCAGAGTATGTCGATCAATATTATACCGCTTTGGAAGGCTATGAGAATGAAGATATTTTAACGGCTATTGTTCCCAATGAGTATAATGGTCTAGGAGGTTTGAACATCAGTGTAAGTGAAGACGATATTGTCACTTTAACGCTTAACAGTAGTTATACGGGTAGCTTTTCGTTAAGAACAGGAGTTGTTATCCCTTTAGAACTAGGTAGAAGTATTGAAGATAGGATTTTGGGCACCATTGAAGGGGAAGGTTATGAGTATGTGTTCAGTATTTATGAAAACAACCTTCGCATAGAGGGGGAAGGTGTATTGGTTGGCCATAGTTATGTTTGGCAGGTTTCAAACCCAATGACCGTATCGCAGACAGATATCTATGACGAACTGATCTATATCTACCACTACGACCATAGGAACAGGCTTATCGAGAAGAAAATACCCGGCAAGGGCTGGGAACATATGGTTTACGACAACCAGGATATGCCAGTACTTACCCAGGATGCCAATCTAAGGAGTACCAACGATTGGCTGTTCACCAAATATGACAGGTTGGGAAGGGTGGCCTATACCGGAAGCCACCATTACGTTCCGAGCTCAGGCTCTACCGATGAGAACAAGGGCAGGAAAGAACTACAGGATATACTTGACAACGAAAACTTTACGGACAGGGAAGAAAGAACCACAACGGCAAACACTGTAGCAGGGGCAGGTTCTTTTTATTATACCAATACACACTACCCTACTGCCAGTATCGATATCTATACGATTAACTATTACGATAGCTACCTTAACACTGGTGACCCCAATGGCAACATCTTTAGCGTTCCCACTACGGTAGAGGGTCAGTCCGTCACAACGGCTACACAGGGTTTACCTACGGTCTCCAAGGTAAGGGTCTTGGAGAGCAATCCGCCTCAGTTTATCACTGTCCTAACGGCCTATGAGGAAAAGCGTTTGACAGCGGTTTATACCGCTACGGACAATCCTTATCTCGGGACACAGGATGAGATAAAGACCAAGCTGGATGAAAATTTTATAGGTAAAGTCAAGTATACAAAGCACGGGCATTCAAAACAAGGAAAAAGCCCTATTACCGTTACGGATAGTTACACCTATGATTATGAGGGAAAACTAATAGAGCATACCCAAACAGGGCTCCACTCTACTTTGAGCAAGGAAAGATTGGTGCTTAACCACTACGATGAACTGGGGCAATTGACAAATAAAAAAGTTGGGGGAACCGCTCCGGTACTGTCACAGACAGTGGATGAACTCCAACAAGTAGACTTTAAGTACAACATCAGGGGCTGGTTAAAGAATATAAACGACCCTGCCAATCTAGCGAACGACCTGTTTGCCTTTGGTATTGGGTATGACTCGGGACAAAATGCCCTTTATAACGGGAATATCAGCAGTACCAGTTGGAAGACCGCCACACCTCCAACAGGGCCTGGGTCTTCACCGGTTCCAGCAGATAGAGGCTATAAATACACTTATGATGCTTTGAACCGTATAAAATCTGCGGACTACAGTGCGAGCTATACCACAGCCCAGGGAAGTTCTCTGTTGCCAGAAAATTACACCTTGAGCAAAGTCAAATACGACAAAAGGGGGAATATCATAGAATTAGATAGAAAAGGTTTCAATGGATCAACGGCAGGTTATATAGATAAGTTTACATATACTTATATAGACAAGCTCACTTATACTTATAAGGTTAATAGTAATCTTTTGGAAAGGGTGGATGATATAGCCTCCTCTTTGGAGGGTTATCAGGAAAATATTAGTAACATCGTAGACTTTACCTATGACATCAATGGCAATTTGATTTCTGATAAGGAAAAAGAGATAACAGAAATAAGTTACAACCATCTCAATTTACCTTTGCGAATAAGTAAAAACAATGATAATGAAGGCTATATCGAGTATGTATATGATGCCACTGGGGTGAAACTGGAAAAGACAGTAACCGACCTAAGTACTTCTTCGGCATTGAGCACAGCTTATGCAGGTAATTATATCTATGAAAACAACGAACTTAAATTTATAAGCCACCCCGAGGGGTATGCGCAACCAAAGGATGCTAGCGACTATGCTCAAGGTTTTGACTATGTTTATCAATATAAGGACCATTTGGGGAACGTCCGACTGTCCTACAGCGACCTCGATGGAAACGGTAGTATAGACCCGAATACCGAAATCCTTAACGAGAAAAATTATTATCCATTTGGGCTTGAACATAAAGGATACAATAATGTCGTCAATGGCGTTGAGAATAACTATAAGCACTATCAAGGACAGGAATGGACAGAAGACCTCGGTTTAAATGTTCACGAATTTAAATTTAGAATAAGTGACCCAGCCATTGGAAGGTTCTGGCAAGTTGATCCATTAGCTGAAAAATTTGCACATAATGGAGTGTATAATTTTTCTGAAAATAGAGTTATTGATGGCATAGAATTAGAAGGTTTAGAGAGGTTAGATTTTAGATATACTTTGGATGACAATGGTTATGCTCAATTTTCTAGTTTAACTATTGATTTTGAGCAAGACTTTAGCGCAAACTACAATCTAAATGGAAGAAACACTTCTTTTGAAACAATAAGTAAAATTAATGGATGGTCAGAGAATGACCCTGTCGTGCAGAAAGGGATAGATAAATTGCGTTCTGATAATGCTAGTAATGGAGGTAATTTTTCAGATAATTATTATGCTGAATTTGGAGGTTTCTTAATAAATAATTCAATACCATCAATGTCAAGTATAAGAAATGATAAAAATTCAATGGGAGCAATAAAAGATGGGGTTAGCAGTGTTACAGGTTTTTTGGATAATACCACAGGTTTTGGCAATGGTAAAGGAGCTCCTTTATTCCATCTCTACGAAAATATGGTAAGAAAAAATGACGACACTGGTTATGACAAATTAATGCATTTTTCATTTACAGCTAAATATGCAACATATGGTGTAGGTTTGTTTATGGGAGAAATGAAAGAATTCTTTAAGGATGAAGTCCCTAGTTGGTTTGGTAATGATAAAGGTTGGGATAATATGGATATTAAAGCGAATCAGCGAGGTAATAGTTATATGCTAAATATTATTAGACAAATTGGAGCTAATGACCCAACATCTTTACACAATAGTTCCTTGTTTAATAATAATCTTAATAAAGGAAGAAGATTTTAGATGAGTAAAATTATTAAAATTATACTGTTATTAGTGATAATAGTTATTGAAATAATAGCGATATCACTATTATATAATAAGTGGTTCGATACTCTTGATATGATAAATAGTGATGCTACTTTTAGTCCTGAAGAATATTATAATAGACCTAGTAAAATATGGGAAAACATAATATTTTATTCTGCAATCATTTTATTTTTATTAGCAGACTTTATTTATATTAAAAAAGTTTTATTAAAGAAATAATACAAGAAAAGCCACTCTTCCAGAGTGGTTTTTTTATGCGTAAGTATTACGAGCTTTAGCATCACGAATTAATGCATTAATCGTAGTAAAGATATGCTCTCTATCTTCATTGTTCAACTTCTGTAAACTGGTAACAACATCAACAATATTTTTATCAAGTTCCAAATCAGATAAGCCAGTTAAATAATCCAAAGATACTTCGAGGGCTTTAGCAATCTTAAATGCTGTCTCAATAGATGGTTTTACTTCGTCTCGTTCGTAACGACCAATCACAGGAGCGTGTACACCAATCTGTTTAGCAAGTTCATCTTGCGACATCTTCCTTTTTTTACGAGTAATTAATAAGCGTTCACCAAACAACATAAGTTCTAAATATATCGGTTAAATAAAGTAATACGCAAATATATAAAACATAAAGTATCTATCTAAATATTAAATTGTTTGACAAATAAGAACATATTTTATACTTTTGGACAATATATGTTCTAAAAAATATTTTTCAACAATGTTAGATACGACCAATGCCAACAACTACTCATACATCACAAAACATCTTGAAATCCACATTTTAGGAGGTTTAAAGACCAATAAATTAGAGAGTTTACGAGTAACCATTAGCATCCAAAAACTAAAGCAGTTCAACGTAGTTAGACAAAGCATTGATTTATACAACGACAATCAAATAGAAAAGTTAGTTAGGAAAATAGAAGGACAACCAACACAAAAAGCACAACGTGCAGGACATAATGTAGGTTATCCTATATATAAGCAACGTCAACTTGAAAGGCAAATTGAAAGATTAACTAATCCTTGGCCAAACACCAGTCTGAAATATTAGAAGTTATGAAAAGAGTAATAATATTAACTTGCATACTTTTCTTAATACTAAGTAGTTGTAAATCTACTGGGGTAAGATCTTTTTACTGTTTGTCAAAAGATAAGTGCATAACCGTTTGGGAAACAAGGGATAATAGTACGTTTATTATTCTTGGAAAATATAATAGTTCAACAACACCTTCTGATGATTATATTAAATTGATTAATATTACTAATGCTGTTGATTGGTATGCAAGTGTTATATTTACTAAGGATGATAAGTTGCTTGTTGATGTTGTCGATGATAATACAAAAGTTATTAGTCAATCTTCAAAAGGCACTATAGAGTTATATAATAATATAAAGACTTTGAATGATAGCTTGTATACTTATTTTGATGGTAACTACAGGCGTTACAAGAATGACGTTGAATATATTAGTATAGATATAAAGGAAAACTATGCCACAGATAAAACGGGTAAAAAAATAGGACAATAGTTTTAAGAACAGAAAGTCATATAATTAGAATGGCTTTTTTATTTATAAAGCAACCTTATTTTTATTAAAAAAACCCTTATATCTTTTTTTAGTCGGAATTGTGTATACTATCGGCACTTTTCTTTGCAGTAGCGTTACAGCTGGCAAATTATCTTTCTTTACTTTTAGACTATCCATTTTTGGAAGTATCGGGCAAAAGCACGGTTCTACCTTATAAAAACGTGGCTCGAAATGATAGACCTTTGTAGTGTCCTTTTTAACGGTCTTTTTTTCCTGTGCGGAAACCACGCAGAAAGCAAGTAGGAAAGTTATTGTAAAGAATACCCCCCCCCCGCTCCCGCACGATTGAAGCATTGTAGGCTTCCCTTTTTTGGGACACCTTAAAGTTCGATAAATAATTATTATTTAAGTTAGATTTGATGAAGAATTTAAATTCTTCATCAAATCTGGGCATATATTCTTTAGGTGATTTATTTCCTAAGGATTTATGTGGATGGTTAAAATTATAGTCCTCTCTCCAAATTATCGCTTATTTTTTGCAATTGATATTTGTCATTGAAGTAATAGACATCTAATATATCTTCTCTAAAGAATCGATTAAAACGTTCGATATATCCGTTTTGCATTGGTTTTCTAGGTTGTGTATATTTAATTTCTATAAAGCTCTTTTGACACCAGTTCATAAAGGTCTTAGAGATAAATTCTGGTCCGTTATCACATCTTATATATTTTGGTGTGCCTATTTCTTCTTTTAAACGTTCTAATGTATCTACTACAGCTCTAACTGGATATGATAGTCCTGCTTCAATGGCTAAAGCTTCTCGATTACAATCGTCAATAACGTTAAATACGCGCACCTTTATAACATCGGTAAGTACATCACTCATAAAGTCCATACTTCAGCATTCATTGAGCTGCGTAGGTGTTTCCAAAGGTTGTTATACGCGTTTTACTAAACGCTTTTTGTGCTTATTCCTTAAACTTAGTTTCATATCTCTATAAATGCGAAGCACTCGCTTTCTATTTCATTTTAAGCCTTCACGACGGATTTTATGAAAATACTCATCAAAAC
Source organism: uncultured Mesonia sp. (assembly GCA_958296185.1). Classification (GTDB taxonomy): domain Bacteria; phylum Bacteroidota; class Bacteroidia; order Flavobacteriales; family Flavobacteriaceae; genus Mesonia. Next base: position 83,172 of record CATQIB010000001.1, read on the forward strand.
CTTTAGTTAGATAGGATTCCGCAAGCTCTGTGAGTTTATCAATGACTTCGCTGTCATCTTTCTTGCGCTGATAATACCACATTGACCTACTTAAACCTACAACTTTGCAGGCTCGTACAATGGGCACTGTAAACTCCTTAACAAGTTATTTGACACGAACTCGCTTGTCGGAAGGCTTTAGAACTTTTTTGACAATACGTCCTTCAACATCTTATTATCTAAACTCACATCCGCATACTTTTGTTTGAGCCTGTTGTTTTCCTCTTCAAGTTCCTTCAACCTCTTAAGTTGTTGCTGTTCCATACCCCCATACTTCTTACGCCAATAATAGAATGTACTTTTGTCAATCCCTAATTCGCTTGATAAAACGCCCACAGATCTTCCTTGTTTGTTTTCCTTGAGTACCTTGATTATCTGACTCTCGCTAAATTTGCTTTTTTTTCATTGTGACAGTTTGAATTTAAAATTAATAAATTAGAATTTATAACTGTCCTGTTTTTTAGGGATGCCTACAAAATCAATTTGATATAACATTTAATAAGGGTATCTTTAACGAGTATTATCTAGAAACAAAAAAACGTTTTTCACATTATTCGTTATATGTTTTTTTTTAATAGAAAATGAGAATGTTGTTTATAAAACTATTGAGTTAAAACCTTTTATCGAAGGCCGAATATTATTTATATAAATCATTCAAATAAACTATATTCTTTTTCTATTCTTTCCGTCAATTCTATGTAATAATTCTTTTTTTCTGTAGTAAGCTTTTGTTCTAGTTGAAATATGTGTTTAACAATTGATAAAAGATCATTTTTTTGTTTTAAAACAAATAATTTTCCAACTTGAATATTTAATTGATCACAAATTAAAAGAAGTATTTCCCAATTACTACTATGTTCTGCCCTTTCAATACGTCCGATAGTGGTAGAAGTGCAATCAGTTAAAAGTGCTAACTCTCCTTGAGATAAGCCTTTTTTTAATCTAGCCAATTTGATAATGCAACCAATTTGAAGTCGTATTAGCCTTATCTTAGTTTTATTCACACCACTCATAGCGTAAATGTTGAAAAAAAAATAGTTTTTATTCGATACAAATTTGGGTTGAATAAAAACTATTTATATATTTGTTTGAATAACATATATTTGCGATTCTTCTTTAGATAAAATATTAGAAGCATTCGCTTTGAATCTCGGATTGAAAACTGGTAATTTTTAGACAACGAGAGGATAAGCAAGGATGCTCACGACCCGGGCGTGAGTACTCGCTTATCGTTGTCAGGTATACCAGTACCCCAATCCGGTAAGTAGAGGCTTACGCCTATTTTTATAGGGTCCTTTTTAAATTTCAAGGCAGATATTTCTATTTTTTAGGTTATGAAGTTCGCTTCACTATACTTAAATGTATACTAACACCCAAAAGCCTATGAGATAAAAATGAATGTTGAAGTTTTGAGTTACTACACAAAACCATATTATAATGAGTTGGTAAACTTTTGGTTGAAAATTTATTTGAAGTAAGAGAATTACTCCTCACAACGCTCTAAATAAAAGTTTGAGTTTACTGCTAAAAAAAAGCCCTCCTAAAGCTTTGCACGGCTAGGAAGGCTAGATATTAATTTACTAAACGTAATTAACTATACAAAGTTATGAAATTTTATTACACCCCCATTTATGGGTGCAGACTACTTTTGGCCATACTTTTCTTTTTATCAGGAAAAGTATGGTCCCAACAAGAATATTCGCTTACAGGTAGTGTTACAGACACTACAGGATTAGCCATTCCTGGCGTACACGTACAACGCTTAGGAACCTCAACGGGGAGCACCACAGATTTTGAAGGCAAGTTTAGCATAATGGTAAGCGCTACAGACAGCTTAAAGCTGACCTATTTAGGCTTTAAAACTAGAGTTCTCCCCGTTAATAATCGTACCCATATTAAGGTACAACTCTATCCTAATGAAGAAACTTTACAAGAGGTTGTCATCAATGCAGGCTATTATACCACCACCGAGAGAGAACGTACAGGAAGTATCGCAAAAGTTACTGCAAAAGAAATTGAACTGCAGCCTGTAGTTAGTCCGTTGCAAGCCTTACAAGGTCGAATGGCAGGGGTAGAAGTAAGCCCAAGAAGTGATCTTCCTGGTGCTGCATCTAAAGTACAAATTCGTGGGCAAAATAGTTTGCGACAAAATGGTAATTTTCCTCTTTATATTATTGATGGGATGCCATTTAACTCGACACCTTTAGAAACTAATAGTACCTTAAAGTTTACGGGTATTGACCCCTTGAATACAATGAACCCAGCCGATATAGAAAGTATAGAAGTGTTAAAAGGTGCTGATGCTACGGCCATATACGGTTCAAGAGGTGCAAATGGGGTTATTTTAATAACCACCAAAAAAGGAACGCCAGGTGAAACGATGGTACAAGCACGAGTAAGCTCTGGATTTTCTGAAGTCCCTAACCGAATTGAATTGCTTAATACCGCAGAATATTTGAAAATACGCCAAAAAGCATTTGAAAACGATGGTATAGTACCTACCGAAAATAATGCTTATGATTTGTTGGTATGGGATCAAAACAGAGAAACCGACTGGCAAGAAAGGTTTTTTGGTAACCAAGCAGATTTTACCCAAGCCAACCTATCAATCTCAGGAGGAGGGACAACTAGTCGCTACCGTGTTAATGGCTCTTATTTAAACCAAGGGAGTATTTATCCTGGCGGTGCCAACTACCAAAAAGCCACAGGTAGTGCTCAATTCAATCATTTAAGTAAAGATGATAAACTTTCATTAGATATGGCGTTTAGTTATGGCGTAGATAATAATCAAACAATTGGTATAAGTGCTATAAATCGTCAAGTGTTCGACTTAGCACCTAACTCCCCAAAAATTTTTAATCTAGACGGTAGTTTACATTGGGAAGAATGGAGTAAAGTAGGTAAGGAAAATCCATTTCAAGGTTATTTAAATACCAGTGATATTAAAATAAATAATTCACTTGCTAACCTAAACCTAAGTTATAGGTTGCTGAAAGGATTAAATTTTTCCGGTAATTTTGGTTATACTCGTGTTAATACTAGTGAATTAACTAAACGCCCAAAAGAGTCCTATAATCCTTTATACAGGGAATTTATAGACCATGAATCTGCTCATTTACAAGGTGAAAGTGCCTCCTGGGTTATCGAACCTCAACTTTCTTATCAAAAGAATAAAAATAAATTTGGAATTAAAGCATTACTGGGGGCTACACTACAAGAGCAAATAAACCGTCAAGATGGAGTTACTGGCACTGGCTATGCTACTCGCTCGATGATCGGGAATCTATCCGCAGCCACAAATTTAACTAGGGGGCTTCATCGAGAAACCAAGTACCGTTACTTGGCATTCTTTAGTCGATTGGGTATAGATTGGGATAAAAAAATTTTTATAAACCTCACCGGTAGAAGAGACGGTTCGTCTCGTTTTGGCCCCGATAAACGTTTTGCTAATTTTGGTGCCATAGGAGCAGCTTGGATTTTCACAGAAGAAAACTGGGTTTCAAAACAAGTACCTTGGCTATCTTTCGGTAAACTACGAGGTAGTTATGGAAGTACCGGAAACGATCAGATTGGGGATTATGGTTATTTAGACGCCTATGAAGCCACTCAGGGGCCTGGAGGCCTTTATCCTACCCGTTTAGCCAATCCGTCTTATTCCTGGGAGGTCAATAAAAAATTAGAAACAGCGCTTCAGTTAGGTTTTTTAAAAGATCGTTTACAACTCAATGTCAGTTATTATAAAAATCGTTCCTCTAACCAATTGGTGGGCTATAGTTTGCCTAGTATTACAGGGTTTACTTCTGTACAGGCCAACTTACCTGCTACGGTTGAAAATAGAGGTTGGGAAATAGAAGCACACGCTAAAATTATCAACACAAGTGACTGGAAATGGCATAGCTCTTTAAATTTTACCCTGCCTAAAAATGAGTTGGTAAGCTATCCCAATTTAGAACAGTCTCCTTATGCCAATAGTTACCGGATTGGGAAACCATTAAATATAGAATTGTTATATCGTTATGAGGGCATTGATCCAAACACAGGTTTTTATCAAATTGCCGATGTTAATGAAGATGGAAGGCTAGATTACGAAGATAGAGTAATCACAAAAGATAGAAACTCCGAGTTATTTGGAGGATGGCAAAACAGCTTACAATTCAAAAATTTCAACCTTCAATTTTTATTTCAATTTGCAAAAAAAGAAGGGGAGTTTGCATTAATTGATGCAGGCCGTGTTGGTGCCCTTCGGCAAGAAGATTATATTGGTTTAGAGGGTGATAAGTTTCAAACCATATCTACGCAACTCGATGCGATAAGAGGCTATAGTAATTTAATGCAAACCTCTTTCCCTTATACCGATGCTTCATTTATACGTCTTAAATCCTTAGCGTTAGGCTACTCAATTTCTAATAAGCCTCTTCAAAAAATTGGAATAAGGAGCTTTAAGTTATTTGTACAAGGTCAAAACCTTTTTACTCTTACCCGTTATCGTGGTATGGATCCTGCTATTGGAACAGGTTCTACATTTGGTGTCTTGCGTACACTTACGACCGGCATAGAAATTAACCTTTAAACATTAAATTATGAAACTATATAACAAAATAAGTGTTTTACTTATTCTCTGCTTTTTAACTTCATGTGAAGATTTCGTCGAAGTAGATACTCCCAACCACCAATTACCTGTTACTATGGTATTCGAAAATCAGGAAACCGCGCGTAGTGCTATGTTGGGCATCTATTATCAGCTTTTTAGAAGTGTAGATTTTAGCAATGGTCACAGCAGTAGTGTTACTGCCTTAGCGGGTCTCAGCGCGGGCACCTTAGCTCCTCTAGATGCTACCAACACTGTTTATACAGAGTTTATGCAGCACGAAGTATTACCTCAAAATCCTAATAATTTAAAATTATGGTCTAGCGCCTACCAAACCGTTTATATGGTCAATTCATTTTTGGAAGGACTCGAAGCAGCAGACAGCCTGCCCGAAGAATTAACTAACCAATTAAGGGGAGAAGCCTTGTTTGTTAGAGGGTTTACCTACTTTTACTTAAGACAGCTATATGGGAAAGCACCTTTAATTGTTACAAGTGATTACCGTATAAATGCTTCGGCCACCTCTAATACACCAGAAGAAATACTCACTCAAATTCTAGCCGATTTAAAAATAGCAGAGAGTCTTCTTTCCGATGCTTACTCTCACCAAGAGCGTACCTATGTAAATCGATATGTAGTAAAAGCCTTATTGGCACGTATAGCCCTCTATGAAGAAAACTGGGAGCTTGCCTTGCAATACAGTAGCGAAGTAATCGCACATACTGCGCTTTACAATTTAGAAGCAAGCTTAAACGACGTGTTTTTGGCCAATAGCCAGGAAGCCATTTGGCAAATTTCACCATTAGGAGGAGGTAATAGCACTACCAATACCCACGAATGGACAATTTTTTCGTCTACATTTCCTCGATTACGATTAACAACTGGTTTTGAAAATAATTTTGAAACAGGAGATTTGCGTAAAGAGTACTGGATAGAGCAGCCAGAAAATTCAACCTATCGTCCTTTTAAATACAAAGCAGGTAATACAGGTAGTGCTATTACAGAATATTCTATGGTACTTCGTTTAGCAGAGCAGTATTTTATACGAGCAGAGGCACAAGCACAACTAGGCAATATGCCAGCTGCGATAGCCGATTTAGATCACATTAGAGCAAGAGCAGGGGTTTCTCTAATAGCACAAACACAGCCTAGTATTACTAAGGAAGATTTTTTAATACTGCTATTAGAAGAGCGCCACAGAGAACTCTTTGCCGAATGGGGGCATCGTTGGTTAGACTTGCGACGTACCCAGAGAGCAGCCGCAACTTTTGGCGATAGTCCGTTTTGGGAACCTACAGATGAACTGTACCCCATACCAGAGGAAGAACGTATAAAAAACCCCAACTTAACCCAAAACCCTGGTTACTAATGAAAATAAAACATAACCACCTAAAAAGCTTTTGCTTCATACTTCTAGCAGTTTTATATTTTGCTAGTTATGGTCAAGCTCCAGCAACTATAAAAGACTTATCTTTAGATCCAAGCATTATACACGGGCAACTCTCTAATGGCTTAACCTATTACATTAAGCCTTTAAAAGAAAGTACATCTGATGTTAAAATGAGTTTATGGGTAAAAGCAGGAATAATGCAACAAGGAGTAAACCAACCTGATCTCGCTCATTTTTTAGAGCATATGGCCTTTAAATCCAGCACCCATTTTCCTGAAGGATTAAAAGTAGATAGTTTACGTTTAACCAAAGCAGGCATCCGAAATTTAAGGGATGTTAACGCAGCCAGCGGGTATTACAGCACTAATTACCAATTCCCCGTCGCATCGAGCAATCCCGAAGGAATCCACACGGCTTTATTATGGTTTAAAGATATTGCACATGGCTTAAAACTTACCGATGAAGATATTGAGAATGAACGGGGGGTATTGCTACAAGAATTTAATACACGGGTGCAAAATTTGGCTGCGCATCGGGCCAAATCAAAGATGCTGCAACACGTTAATCCCTGTTTTTCCTCTTCAGAAAATTTCTTCGACTACAATGCCCATTTTCCTGCAACAGAATTACGGGAGTTTTATGCCACTTGGTACCGTCCTGATTTGATGGCAATAGGTGTGGTGGGAAATATAGAAAATTCTGAAGAGCTCAAGGCAAAAATCGAACGAATGTTTGGAGGTATCCCCATGCCTAAAAACCCAAAACCACTCCCTGAATGTGAGTTGACGGGGCAACCCACCTCTTGGGTTAACATCACTCAAGGAGAAAAAGAGATTACACAAGTCAAAAACAACCGAAATCGATTATATTTAGGTTTTAGAGATTCATCTACCCAAGAAAAAATACATCGTCTTGAAGGACTAAAACAACTTTTCCTTTGGCAATCCACGACACAACTTTTGCAAAACCGCTTGAATAAATTACAGCAGTCTTATGACATTCATTTTAATTTTTTAAATAAGCACACCTACCGGTCACAAGTCGTTATGAGTTTTAAAGCGCATAATGTTTTGATTGATTTTGAAGTAGGATACGGGGAAAAAGCTTTAGAGACCTTTATAAGTTATTTACATCAATTGAAAGAATTCGGAGTGCATCCAGAGGAATGGTCAGAAGTGGTAAAAAATCAAAATCTTATTCTTGATTCCCAAGACACCACTAGTACGAACTATTGGTCGCAAGAAATTTACCGGCATTATGTAACAGGAGAAGCCTTACCTGCCCAGAAAAAAACTTTATTAAAACAATGGTGGAATGAGATGAGTGTCACCCAATTCAATCAAGAACTTAAAAAATTAATCCAATTGGTACCAGAAGACATAGCCGTGATTGCCACAAAAGGAAGTGAAGCGGCCAATTATACGGAAGTGCAGGTAAGAAATCTAATTGATAAAACGCTTCAAAAGCCTGTCAAACCTTACCTGCCAGAAAAATGGAACCAGTCTTTGTTGAGCAGCGAGATGATCGCCTCTTTGACGTCTCAAAAAATCAAAGCGAAAGGAACGACCAAAAGTGGTGGTAAACGATTTTCCTTAAAGAATGGCGCACAATTGATTTTCCATAAAGATACCACTGCCCGTTATAAAAACGGTAAAGTAGAAATTATGGGTTTTAATCCGTGGGGTAGTCATTGTTTTCCATACCCCGTTAACTATGCCGCACAAAATGCGGCAAATATAGTACTTCAATCGGGCATGAGTGCTTGGGATAAATTTGATCTCGAACAATTTATGGAACAGCAGCCCCAACCCTTTACCATCGCACCCTATATCGAAGCGGAGGAATCAGGTATTGCAGGTAAAGCTTCGATAGAAACTTTAGAAAAATGGTTTCAAATGATGTATCTTTATATGACTCAACCCCGTTATGACACCAAGGCATTTCATTATTGGAAACGGCAGAAAAAGATAGTATATTTTCAATCTCCCTATGACGTCTCTTTTTTAAACTTTAAAAATCGGGTAGATGAACTTATGGGTCGAAATACTTATGCGAATGTAGGAGAACAATTATGGACCGGTGTTAAAAAGACAGATTTAGACACCGCCTACCGAAGCTATCAGCAGCTCTTCGGGCAGACCCATGATTTTACTTTTGTGGTGAGGGGAAATATAGAAGAGTCTGCGTTACTTTCCCTAGCTCAAAAATATATAGGTAACCTACCGCAGAGTAATTCTAAATTTAAATGCCAACCTAGGCTAAAGCAAAAAAACAAAGCACAAAAGCACCCTGTACTCAATAATATAGGCGACACGATAATTAATTCAGAGAAGACTCAATATTTAATACGTTATATATTGACCGATATTCCACCAAATAGCCAAGAGTATTTAGGCTTACAGATGCTTAGCCGAATATTAGGGGAACGTCTCATGAACTTGCGCTACGAGGAGAATTTTTCTATCTATGGGGTGAATGCTAGTTTTAACCCGCCATCTAAATCCCATGCCTATGATTTTTCATTTCATATGGGCTGTAAGGCCAAAGAACTGCCATTGATACGAAAAGAAGCAAAAAAAATAATAGAGAATATAAAATTGGGAAATATAGATAAAGAGGAGTTTAAAGCTGCCCAATCCTATGTCATAAGTTTGGCTTCAGGCTCCCTGTCAACCCAAAATCGACTCTTAGCTTATTATAAAGGGCATAGCCCTTGGGTTAACTTAGAAAGCATAAAATTAACTGTAAACGCTATTACTCCAAAATTACTTAAAAACCTAGCAAAACGATATATAAGGGACGAATGCCTGTACGAATTTGCAACTTATGAGTAGGAATAGCTCAAACTTTAAAAAACATACTAACAAATTGAAAAAAAATAAGAAACCGGACTATCGCCCGGTTTCTATTTTTAAAGATTAATCTAAAGTAACTTCTCCTACCACTTTCCCACTACCAATTTTGGGGTCAGAGAAACTTTGTGAATCATAAATTGGATAGTTTGTGCCATCGGGCAGTACACGTACCAAACAGCTTTGGTCTTGATTAACACAACTCATCTCAGGGATGGCATGCCAACTTCCATTTTTGAAGATAAAATCTTCGCTTGGATTTGCTTCTGTATCGGCCGTTGTAAAGGCCATCGCTGTAGAAAACACTACAGCCAACATCGGAATTAAAAATTGCTTTTTCATATTAAAAGAATTTAAGTGAATATTAATGTCTACTCTGTTTTGCCAGGTTTTCGATCTACACCCTGTTTACTGCGCAGTAAAAAAAAGTTATATATATTAAAGATTACGAGAACTATATAAACCAAGCTAGCATAAAAATGCACTTCCCAACTCAAAAACGGAAACAGACTCTTACAAGTGCAGGCTATGCTTTCTTGTACATACACCAAATGCCAAAGTAAAGAGGTGTAAAAGAGCATGAGTAAAAGCGCCAATGCATAGAGCCAAAAAGAGCTATAGAAACATAAAGCTATACCCAGTAAGAGCTCTAAAAAAGCCAATGACCAACTCAATAGGCTTAGGCCGGTAGTAAAGCCTAAAAACTCTGCATCTGCCAAACTACGTACAAATACATCTATGCCCCGGAGCTTTACTATTCCAGCATAAATCAAAATCCCTCCCAAGATTAAGTGATTCAGACCGTTTAAAATAGATATACGATAAGGGCGCATAATGCTCGATTTTTAAGTGAACAACTAATTTACAGCCTAAACCTAGAAGTGGGGTAGTGTTTTGAATTACTATAGGTAGTTGAAAAATACACTGCTGGCCATTTAAAGCCTTAAAAGCCTATGCCAAGCCGCGTTTTACCTAAGAGATACGGCATAGCTACCTCGGAGCTTCCTCGTAACTCCTTCGATAAAACTTCGATAAATCCTTATATTACGAGGAAGCAACGAAGAAGTATCGAAGGAGTTACGAACTAGGTACACTTTTGAACTACTTTTTGTAGTTGAAAAATCTACTGTTTTAGCTATTAGTGAGGCTAACTTTATATCGAGATCAAAAACAAAAGAAAATGGCAAGAATTACCGAAAATACATTGGGACGCTTATCGGGTAAGGTGGGTGGTTTGGTTTTTAAGCAAAGTGAGTTTGGCGACTACGTAAGTGCTATGCCTAGCGCTACCCAACATAAGCCCAGTTTAGCCCAGCGTCGGCAACGGAATCGCATGCGTTTGTGTATGGATTTTATTAAAGGTGTAGGGCATATCATCCAGCACGTTTATTTACCCACGGCTAGCACAAGAACACGGCACAATCAGCTAAAATCACACCTGCTTAAAAATGCGATGCAAAGTACGGGTAAGGGCTTATCTTTAATTTATTCTCAAGTAATGCTGAGTAGAGGAGATTTGCGGCCATTAATGCTAAAGCAGTTAGAAAATTTGGGAGCAGGGGAGTATGGTTTAAAATTTGACCCCCAATTGAATCAAGCCATGACCCACGCAGACGATCAGGTGTTTTTGGTGCTTTACCGTCCTGCACAACCACAATTTCATTGGAGTCCGTTGCTGGGCTACCGCACGGCAGCTAGCATCCGCTTTTGTACTCCAAAGGTGTGGCCAAGTGGAGAACCCTTACACGCCTGGGTAGGTTTTTTTAATCCAACTCTTAGCGAAGCCTCTATTAGCACCTATTTAGGCGAAATAGTTAGTTAATATGATAGAGACGATTAGCAGTTGCGTTTCTCTGGGATTATTTGGGATATTCTAAATCTTCTGTTTGCTTAAAAATGCCCTTAGAGCACTACAAACTAATTTTTTTTAGTTGTATGTTTTTCAATTTGTAAATAGATAAAAAAATATTTTCATCTGTATTATTTTTAGTAAGTTTTGTAGATATTATGAATATTTTATTTATTTGCAGTTAAATTTTGAAAAAAATGAAAAATTACTTAGTAGCCTTGATTGTTCTAGTTTTGTTTGAAACGAGTTTTGCACAAGGGCAAGGAGGGGGTATGGAGTTTGATAAAGTATTGGGGCCTTCGCCTACAGTGCAATCCTTTGCGACTTTTCAAGAAGTTCCAGTGAATAATTATACGGGGATACCAGATATTAAAATACCGCTTTTTGAAACAGAAACTTTAGGGAGTCAGCGTAAATTTACGTTGGCATTAAGGTATCATCCTTCTAATGTTAAGGTTGAGCAGGTGCCTGGTTGGGAGGGTTTTGGTTGGTCCCTAATGGCTGGCGGCGCTATATATAAATCTGTTTCAGGGGATGACGATGAGAATTATGTAAACAGTAAAGGTATGTATGGCGTTGAGAATCCGTTTGAGGAAGAATTTTTTGACTCATACGACCAATTTATTTATAATATTTTGAATTTTACAGATGATAGAATTAAACAAAGAAATAAGTATTTGTATGATGTTACTTATTTAAATAAATACGACACAAGCTATGATCTATATAGCCTTAATTATGGCAGTTTGAGTGCTAAATTTTATATAAAAAAGCCCGGTGGAGTGCATAACTATGACTATCAAATTGAATATCTCAGTAATGACAATAGAATAAAGATAAGTGTTATATCAGAACTTATTGGGGGCGCTCCGTATATAAAAGGCTTCGTGGTAACAGATGATAATGGTTTTGTTTACACTTTCGATCAAAAGGAAAAAACTGAGGTTATTACCGAAACTCAAACTATAAATTTTGTTCACGAGCCTCCTAATATGTCTAATTCATACGATACTTATTCAAGTGCATTCTGGGTGAGTGAGGTAAAGGATCCGCAAGGCAATGTTTTAATTGATTTCGATTATAATACCATACTAGAAGAATATAAAAAAAATAATTTCATTCAATATATTTCGGAAGACCATCCTTATTGTACACCTATTGATAGCTTTGCTGTTTATACCGGATTGATGCCTTATAATGTTTCTAATACCCTTTATACAAAGGTTACATCGCAAAAACTTTCCAAAATTGATGTAAAAGGCAAGTGTAAAGTGTATTTTACTACAGAAACGGGTAGGATGGATATGGAAAATCCTAATGTTGCTGTGAGATTATCTCAAATTAATATAAAGAATTATGAAAATGAAACTATACAAGAAATAGAACTGGGACATTCTTACCGATCTCAAGCGCAGAGGCTCATTTTGGAAAAGGTAAGATTTTTTGATAAAAATCAGGAGTTGTCAAAAAAATATGAATTGAATTATAATAAAATAGATCAGTTGCCTGCTTTTGACTCAAAAGAAAAAGACTTGTGGGGCTTTTATAATGGACCCAATGCTTCTGGAACGGCGCATAACTTTTTGCCTGACGAAAAATACTCAACGGTTGGTTTGCTTAATAAAATGGTTATTCCGACAGGGGGAGCCTATATTTTTGATTTCGAAAGTAATGATTATGCATTTGTAGCTAGCACCATGCTAGATGATTTTTTGAATCGCGAAAACGAACAAGAGATGGTTAAGAGTTTAAACTATAAAGGTTTTCAAGATGAATCGAATACTAATGTGGAAATTTTTTATATTTCTAACGATCAAGATGTGGTTTTTGATTTAGAAGCACTTAGTTTTAATCCAAATAGTTTAATAGATAAGGCCTTTTGGAGTTTTGATATTAGGCCTGTTAAGATTGATGAAAGTCAAGCAAATATTGATAATTATTTGCCCGGTCCATTTCAATTGTCATCAATCAATGAAAATTTCTTGTTAGACGATATTTATTCAGGGGTGCTTCCAGGTGGGCGCTTTTTGAAAAAAATGAATTTAAGTAATTCACAGAATTTTCCGTCCGGGGTATCGCAGCACAATATCTTTTTTTTGAAAAAAGGCTTTTATGCGATCAAGTTTTATCAAGATCCTGAGCAAACTATAGCCACAAACGGGGTAGAGTATAATTTGGAATATAAATTTACAGCTAACACTAACCAATACAAGTACAACGTTGGCGGAGGTAATAGAATTAAGAGTATAGGTTATTTCGCAAATGCTGGCGTCTCTCCAAATTTTTTTAATGATCGTGAATCGTATAGTTTAAATTACAAGCCCAAAGTAGAGGTTAATTTTAACTATAGGAGTTTTGAAGACGGGTCTATGTCTAGTGGTGGGGTAGTTTCAATACCTAGAAACAGTTATCCTATTAAAAATAATTATCTTTTTGAGATTCCTAGTAAATTTTTAAAGGATAGGCGTTCTCATGAATTTTTAGTGCTCGGTGATTATAACCTTATAGGCGGACTTCAAACCCAAGGTAGTTATGTGGGTTATAAAAATGTCGAGGTTAGTAAAGTAGTTACGGAACAAGAGGTTTTTAATTCATTTGATATAGTTTTGCATAAATATAAAAATGGTGTTGTTGAGTATACCTATAGTTCACCGATAGATGTTCCTTATTATATTAACATAAATTATCCTTTTGTCAATGAACCTTATCCTCACTTTAAAACCGCAAATTTGTTGAAACAAGTTACAAAGGATCGTGCTAACAGAATACAGGTTGAAGAGAATTATGAATATAATTACACTTTCAACGAAAAAATTTATGGTATAAAGTCTTATTATGTAAACGGCGGCTGTGAATTTTTTAGTAAAACTATTGGATTTGGATCTTATTACAATGAATACTTAAGAGGTTTAGAGTCTGGACATCCTCAAAATACCTGTGGTTATCCACTATTTTTACGAATAATTGATTTTATGCCGATTAAATATAAATACGGAAGAGCTGATTTAGTAACTAAGAAGACACGTAATTTTTTCTATAATGAAATCAATAGTGGTCTGCAGGATACGGTTACTACTACTACGTCCTTTACCTATCACCCTTTTAATTATCAAATGAAGGAAAAGAAAAATTTCGTTACCAAAGAAGGAAAATCAATCGAAATACGGGAGGTGTATGATTATCCAAGTAGACAAGACCCAGAGTATTATTCGGTAGATTTATTCAATCAGCACAGGTTGAATGAAGTCTTATCGGTGAGAACTTATAAAAATGATACTTTGTTATCGGTAAGAAAGAATAGGTTTGGTTATCCTATTTGTGGCTTAGGACAAGTGATTACTGCTGAAGGTCAGCAAGATAGTTCGAGTACGGGTGCTGCTGGTTTATTTCTTAAGTCAGTTGAGCTTGGTAAATACAATCTGGCTAGTGACGAAATTACATCAGCTTTAATTGAAGCAGGGCTAGAGGAGCGACTATCTTATGATTGTTATGATCAATTTGGTAATCCGTTACAGATCCATAAACCAAATGGAGTCTCTATTTGTTATATCTGGGGTTATAATAATTCATATCCAGTAGCTAAGGTAGAGAATGCAACCTATGCCGAGATTGAATCTGTCTTAGGTAATGACTTTGATTTGGGAAATAATGGACTTAGTGGGACACAAGAGAGTGATCTTCGCAATGCATTAGTTTTTAAAGATGCAATGATTACTACGTTTGATTATGAACCGTTAGTAGGGGTAATTAGACAGACGGATTACCGGGGTTACACCATTTATTATAAATACGATTCACAAAATCGTCTTAAATATATTCAGGACACTAATGGTAATGTTTTGAAATCTTTTGATTATAACTACCGTACAGTATCGAAATAAACTATAACAGAGAGTAATTATGAAAAATATCCTAACTAGTTTTACTTTGTTTTTAATCACTGGTTTAGTGATTGGGCAAACCGATACAGAAAATTACGTTCAAACAACCACCTATAAAAAAGAAGGAGTTACAATTCTTGAAATTGAAAATAACCAGGTGCCCTCGATCGATAAAATAGAAGATATTACATATTATGACGGACTTGGAAGACCAATTCAGCAGATTTCGGCTCAGGCAGGAGGTAACGGTCAAGATATTATTAAATATATGAGTTATGATGGTTACGGGCGTCAAGTCAAAGAATACCTACCCTTTGCCGATGCGGAACAAACTTTTAATAATTCAAGCTTAGATTATCGCCCAAACATTTTAAGAGAAATAGAGACCTTTTATAAGACCCGCTATTCTACTGAAATAGACACTGCAAATCCTAATCCATATACAGAAAAAATTCTTGAAGATTCTCCTTTAGGGCGTGTATTGGAGCAGGGGGCTCCTGGAAAAACTTGGCAGATTAGTGATAGTAGTAGTGGGCATACCGTCAAATTTAAATACCAATCAAATAAAGCAAGCGAAGTACTTCATTTTAAAACAATCTTTCCCAATCAGTTCGAAACTGATAAGCACGAATTAAAATATTCAGGTCACTATCACCGTGGTGAGTTATATAAAACTATTACAAAAGATGAGAACTGGTATCCTAACCAGAAATATGAGAATGACCATACAACAGCAGAATTTAAGGATGTTCAAGGTAATATTGTATTAAAAAGGACATATAATAAAGGACTGCAACACGATACTTATTATGTATATGATAAATACGGAAATTTGTCCTATGTGATACCGCCTAAAGCTTCAGCTTCTATTATTAAATCAGATTTAATTCCTACGGGAATAGAAGCAATCCATCGCCCGTGGACTTCTTTAGCCGCTGTAGATAGTGATTTTGCCGAGGAATACAATAGGCGTTTGTTGGAATATGAAGACGCAGACATTTTAAATGCAGATATTGAAAATGAATATGGGGGCCAAGGCGGGTTTAGTATAACTTCTAATAATGGCACACTCTCTGTGAATGTCACTTTATCAACGAACACCCCGCTAGTTTTAAGGAATGGTCAGATTGCAAGCTTGAATGAGCTGGGGTCATTCCCTGATATGGAGATGGGTAGAATTGAAGGAGCAAACTTTCATTATGTTTTTTTAATTATAGATAATCATTTGTATATAGAAGGAGATGGTGAGTTGCATACAATTAACAAAACCTTTTTAGGTGAGAATAAATTGGAATATACTAAAAACTATTCTTGGATAGATTATGTTAAGGTTGATGAAATGGATAGAACTACATATAAAGAGCAATTGAGATCTTATGAAGATCATCAAATATTAACAGCCAACATAGCTAACCCTTATAACGGGATAGGAGGCTTTCAATTTCACCTAACGACGAATAATGAACTAACTATTACGCTAAATCATACTACGGGATCTTTGGTAGAACTAGAAACAGAACGTCCTATCCCTTTAGATATCGAACGGAGATTGCCCAATATGGAGCTAGGGAGTATACGCGGGGCAGGCTATGAATATACATTTTCTGTTTTAGAAAATAATCTTGTGATTCAGGGTGAAGGTAAAATAACTGGGCCAGTTAATACCATTCTTAATGCCGCTTATGTTGTAAATAACTCAATACGCTCTGAGGCAATAGAAGGCTTGTGTTATATTTATAATTATGATGATAGAAACCGGTTAATACGCAAGAATATTCCAGGTAAAGGTTGGGAATATATAGTCTACGATAGACTCGATCGCCCTATAATGTCTCAAGACGCTAGACAACGATTAGATCATCAATGGTTGTTTACTAAATATGATGTGCATAATAGAGTAGTATATACAGGGAAATACGTAATTCCGGAGCAAACAATAATATCACCCAATTTTGGCGATGCCCAGGATTGGGTGAGAGAACAAGTTGAAAATACGTCCCATTTAAATGAATACTATACAGAAAATTTAGGTACCTGGACTCAAGAAGATATTTACTATACAAACAGGGTTTTTCCTACTTATGACTACCAGAATGGGGGGGATGAGCTGTTTACTATCAACTATTATGATGTTTATCCCGTAGGATATAATAATATCTTCCCCAGCCAGATTACAGTGCCAACTTTAGAACTCACTGATAAAACGCATTCGCTACCTACGGTAAGCCGAATTAAAACACTAGGTACACACCAGTGGTCTACGAGTGTGACTAAGTATGATGACAAAGGACGAGCCCTTTATATTGCCGCCATAAATGAAACGCTTCAAAGTGAAGATTATGTGGTAAACACTTATGACTTTCTAGGCAATACTACAAAGGTAGAGACCGAACACAGTAAAAACGGTAAAGCCCTTACCATTAATAATATTTATTCTTATGATCATATAGGTAGGGCAACTCGACTTAAACAGGTAATAAATGGAGGTGCCGGTTTTAATCCTATAATCTTTAAAAATATGTATGACGAGCTAGGTCAACTGAATGTTAAAGAAATAGGCGGGAAAGTAAATTATTACGGTACTTTGAAGGAGCCATTGCAAAAAGTAAATTATTCTTATAACATTCGTGGATGGTTACGTAAAATCAATAATCCAAATGATCTTAGTTTAGGACAAGCTAGTGATATGGCCGATTTATTCGCCTTTGAAATTGGCTACGATCAACCTTCAGTTTTCTCTAGCACAAAAGCTCTATATAACGGTAACATCACTGAGACAAGTTGGAAGACTGCCAATGATAATAAGTTAAGAGGTTATTATTATAAATATGATGCTTTAAACCGTATTGTCAAGGCAAGTAACCCGCCAATTAACCTAAAGCCAGGCGAATTTTATTCAAGTTATGATTTGTCTTCCGTGACTTATGACCGTAATGGAAATATTTTAAACTTAAAACGTACTGGTCAATCTTCAATTATGGTGCAGGGGTATAATCATACTGACATTATAGACGATTTAACCTATCATTACAAACCTTATAGTAACCAATTAGAAAAAGTAGAGGATGCACAGCTTGGTCAAGTTAATGACCAAGGGTTTATAGACGGTGCCAGTGGTACAGACGATTATAGCTACGACCTAAATGGTAATATGATTACAGATGCCAATAAACAAATAGTATCGATAGACTATAATCACTTACATCTTCCTAATCGAATAGAAATAGAAAGTAGAATTAATAATAATATAAATTATATTGACTATATTTACGATGCTACGGGGGTAAAATTAGAAAAGCGAGTAACTGATTACGATAACGAAATTAATGGGGATCCCACCAATACTATTACCCAGTATGCAGGGAACTATATTTACAAACAAGAGAACCAGTTACAGGCTATGAATTTAAAGTTCTTCAGCCACCCAGAGGGTTATGTGGAACCAAAGGATCCTAGTAATTATACACAGGGGTTTGACTATGTATATCAATATAAAGACCACTTGGGGAACGTTAGACTGTCCTACTCGGACCTTGATTTGAACGGGGCCATCGACCCAAATACGGAAATCCTTTCAGAGAAAAACTACTACCCATTTGGACTTGAACATAAAGGGTACAATAATGTTGTGAATGGTACTGAACACAAGTGGAAATATCAAGGTAAAGAACACGAAGAAGAACTTGGGTTAAATACTTATGATTTTGGTGCGAGAAATTATATGTCTGATTTAGGAAGATGGACAACTATTGACCCGTTAGCAGATGCTACAGGTCAAATACATAACTCACCTTACAATTATGCTCTCAATAATCCAATTTACTTTATAGATCCGGATGGTAATTGCCCTCCAGGTATTGATTGTTCTGGAATTATTTCAGCATTATTTAATGGTGCCAAAGATAAAGTTAATAATTTCCTTGAAAATAATGATTTAGTTTTTGATGTTAAAGGGGGTGTAGATTTAAAAATAGGGGCAGGTTTAGAGGTAGATTCAGAAAATTTGGATATGGCTGCTGATGTGGAATTACTAAATGTCGAATTGATGTCCTTTGAAGGAGATATGACAGATTTGAATAATAGTGAAATTGATTTTGTTGGAAAAGATGGGGAATTGGAAATTAGTCAAAAAGCAGAATTCAGTTTAACAACAAAAGATACAAAATTCACTGCCGTCGATGCAAAAAGTAGTTTTTCTGCTTATGCTCCCGATTATTCTGCTACTAATAAAACTTCAAGTACTGAATTTTTCAGTAAAACTTCTTTAACAATGGGGAGTAGTACTGGCGAGAGTGGTGGATTAAGTAGAGAGAGTACTCACGGGAACACTACGGTAAGTAATGGAACAACAAGAACCCCTAAAGCTTCAGCTAAGTTAAATGCTACTAATAATTCTTCGACAGTTAGTTTTGGTGTAAAAGGTGGAGCAATTCTAAATTATAACTTCAGTGTGAATTTAGGGTTTAAAAAGAAAGAATAATGAAAATTGGTAGAGGAGGAAAGATTTTAATCTATACTGTATTAGGTGTTTTTTTATTTGTGATAATAGTAACAGTGGGAAACACCATAAGAATATCTAACTCCAGAGAGTTTTTAGTTGCGAAGGAGTACTTGAAGTCAAATCCTGAAATATTAGAAAAGGTTGGTGAGATAAAAGATTTCGGGAACTTTCCTTCTGGTAGTATTAGGAGCGAGGACGGCAGCATTTTTGCCCAAATAGAAGTAGAAGTGCAAGGGGCAAAATCTAGAGCTGATATTGTTTTAATTATGAGTAAAAGCCCAAATGCGGCGTGGTCATATGACGAAATATTAATTAAGGATAGTAATGATTAAATTCTTGTACGTTTTAGCTTCAGTATTTACAATAGTTGCTTTATTTTCTATAATTAATTTAATAGGGTATCTTTTAGATGGAGAATTCATTTTAATAGAAGTTCTCCAGTATTCAGCAGAGATACTATTTTTTAGTCTCTTATTTTTCATCTCTTATTTTTATATTAAAAAGCTAAAAAAGAGGAAGTCAGATTAAATAAATTTATTGCTTGAGAGTAATTGAGTACCCCAACTCTTGGAATAATAATCTATAATTAGAAATTTCATTTTTAGGTGAATTGCCATTAAAAGTTATGACTTTGTTATTAATTTCTAACCATATTAATACTCCTGCGATATCGACTTCATTAGTCGTTGAAAGATATTTTAATTCAAAAGAAGGTATTCTACTTATTTTACTTTCTTTAAATTCTATTTCTTTGAAATTTTCAATAGCATCTGTTAAAGCTTCTACGTTTTTAATAACATAATCCTCGAATTGGGTATTTCCTAACTCTTCATAACTAACTACAATATTAGGACAATAAGAGCTTTGGTTTTCACAATCTTTTACAGAGGTCAACAAAATATTTTGATTACTTAAATCGAGGTTAGTTTTCCAGTTTTTAGGAATAGCTAAATATGAATTTATTTCTTTTAAGTATTTCTCTTCATACTTATAATCATTCTCGTCTAAAACAAGCTGTAAACTATCATTAACATATTTTTCAGCTTTAACTAAATCATTGTTTTGATAATACTTCCATACACCTACCTTCTTGCCTTTTAACATATAACCTTCTTTCACTTTGGCCCCTTTAGGATTTAATTCTATATATTTTCCATGATATTGTCCGTTTACTTTATCAGCTTCTATTTCATTTGATGATTGAGATTTTGAGCTGGTACTTGTTTCATTTTTACATGAAACAAATGAGACTAAAGCTATGAGTAAGATATAAGTATATATTTTTTTCATTTTAATGTTTATTTTTTCGGTTTTATTTATATCTCATAACTTCTCTAAATAAAAATCCACTCTGTGAATTGGGTCCGTAGTTTTACAAAACAAGAGCAAGTATGGAAGTTTTTTACACTTCAAAGCGAAGCAACATTTTTAGAAAAGAAATCCTTAAACTTTTTAGAAGTCAGCATCTTATCAATCATCTTAAAGATAATAGCTCTATCATCAGTATCGAGTTCAGAAATCAAACGTAACTGTTCTTGTGCTTGCTTATCTTCAATAACAACTTCTTTGGGCAAACCATCATTGAGGTTAATCACTTGGTCAACCGTAATATTATAAAACTCTGCAAGTCTCTGTAATTCTTTTACGGAAATCTCACGATTACCGTTCTCAATTTTATTGTAGTTGGAATAACCAATATCAAGAGCGTTGTTGGCAACCTCTTTTTGGCGAAGCTCTTTATCTTCTCTTAATTTTTTAATATTATCAGCTAAACTCATATAAACCTGTATTAGAAGTTGTAAAAGTAGCGAAAAACGATATAAATATGAAATATTAGTGAAATATCAAATTATTAATGTGTTTTGACCCCTATAAAACAAGAGTATTCTTTTAAATTTCGTTAGTTAAATTATGCGGTTAATTTTCTCATTAAAATTAGATGTTTTTTAGCGTTCCATTTTTCCATCGGTGTTATTCTTCCCAATAGTCCGTGTAGCCTTTCGTTATTGTAAAACAGCACGTAATCCTTAAGTATTTTCTCTATTTCTCCAAAGGTCCTATATTCAAATCGGTTGAACACTTCTTTCTTTAAAATTCCGTGATAAGCTTCTATATGAGCATTTTCTCCTGGTGTTGCAATGTGGGTAAACTCTTGGCCCACGCCTATTAGGGCTAAATATTCTCGGACGTTCTTTGCGATAAACTGACTTCCATTATCGCTTCTTATGACAACATCATCGGGATGCTGATATTTCATAAATAATTCTGATAGTAGGTTTATTACTTGGGCCTGTTTAATTGAAAAGGCAAAGAGATATATTAATATTCTTCGGGTGTGAACATCTATTACAGATAGCAGGTATGCATTTTTACCTGCGTGGGGAATCCAAACCATCTTTATATCCATCTCTAGACATTCAAAAGGTCTTTGAGTGTTTACCTTTCTAAACTTAACAAACTTACGTCCAGAACCACTTCTATCTATCCGGTCTTCTAGTTTTAATAGGTTTGCCTCTTTCATTATTCTATAAAGCTTTTTATGGTTTATAATATAGCCATCTCGCTTTAAATAAGAGGTCATTAATCGATATCCACAATCTATAAATGGGTGGCTCAAAATTGACTTTACAGACTCAATAACAGTGTCTTGGGTAACTAGACCTTTTTTATGGTGGTAAGTAAATTCACTTGGCTTATTTCCCTTCTTACCATGGGTGGATTTTCTGTAATAGCTGCTAGGAACCATTCCTACCATATTGATAAGCTTGGTTTTACTGATCTTATGCTTGTTATACATCCTATCTACTAAATCTTTTTTGGATCTGATGTCCCAAACTTTTTTTTTAAAAGCTCACGTTGAATCTCCAATTCAACTTCCTTGTCACACAGAAGCTTACGAAGAACCCTATTCTCCTCTTCAGCTTGTTTGAGTTCCTTGCTTCTATCGTCATAAGTTACTTTTAAACCCGCTTCTCCGTGATTCTCATACTTGCGTTTCCAATTGTAAAATGTACCAGTACTAAGACTGTATTTACGGCAGGCAGAAACAACTCCTATTTCTTCTGCACAGGATAGAATTTCAAGCTTTTCTTTTAAACTCCACTTCTTATATTTCATATTTCAAAGGTATTAATTGAAATTTAAAATATCACTCCGAACTATTAAGGGGCTAAAGTAAAATATTTACCCCAGTATGATCCCAAAAGAAATTCACAGACGATTTCAATATGCTACCAATAAAATCGAAAGAATGAATCTAACTCTCAGAACCCATATTAAGAGGCTAGGCAGAAAGATGATATGTTTTTCAAAGAAAACGCTTTACTTAGAAGCACCTTTAAAGATATACTTTTGTGGCATTAACTTCCCACTTTTTGAAATGACAGTTATAAAATTACTTACAAATCTTGAAAAAATAAATATTGAATCTTAAGAGTTTTTGATTACTTAAAATTTAACTAACTTTACCGAAAGTTATGGAATGACTTCACGTTTTGTATTTGTACTAATTTTTTTTTCTGTTTTCTCAGCCTGTAAAACCGTTTCCATCAACCAAGATACCTATAGGATTACTAGTGATTCTGTACTGTTAGGAAGTATTGGTACTGGTAAAGAATACGTATTAGAAGGAGATTATAATAATACTGCTTTTGTAGCATACGAACAGCCGATAAAGCTGAGCAGTTCTATCCTTCCTTTTTCAAAAAAGACGTATCAGCTATTTACTGAGGCCTCAAAAAAGCAACCTAGTGGTCTAAATATTAATTACACCGATTCTCTGAACGAAAAACCTAAGTTTGTTCAATTGCATATTTCTGATAAAGTAACTGTTTTAGATCAGTTAAATAATGAAAACAACGAACATTTGTTAAACTATTTAAAAGTACAACCTGAAGCTAAAATGGTGACATCGATTTCCTTGGCTTTAAGTCAAGAACATATGAAGCAGATTCAAATTGCAGAAAGTGTTTTTTTAATCCAATCTGGTTATAAACATTATGTGATTAGCTTATATAAGGAAGGAGAACCAATAGATCAAATACAATTTAACGATGGGGCGGTTTTTGCTTACGAAACCAGTTCTTTCTGTTGGAAAGAAAACAAGAGACGCCAATTACAAATCGTGGATATTACCAATGAGGATCCCTGTCCTAAAAAAACATATTCCAACTCAAGAAAAGTAATTAAGGAAGAAAATTATTTTAAACTTTAAATCTCCTCAAATGAAAGCCCAGTTTCTTATAATTATTTTAACAGCCTCTACAATGCTAACAGGATGTGAAGATATCATAGAAGTAGATAATATTTCGGAAGAAAAGGTTAAATTATTGGCGCCAGCAGATGATGTGATTTCAAAAAGCACTACCATATCTTTTAGTTGGGAAAAGGTAGAAGAAGCGGATACTTATCAGCTCCAGATTGCTAAACCTGCTTTTGAACAAGCTTTAGAAATTGTTACCGATACCACATCCAGTTCCACCAGATATTCGGAAACCTATAGCGAGGGTAGCTTTGAGTGGCGGGTAAAAGCTTTGAACAGTGCATATGAGACTGAATATACAACCCACAGCTTCTCGATCGTACAAGAAGAATGACCAAAGATGAAAAAGCGTACCAAAACATATGTTTTGCTAAGTATAGTGATTGTGGTATGGGCTATTATTGGCTACAAGGTTATTTCAGCTTTAAATCCAGATGAGCCCAATAACCAACATATCAAAAATTTTAAAACGGTTTTCAACCCGACAAATCAAGAGGCAAGGGACACTTTTTCAGTACAGCCCGTTAGAAAAGATCCATTCCTTGGTATTTTATTGATAAAACCCGAGACAAAGAAAATAACAAAATCTACCGTAAACACAAAGAAATTACAGTGGCCAACGGTCAGCTATCAAGGACTTGTCAGTAAAATGAGTTCCAAACGAGATAAAGTATATATTGTAACAATCAATCAAGTTCAGTACTTGGCGAAGAAAGGTCAAATCATTGATAGTATCAAGGTAGTTAATGGAAATGAAAACCAAGTCGTTCTAAGGTATAAAAATGAACTAAAAACAATTTCCTTATAAAAATTAATTATGTTCTTTAAAGTAAAGGCAGGGGCATTGCAATTGACCATTTATATTGTGGTGGTTATAGCTATCCTTCTGTCCGGTTTTTTGATCCTGGTACATACCCAAAACTATTTTAAGCTTACACACGAGCAATTATTAAATGCCACTAAATTAAACGACAAAGCAATAAACCATTCTTTGATTCATCATCCAATTCCTTTAGAAGACTCTTTAAACCTTGAGCTTTTTGAGGACGAAAATATGCAAGTAAGTGTTAAAAGAACTTATTGGGGAATTTTTAATAGAATCGAAGCGACAAGCACATTCAAAAGAAATTCAATCAAGAAGATTGCCTTAACTGGTGCAAAACAAGAACTGAATTCGAGACCCGCATTATATTTAGCAGATTTTAATAGACCATTGGTGGTTGTCGGAAGTACATATATCAAAGGAACGGCGTATGTTACCCCGCAGGGCGTTCGGGCAGGGAATATTAATGGGAAAAGCTTTTACAGTTCACAATTAATAGAGGGACCAGTTTATAATTATCCACGGAAATTACCTCAACTAAACAATGAGTTACAACACCAAATCAGGTTCATTCCAGAAAATTTTAAAGAATTATCGGACTCTCATTTTTTGCCAAATACTATTGTTGATTCCATTAGTAATTCGTTTCACTCTCCTGTTCAAATCTTATATGAGAAAAAATCACTTAATCTTGAGCATTGTAGAATAACAGGAAACTTTATCATCCAATCGAATAACAAAATAACGGTTGCGCCAACAGCTAAATTAACAGATGTCGTTTTGATAGCACCTGAGATAGAAATACAAGACCATACAAATGGAACATTTCAAGTATTTGCCACAGAGAAAATTACTGTTGGAAAAAATGTAACTTTACAATATCCATCCGCTTTAGTACTGAACAAAAAAAAAGAAAGAAAGGCAGCGGATAGTACTAAAAATATAATCCCGAATAATTCAAAAAGTCGCCTTAAAATCGATAGGGATTCCACAATTGAAGGAATTGTATTGGATCTGGGAGAGTATAATCCCCAAAGCTATAATTCAGATGTTTTAATGGAAGAGAACACAGAGATACTTGGCGAACTTTATGCCACGGGAAATATTGAACTAAAGGGGAGGATCAAAGGAACGGTGTATGCCAATAATTTCTTAACTAAGGAAAAAGGCTCTATTTACCAGAACCATTTGTTCAACGTAACCATAGATGTCAGTAAGCTATCAGAGGAGTATGTGGGTCTGGATATCGAGAACAAAGAAAAAGGAATTGTTAAATGGTTGTACTAAAAAAAATAAAATCCTCGACACTAATGGAAACCTTGGTGGCTACCATAATCCTTATCATCATATTTGTGATATCAAGTTTAATTCTGAACAATATTTTTGGTGCTAGCATTCAGGGCGATAAAGGAAAGATCAATAATAGGCTAAAGGAACTGGAATATTTTTACAGATATGATAAAATAGAATTGCCATATGAAGAGGATTTCAATGGATGGGGAGTCTATATCAATTCTTATATAGAAAGTAATCAACAGCTGGTGCGTTTTGAAATAACGAATAAAGACACTAATAAATCCTTGATTTACAGCATATATGCAGAAGATTAAAAAAATACCTTCCTATACGCTAAGTGAGTTAGTGGTAGTGATTATTATAACAAGTATTGTTGTGGGGCTGGCATTTTCTATACTGCGCCTGGTTCAGAATCAAATATTCTCTATCAGAAAGAATTTTGAAAATACCACAGAATTAAGAAAACTCGAGCAATCCTTAACTCTAGATTTTAATAGGTATTCAACCATAAGCTATGACCCTATAAAAGATAAATTGTATTTTTCAACTCCGATCAATTCCACAAATTACCAATTTGAAGATGATTTTGTGGTAAAAGAGTTAGATACCTTTCGAGTTTCTATAGAAAGAAAAAATTTTTATGAAATGGGAGAAACGGTTAATGATGGTAAAATAGATGGGATGAAGCTATTCTGCTCTAAAACAAATCAATCCAGAGAATTGTTTATTTTCAAACAGAATGCAGCAATAGATTATATAGAAGAATGAGTTTTCGTATTGATGAGATAAAAGTAGAAGGAAAGCGGAACAAAAATAAAACTCCAACTACCTCTATTTTAAAAAAGGAGATTGTGCTCTTTGGAAATTCCTTTTCCAATAAAGTAAAAGAGGATTTTTATACAGAACTGGGAGTACTCTTAAAAGCAGGGGTTTCCTTGAAAGAATCTTTAACCCTGTTAAGAAATGCTCAAAAAAAGAACATAAATAGAGAAACGCTTGATAATGTAATTCACCAAATTGTAGAAGGAAAAGGTTTTTCGGAGGCTGTTTGGGAAGCGAATCATTTTTCAGAATATGAATATTACTCCTTAAAAATTGGAGAAGAAACAGGAACGTTAGCAAAAGTGTCGGAGCAGTTAAGTGAATATTATTTCCGTAAAAATGAACAAAGAAGGAATATAATCAATGCGTTGACCTATCCGATAATTATTTTAAGCACCGCAATTTTGGTGGTCATCTTTATGCTACAATTTGTGGTTCCAATGTTCCAAGATATTTTTGAACAGCAAAACGTAGAATTACCATTTATTACGCAATTTATCGTTGATGTATCCGAAAGACTTCAAAAATATGGGTGGTGGGTGTTACTTGCCATAATCTTCTTTTTTATTGGTTGCATTTTTTTAAACAAAAAACTATGGTTTAGAAAAGTGAAAGATAAGGCACTTTTAAAAATTCCATTTCTGGGTGATTTCTATAAAACCGTTTACCTATCTCAATTCACCCAAGCAGTATCCTTGTTAATGTCTTCGAAGGTTCCAATGGTTCATAGTATTCAATTAGTAAAAAAAATGATTAATTTTTACCCGTTGCAAAAAGCTTTATCACAAGTTGAGAAAGATTTGCTACGAGGAGAGTCGTTAAGTAAAAGTTTAAAGGGACACCACATATTTGATGAGAAGATGATCGCTCTTGTAAAAGTAGCAGAGGAAACCAATCAGAACGAGTTTATTTTCGATAGATTAAATCACCAGTACAATACCCAGATGCAGCAAAAATCAAAGTTGCTTTCAACGGTTATGGAACCGTTTATTATCCTTTTTGTAGGAATCTTAGTTGGGGTAATCCTTATTGCAATGTACTTACCTATGTTTAAGTTGAGCAGTGTTTTAGGATAATCACGAACATATTCAAGAGCTAAAACTAAATCAGCAATTAAATTTTAAGTTACATATGGGTAAACGAAAATTTAATGTGGTACTATGAGAAGCTTATTTAGGAAATTTCAAATACCCTTTAAGATATACTACAAATAATACTGACCGATTCGCATTTTAAATTTAGACCTTATTATTTTCTGTGTTTTGACCCCTATAAAACAAGAGTATTCTTTTAAATTTCGTTAGTTAAAGTATGCGGTTAATTTTTTCATTAAAATTAGATGTTTTTTAGCGTTCCATTTTTCCATCGGTGTTATTCTTCCCAATAGTCCGTGTAGCCTTTCGTTATTGTAAAACAGCACGTAATCCTTAAGTATTTTCTCTATTTCTCCAAAGGTCCTATATTCAAATCGGTTGAACACTTCTTTCTTTAAAATTCCGTGATAAGCTTCTATATGAGCATTTTCTTCTGGTGTTACAATATGGGTAAACTCTTGGCCCACGCCTATCAGAGCTAAATATTCTCGGACGTTCTTTGCGATAAACTGACTTCCATTATCGCTTCTTATGACAACGTCATCGGGATGCTGATATTTCATAAATAATTCTGATAGTAAGTTTATTACTTGGGCCTGTTTAATTGAAAAGGCAAAGAGATATATTAATATTCTTCGGGTGTGAACGTCTATTACAGATAGCAGGTATGCATTTTTACCTGCGTGGGGAATCCAAACCATCTTTATATCCATCTCTAGACATTCAAAAGGTCTTTGAGTGTCTACCTTTCTAAACTTAACAAACTTACGTCCAGAACCACTCCTATCTATCCGGTCTTCTAGTTTTAATAGGTTTGCCTCTTTCATTATTCTATAAAGCTTTTTATGGTTTATGATATAGCCATCTCGCTTTAAATAAGAGGTCATTAATCGATATCCACAATCTATAAATGGGTGGCTCAAAATTGACTTTACAGACTCAATAACAGTGTCTTGGGTAACTAGACCTTTTTTATGGTGGTAAGTAAATTCACTTGGCTTATTTCTCTTCTTACCATGGGTGGATTTTCTGTAATAGCTGCTAGGAACCATTCCTACCATATTGATGAGCTTGGTTTTACTGATCTTATGCTTGCTATACATCCTATCTACTAAATCTTTTTTGGATCTGATGTCCCAAACTTTTTTTTTAAAAGCTCACGTTGAATCTCTAATTCAACTTCCTTGTCACACAGAAGCTTACGAAGAACCCTATTCTCCTCTTCAGCTTGTTTGAGTTCTTTGCTTCTATCGTCATAAGTTACTTTTAAACCCGCTTCTCCGTGATTCTCATACTTGCGTTTCCAATTGTAAAATGTGCCAGTACTAAGACTGTATTTACGGCAGGCAGAAACAACTCCTATTTCTTCTGCACAGGATAGGATCTCAAGCTTTTCTTTTAAACTCCACTTCTTATATTTCATATTTCAAAGGTATTAATTGAAATTTAAAATATCACTCCGAACTATTAAGGGGCTAAAGTAGGAGCAAAGAAGAAATTTCAATCAGTTTTTTAAAGAATTACAAAAAGAGAACTTAATAAATAAAGAAAAGGACTATGTAGCGACTATTAGGAGATTAGGTTTAATAGCGTTTCGTCTAATGATGATTTTAACTTGTATTAGAAGAGCAGAAAATAAAACAATTACTAGTGAAATGAAATGTGAAAATGATGATTTTAATTCTGCATTAGAGATTGTAAAAGTATTAATAATCCACGCTAATGCTATTCACGATAAACTTCCACAAACAGAACAAACGGGTAAGGCGAGAAGAAAGAAAAATTTTTGAAGCTTTTACCGAAAAATTTTGATAGAAATGTTTATAGCAATGGGCTAATTCTTTAGATATAAAATATAAAACAGCAGAAGCATAAATTACAGAGTTTATTAAAGAGGGTTACTTATCCAGACCAGAGCACCGTAAATATTTAAACCTATCTAAACTTTAAGCATAGGAATTGAGGAAATAAATGCTTACAATTTTTGTAGGTCTTTTTTTATACAATTTATTTTTAAAATTATATATAAAAAAATACAATATAATTTAATTTTTATATATTTGTAAGGTAAAAAAATATCTCTGCGCCAACAGAGATATTAAATATTCGGTCGTACCGATTTCAAATACTTTTTATTTTATGTTACAAAATTACGAAAAAAAAACCAATTATCGTCAAAATAAAAGACGATTAGCAACTTTGCAGGGTGCAAAGTTTGATTTAGAAAAAGAGCTTCCTTTAATGTTTAAGGCGTTTCGAGAGGCTTATGAACTTTACGAAATTGAAATTTCTAATACTCCACCTCAAGCTAGAGCTAGAGCTTTTGAAGCTTCATTATTGAACTCAAAAATGATTCAATCTATACAAAAGTATTTCCCTAATCATTGGAGGTTTGGAAAATACAAGAGATTTACACTTCGTACCAATGGTTATATTGTTTTATTCAAGAAATTGGATAATTACAATAGACCAATGAATGTGAAAACCAAATCTGTTTTAGCAATTTCTCAACAGCTTTCACTACCATTATATAGTGAAGCAAATTTTGTTGAGGAACCAATATTATTTTTCGGTTATAAAAAGGATAAAGTTGGTAATATTGCAGAACCTAAATTGGTTTATTTAGATGAAGAACGAGTAAAGTGGATAGTTACACCTAATGATATTACTGTAGATACATCAGTAAAGACTTCTACTCAATCTCGAAAAGTTGCTGCTCCTATAATAAGAAACAGCAACAAAAAAATTGGCTAATTATTTATTAATCTAATCTAGTACGACCGATTATTTTAAACTAAAACAAAATCTTAA
>CATQIB010000002.1 GCA_958296185.1 uncultured Mesonia sp.
AAAAAATGTAACCAGCTAGAGGGTTTTTATTCTTTTGAATCACCTTTTTAAGAGAAGCTATTTCTTCAAAACCTAAATAGGAAGAATAGGCCCAAAGATTTCTTCATTCAAAATAGGGTGATTATTTGGCGGTTCGTCTACCAATGTTGGCGCAATAAAACGATAGGTTTCATCGTGCTGTCCGCCATAAAGCACTTTTAAGTCTGCTAAATAATTTGTAAGTCGGTTAAAATGTTTTTCATTTATAATGTGGGCATAATCCTCAGATTCCGGGTTTAAATTTTGATAAAATTGCTTGAGGTGTTTGGTAATCGCCTCAATAAGTTTACCCTTCACTTTTTGCTGTACCAAAATATAATCGGGAGCTATACACGTTTGCCCGGCATTAATAAATTTCCCCCAAGCGATTCGTTTTGCACTCAGGTCTATATCGGCTGTTTCATCTACAATACAAGGGTTTTTCCCGCCTAGTTCTAGTACGCTGGGCGTAAGATTTTTGGCAGCTGCTTGTTGAATTATCTTTCCCACTTCTGTACTACCGGTAAAAAAAATAAAATTCCAGTTAAATTGTAAAAGTTTTTGCACTACCTCTTGGTCGCCGATAACCACCTTCGCGTGTAAAGGCTCAAAAACCTTAGCGATTATTGTTGCTAAAATATTTGATGTTGCGGCGCTATGTTCAGAGGGTTTTAACACCACTCTGTTTCCTGCTGCAATTGCTCCAATAAGCGGATTCATAGCTAATTGGAAAGGGTAATTCCAAGGAGAGATAATTAATACCTGCCCATAGGCTTTAGGAACAAGCTGAGCACGAGATGGAAAATTCAACCAACTTGATTTTACCTTCTTAGGTTTTGACCATTGTTCTAGTTTTTTGATAAAAAGGTTTATTTCTTTATAAACCACTAAAACTTCGGTCAGCATAGTTTCAAAGTATGGTTTATGAAAATCTTCTTTAAGGGCAGCTATTATACTTGATTCCTTTTTCTGAATCTCATTTTTTAAATTTTTTAAAAGCTTTATGCGTTCCTTTACGGAAATTGATTCGTTGCTAGCAATAGCTTCTGATTGATTTTTAAATACCTCGTTTAAATCCTGCTGTTTCATAAATGTTATTTTCAATTGTCTTAAAATAACAAATTAAAAAGTAGCAGCTATTTTTTTACGGATATTTAACTTAGATGCCGAACGGCGTTCCAGAGAGGATCTTGGGGTAGTGGGGCGTCAAAACTAATTTTCTCTTTTTTGACAGGGTGCATAATACTTAGCGTTTTAGCGTGTAGATGAATGCTGGCATCTTTATTACTTCGATTGAAGCCATATTTTAAATCTCCTTTTATCGGGCAACCCATAGCAGAAAGCTGGCTCCTTATTTGGTGATGCCTACCGGTTTCCAAATCGATTTCCAATAAATTATAGTGATCTAATTTCTGTAAAAGCCGGTACCTTAATATTGCCTTTTTGCTATTGGGTACTTCGTTTTTGTGCGCATAAGATTTATTTTGTTTAGGGTTTCTAAGCATATAATGCACCAATTTGCCTGCTGTATTAAGTTCGCCTGGTTTTACGATAGCCCAATAGGTTTTTTTATTTTCTTTTACGGCAAATTGTTTATTAAGCCGTGGTAAAGCTTTGGAGGTTTTGGCAAATAGTACTACTCCAGAAGTGGGCCGATCTAAACGATGCACCACACCTAAATAAACGTTTCCGGGTTTGTTGTATTTTTTTTTGAGGTAAGTTTTTACAATTTCGCTTAGCGGAATATCTTGGGTTTTATCGCCTTGTACTAAATCGCCTGCTTTTTTATTAATCACAATCAGGTGATTGTCCTCATAAATAACCTCTAGATTATCTATTGTCGAATGATTTTTCATGGCTTTTGCTTTTTAAACTTTTTTTTCAAAGCGTTTTCAACATGTATAACCAAATAAAGAATAGCTGCCAATAAGGCGAATAGGCTCAAAGCTGTGGCTAAAACCTGATGTTGTCTTAGCCAGAAATGCCCTAAAATACCAATTATCAATAAAAATAAACCTATTTCTATGCTCCGTTGTGCCGCACTTTTCTGAGCAAAATCCCAAGCTTCTTGGCTTTTCATAGATCGATTTGTTCTATAGCCGTAAAGCATATTTATTTTTTTAGGCGGTTTGTATTTTAGCAGTAAGCCAACCACCAAGAATATTATGCCTAGCAGCGCATCTAGACTTAAAAATATACTCATTTTTAATATTGTTCATCTGCGTTGGGAAAGTCACCAGATTTTACATCATCATTGTACTGCTTGAAAGCCTGCGTCATTTCGGAGTGTAAATCGAGATATCGTCTTAAAAATCTAGGATTAAACTCGTGGGTCATTCCAATCATGTCATGAACTACCAAAACTTGACCATCAACCCCTGCACCAGCACCAATACCAATCACGGGTATTGAAATGCTTTCGGCTACTTCTTTTGCCAAATGGGCGGGTACTTTTTCTAATACGACAGCAAAGCAACCTAGTTTTTCAAGCATTTTTGCATCGCTTTTTAGTTTTTCTGCTTCTGCTTCTTCTTTTGCTCGTACCGTGTAGGTACCAAATTTATAGATAGATTGCGGCGTGAGACCCAGGTGTCCCATGACAGGTATACCAGCATTCAAAATGCGTTTAATTGAATCTTTTACCTCTTTACCACCTTCTAGTTTTACCGCATGTCCTCCGCTTTCTTTCATAATACGAATAGCCGATCGCAATGCTTCTTTAGGGTCGCTTTGATAGCTCCCAAAGGGTAGATCGACCACAACCAAAGACCTATCTATACCGCGAATTACAGAAGAAGCGTGGTAAATCATCTGATCAAGGGTTATTGGAAGTGTAGTTTCGTGCCCAGCCATTACATTTGATGCAGAGTCGCCAACTAAAATAACATCTATTCCCGCACCATCTACTATTTTTGCCATGGTATAATCGTAGGCGGTTAACATCGATATTTTTTCTTTACGTTGCTTCATATCGACCAACGATTTTACCGTTACTCGTTTGTATTGTTTTTTGGCAGTTGACATAAGTTTAGTGTTTAAAATTCTGTGTAAAAATAAGCAATTAGTTTACCACAACCAATAATTGCATCCGTAAAGAAATACAGCATTTATCACTTAGAACAAATCAATAAAGAGCAAATTTTCTTATTTTCGTTTTCTAAACACCTGGGTTATGAACTACATATTATTTGATGGCGCTTTTAGAGATCAACTGTTGCCTTTTACTTTTACCAAGCCCGTAGCGGATTTGCGCATAGGCATTTTAAGCATACGCGAAAAATGGGAACGCTATTTACAGACTACAACTACCACCATTACGCAAGAATATTTAAGCGATAAATGGCCTATGGTTGAGCTTGAAGAAAATATATTGATTAATGCTGCCTTTTGTCCTTCGCTTAGTTTGGTAGAGCAAATAAAACAATTAAAGCCAAATGAAGTTTTAGTTCACGAAGAAGAATACATCGCTTTTTGGACCAAAGAAGATGAAGAGGTTATTCTTGAAGATCTTGAGCATGTGCAAGCCAAGGAAGAACCTTTATTTATTGCACATACTTGGGATATATTTAAAAAGAATGCAAAAGCCATTAGCGAAGATTTTAATTTGTTAACACAGGGCCGTACCTCAGAAAAGATACCGCACAGTGTGTACTGTGAAAATCCAGATTTGGTTTTTGTTGAAAAAGGAGCTCAATTGCACAATGCTAGTTTAAATACTCAAAATGGTCCTATTTACATTGGTAAGAATGCCGAAATAATGGAGAATTCTGCTATAAGGGGACCTTTTGCTTTATGCGACAATGCCACTGTTAAAATGGGCAGTAAAATTTATGGAGCCACAACTATCGGTCCGCATTGTAAAGTAGGAGGGGAGGTAAACAATTCGGTAATGATGGGGTACTCTAATAAAGGTCACGATGGTTTTTTAGGTAACTCAGTATTAGGTGAATGGTGTAATTTGGGGGCAGACACCAACAATTCTAACCTTAAGAACAATTATGCCGAGGTGCGCCTATGGGATTATGAAACCGAGCGTTTTGCAAAAACCGGATTGCAGTTTTGCGGTTTAATGATGGGTGACCATTCTAAATGTGCGATAAATACTATGTTTAATACAGGAACGGTTGTTGGGGTAAGCAGTAATATTTTTGGTGCTGGTTTTCCTAGAAACTTTGTTCCCAGTTTTACTTGGGGAGGCAACCAAGGTACCACTACCTACCAAACCAAGAAAGCTTTTGAGGTTTGCGAGATAGTTATGCAAAGACGTAATATTGCCTTTACCGAAGAAGATAAAGCTATACTAGAAGCTGTGTTTGAGCAAACCAAAAAATACAGACGCGACTAAAGCCACCTAAACTTAACCAAATGGCAAAACCTTTATTTTTTTATTTAACTTAAAACTATTCAAATTTTAATTTTTAGTCGATAAACTCTATATCTAGAGTATCCCGAAGCCGGTGCAGACTTTCTCTAGCCAATAATCTAAAGGTTAAGGCTATAAACAAATAGCGAATGAATAAAATTTGCCCTATTGCAACCAAAAATAATATGAGCCAGTTATTTTCTGGCACAAGTAAAAGCTCTACAAAAAATCCGACTATTGGTAAAGTGTAAAATAAATAAAGCGCATATTTAAAAAATTGATGTATTTTCACCTTCACCGATCCTTCTTTTTCTTTTAAATTGCCTGTTAAAACACAAAATGCGCCTCTGCCTATGCTAGCTGATATCAGCTTAAAATGTGTGCTATTTACCTCACCGCGAAAAGATTTATCGGTGTATTGAGAATATAACCGCTTAGAATATTCTGTTCGTCGGTTTAAGCGGTTTATACTTCGCTCTTTTGTGTCAATTAAACGGAATTGCCGTGAGATTTCGGGAAATATTTTCATCAAAGACCTATAAAAATAGCCAACATTTTGTACTAAACCTTAGCATTTAAACCTTAAAGTAAAATGAATCGATAAATTTAGATAAGCGTTGTGAATGACGATAAAGATGCTTGTTGTACATCTATTATTTTGTAGTCTCGCCGCCCATTGCCGTAAACACGTGATCTACAGGCTCCCATAATTCAATTTTGTTTCCTTCGGCATCCATAATATGTACAAACTTGCCGTAGTCAAAACTGGCAATTTCATCTAAAACTTGAACGCCATCAGCTTTAAGCTTATCTACCATAGCCTCAATATTCTGAACCCGATAATTGATCATAAACTCTTTTTTTGAAGGCTCAAAGTATTCGCTTCCTTTTTGAAAAGGACTCCATTGTAAATAATTGATTTCATCTGGTCTATTGGCATTCCTAAATTCAAAGCTAGAACCCCATTGGTTCACCTTTAATCCTAAATGTTGAGCATACCATTCTTTGGTTTTTTCTGGGTTTTCTGAAAAGAAAAAAATACCCCCTATACCGGTTACCTTAGGTTCGAGTTCGTTTGGCTTTGCGCTTATATCTTTATCCATTTTTCGTTTTTTAGCAAATATACTTTTATTTTTTAAATGCGATAAGTCAACTAAAACTTAACTTATTTACCTTGGATAGCGAATTATTAGACTTTAAATAAGCAAATATCAAGAAAATATATCAACATAAAATTTCATTAATATAAGATGATTTTTTAAGTTAAGCATAAACTGCTGAGCTTAGGATTACAAACCCAGCAGTTTGCAACCATAAACCCAGCAGTTTGTAATGACAAGCACCGCAGTTTGTAAACATAAACCCAGCAGTTTGTAAAGACAAGCACTGCAGCTTTTTCCATTTCTTTAATTACCTTCAAAATATTGCTTTTTGGGTTTTTAAATTTGGTTATGATTAAAATATCGTAGTTTTTTTATAAGAGAAGTTAGGGTGGCCGCTATATTTATAAGGGTAGATTATAGAATTATATATATAAATCAAATAACCAATTGATCGATTTAATTTTTCTTTACGGAAGCAAGTCGATTACTAAAACGTATAATAGCCATTTAAACTAAAATGCGTTAGGGATTGCAGTGAAAATACTTTTTGGCGTTTAGCCTAAAAGATTGTAACGAAAAGCCCGACCCGAAGGGAAACGCCCTAAAATAATTTTAATTAAATCTTTTGAGTGACTAATATAACTTTTTGATTTTCATGGTTGGTTATACAAAATATGTATAGTTCTCCACCTTCCTGAATACGGAATTTTTTACGGATTTGAGCCACGCTTAACGGAAAATTGCGTGTACTAATATTGGCCTTTTTGATATTTAGTTTTTTAAAGGCTTTTTTATTAAAAGCCTCGCGTTGAATTACTTTAAATACTCTTCCTGGAAAATCGATTAAAGATTGACTCGTGTAAAGATGGGTATGTTGTGCTAACTTTTGTAGTTCTAAACCTTGACTTATGTGGTTAAATAAACCTGCTTTTAATAGACTAACATTTGGCTCGTATAAATATTTTAAAACGGGACCTAGTATTGCTTTGCTATTGCTTTCTTCGTCTAGATTGGCTTTATAAAATGCGGTGTGGGTTGAAAAGAAATTTACACAATGTACTTGAGGTACGGTTGATTTTGCTATGTGTTCTTTTTTAAGTACCCAAAGCAATTCTTTAAGCTCATTGTTTACGGCCACGCAGTGTATATGTTGCACTCCTTTTAGTTCTTTTAAGCCTAACTTGATATCTAACAATGGCGATGTTTTGAGTAGAATACAATTGGTTTTAGAAAATAACAAATCAAGGTGTTCTATAATATTAGGGGTACACTCTGCTAGACTAAACACTTTTTGCCCTGCGTTGTCTCGGCGAGCAGGGTCTAAATACAGGCAATCCCAAGTGTTTTGCGTTTGGTCTAAATAAGCTAAACTATCGGTAGTCAAGCTGCTTATATTGGGGGCACTTAGTTTCTGAAAATTGGCTTGCGCTATTTTGGCTAATTCTTCTTGCGTTTCAAAATGTGTTACTTTTTTAAAATACCGGCTAAAATAAAAGCTGTCGACGCCAAATCCGCCAGTCAAATCTGCTAGGCTATCCCCGTTTACGCATTGAGCCTTGTAATCTGCAGTAATTTCTGATGACGTTTGTGCTAAATTTAATTGTGGAGGAAAATATATGCCTGGGGTAGTATACCAAGTAGGTAATTTGAATTTTGCTTTTTTTCTTGCCGCTATTTGCTGTGCTATTTCTTGTATACTTACTTGCTTAAAAGGACTACCTTTAAGGATTAACTCTGGCAAATGGTCTTGTTCGTGTTCTTTGATAAAGCGTTGAATGTTCTCCTCAAAAATAGCTTGATTCATTATAGGTCTTTGGTTAATTTTTTTACAATCTTGTATTCACTCAGCGTTTCTTTAGCTATCACTTTAATTGCTGTGTAAACGGGAATGGCAATGACCATGCCCAAAATGCCAAATAATAATCCTGCGATAAGTATAATTAAAAAAATCTCTAAGGGGTGTGATCGCACACTTTTTCCGAATATAAGCGGTTGATTGATAAAGTTGTCAATAAGTTGAGCAATGGCATATCCTGCCATTACAAAACCAAGCTTGGGTAAAATTACAGCCGAAAAATCTGCCCCTAAATTACTCGAAATAACAAATAGTGCCATCAAAATACCAGCTACCATAGGGCCTAAATAGGGTACAATGTTTAAGAATGCACAAATTAAGGCAATGGCAACGGCGTTATCAACTTCAAAAGTGACCAATAAAACCGTATAAATAATAAACAATACTAAGATTTGTAAGGTTAAACCGATAAAATACCTTGAGAGCAATATTTTTATTTTTTCAAACATTAACTTAAACCGCGATTCTTCTCCTTTGTTTGAAAATACCAAAATGCTGTTTAATAACAACTTACTATCACTTAATAAGAAAAAGGAAATAAAAATGATAGAAAATACCCCAATAATACCATTACCTAAACCACTAAAAATATAATTAACGGAGTTTGGAATGAATTGAAAATCAAAATTCTTAATGAAATCGGTTTGTTTTAAACCCGTGAGAATATCAATTTCGTTAACTCCAAGATAGGCTTTGATTTGTAGATTTAGATCGTTTAGGTCTGCTTTGAAGGCATCAAAATCAATACGACCAATATTTTCGCTTTGTTGGATGATGATAGGAATAAAAAGACTTACAACCCCTATAATAATACTTAAAACCGCACATAGCACCACTACAACAGCCAAGCGATTTGGAAATTTTAGCTTCTTTTTTAAAAAAAAGACCATGGGTCGGCCTATTAATGAAATAACAGCAGCGATGGCAATAAAAGCAATTACCGATTGAATTTGGTATAAAAACCAAAGCAGTAGTATTATTCCCACTAAAATAGCAACCGCTCTTAAAATTCCGTAAGTGATTGTTTTTGAATTCATAATTGATTCATTTGTTTGGTAAATTCATACAATGCAATACTCAAGGCTTGAGACACATTCATGCTGGAGTTTAAGCCAAACATAGGAATATGCACACAGTAATCACAAATCCCGATCCACTCTTCGGCTAGACCATAACGCTCTGCACCGAGAAGAATAACTAACTTTTCATTTTTACTGAATTTAAAATTTTGCAATGGCTGGCTATTTTTAGTGATTTCTAGTCCTATTATCTTAAAACCTTTGTCCCGGTATTTTTGTATAAGTTCAGGGTTCAACTCCGTAACCTGGTGTTCTAAATGCTGATGGGTAGCACGTGCGGTGCGCTTAAAACGGTTACTCTTCATTAAATCTTCGCTTTGTGAAAGCAAAATTTTTTCTATGTTAAAAGCTTCGGCTGCTCTAAAAATACTTCCTAAGTTCGCCGGACTCGTGAGTTGGTGAGCCACCAAAACAATCGGGAATTTTTTGGGTTGAAAACCGGTTTCTTCGTGTGTTAATTGCTGCGGCATAATTAATTTTTAAAAGCATAATGAATAATGTTGGCACCCATCTTTAGTGCTTTTTCGCGAACCTCTTCTGGATCGCCGTGCACAGCAGGACTTTCCCAACCATCCCCTAGATCTGATTCATATGTAAAAAGCAAAATTAATCTGTTTTGATCAAAAAGACCCAAGGCCTGAGAGCGTTTACCATCATGTTCGTGTATTTTAGGCAGCCCTTTAGGAAAATTAAAGGGTTCCTGAAAGATTTTATGGTCAGCTGGCAATTCTTGGAGTTCTTTTTCGGGAAATAGTCGTTTTAACTGAGGTATTAGGTATTTATACATGCCGTAATTATCATCTATATGTAAAAAACCACCACCTAGCAGATAACCTCTTAAATTTTCGATTCCTTGCTCACTAAAATATACATTGCCATGCCCCGTCATATGTAAAAAAGCATAAGAAAAAAGAGCAGGATCTGTGGGTTTTACTTGTCCAATTTCAGTATCTATTTTGGTTCGTATATTTTGATTGCAAAATTGAACTAGATTAGGTAAAGCCGTTGGATTACCGTACCAGTCTCCGCCACCTTCATATTCTAAAACCGCTACTTTCTGAGCGAGCGAAACGCTACAGAAAATTAAAGCCAAACCCAATACTATTTTTTTTCTCATAACTTTATTTATTCGTGTAAAAGCGCAAGGGTGTGTACACCTACTATACCCGCAGTTTCTGTGCGCAACCTGCTGTTTCCTAAACTCACCGGCTTAAAACCTTGGTTTATTGCCTGTTGCACCTCTGCAGTTGAAAAATCACCTTCAGGACCTATTAGCAGTAAATAATCTTCTTGTAATTTTATCGATTGACTCAACAAGATTTTTTCTTCGTCATAACAATGCGCTATAAATTGATGGGTGGCCTTAGCCGATTGAATGAATTTACTAAATGGAACAAGTTCGCTTACTTCTGGAAGTTTATAATGTAAAGATTGCTTCAAAGCACTTACTAAAACTCTTTGGTAACGTTCTAATTTAATTTTTTTGCGCTCGCTATGATCACACAAAATAAAACTAATTCTATCTATTCCTATTTCGGTAGCTTTTTCTAAAAACCACTCGATGCGGTCATTCATTTTAGTAGGAGCTATGGCTAGGTGCAAATTGTATTTTCTGGGCGGTGCTTGGGTAACGCTTAAAACTTTGGCTTTTGTTTTTTTACTGGCAATTTCAATCAACTCTGCTTTAAACATATAGCCTTTTCCGTTGGTCACATGAACTAGATCCCCTTGGTTTTTACGCAAAACCCGCACCAAATGCTTGTGTTCTTCTTCGGTAAAATAGAAATGACTGTCTTGGGGTTGTATGTGATCTAGATAGAATAGTTGCATGTTAAATGTGGTAGCGTGCTTTAGCACTGGTTTTTACATCGGTAAATTGCCCGTTTAAGAATTTATAGTAACCTACAATACCTATCATTGCCGCATTATCTGTGGTGTATTCAAATTTAGGTATGTGACAAATCCACCTTTTATTTTGCTCCTGCTTTTGAAGCATAGCACGAATAGCCGAGTTAGCCGAGACACCTCCTCCTATAGCTACCTCTCTTATTTGCGTTTGTTTTACTGCTTTTTCTAGTTTTTTCTGAATTATCTTTACTACCGTAAACTGAAAAGAAGCACATAAATCATTCAAATTTTCTTTTATAAAGTCTTGATTTTCTTTTTGCTTTTTTTCTAAAAAGTACATTACCGCAGTTTTTAATCCGCTAAAGCTAAAATTTAAGTCTTTTACATTAGGTACAGGAAATTCAAAAGCATCGGGATTTCCTTTTTGGGCAAGTTTATCAACTATAGGCCCAGCAGGATAGTCTAACGCGAGCATTTTACCGCACTTGTCATAAGCTTCACCCACAGCATCATCTAAGGTTTCTCCAATTACCTTCATAGAGAAATAATCATCAACTTTCACAATCTGTGTATGCCCTCCACTTATGGTGATTCCTAAAAAGGGGAAATTTGGTTTGCGGTGACTTGCATCATCTATAAAATGAGCCAATAAATGGGCCTGCATGTGGTTAACCTCAATGAGAGGAATATTTAATGCTAAAGCTAAAGATTTTGCAAAAGAGGTCCCCACCAATAAACTACCCATTAATCCAGGGCCGCGAGTAAAAGCTATTGCGTTTAATTGTGATTTGTCTATTTTGGCTTTCTTCAAAGCTTGATCTACAACAGGAACAATATTTTGTTGATGCGCTCTAGAGGCTAATTCAGGAACTACTCCGCCATATTCTTCGTGTATTTTTTGGGTAGCCACTACATTGCTTAAAATACGCGAATTTTCTAATACAGCCGCTGCCGTATCATCACAAGAAGATTCAATTGCTAAAATGTAGGTGTTTTCTAATGACATTATTATATATTAGGCATAAAAATTGGTACAATTTAAATAAGGTATCCTATTTTTGTAATGCTTTTATGATTACAAATAAGAGCCTTAAACAAAGCTAGAGAAATCTTTTAAAATATTCTAAAAACTACCGCCTTATAAAACGAAAAATAAAAATATTAGTCAATATATTACTCGGCTTGCTCTTGTTTTTTTTGTTGTTGGTTATGTTTTTTTCAATAG
The DNA here is from genome assembly GCA_958296185.1 of uncultured Mesonia sp. Classification (GTDB taxonomy): domain Bacteria; phylum Bacteroidota; class Bacteroidia; order Flavobacteriales; family Flavobacteriaceae; genus Mesonia. Next base: position 11,492 of record CATQIB010000002.1, read on the forward strand.
CTAGCGTACAAACTAAAACAGCGCAGTATTTAACCGATTTTCTCCAGGAAAAATACAATGCCAAAATTCAAGTATCAAAATTACGTCTTTCTTATGATGGTCGAGTAGTTTTAAACCAGGTGTATATAGAAGATCATCATCAAGATACGTTGGTAGTAGCCAATGAATTAAGTACCTCATTACTCAATATTCATGGGCTAGTAAGCGGTAACGATTTAGATTTTGAAAATACCCAGGCCAGCGAATTAAAAGTTTATCTCAAACGGTATAAAAATGAAGAGGAAGATAATTTTAGTGTTTTTATTAAGAAGTTTGACAGCGGTAAGACTACAAATGAAGATTTTTCTTTAACCATCGATGAGATAAACCTTACCGATAGTTATTTTTCTTACACCGATTATAATCTCCAACAGGAACCTGTTATCGCTTTTGAAAAGCTAAATGTTCAAGCCAGTAATTTACTTATAGATAACAGCGATGTGTATGTTCAAATCGCCAGCTTGCGCGGAACAGAATCAAACGGAATAAAAGTAGATTTTTTACAAACCGATTTTGCCTACACCCAACAGCAAATGCGTTTAGACAACTTGGTTCTTAACACCGATAAAACTTCAATCGAGGCACCTAGAATTTATTTGAATTATGAGCAAGTTGAAGATTTATCTGATTTTGAAAATAAGGTAAATATCGATGCTCAATTTGAAAAATCTATTGTTCATACCCAAGATTTAAATAAACTATATAACGAATTTAGCAAAGGCAGTGAATTAAAATTCTCTGGAAATGTTTCGGGTGTTTTAAATAATTTACACCTCAATAATTGGAAAATGAGCGGAATGAATCGAACCGAATTATCAGGCGATTTAACCCTAAAGAACATATTATCTGGTGATGCAAATAGTATTCGTGTTATGGGTAACTATGACTATTTAAACACCAATTATTATGATGTGGTGAACTTGTTACCAAATCTTCTAAAAGATAGAATTCCTAAGCGTCTGCAAAAATTAGGGCAGGTAAAACTTGTAGGGTATTTAGAAGCGGGTCCGCAGCAAGTGGTTACCAACGCGAGCCTAAATAGCCAGTTGGGAGACGGGAAGTTTGCCTTAAGAATAAATGAACTAGAAAATATAGACAATGCGTCCTATCAAGGTAATTTGGTGTTTACCGATTTTAATTTAGGTGCTTTGCTTAATAATAAACAATTGGGTAAAGTGAGTATTGAGGTAGACGTGGATGGTCGCGGATTTTTAGCCAGTCAATTAAATTCTAAGGTAAACGGTAAAGTTTCCTCTTTTTACTTTAATGGCTACCGTTATAAGAACATTCAGCTTTCGGGCACCTTAAAAAACCCGTATTTTAATGGTAAATTAATCAGTAACGATCCTAATTTAAAATTGAATTTTGAAGGACTTATAGACGCTTCTTCCACCACTAATATCATTGATTTTGATGCCCAAATCGCTTACGCGGATTTAAGCGCCCTTAATTTTGTAAAAGACACAACTGCTATTTTTAGCGGAAATATAAACCTTGACCTCAAAGGAAAAAATATAAACGATGCCGAAGGAATTATACTGTTTTCTGATGTTCGTTACCAAAATAATCAGAATAAGTATGCTTTTAATCAGCTTCAATTACAAGCAGCAACCAATGAAAAGGAGCGCATTATCAATATTTCTTCACCAGATGTGGTTAACGGCGAGGTGCGTGGTAACTTTTTGATTGAAGAAGTACCTAATCTTTTTAAAAACGCCATTGGTAGTATTTATACCAATTATAAACCCGTTAGGGTAACCCCCAACCAAGAGGTTTCATTTGAATTTGATATTTTTAATAAGATAGTAGAAGTAGTGGTGCCAGGTATACAAATTTCGGCTAATACCTTTATTAGAGGAAATTTAACTTCAGAAGAGTCGGCTTTCAAGCTTAGTTTTAAATCACCTCAAATAAATATAGAAAAAAATAAATTCTACCACATAGATTTACAGGTAGATAACGACAACCCACTGTTTAATACCTACTTAAAAGTAGATAGTATTCAAACGGGTTTTTATACTGCTAGAGATTTTAATTTAATCAATGTTACATTAAAAGACACGCTATTTTTTAAAACTGCCTTCACAGGAGGAAATAAAAATGATGATGAATTTGATTTTAGTTTATACCACACTATAAATCAAGAAAACAAATCGGCTGTAGGCTTTAGAAAGTCAGATTTTCAATTTAAAAGAGCAAAATGGTTTCTAAACAAGAATAATTTAAAAGATAAAAAATTAGTTTTTGACCACGACTTTAAAGGTTTCAGTTTAGATACCTTAAGTATTACCCATTTAAATGAAGAGATACGCATAAGTGGGGAGCTTACCGATAGCACGTACAAAAATTTTGAATTGAAATTTAAAGATGTCGATTTGCAAAAAGTCACTCCCGATATCGATAGTCTTCAAATGAAGGGTATCGTAAATGGAAACTTGAATTTTCTGCAAAAAAAGGGAGTGTATTACCCTAAAAGTAAAATTAAAATCGAAAATGTCGCCTTAAACGATGTAAATTATGGGAACTTAAATTTAGATATCTCAGGAAACGAATCGCTTACAGACTACAGCATTTTAGCCGAATTGAAAACCAAAGAGAAAATGTATTTAAAGGCTAATGGAGGCATCAACGTTAGCGAGAAAAATGCATATATTGATCTTTTGGTTGATGTAAACGACTTTGCTCTTGATGCTTTTAGTCCTATAGGCGGAGAAGTGCTTAGCAATTTTCGTGGCACTGCAACAGGAGGTGCACATATTTTTGGCGATTATGCCAATCCAGATATCAATGGTAGCCTTACCTTATCTCAAGCAGGACTTAAAATTCCGTACCTTAATGTAGACCTTGATTTTCAGCCTCAGGCAGAAGTTAATCTTCGTAAACAGCAATTTATATTTAATGACATTAGGCTTACCGATACCAAATACGATACTCAAGGTGTTTTAAACGGGAGTATTAGCCACCGAAATTTCCAAGATTGGGAATTAGATTTACAACTTACAGCACCCAACAGATTATTGGTTTTAGATACCAAACAAACCGAAGAATCCTTATACTTTGGTACCGGATTCATAAGTGGTAATGCTAGTATTGCAGGTCCTGTAGAAGAATTGTTTATTGATGTAAACGCAAAAACCGAAGAGGGTACCATTTTTAAAATACCGCTTAGCGATTCTGAAAGTATTGGAGATCACTCTTTTATTTATTTTTTAACGCCAGAACAAAAAAAGGCAAAAGAAGAAGGCACTCCCGTGAATATTAAACCAGTAAAAGGGCTTGAAATGGCTTTCGAATTAGATGTCACCAAAGATGCCGAAGTAGAAGTAGTGGTTGATCAAGAGAGCGGAAGTACTTTAAGAGGAAGCGGAGCAGGTACTTTGTTGATTGAAATCAATACCAATGGAAAATTCAATATGTGGGGAGATTTCGTAGCTTACGAAGGGATTTATAATTTTAAATATGCTGGTCTTATTCAAAAAGAATTTGAGGTAGTGCCAGGGGGTAATATTACCTGGGACGGCAGCCCTACAAGAGCAAATTTAAATGTAAAAGCACTTTACAAAACCAGTGCAAATCCTGCTATTTTACTAGAAAATCCTACTATAAACAGAAGTATACCAGTAGAGGTATATATCAATTTAAACGGTGAACTTACCTCGACCGATTTAAGTTTTGAAATTGATTATCCAAACTTAAGTAGCGTGGTGAAATCTGAATTAGAATACCGCATCAGCGACAGACAAAACACAGAGATACAAGCCTTGAGTTTAATTTCTCAAGGTAGTTTTTTCGCTCAAGGCGGATCAGGTCAAAACGCGCCCGGTAACCTACTCATCGAAAGGGCATCAGGTTTATTTGATGATATTTTCACCGATGAAGACGGAAAGTTTAAAGTAGGAATAGATTATGTACAAGGTGGAAGAACTCCCGATCAAGAAACAGCCGATCGGTTTGGGGTTACACTTTCTACCCAAATTAGCGAACGGGTTTTAATTAACGGTAGAGTAGGAGTGCCTATTGGCGGGGTAACTGAATCTGTAGTGGTAGGGGATGTCGAAATTGATTTCTTGCTTAACGAAGACGGTAGTTTACGCGCTAAGTTATTTAATCGTGAAAACGACATTCAATACATTGGGGAGGAATTAGGCTACACACAAGGGGTAGGTTTATCTTATTCGGTAGATTTCGATACATTTAAAGAGCTTATCAGAAAGATTCTAAACAAAGAATTAGAGAAAGCAGAAAACAAAAACTCAAGAAAACGAAAAAATACACCAGTCAATGAAATTGAGTTACCCGATTATATTCAGTTTCCAGGTCGGTAATATTTACTTGTAAGCTGCATATTTGATTTAAGTCAGCTTTTTCCATAATTTTAAAATTAATAATCCGCAAACTAAAGCGATTAAAAAACAGAAAATACTATATATTGGTTTTTGATAAATCAAGTAACCTGTACCAAACAAAATGGCATATACGCCAACAACGCCACTAAAAAAAGCCAGTATTTTTTGCTTTAGGAAGTCAAATTTTTTACCCGTTTCAAATACTTTCTCTTCAAATTTTTGTAGGGTTCGAGTGTCGGTTGGTTGGGTAAACAAACTTACCAATACCCAACAAGCAGTCGTAATAACCACTCCCACCACCAATTGATAATGACTGGCTAGTTCAAACCACGGCGTTTCTAATTTTGCGTTGATAAAAAACAATACCGCAATCAAGAACGATACGAGCATGGCAGTAATTTCAGAATACGGGTTTATCCTGTACCAAAACCAACGTAAGATAAATAACAGCCCGGTGCCGGCTCCTATTTGTAAGAGTAAATCAAAGGCTTCTTTAGCTTCTTCTAAAAATAAACTCAATAAGGCGGCAAAAAGCATCATAATCACCGTTGATAATCTTCCCAAACGCACTTTTTGCTTTTCAGTAGCTTTAGGATTTACAAAACGAGCATAAAAATCGTTAACCACATAACTGCTACCCCAATTTAAGTGGGTAGAAATAGTACTCATAAATGCTGCGATTAAAGAAGTAACTACAATGCCTAAAAGTCCAGAAGGTAAAAAACTCAACATTGCAGGATAAGCCAAATCATCTTTAATAAAATGGTTGTCTAAACTAGGAAAAGCCTCTTGCAAACTAGCCGTACTGGGGTAAATTACAATAGAAGCTAAGCCAATGATAATCCAAGGCCAGGGTCTTAATGCATAATGAGCTATGGTAAAAAATAAGGTAGCTCCTACTGCGTGTTTTTTATTTTTGGCGGCAAGCATACGTTGAGCAATATAACCACCACCACCTGGTTCTGCTCCGGGATACCAAACGCTCCACCATTGCACGGCTAAAGGTACAAGTAAAAGCGGTACATAAACTTCTGGATTGGTGAAATCTGGAAAAAAAGGCATCTTTGGTTGTACCACTTGGTTGTTAATCAAGGCATCTAGACCGCCAATTTCAGGTAAATTAATAATATAAATGCTAGCCCAAATGCTGCCAACCATCGCAATAAAAAACTGAATAAAATCGGTGATTAATACTCCCTTTAATCCGCCAAGGAGCGAGTAAACAACTGTGATTAGAGAAGATACCAATAGGGTTTGTAAAGCAGAAAAACCAAACATCACGTGGCCTATTTTAATGGCGGCTAAACAAACGCCAGCCATGATAACGATATTAAAAAATACGCCCAAATATAGAGCACGAAAACCACGTAGAAAAGCGGCACTTTTTCCGCTATAGCGTAGTTCGTAAAATTCTAAATCGGTTGTGATATCACTTTTACGCCACAATTTAGCGTAAAAAAAAACGGTTAGCATTCCGGTAAGTAAAAAACTCCACCATACCCAATTACCAAAGACTCCGTCATTTCTTACAATACCTGCAACTAATCCCGGGGTGTCTGCTGCAAAAGTGGTCGCCACCATAGAAACTCCCAAAAGCCACCAGGGCATATTTTTACCAGATAAGAAATAACTATCAACGTTTTTTTGACCTTTGAAATAAACTAGAACACCAACACCAAGGCTTATTACAAAAAATCCAATAATCAATAACCAATCTAAGCCAGATAGTTGCATAGTATTTTTTATTTAATGGCTATGCCGCTAATTTCTACGTTTACAAATTTGGGTAAATTAGCCACTTCAACAGTTTCACGGGCTGGGGCTGTAGCTTCATCAAAATAAGTTGCATATACCTCATTTATACTATTAAAGTTATGCATATCACTAATAAAAATAGAAGTTTTCACCAAGTTTTGAAGTGACATACCAGCAGCCTTTAGAACGGCCTGTAGGTTTTTCATTACACGATGCGTTTCCTTGCGTAGATCTTGGGTTTCTAGTTCTCCCGTTTCCGGATTTATAGCAATTTGACCACTTATATAAAGCATGTCTTTAACCAAAATAGCTTGATTATAAGGTCCTATAGGTTGTGGGGCATCTGGGGTATTAATTATTTCTCGCATAATGATTCTTATTTTATAAGCGTCTATCTCTTTCTCTGTTTTTATCGTATTTTAAATCTTGCAGCACATTTGCTTTAATTCCTATAAAAAAGTACCACGATTCGCGGTCACCAAATGGCGTCCAATTAAACGATAATCGCCAACTTTCTAGGTCACGTTGAAAACGCAATTGGGTAAAGGTAAAGCCTGGATTAACAAAATCAAAACCAGAAGAGGCACCAACCTTCCAACGGGGAGACAACTCCACATCTCCGCTAAACATAATAGAATGTCCCGAAATCTCGTTATTTCTTCTTAAGTTATCATAAGTCATACTATAAGCAATACGTAAATTCCAAGGAATACTATAATTATAACGCTTAGTTTCATTTTCTACCACTTCTTCTTCCTCATCCTCATAGAGTTTTCCATCAAAATCTGCCGATCTTCCAAATAAATCATCTGGTCTACCGCCATTTCTAAACGATTCATTTTCAAGCTCATCTGTTTGTTCATCTTGGTCCCGCTCAAAATCTTTATTAGAAAAACTATAACTGAAACTCGCCTGTGCCCTTGTTAATCTAAATAGACTACCACCATTATTGATATTCCACTTGTCGATTCGCTCATTACTATTGTTTAAAGCGTATGGATCTAAAGCTCCGTTAAAATTTATAGTAAGTTTATCTTGTACGACAGGCAGTGACCCCCTTACAACCACTGGCTGTAACTTTAATGAATCGGCTGCCATATTGTATGAAGTTCCTAAACTAAAGTTGGAAAGCAACTTTCTTTTAATTGGTTCTGTTGCGGTGGTATCGCGTGAGGTTATTTTTGCTTCAAAATCATTGGTTACATTAAACCCGATACTGCTCGCATATCGGTTTCCTGGCGCTCCAAATAACGAACCTTCAAACTTGGAATAACTCACGTTTCTGGCTTCTAAAGTAGAGGTTGCTGGCACCAAATAAGTATCGTAAAATTGATCGAAAGAGGGGGTAAGTGTATAACTTAAAGATGGTCTAATTACATGCCGAATGGCTTGAATTTTTTTATCTTTTCCAAAGTTTTTTTGTCCGTATACAGTTGTTCCTATACTAGAACTAAAATTATAGGTTCTAAAAGAATCAAATCCGTTAAGGGTATCGCGCACAACAGCTTGTGCCTCTTGATCATAGCGTTGTTCAATGGTTTTAAAAACCCAATTTTCTTCAAAATTTGTTCCGGCACTAACACTAAAATGTTTAAACAGTTTAAAATTTGTAGCAATGGGTATGCTATGCTTAATACCGCTTTGCATATCTCTAAACATTTGTGGTTTAAAGAAAAGAGAATCGGTTGTTTTTATTCTATTTTCTCCACGTAAACTATATTGAAAATTAATATTTTCAAAAATACCTTTCTTGGTTCCATTTTTAGGAGCAAAAGGATAAATTCTAGATATACTTGCGTTTAAGCTAGGCAAGGTCATATTGATTTCTTGCGTATTGGTATTTTGGTTGTGGGTGGCGGCAATGTTTAAATTAACCTCGGGAAAACCACTAAAAGTTTTACTGTAAGATACCGATGAACTCAGGTTGTTATTCAAAAAATTCGCAGTGTTGGTTTGGTTGATACTTTCTTGGTAATATTGCGAACTTCCAAGGTTAACAGAGGCTTGAAATCTGCTTGACGGATTAGCTTTTGCGTCTTGTGAATGCGACCAGCGAATGTTATAAATAGAGCTTTCTGAATAATCGGGAAAACCGGGTTCGCTATTGAGTAATTTTTCATACCTAAAGCTAAAATTACCTCTAAATTTATAGCGCAGGGCATAATTTGATTCGGCTCTAAAGCCAAAACTACCGTTGGTGTAATAATCACCTAAAACGGCTAAATCAACATATTCATTAATATTAAAATAATAACCGCCATTTTGTAAAAAGTAACCTCTGTTTTGGTTATCTCCAAAAGAGGGTAAGATAATACCCGACGAACGTTCATCGGTTAAGGGGAAGTAGCCAAAAGGCAACATTAACGGGGTTGGCACATCGGCGATGTACATGGTTACTAAACCCGTAATCACCTTTTTTTCGGGAACTAACTTCACCTGTCTTGCGTTAAAATAATATTCGGGGTTGTCTATATCTTTTGCGGTGGTAAACTTTACGTTTTGCATAAAGTAAACCGAATCGTTTTCCTTTTTGGTTATAGCTCCTTTTACATTAAATTCGCCTTGTTGCGTACGCGAATTATAAACCAAGGCTTTTTGAGTATCAAAATTGAATCGGATGCTGTCGGGCTCAACAATATTCTGCCCTTGAGAAAAAACCGGTCGCTGAGTATAATTACCTAAGGAGTCTTTAATACCAAAAGCATACACCTCATTGGTAGCATTATTCAATATTATTTTTCCAGCTTCTAGCGTGATGTCGCCATAAACAATTTTGGCTTCATTATACAAATAGGCTTTCTTGTTTTTAGCATCAAGCATCATATAATCCTTAGCCGTACTAATCACATTATCGGTTAAAAAAGATTTGGTTTTAGTACTGTCTTCCTGAATTATATCATTGTTAGGATTTACAATAGGAGTACTTTTTAAAAGGCTATCGCTTAAAGGAAAAATAGCCTCTCGTTCTGCCGGAATACGCAAGGTACGTGTGCTATCAATTTCTTGAGCTTGCGTCGAATTAAAAAACAAGAAAAGAAAAAAACAAGAGAAAAGTATATGGTATAAGTTTGTTTGCAATGCTTATAGTGCTATTTTTGTATTGTTTGGCTTGCTTTTTGAAAAGCCAAAATTACATATATTTTTTTAAGGGTTGTTCAGAATTTTTAAAAATAAACAAATCAGCAAGTAAAAATTAGCTTAAGCTATTCAATATGAAAAAGTTTTCACTTTATTTCTTTCTCCTTTGCGGAATTTTATTGCTAAACCAAGAACTAGCTTGGTCGCAAAATAAAACCTTTGTAGTGGTTTTAGATGCGGGTCACGGAGGTAAAGATCCAGGAAATCGAGGAAACGGTTATAAGGAAAAAGATATTGCCCTAAAGGTGGTTCTTGAAGTAGGCAAGATCTTAAAAAAAGATAAAGACATAAAAGTACTTTACACCAGAACGACAGATAAATTTGTAACTTTAGACGATAGAGCTAAAATTGCAAATGATGCTAATGCCGATTTATTTGTATCTGTTCATTGTAATGCTCATAGTAGTAATGCACAGGGTACAGAGACTTTTGTGTTAGGGTTGCATCGAAACGAGGATAACTTAAAAATAGCCATGAAAGAAAACTCGGTAATTTACTTAGAAGATGATTATGAAGTGGTTTATGATGGTTTCGACCCGAGTTCTCCCGCCTCTTATATTGGAATGACTTTAATGCAAGAAGAATATTTAGATCAAAGTATTTTATTAGCTGATTATGTGCAAAAGCAATTCACTAACACCCTTAAACGGGTAAATCGAGGGGTGAAACAAGCTGGTTTTTTAGTTCTTCGCAAGACGTTTATGCCTAGTGTTTTAGTTGAAACGGGATTTTTAACCAATAAACAAGAAGGACGTTATTTAAACTCGCCGGCTGGGCAGGCTAAAATGGCGACCTCCATAGCTAAAGGAGTAGTTGACTATAAAAACAGTATAAACCTAAGTGCTACAGAAGTAAAATACAAAAATGATTTTAAAAAAAGTGAAAAGGAATACCCACTAATTACTTTTAAGGTGCAGATTGCAGCAGGTAGCAAGCCGCTTGAATTAGCTCCGTATAACTTTAAAGGTTTAAAAGGTGTTTCGCGTAAGCTCGAAGGCAAACTTTATAAGTATTATTATGGAAGCACGAGTAATTATGACGAGATTCAACGATTACTACAACAAGCCAAAAGCGCTGGATTTTCAAAAAGCTTTCTTGTTGCTTTTAAAGAGGGAGATAAAATAAGCGTTAACGACGCGTTAAAAACTAAGCGGAAATAAAAGCATTTTCTATTTTTAATCCTTAAATTTGCTAATTCTTAAAACCGCTACAATTGAAAATATCGAAAGAAGTTAAAACCGCATTACTCGCCTTATTGGCTATAGCCCTACTGATATTTGGTTATAATTTTTTGAAAGGAAATAATTTATTAGATAATAACAGAACCTTTTATGCGGTGTATGATGATGTAGAAGGTCTCGCACCTTCATCACCAGTTACCATTAACGGGTTGCAAGTAGGTACGGTTTCGGGTATTCGATTCTTAAATAAAACAGGAGCCATTTTGGTGAGTATGAATGTTCAAAATGAGTTTCAATTTTCGAAAACTAGTAAAGCCCAAATATATGGTGGGGGAATCATTGGAGGTAAAAGTTTGGCAATTCTCCCAGAATACGATGGGCCTATAGCTAAATCTGGAGACACTTTACCCGGAGAAATTGATGAAGGCTTATTAGAGTTGGTGAACGATAGACTCACGCCATTACAAAACAAAGTGGAAAAAGCCATCAGTAGTACTGATTCGGTTCTCTTTGCCTTTAACGATATATTAAACCCAGAATCACGACAGAACCTCAAGCAAAGCTTAGCAAACTTTAATTCTATTTCTGAAAACTTCAAAAACCTTACAGGAAGAACAGATAACCTACTCAAAAATAATGAAGATAAACTGAGTAGAACAATCAGTAATATAGATAAAACCACAGCAAATTTAAGCAAACTTACCGATAGCCTTTCGCAGGTTGATTTGGCGCAAATTACACGTGATCTAGAAATTGCAATCCATGATTTTAAAAGTATTGCCAACGAATTGAACCAAGGAAAGGGCACAGCAGGTAAACTATTAAAAGACCCTACTGTTTATGATAATATGGATCGTGCAACCCGACAGTTAGAGCAATTATTACAAGATTTAAAATTAAACCCCAAGCGTTACGTCCATTTTTCTCTGTTTGGCAAAAAAAATAAAGCTTACGAAAAACCAAAAGATTCTCTTAAATAAATTTAAAGTATGGCAATTTTAGGACAAATACTATTCTTCATCGCCCTCGTGTTGGGCGTTGGCTTTTTTACCCTAAACATTAAGAAGCTAATTCGTAACATTAAATTAGGTAAAGCTGTTGACTGTAGTGATCGTAAAGGAGATCGCTTTAAACAAATGGCTAAAGTAGCTTTAGGGCAATCTAAGATGGTGGTGCGTCCAATTGCTGGTATTTTACATATAATAGTATACGTTGGTTTTATTATCATCAATATCGAAGTTATAGAGATTATTATCGACGGGCTTTTTGGCACTCACCGCGTTTTATCTTTTATGGGTGGCTTCTATAAGTTCCTAATCGGTACTTTTGAGATATTAGCCTTATTGGTTTTTGTTGGAGTAGTGGTGTTTTGGTTAAGAAGAAATGCATTGAAAATAAAACGTTTTTGGGCAAACGAGATGAAAGGTTGGCCTAAAGATGACGCTAATTATATTCTATATTTTGAGATGGTACTTATGGGCTTGTTTTTATTAATGAATGCGGCAGATTACCAATTACAACTTTCTGGTGCAGCACATTATGCGCAACAAGACGGATCTATCGTAGGAGCTTTTCCTGTGAGCCAATATATTAGTACGCTTCTAGCGGGATTATCAGAATCAAGCTTAATTTTAGTTGAGCGTTCGGCTTGGTGGTTACATATATTGGGCATTTTGTTTTTTCTTAATTATTTATACTACTCCAAACATTTACATATTTTGCTTGCTTTTCCTAACACCTATCTGGCTAAATTACAGCCTAAAGGGGAGATGGACAACCTAGAATCGGTTAAGCAGGAGGTGGCCCTAATGATGGATCCTAACGCCGATCCGTTTGCTGCCCCTAGTGGCGACGAGGAAGCAGCAGAGCCAGAAAAATTTGGTGCAAGTGATGTATTTGATTTGAACCAGGTGCAACTGCTTAATGCGTACACTTGTACAGAATGCGGTAGATGTACATCTGAATGCCCTGCGAACCAAACGGGTAAAAAATTATCGCCGCGTAAAATAATGATGGATACTCGTGACCGTCTGCAAGAAGTGAGTAAGCAAATAGATGCTAAAAAAGACCCTAAAGAGGATGGTAAACAATTATTAGACGATTATATAACCCGAGAAGAGCTATGGGCTTGTACCACTTGCAACGCTTGTGTTCAAGCTTGTCCTATTGGCATAGACCCATTATCTATTATTTTAGATATGCGTAGGTATTTAGTTATGGAACAAAGTGCGGCGCCTAATGAGTTAAACGTTGCCATGGGTAATATAGAAAATAATGGCGCACCTTGGCCCTATAATCAAATGGATAGATTAAACTGGGCAGACGAAAATTAAAATAGAATATTGCGATGAATACAGATAATACAAATACAGAGAAAATTAAGGTACCTACAATGGCCGAGTATATGGCGCAAGGAAAAAAACCAGAAGTTCTTTTTTGGGTCGGCTGTGCGGGTAGTTTTGATGATCGTGCTAAAAAAATAACCAAAGCTTTTGTGAAACTTTTAACCAAGGCAAAAGTAGACTACGCTGTTCTAGGAACCGAAGAAAGTTGTACAGGAGATCCGGCTAAACGATCGGGAAATGAGTTCTTATTTCAAATGCAGGCGGCCATGAATATAGAAGTGCTAAATGGTTATGAGGTTAAAAAAATTGTTACCGCGTGTCCGCATTGTTTTAACACCATCAAAAATGAATACCCAGAATTAGGTGGAAACTATGAAGTTGTTCATCATACTCAATTCTTAAAAAGCTTGATGGAAGAGGGTCGCCTACGCGTAGAAGGCGGTAAATTTAAAGGAAAACGAATAACTTTTCATGACCCTTGTTATTTAGGTCGTGCCAATGATGAATATGAAGCGCCACGTGACTTGCTTAGAAAACTAGAAGTAGAGTTGCTTGAGATGCGTAAATGCAAGAGTCAAGGGCTTTGTTGCGGTGCCGGAGGTGGCCAGATGTTTAAGGAACCCGAAAAAGGGAATAAAGATGTAAATGTGTTAAGAACAGAACAGGCCTTAGAAACTAAACCAGAAGCTATTGCGGCCGGTTGTCCTTTTTGTAATACGATGATGACAGACGGCGTAAAAAACAAGAATAAAGAGAATGAAGTAGAAGTGTTTGATGTAGCCGAAATGATAGCACAAGCACAAGATCTGTAAATAAAAAATATGTGGGTAGAATTTAATGCGTTAGCCGATGAATCAAAAATATGGATTTATCAGGCAAATCGGTCTTTTACGGATGTAGAACTGCAAGAATTAGAAATGTCGCTAAAAGACTTTGTAAATAACTGGGCCGCGCATGGCACTGGATTAAAAGCTAGTTTTTTGATAAAACACAAACGCTTTATCATTCTTGGCGTAGATGCCGCTAGTGCACAGGCTAGTGGATGCAGCATTGATACCTCTGTTCGATTTATTCAAGAACTTGAGAAAAAATATGCTGTCGATCTACTCGATAAAATGAATGTTACCTTTAAACAAGGAGAATATTTGGCTTATAAACCATTAATTGATTTTAAAAAATTAGTGAAAAACAAGTCGGTTTCTGGTAAAACCATCGTGTTTAACAACTTAGTCAATACTAAAAAAGAATTAGAGACAGATTGGGAGATTCCATTAGAAGAAAGTTGGCACAATCGATTTTTATAACCGTTTAAAGAAGTTTCTACTATGCTCAGATTTTTTTTAGTTGCTTCGGCAATTTTTGTTGGCTCTCAATTTTCTTTAAATGCACAGCAAAAAAATCCGCTGGAAGCGAAAAATCCAATCTTACAAAAAGCTTGGGTAGATTCTGTATATCAAAATTTGACCCTTGACGAAAAAATTGGTCAGTTGTTTATGGCCGATATTTTCTCAAGTAAAGGGAAAGCAGCCGAAAATAATCTCGCAGCATTGATTAAAAACTATCATATTGGCGGTATTATCTTTTCTAAAGGAGGTCCCGGACGTCAAGCCAAGATGCATAATCGCCTACAAGAAAAAGCTAAAGTACCTTTGTTAATTGGTATGGATGCCGAATGGGGGCTGGCTATGCGTTTAGACTCCACTTATTCTTTTCCGTGGAATATGACCCTTGGCGCTATTCAAGACCCAGACTTAATTTATGAAGCCGGTAAGCAAATCGCTAAACATAACAAACGCCTAGGAGTACATTTTAATTTTGCACCCGTAGTAGATGTGAACATTAACTCCGCAAACCCAATTATTGGTAACCGTTCTTTTGGTGAAAATGTTCAAAAAATCACCCAACAAGCTATCGCTTTTATGCAAGGTATGCATAGTGAAAATGTTTTGAGCAGCGCCAAACATTTTCCTGGCCACGGTGACACCAATACCGATTCTCATAAAAGTTTACCTTTTTTAGATTTTACAAGACAACGATTGGATAGTGTTGAATTATTTCCCTTTCGGGAATTAATTAAAAATGGTGTTTCAAGTATAATGGTTGGTCATTTAAATGTACCTGCTTTGCAAGAAGACAACATTCCCACTTCATTAAGTAAGGCGGTTATTACCGATCTTTTAAAAAATAGGTATCAGTATAAAGGCTTGATTTTTACCGATGCTCTAAATATGCGGGGAGTAGCTGATTTTGATGAACCGGGTGAAATAGACCTTGCAGCATTCAAAGCAGGAAATGATATATTGTTGATATCAGAAAATATTCCTGCAGCGCATAAGCGAATAAAAGCCGCTTATTTAAATAAAGAGGTAACAGAAGAGCGTTTGGCACATTCGGTAAAAAAGATCTTGATGGCCAAATACAAGGCTGGTTTGCACGCATATAAACCTATCGAAATAGATGGATTGTACGAAGATTTGAATGCTCCTGAAAACGACGTGGTTTATGAAGAACTAATTGAAAAAGCTATCACTTTAATCAAGAACGATAAGGCTATTTTACCGATACAAGATTTAGAAAAAAAGAAAGTTGCCTATGTTAAATTAGGTAAGGACTCGGGGGAGGTGTTTTTGAAAACATTGAATAAATATACCCAAGTAGATGAAATTAAAGCAGGTAGCCTTAGTGAATTACTAGAAAAACTTAAAGCCTATAATTTGGTGATAATAGGGCATCATACAGAGAATGATAATCCTTGGAAATCCTATAAATACACGTTAAACGAGCGGATTTGGCTTTATGAGATTGCAAGAAAAAATGAGGTGATTCTAGCTTCTTTTGCTCGTCCTTATTCTATAAACGACTTGAAAACTACCATCAATATAAATGCTATTATTTTAGGTTACCAAAATAGTACAATTGCTCAAGAAAAAGTAGCTCAGGCCATTTTTGGCGGACTTAGCGTCCAAGGAAAGTTACCGGTTACTTTGGGTAAAGAATTTCCCGAGGGTACAGGCTATATATTGTCTAAAGTGCATAGACTTTCTTATGGCACACCAGAAAGTGTAGGTATGCGTAGTATCAATTTTAAGGAGATTGATAGCATACTAAACGATATGGTCAAAAAAAAAAATGGCTCCCGGAGCGCAAGTTCTCATTGCGCGAAAAGGAAGGGTGGTTTATGAAAATAATGTAGGATTTCATACTTACGAAAAAAAAAAGCCCGTCACTAGCCAAAGCATCTACGATTTAGCATCGCTAACGAAAATTCTAGCAACCTTACCTCTGGTAATGGAGCAATTTGAAAAAGGGATACTAAATCTTGATACAACATTAGCCGCTCTTATTGAAGATTTTAAGGATTCGAATAAGGCCAATATCAGCGTTAAAAGCATGCTAAGCCATTATGCGCAATTGCAAGCCTGGATTCCGTTTTATATAGGAACACTCGACACAATCACAAATAAAGCTTCACGAAAATATTTCCGTAAAGAAAGAGATTTATTGCACAATATTCAAGTAGCCGATAAGATGTTTATGCGCACAGATTATACTGATACGCTATTTCATATCATAAAAGAAAGTCCGTTGCGTGTCAGAAAAAGCTATAAATACAGTGATTTACCTTATTATATCCTCAAACATTACCTCGAAGAATATTATGAGCAATCTTTAGCCGATTTAACTCAAGAGCACTTTTATGAGCCTCTAGGTGCTAATTTTACTGGTTATTTGCCTCTAAAGCGGTTTAAAAAACCAACAAATAACTCCAACAGAAGATGATAATTATTGGCGTGACCAGCGGGTGCAAGGTTATGTTCATGATCAAGGTGCTGCTATGCAAGGAGGTGTTGGGGGGCACGCAGGACTGTTTAGTAACGCTAATGATGTGGCTAAACTCATGCAGGTTTATTTAAACAGCGGCAACTATGGTGGTAAACGTTTTTTCAAATCATCAACTATAAGCAGTTTTAATACCTGCTATTATTGCGAAGAAGATGTACGTAGAGGAGTGGGTTTGATAAACCCCAATTAGGAAGGGTAGGTCCGACTTGTGGTTGTTTGTCTATGAAAAGTTTTGGCCATAGTGGTTTTACAGGAACTTATGCCTGGGCAGATCCTGAAGAACAAATAGTTTACGTATTTTTATCGAATAGGACTTTTCCTGATGCAGGAAATCGTTTGTTGATTACAGAAGATGTACGCACAAAAATTCAGGCAATTATTTATAAGGCAATTATTAACTAGAAATTATAAAAGTGAATATAGGTATAGTATGTTATCCAACCTTTGGAGGAAGCGGAGTTGTAGCAACCGAACTGGGAATGGCTTTAGCCAAAAAAAGGACATATCGTCCATTTTATCACCTACAAGCAACCAGTTAGGCTTGAACAATTATCTAGTAATATTCATTTTCATGAAGTAAATGTACCCGAGTATCCTTTGTTTCATTACCAGCCTTATGAACTGGCTCTTTCGAGTAAACTGGTTGATATGGTAAAATTACATAAGATAGACTTGCTGCATGTACATTATGCCATTCCTCATGCTTATGCAGGGTATATGGCCAAGCAAATGTTAGCACAAGAGGGCATCGAATTGCCAATGGTAACCACGCTGCACGGTACAGATATTACCTTGGTGGGTAATCACCCTTATTACAAGCCTGCGGTTACTTTTAGTATTAATAATAGCGATTACGTAACCACGGTTTCTGAAAGCTTAAAGTTAGATACGCTTAGATTATTTGATGTGACAAGTCCTATACAAGTAATTCCTAATTTTATAGATTCGCAAAAATACCTTAACCCAATAAGTGAATGCCAACGCTCTCTAATGGCGCAAGATGATGAACGCATTATTACCCATGTTAGTAATTTTAGAAAGGTAAAACGAATAGATGACGTGGTTAAAATATTTTACCACATTCAAAAAAAGATCAAGGCTAAACTCATTATGGTTGGTGAAGGCCCCGAAGTGCAATCTGCCAAAGAATTAGCTTATTCATTAGGTATTAGGGATAAAATTTTATTTATGGGGGCTAGTAATGAAGTCGAAAAGATACTATGCCTATCGGATTTATTTTTGCTACCCTCAAAAAATGAAAGCTTTGGTTTGGCGGCATTAGAAGCTATGATAAATAAAGTACCTGTAATTTCATCGAATACAGGTGGAATTCCTGAGGTGAATAAGGATGGTTTCTCAGGTTATCTTAGTGATGTAGGCGATGTTGAAGATATGGCACAAAAAGCAATTCACATCTTAAAAGAAGAAAACCTGCTGACCTTTAAAAATAATGCCTATCAGCAGGCTTTAGCATTTGATCTTGAGAAAATTATTCCTCAGTACGAAAGTGTTTATCACAAGGCAATTAACCGAAAGAAAGCTTAAAATTGGTATCGTATACCTAGTGCGATGTCCGGGATAAAATTATCCAATACATCGTAGTCACTAAAACCTATCTCAGGTCTAAAATCTAGCGAAAGCATTAAGGGGATGTCAAAATTATACTCTATTCCTATATCTCCTGCCACAAAAAGAAACATGCCATCGTTTGGGCGATAGCCATTTTTAAAATAACGATTATCTTCTACGCTGCCTAAGCCACCACCTACACCAGCATACCAATTAAATCCGCCTTCAATATTCCAAACCCATTGGTATAAACCAGTTAGTTTAAATGCATCAAAATAACTGTCATTTCTCCAACCTAAATCGGCTTCAAGCCTATTATTTGGCGAACCAATTTGCCTTTGATAACTAATTTCTGCTCCAAATCCGTCGCCACCACCTAAACGTAGGCCTAGAGCATTCTCGGCAATTAAACCGCTATTTTGAGCATTAAGACTTGTAAATGAAAGAATCATCAAAAGAGTTCCAGATAAAACGAATCGCATCATACTTTTTTTTGTTCAAATATATATATTTGGCTTATACTCCAGGGCCATGAAAAGTTTAAAAAAATCACAATTGTTAGAATTGCAGCAAACGCTAGAGGGTGAAATTTACACTCGTGATTTATATAAAAAGATATACGCTACCGATGCTTCTGTTTATAGAGAAATTCCTATTGCAGTGGCATTTCCTAAAAGTGAAGCCGATGTCGTTTTACTGATTCAATTTGCGCAAAAACATAAAATTTCGGTAATACCTCGGGCAGCGGGCACATCCCTAGCGGGTCAAACAACAGGAAAGGGCCTTATAATTGATTGTTCTCGGTACCTTAATCGCGTTATAGAAATCAATACTAAAGAAAAAAAGGTCGTGGTATATGGAGGAGTAGTGCGAGACGAGTTGAACCAGCTTTTAAAACCGTATAAGCTTTTTTTTGGGCCCAATACGAGTACCTCTAACCGCTGCACCATAGCCGGAATGATTGGTAATAATAGTAGTGGTACTACCTCTATTCAATATGGCACCACACGTGAAAAACTGATTGCGCTAAAAGTGGTTTTAAATACTGGGGAGATATTACGATTATCTGCTAAGAATTTTTCTGAATTTCAACACCTACAACAGGCCCAAACTGGCGAGGGTAAATTATACCGACAAATAATAAAACTATTAAAAGACTCAAAAAACCAAAGGAATATTAGGGAGGTTTATCCGCATCCTGAAATCCACCGACGGAATACGGGTTATGCTCTCGATGTTTTATTAAGTCAAAAGCCATTTAACGAAAAAGGGGAAGCTTTTAATTTAGCTAAATTAATTTGTGGCAGCGAAGGTACTTTAGCCTTTATTTTAGAGGCTGAATTGGCTTTAGATGATCTGCCTCCCACAAATGAAGCTATGCTAGCGGTGCACTTTAATAATGTAACTGACGCGCTAGAAGCGGTAGAAACGGCCATGCAGTTTAACTTATTCATGTGTGAGTTGATGGATAAAACCATTTTGGATTGTACTAAAGGACATCTAACTTACCAAGCAAGTAGATTTTTTATACAGGGTGATCCTGGAGCAATATTGTTATGTGAGCTGAGAAGTGATTCCCCAGAAGATTTAAATAAGCAATTGCAAGCCTTACAAGAAAAACTTCAACAAAAAACAAGAGCTTATGCTTCGCCGGTTTTATATAACGAGGCCATTCTTAAAGCTATTGAACTGCGAAAAGCAGGTTTAGGGCTATTGGCTAATCTAAGATCAGATAAGAAGGCTGTGGCTTGTATTGAAGATACAGCGGTGCGTTTGTGCGATTTACCTGCTTATATTAAAGACTTCACCGCTATTATGAATAAATACCAACAACGTGCAGTTTATTATGCCCATGCCGGGGCAGGGGAATTGCACCTAAGACCAATATTAGATCTAAAACAAAAGGAAGATATTGTGTTGTTTGAAAAAATTACTCACGAGGTGGCTTTATTAGTTAAGCAGTACCGTGGTTCTTTTAGTGGTGAACACGGAGACGGCAGAGTGCGTTCTCCTTTTTTACCCGAAATTTTAGGACCCGAAGTAATGTATTTACTGCAACAGGTTAAAAAATGTTTCGATCCAGATAATATCTTTAATCCGCATAAAATCATTCAGCCAAAAGCAATGACGGAAAATTTAAGGTATGATATTGCCCAGGCAAAACCTGCTCAATTGCATACAATGTTCAATTTTGGTCGTGAATTTTTGAAAGAGGTTGAGCAATGTAATGGTAGTGGTGACTGCCGAAAAGGCATAGAAGCGGGTGGAGTAATGTGCCCGAGCTATCGCGCTACAAAAAACGAGCGAGATACCACCCGGGCAAGGGCCAATTTATTACGTGAATTATTGACTTATCCCGACAGAAAAAATCCACTAAGCAGTAGGGCAGTAAAAGAAGTATTAAGTTTATGCGTTAGTTGTAAAGCCTGTAAAAAAGAGTGTCCATCAAATGTAGATTTGGCTACCTATAAAAGCGAGGCCTTGTTTCATTATTATAAAAGTAATGCTAGACCTTTATCAGATTATGTTTTTGCTTATCAGCGTAAATTGCTTAAAGCTTCCAAGTCGTTCAATTGGTTTATCCAAGTTAGTTGGTTTCAAAAATTTTTAAAAAAAGGTTTAGCAATCGCTCCAGAACGGGAATTGCCTTTGATTGCTAAGAAATCGCTAAGGACAATGCTTAAAAATCGCCCCAAACAACAAAACTTAGATCACCAACCAACACCCGTCTATTTTTTTATTGATGAGTTTACAGATTTACTTGAACCTACTATAGGCTATAAAGCCGTGAAATTATTAGAATATTTGGGATATGAAGTGATCGTAACTAACCATAAAGCCAGTGGACGTGCGTTATTATCTAAAGGCTTTCTAAAACAAGCTAAAAAACTTGCTATTTTTAATGTAAATCATTTTACAGATGTGATGCCAAGTAATGCGGTGTTAGTGGGTATAGAACCAAGTGCCATATTAAGCTTTAGAGATGAGTACATACAACTGCATCCCAATAGGATTAAAGCTCAAAAATTAGCTGCAAAAGTATTTTTAATCGAAGAATTTCTAGCACAAGAAATCAATAAGAAAAATATAAAAGCTAATTCATTCACTACAGAAAAACAAGAAATAAAGGTTCACACGCATTGCCATCAAAAAGCATTAGGACAATCACAAGATACCTTTAAAATTTTAAATTTACCAAAAAACTATTCCGTAAAGCTAATGGCTACAGGATGCTGCGGCATGGCGGGTTCATTTGGCTATGAGAAACAAAACTATGCAACAAGTCTAAAAATGGCCGAGCAAAACTTGATGAAGAAATTAAAAAATACCGATAACAAAACTTTGGTTGTGGCCAACGGTACAAGTTGTAGAGAACAGATTAAGCATTGTAGCCCTAAAACAGCAAAGCACCCCATAGAGGTGCTTTATAGTGCTATTTTGTAGCAATTTACATGCTGCTATTTAAAGTAATAGTTCACTATCGTTTGAGAAGAACTTTGGGATCCGCTAGTAGGAAAATTAGGCGCTATTTGTCCTAAAGCATCACTAAAATTATAATTTAAATCGCTCTCGCTAAAAATAAGACCGATGTCTTCTGCAAAGAAATTCACCTGGGTAAATACTTCTTGCTGGGGTAATATATTTACAGGAATAAACAAATTGGCATCTATTTTTAAATCTAATACCAAAGTTGTCTTTAAGATGTCCTCATAAGTAATACCGCCTGCATTAAATTGGTCAATAAAAGCATTTTGAATGGTTTTTAATTCTACATCTATGGTAACCGGTACAGAAGATCCTTCAATAACAATTGTTGGTCAAGTTGTTGTTTTAAGCTTGATAAAACGCCTCCTGTAGTCTTATTTTTATCGTAAATAATAAGGTTTTCTATCGGTATGTTTAAATCAGTACCGGCGTCTAATCCGTCAGGGTTAAAAGAAAAATTACCATTATAAATCAACTGCCCGTTTGATTTTGTTAAGGTACCTCGACTTAAAATACCAGTGGCTACACCTTGATTTATATCGCCTTCTAAACTAGAAGTAAAGCTAAAACGGTTATCTCCTAAGGCATTTGCAGTTAATTCTTCTATAATTTTATTTTCGGTAAGACCTGCGTTTTCGTCGGTATCCTTATTTTCATACTCCCAAACATAATTGTTGGCTAGAGGAAAATAGTTTCCAGAATTTACATCGTTTACATTATCCTCGTCTGAAGAACAACTGGCCAGTGTTAAGCCTAAAAAGCCTAGTAAAATGTATTTTAATCGCATCACATATTTTTATAAAAGCAAATTTAATTAAAATTTACCGATAAATAACTAGTATAAGTCTCTTCTTATGAATGAGATAATTTTTAGGTTTGAATTTAAGCATTAAAAAATTACATTTGTAAAAATTGACTATGGCAGGAAATACTTTTGGCAACTTGTTTAAATTGACCACTTTTGGCGAATCCCACGGGGAGGCGCTTGGAGGTATTCTAGAGGGTTGTCCTGCTGGTGTTAGTATTGATGAAAAGTTTATAGCAGACGAACTTGCTCGACGAAAACCTGGGCAATCTGCCATTACTACCCAACGTAAAGAAGAAGATAGCGTACATTTTTATTCGGGTATTTTTGAGGGAAAAACTACAGGTACGCCTATTGGTTTTGTTATTTTTAACACCAACCAAAAGTCAAAAGATTACGATCATATCAAGACGGTTTATCGCCCCAGTCACGCTGATTTTACCTACGATAAAAAATATGGTATTCGCGATTATCGAGGCGGAGGTCGCTCAAGTGCCAGAGAAACGGCTTGCCGTGTGGTAGGCGGTGCTATTGCTAAGTTGTATTTAAAAAACATCTCGTTTTTTGCCTATACTACTCAAGTAGGGCCTATTCAATTAAATGAAAGCGATGGCCTAAATAGGCGGAACGTGAAAAAAATCCGGTAAGGGTTCCTCATGCTCAAAAAGCAATGGAGATGGAGCTTTTAATTAAAAAAATCCGTAAAGAAGGAGATACAATAGGCGGTGTTGTGGCTTGCGAAATTAAAGGACTACCGGCAGGATTAGGCGAACCGGTTTTTGATAAACTGCACGCTCAATTGGGCAAAGCAATGCTATCAATCAATGCAGTTAAAGGGTTTGAAATAGGAAGTGGTTTTGCGGCAGCTAATATGCGAGGTTCAGAACACAACGATCTTTTTAATAAAGATATGAGTACTCAAACCAATTTAGTGGTGGGGTACAAGGCGGTATCAGCAACGGTATGCCCATTCACTTTAAGGTGGCCTTTAAACCCGTTGCCACACTTATGCAAAACAAAACACGGTTGACACCAGCCAAAAAGCGGTGGTTATGCAAGGTAAAGGCAGACACGACCCTTGTGTGGTTCCACGAGCCGTTCCTATTGTAGAGGCGATGGCAGCATTGGTCGTAGCCGATTTTGATTTGTTACAAAAAAGATTTACTAAATAATAATTGATATTTAATGAAAAAACTTGCACTACATTGGCAAATTATTATCGGTATGGTAGCCGGTGTGCTTTTTGCCTTAGTACTTAGTAATTTTAGTTGGGGACCCACTTTTATTCAAGATTGGATTAAACCTTTCGGGAATATCTTTATCAATGCCTTGAAATTAATTGCGGTACCCTTAATATTAGCTTCACTGATTAAAGGTGTATCCGATTTAAAAGATATCTCTAAACTCTCTCAAATGGGTTTGCGTACCATTTTAACCTATGTATTAACCACCGTTATTGCGGTGAGCATTGGTTTGGGCGCCGTAAATTTAATTAAGCCCGGTCATAGCATCACCGAAGAAACCCGAGAAGAGTTAATAGCCAACTATGATGGCGACGCCGAACTAAAACGAAAAGACGCACAAAAACAAAAAGAAGCGGGTCCGTTGCAAGCCCTAGAAGATATTGTACCCTCTAACATAGTGGGTGCTGCCGGTAAGAATGAAAATATGCTCCAAGTTATTTTCTTTGCATCTTTTTTGGTATCGGCCTTATTTTAATTCCTGAAAAACAAGCGCAACCGGTAAAAGATTTCTTTGACGGATTTAATGAGGTGATTCTTAAAATGATAGATATCATTATGCTTTTTGCTCCCTATGGAGTATTTGCGCTATTAGCCGCCTTGGTAGTCGAGTCACCTAGCACCGATTTATTTGCCGCATTGGGTATGTATACACTTACGGTGATTTCAGGCTTACTGCTCATGATCTGTTTTTATATTCTCATTGTATGGCTATTCACCAAGCGCTCTCCAAAGTTTTTTGTAGACGGTATCTCACCTGCACAATTACTGGCTTTTTCAACCAGTTCTAGCGCAGCAACCTTACCGGTGACTATGGAGAGGGTAGAAGAGCATTTAGGCGTTGAAAAAGAGGTGAGTAGTTTTGTTTTGCCCATAGGAGCTACCATTAATATGGATGGTACAAGTTTATATCAAGCCGTTGCAGCAGTTTTTATTGCACAAGCATTTGGTATGGATTTAAGTTTGGGTGCCCAATTGGGCATCATCGCCACAGCCACTTTGGCATCAATTGGCTCGGCTGCGGTACCGGGTGCTGGTATGGTTATGCTTGTGATTGTATTGGCCCAAGCGGGTATTCCAGAAGCTGGCTTGGCCCTTATTTTTGCGGTAGATAGACCCTTAGACATGTGTAGAACAACGGTAAATGTGACGGGAGATGCCTCGGTTTCTATGCTAGTGGCTAAAGCAGTAGGAAAATTAAAAGACCGCCCCTTTGTAAAAAATTGGGATGATCATTATAAGAAATAACCACCCAACAGGAAGCATTTTTCTCTATTAATTAATAAAATTTATATCTTTACAGCTGTAATTCAGGATTTATGAAAAAAATACTACCCTTTATTTTATGTAATTTGCTGGCTTTGGCAAGTTTCGCACAAGTAGGAATTAATACCGATAGTCCAAGCCCGGCGGCTGCACTTGAAATAAAAAGCAGTTACAATAATAAAAACTACGGGGGATTATTGATTCCCACCGTAGATGCCACCGGACGGGACGATATTACAAGCAAAGCCAGCATTGCTGATGAAGGTATGCTCATTTATTTTGTAGAGGGCAACATACGTTGTTTACAAATCTATGATGGACTAAACAGCAGTTGGGCAGACGTTTATTGTATGCCAACCAACTATGCTCCCACCGCGAGCAATGTGTTTATCTCAGGTATAATTGAAGACACACAAACTTTAACGGCGAATTATACTTATAGTGATTTTGAAAATGATGCAGAGGGAACTACCACTTTTGAGTGGTTTATTGCCGATGACGCTCAAGGAACCAATACAACTACTTTAGGGGTAACCGATAGTACCTATGCCCTGCAAACAGCAGATGTAGGTAAATTTATCTTTGTACGCGTAACCCCTGTTGCCTTAACAGGAGAACTTATTGGTAGCCCCGTAGATTCACCATTACGTGGCCCTATTAAAAACCAAGGCGGCGTAGCCAGCGATTTATTTATTTCTGAATATGTAGAAGGATCTTCTGATAATAAAATCATAGAAATTGCTAATTTCACGGGGCAAGATGTAAATTTAAGTGATTATCACCTTATAATATTTAGGCAGAATGGTAACCTCACTGGTCCAATTTCTCTAACATCTAACACGATAATAGACGGTGATGTTTTTGTGATATCCGATACAGGAAATACTTTAGCCACTGGAGAGGTTGACGCACAAGCAGGTAATCTTAATTTTAATGGTGATGATTCGGTTTTATTGTATTATTCCTCAGGAGGCACGGATACCTTAATTGATATTATAGGTCCAGATTCATTAATAAACCCTCCTAATAATAACCCAAATTTTGCTCAGAACGTTACTTTACGAAGAAAACCTGGTTTCGGTCCAAGTACGACTTATGACAGTAATGACTTTGATAGCTTTGCTGAAGACGATGCATCCGGTATAGGTTCACACACTTATTAATATGAAAAAGTTATATTACATTTTTATATTTCTATTAGGCAATATGGCAGCGGCTCAAGTAGGTTTTAACACCGATAATCCTTCTGCGGCTAGTACCCTGCATATAGAAGCAGAATATAGCACTGGGGTATTTGGCGGTTTAAAGTTACCCGTAGTCACCCTAATTCAAAGAAATAATATAAGAGTCGATGCTGGAACTATGCGTGACGATGGTTTAATGGTGTACGTTCACGATGAAGCTAGCAACACCTACTGCTGGCAAATTTACGATGCTAAGCTAGGAGAGTGGAATAATATTCAATGCTTTACTAAAGATTGTAGTGGCGGAACTTTGTTTACCGAAGATTTTGAGGCTTATGCTTTAAATACTGGAATAACTGGTACAAACCCTGCCAGTGGTGATTACCCTACTATTAATTTCGAGTTAACTAGTTTTACAGCCGGTACTAGCACTGCGAACAACCCGGGAACGTTAGTTGATGACGATGATTACGCTAAGGTTGATGAAATTTCAAACGATAAATATTTATCTTTTAGAGATACTGGGGGGCCATTACGCTATACCACTCAACCAGCGATTGATATTGTGGGCTATTCTAATGTAAGTTTTAGTTTAGACATTAGTTCAACCACCAATCTAGAATATGATGATGCCAACCACACCGATGATTTTAACTGTACTGGAGGCAATGATTATGTTGATGTAGAATATTCTTTAAACGGTGGTCAAACCTTTATTGAGGTGCCTAATTATAACGGTCAAGGTAACGCCAATCATACTTTTACTGGTAATAATTTGTCCCCAACCCCAACAACGCTTAGCGTGAGTAATTTAGTAGGGAGTAGTTTAATTATAAGGGTAAGGGTACAGAACAATGAGAATACAGAATTTATTTCTATAGATAATATAAGTGTTACTTGTGGAAATTAATTTTCTTTAGACGAAAAAATCGGCTTGCATTCGCAAGCCAATTTTTTTTGAATTTATTTAAACAATTTATAAAAATTTCCCGGCTTCATTTTCATTGGGTAATCTGCAGGTATTTTTTTTCCCGAACCAACGGTATCGGTTTTTAGCCACAATATCATAAATCACATTTCTAAAACCCGAAGGCAGAAATTTAAAATAGCTTATCACTCTAGGCCAACCTTTTAATTCGGCTGCTATTGCTATGGCAGCGTCAGATTTAATTTCATAAGTATTTCCTGGATCTATATATACAATAGAATCAATTTTTTGCGTATCTATTCCGCGTTCAGCGAGCATTTGTTTCCCCAAATCGCTTTGTAGAGAAGCAAACCGAAAAACGTCTTTGCTATCACGCTTTATGATAAAATCTACACTAGCATTGCACAGATTGCAGACACCATCAAACAAAACAATTTTTTTATTTACGGGTATTTCTTTTATCATTTTTTTGCTTTTTGAACTAACTCTAATTGTTTTAGAGGAGTTTCGGTGGTAAACATTCCATAATTTACCAATGCTTTTCCTTTTTCGATACGGTCTATGGTACCAATAGAACGACTGCCTTCTAAACGCACCCGATCATTAATACCAAAAGACGCCAATTGCTTTACCGTATTCTCTTTTGCTTTTTTCTCTTCTTTCTTTTTTTCTTCTTTTTTCTTCTGTCTTATTTTCTCTATTTTTTGCTGCGCTTCTTGCTCCAATTTCTTTTTGACAGCAATTTGTTTTTGTTTTTCCTTTTTATTGGCTTTTTTACGTTTAGAATTTTCTATAGCCACCAGCTTAAGGAATTCTGCTACCATCTCTTTTTTCTTTTTATTCTCGAAAAATCCCTTGGCTAAATCTTCAAATTTTTGACCTAAATAAATTAACTTTTGATTGCCATCATATAGCTCTTGAAAACCCTCTAACTTTTCCTGAATGCGTTTGTTGGTTTCGTCTAATTTTTGTTTTTCCTTTTGCGCTACAAGTTCTTTTTCTTTAAGTGAGGTGGTAGTTTTAACCAATTTTGAGCGTTCTTGTTGCAATTTTGCGATGCTTTTATCAAAACGCAATTTGCCGCGTTCAACCTTCTTTTTAGAGCGATTGATTAAACTAAAAGGGATACCATTTTTTTGTGCCACTTCAAAAGTAAAAGAACTTCCTGCTTCACCTAAATGCAGCTTAAACCGAGGTTCTAAGGTTTGGGCGTCAAAAAGCATATTAGCATTGCCAATGCCCGGTGTTTCTTGGGCCATTCGCTTTAAGTTGGCATAATGGGTAGTTATAATACCATAAGACTTTTTCTCGTAAAACACTTCTAAAAAAGTTTCAGCTAATGCACCCCCTAATTCTGGGTCGCTGCCCGTTCCAAATTCATCGATAAGAAACAAAGTATGCGCATCGCATTGCTTTAAAAAATACCGCATATTTTTTAGTCGATACGAATAAGTACTCAAGTGGTTTTCAATACTTTGATTGTCGCCAATATCGGTTAAAACTTTATTAAAAAAGCACATACGTGAGTATTCGTGTACAGGTATTAACATACCCGCTTGTAGCATTACTTGTAAAAGCCCCACGGTTTTAAGGGTAATACTTTTACCACCCGCATTGGGTCCAGAGATTACTACGATATGATTTTCTTCGTTTAATTGAATACTTTGCGGATAGGTTTTGACTCCCTTAGCCTGATTGCTTAGCAAGAGTAATGGGTGATAAGCCTCTTTTAAATCTAATTCTTGATCTTCAGAAAGAATAGGTAAAACGCCATTCATGCGCTTGGCATATTTTACCTTAGCCGCAGTTAAATCTATAAAACTTAAAAAATCTTGATAGGCTTTTAGCAGGTTTACATGTGGCCTTATGGTATTAGTCAATGCCTTTAAAATGCGTCTGATTTCTTCTTTTTCTTCAAAAACTAAATTGCCCAATTCACGTTCAAGATTCAAAGTGCGTTCGGGCTGAATATATATGATACTTCCCGTTTTAGAGCTTCCTAGCACAGCGCCTTTTACCTTTTTTCTATGCATGGCCGTTACTGCCAAAACCCGAATATTGTCGACTACACTTTCTTTGATATCGGCTAAAAAGCCCAATGCGTTATAGTGACCCAACGCAGAATTAAAGCTGCTGTTTAATTGGCCTTGAACCGCTTGTATAGATCGCCTAACTTGCTGAAGCAGGGGAGAAGCCTCACTGCGCACCTCACCGTACTCATCGATAATAGTCTCAATATCCTCTTCAATTTGCGAAGTATAATAAACCTCTTGACTACGCTGATATAAATTAGGATAAAGTTCTTGGTATTTGTGGAAATACCGTAACTGAATATTGCTGGTTTGCGCCAAAGAAAAAATCTTTCGAAAACTCAGTAATTCAAGTACACTATTTTCTAATTTTAAAAGCTTGATTTCTTTATCTACCGCATCAAAACCATGATTAGGAACTGGTTTTTCTTCAAAAGCAGAAGATTTATATTCCTGGGTTTGAAACAGCGATTGCTTACTAGCTTCAACGCTAGGGTAGGGCTTTAGATTCAAAGCCAAATCTTTACCGTTGCTGGTAATACAAGCTTCGGCCAGTTGTGCGCCAATTTGATTAAACTCTAAATCTGTTAATGTTTTTTCTGAAATCTTAATCATAGTTTTTCTACATTCGTAGTCGGTACAAATTTAAATAAATTATTGATGGAATTTACCTTAAGTGAGCAATGGACAAAGGTATTGGAAAAAGAATTTACAAAAGATTACTTTACGGATTTAACTTCATTTTTAAATGATGTTTACCGCAAAAAAACTTGTTACCCCTCTCCCGAATCTATTTTTAGAGCATTTAATTTGTGTGATTTTGATGAAACCAGGGTAGTTATTTTAGGGCAAGATCCTTATCACGGACCTGGCCAAGCCGATGGATTAGCTTTTTCTGTACCCAATGGCATAAAGGCCCCTCCTAGTTTACGCAACATAATCAAAGAAATCGAGGAAGATACACAAGTAAAACCTCAAATTACAACCGATTTAAGTTCTTGGGCACAACAAGGTGTACTGTTGTTAAATGCCAGTTTAAGTGTAGAAGAGAAAAAACCCGGTAGCCATTTAAAAATGGGGTGGGAGCAATTTACAGATGCTTGTATACAAGCTATTTCTAAAGAAAAAAGTGGTGTAATTTTTATGCTCTGGGGCGGATTTGCACAGAAAAAGAAAAAATTAATAGATGTTGAAAAACACCATATACTCATCAGCGGACATCCTTCTCCATTAAGTGCGAATAGAGGCTATTGGTTCGGAAATAAACACTTTACTAAAGTCAACGAAATTTTAATCCGTAAAGGAGAAAATCCTATACAATGGTAAGTTATTCTACACCATACTTTTCGGTGTCTGGTTGATTCTCTAATTTATTTCTACTGAAAAGAAATAAAATCAAATTTAAAAACAACAATACTGCTAAAACAATTAAAAAAACAATCATAATCTCTGGCCTTTACTCACTAGATGCAAAAAAGGCGCAAAGGTTGCGTTAATTTTTAAACTACACAAATATCTTGGTGCTTTGAACGTGAATTTATTAAATCTAAGGCTAATAACTCTTTTTGAATTTCCTCTAATTCAGTCTTACTTAATTTATGTTGACTCCATTCAGTTTGATCAAGCCATTTTTCAACATCAGCTTTAGCTAACTTATACCTATCGGCAATTTCTTCAATTAAATCAGTTTGATTTTTCAAATTAGCCGAAATCTTATTAATCACACTTAAAAGAGTTTTTATTAAAATTTCATTCTGCTGTATAAATTCTTCTTTTGCAACCAATACAAAGCAAGGCCAAGGCGTTGGAATATCGCCCAAGCGTCTAAAAATTTTAGTATCTACATATGGTTTAGTGGTAAAATGTTCCCATAAAAAATACTGAGCTTGATCTTTTGGGAGAGCTTTCAAGGCTCCGTTTAAATTTTTCACGTTTTCAAAAGCCAAGTTTTTGAGATCCCAATTCTGTTGTTTGGCATGCACAAAAGCCATGAGATGACTCCCCGAACCCAGTCGGCTTATGGCCGCTTTTGTGCCTTTTAGTTGTTCTACATCAGTATAAGAAGAATTCTCAGCAACGTGAATTCCCCACATGAGTGGCGTATCAACAAATTTTTGTAAAATTTGAAAGGGATAGTCTTTCTCAATTGCTTGAATAGCGCTCTCGGTAAGCATGACCGCAATATTTATATCATCATTGGCAAGGGCTTTGATCAATTCGCCAGAACCACCATAAAAGTCTTGCCAGGTGAGCTTTATATTTTGTGATATAAACTTTTTTTGTTCGATCGCTTTGTGCCAAGGAAAATTAAAATGCTCGGGCACACCACCGATTTTTATTTCTTTCATGCTTTGTGTTTTTCTTTTAAATAGGAGTAAATTTTAACTTGAGATCGTATAGGTTTCTCTCCTTGGGCTTGGGCTACATACCTATTATCCTCCAAATAATCTTGAATACGTGCTTTTTGATTATCTTGAAATTGTAAATTTAATATTTCCCGAAGCTCTTTAAAAATAGATGCATCAATTATTGGTAAAAGTACTTCGATACGCCTATCTAAGTTACGCTCCATCCAATCTGCACTACCCATATACATTTTAGGATTCCCATTATTATGAAAAATATAAATTCTACCGTGTTCTAAATAATTATCAAGAATACTGGTTATGTAAATATTTTCGCTTAATCCTTTTACTCCGGCACGCAAGCAGGTAAAACCGCGTACCAGCAACCTTACCTTTACACCGCTTTGGCTCGCTCTATAGAGTAAATTAATAATTTCTTGATCTTCAAGTGAATTTAGTTTTGCTTCTATTTTGGCTTCATTACCTGCCTGTGCGTGATCAATTTCTTGCAATATTAATTGCGTAAAGGTTCTACGCGTGTTGAACGGAGATATGAGTAGGTGATTCGCCCGAGGTATAATCAATTCCCCTTCAAGAACTTTAAATAATCTATCCAATTCTTTTGTAGCTTTTTCTTGCGCGGTAAAAATGCCGTGGTCACAATAAATTTTACTGGTTTCGCTATTGAAATTTCCCGTACCTATGTAAGCGTAGCGGCATTTTTCGCCGTTTTCAATCCGGTTGATGAGAAAAACTTTAGAGTGGACTTTAATTTTAGGATAGCTATAAATTACCTTAGCCCCTAATTTTTCAAACTTCCGACCCCAAATAATGTTGTTTTCTTCGTCAAAGCGTGCTTTGGCTTCAATAAAAACAGTAACCGTAATCCCATTTTTAATTGCTTTGATTAAGGAGCTTGTAAGTTTAGATTCATCGGCAACACGATAAAGGGATATTTTTATATCAGTAACCGAATGGTCTTTAGCGGCTTGCTCTAAAAAATTTTCAACTACTTCAAAATCCATATAGGGAAAATGAACCAAAACATCTTTGTCTTTCACCACCTTAAAGTAATCTTCTTGATTAAGAAAAGCTTTGTGTTTTAAAGGATCTAATTCCTCTTTTTTTAAATCCAGCTTATTTTTAGGAATAGGGAAATCAAAGAAATCACTAAAGTTATGGTAACGACCACCAGGCATTAAGTCTACTTTACCTAATTGAAGATGTTTGCGTAAGGCTTTTAAGGTATTTTGAGGAATGGCGGCATCGTAGAGTAGGCGGGTAGGCTGCCCATTGGTACGTTGAGCCAGAGAGTCATATATTTTTTCGGCTAATTCACCATCGTATTTATCTTCGATGTACAGTTCTGCATCTCGAGACATTTTCACTTCGTAAATTCCCTCTATCTGCTCACCAGGAAAAACATCAGTCATCATCATTCTTATAACATCGTCAATAAAAGTTATAAAATAACCTTTACTTTTATCATTAAAGACATAAAATCTGCCAAAATCTGGAAAAGGTATGTTGACTAGGCCTGCGTGATTATCTTCTTTGAAATTCACCAAAAAATATATAGTGTCATTTTTTAAAAAAACGGGCTTTTTTTCTTCAAAAGAAATGATTTGAGGAACTAATTTAGGTTTAAGCGTTTTTTGAAAAAGTTGCTTCGTTTCATTAATTTGTTCTCGATTATAATCTTTCTCATTTAAAAGAAATATTCCATTTCTGGCTAAATCAGGTATTATCATTTCGTAAAAAACCCTTCCAAAATCAGCTTGCATACTTTTAACCTCCGTTAAAATTTGTTTTACCTTTTTGTTAGGTTTAAAGACTAATTTTTTACGTAAACTTTTTTTAACTTTTTTGATTTGGCGCAATTGAGAAACCCGTACCCTAAAATATTCATCTAAATTAGAGGAAAAAATCGCCAAAAATTTAATGCGCTCATATAAGGGATTTACGCTGTCTTGAGCTTCCTGCAAAACGCGTTTATTAAAATTTAGCCAATCTAAATCCCTGTGTTTATAATTTTCGTCGTGGCTTTCTTTCATTTTTTGAATTTGCTCAAAACTACTAATAAAAAATAGGGGTTCTTTTTAATAGTTTGTTAAATCAATCAAGCTTTACCAATTGGTTAAGGGTGTACAAGATTAGTTTATCTACACTTTCTTTGGGTTGTTCACTAAAATTACCCGTTGCTCGGTTGGCAATAATGGCATTGATTGCGGCCGCTCTGTGTCCTAAAATTTTGCTTAGTCCAAAAATTGCACTGGTTTCCATTTCAAGATTGGTAATTATTTCATTGTTGTACCGAAAATCAACCAACTGATCTATAAAACTGGGGTCTTGTAGTTTTGCACGCAAAACACGCCCCTGCGGACCGTAAAATCCTACATTAGAACCGGTGATTCCTAATCTTATATCTTGACCTGCAGCTAAAAGATTAACAACCTGCTCATCGCCATCAATAATATAGGGTTTAGGTTTACCTGGGTGAATTTTTAAATGCTTTTGAATGGCTTTCGTAAAGCTAGGATTAATGGCCTTGTCACTTTCATAATAAAAAATCAAACCATCAAATCCCAGGCCTTTTTGAGAAACAACAAATGAATCAACCGGTATACTCTTTTGTATGGATCCAGAAGTGCCAATACGCACAAAAGTTAATTGCTTATGATCTGACTTAGGTGTTCGGGTTTTAAGATTGATATTGGCAAGCGCATCGAGTTCATTAAGTACAATATCGATATTATCTGTGCCAATACCAGTAGATATAACTGTAAAACGTTTCCCTTTATAGGTTCCTGTTTTGGTGTGAAACTCCCGTTTATCAACGCTATATTCAAGGGTGTCGAAATGTTTTGCAACACGGTTAACTCGATTAGGATCACCCACCGTAATTATAGTTTCGGCTATCTGATGTGGTAATAAATTGAGATGATATACGCTTCCATCGGGATTTAAGATTAACTCACTTTCTTTGATTGCTTCCATTTTATTATTTTATTATCCGCCTACGCGCTTTACATTAAACCCTCTTTGTTTGAGCGATTCCATAATTTGCGGCCGGTAATCCCCTTGTATAATAATTTCTTCATTTTTAAAAGAACCACCTACACCCAATTGTGTTTTCAGCTCTTTTGCCAACTGTTTAAAATCTTCTTGTGCTCCAGTATATCCCGAAATAATGGTTACGGGTTTGCCCTTTCGCTTTTCATACTTACATAACAAAGGCTCCTCTTGAATCCATAAAGTATCATGCTCTTCTGTGGGCTCATCATTGCTTTTCTCGGGTTGATGATCGGGGAATAATTTTTTTAATTGATCTTCTAAATCCATATTTATTTTTTATCAATAAGACCAATTTCAACTAAGCGTTGGTGTAAAAATTCACCAGCAGTAATATCTTCATACTGTTTTGGATTATCCTCATTCACACATTCTTCTAAGCAATTTAGTTTCATACTGCTTTTAGGGTGCATAAAAAAAGGAATAGAGTACCTTGGTTTACCCCATTCTTCTTTAGGAGGATTAACAACACGATGAATCGTTGAGCGCAATTTATTGTTGGTGTGTCGTTCTAACATATCACCCACATTAATTACTAATTCATCTTCTTGAGGTATAGCATCAATCCATTGACCATCTTTTCTTAAAACCTGCAGGCCACCCGTAGAAGCTCCCATTAACAAGGTAATTAAGTTAATATCACCATGTGCACCTGCTCTTACAGCTCCCTTTGGTTCACTTGTAATAGGCGGATAGTGTATAGGTCTTAAAATACTATTACCATCTTGCACCCATTGGTCAAAATAATGCTCGTCTAAACCGATGTATAAAGCTAAAGCCCTAAGTACATAAATACCAGTTTTTTCAAGCATTCTATAAGCTTCCATTCCGGTTTTATTAAAATCTTGTAGTTCTTTCACTTCTACATTTTTAGGATACTCTTCTTCTAACTGGTTAGGTGCTGTTGGCTCTTGACCAAAATGCCAAAACTCTTTTAAATCGCCTTCTTTTTTACCCTTTGCATGTTCTTTACCAAAAGAAATATACCCGCGTTGGCCGCCTAAGCCCTCTATTTCATATTTTTGTTTTACCGCTAAAGGTAAATCAAAAAAAGCTTTAACTTCTTTGTACAATTCTTTGACTAAATCATCGCTTAAAAAATGATTACTTAGTGATACAAAGCCTATTTCTTCATAAGCTTCACCTATTTCCTTAACAAATTTCTCCTTCCTTTTAGGATCATCACTAATGAAATCTGCCAAATTTACGCTAGGTATATTGGTATATGCCATGGTTTTTCTATTTAAAATGAATACACAAATATATTAAAATTATAAGGATAAAAAGGAGTATAATTAATTTGGCAGAAACCTAGCAACTTTCAAATATCTTTATAAATTTGATATTGATTTTTTAAATAGAATTTTACGAAACAATATATGGATTTTTCAAATCATAATCTCACTCCTGATGAGCTTAAAAAGCTTTATGTTAAAATGCTAAAGCCAAGGCTAATAGAAGAAAAAATGCTCATTTTGCTAAGGCAAGGAAAAATTTCAAAATGGTTTAGTGGTATTGGTCAAGAAGCTATCTCTGTGGGGGTTACCCTAAGTTTAAAACAAGACGAGTATATTTTACCAATGCATAGAAATCTTGGTGTCTTTACTTCAAAAGAAGTGCCTTTAAAGCGATTATTTGCCCAATGGCAAGGAAAGGCTAGTGGGTTTACCAAAGGAAGAGACCGCAGTTTTCACTTTGGTACGCAAGAGTACAAAATAATTGGAATGATTTCTCATTTGGGTCCGCAGTTAGGGGTAGCCGATGGTATTGCCCTAGCACATAAAATAAGAAAAGAGCAGAAGGTAACTGCCGTATTTACAGGAGAGGGAGCCACCAGTGAAGGTGATTTTCACGAAGCCTTAAACATTGCCTCAGTTTGGAGTTTGCCCGTTTTGTTTTGTATAGAAAATAATGGCTATGGTCTATCTACCCCTGTTACTGAACAATATAATTGTCAAGATTTAGCTGATCGCGGAAGAGGTTACGGAATGGAATCTCATATTATTGATGGAAACAATATTATTGAAGTTTATTCTCAGGTTTCAGCTTTAGCTGAAAGCATTCGTGAAAACCCCAGACCAATATTATTAGAATTTAAGACATTCAGAATGCGCGGTCACGAGGAAGCTAGTGGAACCAAATACGTACCAAAATCCTTAATGGATGCATGGTCTAAGAAAGACCCCATCGAGAACTTTAAAACCTATTTACTTAAAACCGGTGTTTTAAATCAACAAGAAATTGAACATCAAGAAGATCTTATTAAAGCCGAAATTAATCAGCATCTTGATATTGCCAATGCAGAATCGACAATTCAATCAACAATAGATGCTGAGTTAGCAGATGTTTATGCTAGCCACGAGCCCATTACTACAGACCCCCAAAGCAGTTCTAAAAAAGAAATGCGCTTTATCGATGCCATTTCATTAGGATTAAAACAAAGTATGCAAAAATTTGAAAACAGCATTATCATGGGGCAGGATATAGCCGATTATGGTGGGATTTTTAAAATTACCGAAGGCTTTTTAGACTTATTTGGTAAAGAGAGGGTACGCAATACACCTATCTGTGAATCGGGAATTGTAAGTACGGCAATGGGATTATCTATAAATGGTTATAAGAGCATAGTTGAAATGCAGTTTGCTGATTTTGTAAGTTCAGGTTTTAATCCCATTGTAAATTATTTGGCTAAAGTGCATTATAGATGGCAACAAAATGCAGATGTTGTGATTCGTATGCCTTGCGGCGCTGGTGTTGGTGCTGGTCCTTTTCATAGCCAAACCAACGAAGCCTGGTTTACAAAAACTCCGGGTTTAAAAGTTATTTATCCTGCTTTCCCTTATGATGCCAAAGGATTATTAGCGGCAGCAATCGAAGATCCTAACCCAATAATGTTTTTTGAACACAAAGCCCTTTACCGAAGTATTCGCCAAGAAGTACCTACAGATTATTATACCTTACCCATAGGAGAAGCCTCTGTTTTGAGAAAAGGGCATGATGTAAGCATCATTACCTTTGGTGCAGGAGTGCATTGGGCACTTGAAAGTTTAGATAAAATGAAAAGCCTTTCGGCGGATTTAATTGACTTACGTTGTTTGCAACCAATAGATTGGGAAACCATTTTTGATTCCGTAAAGAAAACAGGAAAAGTTCTTATTTTACAAGAAGACACTATGTTTGGAGGCATAGCATCAGATATTTCGGCAACCATAACAGAAAAATGCTTTGAATGCTTAGACGCACCTATTTTTAGAGTGGCAAGCTTAGACACTCCGGTTCCGTTTGCAAGTGATTTAGAGAGCAATTTCTTAGCGAAGAAAAGGCTAGAGGAGAGCTTAGAAAAACTGATTGCTTATTAATAGCATTTTAACAAATTATAGTTAAAAAATATTAATTAATTACAAGCCATTAGCAGCTTAGGGTATATTTGGATTGAACCAAATAAATATAAATATGAACAGAATTGTAATTTTGCTTTTTTCTGCTTTACTTCTTCAAGCCTGTGGTACGACCAAGGTAGAACGTCAAGCAGAAAGAACCTTTAAAGGAGATTGGACATTAACCGATATCAGTTATCCAGGAAGTTCAGGATTCGTAGATGTCAACCTTTTTCAAGACGCTAAAGCCAATTGCTTTAGAGGCTCAAGTTGGTCTTTTGTTTCAAACAACAATCAAGGACAATATAGTTTATCAGGAACTAATTGTGAACAAGATATAAGAGAAATTGTTTGGACGGTTGAGGAAACCGATAAAAATACAGGTCTATACTACTTTACGTTAAAGGTGTTGAAAGACGGACAAAAAGCAAGGTTTGTTAAAACTGGATTTAAGCTTCGTCTAACGCAATTATCTGAAAATAATATGACTTGGGAACAAACGGTATCTTTTGAAGGTAAACCATTTGTAATACGCTTGGATTTTATTAAAAATAACTATTAAAAAAACGCATTATGAAAAAATATAGAAATCAATCACTAGCAATTTTATTATCAACTGCATTTATTTTTACAGGATGTGACGCAATTCAAAACGCTAATAATACGCAAAAAGGAGGTGCCGCTGGTGCTGCAGGTGGAGCTGTAATAGGTGGTATAATCGGAAACAATGTAGGAGATGGAAATAATACCGCACTAGGGGCCATAATTGGTGGTGTTGTAGGTGGCGCAGCTGGTGCATATATTGGAAATAGAATGGATAAGCAAGCTCAAGAAATTGAGCAACAAGTACCAGGAGCAGAGGTTACCCGTGTAGGAGAAGGGATAAGCGTAACTTTTGATGAAAATAGCGGTGTTTATTTTGCTACCAATAAGAGTAACATTAATGAGAAGTCTAGAGAAACACTAGCTAAGTTAACCGAAATTTTTAAAGAATATCCCAACACCAATATT
Organism: uncultured Mesonia sp.; assembly: GCA_958296185.1. Lineage (GTDB taxonomy): Bacteria > Bacteroidota > Bacteroidia > Flavobacteriales > Flavobacteriaceae > Mesonia. The sequence continues at coordinate 50,453 of CATQIB010000002.1, forward strand.
TTGGTAGAAGGACATACCGATAACACGGGAAGAGCAGAATACAATATGGGCTTGTCTAAAGAAAGAGCTATGTCTGTAACCAATTATTTAACGTCTAAAGGCTTATCGTCTTCGCGTTTTACGACAAAATGGTACGGAGAGGAGCAACCAAAATATGATAATTCTACGGTAGAGGGGAGAGCCAAAAACAGACGGGTAGAAATAGCAATTGTTGCAAATGAGGAGTTAAAAGAAAAAGCTAAAAAACAAGCAGAATAATCTTGAGATATTGACAAAAAAAAAGTCTTCGCAATTTGCGAAGACTTTTTTTTTGTCAATATATTTAATGATGAGTTGCCATTTTTTCTTTCTTTTTTTGCAACTGTCTTTTTACATCATTCACACATTCGCTAATGGCCATTTCAAAATTTTCTTCATTTGCCGAAGCGAAAATTAATGGACCTGGTAAACTCACCTTTATCTCGCAAATTCTTCCTTTTTCATTTGTAGTAGAGTTTTCGGTTTTGAAATATACTTCAGCTCCAACAATAAAATCGAATCTTGTTTTTAATTTTTCTAATTTGTCTTTTATAACCTGTTCTAATCTGTCGCTCGCCTTAACGTGAACATAATTGAAATTGATATCCATATTGCTATATTTTTAAATTTACTCTAAGATACGTTTTACCTCAGAAATTTCCTATTTTTTAACTACTATTAATACTGATTTTTATCAGTCTTCATTAACGGTTGTTATTCGTTTTTATCGCTTTTTTCTCAAACCCTTTTGAATCAGAACTAAAGAGCTTTGTAATATCTGCTGTTTTTGTAGCCTGTAGCGCTTGATTGCCACGAATAGCTATTGGATACACTAAAGTCTCAGGATGCTTATTCAAGATTTTAATTGCATCATGTTGATCTAAACTAGGTTTAGCATCTGCATAAATTTTCTTAAATATTGGATGTTGCTGATTTATTAATTCTGTTAAAGACTTATTTAATAGTTTACTCACTTCAACCCATTCGGTATCTGATATGTTATCCTTTTTAAGGTTAATGCTTAGCACCTTTATATCTGCGGCCTGTGCGGTCGCAAAACATTGTTTTCCTAATTCAATATCTGGATGATAAAGCAAGACCATTTGCCTGTCATCTCTTGTTAATAATGCCATAGTTTAATTTTTAAAGTTAATAGATTAGAAAGTAACTATTTTTAAATTTATTTACCTAATGCTTTATAATAGCTTTAAGAAAAATAATATATTTTTTAACGCAATAAATAAAACTTTATATCCAAGAATTAACATCTAATTGTCAAATAATTAAAATACCTTTGCAAAAAATTACAGATGGGAAATTTTAAGCAATTAGGAGTAAATAAAAATTTTATAAAAGCTTTATCCGAAATTAATATTAAAGAGCCTTCACCTATCCAAGAAGCCAGTATCCCGGTTTTACTTGATGGTCCCACAGACTTTGTTGGATTGGCTCCAACGGGTACCGGAAAAACGGCTGCCTACGGAATACCATTATTGCAACAAATTGATCCATATACCCAACTGATACAGGCTGTAATTTTATCACCTACCAGAGAATTGGTGTTGCAAATAAAAAAGCAACTGTTTAAATTCACCAAATACAATGAGCCTAAAATATTTGTCGAAGCGGTTTATGGCGGTGAAAAAATTGATATTCAAATCAAAAATCTTAATCGGCCAACTCATATCGTGGTAGCCACACCAGGTCGATTAGTAGATTTAATAAAACGCAAAAAAATTGCTTTAAAAAACGTAAACCTTCTGGTTCTAGACGAAGCTGATGAGATGTTGAGTCTCGGGTTTAAAGATGAGTTAGATTTTGTTTTTACAAACCACTCAAAACCAAGGGCAAAAGTGGTTGTTTTTCGGCAACAATGCCTGGGGCAATTCAACAGATTGTAAAGCAATATCTTAATCCTAAAGCACCCCAAATAAGCACTATTAAGCAATCGGTGGTAATGAAAACATCACTCATCAATATGTACCAGTAACCCGAGAGAATAAAAATGATGTACTTATTCAATTACTAGATTACAAAAAAGGTAAAAAAGGGATAATTTTTACCCGCACAAAAAAACAAGCGCAACAAATCAACGAAATATTGCAAAATGAAGGCTTTTCAATTGCTGCATTAGAAGGCAATATGCAACAAAAAGAAAGAGAAAAAGTAATGAGGGCTTTTAAAAATGACAGTCTTCAGTATTTAATTTCTACAGATGTTGCCGCACGTGGAATAGATGTAAAAGATTTAGATTTGTATTACACTATCAATTACCCAGATCAAGTGGTGTACTATACCCATCGTAGTGGAAGAACCGCCCGAGCTGGCAAAACAGGTTTTTCGATAGCCCTTGATATTACCACACGAAATGCCAGAAATGAAGGAGATTGCACAAAAGCTAAATTTTAGCTTTAAAAAACTAAAGTAAAACTTATGCTTAGCGATTTGCAGTAAAAATCTTGCCCTGCTGTATAAAAGGGAAGGGAGCTTTGAACCGGTAATTTACCTAGAATTTTTCCATTCTCATTTAGATAAATAAGTGTGGGATAGGCTCTAACATTAAATTGTTGTGCCAAATAACGACCTTCTCCTTTTTCTGCATTGTATTTTAAGTTTATAAAATGTTGATTGTAAAAATAACCAACCTCTTTGTCTTTAAAAGTTTCCTTTTTAATTTTTTTACAAACTCCACACCATTAGGTATAAAATTCAATAAAGATCAATTTATCTTCTTTATTTGCGACTTCCAATGCTTCTCAATATCTCCTTTAAAGAAATCGATTCCCTTTTTTAAATTAGAATCATTTGCCTTTAATCCGTAAAGGAAAAATAGAAGAATCCATACTTTATTCAAAACAAAATTATTCATTAACCTAAGGATTAATTTTAAGATAGGTGAGAGCTAACCTAATTTGAGCATAGGGAATTTTTCCCTCAAAAAAATCAAAATAAGGTCTTAGCTGCTCTGGATTATTTAAGGCCTGCTTTGCAATTTTTACTTGCTTAATCGTAGATAAATCAACCCATTGTTTTAAATCTATGGCTTCTCCCTCTTCAAAAAGTTTTGCCAAATGCGAAAATACAGTGGTCTGGTTTAAACCACGAGTAATTGCAATTTCTTCAACTGTTTTTGCCTTTATTGTAAAGCGCTAAGGTTTTTTTATAGGTGCTTATCTTTTTCTTTCTTTTTTTTGCTCTAGAAACGTTTTAATCACCTCTATAAATTCGGGTCCATAGACTTCTAATTTGCGCTGACCTACGCCATCTAATGCTCAATAAGTCTTCTTCTGTTCTGCGGTCTTTCGCGATCCATTCTTTAAGCGTTGCATCGTTAAAGATTACATATGCCGGTACGTTTTCTTCTTGAGCTATGCGTAATCGCAGTGCTTTAAGCAAAGCATACAAACCTTTTGGTTTGCTTTTATTTTCTGAAATGGCTTTACTTAACTGCTTCTTGTCTTCTTGGGGTTTACTCAATTGTACAGGGTAATTCTCAAACAGCACTTTCTTAGAAAGTTGTGTTAATTTTAAATTATTGTTTTGATGAAAAGCAATTTCACAAAATCCTTGATTTATCAATTGAGTTAAATAGTGTTGCCATTCTTGCCATGCTATGTCTTTTCCTGTTCCGTAGGTTTTTATTCTATAATAGCCTTTCTCTTGAATAGATTGATTTTGAGATCCTCTTAATACATTAATCACCATCGAAGCGGGCTCTTGTTGTTTAAGTCTAGCAATGCAAGACAGCATTTTTTGAGCCAATATTCTTCCATCAAAAAAAACGGGTGGGTTTTTACAATTATCACAATGACCGCAATCTTTCTCTATATATTCACCAAAATAACTTAATAGAATACGACGTCTGCAATGCGTAGCTTCTGCAAATTCTTTCATTCTATCTAATTTGGCATTTTGCACCTCTTCATTACCAGCTCCTTCGGTAAATTTACGCAATTGAATAATATCGGCGTAAGTATGAAACAACAGCGCAGTTGATGCCACACCGTCTCTTCCAGCACGCCCTATTTCTTGGTAATAGCCTTCTATATTTTTAGGCATATTGTAATGAATAACATAGCGTACATTACTTTTATCTATGCCCATCCCAAAGGCTAGGGTGGCACAGATAATCTTGGTTTTATCCCGAACAAAATTTTCTTGAATACGGTTACGCTCTTCAAAATTTAACCCAGCGTGATAGGCCTCGGCTTCATAGCCTCTTTGCTGTAATTTAGCAGCTAAACCCTCTGTTCCTTTGCGACTTAAACAATAAATTATTCCGCTTTCGCTGGATTTATTATCGATAAAATCAAAAATTTGCTGCACTCGATTAATTGCAGGTCTTGCCGTCAAAAAAATATTAGGCCTGTCAAATGAATTTAAAAATAAACGAGCCCGTGGTATATTTAGCTGATTGAGAATATCGGTTCGTGTGGCTTTATCGGCAGTAGCGGTTAAAGCTAAAATAGGAACTTCTGGAAGTTGATTTTTAAGAAAACCTAATTGTTGATAACTAGGTCTAAAATCATGCCCCCAAGAAGAAATACAGTGTGCTTCATCAATGGCTATTCCCGAAATATAATTAGAATTAAGTATAGGTTGTAGGCCCGGTAAACTTTCTGGCGCTACATACAACAATTTTAATTTTTTTTGTGCTACTTGGTTTAAAACCTCTTGCTGGTCTGCTGCAGATTGACTGCTGTTAAAATAGGTTGCCTCGATACCATTCACATCTAAAGCATCAACTTGATCTTTCATCAATGCAATTAGAGGCGAGATTACCAGTACCAAACCCTCAAATAACAATGCAGGTAGTTGAAAACATATTGATTTACCACCACCGGTAGGCATAATTACAAGTCCGTCTTGGCCGCTTAAAAAATGTTGAATAATTTCATGCTGGTTTTTACGAAATTGATCATAACCAAAATACTTTTTTAAAGTAGTATTAGCTTTTTCTTCCAAAACACTAGCAGTATGCATCTATAATTAATTTAAACAGCAATATAATAGAATAAATATAAAATATAAAGAAAGCTTGGGCTTTTGTATAAGAGAATTGCTTGTATTTATAGGTACATATTTTAAGTTAATTTTAGTGTTTTTTAAGCCCTTGTTCTCAGAAAGCCCTTGTACCTTTAACCTAAATTTTAAGAATATGAAACAACCTATATTAGAACCTTTTGATTTAAATGGCTTGCAATTGGCTAATCGAGTGGTAATGGCACCAATGACTAGAAGTCGCGCAAATAATGACGATTTAGTTCCTACAACTGACTTGCATGGTAAATATTACGAACAGAGGGCTAGCGCAGGTCTTATTATTTCTGAAGGGGTTAACGTCTCGCCCCAGGGGGCCGGCTATATTTATGTACCTGGTATTTATAACGATTCTCAAGTAGAAGCCTGGGAAAAAGTTACCCGCCAAATTCACGAAGCTAAAGGTTTGTTTTTTATGCAATTGTGGCATGTAGGGCGTATTTCTCATCCCGATTTTTTAAACGGTGAAAAGCCTTTAGCACCTTCAGCAATTAACCCCAATACCCAATCATTCACACCGGAGGGAATGAAGGATACCGTTACACCAAAAGCTATGACGCTAGAAGATATAGAACGCACTAAGAATGATTTTGTTCAAGCGGCCAAAAATGCGTTTCGAGCTAATTGCGATGGAATAGAAATTCACTCTTCTAATGGTTATCTTTTTCAGCAATTCTTTAATAAATGCTCCAATGTTCGTGACGATCAATACGGGGGAAGTATCGAGAATCGCGTACGATTTTTCTTTGAAGTTTTAGATGCTGTCATTCGAGAAGTGCCTGAAAATCGAGTAGGGGTAAGATTTAACCCAAGCGCACATAACATTTTTGGAATTGAAATAGATGAAGAAACAATTCCTACCTTTGAGTACATCATTAAACGATTAAACAATTACGATCTGGCTTACGTTCATTTATCTGAGCCCTTTACAGATGTTTCTGATGTACCTTATGCGGTTTCCAACATCGCCGAACATTTTCGGCCTTTATATCAAGGTAATTTAATGATTAATGGAGGATTTGATCAGCAAAAAGGTAATGAATATTTAGAAAAGAATTTAGCCGATTTAATTTGTTATGGTAAACCTTTTATTTCAAACCCGGACTTGGTAGAGCGATTTAAAGAAAATCTTCCACTAACCGATTGGGATAAAGAAACTTTTTATACCCAAGGCTCACTAGGATATACAGACTATCCAATTGTGTCAAAAAGTCATTTTCTTAATAAAATCTAACCATTTTGGGAAAATCGGAAAAGAAAATTCATATTATAGGAGCGGGTCTTAGCGGGCTAGTGGCAGCTGTAGTTTTAGAAAGATTTGGCTACCACCCTATAATTATTGAAAGAGATAATCACATCGGGGGGCGTTTACAAACGGAAAAAGTGAATGGCTATCAGGTAGATGTTGGTTTTCAAGTTTTGCTAGAGGCTTATCCGAAATTACAAGAATACGCGAAATTAGATCAGTTGCAACTAAAATCATTTGAGCCCGGAGCAAGTATTTACTTGAATTCTAAATGGGAAGTTTTAGGTGATTTTACGCGAAGTCCAAAACTTTTTTTTAGAACGCTTTCTTCATCTGTAGGTAATTTTAAAGACAAGTAAAAGTTTTTAGTCTCAGTCAATCCTTAAAGAAGAAAAACATTGAAGCGATATTTAATTCTCCCGATTCTAAAACCATAGACTACTTAAGAAATTATGGTTTTTCTGAAACTATAATAGATAGTTTTTTTATGCCTTTTTTTGGCGGAATATTTTTAGAAGATGAATTAAAAACAAGCAGTAGGATGTTTGAGTTTATCTATAAAATGTTTTCTGAAGGAAAGGTAAGCATACCTAAAAATGGAATATCAACGCTACCAAAACATTTAGCAGGTCAATTAAAAAATACAGAAATTATATTAAACACTAGTGTTAAAGAAGTAAAAAGCGACACTATTCTTCTTGAAAATAATAAAACGATTAAAACTGATTATACAATTATTGCTACCGAGGCCAGTGATTTGATCTCGAACCTGAAAAGCCAAAAAACCAGCTGGCATTCTTGTGATAATTTATATTTTCTTACTGCAGAAAAGAAAGTAGGTGCTAATTTTATTGGCCTTTTACCACAAAAAGACGCGCTTATCAATAATATTGTATTCATAGACGAACGTAAAGCTAGGCAAGAAGGCCGCTACTTGCTATCGGTTACGGTTATAAAAAAACATAATCTGAACCAAGAAGAATTAATTAAAAGAATTAAAAAAGAATTAAAGAGTTATGTAGGAATTCAAGAACTAGAATTTCTCACCCATTTTTATATATTAAAAGCATTACCCATAGTACAACCAGTAGAATATGATATAATGCCAAGTGAAACTCTATTAAAAAATGGTATTTTCTTGGCAGGGGATCAAATGCTTAATGCTTCTGTAAACGCGGCGATGCTAAGTGGAGAACGGGCAGCAATGGGAATAATCGAATTAGAAAATTTAAATCATTAAATTATGAGTAAAGTAAAAGCTTATGGTGCACAGTCAGAAACCGCAGCGTTAGAGTTATTAGAAATTGAAAGAAGAGATTTAAAACGAGACGATGTTAAAATAAAGATTTTATATTGCGGTGTTTGCCATAGCGATATTCATACCGTACGAAATGACTGGAAAGGTTCTAAATATCCTGTGGTGCCAGGACATGAAATTGTAGGAGAAGTGATTGCTATTGGTGAAGATGTAAAAAAGTTTAAGAAAGGTGATAAAGTTGGAGTAGGTTGCATGGTAGATTCATGTCAGAATTGTGAAGCCTGCAATAAAGATTTAGAACAATTTTGCGAAAATGGAATGGTGGGTACTTATAATGGTAAAGATCAAATACTTGGTGGTCATACTTTTGGCGGTTATTCAGAAAAGATTGTGGTCAAAGAAGATTTTGTTTTAAGCATTCCTGAGAATTTAGAATTAAAAGCTGTGGCACCTTTATTATGTGCAGGCATTACTACCTATTCACCACTTAAACATTGGAACGTAAAAAAAGGTGATCGAGTAGGGGTTATTGGTTTAGGCGGCTTAGGACATATGGGTATAAAATTAGCAAAAGCTATGGGAGCACACGTGGTAATGATTACAACTTCACCAAACAAATCACAGGATGCTAAAAGGCTTGGAGCCGATGAAGTCTTAATCTCAAAAGATAAGCAAGCCATGGAAACAATGACCAATAGTTTTGATTTACTACTAAACACTATTCCAGTAAAACACGATATCAATCCGTATCTCAAATTATTAAAAATAGACGCTACTATGGTTATGGTGGGTGCAATAGAACCACTAGAACCGGTTCACGGAGGAAATTTAATATTGGGTAGAAAACGTGTGGCTGGTTCACTTATTGGCGGAATTAAAGAAACACAAGAAATGCTTGATTTTTGTGGTGAACACAATGTGGTTAGTGATATTGAACTAATCGATATGGCTTATATAAATGAAGCTTATGATCGGGTTATTAATGCCGATGTGAAATATAGATTTGTAATTGATCTAGAGAGCTTAAAAAATTAACGAGATATACTCGCTTAAATTTATAAAAACACACTGCCAATTTATTTTGTATTTTTGCAGAAAATGTAGAAAAATGCATATTCATCATTTACTTGAAAACAACTCCGTACTCAGTACTTTTATTTCAGAGCTACGCGACGTTAACATACAAAAAGATAGTTTGCGCTTTAGAAGAAATATTGAGCGGGTAGGTGAAATTCTTAGCTATGAACTCAGTAAGCAACTAAATTATACTCATCAAGAAATCCAAACTCCTTTAGGTTCTAAGCAAGTAAATGCTTTAAAAGATAAATTGGTAGTATGCTCAATTTTAAGAGCTGGACTTCCGCTTCATCAAGGCATATTAAATTATTTTGATAAAGCGGAAAATTCCTTTATTTCTGCTTACAGACACCATTTAAATCAAACGGATTTTGAAATACGGGTAGAATATATGGCTTCACCTGCAATTGATAAAAAGACTTTGATTATTGCCGATCCTATGTTAGCTACCGGTCGGTCTTTTGTTAATGTGTATAATGCCATAAAACAAATGGGTAATCCCAAAGAGATTCATTTAGTAGCAGTAATAGGAGCTAAAGCAGGAGTAGAGCTACTCCAAAAAGAGTTCCCTAAAAATACCCACCTGTGGATTGCAACAATTGATGAGAAATTAAATGATCAAGGATACATAGTTCCAGGTCTTGGCGATGCAGGCGATTTATGCTATGGCGAAAAAATGCAACATTAATTTATATTCTATAACTTTTGAAAAAAACAATTGCATTATTTATTCTCCTTAGCGGATTCAATTGGTTACAAGCACAAAAACTTACAAGAGATCAAATAAATGATTCTATTAGAGAAATGTCTTATTTTTCTAATCATTTAGACAATTACTTTATTGTTGGAGCACCGTTAAATAAGAACATTAACAGTACAACCTCAAACGCAAAATATCAAGTTAGCTTCAAGCAGATTTTAACTAAAGAGCCTTTACCGTTTGATACGTATGTACTATTGACCTATACACAAAAAGCGTTTTGGAATATTTTTAAAGATTCTTTTCCTTTTCGGGATTTGAATTTTCACCCTTCCATAAACCTAGGAAAATTTGTATTTGATAAAAATGAACAATTACGAGGGGTTGCAAGTATTTCATTCGAGCACGAGTCAAACGGTCGCGATAGTATATATAGCCGTAGTTGGAATAGGCTGAGCGCAGCTTATATGACACGATTATCACCTCAAACCAACATTAGTTTAAAAGTATGGTTGCCATTTGCTAGCAAAGAAGGAAATCCAGATCTATTGGATTATGTAGGATTGGGTGAAATTAACCTGGAGCATGAACTTATTACCAACAAAGTTTCATTAGCTGTTCGTGCTAGAAAAGGACTAGATTTTGAATACGGTTCTTTAAGAACAAGAATTTATTTCAATCCGTTCAAACGTAACATCGCCAATCAATACCTAATGGTGGAATGGTATTTGGGACAAGCCGAAAGTTTATTAGACTATAAAGATTCGCAAAGTATGATACGTATAGGTTACGTAATTAAAGGAAATGAATTCAATTGGTTTTAATTATAAATTATTTTCCCAATTTTTCTAATTTTTTC
>CATQIB010000003.1 GCA_958296185.1 uncultured Mesonia sp.
CCACCCGATAGGGTAGTGCTTTGCTGTCCTAAGCTGATATATCCTAGACCTACATCTTGAATGGTTTTGAGTTTCCTGTAAATCTTGGGAACCGGTTCAAAAAAATCTGTAGCTTCATCGATGGTCATCTCTAAAACATCGTTAATAGATTTTCCTTTGTAACGAATTTCGAGTGTTTCTCTATTAAAGCGTTTGCCTTGGCATGTTTCGCATTCCACGAAAACATCAGGTAAAAAATTCATTTCAATAACCCGTAAACCTGCTCCACGACAAGTTTCGCACCTTCCGCCTTTTACGTTAAAGCTAAACCTTCCTGGCTTATAACCTCTTATTTGGGCTTCGGGTGTTTTAGCAAATAGACTTCTAATTTCAGAAAAAACTCCTGTATAAGTGGCAGGATTAGATCGTGGTGTTCTGCCTATTGGAGACTGATTAATGTCTATAACCTTATCTATATGTTCAAGTCCCTTTATGTTTTTATAGGGTTTGGGTTCTTTAACCCCATTAAAATAATGCGCATTCATGATTGGATATAGCGTTTCATTAATAAGGGTTGATTTACCACTTCCTGAAACACCGGTAACTACAATCATTTTTCCTAAGGGGAAAATAGCTGTAATATTTTTTAAATTGTTACCCGTGGCGCCTTTAAGAATTATTTTTTTACCGTTACCTTCTCTTCTTTTCTCTGGTATTTCAATCGCAACCTTCCATTTAAATAAGATGCCGTTAGGGTATTCTGTTTTAATAATTGTTTGGGACTACCTTCGCTTATAATTTCACCGCCATTTCTACCTGCCTTAGGACCTATGTCAATAACATAGTCTGCACGTTCAATCATATCTTTGTCGTGCTCAACTACAATTACAGAGTTACCTATGTCTCGTAAATTGAGTAGAGAATTGATTAATTTCTCATTATCACGTTGGTGCAAGCCTATACTAGGTTCATCTAATATGTAGAGTACCCCGACCAATTGCGAGCCAATTTGTGTTGCCAAACGTATACGTTGTGCCTCACCACCAGATAGACTTTTCGCACTTCGGTTAAGATTAAGATAATCTAGCCCTACATCAAGTAAAAACTGTAGGCGAGTTTGAATTTCTTTAATAATTTCTTCGGCAATTTGAATTTGTTTTTTACTAAGCTGTTGTTTTATTTCGGCAAACCAAACACTTAGATTAGCGATATCCATTTGAGCTAGCTGAGCAATGTTTAAATGATTGACTTTAAAATATAAACTCTCTTTACGCAATCTAGTTCCTGCGCAAGTGGTACAGTCAATTCTATCCATAAAAGCCTTGGCCCATCTTTTTAATTTCCTAGAATCGTTGTCGTTAAAAGTTTTATCTATAAAAGGTATTACGCCTTCAAAATCTATTTTATGTGAACGTTTAACACCTAAATCCTTAGAATTTGAAGTGAATTTTTCTTTACCCCCATGCAATATCAAATTGAGTGCTTCTTGGGGTATTTTTTTATGGGATCGCTAAGTTTAAAATCATAGCGTTGCGCTATAAGTTCTAATTGTTTAAAAGCCCAGTTTTTTTTGTATGCACCATAAGGTATTAAACCGCCTGCTTGAATAGACTTCTTTTTGTCTGGAATAATTTTTTCTATGCTTACTTGATACAACTCGCCAATACCATTGCAAACAGGACAGGCTCCTTTTGGTGAATTAAAAGAAAAGTTATTAGGCTCTGGATTAGGGTAAGAAATACCCGTAGTAGGACACATCAGGGTCCGACTAAAGTACCGCTCTTTTTTATCTCCATGTTTAATAATCATAAGTACATCTTCTCCATGGTCTAAGGCGGTTAGTATACTATTGTATAATCTTTTTTGCGTATTTTCTGTTTCGTCAATAGCTAATCGGTCTATGACAATCTCAATATCATGGGTTTTATACCGATCTAGTTTCATGCCTTTTTCTATATCGATAATCTCACCATCGACACGTACCTTTACAAAACCCTGTTTAGCTATTTGTTCAAATAATTCACGATAATGTCCTTTACGTGAACGAATAACTGGTGCAAGAATGTTAATGCGTTGTCCTAAATAATCTTTAGAAATTAGTTCTTGAATCTGCTCATCACTATAGCTCACCATTTTCTCTCCCGTTTCATAACTATAGGCATCAGAGGCTCTTGCATATAAAAGTCGTAGGAAATCGTAAATTTCGGTAATAGTGCCAACAGTACTTCGGGGACTTTTACTAGTGGTCTTTTGTTCTATAGCAATCACAGGAGAAAGTCCTTCAATTTTATCTACATCAGGCCTTTCAAGACCACCTAAAAATTGTCTGGCATAAGCCGAAAACGTTTCTATATACCTACGTTGGCCTTCTGCATATATGGTGTCAAATGCCAAAGACGACTTACCCGAACCGCTAAGACCGGTTATTACCACCAGTTGATCTCGCGGAATCTTGACATCAATATTTTTTAAATTATGCACGCGAGCGCCCAGTACTTCTATAAAATCTTCAGAGTTTTTCATAACAAATTTTGCAGACTGCTAATTTAGCCAATATTAGCTTATAGTGAAAATACCAATCTTAAACCTTTAATAAAATTTTTTATTTGTTTCCTCAGGATACTCTTGATCTAAAAGTGCTAGCTTTTCTTGAGCGTGTTGTATTAAATCCGTAAAGAAAATTTCAAACTCATTTTGCATAGATAAATAATGATTTTGCATAATGGGAACGGCTTCTGATAATGGTGCCTTGGTAGGAATGCGACGTGACATTTGATCTAGTATTTGAGTTATTCCCGATATACTTTGGTAACTTTTGAGCCAATTTTGCTTAATCATAATAGGGTAAAACTGATTCACTTTTTGCGGTAAAACCGATTTATTTTGGTCAAGTAAAATATAAAAATTCTCAATAAAATCATCTAGGTTTACAATGCTATACTCGGCCCAATTAACGGCTAAGAAGTGATCGTACAGCACATCATTAATCACCTTATTATAGTGTCTAAATTTGTTGAAAAACCGATGAGCACTTTGATATACTATAGGATGACTATCGGTATAGCTATCTATAGAACGATGAAGTAATATTCCCTTTTTAATAGCTGTGCTATAATTTTGGTAATCGTTACCTTTTACGGCATCAGCCATAAAATTGCCCAAAGTGACCATTGGCCTTTCTTGAGATAAATAAATATGTGCCAAATAATTCATAGGCACAAGATAGGAGAAAGGCTTTGTTTAAACAAGTATTTTGCAAGCTTACAATACAACAGTATATTTGTTTTTTTTAATTAATACAAAATAGATGACACTTATAAAATCAATTTCAGGAATTAGAGGTACAATTGGTGGTAGGGTAGGAGATAATCTTACCCCTATAGATGCCGTAAAATACGCCGCTGCTTACGGTACCTGGCTAAAAGAAGATAGGAATAAAGCAACCTACAGAGTTGTAATTGGACGAGATGCCAGAATATCTGGAGCTATGATTCAGCAATTGGTCATGAATACTTTAGTAGGAATGGGTATACAAGTAATAGATCTAGATTTATCAACTACTCCAACCGTAGAAATGGCCGTAAAGTTAGAGCATGCAGACGGCGGCATAATTTTAACAGCAAGCCATAACCCAAAACAATGGAATGCCCTAAAATTACTAAATTATAAAGGTGAATTTTTAAATGCAGCTGATGGGAAACGAATTTTAGAGATTGCCGAAGGCGAATCATTTTCTTTTGCATTAGTTGATGAATTAGGGAAAATTACCAAAAATCAGGCTTATATAGATTTGCATATCGATGAAATTTTAGCTTTAGATTGGGTAGATGTAGAAGCTATCAAAGCTGCCGATTTTAGAGTAGTTGTGGATGGCGTAAACTCTACGGGAGGCATAGCGGTACCGCGCTTACTTGATCGTTTGGGGGTTGAAACGGTTAAATTGTTTTGCGATCCTACTGGGGAGTTTCCGCATAATCCAGAGCCATTAAAAGAGCACTTGACAGACCTTAGCGAACGGGTAGTTCAAGAAAATGCAGATATGGGGATTGTGGTTGATCCAGATGTCGACCGGTTAGCCTTTATTGATGAAAATGGAGCTATGTTTGGAGAAGAGTATACTTTGGTAGCTGTAGCGGATTATGTTTTAGGTAAACAAAAAGGCAATACTGTAAGTAATTTATCTTCTTCTAGAGCATTGCGCGATGTTACTCAAAAACACGGCGGATCGTATTTTGCTAGTGCAGTTGGTGAGGTAAATGTGGTTGCTTTGATGAAAGAAAAACAAGCTGTTATAGGAGGAGAAGGCAACGGAGGGATAATTTTACCTAATTTGCATTATGGTAGAGATAGCCTCGTAGGTATTGCACTTTTCTTATCTCATTTAGCACATAAAGAACTTAGTCTTTCTGAGCTTAGAAAAACCTATCCGAGCTATTATATGAGCAAAAATAAAGCCCAGCTTACTCCTGGTTTAAATGTTGATGCTTTACTTGATACGATGGCGAAGCAATACAGCAATGAAGAGGTGAGTACTGTGGACGGAGTAAAAATTGATTTTGAAGAAAGTTGGGTGCACCTTAGAAAATCAAATACAGAGCCAATTATTCGTATTTATACTGAGGCAAAAAGTCAAAAACAAGCCGACGAATTGGCAGAAAGATTTATGAATGAATTGGAAAGTTTAAGCTAATAAGTCTTTTAAGAAATAAAAAAAGCCTTTCGTTATTGAAGCGAAAGGCTTTTTTTGTACAATAAATTAGTTAATTGATTACCGCTGGATTAATTGGCGTGTTGCTTTGCACAATCACAAAAGTATTGGTAGCATAGAATGCATCACCATTTGCACCATTGTTGGTCCAGTTCTCATAATCATATTCAAAGTTAAAGGTTTGACCGGCCCAGGTACTTTCCATCTCATCAATTCTTATAGGTACCTCCATACCCGGGCACCAACCGGCGCGATCAGGTTTCCAGTTTCCTGGCTCTTGGTTGCTTACTGGGTTTTGCGCACATCCAATAGGTCCCATATCGTGTGTATATTTTTGACTACCATTGATTTTTATATAATGCGTTCTGTAGCACCACTCGGCACAACCTCTTCCGCCACTATCATAGGGTGTTGCATGTCCCCAACCAGAAATAGTAGAGCGCAAATGTATTTTTTCGGCTTCATTTGGGATACTTACCGATTTATCAAGGTCAAAATTATGTGTTTTTCCATAAGGAACTCCCGACGAAGACCAATCATCATAGGCAATAATTGGTACTATAGCCGAGTATTTATATTCAGGTGTGCCATAAATAAAATCAAACTCTACAGAAACAAGGTAACCTTTACTGTTCCAACATTCTGTGCGAATACGCAATTCATTATTTCCAGTAAGTAAAGATTTAAAATCGGTAACATCATATTCAAATCCACGTGGTAGTTGGCTGTTGTCATTCCAGTAAGGCGTTATAAATCTGCCCATTTCATAAAATTCACCACTGGCAGGGTCTTTAACCTTTACATTAGCAAAAACATCCCATTCATCACAGCCACCAGCTGGACATCTTAGTTTTACAAACATTTTTATTTGAGAAACTTTATCAATATCAGTAGGAAAATCAAAACTCTGAACCGCTGATTGGTCGTGTCCATTACCAAAGGCAACACGCTTATCTGAAAAAGTGCTCATCGTTATGGTTTTCTCTTTTCCTTTTGCATGTAAAGTGATAATTTTTTCGAATTCGTCACCATTTACAATTTTTAACTCATTGTTTTGTGTGCCCGTTTGGGTAGGTGTAAATTGTACGTAAATAGTTTTGGTTGTTTCCTCATCTCCATTTGAAATATCAATACTTTGAGATAAATTTTCAAGATTAAATCCAATTTGAAAATCTCCCGTTGTTGTAATTTGAATGGGAGCGTTGAGGTTTTTATATTGCAATGAAAAATTTCGATTACTGCTGCTTCCTAATTCTGTGTCTTCAAAAGTTAAACTGTTAGTATTAGTTGAAATTACTAAATTTTTATCATCCTCGGTAACAGTGGAAGAATCATCATCACTGCAAGAAAACAATACAGCTGTAAAGCCCAGAAAACACAAAAATAGCGTTTTGCAAATGTGGTTTTTTAAAATCATTTTAGTTAAAGTTTAGTTGTTATCAAATGTAAAAACTTTTAACTAAATTGTAATGGCTTTAAGAAGTCTTTTCAGCATCAAATCCACTCAATTTGTGTTTCCATCTTTTGTGTGTCCATAAATAATAAGCAGGATTTTCGTTTATTTGTTTTTCGAGTAATTCGTAATACAAGTCGGTTAATTTAAAATCCTCGTAACGCTTAGGGGTATAGGTTATAGGTAGTAATTCAGCTTCGTATCTTCCTCTTTTTACCTTATTAACCTTAAGGTAAACAACGCTAAGATTCAGTTTTTTAGCAAGATATTCAGGTCCTACGAATGAGGGGACTTTATGATTAAAAAAGTTTACATAATGTTTTGCGTTTTTGGGTCTTGGAGATTGGTCGGCAACCAAGCCATAACTGCTTAATGTCTTATTTTTTAACATTGTTTTAGGCACTGTTTTGTTGGGCAGCATATGGGTATTGTACTTTCCTCTAATTTTGCGAATAAGCTTGTCAAAATATTTATTTTTAATAGGCTTATAAACACCATAAGCTTTAAAAGTAATAGAATGAAAGTGCAATGCGTGAACCCATTCATAGCTAGCATAATGACCCATTAATAAAATATAACTTTTTTTCTGGCCTTCTATTTCTTTGAGCAATTCTGGATTTAAAATCTTAAAACGGGTTTTTAGTTGTTCATCGCTCATTTTTAAGGTTTTTATCATTTCTAAAAATGAATCGCAAAAATGATGATAAAATTCTTTACGGATTTTATTTCTTTTACTGGCCGATAATTTTGGAAAAGCCAAAGCAAGATTTTGATCTACTACTTTTCTTCTATAGCCAATTACATGATAAACCCACAAGTAGACAAAATCAGAAATCATATAAAGTAATGGAAATGGTAAAATGGCAAGAAACCATAAAAAAGGGTAACTAATAACAAATATCAATCGTTGCATGGAGGTGCATTTTGTTGCAAAGATATACTATCTTTGAACACAAACCAATGTTACATGAATAGTATAGAATTAGTCACATTATTGCTTATAGCCATCAACGTAATCGTATCATTTAAAGGCTTTCAAGACACCAATTTTTTTAATCGTTATAAATTTATGGTAGGACCAATCAAAAATGGAGAGCGTGTTCGTTTTTTAAGTTCTGGCTTTTTACATGTTGACCCTACGCACCTCTTGGTGAATATGCTTACGCTGTACTTTTTTGCCAACGTGGTAATTTATGATCTTGGTGTATTTGCTTTTATTATCATTTATTTAGGTAGTTTAATTGCGGGTAATTTATTCTCTTTTATGATGCATAAAAAAAACAGCTATTATAGTGCTGTAGGTGCAAGTGGAGCAGTTATGGGAGTGCTTTACTCGGCTATTTTATTGCGTCCAGATATGATGTTGGGCTTATTTTTTATTATTCCCATTCCTGCATATGTTTTTGGAATAGGGTACTTACTCTACACCCTTTACGGAATGAAAGCACAAAATGATTTAATAGGGCATGATGCGCATTTTGGTGGAGCCATGGCAGGTTACTTTATTAGTCTTGTTTTAGCACCAAGCCTATTACAAACCAATTTGCTTATAACCATATTGTTATTAATTCCTTTAATTCTGTTATTTTTTCTTAAAAGAATAGGTAAACTATAAGCTTCTGTTTATTTTAGATAAGTAACTAAATGTTTTGAATTATGAAATCTAACAGTTTATTATTATTTATTTTAATTGCTCTTTCGTTTTCTTGCAAAACAGATCAAAAAAATTCTCGTGTTGAAGATGCTCGTATTGAGGGAGTTGGACCTGAAGAACAGGAACCTGAAGTGACTATCGATGAGCATACCAGTCGTAATTCATTAGATTGGGCTGCCACCTACGAAGGGGTTTTACCATGTGCAGATTGTGGAGGAATAGAAACGGCAATTGTGCTAAATGAAGATATGACCTATCAAAAGCAAGAAATTTATTTAGATGAAAATGAAGAGCCATTTATTTCTTCAGGTAAGTTTGTTTGGAATGAAAGTGGAAATGAAATTGAACTTAAGGAAGAAGACGGCCCCACTTATTATCGGGTTTTAGAAAATAAGCTTATTCAGTTAAACCAAGCTAAAGAGGAAATTGAAGGAGATCTTGCTGCTTCCTATTATTTGATGAAAAAGTAAGATTCTTCAATACCATAACAAAGAATGTTTAAACCTACTGTTTCTAGCCTCTTAATTTTAGTTCTCTTTTGTGCAGGCTGCACAAAAGAAGATAAAAATATTACAGAATTTGATGATTTATTCAATAGAACCGCAGAGCCTGTATTTGAAAGTTCTTTTGGCTTAGCAGCCGATCCTTCTGTACTTATGGTGAGAGATACACTTTTTATGTATTTCACCGCAGAAGGCGGAATTGCAGTAGTCTATTCATTAGATAATGGTAAATCATGGATGAATCCCAGTAACCATATTACTGATGATTACCTGGCGCTTAAAAAAAGATCCTCAGCATGGGATAATACCTTAGAAACTCCCGAAGTGGTAAAAGTTGATAACTTGTTTTATATGTACTATACAGGTTATAGGGAAGGAGAGTCTGATAATGAACACGTTCAAAATTATGAAATAGGATTGGCAACTTCTCAAAACGGATTCGACTTTGATAGAATTTCATCGTCTGAGGATGGTCCTATAATTAATAGAAATCTTACAGACCCTTCAGCTTTTGATCATCATGCTTTAACTAGTCCAGGTGTTATTTTTGAAGAAGGATTATTTTATATGGTTTATGCCGGTTGGAATGTTTCACAAAACTGGACTGCTACAAATGCTGGTATAAGAATTTTAGGAGCAACATCAAGTGATGGTAGGGTATGGACTAAAATAGGAGAGCCACTTTTAACTAGTGCAGATATTGATTTTAGCCCAGATGTTAATGAAGCAAGTTTGCTAAAATCAAAAATAGATGGGTATTGGTTAATTCCTTTCTCTACAGATAGAAGTATAGGATTAGAGCTAGGTCAAAAACTTTTTTTGGAGATTTTGAAGTGTACCCCAATGCTGTTATAAAACCTGAATTTTATTGGGATAATGAAGTAACAGCTCCAAATGGTATTATTCAAGATGGGAAATTGCGTTTATGGTTTCATGGCGTTAAGGAGCCCAATTACTGGCCTTGGGTAATCGGCTATGCAGAGCAAGATTATCCCTTCTTGTGGTAGCTTAAAGATCGTTAATTAAAAAGGCGCTTGTTACTTCAAGCGCCTTTTTATTTAAAGAGTATTTCAACAAATTATTCACCTAATAATTCTGCAACTTTATTTTCTAAAGCCTGGCCTCTTAAATTTTTGGCGACAATTTTGCCATCCTTATCTAAGAGAAAAGTAGAAGGTATAGATCGTACTTGATACATTTTAGCAATAGGGTCATTCCAATATTTTAAATTAGAAACATGGTACCAGTCCAGTTGGTCATCTTCAATAGCTTTCACCCAAGCATCTTTAGTTTTATCTAATGAAACTCCAATAATATTTAAACCTTTATCGTGGTATTTATTATACATTTTTACCACGTTCGGATTTTCCATTCTACAGGGTTTACACCAAGCTGCCCAAAAATCAATCAGGGTAACTTCACCCATTGCATCTTTTAAACTAAGGTCTTCGCCTTCTGGTGTTTTAGCGGTGAAATCAGGAGCCATACTTCCTTCAGAGGTAGCTTCATTAGTTTTTATAAAAGTTGCTATGCGTTTACCGGCTGGTGTGCTTTGCGCCTTGTCTGAAAGCCCTTCATATAAACTTTTGATTTCTGGAAGGCTAGAACGATTCATATTGAGCATATCAGAAAGTATCATTACAGATACCAATGAATTAGGGTTATTCTTTATAAGCTCTTTTCTAAACTTACTTTCCTTTTCAATAAATGCATCACGCTCTTCATTTAACTGACTCGCTAATGTGGGATTTTCCTGTAATTCTGGGTTTCTAAACTTTTCAGATAGAGCTTTACCAGCTTTTTGTTGCTTATTAAGAAAATGCATGTACTCTTGTAGCAAATCTTGGTTATCACCTCCTTTTAAGTCAGTTTTACTTAAACTATCGGCATGTATTTCACCCTCAATTTTCTCATTTTCATAAACAAATAATACGTTCCCATTGGCATTATTTTCTAGCTTTAATATCCCTAGGCCTTGA
Source organism: uncultured Mesonia sp. (assembly GCA_958296185.1). Lineage (GTDB taxonomy): Bacteria > Bacteroidota > Bacteroidia > Flavobacteriales > Flavobacteriaceae > Mesonia. Next base: position 10,277 of record CATQIB010000003.1, read on the forward strand.
TAATCAGTTTTAGGGAGAGCTAAATTAATCTTTCCATCTTTAACCAGTACAGTGTCTTTTGGCTCAGGCGAACCGTTATCATTTAAGGTTGAGAAATATACAGCAGAACCCTCTTCAGCATCTATACTAGCCATTAAAGTATTATCGTTATCATTATTTTTAGAACCACAAGCTATAAGGCCTAAACTTGTGAAGAGTAGAAATAGTTTTTTCATTGTTGTAAAATTTTTATTCTTGCAAATATATTTACTTTAAAGTACAATATAAATTTGACGATATAAATTCTTGTTAATTTTAAACGCTTATTTTTGTAATCTCTTTTAAGAGCTTTAATTTTAAATATGGTAGGTAATTTGAGACAAAAAACAAAAGAAGATTTTCCATTTTCTATTCAAGTTGGTTTTAAAAAGGTTATAGACGCATATAAGGCTCGGTTAACAACCGAGAAGAAACCTTTGGCTAAAAAATATTTAAAGGAATTACTTGATTATATTGAGGATTTTCCGGAGTTGGAAACGGGCGTTGAAGACTTGGAGCGACTATCTGATTATGAGCAACCTATTATTACCTTATTAGACGATTTGTTTCCAGATCTTTTAACCGAAAATGAAATTAAAGCCGCAGCGGTTCCTAAAACCGACATTTTCTTAGCTATTTCTGCTCGGTTCGAACGAATATTGAATGAGGCTGGTAAAAATTTTGAATTAACACCCAGAAATTTTGATAAGCAGTTAGATTATGTAAGTGGTTGTGTACTTATCTTAAATACTTTTTATAACTATAAAATAGATTTTAGTCGACCAATCTATTATGATATACCAAATAAAGAAGGGATCATAAAAACCTACCGTTTATCTGTAAATGCAGATTTTATTCAGTTTCATAAGACAAATAGCGCTCCAGAAATTACCGATGCAGATGTAGACGAGCTGTTGTTAAACCCAGATGATCTTGAGATATGGAAAGAAAAATTTCCGCCCAATAGTTATATCTTTAAAGGGTTTACTCTTCTGAACCTTACTGATATTACCATAGACGATGGTATTTCTGATTTGAAATCTGAATTGCTTAATAAGAAGTTACCAGAATCTACAATGGCGAGCTTAATAGAGATTTTTAGATCTATTTTTAAATTACCAGACTTAAAAATAGGTTTCACTTTGTATGATCAAGCAAACAATAAGTTTGTGAAAATGAGTCAAGATAAAAGCTCTTACATCAATAGTTTTATTTTAGACCAGGATGATTGTGTTAATTGTCCAAAAGCTTTATGCCAACAGGGTATTAATCAATTAATCGAGAAGAAAGAAAATTTTGTGATTGCAAACGTTGAGCAATACGCTATAAAAACCAAGCATAATTTACTAGCTGAGAATTTATTGGCCCACGGTATAAAAAGTAGCATCTTTGCTCCTGTAGCGCGAGGTAATGAATTAATGGGGGTTTTAGAACTGGGTTCGTTGCGTAAAAACGAGTTAAATCGTATTAACGCATCAAAGTTAGACGATATTATACCCTATATTGTAATGGCTGTCGAGCGAAATAAAGCAGAATTTGAAAATAGAGTTAAAGCAGTAATACAATCTGAATGCACTAGTATTCACCCAAGTGTTTTATGGATTTTTGAAGAAGAAGCCGAGCGCTATATTAACGATTTAGAGCAGGATGGTATCGCTTCATTTAGAGATATAGGTTTTAAAGACATTTATCCCTTATATGGACAAATTGATATTGTTGGCTCTTCTGATGAACGAAATAAAGCCATTCAAAAAGACTTATTGAGCCAATTGCAAGTCATTACCAAACTGGTAGAAAAAGCTTTTGAATTAGAAGCAATACCTATTTATGAACAAATTATTTTTAGAATAAATGAGTTTCAAGAAGAATTGCAAGAAAATTTAAATGCGTCTAGTGAGCAACGCATAATGAACTTTATCTTTGATGAGTTAGATCCTTTAATTGATCACATAAGAACCAATGAAAAGAGTTTAAGGCAAGAAATAGATGCCTATAGGGAAGATTTAAACTCTCAATCTGGTGTTATTTATAACCATAGAAAAAATTATGATGATACGGTTCAACGTATCAATCGCAGTTTATCGCGTTATTTAGATAAGCAACAAAAAGAAGCCCAGAAAATGTATCCGCATTATTTTGAACGTTATAAAACTGATGGGGTAGAGCATAATATGTATATTGGCGCTGCTTTGGTAAATAACAGGCCGTTTCATAAAGTTTATCTTTATAACTTAAGGCTATGGCAGTTGCAAACAATGTGCGAGATGGAGAATAAGTTTTATTCTATTCAAGAAGACTTAGCTTTAAAATTAGACGCTGCATCACTCATATTGGTTTTTAGTTCAACTTTATCCATTAAATATAGAATGGATGAGAAAAAATTTGATGTAGACGGCACATATAATGCACGATATGAAATTATCAAGAAACGAATAGATAAGGCTTTTATTAAAAACACCGAAGAGCGTATAACGCAAAAAGGTAAAATCGCTATTATATACTCACAAAAAACAGATGAATTAGAGTATCTACGCTATATTAAATATTTACAGAAAAAGAATTATCTAGGTGATGAAATAGAAAAACTAGAACTTGAAGATGTACAAGGGGTAATAGGTTTAAAAGCCTTACGCGTTAGAGTTTTATATCATCTACCAGATGAACCTAATCAAATTAAGTTTACCTATGAAGATTTGATGAACGAATTAAATCCGTAAAGCAAACTAAAGAATTAGTCTATGCTTAATACCAAAAAAAGTAGTGTTATTTATTTGCTGTTTTTAAATTGTGCTAAAAGCTAAAATAAAAGCTATTACCGATATGATTATACCGGTCATAAATATGGTATAGGTCCATCTCAATAATTTATATTTTCTATTTAAAACAATTCCTAAAAGGTAAAGATCTTTGGTTAGGGCTTCGTAGATATAATCATTATCTTTTAGAATTTCATCAATTGCCCATTTATATTGATCAAATTTCATTTTATGAAAATTACCAAAAAACAGAATGTTTACTTCTCTGTTTTTTACTTGCTCTTTTGTGAATTCACCCGTACCAACATTAGGCCGAGTAGACATGATTGATAAAATCATTGATGCAACGCTAAAACAAACCAAAACCAAAGTAGGCATCATTAAGTGGCGGTTTGAGGCTGCATCTAATTTGGGTATAATATTGGCAAGTGCTAATGAAATTATAATGGCATTTACAGAAAGTAAAATGTTAGCTTTGGTGTCTGCAATATCACTTAATTTAATATGATTGCGCAAGGCGGTGCGATAAAGGGTTTGAATTCCGCGGTCTGGATTATTACTTTTGTATTTTGCTTTTAACTTGGCTTTTACTCTTTCCTTATCTAATTTCTTTTTAAGCTTTTGCTGACTTTGGAGCAGTTCTAATAGATTTTCTTCTTTCTGAGCTTTCCAGTTTTTTACGGCATGAGGTGTATAAAACTGATGTTTCACAGTAAAGAGCTCAATGTTTTCTGCAATCCACTCTGTTGGTGAACAGTTTTTGATATTCAATAATTTGAGCTCTTGCCTTAGTAACTCACTTATATCTTCAAAATAATCTTTTGCTAAATGAGAGTAATCTGCATCTTTTATAATTTTATCTCCTATTTGCTTGGGTTCAATATGGCTTTTTGTTTGCTCTATATAATGACAAACCCTATCAATCAAATCAGCGTCGGCATTTACTTGGGTTAAGAAATCCTGTGAAATTTTAATACTTTCATCTTCGTGTTGTTTGTAAGTCTTGGTATAACCAGTGTCATGTAGCCAGGCGGCTAAGATCAGCGGTTGATGCTCTTTAACATGAATTTCAGAATTTTCAATTAATTCTTTGGTACTTTTAACAACGCGCTTTGTATGATTGAAATTGTGATAAACAAATGTATTAGGTAATTTTGTAGCGAATAATTCAAAAACAAAAGTTTCTGTTTGTGCTATTAAATCTTTCATAAGGTGCCTCGTTTAATAAAGCAAAGTACAAAAAAAGTAAACTGTATTTATATTTATGATTAAAAATAACATACTTCTAACAATTTCGGTATTATTTTTTTTAGGATGTGCCTCTTATGAACCAAAATATAGAAATCACCAAGAGTTTTTAAATACGCACTATCCAGATGAAAAAGAACTTGCTCATCGTTTTTTACTTGTAGGCGATGCTGGTTATGCCAAAGAAAATGGGAAATCTGATGGAATGAAAGTTTTTGACCAAGCCTTAAAAGCATTTAATGTGCAAAATTCACATACTTTATTTTTAGGTGATAATATATATCCAGATGGCATGCCAGAAGTAGGAGACCCTGGTAGAGCTGAGGCAGAATATCGTATGGGAGTTCAAATTGAGGCTAGTACGCCAAGTCTTGGCGAGGTTGTATTCATACCTGGTAATCACGATTGGTATCACAACAGAATTCATAGTTTAAAAGAACAACGTGATTTTATTGCTAAACATATGCCCCATAAAAAAGGAACTTGGGCCCCCAAAGCTGGATGTGGCTTTGAGGTGCGTGATATTTCTGATGATGTGGCCTTAATTATTTTAGACACACAGTGGTATCTAGAAAATTGGGACAAAAGTCCTACCATCAATGATAATTGCCCCGAAATTAAAACCAGGGAAGCTTTTTTACAGGAATTTGAATCAGAATTAAAGAAAAATCAAAATAAGAATATTGTTGTGGCGACCCACCATCCGCTCTATACCAATGGGGTGCATGGCGGTACATACCCAGTTGAAAGACATCTCTACCCTTCCCAAAAAACAATTCCTCTGCCAATTTTAGGTTCGCTAGCTGCATTAATTAGAACTACTGGTGGGGTGAGTATTCAAGATGCCCAAAACGAGCGCTATAAATCAATGGTTGACCGTTTGTCTACTATTGCTCATGAATATGAGAATGTCATTTTCGTTTCGGGGCACGAACACAATTTACAGTATAATATTTTTGAGGGAGTACATCAAATTGTTTCTGGATCTGGATCTAAATTATCTTACGCCAACTTAAGAAATACTGGGCAATTTGCTTATCCTGGTCAAGGTATGGCAGTATACGATATTTTTAAAGATGGTTCTACTTTTGTAAGATTTTATAACTTAAAAGAAGGGAAGCTTAATGAGATTTATCGCAAAGAGGTTTTTCCTCCAAGAAAAAGTCCTGATCGGTTTATAAAAGATTTTACAAAATATAAACAAAAGTTCACGCAAGCATCAATTTATAAAAAAGATGATCAAGAAAAAGAAAAGAATAAGTTGTTTACTAGTATTTGGGGAAATCATTATAGAGACCTTTATTATCAACAAATTCAAGTTCCAGTTGCTTTTCTCGATACGCTCTACGGCGGATTAAAAGTTATTCGTGCAGGAGGTGGCCACCAGACAAAATCTTTGCGTCTAGAAGATAAGCAAGGGAGGGATTATAATTTACGCGCCTTAAAAAAGAATGCCCTTCAATTTTTACAAACAGTAGCCTTCAAGGATAAAAAAATTAAAGATGATTTTAAAAACACATTAGCTCAAGAAGCTATTGAAGATTTTTATACCGCTGCACATCCATACGGATTTCTCGTGGTAGCGCCGTTGGCTAAAGCTATTGGTGTAGCTCATACTAATCCTAAGTTGTTTTATATTCCCAAACAAGCCACTTTAGGAAATTATAATGACGAGTATGGTGATGAAATATATATGCTTGTTGAAAGACCTGAAGATGATTGGTTAGGCTCTGGTAAATTCAACAATCCAAACAAAGATATTCAAAGCAGTTCAGGATTGTTTGAACACCTAAGACGTGATGAAGAATATAAATTAGACGAGTCTGCCTATATACGTGCCAGACTGTTTGATATGCTTTTAGGTGATTGGGACAGGCACCAAGATCAATGGCGATGGGGTGAAAATGAAATGCCCAACGGGAATAAGATATTCTATCCTATTCCACGAGACCGCGATCAAGTATTTTCTAATTATGACGGCGCTTTTTTTGCTACGGTTAGAGGTATAGCAGGATTTGCCAATCAATTTGGTACATATGAACCTATGATTAAAGATCTAGCTTGGTTTAATTCAGCTGCAGCCGGATTAGATCGTACTTTAATTCAAAATCAAGGAAAAGGAGCTTGGATTCAACAAGCCAAGTTTATTCAACAAAATTTGAAAGATGAGGATATAGCAAAAGCCTTTAAAAGACTGCCTCAAGAAATTTATCAACATGAATCTACTCAGTATATATTAGAAACCTTAAAGAAAAGAAGAGATAATTTAGCAGAAATTGCCACTAAATATTATGATTATATAGCCAGACTGGCCATCGTTACCGCCACAGATAAAGATGATTATATTGATATTACTAGACTAAAAAATGGAGATACTCGTGTTGCTATTTACAGAAACATAAAAGGCGCAAGAAAATACTTGGTTAGCGATAAAGTGTATAAAAAAAGTGAAACAAATGAAATTTGGGTGTATGGTTTAGATGATGACGATGAGTTTTTAATTGATGGGAAGGGGCGAAACCCAATTCATTTAAAAATTATTGGAGGCCAAAATAATGATATTTACAAGGTCTATAATAAATATAATTTAAAAATTTATGATCATAAATCTTTGCCTAATACCTTTGATGAAGCCAAAAATGCAAAAATTAGATTAACGGATAGTTATGAAATAAATAATTTTGATAAAGATAAACGTATATATAACGCATCTACCATATTACCCGCCTTGGGCTACAACCCAGATGATGGTGCAATCATAGGTCTGCAAGGTACCTATACCATCAATAAGTTTAAACGCAACCCATACTCTTCTCAATACAAAATAAAGGCTGGATATTATTTTGCTACAAAGGGATTTGATTTAGAAGGAAGAGGAGAATGGGCAAATATCTTTGGAAACTATAATTTATGGGCCAAAGGTCGAACTACCAGTCATAATTTTGCGGTGAATTACTTTGGATTAGGTAACAACACAAGAAATCAAGAACATACGCAGAACAAAAGCTATGACTATAATAGAGTTAAAATTAGCCGTACAGAAGTAGCGTTGGGAGCCATAAATAGAACTCCTTTTGGTAGTGTTTTTGAAGCTAGGTTAGGGTTTGAAACGGTTGAATTGGATGACTCGCCTAACCGTTATATAACTGAAATAGCTTCACTAAGCGCCCCGAATTTATTTGAACGGAAATACTTTGCAAAATTAGATGCAAGTTATACCTATGAGAGTTATGATAATTATTTGAACCCTTCGCGCGGGATGGAGTTTAAATTGAATTTAGGCGCTACGATTAACACAAAAAATACTCAAAGGTATTTTGGGAGAATGGAGCCTTCAATATTATTTTACAATGCGATTTCTACTAATAGAAAACTTGTGTTAAAAACTCACTTAAATTCTAAAGTATTACTGGGAGATGATTTTGAGTTTTATCAAGGAGCGCAATTAGGTGGCGACAATGGTTTAAGAGGATATAGGAACGAACGTTTTACAGGAGAATCTTTTTTAGTTACCGGTGCAGATTTACGGTATAGTTTTAATCAATTTAGAACACGTTTTTTGCCGTTCCAGATTGGAGTGTTTGGCGGTGCAGATTTAGGTAGAGTATGGTTAGATGGAGAAGAAAGTAGTAAGTGGCATCCAGATTATGGAGGTGGTGTTTTTATTACCTCTGCCAATGCTGTAAACGGTACTTTAAACTTATTTCATGGAGATGAAGGTTGGCGCTTTAGCTTTGGATTTGGGGTTAGTTTTTAAATAAAAAAGAGTCAGGCACAAACGCCTGACTCTTGATTTAACATTAAAATAAATTTTATGTTTTTTGCTGAAAAGAAATAGTTTCAGATCTAAACTTGTTTTTTCCAAAATCTAATGTTCTTATAGGGAAAGGGATATTGATATCATTTTCATCAAAAGCTTTTTTAAGAGCTACAATAGCTTTGTGTTTAGCAAAAAGAATATCTCGCTGTTTAGAAACGTCAGTCCAAAACCGAATGGTAAAATTAATAGAGCTATCACCAAATTCGGTATAAGCCAATTCAACTTCTTCTAGATTTTCTTGATTAAATAATTCAGTAATTGTCGATATAGCGATTTTCTCAACATTTTCTAAATCGGATTCATATCCTACTCCGCAAGAAAGAGAAACGCGAGACCTTTGTGTGTTAGAAAAATTTTTAAAAGGATTTTCAACAATTTTCACATTGGGTATAACCACCAAATTATTGTCTGATTGTTTAATGACCACATTGCGCAAATTCACTTCTATAACCTCACCTGAAAAACCATTGGACTCAATCCAATCTCCTACTTCTAATTCTGGCCTAAAACTGAGTATTACGCCAGAGAAAGTATTGTGTAGGGTGCCTTGAAGGGCTAAACCAATGGCTAGACCAACCACTCCAGCACCTGCTAATACAGAGGTTAAAACTTTGTTTAAATCTAAAACGCCCAGAGCTACAAAAAACCCAATGGCAATTACAATAACTTTGACAACACTTGTTGAAATATTGATGATAGACCGGGCGACGTTTTTATGCTCTAGCAGTCGTCTAATCAATTTAACGCTGTATTTTGCCAATAAGTAAAAAACGATTAATACTAAAATTGCCAAAATAATATTTGGCAATTTTAGTATTAAAGCATCTAACCAACCACCTAATTTATTCCATAAATCGGCTACGGCATCTGTGATGTTAAAAATTGAATCTTCTTCTTTCATTAAGTGTGCAATTATGCGTCAATAGCTTTGTGGGTATCTTCGGTTTTCATTGACCAAGCATCTAGCATCCAACTGGTTTTTTCTAATTCACCTATATATGCTCCAATCATATCAATTGTACCTTCATCCTCGGCGTCATCTGCTTTTTCAACCACCAAACGCATTTGCTTTAAAATTTTGCTATGATCCTCTAAAAGTTCTTTTACCATAGCTTTATCAGTCTTTTTAGAAGTCGATTCTTTAATGTTTGACAAGTCTAAGTATTCTGAATAGTTACTTGAGGGTTGATATCTTAGGGTTAAAATACGTTCTGCAATTTCATCAATTTTTTCTTTTGCATCGTTATACATTTCTTCAAATTGCTCGTGCAAATAGAAAAAACTAGTACCTACAATATTCCAATGAAAGTTTCTTAGTTTCTGGTAATACATGTGGTAATCGGCCAGCAAAACATCCAATTGTTTGACTGTTTTACTTGTTTTTTCGTTGTTTAGATTTAAATAACTCATATTTTCTTTTTTAATTTTAAACAAAAATATAATAAATAAAAATGATTGTAAACCAATTTAATATAAGATTAACTTATATCTTTAACGTTTTAATTTATTCAGGAGTTCTTCAGAGATTTGCCCGCTATAGGTGCCATAGGCATCTGTCAATAATCCCTTTTTGCCATTTTTGGTTGTAATAGCGTAAAGAATAGAATTATCTGAAGGATTAGACATCCCTTCAAATCTATATACCTTGTCTATCTCAAACTCATTTGGTTTATAACTTTCTTTGTCTTTTTTGTTTTCTATGTGCTCATCCAATAAATTAAAATCATAAGTATACCCTTTTTCTTTTAATTGATTCATCGCTTGTGATAAAGTTTTATATTCCATAATTTTTTTGTTTGAATTTAGTATAAAGCTCAAAGAATTCAAATTTAAACGACTTGTTTAGTATAAATTTAACGCAAAAAAAAGGCAATGAATTTCATTGCCTTTACTAATTTTTATGAGATAATATTGCTTAGCTATTGAGCATTACTGGCATTACAAGCATGGTTACATGCTCACCCTCCTCAAGACCATCTTTTGGGGTAAGAATTCCTGCTCTATTAGGAAGACTCATTTCTAACATCACTTCTTTAGCATTTAAATTATTCAACATCTCTGTTAGAAATCTTGAGTTAAATCCAATTTGCATATCATCTCCCTGATAATCACAAGTAAGTCTTTCTTCTGCTTTATTGCTGTAATCAACATCTTCTGCAGATATGTTTAATTCTGCACCAGCAATTTTAAGCTTTACTTGATGCGTTGTTTTATTTGAAAATATTGAAACCCGTTTAACCGAATTTAGAAATTGAACACGATCTATTATTAGTTTGTTTGGGTTTTCTTTAGGTATTACCGCTTCATAATTTGGATATTTACCATCGATTAAGCGGCAAACTAATTCAGTTTCATCTATAATAAATCTGGCGTTTGATTCGTCATATGATAATAACACATTGCTGTCACTGTTACCTAATATACTTTTAAGTAGATTTAATGGTTTTTTAGGCATAATGTAAGATGATTCTGTTTGTGCAGATACATCTTCTCTCTTATATTTAACTAATTTATGCGCATCTGTAGCCACAAAAGTTAAGCCACCTGGTGAAAACTGAAAATAAACTCCACTCATTACAGGTCTTAAATCATCGTTGCCCGATGCGAATAAAGTTTTACTTATAGCTGTTGCTAATACCTCTGCCGGAACTTTGGTACTATTGGGTTGATCTAGCTCAACAGCTTTTGGAAATTCATCTCCATCGGCATAGGCTAAGGCGTATTTTCCATGACTAGAGCTAAGCTCTAATGTATTGTTTTCTGCAACAAAGGTAAGTGGTTGTTCTGGGAATGTTTTTAAGGTATCCAATAAAAGTTTAGCCGGTATGGCTATTTTACCTTCAGCATTAGAATCCACTTCAAGTTTGGCAGACATTGTGGTTTCTAAATCTGAAGCCGACACAATAAGTTCAGATTGATTAAGCTCAAATAAAAAATTATCTAAAATCGGTAAGGTATTATTGTTGTTTATTACACCGCCTAAAACTTGTAATTGTTTTAGGAGGTAAGAACTAGAGACTATAAATTTCATATTTTCAAACATTCAAAAGATTTATCTATTACAAATATATCTTATTCTATTAATTAAACTCGAGATAGAACAAGTATTTATTAACAGAGATTTTCACAATAAAACAAGACGAGTTAGATTAATTTTGTGATTGATATGAGTTAATCTAGAAAATAATTTTAACTACATTTGCTTTTATTATAAGATTAACTAAACCCATGAGTCAAAGAATTCTTTTAAATGCTAAAGAAATTGAAATAATCCTACAGCGTTTAGCTTGTCAGTTACTCGAGAAACATGCAAAATTTGATGACTGTGTGCTTATCGGGATTCAACCCAGAGGGATTTATTTAGCCGAGCGTATTGCTGCAATTTTAAAAGAAAATTATAAAGTTGAAGCTTTAAAATTGGGACAATTAGATATTACTTTTTACCGGGATGATTTTAGGAGAGGGGTAAAAACCCTAGAAGCGAATAAAACGCATATAGATTTTTTGGTCGAAGATAAAAATGTCATTTTTATTGATGATGTTTTATATACAGGAAGAAGTATTCGTGCAGCTCTTACGGCCATTCAATCTTTTGGTAGACCAAAAGAAATTGAGCTTCTTACCCTTATTGATAGAAGATTTAGTAGGCACTTACCCATACAACCAGATTATAACGGAGTTCAAGTAGATGCCATAAATCAAGAGCGTGTTGAGGTAAATTGGAAAGAGAATAGTGGAGAGGATAGTGTATATATAGTAAAAAATAAAATATGAGTGAGCTTAGTGTAAATCACTTATTGGGTATTAAATACCTAAAGAAGGAAGATATAGCGTTAATATTTAAAACGGCTAAGCATTTTAAAGAGGTAATTAATAGGCCGATTAAAAAAGTCCCTTCTCTAAGAGATGTTACAATTGCTAATTTGTTTTTTGAAAACAGTACGAGAACAAGACTGTCGTTTGAATTAGCAGAGAAAAGATTAAGTGCAGATGTAGTAAACTTTTCGGCAGCCTCTTCATCGGTTAAAAAAGGAGAAACCCTAGTAGATACTGTAAATAATATTTTAGCTATGAAAGTTGATATGGTGGTTATGCGACACCCAAACCCAGGTGCTGGGATCTTTCTCTCAAAGCAGGTAGATGCCAGTATTATAAATGCTGGTGATGGCGCTCATGAGCATCCTACTCAAGCCTTATTAGATGCTTTTTCAATACAAGAAGAATTGGGTGATATTGCCGGTAAAAAAGTATTGATTGTTGGTGATATTCTTCATAGCCGAGTTGCTTTAAGTAATATTTATGCACTCCAAAAAATGGAGGCAGAGGTTATGGTTTGCGGACCAAATACGTTAATCCCAAAGCACCTACATAAGCTAGGTGTAAAAATTGAGACAAATTTAGATCAGGCTTTAGCTTGGTGTGATGTGGCCAATATGTTGAGAGTCCAAAATGAACGTATGGACGTTAATTATTTTCCGAGTACCAAGGAGTATGTAAAACAATACGGTCTTACAAAAAAGCGACTGGAAAAGCTAAATAAAGAACTGGTGATTATGCATCCAGGACCCATAAATAGAGGGGTAGAATTGTCTAGTGAATTGGCTGATTCTGATCAGGCTATTATCCTTGATCAAGTTGAAAATGGGGTGGCCGTTAGAATGGCAGTAATTTATTTATTGGCAGCTAAAATAAAACAATTATGATTATAGAAAATAAAGAGAACTATTCCTTGTTGCGAGATGAAAAAAATGATATCAAGTCTTTTGTAAATTATCTAAAGAATTGCGTACCCAAAGATTTTACCAATAAGAACTTGGTTGTTGATATTCTAAAGTACGGAACCTTAGAGCTTGAAGAATTACTTTTATTCTTAAGTATATCCAATCAACATAGAAAACAAAAATGCTCTTTTGTTTTAGTAAATGATACGATAATGATTGATCGGGTGCCAGAGGAATTAATAGTTGTTCCAACCTTAAAAGAAGCCGAGGATGTTATTCAAATGGAAGAAATAGAACGTGATCTAGACGCATTTTAATCCACTATTATATGCAGCTTACTGTGCTGGGTTGTTATTCGGCAACCCCAAGAACTTTTAATCATACCACATCACAGGTTTTGCAAATCAAAAATCACTTGTTTTTGATTGATTGTGGTGAGGGTACTCAAGTGCAGCTAAGAAGAAACAAAGTCAAATTTTCACGCATAAAACATATATTTATATCTCACCTTCACGGAGACCATTTTTTTGGTTTGGTAGGACTTATTTCTACCTTTAATTTATTAGGCCGAAAAACAGATTTACATATATATGGCCCTAAAGGAATTAAAGAAATAATTGTTCTTCAATTAAAATATTCAAAATCTTGGACTTGTTATAATTTGTATTTTCATGAGCTAGAATCCAATCAGCCTCAGATACTTTTAGAAGATGAAAAAGTGATAGTTGAGACTATACCTCTAAATCATCGTGTTTATACTAACGGTTTCTTATTCAAAGAAAAGCCGGGCGATCGAAAGCTTCTGATGAATGAGGTTTTAAATTATGAAATAGATAAAGCCTATTATAAAAGTATCGTAAAAGGCAAAGATATACTTCTTGAAAATGGCGATTTAATTCCCAATGAAAAATTAACCGCACCACCTAAACCTACAAAAAGTTATGCATTTTGCAGTGATACGGCATACTACCCTATAATAGTTGAACAAATAAAAAATGCAACAGCTTTATATCATGAGGCAACTTTTTTAGAAAGCCACGCTCATCTTTGTGCTTCAACCTTACACTCAACAGCAAAACAAGCAGCTCAAATAGCCCAAAAGGCACAGGTTCAACAATTGATTCTAGGGCATTATTCTACCCGCTATGATGACATTAATAATTTTAAAATTGAAGCGCAGGAGTTTTTTGAAAATGTGATTTGTGCGCAAGATGGCCTAACAATTACTTTTGATTAAATTTGTTTTTCCTTAACTGATAATCTTGTAAATTGCAGTATGGAAAATAAACTACACGACTACCGAAAATCCTATGAGAAATTTTCTTTAGATCTCGATAAAGAAAATAAGGATCCTATGATGCTCTTTACGGAGTGGTTCAAAGAAATTGATGAAAATGATTTAGCAGACGAAGTGAATGCTGTAAACTTAACAACAATAGAAACCGACGGTTTCCCGAAATCTAGAATTGTTTTGCTAAAATCTTTCTCTAAAGATGGTTTTATTTTTTACACCAATTACAATAGTGACAAGGGGCAAGCTATAGCCAAAAACAATAAGGTAAACCTTAGTTTCTTCTGGCCTCAAGCTGAACGTCAAGTGATTATTAAAGGCTTAGCCGAAAAGGTAGATGCAAAAGAATCTGATGCTTATTTTTATTCAAGACCCAAGGGCAGTCAAATGGGCGCAATTGTATCTAATCAAAGTCACGAAATTCCCAACAGAGAATATTTGGAGGATAAATTAAGTGCTTTAGAAAAAGAAGTTGCAGAAAATAATAAAGAAATAAAACGGCCCGATAACTGGGGAGGTTACTTAATAAAGCCCACAGAAATAGAATTTTGGCAAGGTAGAGCCAATCGTTTGCACGATAGGTTTTTATTTATCAAAACAGGAGAGAATGATTGGAGTAAAAAACGTTTAGCCCCTTAAATTCATGAAAAGTTTAATTCTTGTTCGTCATGGTAAATCATCGTGGAAAGAAAGTTTGCCAGATAAAATGCGCCCCTTGAAGAAGCGGGCTTTTAGAGATGCAAATTTAGTCTTGGAAGCGCTAAAACCCAAACTAAAGGTCACTAGTGAAATGCTAGTGCTTAGTAGTACAGCCACTAGAGCCATAACAACAGCTCAATTGTTTAAACAAGAATTAAATGTTTCAAAAAGTAAGTTTAAAAGGCTAGATGCATTGTATACCTTTAACCATGAAGATGTAATTGATATAATTCAGCAACAGCATAGTAAATACGATACCATTATGTTATTTGGTCATAACCCAGGGTTTACAAATCTTATAAACCTTTTTGGGGATCAGCCCATTGTTAATGTTCCTACAACAGGTTTGGTTAAATTAGATTTTCCTGGCATAGAAGATTGGAGCAAATTAACACAGGGTAGGGTGGACTATTGCTTGTTTCCTAAAAACCTACGGAATGAGTAAAAAGTCTGGTTTTAAGTATACCAATAGGGAGATAAGTTGGCTTCAATTTAACGCCCGCGTTTTGCAAGAAGCGGCCGACAACAGTGTACCCTTAATTGAGCGATTAAGATTTTTAGGGATTTTTTCTAATAATTTAGATGAATTCTTTAAAGTACGCTATGCTACGGTTAAGAGAATTATGCAAGCAGGTAAAGGAGCAAAGAAAGCCTTAGGAGGTATAAGTGCTAAGAAATTACTAAAACAAATCACCCAAATAGTTATTGAGCAGCAAGCTCAGAGCTTAGAAATATTAAAGACAATTCAAGCGGAATTAGAGGCCAATAATATATTCATCATCCGTGAAAACGAAGTAAACCAAGAGCAAGCCTCGTTTTTAAAAGATTATTTCCTTCAAAAGGTGAGTCCGGCTTTGGTTACAATAATTTTAGATGATCTAGAAGAAATGCCTAGTTTAAAGGGTAGTGCTGCCTATTTGGCCGTTACTATGCATTTAAAGAACCCCGATGAGGTAAATAGAAATAAGCGTTATGTTCTTATTGAAATTCCTAGAGGTATTGACCGTTTTGTTGAGTTGCCATCAAATAACGAGCGTAAGTATTTGATTATTCTAGATGATATTATACGTTATAACCTGAAAAATCTTCTAAATATTTTTGATTATAAAAGTATTTCGGCACATATGATTAAGATTACCCGGGATGCTGAACTGGATATGGCTGGTGATTTGGATAAGAGTTATATTGAAAAATTATTGAGCAGTATAAAAGATAGAATTGTAGGTGAACCAGTGCGGTTTGTTTTTGATAAAACCATACCAAGAGATACGCTAAAGTATTTACTTACCAAAATGGGATTAGACCATTCAGATAGTATAATTCCTGGTGGTCGTTATCATAATAGACGTGATTACATGAAGTTTCCTAGCCTGGGTGCAAAACATTTACTCTATAAAAAGGTATCTGCTTTGCCCATTAAAGATCTACCCCTACAAGAAAGTCTCATTAAAGCTATCGCGCAGAGAGATTACTTGCAATATACTCCTTATCATACTTTTTCTTATACGGTTAAATTTCTGCGAGAAGCGGCAATTGATCCCAAGGTAAAGTCAATTAAAATTACCATATACCGACTGGCAGAAGTTTCTCATATCGCCAGTTCTTTGGTAAATGCCGTGAAAAACGGAAAAAAAGTAACTGTATCTATAGAATTAAGAGCGCGGTTTGATGAGGCTAACAATATTAGATATGCAGAGCAGATGCAACGAGAGGGTGTAAATTTAATATTTGGAGTTCCTGGCTTAAAAGTACACGCAAAGGCTTGTGTTGTTGAGCGCCTAGAAGAAAAAAAGAAAAAGAGGTACGGTTTTATTAGTACGGGAAATTTTAATGAAAACACGGCAAAAATTTATACAGATTTTACGCTTTTTACTTGTAATCAAGATATTTTAAAGGAGGTGAATCAAGTCTTTGACTTTTTTGAGACCAATTATAAGGTTACAAAATACAAGCACCTTATTGTTTCGCCGCATTACTCACGCAATACATTCTCTAAGCTAATACAGCAAGAAATAGAGAATGCAAAACAAGGCTTGCCTAGTGGTATTCAATTAAAATTGAATAGCTTATCGGATTATAAATTGATTGATAAGCTGTACGAGGCCAGTAATGAAGGAGTAAAAATTAAATTAATTATTAGAGGTATTTGCTGTTTAATTCCAGGGGTGCCTGGAATGAGCGAAAATATTGAAGCGATAAGCATCGTAGATAAATATTTAGAGCATCCTCGATTATTTATCTTTAATAATGCCAATCAGCCTAAAGTTTATATATCTTCGGCAGACTGGATGACTAGAAATTTAGATTACCGAGTGGAAATTTCTTGTCCTATTTATCAAGAAAACATTCAAAAAGAACTTATTGAAACCTTTGAGATTTGTTGGAAAGATAACGTAAAAGCCAGGAAGTTCTCTGCACAAGAAAATAACCACTATGTATCGCAGCAAGAGCCAATAGTGCGCAGTCAATTTGCAACTTATGACTACTATTTAGAAAAGATAAATTAAAAAAATATATTGTTATGCTTAGCATAAAGAAATACGCCGCAATAGACATTGGATCAAATGCAGTACGTTTGCTTATTGCAACCATAACTGAACCCCAAGAACAAGCCCCAATTTTTAAAAAGACTTCATTGGTTCGGGTTCCTATTCGTTTAGGTGAAGATGTTTTTCTAAAAGGAAAGGTTTCAGAGTCAAACAAGAAGAGAATGCGAGATACAATGCAAGCCTTTGCATTATTGATGAAATCTCATAAAGTTCTTAATTATAAAGCTTGTGCTACCTCGGCTATGCGTGATGCAGAGAACGGCCAAGAACTGGCACAAAACATTAAAGCAGAAACCGGTATAGATATCGAAATTATAGATGGTGAACACGAGGCTGCAATGATTGCAACCACCGACTTGAGAAATCTAATACAAAATGATAAAAACTACTTGTATGTTGATGTAGGTGGGGGGAGTACCGAGCTTAGTTTCTTTACGGAAGGAAAAAAACTTGTTTCAAAATCTTTTAAAATAGGTACAGTACGTTTACTCAATGATAGAGTTGATGATAGTTTATGGGATGAAATGAAGGTTTGGATACAAAAGGTGACTAAAGGCTACACAAAAATTTCGTTGATTGGTTCTGGAGGTAATATTAATAACATATTTAAAAGCAGTGGAAAAAAAATAGGGAAACCTTTAAGTTATTTTTATTTAAGTTCTTATTACCAACTGCTAACCTCTTTAACCTATGAGGAGCGTATCGTTAAGCTTAATCAGAATGCAGATCGTGCCGATGTGATAATACCAGCTACTAAAATTTATTTGTCTACTATGAAATGGAGTAGGGCGCGTAAAGTTTATGTGCCTAAAATTGGTTTAGCCGATGGTATTATAAAATATATGTACAATGAAGAACAGCAACAAACTATTTTTTAATCTTTAGGAGGTATTTTCCTAAAACGCAAATAAAAAATAGTCAGCATCATTAATAAACCAAATCCTCTAAAATAGAATCCTTCTATATGCCAAGTGAATAAATTTGCTACAAAAAGAAAGAGGCAAAACAGTAATAATAACAGCGAGGTTTTTTTAGTCATGCTGATTTTATTTTTTTTGAAAAATACATATAGTAAAATTTTGATTTTTTTGGGTGGGTGTTTGATGATCTTCTTCAAAAAAATCAATAAGCTTAAAGTTGTTCCCGAAAATTTTTTTTAAAGAGTCTTGGTTATGTTGTTTAACCGGTAAGCCACTACATTTTTCTGGACCATTTTTACTAAAGCTAGCAATGGCCAGATAGCCATTCTCAGCTACATACTTAGCAGCTCGTTTAGCATATTCATCAATTTGATTTTCGTCGTTAAGAAAATGAAAAGCTGCCCGATCATACCACAAATCAAACCTTTTTGATGTTTCAAAACTTGTTATATCGCTAATTATCCAATTGATTTTATTAGCATTTGTATTTAATCTTTTTTTCGCTCTTTCAATCGCCTTTTTGGATATGTCGAGAACATTAGCATTTTTAAACCCTTGACTCACCAGGAAGTCGGCAACAAAACTATCACCGCCTCCTATGTCAATTATTGCCGAATTTGCCTTCAATTTAACACGCTGAGCCACCTTTTTAAAAGTATCTACATTAGGCTGGTACCAACTAACGGTATTTAAGGGTTTATTTTTGTAGATGTCTTCCCAATGCTGTTGTATTTTGTTAACCATGAATACTGTGTGTTTCACCAAGATTTTTCATTATTTCTGCTTCATATTCTAAAAGGGCATTCCACTTTCTATTTACAGTTTCTAAATCGCCGTACTTTCGGGCAAACTTTAAAAACATGGTATAATGGTTGGCCTCACTAATCATTAATTTTTTATAAAATAAGCGCAAATCTTTATCTTTTAATTGTTCAGATAATAGTTTGAATCTTTCACAACTTCTAGCCTCTATTAGTGCAGCATATAATAAACGATGTACCATTTGGTTTACTCGGCTTCCTCCCTTAGGGAAAAATTTAAGTAATTCTATAACATATTCGTCTTTTCGGTCTCTTCCTAAAGCAAAACCTCGTTCTAATATAAGATCATGAACCATTTTAAAATGACTCATTTCTTCTTGAACCAAACTAATCATCTCTTTGACCAAGTCTTCGTATTCAGGAAAACTAACAATTAATGAGATAGCCGTTGATGCTGCTTTTTGTTCACAAAATGCGTGATCTATTAAAATTTCCTCTATATTTTTTTCAGCTATATTCACCCATCTTGGGTCTGTTGGTAATTTAAGTCCTAACATATTATTTTATATCTAAATCAAATAACCTTCTTAGTTTTTCTAAGTTATTATTCTTTTGTACTAATTTGTCAAATTTTTCACGGCTTGTGAATGCATATTTTTTGGCAACCTCTTCATTAACCGTAATCGATAAATCTACAAACGAGTTTTTTACCTGATTACGAATATAGCTTATTAGTGGTCCTTGTGCTCTTTCTAGTTCAACTTTCATTGTACTGTTGGGCAGGGTGATATGTAAAGTTTTGTCTTTTAGACTAGGTCTATCGGTTTCTAGAATCGAAGCTAGTATTTTTTCTCCCTTATTTTTTAATTTTAGAACATATTCGTCCCAGGCCAACAGAGCTTCACTCTCCGTAAATGTCTCATTTAATTTTTTGGGTTGGTTTTCTTCTCGTTGCAGTTTTTTTTGCTTCAGTTCCTTTTTTTTGTCAATACTTTTTAAGGACAAGCCCGAAACTGCTTTTGGTTTAGCTTTGCTATTAACTTTATTTAAGTTGGAAACGGGTGGTGGGTTGTGATCTTGCTTGTAAGGTGTTTTCTGATCTTTTACATTATCGACTTTCGCATGCGCGTGTTCTTGTGTTTCAATAACCTGTTTTTGTTCTTTTTTAACCGAAACAAAGTTACTGGCTGGAATTATGTAGGGTTCAGCATTTTTTTTTTACCTTCTGTAATCGAAGCGAGTTGCATTAGGCATAATTCTACCAAAAGTCTTTGGTTCTGCGTACTCTTATACTTGAGATCACAAGCATTTGCCAATTCAATTGCTTCTTTTAAGAAAATAGTGTTCGTTAGTTGGGCTTGCTCAAAATACTTCTTTTTGGTTTGCTCTCCTACTTCTAAAAGCGGAATTGTACTTTGTTCTTTACAAATAAACAAATCTCTAAAATGTGCTGCTAGACCTGCGATAAAATGTTGACCATCAAAACCTTTAGCTAGCACTGAATTAAATTGTAAAAGAAGTTGTGGTATATTTTGGTTTAAGATGTGCGTGGTTGCTTCAAAGTATACTTCATAATCTAAAACGTTTAAATTTTCAGCAACAGCTTGCCTAGTTAAGTTTGAGCCACTAAAGCTCACCACCCTGTCATATATTGAAAGGGCATCGCGCATAGCCCCATCTGCTTTTTGGGCAATTATGTGTAAAGCATCATCTTCGACTTCTACTCCTTCTTGTTGAGCGATTTTAGCCAAATGATTTTTAGCATCTAAAACACTTATTCGCTTAAAATCAAATATTTGACAACGCGATAAAATAGTAGGAATAATTTTATGCTTTTCGGTGGTTGCTAAAATAAAAATAGCGTGTTTAGGCGGTTCTTCTAAGGTTTTTAGAAAGGCATTAAATGCACTTGTCGTAAGCATATGTACCTCATCAATAATGTAAACTTTATATTTTCCCGTTTGAGGCGGAATGCGTACTTGATCGGTTAATGAACGAATATCGTCTACAGAGTTGTTTGAAGCTGCATCAAGTTCAAAAATATTAAATGCAAAATCTTGCTCGATTTCGTTATGATCTTGTTGATTGATTTTTTTTGCTAATATTCGAGCACAAGTAGTCTTACCTACACCTCTAGGCCCAGTGAAAAGAAGAGCTTGAGCCAAATGATTATTGTTAATCGCATTCTGCAATGTGTTGGTAATCGCTTGCTGACCTACCACATCCTCAAAAGATTCGGGTCTATATTTTCTTGCTGATACTATAAAATGTTCCATCATCGCAAATATAGCAGATTATTTTAAATCTATGCTTGCCAAGAATGACTTAAATGCAGAAGTATAAAAAGTAAATTAATGCTGCTTAGCTTTGCTTTTAATTTAATATTATCTTTGCAAAAAAGTAGGCCGTCTTATCGCTTTCAATTTATTGAAAGAGGAAAGTCCGGACACCACAGAGCAGTATAATGGCTAACGGCCATCAATTGTGAGATTAGGACAAGTGCAACAGAAAGAATGTACAGGTTAAGCTGTAGTGAAATCAGGTAAACTCTATACGGTGCAATGTCATGTAAACCAACTTTAAGATCTGCTCGGTCGTTGTTGGAGGGTAGACAGCTAGAGGTTTTTGGTAACAAAAACCCCAGATAAATGATAAGATTTTCTTTTTAGAAAAACAGAATCCGGCTTATAGGCCTACTTTATTTTTTAAAAAAACTAAAAACAGATCCGCCGTAGCGACGTTCGTCCGAAAAATAGGCTAAGCTTGATAGTGGAGTAGTTTTTGGATGCTCTATAATAAGTACCCCTTCGTTTTCTTTAAGATGTTTTTGGTCAAATACCAATTGTACAATTTCTTCAAACTGGTCTATGGTAAAGTCATAAGGAGGGTCGGCAAAAATTAAATTAAAGCTTTGATTAGCGCTTTTTAAATAAGTGTAAACATCTTTTTTTATTGTATTTATTTGAATGCCTAAAGCCGAACTGGTTTGATTTATAAATTTTATGCAATTGTAGTGCTTATCTACCGCAGTTATTTGAGAGCACCCTCTTGAAGCAAATTCATAGCAAATATTTCCAGACCCGGCAAATAAGTCCAGTACATTTAATTCTGTAAAATTATAAGTGTTATTTAAAATATTAAACAACCCTTCTTTGGCGATATCGGTGGTTGGCCGAATAGGCAATTTTTTAGGTGCTGTGATGCGCTTACTTTTAAACTTTCCTGAAATGATTCTCATATTTTTATGAATATAAAGTGATATAGCTCTGTTGGATTTCTAGGGTTTTAGCATCTGTAATTTCTTTATTTACTATAATATTTATAAAATAGCTATGCAGTAATTTGTATAAAGAACTTTCTAGGCTAAGAGGAGATAAGAACTGTAAAGGAATTTCTTGTGGTGAGATATTCAATTGTTCAAATACAAACAGGGTGTAGTATAAAAAGTCTTCTTTGGAAGTATAAGGGTACACATTACACAATTTTAATTTATCCTCTTGATATACGCACAGAAAAAAGTAATCTGTAAATGCGGTAACTGTTGTAGTGTAGATTTTTCCTGAATTCTCTTTTGCTATCTCGCGTGTTTTTTCTATCACTTTAGTGGCGAGATGATTAAAATTAAAATCACCAAAATTTTCTATAAAAAAATTGTTAATGGCGGTAAACGGTATAAAGATAAGGCTTAAATCTAAAGATTGAATAGTATCTGTATAAACCTCATCTGTAGCTAATATTTTTGTGTTATACTGTAGGTATTGAGCGGCGTTTAAATCGGTATAGTAGGGTGTGGGGACTACGGTAAAAAGTTTATTGGCGTACGTCACATTGAGTTGATTAATAGCCTCTATATAATCTTTGATTTCGGGAAGAAATTCGTGCTCGAGAAGCTTAAGTAATTCAGCTATGCTCAAACTATTTGAAGCCCATTTCTCTTTTTGAAAAAGAACTCCATTTTGATCTTTTACAAAAAAAGAAAATCCATCTTGTGCAATCAAGATGGATAAACTATAATTTATTTTAATAGATGTATTACTCACTAGATCCGTATACTTTTGGCCAGTTTCCATTGGTATTTACTTCGGTCATCGAACCAATCTTAAGGTATTCACCGTTTACACCATCTACAGAAATCACTTGTTTCTCCTGCATAATTAAATCAGGATCTTGATCGGCTAATATCTTATCTTTAGCTACTTTCACCTCAAATACTGGAATAATAGTTTTTCTTTTTTTAATTTTTCCCGCGTCAATTTCAAATGTTACAGATTTATCGGTCGTGGGTACATATTTTAAATTCTTGTAATCTTTTTGCTTAAACAAAGAATCTTTTACCGGTACATAACCCAAAGTATCTATTAGTGTAATACTTTTATATTGGTCTACACCATATGTTTTTTTGTACTCTTCATCTAGAACGGTGGTGTCTCTACGCTGTGTTACCGTAAATTCTGCGGTGTCTATAAATTTTACCAATCCGTCAAAATCATCAGAGAATACACCGGTAACTTCTTTATGAGCTAATTGCGCTTCTCGAATATCCTTTAATTTATTAATAACCTGCTGATAACGCTTTTCTTTAATTTTGTTAAACTGAATGGGGTCATAGATTGAATTAAAGGTTAGGTATCCTAAAAACCCAATTACCACCCATAAAATTAATTGAATAACAAGTTTCATATGATTTCTTTTTATTTACTAAACGTGTATGTGCACAAATCTACAATTTTTTTTTGTTCGTAAAAGTTTCATTGGTTAAAAATGCGTTTTTTATCTTTGAAAACTTAAGCCTCGTTTATGACAGCCCCAGAATTCTTTAAACTTCTAATTAAATCTTTTTCTCACTCTCCTAACTTAAAACAAGAGAGTGCGCTTCAAAAACTAAGCCATTTTCTTGTTTCAAAAGATAAAGATTTGATGTTTGTGCTAAAGGGATATGCAGGTACAGGAAAAACAAGTTTGATAGGAACTTTAGTTAAAAGTCTGTGGCATATTAATTGTACTCCCATTCTTATGGCTCCTACCGGAAGGG
Organism: uncultured Mesonia sp.; assembly: GCA_958296185.1. Classification (GTDB taxonomy): domain Bacteria; phylum Bacteroidota; class Bacteroidia; order Flavobacteriales; family Flavobacteriaceae; genus Mesonia. The sequence continues at coordinate 34,092 of CATQIB010000003.1, forward strand.
CAGCAAAGGTTATGGGAAATTATTCTAATTATCCAGCTCAAACCATTCACCGCAAAATTTATTACCCAAAAAAATCTAGCGGTGGTAAAATAAGTTTCACGCTACAAAAAAATAAGCACAAAAATGCGGTTTTTATTGTTGATGAAGCCAGTATGATATCTGACTCAACTTTTGATAAGAAAGGGCTTTTGGACGCTTCGCTGCTTGATGATTTAATTGAATATGTTTATAATGGTCGAAATTGTAAGCTCCTATTTATTGGAGATACTGCCCAGCTTCCTCCGGTACATCATAACCTTAGCCCGGCTTTAGATGCCGAAACACTCTCTAAACAATACGATAAGAAGGTAGATGAAATAGAACTGACGCAAGTGATGCGGCAAGAAGAATTGTCCCTTATTCTTGAGAATGCAACCGCTTTACGAGAACAAATAAAAGACGGTGATTTTGCTAATTTTCAGTTTAGTAAAACTGGAAACGATTTTATTCGCTTGGTAGATGGTTATGAGATTATGGACGCAATTAACGCATCATATGATAACAAGGGGCACGAAGAAACTGCTATTGTAGTAATGTCTAATAAAAGAGCTAACATTTACAATGAGCAAATTAGATCTCGAATTTTATTCCGCGAAAGCGAAATTGCTGCAGGAGATTTTTTAATGGTCGTAAAAAACAATTACTTCTGGATCAAACCAACTTCTGAAGCAGGCTTTATAGCGAATGGTGATATAATTGAAATACTTGAGATTTTTGCCGTCAAAGAATTGTATGGTTTTCGATTTGCCGAAGTTAAGGTGCAGATGGTTGACTACCCTAAAATGAAGCCGTTTGAAACCGTCATTATGTTGGATACCTTGCAAATTAATGCAGCTTCTTTACCCTACGAGCAGGCTAATATATTGTATAATGAAGTGATGAAAGATTATGCCGATGAGACTGCAAAATACAAGAAGTTTCTTAAAGTTAAAAACAATCCTTATTTTAATGCTTTACAAGTAAAATTTAGTTATGCTATGACTTGTCATAAAGCACAAGGAGGGCAGTGGGATACGGTTTTTATTGAACAGCCTTTTGTTAGAGACCAAATAGATAAAGAATACTTAAGGTGGTTATACACCGCTTGTACACGTGCCAAAAAGCAAGTTTATCTTATTGGCTTTAAAAATAGTTTCTTTACGGATTAAATGCGTAAATTTCGACAAAAATAGTTGTAATATGAAAGTAATTGCGATGATTCCGGCACGCTATGATGCCAGCCGTTTTCCAGGTAAATTAATGCAAGATCTTTGTGGGGCTAGTGTTATTTTACGTACCTATCAAGCTACTTGCAATACCAATCTTTTTGATGATGTGATTGTGGTTACCGATAGTGATATTATTTTTAACGAGGTCACAACAAATGGAGGTAAAGCATTCAAGAGTATTAAAGAGCATGCTTGCGGAAGCGATAGAATTGCTGAGGCGGTTGCACATATAGACGCCGATATTGTTGTGAACGTACAAGGAGATGAACCTTTTACCTCTGGTACCATTCTAGCTTCACTTCTTGAGGTTTTTAAAAACGATGCAAAACAAGAAATAGATTTAGCATCTTTAATGACACCGCTGCACGATAAACAAGATATTGAAAATCCAAACAATGTAAAGGTGATTGTAGACAGAGATCAAAAAGCGCTTTATTTTTCTCGATCTGTTATTCCATTTGTTAGAGATGAAGATAAAAAGATCACCCATTACAAGCATATTGGGATATATGCTTTTAGAAAACAAGCCTTACTCGATTTCGCAAACCTACCTATGCTAGATTTAGAAGCTGCAGAAAAAATTGAATGTCTTAGGTACTTAGAATACGGTAAAACTATAAAAATGGTAGTTACCGACCAGCCTGTAATTGGTATTGATATACCCGAAGACCTCGAAAAGGCGAGAAAAAAATGGGTAAACTAACTTTTACTTTTTTGCTATAGGTATAAGATAGCTTAAAGTATAACCATAGCCAACCCCTATGGCACTATTAGCGTTTACGCGATGAAACCCTGGGATATAGAGATTTCCAAAACCATCTGGTTCTTTTTGATTAAGCATTACTTTTAATTGAAGGTGTATGCCAAGAAAAAGATTGTTAAAAAGTTCGGCTTTTGCACCACCTTGAATTTCAAACCAATGCGCTGAAAGACCTTTAAATTCACGGTTAACAGTTCTTAAATCTCTGGGAAAAAATTGATTGGTATTGTATATTTCAAAGGCTTCTAGATGCTGATTAAAATTGGCATAGCCATATCTAAAACCTGCATAAATTTCATTTTGCATATTACCCCAGTTTTCATAAGCATTATAGTTTACACCTAGCTTAAGGTATTGCCCTTGCGTATCTCCATATAGGTAATCTTCGTCGTATTTCTTTTTGTCCCTTCCTATTTCCCCAGCCAAATATAATTTTTGGGTAATTCTGTAATCAGCAGTAATTTCAATTCCTTCGAAATCATCATCTAAAAAACTGCGGGTTAATTTAGCCAAATCAACGCCAACACGTAAACCATATTTATTTTGGGTTTTAATAGTGCTTAGTGAGTCAGATTCTTGTGAAAATCCGTACAAACTAAAAAAACAATAATTAATGATAAATATAAAGGTGAGTTTCTTGTTCATTTAGAATGTTGTTGGGTTGTATAACTTCAAAATTTTTAATCCAATTATCATCTTGATTTTCTGGAGTTAAAAATGCTTCTAATTCATAAAAGACTATTTTAAAACCACAAGCTCTGTTTACATATTCTTCTACTGGGGCGTAGGTAAATTGTAAACTATCAGCATTAGCGTTGTCAATTCCCTCGGGATTGGCGGGAATATCTTTTTTAAAGATAAATTTTGTGTTGTTTTGCCCGGTTTGAAGTGGAATTTTAATAATTGAGTCAGTTACAGGTGAATCAAATAAAGGATTCACACTTAATTGGTCATAAACTTGAAGCCGATTAACTGTCTTGGCATCAATAGGGTTTTCGATGTCTAAAAATTTAATGACTAATAAAGGTGTAGTAGGGGTAGCCCCAGAACAAATATCATCTTTTTGGCATCCCCACAAACTGATTACTACCAATAATAAAATACCTATAAGTGAATTATTTTTCATCGCAATTCAAGTTGTACAACGTTTTCTACGTGATGAGTTTGAGGAAACATATCTACTGCTTGTGTTTTGGTTACTTGGTACAGTGAATCTAGCATTTGTAAATCTCTAGCTTGAGTTGCCGCGTTACAGCTTACATATACAATACGCTTGGGCTTTATATTAATGATTTGCTCTACAACATCTTTATGCATACCATCTCTAGGCGGATCGGTGATTATAACATCGGGTGTTCCATTTTGAGCAATAAAGTCTTTCGTAAAGACTTTGCGCATGTCGCCCACAAAAAAATCGGTATTTTCTATGTTGTTATTTTTTGCATTTTCTTTAGCATCTTCAATAGCTTCGGGAACCACTTCAACGCCAACAACTTTTTCAGCCGCTTTAGCAACAAATTGTGCGATAGTGCCCGTACCAGTATATAAATCATATACTAGTTCATTTCCTGTTAACTCAGCAAAATTACGTGTAATTTTATAGAGTTCATAAGCTTGCGCAGAGTTGGTTTGGTAGAATGATTTTGCTGTAATCTTAAATTTCAAACCTTCCATTGCCTCCACAATATAATCACGACCAGCAAAGCACAAAACCTCTTGGTCATAAATAGTGTCATTTCCTTTTTCATTAATGACATATAAAAGCGAGGTGATTTCAGGAAAATTATCTTTTAAATAGCCTAAAATTAAATTTATTTTCTCTTCATCTTTATAGAAAAATTGTATCAAAACCATGACTTCCCCTGTAGAGGAGGTTCTAATCATTAAAGTGCGTAGAAGACCTTCTTGCTTCCGCGGATTAAAAAAGCTAACGCCCTGCTCGCTGGCAAAACCTTTAATACCATTCCTAATAGCATTACTAGGGTCTTGTTGAAGATGACATTTTTTAATGTCTAGAATTTTATCCCACATACCAGGAATATGAAAACCAAGCGCATTTCTATCTTGAATTTCTTTTTGGCTATTTATTTCATCTAAGGTCAACCAGCGGCTGTCACTAAACGAAAACTCCATTTTATTTCGATAGAAATATTGCTTTTCGCTTCCTAAGATAGGAATAACCTTTAATGGATTAACCTTACCAATACGGGTAAGCTGATTAATCACCTCATTTTCTTTAAAATACAATTGAGATTCATATTTCATATGCTGCCATTTACAACCTCCGCAAGTGCCAAAATGTTGACACTCTGGTTCGGTTCTTCTGTCAGATAATTTTGCGAATTCAGTTGCTTTAGCGAAATAATAGGCTTTTCTTTTCTTGTAAGTGTGTACTGTTGCGATATCGCCAGGAACAGCGTTATCTATAAAAATAACTTTACCATCGGGTGCTTTGGCAACTGCTTTACCTTTTGCTCCTGCCTCGGTAACCTTTACATTTTCAAATATCTTGTTTTTATTTCTTCTGGCCATAGCTCAAAAATACTAAGTTTTGTGATGAAGAGGTTTAGATTATCCTAAACATTTAGTATTTTGCAAACATATCAAAAAAATGGGTGATTTCTCCCCAATAAGCAGGAATCAAATTAAGTTTAAGAAAGAAAAAAGAAAAAAGCATGTCAGTTGTAACAATTAAATCATCTCAACAAGCAATTGAGTTAGAAGAAAAACACGGTGCCCATAATTACCATCCATTACCTGCCGTATTAAAAAAAGGTGAAGGAGTTTTTATGTGGGATGTAGAAGATAAAAAATATTATGACTTTTTATCGGCCTACTCAGCCGTTAACCAAGGTCATTGTCACCCAAAAATTATTGGGGCTATGACTAAACAAGCTGAAACTTTGACGCTTACTTCTCGTGCATTTCACAATGATGTACTTGGTAAATATGAGAAATTTGCTACAGAATACTTTGGCTTTGATAAGTTGCTGCCAATGAATACAGGTGCAGAAGCGGTTGAAACTGCTATTAAAATTTGTAGAAAATGGGCTTATGAAAAGAAAGGAATTCATGAAAATGAAGCGCAAATAATTGTAGCTGAAAATAATTTTCACGGTAGAACAACAACGGTAATTTCTTTTAGTAATGATGAGGGGGCACGCAAAAATTTTGGGCCCTACACACCTGGTTTTTTGAAGGTAGGTTATGATAACCTTGAACAGCTAGAGGAAGCTTTAAAAAACACACCTAATGTAGCCGGATTTTTAGTTGAACCTATTCAAGGTGAAGCAGGTGTTTATGTTCCTAGTGAAGACTACTTGACTGAAGCACGAAAACTATGTAAAAAATATGGCGTACTATTTATAGCCGACGAAATACAAACTGGTATTGCTAGAACGGGTTCTTTATTAGCTGTTTGTGGTAATTGTACTTGCCAGAATAAATGTGAGCAGCAATCTGAAACTTATGTAAGACCAGATATTTTAATTTTAGGAAAGGCCTTGTCTGGCGGAGTGTATCCTGTTTCTGCCGTTTTAGCCGATAATGAAATTATGGACGTTATTCAGCCGGGGCAACACGGTTCTACCTTTGGAGGAAACCCTGTGGCATGTGAAACAGCTATTGCGGCACTTGAAGTGGTGTACGATGAAAATTTAATTCAAAATGCACGCGAACTTGGAGATTATTTTAGAGCCGAAATGAATAAATATATTGCCAACTCTAAAGTAGTTAAGCTGGTAAGAGGTAAAGGTCTTTTAAATGCAATTGTAATTAACGATACAGAAGAAAGCAGTACGGCTTGGAATATCTGTGTTGATTTAAAAGAAAACGGTTTGCTAGCAAAGCCTACACACGGAAATATTATTCGTTTTGCTCCGCCTTTAGTTATTACCAAAGAGCAATTGGATGAGTGTATAGCTATTATTACTAAAACATTATCTAAGTTTGAAGACCAAGTATAAAGAGTAACTATATGAGGAATAAAAAAGGGTGTTTAAACAACACCCTTTTTTATTTGCCTCTTAATTATCTATATTTCTAAGTTTCTTTAACTTGGCTTCCCAAGTGCCTAACTCTTGTTTTTTTCTTTCTATGTTTTTTAAAACTTCTTTAACCAAAGGATTGCTTTCATCTGCATTGGAGAAAAACTGCATATTATTTTCTAGTTGTATGATCTCTTGGTCGGTTTCTTCAATACGTTTTCTTATAAAAAACTCTTCTTTTCTCAATTTATCTGCACCATCAGCTTGATCTAGAGATTGTAATTTATTCTCGTACTTTAAAAGCTCCGATTCTCGCTTAGAGATATCTAATTGTTTAAATAGTTGATCTAGGGCTTTATTGAATTTACCTTCAATGTACTTCATTTTAAAAGGTACGTGGCCTAAATCTTTCCAGATATTAATTTGCTCTTTAATAAGCTTAAGAGCTTCTTGGTGATCTTGAGGAAGAGTTAAGTTTTTTACCTTTTCAAGTAACTCTTTTTTCTTTTCAAAAGCCTGCATTTCATCTTTGTTTTCTTCATTTTGCTTTTCGTGAAGCCTATTGAAATAATGGTTGCATGCTTTTTTAAATCTTTTCCAGATTTTATCACTATCTTTTCTAGGTACGTGTCCTATTTTTTTCCACTCACTTTGAATGCGTTTCATTATGGGAGTGGTTATTTTAAATTCTAAATTATCCTTATTTTCTTCGGCAATTTGTACCAGTTCAAGCTTTTTGCTTAAATTCTCATATTGTTCTTTTTTCAAATTCTTATAGAAAGCATTTTTCTTTCTATTAAAAGACCTTACGTTTTCCTTAAAACGTTTCCAGCTTTCTTCTGCATTTTTTTTAGGTACTTTACCAGCTTTAAAAAACTCATTGCGCAAAGATTCAATTTTTTTTATGTTGGCTTGCGCTTGTTTATGAGAGGTAATTTCTTCTTGAGCAATATTTTTTATTTTGTCTATTATTTCATTCTTTTTTTCAAGATTTTTCTCACGTGCCTTGTCTAGTTCTTCAAAATAAGCTTGCCTGTTTTCGTGAATTTTTTTTGTGGCTGCACTAAACCTTTCCCAAATATCTTCTCTATATTCTTTGGCAACAGGCCCTACTTCTTCTTTCCACATTTTATGTAACATTTGTAGCTCTCTAAACGCTCTATTAATGTTAGTCTCTTGGGTGAGTTCCTCCGCTCTAGCGATCATTTTTAACTTTTGATCTAAGTTGTGCTTAAAATCTAAATCTCTAAACTCACGGTCTAAATGTAAAAAATCATAAAACACCTCAACGTGATGGTGGTAGGTTCTCCAAATATCTTTATAATCTTCTCTAGGTACTGGCCCGGCTTTTTTCCAACGCTCTTGTAATTGTTTGAATGTTGCGAAACTATTATTCATATCGGCACTGTCGCCAATCATTCCCTTTAGCTCTTCGATAATGGCCAAGCGCTCTTTAAGATTTTGATTTAAGTTTTTCTTTAACTCTTCATAATGCTTGTTGCGCTGTTCTTTATACTTAAAGTAGACCTCGTTAAATCGTTTTTTAGTAGGACTTGAATAATGAAAATCTATAATATTACCGCCTTCTTCTAAGAAATCTTCCTTTTTCTGCTCCATTTCTTCATCAAATTTACTATCAAATTCTAATTTGATTTCTTGAACGTGGTCGCGTATAGTTTGAATTTTCTCAGATTTTAAAAGCTCATCCAGCTCCATAACTAACTCATTCATAGTCATGGCGTGATAGTCTTTCATTTCAATATCGTGGCGTTTTTGTAAATCTTCATCTTCATTCTCTTCGGCCAAAGTTTCATCTAACTCATCATGTATTTTATCTGAATCTTTTTCTGGTTCTGAATTATGGTCTGATGTAGCACTGGCTTTAGTCTGAGCGTCAGTCGCTTGCTTCTCCATTTCTTCTGTATCGCTCCCAGGTGCTGGCATGTTTTGCTGAACATCCTTAGATTTTTCTATGTTTTCTTGATTCTCAGTACTTTCTCGTTTTGCTTCTTTATCAGACATATTTTTCAATGTTTAGGTTCATAAATAATGTGGAAAGATACTATTAAAGGCTTGTTTCTGCAAAAAAAATATAATTTTAAACGGCTTAGTGTAGTAACTTTTAGCAACTTGAAATACGAGCAAATCTACTAAAGTATTATTTATTCTTGCCAAATAGTCCAAGATCGATTTGCTTGATGAACCAGCATCGCTTGGCCATTAGCAATTTTTGCTCCTCTTATTTTCCCTTTTGCAAGAAACTCAGTTAATGTAGGGTTGTATACTAAATCGTATAAGAGATGAGTTTTACTTAAGGCATCATAGGGTATTTTGGGAGATTGTTTAATATCTGGATAAGTACCTAGTGGTGTTGCATTAATTATAAGTTTATGATCAGTAATATTATTTTCGTTTAAATCTTCATAATTCAATTGACCTTCTTTAGGCGATCTACTTACAAACTTATATTCAATCTCCATAGCTTCAAGAGCATAGGCTACTGCTTTTGAGGCGCCTCCTGTACCTAATATTAATGCTCGACTGTGATTGCTCTCTAAAATAGGGAATAAGGCTTTCATAAACCCAAAAGCATCTGTGTTGTAACCAATCTTTTTTTGATCAACTATTTTTACGGTATTCACCGCTTTAATTTTTGCAGCTTCATCAGATAATTCATCTAAATAAGGAATAATACTTTCTTTAAAAGGTATGGTAACATTAAATCCGTCGAGGTTATTTTTTGCTAATACAGTGAGCAACTCATCTATCTCGTTTAACTCGAAATTATCATAGGTCCCATCAAAGTTTTCTTGGACAAATTTATCTTGAAAAAAAGTTTTAGATTTTGAATACCCAATATCCTTACCAATTAATCCGTATTTTTTCATTATTTTAAATTTTTTGTATTTGCACCGTAGAGACCCAATCCGTAAACTAAAATTACACCTAAAAAAATAAAAACCACAGCAATATAATTTTGAGTGTCTTGAAAATCAGGCAAGTACCTGTTGTAATTATCAATGATAAAATTTCCATTAGCATCTATTAATCGATTGCCTGCGGGATTTGTTTTATAGATTTTTTCTTTCCAAGGCCAAACAACGCCTAAAGATCCCGTTATAAAGCCTATAATGGTGGCGAAGGTAATGTTTTTATAGTGTTTGAGAACATAACCAAGCAGGTGAGAGAGAGAGACCAACCCAACTACGGAGCCAGCGGTAAAACTGGTTAGAATTTTTAATAAATGTACGCGTTTTTGATCTTTAAGAAAATCTAAATTTAGCGATGCTAGATCTTTTAAAGTGTCAAAGAGCGCATTTACAGAGTCAACCAAGAGCAATACATAATTGCCTACTAGTATTAAGATAAATGACCCCGAAAGTCCTGGTAAGGTCATTCCGGAAACCCCAATAACGCCACAAAAAAAGACAAACCACAGGTTGTCATTCTCAGTGGCGGGTTCTAACAGACTTATACCACCGCCCACTAATAATCCTAAAATTATAAAGAGCACGTGGCGGAGAGATTTAACTTTAAAATCTTTTGCTATGTAAAAAATTGAACCGATTATCATACCAAAAAAGCCAGACCACACATATAACTCATAGTGAAGTAAGAAGTAATCTAATAGTTTGGAAACTGAAAAATAACTAATAACCATTCCTAAGACCAGTAAACCTAAAAACGATGCGTTTACATAATTTAGAAAACTTTTATACCGCTTCTTGTAAAGTAAGAGTAGCGCCTTTCGATTGAATTTTTGAAGCGAATAGATAAATTCTTCATAAAAACCTGCTACAAAAGCAACAATACCACCAGAGACCCCGGGTACTTTGTTGGCTGCACCCATAGCCAATCCTTTTAAAACTAAAAAGACCTTATCTTTAAAACTTCGCTTATTTTGCATTATTGGTTTGTTTTTTAGCGGCTTTTCTTTCTAAAAACAAGATACTAAAAAATCCAAGAAGCATTAACAATATGCAATTCCATGTTTGTGGCTCACCAATAAAGTTATCTGGCAGTACAGATTGTTCTGCTAAAACGATTGTTTTCTCTCTAATTGTTATTGAGTCAATGGTGTTTTTCCAAGGCCAAATTTTATTTAATGAACCTGCGATAAAACCAGTTAGCAATGCTAAAGTTAAATTTTTATAATGATTAAAAAGCCATTTTAGTACTCTTGAAAAGCTTAGTAATCCCATTATAGCTCCTAGGGCTACCGCTAATATTCGTTTAAAATCAAAATCGTGAACTGCCTGCGTGATGGTTTGATAGCTACCTAATAATACTAAAATAAAAGCACCACTTATTCCAGGTAAAATCATGGCGCAAACGGCAAAAGCTCCCGATATAAACAAATACCAATAACTAGTGTTTTGGGTAGCCGGTGGCAAAATGGTTATTCCGTAAGCAATACAAACCCCTATAATTAAAGTTGTGAGGGTAGCACCTCGCCAATTTTTTATTTCTTTTCCCACCAATAGTATACTCGCTAGAACCAAGCCGAAGAAGAATGACCACACAAGTAGTGGCTCTGTCTTTAACAAGTAATTTGCCAGACGCATAAAGCTAAAAACGCTAACTAAAATTCCTGTTAAGAGGGCTAGAAGAAATCCACCATTTAATTTTTTCCAAAAAGACCAAAAACCTTCCGTTTTCCACACTTGAAAAAGCCTTAAATTAACATTGGAAATACTAGAAACAAGTTCTTCATAAATTCCAGTGATAAATGCAATTGTACCTCCAGAGACACCGGGTATTGTATCTGCAATTCCCATAGCGATTCCCTTAAGACTGATTTTAAGGTAGTCTTTAGTGTTTCTACTCATAATTTAGTGTTTACTGTGATAAAAGCTTGGAATTGCTTATTGATACGATTTAATAATTTCTTGAATACTTGGTCTGTCAAATATCGTTTTAAATAATGGATATACTACTGGGAGATATTCTTTGTTAATTTCAAGGGCCTTCACGAGGTATTTATAACCTAAGGTTCCATTATTGTTTAAAAAATAAAGCGCAGCTAACCTATAAATTACCTCCTCGGTTTCAGGATAAAATTCTGCTGCTTTTTTAATTACGCTTAAAGCGGATGCTGTTTCGCCAATTTCAATTAAGACATCGGCGTGAGAAATCCAAGTTTCTAATTCGTAATTGCCTAATTCTATACTCTGCTTATATCCTTTTTCAGCCTCCTCTAAAAAATTTAGCTTCTGATTGATTTTTGCATAAAGTTTCCAATACCGCACATTTTCTTGATCAATTTCGATGGCTTTTTCTATAAAATATAGGGCTTTACGATAATTTTTTTGTCTAAAGAAAAAATCAGTTATAGCCAGCCAAGCTTTATCGAGTAAAGGATCTTCGGTAGTGGCTTTTTGTAAATAATGAAGGGCAACATCTAGAATATCAAGTTTTTCATAACATTTCCCTATGCGTAAATAAGCGTAGGCAGAAGGGTCTTCTAATTCTAAAGTAATCTGATAATTTTTTATTGCTTCTCGAATTCTATTCATTTTTTCAAGTACCTTGCCCTTTTCAAAGTAGGCCCCCATAAAATATTCATCGGCCAGTAAAGCATAATCAAATGCTTGCAAAGCTTTCTCTAAATTATCTTCTTTCTTGTAAGCCTTTCCCAATTGGTGCCAGGCTACCTCGCAATACGGATTTTTATCTAAGTAGTTTAGTAAGAATTCAATGGCTTGTTTATTCTCACCTAAAACATCAAAACAATAAATTACATTATGCAAAGAAGCATAATCTTCGGGATCATCTTTTAGACAAGCCATATAATGTAATTTAGCATTATCAAAGTCTTCTTCAAACATATACTCCATAGCTAAAAGAGCGTGAATACCTGAAGAATCTTTTGATAATTTTAGTGCTTTTTTTAGTAGGTGTATCGCTGTTTTATGATCATCTCTTTTAGAATAAATATTGGCTTTTTGAATATAAATCTCCTCATTAGAAGGCTCAATTTGTTCTAGTTTATTTAAAATTTGATTGGCGTCACCCAATTTATTCTCCATAATACTTACCTCTACCTTAAACAATAAAAGTTGTATAGATTGTGGGTGTTGGTCAAGCCCTAAACGAATAGCTTTTTTAGCTAAAGAAAGCTTACCCAAGTCAAGGTAATGATGAATAATATTTTCAAATTCAATAGAGTCAAAAAACAAAATATCATTTGTTTTAAGCATCGACTCAAATCGATTGATAGAGAAATTAGGTTCTTCGTTATGATTCAAAAACATAGTTCAAAGCTTGTTAAGCATAAAGTTAAGTCCAAAAAATAATAAAATAAAGGCTTTTAAGTTATTCTTGTTAACAAAGTAATTAACAAAACTTATACCAGATCATCTAAAATACTTAAGATAATCTTACAGCCTTTTTCAATTTCTTGATGATTAATTGTAAGTGGAGGAGTTATTCGTACGGCGCGTTTTTCGAATAAAAGCCAAAATAAAATTAGCTTTTCTTTTTGTGCCCTTAAAATCAATTCATTAGCTGTATTTTCATCTTTCATTATCAATGCTAACATGAGTCCGGTGCCTCGCACTTCTTGTATTAATTCATGTTGCAACAGTGACTTAAAATGCTTTCCTTTCTCTAAAACTGCTTTAAGAAATTCTGGTTTTTCTACAATTTTTAAGGTAGCTAAAGATGCTGCTGCTATAAGCGGATTACCGCCAAAAGTAGTTATATGGCCCATTTTTGGATTGTCGCTAAGTAAATTGATCAATTTGCGCTGCGCAACAAATGCCCCAACGGGTAGGCCGCCAGCCATACCTTTCCCGATTACTAAAATATCGGGTACAACATCATACTTTTGAAAAGCAAATAAAAATCCTGTTCTTCCAAATCCTGGTTGTATTTCATCTAAAATCAACAAAGCGCCAACTTCTTCACAACGACTTTTAACTTCTTTTAGGTAATTGTTCGTGGGTTCTATAATTCCTGCTCCTCCCTGAATGGTTTCCAATATAACCGCAGCTGTATTGGAAGATATTTGATTAAGTTGATCGGTTTTATTAAACGCAATATGCTTAATTTCTGGAATTAGTGGGTAAAATGGTGCCTTTCGCTCTTCAAAATCCATTAAACTTAGTGCGCCCATAGTATTGCCGTGATAAGCGTTTTTGGCTGCGATGATTTCTTTTCTTCCGGTCGCTCTTCGCGCCAATTTAATAGCGCCTTCTATGGCTTCTGTACCACTGTTTACCAAATAGGTTGAAGCTTGCGGAATAGGTAATAATTGTGCTAAATGTTTGGTGTAATCTACAGCGGGTTTTTGGGCATACTCTCCATATACCATAACATGCAAATATTTATCTGCTTGTGTTTTTATGGCTTCTAAAACTTTGGGGTGACAATGGCCAACACTACACGCAGAAACTCCAGCAACAAAATCTAGATGAGCCTCATTATTGGTGGTGTAAATGTAGCTGCCTTTGGCATGGCTTATTTCTAATCCAAGTGGGTGCGGAGTGGTTTGAGCTTGATATTTTAGAAAATCTAAATTCACTTATATAACAATTATAATATAATTAATCCTCTTCTTGTTCAGATTCGTATAACAACTTGTCTTCTTCGCGAGGTGTGAGCAATTCTTTATTCAACCGGGAACTTTCATGAATTTTTTCCTGCTTATCTGTGTCTTTTCCTTTATTGAAGAAATTTGGCTCTTCATTAGATGGTAAGGGTATTCCTTCTATTTTGGTTAGGGTAGGAGTAGGTTTTCCTCTAAAAAGGTCGTTTTTAGACTCTAAACGCTCATTTCCCCGCCAATTAAACCCTTTAAGTTTACGGGCATTTTTTGGTAAATCCTCTTCTCTGTAGAGGATTTGTTTCGGGTTTTTGTAATAATAAATCTTGGCAATTTCTTGGTCTTCAAATTCTATTTTAATTGAAGAAGAAATCACTGTATTTATCCCGATGAGTTGTTGTTTATCATCTCTACTGTAAAATATGGTTTCTGTATTTTTGATAAAGTTAACTTCTTTTAGTTCATCGTTTTCAAATAACCCAAACATTTCTTTTCCTTTAACTTGATTGTATCCGCCAAGGCTATCTTTTTGAATCATAAAAGCGTTATAAAAGACTTTTAAACTATCGAGTTTGTTGGTTTTTGGATGATTGAGTAGGTGAATGGTATCTCCGGTTAATTGATTTTCACCAGAAAATACAACTGGTTTCCCCAAAAGTTTTGAGATACCTAACTGCTCATCTACAACAATAGAATCACATTTCCCGTTCATATCCTTTTTATAAAAACGAGTGTCTCGAAATCCTCTTACAAGACGTTGCTTAGAAGGCCCAGTAATCATTAAGGTGTCGCTATGTACAAACAAAGTGTCGTTTTCTTGTTTTATTGCACCCAATGCTCTCTTTGTTATAAAAACGGAGTCTTTTTCGCGGTACACCTCTGCATAATGCCCCGTGAGTATAGAGTGATTAATGGTGTCTGTCACCCGAATGTTATTAGTAGCCGAAGCAAAATTTTTACTTCGGTTAAAATAAATGCTATCTCCCTCTAATTTTCTATTCTTATAATTTACGGTAGAATTTTTTACAAAATAGCCTTCATCTTTCTGGGTATCATAAAAACCACGCTCACAATAAATTTGGGTTTCTTTTCCAATAATGGTAGAAGGACCATACAAATAGGCGTGTTTGCTTTGTGTAAAGTAGTTTAGTTGACTAGAATTAATGGTGTATTCTGGATGATTAACCAGAACATCGTGCAAAAAGCTTAATTTTTCTTGTTCTAAAAAATACCGACCTACTTTACTGGTTATAGTAGTTGCAGAATCCCTCACAGTTCCTCCACTTCTATAAAAAACTTGTTGTATATCACGTTTAAAAAATAACGTATCGGTAGTGAGTCTGCTGTTTTTCGTTTGTAGGTTTACTTGATTGCTAGCAAAGGCAAATTGCGTTTCCCCGTCATACTCGGCATATTTACTGGTTAAGGTAATGGTATCGCCTTGTTTCATCTTTACATTTCCTAGCGCCTTGAAAAACTGATCTTTTTCATAAAAAATGGCTTGATCACACCAAACATTAATTCCTTCGTGAGTGAAAAATACCTGATTGTCTACTTTACTAAAGAGTAGGGCACCGGGGTATTTATCTTCATCGGTTATAGTTCTATCGCTGGTATAATCAATTTTGTTTTCTTGTGCATAGCCAATGGTTATGTATGCAAATAATATCAAAAAGAGAAATGAATTTTTCAAGTTTTAAAGTGTTTCAAAAATTTTCTATTGGCAAAAAACGCTCCAATTTTTATTTGAAGCGTTTTTTATTTCTTAGCGTATAATAGTCTGTTTTCTATCTGGTCCTACCGAAACAATTTTTATAGGGACTTGTATAAAATCTTCAATATACTCGATATACCTTTTAAAATTATCAGGAAAATCCTCCTCCTTATTTATTTGGGTTAAATCTTCTTTCCATCCAGGTAAAGTCTCATAAATTGGTTCAAGACTGTCGTCTTCGATGGTGTATGGAAAATGTTGTATTTTTTCACCTTGATAAGAATAAGCTGTACAAATTTTAAGTTCCTCAAATCCGCTTAACACGTCGCCTTTCATCATCATAAGTTGGGTAACCCCATTAACTTGTACTGCATATTTTAAAGCAATTAAATCTAACCAACCACATCTTCTTGGCCGACCAGTTGTAGCTCCAAACTCTCTACCTACTTTTGCCATTTTTTCACCATTTTCGTCAAAAAGTTCTGTAGGGAAGGGGCCGCTACCAACTCGGGTGGTGTAGGCTTTAAAAATACCCATAACCTCCTGAATCTTGTTTGGGGCCACGCCTAGACCGGTGCAGGCGCCAGCAGCCGTTGTATTACTTGAGGTAACGAATGGATAGGTACCAAAGTCAATATCTAATAGAGAACCTTGAGCACCTTCGGCCAAAATAGTTTTTCCAGATTGTTGAGCTTGATAAATATACTCTTCAGAGTCTATGAACTGCAGTTCTTTTAGTCGTTCTACGGCTGTAAAAAATTCAGTTTCGAGCTCTTCTAAATTATATTGAATGTCAACATCATAAAACGAAATCATCGCTTCGTGCTTATCGGCCAATTGTCTATATTTTTCTTTCCAATTATTGAGTTCTAAATCTCCTATACGCAAACCGTTTCTCCCGGTTTTATCCATATAAGTTGGTCCGATTCCCTTTAATGTAGAACCTATTTTAGCCTTACCCTTGGCGGTTTCTGAAGCTGCGTCAAGCAAACGGTGTGTTGGTAAAATGATATGTGCCTTTCTCGAAATCAATAAACTTTTTCTAAGATCAAGATCAAATTGACTTAGGTTGTCGAGTTCTTTTTTAAAAATTACAGGGTCAATCACTACACCGTTACCCACTAAATTTATAGTGTTGGGGTGAAATATACCAGAAGGTATAGTGTGCAATACGTGTTTAATACCATCAAACTCTAAAGTGTGCCCAGCATTTGGCCCACCTTGAAAACGAGCAATGATATCATAATTTGAGGTAAGTACATCAACAATTTTTCCTTTGCCTTCGTCTCCCCATTGAAGTCCTAATAGCAAGTCTACTGCCATAAAATTTGTTATTTAGGTGTTTTTTTTGTTCCGTAAAAATAGAGTGAATGGTTATTTATCTCTATGTCGAAAACTTCTTCTATTGTTTGTTTAATCGATTGTATTCGTGGGTCGCAAAACTCAATTACTTCACCGGTATCGGTAAGAATTACATGGTCATGCTGTTTGTCAAAATATGATTTTTCATATTGAGCTTGGTTTTTTCCAAATTGGTGCTTTCTAACCAGTCCGCACTCTAACAAAAGCTCTATGGTATTATATAACGTAGCTCTACTTACCCGGTAATTCTTATTTTTCATGGTAATGTACAGCGACTCGATATCAAAATGTTCTTCACTTGCATATATTTCTTGGAGTATGGCAAAACGCTCAGGGGTTTTACGGTGTTTCTTCTCCTCTAAGTACTTGGTAAAGACATTTTTTACAATGGCTTGATGATTTTCTTTTGACTGATTTGCTTCCATAATTAAAAATGCAAATTTAAGCTTTTATTCACGGGTAACTTTGTTTATTCCCTTAATTTTTTTCAAACGTTCCATCAACTTCTTTAAAATGGTTTTGTTTTTCACGATAACAGTAATTTTTCCTTCAAAAACCGAGTGGTTACTTTTAAAGCTTATCTCTTGCATATTAACGTGAAGGTTGTTTGAAATCTCTTTAGTTATGTGGCTTACCAAGCCTAAATCGTCTAAACCAGTTAACTTTATTACGGCTTTAAATTCTTCTTGAGTAGAGTCTATCCATTTAGCACTTATTATACGATAGGCATAATTGCTTTGCAATTGAATGGCGTTAGGACAGTCTTTTTTATGTACTTTAATTCCTTCTGTGGTGGTTAAAAATCCGAAAACGTCATCTCCAGGTATTGGGTTACAACAATGTGCAAGTTTGTAGGGTAATTTGTCGTTTTCTTTTCCAAAGACCAACAGGTCATACTGCGTTGTAATTTCTTCTTTGTGTATATCATCTGGTATACTGGGTTTTCTAATTTTATTTTTAAAATAATTTACAAAAGCATTACTACGAGAGGCATTAAATTCTTTAAGCGCCACGTTATCAATGGTGCCAATTCCTACACGGTAAAATAAATCTAAGCTGGTTTTTATTTTAAAATACCGTACCAATTGGGTGATTGTTTGTTCGTTAAAGGGAATTTTTAGAGATCTTAGTTTTCTTTTTAAGATGGCCTTTCCGTTTTCGGCTAGTATTTTTCTATCTTCTTTTAAAGCCGATTTTATTTTAGATCGAGCTCTTGCCGTTGTGGCATAGTCGAGCCAATTTTTATTGGGTTTTATGGTTTCTGATGTAATTATTTCTACTTGATCTCCGCTCTTTAAAACGTGACTTAAGGGTACTAATTTACCATTAACTTTGGCTCCTCGAGTTTTTAAACCAACATCGGTATGAATACTAAAAGCAAAATCAAGTGGTGAAGCTCCCTTTGGTAAAGATTTAATTTCACCTTGAGGGGTGAAAACAAAAATCTCCTTCGAGTATAAATTTAATTTAAATTGTTCGACAAAATCTACCGCATTACCTTCGCTATTTTCTAAGGCCTCTTGTAATTTATTGAGCCATTGTTCAAGATTTTCATCTTCTTGCTCGGCACCATGTTTGTATTTGTAATGAGCAGCATATCCTTTTTCGGCAATTTCATTCATTCGTTCGCTGCGTATTTGTACTTCTACCCAACGGCCCTTTGGTCCCATTACGGTGATATGCAGTGCCTCATAACCTGTTGATTTTGGTGAGGAAATCCAGTCGCGTAATCGAGTGGGATTAGGTCTAAAAAAATCAGTGACTATAGAATAAATTTTCCAAGCCAAAAACTTTTCTTGATCTGGGGTGCTGCTATAGATTATTCGAATCGCAAATTTGTCATAAATCTCTTCAAAGGCTATATTTTGTTTGATGATTTTCTTGCGAATTGAAAAAATAGATTTGGGTCTACCTTTTATTTCAAATTCAATTGCTTCTTTTTCTAAGGCATTAGAAATAATATTTGAAAATTCTTGAATGTACAGATCTTGGTCTTCTTTACTCTCTTTCATTTTATCAAGTATTTCTTGATAAACTTCTGGCTCGGTGTATTTTAGACTTAAATCTTCTAATTCCGTTTTGATGTTATAGAGGCCTATTCGATGTGCTAAGGGTGCATAAATATACAAGGTCTCTGAGGCTATTTTTATTTGTTTATCATCGCGCATCGACTCCATTGTCTGCATATTATGCAGCCTGTCTGCAATTTTAATGATGATTACCCGAATGTCATCATTTAGCGTAAGCAGCATTTTTCTAAAATTCTCAGCTTGTAAAGAGATGTCTTTTTCGGGTTTAAGGTTGGTGATTTTAGTAAGACCCTCAACAATTTTGGCTACTACATCGCCAAACATCTCAGCAATATCCTCTTTGGTGTAAGCTGTATCTTCAACAACATCGTGCAATAAAGCTGCTGCAATTGAAGTGGCATCTAAACCAATCTCTGATGCTACTATTTTCGCAACCGCAATGGGATGAAAAATATAGGCTTCGCCAGACTTTCTTCGTTGCTCTTTATGTGCATCTACTGCGACATCGAAAGCTTTACGGATCAGTTTTTTGTCCTCTTCACTTAACTGCCGGTAACTTATACGCAATAGCTCTTTATATTCTTGGGCTATCTTCTTGTTTTCTAATTCTAATTCTTGTTCACTTATCATATATCTAAGATACTAAAAGTCTATGATTTTTCTAAATTATTAATTCGTTGCAAAAGGCTTGGGTGCGAATAATACATAAATACGTAGAAGGGGTGGGGCGTTAAATTGCTAAAACTATTGCTGGATAATTTTTTTAATGCCGATATTAAAGGCTGTGCCCCGTAAGTTTGTTGAGCATATTCATCGGCTTGATACTCAAATTTTCTACTTAACATATTCATCAATAAACCGGTTACCACAGAAATTGGCGTGTAAAGAATACTAAAGGCAATAAGGCCAACGTGAAAACTAGGCTGGCGAACACCAAGCGCTTCAGACAATAATGAGTTCCCTATAAATAAGGAGAATAACCACAGTGTGAGTCCTGTAGTAATTAATGAAATTAAAAGGTTAAATAAAATATGTTTCTTTTTATAATGTCCCACTTCGTGGGCTAAAACCGCTACTATTTCTTCTTCGTTTAAATCGTGAACAAGGGTGTCGTACAAGGTGATTCTTTTTTCTTTACCCAAACCAGAAAAATAGGCATTGGCCTTTGTACTTCTTTTAGAGCCATCAATGATGAAAATTTTTGTCAAAACAAAACCTACCTGCTTGGCGTAGCTTTCAATTTTATCACGCAAGGTACCCGGCTCTAGCGGCGTTTGCTTGTTGAATAAAGGCACAATAAGTTTACTGTAAAACATATTAAGAAAAATAGAGAAAATACCAATCGAAATCCAAGCATAAATCCAAAAATGGTCTTCGGTAATTTGATACAGTTTTATAACCAAGGTGAGCATACCCCCACCAAAGATAGCGGCTAATAGCCAAGATTTAAGCTTATCTAATACAAAGGTTTTTTTTGAGGTTTTATTAAATCCGTAACGTTCTTCAATGGTGAAGGTACTATAATAGGTAAAAGGAGTAGTTAAAATATCGTTTGCTAGCAGCAAAACGCCAAAAAATATAAGCGCCACAATTATAGGATGATCACTAAAATTTCTAGCAAAATTATCAACAATAGCAAATCCATCTAAGAAGAAAAAGGCTAAGGTAATTAGCAGCGAGAAACTTGCGGTAAGTACACCAAATTTATAGCGTGTTTTTTTATATGCTTGAGAGCTTGAATAAGCTTTCTCATCATAAATGTCTTGTAGTTTAGAAGGTAATTTATCTTCAAAATGCTTAGCGTTTAGAGCACCTAATAGTTGATCGAATGCAAAATGAAGAATCAAAATACCAATGAGTAAATAAAACAAAATAGTTGGGCTCATAAAGAAAACATATTATTTACGTTGCAATATATTTAGTAATAGAGGAATAACCAAGATTTGCTTAAATGGGTTTTATGATAATTATCAACCAAAGCATTAACATTTACATCTCTCATACATAAAAACTATTTCGTATTAAGCGTGTTTAGCAATATTTTTTAAAAATCTCTGCTTGGTCTGGCTTTAAACTTTAACCTCTATTTACTTCTGATTGTTTTCAAATTAAAATTTAGAAATGTGTTTTATCGTTCAGGTTTTTTATATGAAACAATGGCAAAGGTTTGGAGAGAATATTGCCGAATGCTGGAGGTTAATTAGTTAAGAAAATAGGCGCATTGGCAGTCTTTTAAAGCCGATTTTTAAGTTGTTTTCTATTCATGAATTTCATTGCATTTGAATAAGACTTAAGCTAAGTTTTATTTCGCTTAAAGCGGATAATTAATTGAAGTTGCGCTGGCGCTTGGCCTCAAAAATTAAAATTCCGGCTGCGACCGATACATTCATAGAGTCAATTTTTCCTTGCATGGGAATATGAATATTTTTTGTGGCGGCTTTTCGCCAAGTTTCACTTAAGCCTTTGTCTTCTGTTCCTACAACCAAAGCCGTTGAGTTTGTGAAATTTTGATTGGTATAGATTGCTGAGTCTTGCAAGATAGCTGTATAAATAGCAATATCGTTTTCTTTTAAATAGCTTATAATCTCTGAAGTAGATCCACTGGCAATCTGATTGGTAAATACACAACCTACACTTGACCGAATGATGTTAGGGTTGTAAATATCGGTTTTAGGGTTAGCTATACAAACGGCATCTACATTGGCGGCATCGGCGGTACGTAATAATGCACCGATGTTCCCTGGTTTTTCAGGCGCTTCGGCAATCAACAACAGCGGGTTATCACTTTTAAATTTTAAATCTGCTAAAAGGTGTGGCTTAGAAGCAGCTACGGCAATTAGTCCTTCTGTGCTTCCGCGATAAGCAATCTTTTTATATACCGCTAAGCTGATTTCAATTTTTTCAAGTGCCTCAAATTTTAAACTTAGATCTGTGTCACTTCCAAGTATTTCATTGCAATAATACAGCTCTAACAACTGGTAACCAGCTTCTAGGGCGAGCTCAATCTCGCGAGCACCTTCAATAATAAACTTTTGTTCTCTAAGCCTTACTCTTGACTTTTCTTGTAACTGGATTAAATGCTTGATACTTTTGTTTTGTGTGCTGGCTATACTTTTATGATTCATGAGTAGGGCTTAAACTATTTTTTGTATTTCTTGCTATAACGTTCATATAACTTGGTTTGATGAGTTTTTAAACTTACTGCCCGACCATCTATAAAGGCATGTGTCAGTTTGTTTCCCCGCATATCTAAGGCATCACCTTCGCTAATAAACAAAGTAGCCGATTTGCCTACTTCTAGTGATCCATAATGGTTATGAATACCTAAAATTTGAGCATTATTATGAGTTATGAGTTGTAGTGCTTGTTCTTTTGAGAGATCATAAGCGGCACAAGTACCAGCATAAAACGGAAGGTTTCTGGCATTCATTCGCTCCATATCGCCGCTTGGCTCTAGTCCGACGAGAAGCCCGGCTTGCGTTAATTGAGTAGCCAATTTAAAAGGGGCGTCATAATCTTCATCGTCTTGTCTTGGTAAACTGTGCGGACGATTAACTAATACTGGAATTTTTGCATTTTTAAGTTCGCTGGCATAAATTAAAGCTTCATACCCACCTACCAATACGATTTTTGGAATTTGTAAATTTGTTTTAAATTGAAGTATATCAGCAATTTGCTGTTTTGTGTTGGCGTGAATGTATAAGGTTTTATTTCCGCTAAACACCGGTTTTACTGCCTCAAAAGCAATACTTTTTGTGCCAATCTCTTTAGATCTATAGCTTTTTGCCTGCTCGAAGTAAAATGTAAGTTTATTTACTTCTTTGCTGTAATTTTCTAAATCTTGTTTAATTTTTTTCTTTTTATCTAGGTGGCTCATTCTCTTATAAATAGATGGCCAATTAAGGTGGATACCGTGGTCCTTGTTTATATAGGCGTCTTCCCAGTTCCAAGCATCGAGTTGAACCACAGAAGATGTTCCCGATATTCGTCCGCCTCTAGGAGTAATTTCGGCAATTAGAACACCGTTTGGCCGCATAGATTCAACCACCTTGCTTTCGGTATTGTATGCGATTAAACTACGTATATGAGGTAAAAAACTACCGGTTTCATTTTCATCTTTAGAAGCTTTTACCGCATCAATTTCTACCAATCCTAGAGTGCTGTTAGGTACTATAAAACCTGGGTAAATATGTTGGTTATTGGCTTTAATAATTTGTGTATTGGGTTTTAGTGGGTGATTTTCATTCGCCTTACCGATATATTCAATCTTACCATTATTAAAGTCTATGCGTGAATTTTTAATAACCTCGCCTTTACCGGTGTGTAATGTTGCACCTTGTATGCTAATAGCGTTTTTTTGTATTGCTCCTGGGGTTTGTTGCGCATTTGCATTTAAGGCAAATAACAACAAAATTAATAGTAGAGTAGTGGGATATAATGATTTCATAGTTTTAAATTCTTTCTTCTAAGGTGTCGCAATGCATTAATATTTTTTCATCTTCAACCACCTCCTGAGTTTTTGAACCACTTTGATTGGCGTTTAATGTTTTTTGTATCAATTTATTTTTTAAGGTTTTGTTTTGCGTACGAAGTAGTTTGTCTTTTTCTAAATCAAAATACAATTTACCATCTACAAAAGTTTTTTCCGCTTTAGCGTAAATAGATAAAGGGTGATCACTCCACAATACCAAATCGGCGTGTTTACCTTCTTTAATACTTCCTACATACTTATCAATGTGCAATAATTTAGCAGGATTAAGTGTTACTGTTTTCCAAGCATCTTCTTCACTTAAACCACCATATTTAATGGTTTTTGCTGCTTCTTGATTTAATCTTCTACTCATTTCGGCATCATCAGAGTTTATCGCAGTGACAACGCCTTGATTATGCAAAATTGCTGCATTATAAGGTATTGCATCATTTACTTCATATTTATATGCCCACCAATCAGAGAAAGTTGAGGCACCAGCACCGTGTTCTTTCATCTTATCGGCAACTTTATATCCTTCTAAGATATGAGTGAACGTATTTACGGTAAAACCGAATTGTTCGGCCACTTTCATAAGCATATTAATCTCACTTTGAACGTATGAGTGGCACGAGATAAAACGTTTAGAGCGGATAATCTCTAACAAAGTCTCTAATTCAATATCTTTGCGATAATTCGGATTGTTTTTTATCTCTTGCTCGTAGGCTAAAGCTTGATTAAAATAATCGATATACACTTGTTCAACTCCCATACGGGTTTGAGGAAATCTATAGCCGTTACCCCAGTTAGATTGTTTCACGTTTTCACCCAATGCAAATTTGATAAATTTAGGAGCCTGCTCAAAGATAAGCTCATCGGGTTGATGCCCCCAGCGTAATTTTAGTATAGCCGATTGACCACCAATTGGGTTGGCCGACCCGTGTAATAATTGAATAGTAGTTACACCACCAGCTAAGTTTCTGTAAATGTTAATATCTGTAGGGTCAATAACATCTTCCATTTGCACTTCAGCGGTTGAATTATGACCCGCTTCATTAACGGCAGAAGCTGCAATATGCGAATGTTCGTCAATAATTCCTGAGGTTAAGTGTTTGCCCTTGGCATCTATAATTACGGCATTATGGCTTGATAAATTTCGCCCTATTTTATGAATTAAGCCATCTTTTATTATAATATCATGGTTTTTGATAATACCCTGTTCCTCATTGGTCCACAGGGTTGCGTTTTTAATCAAGAATTTTTTAGTTTCTGGTAAAGTTTTAAAACCATAGGCCATATTAGGAAATGAAAAAGGAGCAAAGTTTGGTTTTTCCAGGTCTTCTTGCTCATTCTTTTCTTGCTTCTTTTTAAAGTTTTCATCTCGCACAGCGGTTAATTTCCTTTGCTTACCGTTTGGCGTGTTTAACCATACACTTAAATGCTTTTTTTCTTTAGGAGCTTTGATTAGCAACCTATACATTCCCATTTCGTTAGATTTAGGAATTTCGAATACTAACGTTTGATCTTTACCTAATTGTTTGTGTTTAAAATCGATCTCCTCTCCATTCCATAGCAATTGACTAGGTTGTTTTTTTTCATACTCGTAAACTAATGTGAGGGGAAAGTCTATAGCACTAACATTATATTTACCAATAGGGGTTAGCGCTTCAAGCGAATTTAAATTATGCAGCTCTCCCTGGATAACGTGGGCCAGTATAGCGCTATTTTCCTCAAAATAGGGCGTGTCAGTAATAAAAAAATTTGCCAACTTATCGGTATGTAAGCTCCCTATTCGATGATCTTGCCGGAGAAGTTGAGCGGGTTTGCTGGTTAAGGAAGCCAATGCAATCTCTTGCGGTAATCCGTATTCAATAGCTAACAATAAATTGCTTTTAAAGGAAGCCAAATCTTCTAAACCGTGAGTTGTTAAAGTAAATGGAATTTCATTTTTATGCAAAAGCATCAAATTCGCTGGAGCTTGATCCCACCTTTTTAATTTTTTAAGACTGATTTTTTCTGCAATTTGCGGATGACTGATTGTGTAGGGTTTAGGGAAATTAAGAGGAGCAATTATAGTATTCCGCATTTTTCTTAACGTACTTAAATTCTCATACTCAAACCCATTGCCCTTAATCAAATAATTTTTACCAAATTCTTCGCCAATTTTAATTGCCCGGAGCTCATCTAATCCATTGTCGGTAATAAAAATTTGAGGTAAATTTTCTTGTTCTATTAAGGCTTCCAGCGCTAAATCTTGATAGGCTGAATTGTTATTTTTATACCAATTAGCATCTAAATAAGTCTGCCTAATTAAAGCCATTGCTCCCATTGTAGAGGTAGGATACATTTGATTGGAAAGTACACTTTTATCAAAAGAGAGAACGGCACTTGCTTTTTTCTTTATTATACTTTGTATTGCGCCTTGGTTTTTAACTAGACTTACAAGACTAGAGGTACCGCGCATAATCCCATCTGGATAATGCGTATTAACTACACCAAAACCAATTTGTAGAAGTTCCTTAGCTTCATCTTTTTCATATTCAAAAAAGTGGCTGGCATTGGTCTCTGGTCGTATATGATCATTCCAATAATAACCTGTCCTTGTGGCATCATAACCGTTACCTTTTTTAGCGTTTTCTTTTGTAGGTTTTTTGATTCCAAAATCACTTGTTAAATCAATAAATGAAGGGTACAAATGTTTCCCTTCTAGGTTTATTCTATTAAAATTCTCTTCAACAGTAATGCTTTTGGCTACTTTTACAATCTTTCCTTTGTAAACAAGTATATCTCCTTTAAAGGCTTGCTCATTAGGATTATGAATGGTGCCATTTTGATAAAGGGTATAAGCATTATATCCGCTTTTTACCCCATCGTTTTTAGGGAAATATTCTTGGGCTTGAACTGTAGTAAATAAGAGCCATATCCCAAAGTAGGTTAAAAGATTTCTCATTCTCGTTAAATTTAAGGCTAAAAATAGTAAAATAATTTAACCTAACTCTCTTGAATTCTCGCATAAAATACGCTCCATTTATTAATTAGGGCATAGATTGTTTTACTTAACGAGCGAGAGTTTAATAAGAGGAAGGAGTTTTATTCTGATAAAAATCATTAACCAATAAAGCAACGACATAATTATAACTTTTCATTCCCAAAGGTTGATTATTGGCTTTTAAAAATTGGTTGTAAAACGACTTAAAAAGTGGTTCTAACGGATTTTGATGCGCCTGCCAGAAATCACCTACTTCTTGATAATTTTTGAGCACACCTGTATTGAGCAAACCAATTAGATTATCGGCTTGACAAGGGTCTCTTTGCATAAGATCACCTAAGCAATATTGCAGGGCAAAAGCATAACCAGCATAACGTATTGCAGTATTGGTATGGTTCATACTTACCTTGCAAGCCATAAAATTAGCCTCATTTTCTTTAGCATAGCCAATTTGATGACCCATCTCATGGCTGGTAGTGGTGGGTAGCTTAAATAATGGTATTCGTGTATTAACTTGTGCCTCGTTTGTCAAGGGGTTTAGATAACCATTAAACCCCATATAGGTTAAGGGGATGCTTAGTAATGAAGGTTTTATACTGGGGTTTTTATAAATGAAATTTGCATTGGTTTTGGCTAAATGTTGGTAGCCTTCTGTCATTAACCGTCCAACTTCAAATTTATGAAAAGTGAAAACTACTGGCTCGTGTTCTTTTTGGGTGAGTTGTAACTGAAGTTCATTTGTTTTTTTAATTAAATGCTCGGTGTAATTATTTAATTCGGGCAAATTATAATCCGCTTTAAGCTGAAGGCTGTGATGCAAAGGTTGCCTATAAAAATTATACCCCCAGAATAAATGAAAAAAAAATATTAGAATAGAAAAGAAAGCTAATAATTCTACTGCCCATTTGCTGAATGCACCGAAATTATTTCTAATACGCCTATAAATCCAGCGAAGACTGATAAAAATAAGCACGCCGTAAATAACATCACCTACAGAAAAGGGGATAAAACCAAAAGCCAAACGAAGTAAACTGGAAAGATAAGGATAAATACCTTGACTGTAATATAGTTCTACCCACTGTGGTTGTGTTTTTAAAAACTGTAAAAACATAATTTGAATGGGTAAGAAAATTGCAAAAGCAATGAGAATTTTTCTTTTCAAATTTTTTATTTCAAATGTAAAGAAAAACCAATAAAAACGGGTATATTTTTATTCTTCTTACAGAAACAATACCTTTGTGAAATATATAAAAATATAGAGCATGAACGAAGAAATAAGAAATTTAGAGCCTAAAGCGATTTGGAATAATTTTGCCGATTTGAACGCTGTACCAAGGCCTTCAAAAAAAGAGGATAGGGTGATTGCCTTTATGCAAGCTTTTGGCGAAAAATTAAATTTATCAACACAAGTTGATCAAATTGGAAATGTAGTGATAAAAAAGCCAGCTACACCAGGTTATGAAGACAGACAAACTATTGTTTTGCAGTCTCACCTTGATATGGTTCATCAAAAAAATAACGACACCGAGTTTGATTTTGATACGCAAGGAATAGAAATGTACGTTGAAGGAGACTGGGTGAAGGCAAAAGGAACTACTCTAGGAGCCGATAATGGTTTAGGAGTGGCAACTATCATGGCTATTCTTGAAAGCGATACCATCGAGCACCCGGCAATTGAGGCTTTATTTACCATTGATGAAGAAACCGGGATGACGGGAGCAAAAGAATTAGATGACAGTATTCTCGAAGGCACGATTCTACTTAATTTAGATACCGAAGAAGATGATGAAATTGGTATTGGTTGTGCCGGTGGTATAGACCTTACCGCTACGCGAAATTATGACCAAGAAAATTCGCCAGCAGATTCTACCACCTTAAAAATTATTGTGAATGGTTTAAATGGAGGTCATTCAGGTATGGATATTATTAAAGGTTTAGGAAACGCCAATAAATTAATGAATAGAATTTTATTGGCTACTCAAGAAAATGGACTACGTGTTGCCGAAATTCAAGGGGGCGGCCTTAGAAATGCTATTCCTAGAGAAAGTGTTGCAAAGGTAGTAGTTGCCAATAATCAATTAGACGCATTTAAAGCTAGTTTTAATGCTATGGCACAGGACATTAAATCAGAATATCAAGGATTAGAGGAAGAATTAAATATACAATTTGAGGCAATTGATAGCATTAAAGAAGTAATGGCTGTTGCCGATCAAAAATTAGTATTAAATAGTTTAGCCGCGGCACATAATGGAGTATTTAGAATGAGTCCTGCCGTTGAAGGTTTGGTGGAAACTTCAAATAATATTGCTAAGGTAAGTTTGGAGGCGGATGAAATTAAAATACTTTGCTTGACGCGCTCTTCTGTAGAATCTTCTAAGCATAACTTGGTATCTAGCTTAAAAGCTAGTTTTGAATTAGGCGGATTTCAGGTAGAACTGAGTGGAGATTACCCAGGTTGGGCTCCCAATCCCAATTCGCAAATGGTAAAAAATCTTGCAGAATTATATGTGAAGCAAAACGGTGAGGAAGCCAATGTAGCCGCATGTCACGCAGGATTAGAATGTGGTATTATAGGTAGTCACTATCCTAAAATGGACATGGTTTCTTTTGGGCCAACTATACGAGGCGCACATTCACCCGATGAGCGGGCGAGCATTTCGTCTACCCAGAAATTTTGGAAATTTTTATTGGCAGCACTAAAAGAAATACCAAAAAAGTAAAAATTTTTTAAAAAAGCTTAGCATTTCGCTAAGCTTTTTTTTTGGTTGAATTTTATTCGTCGTAAATATTGTTATACGGATTGCCAGGCGTAACAAAAAATTCACCATTCACATATCGATAGTGTTTATCCAAGACTTTAATTTTGTTTAAGTCTTCGCGGTCTAAATTTATAGTTAAGCTTTTTAAATTCTCCTGTAGTCGGTTTGCATTTGTAGATTTGGGTATAACTGCATTTCCTTGTTGTACAGACCAATTAATTAATACTTGAGCAGCACTAGCATCATGCTTTTCGGCTATCTTTAGGATGGTTTCGTTTTCTAAAAGAGAAGGCTCGTTCTCGGCCTTCATCTCTGGTATGCGGTCTTGACTTCCCAAAGGTGAATATGCCGTCAATAAAATATTATTTTCCGTACAAAATTGGTGTAATTCCTTTTGTTGTAAATAGGGGTGGAGTTCTACTTGATTCATTTCCGGATAAACCTCTGTTTTATCCATTAAATCTCTTAATTTTTTGATACTAAAATTTGAAACCCCAATATGTTTTACCAAGCCTTGCTTTTTTGCCTCAAGCATAGCCTCCCAAGTTTCGATTATAGGAGCTTCTTCTAAAGAAAGATAATCACTATCTTGTTGAGGGAAACTTGTTACTTCTGGTTTAAAAGCTACAGGCCAGTGAATTAAATAAAGGTCTAAATAATCTAATTGTAAATCTGATAAAGTCTTTTTTAATGCCGGGATTACATCCTCTTTTAAGTGTGCATTATTCCATAACTTTGAAGTTATAAACACGTCCTCACGTTTAATATTTCCTTGTTTAAAAACGGTATTAAAAGCTTTTCCTATTGCAGCCTCATTGCCGTAAGTTGCAGCACAATCTATATGTCTATATCCTTGTTCTAATGCCGTTTTAATGGCTTTTTCGATTTCTTTATCGCTTGATTTCCACGTACCCAGCCCAATTGCAGGTAGTGTGTCTCCATTTTTAAATTTTAATTCTTTCATTTTTTATTTTAAAGGTAAAAACTAGTCCGTAAAGGCAAGGCAAAAAAGTTTAGTTTAATATTTATTTAATATTTAGTTCGTGGATGATAATTTTCCATTACGGTTTTTAGATGTGATCTATCCAAATGCATATATACCTCTGTAGTGGTAATACTTTCGTGGCCTAACATCTGCTGGATGCTGCGAAGATCGGCTCCGTTTTCGAGTAGGTGAGTGGCAAAAGAATGTCTAAAAGTATGTGGACTTATATTTTTTTTGATACCGGCATATTTGCAGAAATTTTTAACTAGGGTAAATATCATAGCTCGCGTAAGCTGCCTGCCTCTTCTGTTTAAAAACAAAATGTCAACGCTTTCTTCTTTTACCGGATCTAAAACTCTTATTTCTTTTATGTAGTACGTTATGTAGGTAATGAGACTTTCTGTTACAGGGACTAATCGCTGCTTGTTACCTTTTCCTGTAACTCTTATAAAGCCTTCTTCAAAAAATAAATCTGATAACTTGAGGTTTATTAGCTCAGATACTCGCAGACCGCAACCATATAAGGTCTCTAAAATAGTGCGATTCCGTTCACCCTGTGGATGACTCAAATCTATGGCAGCAATAATAGCATCTATTTCATGAACACTCAATGTGTCGGGTAGTCTTCGACCTATCTTAGGCGTTTCTACTAATTCCATCGGGTTGTCTGTTCGATAGTTTTCGTGCACCAAAAATTCAAAAAAGCTTTTTAATCCAGAAATTATCCGCGCTTGAGAACGAGCATTGACCACTTTATTTAACTCAAATAAGAAACTATAAATACTAGTGTCTTTAACTTGAATTAGTGAAACCGAAGCCTTTTCTTGTTCTAAAAATTTAGTTAATTTAACAATATCTAACTCATAATTCACGATAGAATTATAGGATAAACCGCGTTCTAATTTGAGGTAAGTCTTGTAGTTTTGAATAAGTTGGCCTGATTCCATACCGTAAAAATAAACATTTAATGGGTATTTTAGATATTAGGGAAACTTTAGTGAGTACTTAATATATCTTTAAGAGACTGAGCTGTATGTTTGCTGTAAATCATTAAAAAATAAATTATGAAAAAATTAGTTTTAACTGCAATAATTGCAGCAGCAGGAATTTTTGGCGCTCAAGCTCAAGCCAATTCAGATTTGGTTAAATTAGGTGTAAAAGGGGGAGTAAACCTGGCTACAGTAACTGGAGATGATTTTGATAGTCCAGATTCTAGAACGAGTTTTAACGCTGGTTTTGTAGCAGAAGTTCCTTTTTCTGAGCGCTTTTCTGTACAAGGTGAAGTGTTGTACTCTGGTCAAGGTTTTGATGCAGTTCGTGTAGATCAAGATAATTTTTTAGATAATGATGAAAATATCGAAGTGCAATTAGATTATATTCAAATTCCTTTACTCGCAAAAATATATTTGGTTGAAGGTTTAAGCGTAAGCGCAGGACCACAAATTGGTTTCTTAGTAAATGACGAAATAGATTATAAGCCTAACAGCGACAGTGGCGACATTGATATTGATGGAGCTTTTGAGCCAGAAGATATTGACATTAGTTTAGCAGCTGGTCTTGAGTATGCTTTTGATAACGGATTTTTTATAAGTGGGCGCTATAACTACGGGTTTAGCGAAATTATAAAAGATGTAGATGTACACAACTCTGTTTTGCAATTCGGTATTGGGTATACTTTTAAATAATATGAATTTAGAATAAAAAAAAGCGATTGAGTTACTCAATCGCTTTTTTTATGGCTTAAGTTTTTTAAAACTTATAAATAAGTCCAAAATTTATATCATTTGTATCAATACCAAAATCAAAACGTTTGGTAGCTTCGGCTCCATCACTATCTGGTTTAGCCGAGCTATAACCTAGGATTCCAACACTTGCCTCGATAGCAAAGTTATTTGATAAAAAATAACTAACACCAGGCATAAACCCAACATTTAAACCGTTTACTTTATTATCAAAAATATCTTTGGTGTGCCCATATCCTAAATTTAATTCACCATAAGGGGTAAATCGTTTACCAGGTAAAAGATAATACCTACCAAATACGCCTACTTCAAAAGTAGAATTATCTACAGTATCACGACCTCTTGCATCTTCTGCGGTACTTTTACTATACCCCAATTGTGCACCTACTGCAAAGAAGTCATTTACAAAATATCCAAAACGAGGGATAATATTAAAATTACTGGTTTTAGAGTCATCTGGATTTTTTGTGGTGCTGTAACCTACAGAACCAGAAATAAACATGTCTCCAGCATTAAATCCTGGGTTTTCTCCAGTTTCTTGTGCCTGAGCAAAAGTCAAGCTAAATACTGCCATTGCGCTAAAAATAAACTTTTTCATCTTTTATGTAGTTTTAAATTTAGAGCAAATTTAATCACCACATTTTATTTGATTTTTGTAATAATTACTTCCATTTAATTGAAAAAGAAGTGTAATTGCCTTAAATACTTGTATTTTTAAGTATGAAAAGAAAGAATGGGACCAATAAATTGCTAAATACTTATTTTTTTAAGAATTTATTTGTTTAGGTTATTTAACAAAATATTAGATTTAAAATGTAACCACTATATTTTATGGTTATAAGATAATACCTTAGGTATAATAAATATAAGGGCGCAGAATAAAATTACAATTTCTTTTGTACATTCGCTTAAAATTTAAATTAATCTAAAATGAGGAAATTATTTTTAGCTTTAATAGTTTTTATAGCTGGGCTAAGCATTTCTTATGCGCAATCAATGCAAACTGGAATTACAGGAGGTTATTTAAATGTTGAGGCCAATAATAAAGATGAAAACGGATTCTACGCAGGTTTGTATATTGAGGCACCTTTAAGTAATAATTTTGCTTTAAAACCTAGTTTGCTTTACGGAAATGTTAGCGACAATAATTTACTTTATTTTCCAGTAGTTTTAAAATATTATTTATTATCAAATTTAAGCGTGCAAGCGGGTCCGCAAGCTACTTACATTTTTGATATACCCAACAGTGATTTTAAAGATAGATTGGGCTTAGATTTAAGTATAGGAGCAGGCTTGAAACTTTTAAAAGACTTTACAGTGAGCTTAGATTATGGTTTTAAAATTGCAAAAAACAGTGAAACCTTTCAGTCAAACGATTTTAATAGTTTAATGATAGGCTTATCTTTAGACCTATAAATCGATTAAAATGAAAATTCTTATCATAAACGGACCCAATTTAAATTTACTGGGAACACGAGAACCCCAGATTTACGGAAGTTCAAATTTCGAGAATTATTTAGGTGAATTACGTCAAGAATTTAAAGAGATAAATATTGATTATCTTCAATCTAACCATGAAGGCGATTTAATCGATGCATTACAAATTGCGTCAGATAAAGTAGATGCTGTTATTCTTAACGCAGCTGCCTATTCGCATACCTCTATTGCATTGGCAGACACTGTAAAGGCCATTCAAAAACCCGTTGTCGAGGTGCATATTTCAAATGTTTTTGCACGCGAATCTTTTCGCCATCATTCTTACTTAAGTGCGGTTTGTAAAGCTAGCTTATCTGGCTTCGGACTTAGAGGCTATGCTATGGCGATATACTATTTAAAGGATGAAAACAACTAAAGCTTACTTAAATTGGAGCTCCGGTAAAGATGCTTGCTTAGCTCTAAATAATCTACAACAGTCTAAATCTTTAAGTGTTGAGCTTTTACTAACAACTTATAACGCAGATTTAAATCGGGTAACCATGCACGGTGTACCCCTCTCTTTGGTAGAAGCGCAAGCTAAATCTCTTGGGCTACCTTTAGATTTTCTTAGCTTAAAAGGAGATGTTTCAATGGCCACCTATAATGCAGCGGTTAAAAAAAAAGTTACTTCGCTTAAAGCGGAAGGATTCACAGCGAGTGTTTTTGGAGATATCGCCTTAGATGATTTAAAAGAGTATAGAGAAAAACAATATCGACCTTTAGGGGTTGAACCGATTTTTCCGCTATGGGAAAAAAACACACAAAACCTAGCCGATTATTTTATCGATTTAGGGTTTAAAGCAATAGTAATAGCAGTAAGTGCTAAAAAGTTAGATGCTTCTTTTTGCGGTAGAATTTATGACAGGAAGTTTTTAAACGATTTACCAAAAGGGGTTGATCCTTGTGGAGAAAATGGGGAGTTTCATACTTTTGTTTACGACGGACCCAATTTTAAATTTCCAGTACCCTTTAAATTAGGAGATAAAATCATGCAAAGCTATCAGCCTAGTAAACGTAACGATAAAGACGATTGCTTTAAAAACCAAAGCTTTTGGGATAATCAATTTTGGTTTCAAGAAGTAATACCAATTGACTCATAACTTAACAATTTACTTTATTATTTTAGAATACCGACCGTTATTATAAGATAGTTTTAAGAAGGCGTTTTGAAAAATTAAGTTTTGTATTAACGATTTTTGATCATAATCTAAAAACAAAAATATTATGCGAAACAAAATTTTATTTCTACCCCTTTTAATCTGTAGTTTATTTTTTAGTGCTTGCAGCGATGACGATGTAGTAGATAGAATTAGAACTATTAACGATATTCCAGTAAGTGTTAATAAAACAGTTGACTATTTACCAATTAATGCATTCAACTTCCCAATTGAAACTAGTATTAATCTGCGTGCAGAGTTAGAAAAAGAGCTAGGAACAGATGAGGCTATAAATCAAGTTGAAGAAATAGAACTAGACGATATCGATATTGTTTTGGTCAGCGCCGATGACCAGAATAATTTTGATTTTGTTGATTCTGTGACTTTAAGCGTTCGTAAAGATGGTCTGGATGTTATGCAGGTGGCCAGTTTAGATAATGTGCCAAAGGGAGTCGAGCAAATTAGTTTAAACACCACAGATGCTTATTTAGACGATTATTTAAGTGCCGAAGATTTAAAATTAATTGTGCAATTTACGAGTACAGAAGATGCAAATAATATTACGGTTACTTTAGATATGCAATTTGATGCTAAAGTAAACCCATCTTTATAATTAAAAATAAGTAAATCAAAAAAGCCGAGGAGTTTAGAACTCCTCGGCTTTTTCTTTTTTATAATTGATGATTATAAATGAATTACTTCATCATAAGCATCGGCTGTAGCCTCCATAACCGCTTCACTCATAGTAGGGTGAGGGTGAACCGCTTTTAAAACTTCGTGTCCGGTAGTCTCTAATTTTCTACCCAATACAGCTTCGGCAATCATATCAGTCACACCAGCACCAATCATATGGCAACCCAACCATTCGCCGTATTTAGCATCAAAAATCACTTTTACAAAACCATCTTTCTTACCCGAAGCGCTAGCTTTTCCTGAGGCAGAGAAAGGAAATTTACCTACTTTAATTTCGTAACCTTGTTCTTTTGCTTGCTTTTCAGTTAATCCTACGCTGGCAATTTCGGGTGAAGCATAAGTACAGCCTGGAATATTGCCGTAATCTAAGGCTTCAACCTTCATTCCTTTTATTTTTTCAACACATAGAATTCCTTCAGCTGAAGCTACGTGAGCTAAAGCTTGGCCTGGGGTAACATCACCAATAGCATAATAACCCGGAACATTTGTTTGGTACCATTCATTTACCTGAATTTTGTCTTTGTCAACTAGAATACCAACTTCTTCCAATCCTATATTTTCAATATTCGTTTTAATTCCTACGGCACTTAAAACGATATCTGCTTCTAAAATCTCTTCTCCTTTTTTGGTCTTCACCGTAGCTTTTACACCTTCTCCAGATGTATCTACTTTTTCAACAGAAGCATTGGTCATAACCTTTATACCCGATTTTTTGAATGATTTTTCAAATTGCTTTGAAACATCAATATCTTCAACTGGTACAAGATTTGGTAAATATTCTACAATAGTAACCTCGGTTCCCATGGCATTGTAGAAATGGGCAAATTCAACGCCTATAGCTCCAGAACCTACTACAATCATTTTTTTAGGTTGCTTTTTTAGGGTCATAGCTTGGCGGTATCCAATTACTTTTTCACCGTCTTGCGGTAGATTTGGTAATTCTCTAGATCTGGCACCTGTAGCAACAATAATATGATCTGCTTCGTAAGTTGTGGTTTGGTCGTCTTTAGCAACCTCTACTTTTTTTCCTTTCAATAACTTTCCGAAACCTTCAATGACGTCAATTTATTTTTTTTCATTAAAAACTGAACCCCTTTACTCATCCCGTTGGCCACATCACGGCTTCTTTTTACCACCGGCATCAAAATCTTTATCGGCTTCTTTAACTTTAAACCATAATCTTCTGCATGTTTCAAATAGTTAAAAACTTCGGCGCTTTTAAGCAGTGCTTTCGTAGGAATACAACCCCAGTTTAGGCAAACCCCTCCTAGACTTTTCTTTTTCTATTACAGCGGTTTAAAACCCAATTGGGAGCTCTAATTGCGGTAACGTATCCACCCGGACCGCTTCCAAGTACAATGACATCATATTTACTCATAGTATTGTTTTTTATCTGTAGTAATGTGCTGCGAATTTAAACAATAATCCCCATAACCAAAAGAGTAGACTTTAATATCTACTCCATGTTATAGGGATTTTTTTAATGCCTTACCTAAAACTCTTTCAGACTTAGCTTTTCAGATTCGAGTGCTTGAGTTAATTGATTATAAGTTGATAGATCTTTTTTAGGGTCATTTGCAAAGTCTGAAGGTAATACAACAAAGCGAAAACTTGATTATCTGTAAAACCAAAATCAAGATTACTTAAATCAAAATTACCATCTATTAGCAATTCTACATCTAAATCGGTGTGATTGTAAACATATTGAATAGTTCCCTCCGGTAAAAAAAGTTTTGCGGGATAAGGACTCCACGTTTCAACACTATTTCCGTTAACATTTTGTACTCTAGGCGATAAACCAGTATAGCATCAGAGGGTTCTATTGCAATCTCTGGTGGTATATCAAGTATACGCGTAAAAAGATTGGCATTAAAATCATAATTAAAGTCTAACGTTTTCATACTCAAAGGTTTGTCCTAGAATATTGGTTCCGTCTAAGCCTGGTGGCCCCATAGGTCCTCGATCGCCTTCGCAACTCCATAAAATAGGGAAGGCTAATAATAATAGTAATTTTTTCATTCTTCGTCTTTTTTAAAATTTAAACTAACTGAGTTTACGCAATATCTTTTTCCTGTTTTGGGTAGGGCCATCATCAAAAACGTGACCTAAATGACTTCCGCAGGAGGCACATAATATCTCGGTTCTTATCATTCCTAAAGAGGTGTCTTTTTTATATTCTATGCTTCCCTCAATAGCTTGGTCAAAGCTAGGCCAACCACAATGAGCATCAAATTTAGTATCACTTTCAAACAATAAGGCATCACAAGCTTTACAGTGGTATTCACCAGATTTAAAATGCAAATTATATTCTCCTGTATGTGGTCTTTCGGTTCCTTTTTGTCGCAAAATTCGATATTCTTCTGGCGTCAAAATAGACTGCCATTCCTGTTCAGTTTTCTGTACTGAATAATTTACCTCTTTATTCATATTTTTCTTATCAATTTTAGCTTTTTCATTCTGTTTTTGGGCTTGAGAAGTACAACTTACGAATAATATTGTAAACCCGATTAAAATTAAATTTTTCATGTTTTTTCTTTTAGACAAAACAAGTTTCGTGCCGTTTTTTATATACTTTTACGGAGTGTTTTTTGTTAAAACCTTAATAAAGGAAAAACGAATACTATCATATTTTTCTATATTGAAGCAAAATTTAAATTAGCATGAAAAACAAATTTGTAATTTTATTAAGTTTTATTTTTCTGATTTTGAGTGGCTGTAGCCAAAATCCGTTTACGGGAAAAAAAACATTGGCCCTAGTGCCCAATGCACAAATTTTACCGATGGCTTTTCAACAATATGATCAGTTTTTACAGGAAAACCAGGTTGTTGAAAATACCTCAGAATCTAGGATGGTTAAAACAGTTGGACAAAAAATTGCTACTGCTGCGCAACGTTGGCTGAATGCCAATGGTTTTCAAGGATATCTAGAAGGCTACCAATGGGAGTATAATTTGGTTAAAGATGACCAAGTTAACGCATGGTGTATGCCAGGAGGTAAAATTGTAGTGTACACAGGAATTTTACCCATAACTAAAAGTGAAGCTGGTTTGGCTGTTGTAATGGGCCACGAAGTAGCACACGCTTTAGCCAATCATGGCCAACAGCGTATGAGTGCTAGCCAATTACAACAATTGGGCGCTGTGGCTACCGCCGTTGGCTCTCAAGCAGCGGGTGTAAGCGAAGAAAATGTGGCTTTATTGAATCAAGCTTATGGTATAGGCACACAAGTAGGTTTAATGTTACCCTATAGTAGGAGCCACGAAACTGAAGCTGATAAAATAGGACTCACACTAATGGCTGTAGCAGGTTATGATCCTCACGAAGCAGCCGATTTGTGGCGACGAATGAAGGCTCAAGGCGGACAAGCTCCTCCAGAGATTTTATCAACTCACCCTTCTAACGATACGAGGATTAATAATCTTGAGGTATGGGCCGATGAAGCTATGGCTGAAGCCAAAAAATTTGGAGTTACCACTTTTAAACGATAGATAAAAAAACCTTCTGAAAATTCAGAAGGTTTTTTTTATTCAGGAAAAGTAGCTTGAACAATTTTTTTTGCTTCTGACTGGTGGGCTTTTGGGACAAATAGCTGTACCTGATTAATATCGCCACCATAAAAACCAGCTCTTAATCCAGATTCATAATTATTCTTTTTAATACTTTTGATGCCAGCTTTTTCCAGAATATTCTGTAAATATTGAATGTTAACATCGCTCCCAGTATATACTAAAGTTAAGGTTGTGTCCATTTTTTTAATTGTAAAATACAATAATTTTATGATTCTGGCAATGCTTGTAAAAGTTGTTTATCGATTAAATCTTCAAACTTTTCTCTTTCTCGTATAAGGTAAAGTTTTTCGTCATAAAGCATCACTTCGGCTGGTCTTAATCTAGAGTTATAATTACTTGCCATTGAAAAGCAATAGGCTCCAGCATTCTTAAAAGCTAGATAATCACCTTCGTTGATTTCACTTATTTGTTGGTTATTAGCAAAAGTGTCTGTTTCGCAAATATATCCCACAACCGAATAAAAGCGTTTATGGTTCTTGGGTTGAGAGATATTTATAATTTCGTGTTTTGCTCCATAAAGCATCGGTCTAATTAGGTGATTAAAACCAGAATCAACTTGAGCAAAAACAGTTGAAGTGGTCTGTTTAATTGCATTGGTTTTTACAACAAAATATCCTGCCTCACTCACCAAAAACTTTCCAGGTTCAAAAGTAAGGGCAAGTTTTTTACCATAAGACTTACAAAAATCTATAAATCGTTTGCTTAGCTTTTCTCCTAAGTTTTCAATATCTGTTTCTATATCATTTGGTCCGTAGGCCACCTTGAAACCACTACCAAAATCAAGGAATGTTAAATTTTTAAAATTTTTGGCGGTATCAAACAAGATTTCGGCTGCTCGAAGAAACACTCCGATATCTAAAATATCACTACCCGTGTGCATATGTAGTCCGTTAATATTCATTTTTGTATTGTCAACTATGCGTAAAATATGCGGTAATTGATGGATAGATATTCCAAATTTAGAGTCTATATGGCCTACGGAGATATTGGTGTTTCCGCCAGCCATAATATGGGGATTTATGCGTAAACAAACCGGTACTTCAGGATAAATGTTTCCAAATTTTTCTAGTACATTTAAATTGTCAATATTGATTTGTACGCCTAGCTTTACGGCTTCTTCTAACTCTGTAAAACAAACTCCATTTGGGGTAAAAATAATTTTCTTAGGATCATATCCTGCGTGCAAACCTAATTTAATTTCTTCAATGGATACGGTGTCCAATCCGCTCCCGCATTCCTTTAAAAGGTTGAGAATATTTAAATTGGATAGTGCTTTTACCGCATACCTAATTTCTAAATTATCAATAGAATTGAAGGCATTTTTTAGGCGGTAAAATTGTTGCTGAATTTTTTGCGCATCATAAACATAAAGGGGAGTGCCAAATCGTTCGGCTGCCTTGATTAAATGGGAATTTTTCATTTTAATTGGGGTATAAACTAGATTTTATTTCAATCTCAGCTTAAACCGCAAAAAAGTGGTCTTTTTTAAAATTTGATCATATTAAAGGGTATAAGAAAATGGTGTTTGTTCTTATAAAAATTAAGATTTTGCATTTTTTAAAAGCACTAATATTGGGGTATTAAGCTAATTAATTCAGTTCATTTTATCTCAACTGGGCGTCGAGTTCTTTAGCCAGTTGTTTTTGTAATTTATTCATTACTTTATCTATCTGTTTGTCAGTCAAAGTTTTATTCTTATCTAAAAAAGTAAAACTAACTGCATAACTCTTTTTGTTTTCTGGTAATTCTTTTCCTTGATAAACATCAAATAAATCAACAGACTCCAAACATTTTTTCTCCGTTTTTAAAGCAAGCTCGTAGATTTGCTCGAATTTTACAGATTCATCCACCAATAGGGCAAAATCTCTTCTTGAAGAAGGATATTTTGGTATAGGTTCATACTTTACATTTGCCTTGCTGATTATTTCTATTATGGCGTCCCAATTAAAACAAGCTGTTAGTACCTCTTGTTCTATGTCAAATTCTTTTAAAATTGACTTTTTAACAACTCCAAAATTTACTAAATTGATATTCTTTATACTATAGGTTAATCCTTCTGATAAATCATTAGAATTGCTAGGGACAGAATTAAATTTGGTTATATTTAATCGAGACAATATACCCTCTACAACACCCTTTAAATAGAAGAAATCGGTTGGTTTTGTAGTCTCAAACCAATTATCTTCTTTTCTGTTTCCAGTAACAATTAATTGCAATTGCTTATTTTCTTGGTAACCTTCCTTAAGCTGATATATCTTTCCGAACTCAAAAAATTTAAGATCGGTATTCTGTCGATTTAAATTATAAGCGATGGCTTCCAATCCGCTAAACAACATAGATTGGCGCATTACACTTAATTCTTGACTTAATGGATTAAGGATTTCTACATTTTCTTCCTTTACCAAATCTTTATTTAGAGCAGTATAATCTTTAGTTAATGAGTTGGCCATCATTTCATGATAACCTTGAGCAACTAATTGTTGAGCGATAAGATTTTGTATTTTAAAATCTTCATACCTGTTGGTATTGGCTATGGTTGCATTTAGTTTTTCGCTAAATTCAATATTATTATATCCATAAACCCTTAAGATTTCTTCAATCACATCAACCTCTCTTTGCACGTCTACACGATAGGCAGGAATTGTGAGCCCTAAACCGGTTTCTGTAACGTTATTGACGCGAATATCTAAGGATGCCAAAATAGACTTGATAACACTAGGGTCTAATTCTTCCCCTACTAAAGAGTTTATTTTCTTAAAAGTGAGAAATACCTGAAAATCATTTATTTTTTTTGGGTATATATCATCTAAATCGCTAGACACATAACCTCCAGCAATCTCTTGAATTAAAAGTGCTGCTCGTTTTAAAGCGTACTCTGTAATATGAGGATCTACACCACGCTCAAATCGAAACGAAGCATCAGTGTTTATACTATGTCTTTTAGCTGATTTTCTCACGCTTACCGGATTAAAGTACGCGCTTTCTAAAAATACGGTAGTGGTTTTTTCTGTCACCCCAGAATTTAAACCTCCCATAACCCCCGCCATACAAATAGGACCGTCTGCGTCACAAATCATAAGATCTTCTTCGTGAAGCTCACGCTCAACACCATCTAACGTCGTAAATCTTGTTTTTGCCGCGAGCGTTTTAACTTCAATCTTGTTACCTTTAATAGCTTTAGCGTCAAAGGCGTGAAGCGGTTGGCCAAGCTCATGCATTACATAATTGGTGGCGTCAACAATATTGTTTTTCGGTGTGATTCCTATCGCTTTTAATTTGTCTTGCATCCAATTGGGAGATGCTTTAACTTCAACATCCGAAAGGGTAATACCGCAATAACGTGGAGTTAATTGATAATCCTGAACTTCAATTTGTACGCGGTGACTACGTTTCTCTACATGGAAACCGCTCACCGATGGGGTGTTTAGCGAACCGTTGATGTCGTGTCTTAGCAAACCAGCTTTTATATCTCTTGCGACACCAAAATGACTCATAGCATCAGCGCGATTAGGGGTAAGGCCAATCTCAAAAACCTTATCATAGGTTATTTCAAAAACCTGATTTAAAGGCGTGCCAGGTTTTAACTCACTATCTAGCACTAAAATCCCTTCATGACTTTGCCCTAATCCTAATTCATCTTCGGCGCATATCATTCCAAAGCTATATTCACCTCTTATTTTACCTTTCTTTATTTTCCAAGCTTCTCCTTTATCATCATACAGTTGGGTCCCAATGGTAGCCACCGGCACTTTTTGACCCGAAGCAACATTTGGGGCACCACAGACAAT
This sequence comes from uncultured Mesonia sp., assembly GCA_958296185.1. Lineage (GTDB taxonomy): Bacteria > Bacteroidota > Bacteroidia > Flavobacteriales > Flavobacteriaceae > Mesonia. Next base: position 76,363 of record CATQIB010000003.1, read on the forward strand.
TTGTAAGTTTTCCTTTTCACCAATATTAACTTGGGTTAGCTTTAATTTATCGGCGTTGGGATGCTGGATGCAAGAAATGACTTCTCCTACTACAATTCCTTCTAAACCGCCTTTTACCGACTCATAATCATCAATACCTTCTACTTCCAAGCCTAGGTCTGTAAGTAAAACTTCCATTTTTTCGGCACTCCAATCTGTTTTGATAAATTCTTTAATCCAGTTATATGAAATTTTCATAGGTAATCATCTTGTTTTATGGGGAGCAAATATAAAATTTATTTTCTCAAAAAAGCTTTAAATATCAATTGGCTTGGGTACAATTCTATAATATTTTGAATTTTTTGTTTAACTGATATATTTCCAATTTTTTTTGTTTTTAGTGATATTCAAATAGGTGTTTTTTAGCCGAGTATGTTCGGTAAGTTCTAAACGTTCATCTTTTTCAATAATCTTTTTTGCCCATTGACGGGCTTGTTGTAAAATATCTTGATCTTGAACAATATCGGCAATTTTCATTTGCAAAATACCACTTTGTTGGGTACCCATTAAATCTCCGGGTCCACGCAGTTTTAAATCAACCTCAGATAATTTAAAACCGTCGTTTGTTTGTGTCATCGCTTCTAATCTAGTTTTGCTATCATTGGATAGTTTTTGTCCAGTAATTAAAATACAATAGCTTTTTTCGGCACCACGGCCCACCCGCCCTCTTAATTGGTGTAATTGCGATAAACCAAAGCGTTCTGCACTCTCAATCACCATTACACTTGCATTGGGTACGTTAACACCTACCTCTATAACCGTTGTAGCTACCATAATTTGGGTTTCCCCCCTTACGAAGCGATTCATCTCATACTCCTTATCAGCTGGTTTCATTTGCCCGTGAACCACCGAAATTTGATATTCTGGCATAGGGAAATCTCTTGCAATACTTTCATACCCATCCATCAAGTCTTTATAATCCATATGCTCACTTTCTTGAATCAACGGATAAACAATATAGACTTGTCTACCTTTTTTAATTTCCTTTCTGAGAAAATGAAATACTTTTAATCTATTACTATCATAGTGGTGAACCGTTGTAATAAGCTTTCTACCGGGCGGAAGTTCATCAATTACAGAAATATCTAAATCGCCATAAAGACTCATAGCAAGGGTTCTTGGAATTGGCGTAGCGGTCATGACCAGAATGTGAGGGGGTAATTGATTTTTGGTCCATAATTTTGCCCGTTGAGCAACTCCAAAACGATGTTGTTCATCAATAATAGCTAAGCCCAAATTTTTAAATACAACCTTATCCTCTAAGAGTGCATGGGTACCTATAAGTATTTTGAGTTCTCCCGACTCCAGACCTTCATGAATTCTCTTGCGGTCTCTAAGCTTAGTTGAGCCAGTTAATAAATCTAGCTCTATATTCATAGGTGCACAAAGTTCTAGTAACCCCTGATAATGCTGAGTAGCTAGAATTTCTGTTGGCGCCATTATACAAGCTTGAAAATCATTGTCTAAAGCTAATAAACAAGATAAAAAAGCTACCATTGTTTTTCCCGAACCAACATCACCTTGTAATAGCCTATTCATTTGAGCACCAGTGCCCATGTCATTTCTAATCTCTCGTATAACTCGTTTTTGAGCATTAGTTAAGGTAAAAGGCAAATGTTGCCCATAAAACTCCTTAAATAATCTGCCTACTTTTGTAAAGTTATAGCCCTTAATTTTTTGTTTCCTAATTTTATTCTTAAGAATGAGTTGTAATTGAACATAAAATAATTCTTCAAATTTAAGCCTATACATGGCTTTAGCTAACAACTCAGCGTTTTTTGGAAAGTGTATATATAAAAGGGCTTTTGCTTTAGGCATTAGGTTTAGCTCCTTCAGAAAATAATCGGGTAAAGTTTCGGAAAATTGTTTGTAAGATAACTTAATTAGATTCTCTATGGCTTTAGAAATAATTCTATTACTCACTCCACGCTTACTTAATTTTTCTGTGCTCGGGTAAATGGGTTGCATCAAGCCGCTTAGACTCTTTTTCTGCTCTTCAAGGCTTTTAAGATCTGGATGGGGCATAGAAAATTGCCCATTGAACCAATTAATTTTACCAAATATAACGTATGCTGTGTTTAATTTTAGCGATTCTCTTATCCATTTAATACCCTTAAACCAAACCAATTCTAAGCTACCTGTATTGTCTGTAAAACTTGCTACCAAACGTTTGGTTTTACCTTGGTCAATAGTCTTAAAATGTGTGATTTTGCCTACAATTTGTACTTCTGCATCATTTCTTTGTAGTTCGTTTATCTTGTAATATTTAGTTCTGTCAATATACCGGTTAGGAAAGAAATGCAATAAATCTGAATAAGTATAAATACTCAGTTCTTCCTTTAACAGTTTAGCCCGATTTGGACCTATTCCTTTGAGGTAATCTATTGGAGTTAATAAATAAGTTGAGTTCATAGGGCTAAGATAGTTTTTGTAAAAAATTTTCGCAACTACAAAGCCCTCAAAATAGGTTATTTTAAACCAATTTATTTTGTATTTTTCAACACCAAAACGAATTTATGAAAAAGATTTATTTGTTGTTTCTCCCTTTTTTCTTTACGGAATTGATTTGTGCTCAAAATCAGACACATTTAGATATTAAAAATATAAGTGCATTTTTAAAAATTAGCCCTGTTAAAAAGCAGATAGCCGGTGAGGTAGAACTTCAATTTATCTTAAATGAAGCATGTGATTCTATTTTTTTAGATGCTAAAAATTTGAAAGAAGTAGTTTTGAAAACCCCACAAATATCCGTGAAAACTACATCGCAAAAAATATGGTTTTATAACGATTTTAAGTCAGATAGTTTGTATTCAATTCAATTTAAATACCTGGCAAAACCCCAACAAACCTTATATTTTAATAATTGGGAAACTCCAGAAAGAGCTCAAATTTTCTCGCAAGGACAAGGTAAATACACCTCTCACTGGTTACCTAGCTTAGATGATATGAACGATAAAATAGAATTTGATCTAAGTTTTGAAGCACCCCGAGATTATACCCTAATTAGTAACGGAAAATTAATAAGCAAGAATGATTTTGAGGAGGTGTCCCGCTGGACTTATGATATGCAAAAACCGATGAGCAGTTACTTGGTAATGTTAGCTTTAGGGAAATTTGATTATAAAAAGATACAGAGTAAATCAGGTGTCCCCATTTACTTGTATTATGCCCCAAGATATCATAATTTGGTTGAACCTACTTACCGGTATACCCAAGAAATATTCGATTTTCTAGAGTCAAATATTGGGGTGGCTTATCCTTGGCAAAATTACAAACAAGTACCCGTTAAAGACTTTTTATACGCCGGGATGGAAAATACAGGAGCTACAGTGTTTTCGGAGCAATTTTTAACGGACTCTATAGGCTTTGTTGATCAAAATTATCTCAATGTAAATGCCCATGAATTGGCTCATCAATGGTTTGGCAATTTAATTACTGAAACCAGCTCAACGCATCATTGGCTGCATGAGGGTTTTGCTACTTATTATGCGTTGAAAGCAGAACGAGAAATTTTTGGTGACGATTATTTCTATTATTCTATGTACCAAACCGCAGAACGATTATCTGCAGCGAGTCAATCGGGTAGAGGAGAAGCGCTTCTAAATCCAAAAGCAAGCTCACTCACTTATTACCAAAAGGGAGGGTGGGCGCTATTTTTTTTAGAAAATAATTTAGGCGAGTCAGTTTTTAAAAAAGTAGTGAAAAGTTTTTTAGAAAAATATGCTTACCAGAATGTTAGAACCGAAGATTTTATAATGCTAGCCGAAGAAATTTCAGGCAAAGATTTAAGTTGGTTTGAGGAAAAGTGGCTATTAGCAAATACGTTTCCTTCTTATGAAGCAATGAGACTTTTAAGCACTAATGAATTTATACAAAAATATTTAGCATTAAACGCATTAAGAGAGCTTCCACTAGAGCAGAAAATTAAAGATTTAAAGAATGCACTAAGCGTTCCAGTAAATGATTATTTGGGGCAAGAGGCAGTAATTCAATTGAGTTTAGAAAACACGCATTCACCCGTAGTAGATACTTTACTTAAAATGGCACTTAATAGTGAATCGCTACTGGTAAAACAAAGTGTAGCACTGCATATTGATCAAATTCCGCTCACTTTAAAGGAAGAATATGAGCAATTACTATATGAAAAATCATATACCACACAAGAAGCTGCACTTTTAAATTTATGGATCAATTTTCAGGAAAATCGAGTGAGTTACCTAGAACAATTAAAGGATAAGAAGGGTTTTTACAATAAAAGTTTAAGGCACCTCTGGTTAGGTTTACATCTAGCAACTCCGTCTTATGATCCGCACAATAAATCCATAATTTTTCAAGAATTGAATCAGTATACCACTGTTTTTTATGATGTTAGTATACGTCGTAGTGCTTTTTCAATATTAAATCAAATAAATTTATGGTCAGATGAAAGTTTACTTAATTTGATACGCGCTACTCAGCACTACAATTGGCGCTTTTATAGCTTTGCACGTAATTTGATCAAAGATTTAGCAAAAGACAATCAATTAAAAAAACGAATAAAATCACTTAGCCAACAGGTAGAAATTAGAAACAAAAATTTCTTTAATACAATTTTAGAATAATGAAGGCATTGGTAATTTCGGGTGGTGGAAGTAAAGGTGCTTATGCAGGCGGTGTAGCAGAATTTTTAATTCGCACACAAAAAAAAGAGTATGGTATTTTTGTAGGTTCGTCTACAGGTAGTTTACTAATTCCTCATTTGGCGCTTGGTAAGTTAGATAAACTATACAATACATACACGCAAGTTTCGCAATCCAGTATTTTTAGTATTAATCCTTTTTCCATAAAGAAAAAAGAGGATAGGGAGTATGTTGGTATTAATTTTATTAACACCTTAATTCAGTTCATTAAAAATAAACGTACGTTTGGAGAGAGTAAAAACCTACACAAGCTCATACGTCAAAAAATCACACCAGAAGAATTTCTATTGATAAAAGAGAGTGTAACCGATGTAGTGGTCACCGTTTCTAACCTTACCAAAAACAAGGTGGAGTATAAATCGATAAAGAATTTTAACTATGATGAATTTTGTGAATGGATTTGGATTTCTTGTAACTACGCGCCATTTATGAGTTTGGTTAAGAAAAATGGTTGTGAGTACGCCGATGGAGGTTTTGGTTCACTAGTTCCCATTCGTGAAGCAATACGGCGCGGTGCTACAGAAATTGATGCAATTGTGTTAGAATCTGAAAATATGGAGCATAATAAAGTATTGGGGAACAACCCTTTCTCGCTTATGGTAAATCTTTTCGGATTTATGCTCGACCAAGTGGAACGAAGCAATATAATTGAGGGAAAGTTGGCAGCTATAAATAATAATGTAACCCTAAACCTATATTACACACCTAGTAAATTAACAGAGAATTCATTAATTTTTGACAAAAAATTAATGTCAGAATGGTGGCAGCAAGGTTACTTATATGCACAAAAAAAAGCAGCTCATTTAGAAGAGAATGAGCTGCGTTAGGATATTTTTATTCTAAAGTTGAAAAGCTTACCACAAGCCTTTAACCTCTTGTTTAATGTATGCTAAACCAGTTTGACTGGGTGAACTTTTTTCCATCATTTCAGATAAAATAATTTCCCTCAACTTAGTAGGAGAGTCAACACTTTCACTCATATTGGTTTTTCGAATGAGCGCAATAGTAGCATTTTTAGTAGCTCTAATTGCGTTCCAACAACCCTCACTAACATATATTTGTTGCGAAATATTGTGTTCAAACTCTTTTTCTATATGGTGTATAAGCAAATTTTCATATTCATTTTTATCTTGGCTGTTTGGCTTTATTCTGATAAGCAAACTGCCTGGGTCTATACGTTCAAGTAAAAGTGTTAGTCGTTCTAGTGCTTGTAATCTAATGGGTAAGGTCTGTTTACTGTTTTGCCTTCGCAGCTCAAACAATTGTTTTTTATTTTCAGCTTTAAAATAACCATCAAAGAAATAGTAGCTTATTAAAGCCACTAAAATAGCCGGTAACAAGTAAAAAGCTAGTTGTATTAAGTTTTCTTCCATAATTAATATCTTACTGTATCTTTTTTAACGTCTTCTTCAGATTTTTCTTTTTGATAATTTCCTCCAAGGTAAGGACAGTTTTGAATTGCTTCCATACCTTTAAATTCAACCTTAGTTTTATGATACTCATAGGCATCTGCTAATGTCTTGGTGAAATCTTGATCACTCAGGTTAATGTTTACATCATCCATAGTAAATTCACAAGGGTGTTCATAACCACAAGCGTGCGTAATTTCTAATACTTCTTTTCTAAAGTTTTTAAAATAAAAAAGATTTCGCTTGGCTTTGTCTTTGACATCAATGCCGCGTTGCAACCATTTGTTTTGTGTCGCTATACCAGTGGGACAGGTGTTGTTGTGGCAAGATTGGGCCTGTATACAGCCTATACTAATCATAGCTTCGCGTGCAACGTTTATACAATCTGCTCCCATGGCAAAAGCCATAATAGCCGAGGAGGGAAAACCTAATTTACCACTACCTATAAAGAAAATATCTTTGGTGAGATCATAATCTTTAAATATTCTATAAACACTTTTAAATCCATAGGCCCAAGGCACAGCAACGTGATCGGCAAAACTAGGAGGTGCAGCACCCGTACCTCCTTCACCGCCATCAATACTTATAAAATCCGGTCCTTTTCCTGTTTCTTTCATCAATTCAGCCAATTGTTTCCAACCTATAGTTTTACCAATTGCGGCTTTTACACCAACTGGTAGGCCTGTTTTGTCTGCAATGTCTTCGATGAAATCAACCATTGAAGGAACATCGGTGAAAGCCGAATGATATGGGGGTGAGATAACATCTTTATTTAAAGGGACATGTCTAATTTCTGAAATTTCTTTAGTGATTTTAGAAGCTGGTAAAACACCACCTTTACCAGGTTTAGCTCCTTGTGAAAGTTTAATTTCTATTGCCCTAATTTGGGGGTTATCATTACATAATTTAACGAGTTTATCCATACTAAAGTTTCCCTCATCGTCCCGAATTCCAAAATAACCCGTTCCTATCTGTAACATTAAATCGCCGCCTTTTTTATGGTAAGGAGATACACCGCCTTCGCCTGTGTTGTGAAAAGCATTGGCCATTTTTACTCCTCGGTTTAAAGATTCAATAGCTTTCGCCGATAAACTTCCAAAGCTCATAGCCGAAACATTTATTGCCGAAGCAGGTCTATATGGTCTTCTGCGATTTTTCGAAAGTCCCATTACCTTAGCACAAGGTAAGAAATAAGGATCATTTACATTTGGATGATTTTCGGGCAATCTATAGGGCATCATCGCATTATTGATAAAAATATAATTAGTTGCGTAAATGTCACGATCACTCCCAAAGCCCTCATAATTATTTTGATTTTTTGCCGAAGCGTAGATCCAACCGCGTTGAATCCTATCAAAGGGCAATTCTTCACGGTTGTTTGCCACAATATATTGGCGAAGCTCAGGACCAATACTTTCTAACATATATCTGAAGTGTCCGACCACAGGAAAATTTCTCGTGATAATATGCTTTTTGTTGAAAAACAAATCCCGTATCGCAACTATAAGCACCACAAAAAGTAGCCATTGCCACCAGGCAAGGTTACCTAAAAACTCAAGAATAGCATCCATTTAATTTGAATTAAAGCAAATTTTTATTTTTGGACTAAGGTATTTAATTTATTCGGTAAACTAAAAAGTTTTTATTTTTATATCTCTAGAACTTTTATGAGTTTAATTTTTAATTTTTTGATAAATTCACGCCTCAAAAAAAATGCATTGTGAATAAATTTATAGAAGGACTTAATGAAGCGCAACGAGCTCCTGTTTTACAAAAAGACGGAGCAATGATTGTTATTGCTGGTGCTGGATCGGGAAAAACTCGTGTACTTACATTTAGAATAGCGCACCTTATGCAACAGGGGGTAGACCCTTTCAATATACTTGCTCTTACTTTTACCAACAAAGCAGCTAGAGAAATGAAGGCGCGAATTGCAAAAATTGTAGGTGCGAGTGAAGCTAAAAATTTATGGATGGGTACATTTCACTCTATCTTTGCTCGTTTGCTTCGTATTGAAGCCGATAAGTTGGGTTACCCTTCTAATTTTACAATCTATGATTCCGAAGATTCCCAAAGATTAATTAGAACTATAATTAAAGAGAAAAACTTAGACAAAGACATCTATAAGTATAAACAAGTATTTTCTAGAATTTCATCTTTTAAAAACAGTTTAATTACTGTTAAAGCATATTATGCCAATCCCGATTTGCAAGAGGCCGATGCTATGGCCAAAAGACCACGACTTGGTGAAATTTATGATGAGTATGTAAAAAGATGTTTTAAGGCGGGAGCAATGGATTTTGACGATCTTTTGCTTAAAACCAATGAATTGCTAACTCGTTTTCCTCGCGTTTTAGCTAAATATCAAGATAGGTTTAGATATATATTAGTAGATGAGTACCAAGATACCAATCATTCACAGTATTTAATTGTTAGGGCGTTGAGCGATAAGTTTCAAAATATATGTGTTGTAGGTGACGATGCTCAAAGTATATATGCCTTTCGCGGAGCGAATATCAACAACATTTTAAATTTTCAAAAAGATTATGAAGATGTTAAAACTTATCGATTAGAACAGAATTACCGCTCCACTAAGAATATTGTCAACGCGGCCAACTCGGTGATAGACAAAAATAAGGTAAAGCTAGAAAAAGTGGTGTGGACTGATAATGATGATGGTCCTAAAATTCAAATCAACCGACTTTTAAACGACGGGGAAGAAGGTCGATTTGTTGCTAGTTCTATCTTTGAAAACAGAATGAATAACCACCTAAGCAATGGCGATTTTGCCGTACTTTATAGAACCAATGCACAAAGTAGAGCTATAGAAGACGCGTTAAGAAAGCGCGATATTCCTTATCGCATTTATGGAGGAACTTCATTTTATCAAAGAAAAGAAATCAAGGATGTTTTGGCTTATCTACGGGTTATAGTAAACCCGAATGATGAAGAGGCCTTAAAAAGAATTATCAATTATCCCGCTAGAGGTATTGGGGCGACTACCCTAGATCGATTAATTCTAGCAGCAAACGCATATGATAAATCTATCTTTCAAATCATTGAACATTTACACGAGCTCAATACCGGAATCAACTCTCGAACAAGAGGTAAATTAACCCAATTTGCTACGATGATAAAGAGTTTTCAGGTTACAGCAAAAAATTCTGATGCTTTTGTGCTTACCGAAATGGTAGCTAAAAAAACAGGATTGGTTCAAGAACTAAAAAAAGATGGGACTCCAGAGGGAGTTGCACGTATTGAAAACGTAGAAGAATTGCTTAATGGATTAAAAGATTTTGTGGAAGAGCAAAAAGAACTTGCTGATGCTACGGGTAATATTTCTGAATTTCTTGAAGATGTCGCTTTAGCCACCGACCTAGATAATGCAACAGATGATGATAATAAAGTAGCCCTAATGACCATCCACTTGGCAAAGGGATTAGAGTTTCCATATGTTTACATTGTAGGTTTAGAAGAGGATCTATTCCCTTCAGGGATGAGTATGAATACGCGATCAGAGCTTGAAGAGGAACGCAGGTTATTTTATGTTGCCTTAACAAGAGCAGAACAAAAAGCTTATTTAACTTACACACTATCCCGATATCGTTGGGGAAAACTTATAGATGCCGAACCTAGCCGTTTTATAGAAGAAATCGACGAGCAATATAAAGAATACCTTATGCCACCCGATGAGCTTAGAGGTAATTCATTTGTGAATCCAGATTTATTTGGTGAGGTCGATAAAAGTAAATTAAGACAAAAAAAGCCAAGTCCAGGTGTGCCTCCTCCAGCGCATAAGCCTAGTGAAGAGCAACTTCGTAAATTAAGAAAAATAAGACCTCAAAACAGCCAGAGTACCGCAAAAATAGATAAAGAAGTACTACAATTAGAAGTAGGTGCAGCAGTTGAACACTTACGTTTTGGGCGGGGTAAGGTAGTAGGATTAGAAGGGGTTGGCCAAGATAAAAAAGCAGAGATAAATTTTGAAAATGGAGGGCTCAAAAAATTATTACTTCGCTTTGCTAAATTAAAAATTTTAAGTTAAGCTTTAGCTGAATACCTAAACGAAAAAAGCTTAAAGGGTATTTGAAATAGGACATTTCCTAAAAGAAATCAATTACAACAAAAAGCGAAAAATTTTCGCCTTTTGTTGCTAAAACTAAACTTATGTTATGAAAATGTAAAATTCAATAGATTTTCTTATTGATAACATAATTTTAATAGTATTACTACTATCTTTGCAAGTAAAGATAACGCTATGAAAAAACTGGTTAATCAATTACATTTTGTTATTCCACCAGTTATTTACCTTAAAAATCCGTTAGAGACCGCGCTCGGACGTAAAATTATTAAGCATTCTATTGAGTTGATGCAAGACGAAGGTTTAGACGGTTTTACGTTTAAGAAACTTGCCAATCAAATAGGATCTAATGAAAGCTCTATTTATCGTTATTTTGAGAATAAACATAAACTTTTGCTGTATTTGATTTCTTATTATTGGCGCTGGATAGAGTATAATTTGGTTTTAGAAACCCAAAGTCTAACCCAGCCCACCGCAACTCTTTTTAAAACGATAGAGATTCTTACCGATTTACCACAAGATTTACCACATCACGAAATCATATCTATAAAAAAATTACACGCCATAGTGGTAGAAGAATATGCCAAAGCATTTCAAGTTCATGATGTTGATTATGAAAATAAAGCAGGAAATTTTAGAGTATACAAGCAATTAGTAGAACGTATTAGTACTATAATTCAATTAGCCTTACCTGATTACACATTTAAGAAATCGTTAGCACATCAATTGGTGCAAGGCTCTTTAAAACAACAATTTTTACGTAAACATTTCCCCAATTCAATTGAAGGCGAAGAAGAAAATGGGGTTCAGGAATTTTTTATGGATTTATTTAAAGATAAAATAAAACTCTATGGAAACAAATAGAATACCAGCTTTAAAAAAAATAGTTAATTTGTTAGCCTTAGATAAAAAGGATATTCTTCAAATATTATATTATGCTATTTTTGCAGGGATTATCAGCTTAAGCTTACCGCTAGGTATTCAGGCCATTATTAACTTATTACAAGGAGCTCAAATTAGTAGTTCCTGGATTATATTAGTAACCATTGTAACCTTGGGGGTTGGTTTTGCAGGGGGGTTACAAATATTACAATTGGATATTATAGAAAATATTCAGCAAAAATTATTTGTCCGTACCTCTTTTGACTTGATTTATAGAATTCCGAAAATAAGGGTAAGAGAACTTATTGATAAATATCCTCCCGAATTAGCTAATCGGTTTTTTGATGTAATTAATTTGCAAAAAGGGTTGCAAAAGTTGCTTCTAGATGTGCCTGCCGCAGTTTTACAAATATTATTAGGACTATTGCTGTTAAGTTTATACCATCCATTCTTTATTGTTTTTGGTTTTCTACTGGTCATTTTGTTTTATATTTTGTTGCGTTTTACCTTTGATAAAGCATTGGTCTCTAGTCTGCAAGAGTCAAAAAGTAAGTATAAGGTAGCTTATTGGGTTCAACAAGTAGCCAAAAATTACATCAGTTTAAAAATTGCCTCCAATAATATAGAATTAAATAAAAACAATAAACTAGTTGAATCTTATTTAGAGCATCGGCAAAACCATTTTTCTATTTTAAAAAGCCAATTTAAAATAATGGTCATTTTTAAGGTTACGGTAACTGCTGGTTTGCTAATTATAGGAGGATTGTTGGTACTTAATCAGCAGATGAATATTGGGCAGTTTGTTGCTGCAGAGATTATTATATTATTACTGATTAATTCTGTTGAAAAACTGGTATTGGGCCTTGAAACCATATATGATGTCTCCACCTCGATTGAGAAATTAGAAGAAATAGGAGAGAAAAAGTTAGATTACAACACAGATACTTTAAGTCAAGAATTAAGCCTTTTTCCTATGCAGATTTTTCACTTGAAAAGTAGTAAATTGAGCGTAACAGATTTGATTATCAACCGAGGTGATCAAATCAATATAGTGGGCAATGATTTAAAAACCAGAGATCTTTTCTACTACCTAACTGGGGTTAAAAAATCAAAAGATGGTAAAATATATTTCGATGGACGTGAAATTTATACGGTGTCTTTAAAAAATTACCGAAATTACCTTGGTTTAGTTTTACGTGATGATCAAATTTTTGAAGGTACCTTGTGGGAGAACCTAACCTTAAATAGGAAAGACATTAAAGAAAAAGATGTGTTTTCTATACTTTCCTATTTTAATTTGATTGAAGAGATTCAAACTTTACCATTTGGCTTGCAGCAATATATTGTACCCAATGGCGATGTGATAACTTTTAAATTAGAACAGCTTATTTTTCTATTAAGAGCACTGCTTAAAAAGCCCAAGATGCTTTTTGTTGAGCACGCTTTTGCGAACCCCGACTCGTATTTAGAAAAATTAATTACTTATACTCGAGAAAATGAAATTACTTTGATTATATCAAGTAATCAAAAGCTTTCCAACCAATTAAAAATTGTTGAAATTAAAGAATAGAATCTATGCGCAATTTTAATGATGATGCCTTTAATGCAAAAAATGAATTGGCCAGTTTTAGTGCCTACCAACTTTTGTTCAAAAATAAGCATAGTGGCTACCTTACTAAAATTTTACTCTTTAGTTTTTTGTTACTTTTTGTGTTTTTGTTTTTACCATGGACACAAACCATAGCGGGTAATGGATACGTCACCACCTTAGAACCGAATCAGCGTCCGCAAACCATACAATCTGTAATACCCGGTAGCATAGAGAAATGGTATGTGCGAGAGGGAGATTATGTTCAAAGGGGAGATACTATTTTAAAAATAAATGAAATAAAAGAAGCATATTTTGATACCTTACTTATAAAGCGAACAAGTGAACAAATTGATGCTAAATCGGGTGCAGTTAATGCCTATCAGGATAAAATTACCGCTTTAAACAACCAATTAAGGGCGCTGCGACAAGAAAGAAGACTAAAGACTGAACAGAACAAAAATAAAATTAAACAAATTCAACTTAAGTATAAAAGCGATAGTATAGCTTTAGAGGCAGCTAAAATTGATTTAGCAATTGCTAAAAAACAATACGAACGAAATGAAGAACTCGAAAAAGAAGGCCTAAAGTCTTTACAAGACGTAGAGGAGAAGCTTTCTAAGTTTCAAAAGAACCAAGCCTATGTTATTGAACTTGAAAATAAATTACTCACCTATAGTAACGAATTATTAAATGCACAGATTGAAGCCAACAGAATTCAAGCTGAGTTTGATGATAAAATCAGTAAGGTGCAAAGCAATATATCAAGTACATCCAGTACTCAATTTGAGGCAAGAGCACAGGTTAGTAAATTAGAAAATACATTAAGCAACTACCAAGTGCGTCAAGATTTATATTATGTTACTTCTCCTATTTCTGGTTTAATCAATAAAACATTAAAGACTGGTAGAGGAGAGGCATTAAAGGCAGGTGAAAAAATTGTTACTATTATGCCAGATAATCCAAATTTAGCGGTTGAAACCTATATTGAGCCCTTAGATTTACCATTGGTACGTTTAGGTAGCGAGGTGAGAATACAATTTGATGGTTGGCCTACTATTATTTTTAGCGGATGGCCAAATGCTTCTTATGGTACTTTTGGGGCAAAGGTGGTGGCCATAGATAACAATATTAGTGCAAATGGAAAATACCGCTTATTATTGGCGCCAAAAAACGATGAATCTTGGCCCGATGCACTGCGCGTAGGTTCTGGCGCCCGAACCTTGGCCTTATTAAAAAATGTACCCGTTTGGTACGAAATATGGAGAAATTTAAATGGTTTTCCTCCAGATTATTATGTTCCTGACAATAAATCCGTAAAGAAATAAATGAAGGCAATAAACTCTTTTTGTTTTGTGTTAATCTTTATCTTTACACCAATTAAGATATCCGCCCAAGAAGAAATTTTTGGTATAGACGAATACTTAGCACTTATAAAAAAACACCACCCTGTTATAAAGCAGGCTAACCTTAAATTGTCACAAGCCGAAGAAAAACTATTAAAGGCGAGAGGCTTATTTGATCCTAAACTTGGCGGCAAGCATAAACAGAAAGATTTTAAGGGAACAGGTTATTATGATTTATGGCAAGGTGAAATCAAAATACCAACTTGGTTTGGTATTGAACTTCAATCACAGTATAATTTGGCCGAAGGTTATTATGTAAATCGACAAAATATAACTCCAGAAGAAGGCTTATGGTCGGTTGGGGTTAGTCTTCCATTAGCCAAAGACTTGCTATATGATGACCGTAGAAATGCACTAAAACAGGCAAAAATTTTTCAAGATTCAGAAAGAATTCAGCGTGATATCAAAACCAATGAAATTTTAACTAAAGCCTTGAAGGCCTATTCTTATTGGATACTTTATTATGAAAATAAACAGGTGTATAAAACTTTTTTAGAAAATGCCATCATAAGAAATCAAGGAGTGGTTAAAAAGGCTTTAGCGGGAGATATCCCCACAATAGATACACTTGAAACACATTTATTTGTGAAAAAGCAAGAATTGGCTTTTAACGAGGCCAAATTACAGGAGCAAAAAGCAAAATTGGCCGTATCTAATTTTTTATGGGTAGAAAATGTTCCCCTAGCTATAACTGATGAGTTAGTTCCAGATTCTAATATAATTATGGCCCAATTAGTACCTAATCTTATCGGTTTAGATAACTTTCAAGTAAACCAGCATCCTCAAGTTCAGTTGCTAGAAAATGATCTTACTGCACAAGACTATAACTTGCGTTTAAAACGTAATAATTTATTACCCGATTTACGCATAAACTATAATTTTTTAACCGAGCAATGGAGCGACCGATCTGTTTTTAATGAAAATGATTACACTTTTGGTGTTGCCTTTAAGTTTCCTTTATTTTTAAGAAAAGAACGTGCAGACGTGCGCATAGCAAAATATGAAATTGAAAAATTAAACTATGAAAAATCGGCGCTTGCCTATCGTTTAGAAAATGACATTAAGGCTCAACAGGTTTTAATTAATACACAGATAAATCAGCTTGAGATTTTAGAAGAAATAGTAGATGGTAGTCAAAAATTAGTAAAAGCAGAGCAACGTTTATTTGCTCTAGGAGAAAGCTCTATTTTTTTAATCAATAGCCGTGATAATAAATTTATAGAGAACAGGATAAAACTTAATAAAGTTAAAAATAAATTAAATTTAGCTTACGCGGAATTGATTAGTCTTTTACAACCAAAAATTGATTAGCTTTAAGGTATCTTATAAATAGCAAATTTTTAAAACTGAATATTATGGCAGAATTGATAAAAATCTATGAAGAAAATCCATCTCCTAAGGCTATTAAACAAGCAGTTGATATTTTAAGGAATGGAGGTTTGATTATTTATCCCACAGATACCGTATACGGTCTAGGTTGTGACATTACCAATACGGCAGCTTTAGAAAAAATAGCACGCATAAAAGGTGTAAAATTAGAGAAGTCGAACTTTTCTTTTATAGTTGAAGACTTAAGTAACCTTTCGGAGTATGCAACTTTAAACAATCAAAATTTTAAGTTATTAAAAAGAAATTTACCGGGACCCTATACTTTTATTTTGCCTGGATCAAGCAAGCTACCTTCGGTTTTTAAAAAGAAAAAAACGGTTGGTATTCGAGTGCCTAATAATGCGATAGCTAAGGCGATTGTTAGTGAATTGGGTAATCCTATTGTCTCTACTTCTATAAAAGACGATGATGAAGTATTAGAGTATACCACAGACCCTTCTCTTATACTTGAAAAATGGGAGAAATTAGTAGATGCTGTGATAGATGGTGGCTACGGCGATAATCAAGCTAGTACCGTAATTGATTTAACAGGCGAACAACCAGAGGTTATTCGCGAAGGAAAAGGTAGTTTAGAGATTTTTTAAATCTAGGTTTAAGAGTAAAAGGCAACCCATTTTTGGGTTGCCTTTTACTTTATAACGCAGCTTTTTTAATTTTCTCAACAATTTCAGGGTTTACTAGAGTTGAAATATCCCCCATATTTTCTGTATCTTTCGAGGCAATTTTACGTAAAATTCTTCGCATAATTTTACCACTTCTTGTCTTAGGTAATTCTGGCACAAATTGAATTTTATCGGGTTTGGCTATCGCTCCCACATTTAATACAATTTTGTCTATAATCTCTTGTTTAAGTGCATCACTCTCTTGTATTCCATCATATAAAATAACAAAAGCATATAGTGCGTTGCCCTTTATTTCGTGAGGAAATCCTACAATGGCACTTTCCGATACAGCTTCGTGCTCTCCAATAGCATTTTCTATAGGTGCCGTTCCCAAATTATGCCCAGAAACGATAACCACATCATCTACACGACCAGTGATTCTATAGTTCCCTGTTGCATCGCGATAAGCGCCATCTCCAGTAAAGTAAAAATTAGGGTAGGTGCTAAAGTACGTTTGTTTAAATCTTTGATGATCATTCCAAATAGTACGCGCCATTGCAGGCCAAGCCGATTTAATGACTAGACGTCCTTCTGCTTTTTGGCCGTTAAATTCAATTTCCTTTCCTTGTTCATCCATTAGCGCGGGTTCAACTCCTGGTAAGGGTAAGGTAGCAAAGGCCGGTCTTGTTGCTGTTACTCCCGCTAATGGGGCTATCATTATACTTCCTGTTTCTGTTTGCCACCAAGTATCTACAATAGGGCATTTGGTTTTTCCTATATTATCATTAAACCAATGCCAAGCTTCTTCATTAATGGGTTCTCCAACACTTCCTAAAACTCTTAAAGAACTTAAATTATGTTTTTCAACGTGTTGTAACGGCTGTTTTGCTAGTGCTCGAATTGCCGTGGGAGCGGTATAAAAATGGGTAATTTTAAATTTCTCTATAATTTCCCAAAACCGATTGTAATCGGGGTAACTGGGAACCCCTTCAAACATAAGACTTGTAGCTCCAGAAGCAAGGGGGCCGTATATAATATAAGAATGACCTGTTATCCAACCTATATCGGCGGTACACCAATAAATGGCATCAGCGTCGGTTTGAAATACATTTTGAAAGGTATAACTGGTTCCAATCATATAACCAGCCGTAGTGTGCACCATTCCTTTTGGTTTTCCGGTTGAGCCCGAGGTATACAAAATAAACAAAGGATCTTCTGCACCTACCGGTGTAGCTTCGCAATCTAAACCAACTTGTTGCATTTCATCAAACCAAAAAGTATCACGATTAGGGTGCATTTGAGTGGGGTTGATGGTTCTTCTATATACAATTACATTTTCAATGCTAGGGGTGTTTTTTAAAGCTTCATCACAAATTTCCTTTAACGGAATTGATTTTGTACCACGAAAATATTCATTGGCGGTAATTAATAATTTACAAGAACTATCGTTGATTCGGCTAGCCAAGGCTTTACTTGAAAACCCAGCAAAAACTATGGAGTGTATTGCGCCAATTCGTGCACAAGCCAACATTGCGATTGCCAACTCAGGAATCATGGGCATATAGATGCAAACCCGATCTCCTTTTTGAATTTCTTTACGTTTTAAAACGTTTGCGAATTGCTTTACTTTTACCAGCAACTGCTTGTAGGTTATAATTCTAGATTCCTCGTTAGGATCATTTGGCTCCCAGATAATTGCGTTCTTATTGGGTTGAGATTCGGCATACCTATCTAAACAGTTCTCGGTTATATTTAGTTCGCCATCTTCAAACCATTTAATATTTGGCTCGGAAAAATCTGCTTTTAAAACCTTTGAGTAAGGCTTTCTCCAATTGAAGTCTTTTGCAATAGCATCCCAGAACATTTCGGGGTCTTGTATACTTGCTTTATACGCTTTTTTATAAGCGGCGAAAGATTTGATTCTATGATTCATGCCAACGTTCTATTTTTAAAATTGAGGAAATTCTTTATAGTTTAATATTTCTTGATCTATCCAAACACAAGGGAAAAACTTACGCTGCTGGTATTTAGGATGAAGGTATTTCATCCATTCAGATCCTCCCGTAGCAGCCTTGCTTTCTCCTTTTTTATTCAAATAATGTTGAGCCGTGTTAAGGTGTACTATAGGCCAAAGCACGTTATAGGCATTATCAAATTCTCGTACAGCTTCGAGCAGAGAATCATTTATAACATCATATTTATCAAGACGTTCAGCCAGGGTGTTTCCTTTTACCTTATCTGCTAAAGCAATAAAATCGGCTAAATACTTTTCTTCAAACTGTCTTAAAGTTAATGATTTTTTGCCTGTTTTACGGTTATGGCCGGCATCTTTCCAGTAAATGTGTTCAAAATAATCTTGGGTGGTAGGATTACTAGGCAAACGTTCACGCCCCTTAGCGTTTATAAGATTTATTAAAGGGGTACAGTAAATTTCTAATATTCTAAATTGTGCACTTTGAAATCCGCTTGCGGGTGTTAAGGTGGCTCTAAAAACATTATAATCGTCATAATCCATTCCAAAGCGCATAACATCAAAAGAAGTCATTAGCATTCCCGTGTATCGATTTAATCGCTCTAGTTTTTCTTGAAAAACCGCTTGGACGGGTAAATCACCATGAACCAATTGTTTAATTTCATGAATCATTAGTTTTAAAACCAATTCGGTAATTTGATGATACATGATAAAAATCTCTTCATCTTTAAAATCTGTTCTTGGTTTTTGTAGGCTTAAAAGGGTGTCTACTTGAATATAGTCCCAATAATTTATAGGTTTGGCTTGTAGCAATCCATTCAAATAATTCTCAGGGTTTTCTCCTAATTGATTATATTTTTCTTCGATCTGCTGAATCACTTTATCTTGGGTACTCATAGGGTTTATATTAGTTGATTTTAAGGTAAAAATAATTCCAAATTGCTAGAACTTATCGAGTAATAAAAATTCTTCATTAATTTAATTCTGAAATGTAAGGCTTTCTTGTTATTTTTACCAAGAAATTTGAAAATTATGGCAGAAGAAAATAAAATGGAAAGAATAAAATGCTTAATTATTGGTTCTGGACCCGCGGGTTACACGGCTGCGATTTATGCCGCAAGAGCCGATATGCAACCAGTTGTGTACACAGGTATGGAGCCTGGAGGCCAGTTGACTACAACTACAGAAGTAGATAATTTTCCAGGTTATCCCGAAGGGATCGATGGTCCAACCATGATGGTGCAATTGCAACAGCAGGCAGAACGATTTGGTACCGAAGTAAGAATAGGTATGATTACCGAAGTGAAATTAAGCTCAGAAGTTGGGGGTGTTCATAAAGCCTGTGTGGATAACAAAACTTGGATAGAGGCTCAAACAATTATTATTTCTACCGGTGCTACGGCTAAATACCTTGGTTTACCTAGTGAACAGCGCCTACGTGGAGGTGGTGTTTCTGCATGTGCAGTTTGCGATGGTTTCTTTTATAAAAACCAAGATGTGGCCATAGTAGGTGGTGGTGATACAGCTGCAGAAGAAGCTACCTACTTAGCCAATATTTGTAATAAAGTAACTATGTTGGTAAGAAAAGACGAGATGCGTGCTTCTAAAGCCATGCAGCACCGTGTTACTTCTACAAAAAATATAGATTTACGTTATAATACAGAAGTAGATGAAGTATTAGGAGATCAAGTGGTTGAAGGTTTGCGTATGGTTAATAATCAAACTGGCGAGAAAGAAGAAATAAAAATTACAGGTTTATTTATTGCTATCGGGCATAAGCCTAATACCGATATTTTTAAAAATCAGTTAGAAATGGACGACGCTGGTTATTTAATCACAAAGGGTAAAACTACAAAAACCAATATTCCTGGCGTTTTTGCCAGTGGTGACGTTCAAGATAAAGACTACAGACAAGCCATTACAGCGGCGGGTACAGGATGTATGGCAGCTTTAGATGCCGAGCGTTATTTGGCAAGCGTTGCAACACCAGAAGAAGAGGTTTCGGCTTCTTAATTTAAAGGTTTAATTATTTTAAAAAAATCCGTAAAATTAACTTTACGGATTTTTTTATATTTTTATGAAATCATAGTATTCAATAAAAAAATCCTCCAAAGCCAACATATTTTTATTAAAAAAAGAAATCACAACTTCCCAGGATTCCTTATTATGAATACTAACTTTTTCTTTTAATGGAATATATATATAACCGATATATTTACCTGGAATAACCTCGTAATTTGCGTCAAAAATAAAATCAGGATTTACCTCATCTAAAAGCAACTGTTTTATACTTAAAAATTTATCCCAATATATTTGCTGTTTTTCAGAATCGTGTGCGTCAATCTGAATTCCAAGATTTGCTTTTTTGGTATCAAAATTAAATTTAAGGTCAATCGCTTTAATTTTAGTATTGTACAGTATCCATTTTTTCGGACTTTGTTTCCCAAAATGAGTCCAAAACTCCTCTCTAATTTTTTTTGATTCCGATTTGCTAAACATTGATTATAAAAAATAAGCTGTAATAACCCCAACCAAGATAGCTAAAACCTTAGATAGGTTAAATTGATGATTTTTAGATGATTCAAATAGAATAGTAGTAGAAACATGCAATAAAATACCAATAACAACTGCCTCAATATATATATTGAACTTTGCTAATCCAGTAAAATATTGTTGGGTTAAGCTTCCTAATGGTGTCATTAAAGCGAATATAATTAGGAACATAAAAACTTTTATGCGAGAAAGCGAAGAGTAAAGTAAAAAAGAGCTAATTATTATTGCAATCGGAATTTTGTGAATTACCACACCCCAAAGCAAGTGATTATGTCCGTGTAGTGGATAGCCTTCCAAAAAAGAATGTAAACACAAGCTAATAAAAAGCAATACAGGAAAATTGGTTTCACTTTTATCAATATGAATATGTCCGTGTTCAGCGCCCTTAGACAAAAATTCTAAAAACAATTGTAGTAAAATACCCAACATTGTACATACACCTACTAATTTGTTGTAGTCCTTATAAACGTGTGGTATAAATTCAAATACGGTAATAGCCAATAAAAAAGCGCCACTAAACGATAAAAGCAATTTTATCGCATTCGCATTGTACTTTATTAGCCTAGCTATTATTACACCAATAAAAACAGCTAGAATGGGTAAAAAACTACTCATCTGCGCGATTTACGATTAGTATCATTCTTGGTGATTCGGTTAGGTCAAAATCAGCTAATTGATAATCGCCAAATACGTTCACTAGATTAAGCTCTAGCTGATTCAAAAACCTTTCAAAGTCAGCTAATTCAAATGCTCTTACCCTTTCGGTAAAATTCAAGCATTGCCCCTCGGCCTCAAAGCTAATGTCTTTATAAATATACCGGTTATCTATTCGGCGTTTGATATAAAAATTAATTCCATCAATTAGTTTATTTTCCTCCTTCACCAAATTTTTTTGAACATGATTTTTATTCACAAAATCGATAACAGCACAAGCCTTTGGCTTAAGTTGCTGTTTAAAAGCTTTTAAGACCATTAGATTATCTTCATCATCTTCAAAATAACCAAAACTGGTAAACAGGTTAAAAATAGCATCAAACTTGGTAGGCAATGCCATGCGCATATCTTGTCTTTTAAAATGCAAAGATTCATTGGTATACTGCTCTGCAAATGCTATATTATTAGCAGAAAGGTCTATACCTGTTACTTCAAAGCCTATTTTGTTTAAGAAATTGGCGTGTCTTCCTCTACCACACGCCACATCTAAAATATGCTTTCCGCGTTTTAAATCTAGTTTTTTAACTAGATTATTCATAAAAAAAGCAGCCTCTTCTTGATCTCTATGTTTATAGAGTTTATGGTAGTGAGGGGTATCAAACCAATGTGCGTACCATTTTTTATCGTCAATTCTCATAGCCCACAAAAATAATGTATTTTTGCCGTAAGAGAATTTATATATGCAAAATAATTTTGAAATGGTGGCCAAAACCCTTTTTGGATTGGAGGAGGTTTTGGAAACTGAGTTAAAGAACTTAGGCGCAATTAACGTTAAAAAGGGTGTTCGAAATGTTCGGTTCGAAGGAGATAAAGGCTTTATGTATAAGGCAAATTTAAGTCTGAGAACCGCAATTAAAATTTTAAAACCCATTAAGCAGTTTAAAATATTTAATGAAGACGATTTATATAAAAAAATATACGCTATTAAGTGGGAGAATTTTTTAGATAATAATGGAACATTAGCGGTTGACGCGACTGTGCATTCTAGCCGATTTACCCATAGTAAGTTTATAGCCCTTAAAACCAAAGACGCCATCGTAGACCGGTTTAGAGATCAGACCTCAAAAAGACCCAATGTTGATTTAGATTATCCAGACTTAAGAATAAACATTCATATTGAAGAAAGCCTTTGTACAGTTTCGTTAGATAGTTCTGGACAGTCTCTACATAAACGTGGCTATAAAACGGCAACCAATATTGCACCTATTAATGAAGTATTGGCCGCAGGTATGCTCTTATTAAGCGGGTGGGACGGTCAATCACATTTTTTAGACCCAATGTGCGGGAGCGGTACTTTATTAATAGAAGCCGCAATGATTGCGTGTAATATACCACCCAACTTAAATAAAAAAGAATTTGGTTTTGAACGTTGGAAAGATTGGGATATTGATTTATTTGAAAAGATTGAAGAATCGGTTTTAAACAAAATACGTGGATTTGAGTATGCTATAATTGGGTACGATAAAGCTCCTTCTGCAGTACGAAAGGCACAAGATAACGTTATAAATGCAAACCTAGAAGAGTTTATAAAGGTTGAGCAATTAGATTTTTTTAAAAGCGAAAAACCAGTAGATGGTCATTTACACATGGTATTTAACCCCCCTTATGGGGAAAGGCTATCTATAGATATACCTCAGTTTTATTCTAGCTTGGGAGATACTTTAAAACAAAATTATCCTGACACACAAGCTTGGTTTATTGTATCTGATTTTGAAGCGATAAAAAATGTAGGTCTACGACCTTCTCGAAAAATAAAACTGTACAATGCAAAGTTAGAAGCCAAGCTTTTAAAATATGAGATTTATTCTGGAACAAAAAAAGTTCATAAGACTAAGAAATAAGAATGATTTAAAAGTGTATAAAGGGGCTAATTCTTAACAGCCGCTTTATACACTTTTAAGCATCTCTCCCGAGCTTCTTTATGCTCTACCATTGGAGCAATATAATTTCCTGTTTCCAGTTCAGGTATCCATTTTTGAACATAATTTTTATCCTTATCAAACTTTTCTAATTGGCTATGCGGATTAAAAATTCTAAAATAAGGCGCAGCATCAACACCACAACCCGCAACCCATTGCCAATTACCTACGTTTGAAGACATCTCATAGTCAAGAAGTTTTTCGGCAAAATAAGCTTCTCCCCATCGCCAATCAATTAACAAATGTTTGCATAAAAAACTACCTACCACCATTCGCACTCTATTGTGCATTAATCCTGTTTGGTTCAATTGTCGCATACCTGCATCAACCATTGGATAACCCGTTTTTCCCTCTTTCCATTTTTTAAACTCTTCTTCATTATTTCGCCAAGCGATATTATCGTATTTTTTCTTAAACGCATTGGTTGCTGTCTTTGGAAA
Source organism: uncultured Mesonia sp. (assembly GCA_958296185.1). Classification (GTDB taxonomy): domain Bacteria; phylum Bacteroidota; class Bacteroidia; order Flavobacteriales; family Flavobacteriaceae; genus Mesonia. The sequence continues at coordinate 100,036 of CATQIB010000003.1, forward strand.
ATGATACAAAATCTGCATAAAAAACTCTCTCCAAATCAATTCTTTTAAAAAGGTATCATCTTTAGCTTGAAGAGCTTTCTTTAGTATTTTTCTTAGCCCAACAGTTCCAAAACGCAAATGCGAACTTAAATTTGAGGTAGCGTTTTTTGCAGGTAAATCTCTGTTTTCTGAGTATTCATCTAAGGTGGTAGGAGTTACATCATATTCAGGAAAAGATATTGAAGATTTTTCAAAGCCAATATCCGAAAGGCTTAAATTAGGTAGCCGAGAGTTCTTATAATAATTACCGGTGAATGAGCTGGTATAAAAAGGTTCTGCCATCCCCTTTTTAAAAGCAGAACGCCATTTTTTCATATAAGGGGTGTATACCAAATAAGGTTCGTCATTATCTTTAACAATTTCCTCCTTTTCAAAAATTACCTGATCTTTATGTGTAATAAATTCTATATTATGATCTTGGAGTAATTCACCTATTCTTTTATCTCGCGAAATTGCATATGGTTCATAATCCCGATTGGTAAATACCTGCTTTAATTCATAATCTTTTATTATTTGCTTAAAAATGGTAACTGGTTCTCCATAGAATATAGCAATTGAACTCCCATATTCTTCCTGTAAAACAGACCTCATCGATTGTAATTTTTCACAAATAAAAGTAACTCTAGGGTCTTGTTTAGGTAATTCACCTAAAATTTGCGAATCAAAAATAAAAATAGGCAAAACAGGGTAATCAGACTTTAGTGCTTCTAACAGGCCTTTGTTATCATCAAGTCTTAAATCCCGTCTAAACCAAAACAGATTTACTTCTTTTGACATGTTTAAAGTTTTACCGAAGACAGACCACCATCTACCTTCATAATTTGGCCGGTAATCCAACTGCTGTCTTCACTTAATAAAAATTTGACCATTGCCGCAATATCGCTAGGTTTGCCAACACGCTTTAAAGGGTGTCGCTCATTCATACTTTCCAACTTTTTTTCGCTGTTTAACATTTTATCGGCTAGACCTGTATGGGTCAAAGATGGCGCAATAGCATTGACGCGAAGGGTAGGGGCATTTTCGGCTGCTAAAGCACGCGTAAAGCCTTCAATAGCTCCTTTTGATGCTGCTACGCTGGTATGAAATGGCATTCCCAATTGTACCGCTACTGTGCTAAAATATACAATACTAGGATGATGTCCTTTTTTTAGTTTAGGTAAAAGTGCTCTTGTTATCCGAACTAACGAAAGAAAATTCTTTTGTAAATCTTCCTCAAAATCATCGGTTTTAAGTCGGTTGAAGGGTTTTAGATTTATGGTTCCCGGGCAATACACCAATCCGTCAAGATTATCTGGTAAATCAAGTGTGTCTATATCATCATGAAAGGCATCAAACTTCAAATGATTTGCTTTGGTTTCTGATAATTCACCTTGGCTACGTGAGGCGACAATGACGTTATGCGTATCGTGTAGCAATTTAACAGTTTCAAATCCTATGCCTTTGCTACCGCCAATAAATAAAATTGTTTTTTCCATAATAATTAAAATTTACCAAATAGTTTCTCTAACTTTTGGATTCTGTAATTAAAAATCTCATCCAATTTTGGTTGAACCAATATCGGATGAGCCATTTGACCAAAAATTCCTAAAGGTAATTTGTAATGCACAATATCTTCCATTTCTACACCTCCAGGAATTTCATTTATAAAATGCTTGTGGTGCCACAGGGAGTAGGGGCCAAACCTTTGTTCATCTACAAAATATCTACCTTTTTCAACGTGCGTAATTTCCGTTACCCATTTGGTTTTAATACCAGCAATAGGCGTTACGATATACTCAATGATTTGTCCGGCATACATGGGTCGATCTGCCCCTGATTGAATATGGAACCCCATATAGTCTGGAGTAATAATTTTTAGATTTTTAGGATCTGATAAAAAGTCCCAAGCTTGTTCTACCGAAATAGGAAAACGCTGTTTACTTTGTAAAGTATAAATTTTCATATTTCAAAATTACAATTTTTATTGTTTAATAAAATAATATAAAAGTTAAACAAAAGTTATTTTCTTATACAGTTGTTTTTCTTAAATATTGTCTATTTTTGATAAAAAAACATGCGTTTACTATTCCTATTTTTATCTATTAGCTTAATCATCGGCTGTAAAACCTCACAAACAGTACCAGAAAATTATAGTGCAATTAAGTCTATTAATTGGCAATCTGGGTGTATACCAGAAAGCGCTTGTGCAGCTGAAATAATGGTTAATAAAAAAATGGTTCTTAAAAAAGATGAGATAAATAACCAAATCTATCCTGAATTTGTAGCCGATAGCAGTAGGCAAATAGTAAAATTACTCAGCCGAATTAATGCCGACAAGATGCATCTTGACCAGCATTATTTTGAGGATATTTATATTGAGCTACCCAAAAAACACTATCCCATTAAGGCCTCGAATTTAGAGCTCCTGCAATACAAAGTTTTGTTGCAAAAATCTTGTTTTTGTAGAGGCGAAGCTGGTTATTATGCTATACAAAACGGGGAGCTAAAAATCTCTGATAAAAGTTTAAGTCTCTCATTTACTGTGCCTGAGGCCAATATCCGTTTAAACAAAATTCAAGTCGAGTTTAATACTAATCGTTAAATTGTGTGTTTAATTTAGGCCTATTTTCGCCGTTGACTAAAGACCAAGCCGTATGAAATATCAATTTTGTGCGTAATGCAAGAAGGTCATAGTTTATTTTATCTGGCGTATCGCTAATGCGATGGTAATCTTCGTGCGTTCCATTAAAATAGAAAATTACAGGAATATTATTTTTAGCAAAATTGTAGTGGTCACTCCTATAATAAAACCGATTGGGATCGTTGTCATCATTAAAGGTATAATCTAGGTCTATTTGTGTAAATTTTTCATTGGCTTCTTCAGAAATATCATGCAAGTCTTGACTCAATTTATCGCTACCAATTAAATAAAGGTAATTAGGATTATCTTTGTGTGTTTCATCAATTCTTCCTATCATATCAATATTTAAATTGGCAATGGTATTACTTAATGGAAAAACAGGATTTTCAACATAATAGCGAGAACCTAATAATCCTTTTTCTTCTCCTGTAACATGTAAAAATAAAATGGAACGTTTGGGACCGTTTCCTTGCTCTTGAGCTAATTTAAATGCTTTGGCGATCTCTAATATGGCAACCGTACCAGAACCGTCATCATCTGCACCGTTAAAAACATTGCCATTTTCGTCTATACCTTCATGATCTAAATGTGCAGAAATAACTAAAACTTCTTCTGGTTTTTCGCTTCCGCGGATAAAAGCCAATACATTTTCAGAATCTTTAAACCTATTGTTGAAGAAAGAAGCGGGGATAGATTGAAAGTAATCATCGTTATTCCAAGCAGATGGAATATCTAATTTTTGATAAACCTTTTTCAAATACTGAACTGCTTTTTTTTGCCCTGGCTCACCAGTTTCTCTACCTTCAAATTCATCTGAAGCATATATATATAAATGCTTTTTTAGGTTTTCTTTATCTATAGTATTTGCGTATTTTTCTTCTGTAGATATTTCTAATTCTGTGTTATGATCTTTTATTTTACAAGATTGTAAACAAAAAACAAAAAAAATAAAAAGTAAGAGTGGTTGCTTAACGAGTTGAGCCATATTGATTTATTGTTTAAAAGCAACGAATTTACAATTAAAGGAGCTAAAAAAAAATTCTTTTTTCTTGAATATATTTTTGAGAAACCAAAAAAGCGTTTATATTTGCAACCGCAATCGGGTATTAAGCTCGGTAGACGCTCAGGAGAAATGGCAGAGTGGTCGAATGCACCGGTCTTGAAAACCGGCGAGGGTCACACCTCCGGGGGTTCGAATCCCTCTTTCTCCGCAAAATAAAACCCACAGTCTTGACTGTGGGTTTTTTGTTGGTTTCTTCACAATATTTTAATTTAATATCATCTTTTGAGATTGATCTACTTTACAGAAGAAAAATATTTTGAGCCTTCAGTTCTGTTCTTACTTTTGGAGACCAAATACTGCTTTGAACTTCACCAATATGCATTTTGTTCAGTAAAAACATTGCTACACGAGACTGGCCGATGCCGCCACCTATGCTAGGTTCCAACAGATCATTGAGTAAGAGTTGATGAAAATAATAATCTTTCTTATATAATTGATCTCGTTTTTCCAATTGCCGCAACAGGGTTGTTGAATCAACACGAATTCCCATTGAAGATAATTCAAAGGCTTGTTTCAATACGGGATTCCATACCAAAATATCACCGTTTAATCCGTTATATTCAGCGCAAGTTGGGGTAGTCCAATCATCATAATCTGCCGCCCTACCATCATGCGCCTCTCCATTGCTTAAAGTCCCTCCAATACCTATTAAAAAAACAGCACCGTACTCTTTGGCAACTTTATCTTCTCTTTGTTTGGCTGGTAAGTCGGGGTAGCGTTGTAATAATTCTTCGGCATGTATAAAAGTTATTTCTTTAGGTAGTTTAGCTTTTATTTTAAAACGATCTTCAACCTTCTTTTCGGCTTTAAGCAGTGCCCTATAAATTTTTTTTACGGTTTTTTTTAAGGTTTTTAAGTTACGGTCTTCTTTGCTAATTACCTTTTCCCAGTCCCATTGGTCAACGTAAATAGAGTGAATCGGACTGTAGTCTTCATCAGGTCGAATAGCTCGCATGTCTGTAATAATACCAGTGTTAGGTTTAAATTCTAGCTCTTTTAAACGGTGTCTTTTCCATTTGGCAAGTGAATTAACTACGACTGCTTTCTCATCGTTTAAAGCTTTAATGGGAAATTGTACACACCTTTCAATACCATTAAGGTCATCGTTTATTCCAGTATTTTCGATTACAGCCAAAGGCGCCGATACGGGTGTTAGTTTCAATTTTTTTTCCAATTGCTTCTTGAAGGTTTTTTTTAAGAAATGCAATTGTGTTTCTGTTTTTAAAATTTCCGTTTTCATAATTTAAAAGATTTAGATTAGTTTATAAACAAAAAAAGCCTGCTAAAAGTAGCAGGCTAGATGATTAAATAATAATACACAATACCGCTACCTCAGGGCAGTTAAATTAGCATTGTTATTATTATTTAAAAAGTACATCTTTAGGTAGTATTTTAGTTATAGTTGGTTGTAATAATAATCAAATATAGAAATTATTTTTAAAAAGTTATAAGATTTGATATTTTTTTTCCATTAAATTATACAAAAACACACAAGTACCCCTAAATCAATGCTTTATTAAAACGCTCAATATTCTCAGGATTTCCATTTATGAAGACTAAATCGTGCTGTAAAATTTTCTCTTTTGGTCCAATATAGTCTATCATAATTTCTTTGCGTTTAATGGCCAAAATATTGACACCATAGTTTTCGCGTAAATTTAATTGAGATAAGGGTTTTTGAATTAATTTCCCGCTGTCTCGTGTGACGCGTACACAGGTTATATTAAATTCTGGATGGGCGGGTTTAGGTTTATAAGTGCGTGGCAATTCTTTTTTATTTTGTAATAGTTCGTAATTATCGGCACGAATGTATTCCACAAAATGATGGATATCTTCTTCAGGGATTAAAAAATTATGCATTACACGAGAGAAAATTTCAACTGAGGTTTCAAATTCTTCTGGGATCACTTCATCTGCTCCTAAGGTAATTAATTGGTTGGTTTGTTTTATGTATCGCGTTCTCACAATTAATTGTACAGATTTAGATAAACTGCGTATACCACCAATTACGGCCTTTGTGGCCTTATCATCAGAGATGGCAACTACGACGGTTCTTGCATGAACCACATTAACCTTTTCTAATATATGAGAATGGCTCGCATCTCCATAAATAATGGGTATATTGTTCTCTTTTTCTCGTTTTACCGTTTCTGCATTATATTCGATCACAACAAAAGGAATATTGCTATGATAAGCTGCTTTGGCTAGATTAGACCCATTAATACCATAGCCGATAATAACCAAATGATTTTTTAATTCTTTAGTATCAAATTCAAATTCCTCTTCGCGCTGTTGCGGATTTTTTTGTAGAGCACGAACAAGCTTATTGCCTAATACAGAATCCGTAAAGCGGGTTGCATACAGAATTACAAAGGGAGTAATCATCATAGATACAATAGAAATTGCCAAGAAATATTGGTTAGTAGTTGCCGAAAGCAAATTATTTTCTATTCCCACCTTAGAAAGTATAAAAGCGAATTCTCCTACTTGAAATAGGGCAAATCCTGTTAAAATAGCCGTTCGCATTTGATAACCCAACAACCTAATACATAGTGCGATTAAAGAAGATTTAATAAGCAGTAAGGCCAATACAACCAATATTATGATTACGAAATTATCGAGAAAAAAATTGATATCGAGCAGCATACCAATTGAGATGAAGAAAAAACTGGTAAACAACTCTTTAAACGGCAGTATGATGTTGGTAGCTTGATGGCTAAATTCTGATTCAGATATAATGAGTCCGGCCAAAAAAGCACCTAAAGCCAGTGATAGACCGGTTTCTGAAGTAAGGAAAGCCACAGCAAAACAAATGGTTATAGTTGTAAGCAAGAATAGTTCTTTGCTTCTTGTTTTAGCCACGGCATATAAAAGTTTAGGAACTACATATTTGGCACTAATTATGGTAATAATAATTACAACAGCCGTCTTAAGCAGTAATAGCAATATACTTTGGGTAATATTATCTGATTGACCGGCAATTATCGGGGTAAAAAGCATCATGGGTACCACAATGATATCCTGAAATATTAATATAGCCAAGGTGTTTTTACCGTAATTGGTATTTATTTCGTTTCGATCTTGCAGAACACTTAATACAATTGCTGTACTAGAAAGGGAGAATAAAAATCCTACAAATACGGCCTGTTCCCATGCGAAACCTAAAAGATAATAAAAACTTGCCGCAATTAAAATACTTAACAGCACTTGTAGACCTCCTCCAATAAATACCGTTTTTTTAATCGAAGCCAATTGCTTTATCGAAAGCTCCATACCTATCACAAAAAGTAGCATTATAATTCCGATCTCAGAAATGATTTCTATTTGTTCGTCGGCGGTAACCAAGCTCAGCACACTGGGTCCAATTATGATACCAGTAAATAAAAAACCGATAATCGAAGGGATTTTAAGGCGTTGTAGTAGAAAAACAATAATTACAGAAAACCCCAGTAATATCAATATGTCTTGCAAGATAGGAATGTGCATAATAAGCGCTATTGTGGCTATTAAAATTATTACTGCAAAAAACTATTTTTTACAGTAAAATAGCGTTAAAAATTACTGAATTTTTGAATAAAAAAGGGCTAATTATTCTTTTTAATTCGATAAACCAGTTTAACCATCTCATTGCCAAGCAATGGAATTAGGCCTAATGCTAAAACAATAAACCAATCGATAAGGCTTAAAGAGGTTAATTTAAATGCTTCGCGTAAGAATGGAATTTCAAATAAGAGTAATTGTAATACAATGCCCAAAACTATAGCGCCAAATAGTAATTTATTTGAAAATAAGCCTAAGCTGAAAATTGATTTTTGATAATGCCTAAAAGCCAAAGCATAAATTAATTGTGCTGCTATAATACTCATAAATGCCATACTGCGGGCATAATCTATGACGGCTTGTGGAATAGCGTTATCAAAAGGAGAATAGCCTTTTACAGTATAAGCATAACTGTAAGCGGTAAGTGTTACCAATGCGATTAAAAAACCGCCCGCAAAAACTCTAATCCCTTGTTTATGCGCAAAAAAACTTTCTTTTGGTGGTCTGGGTTTATGTTGCATTACCGTGGGATCATCGTTATCCATCCCTAGAGCTATAGCGGGTAGTGAATCGGTTAATAAATTGATCCAAAGAATTTGAGTAGCGATTAAGGGAACAGGCATTCCCATTATTATACTAATCAACATAGCGATAACTTCTCCCAAATTGCTGGTGAGCAAAAATAAAACCGATTTTTTGATGTTGCTGTAGATATTTCTTCCTTGTTCTACAGCGGTTACAATGGTAGCAAAATTATCATCGGTAAGTATAATGTCCGACGCGTTTTTGGCTACATCTGTTCCGGTTATACCCATAGCTACCCCAATATTGGCGTGGCTTAAAGAGGGGGCATCATTTACTCCGTCTCCAGTCATAGAAACTATATGTCCAGTTTCTTGAAGTCGCTTGACAATATTTACTTTATGTTGGGGAGAAACTCTTGCAAACACACGTAAAGAATTTATTTTATCTTGTTGTTCTTTTGCGCTTAAATGATCCCATTCGCGGCCCGTTATCGCTTGATCATCGGTTTGAAGAATACCTATGTCTTTTGCAATAGCAATAGCAGTTTGTTTGTGATCTCCAGTAATCATTAGGATTTCTATACCTGCTTTATGGGCTTTTTCAATCGCTATTTTTGCTTCTTTTCGTGGCGGATCCATCATACCTACAAAGCCAACAAAAATGAGCTCAGTTTCCCAATTTTCTTTATTAATTCCTTGGCTAGGATAGGGCTTATAGGCCGCTGCCAAAGTTCGCAAGGCACTTGCAGACATGTTTTCACTCGATTTTAAAATGCCTTCTTTTATACTTTTACTTAGCAGCTGCACCTCAGCACCAAACTGTACATGAGTGCAGCGAGGTAATATCTGATCAATAGCTCCTTTTACCAATAGTTCGGTTTTTGTTTGGTCGGTGACGATCACCGACATCATTTTACGATCGGAATCAAACGGTAATTCATCTAATCGTTGGTGGGTTGAATTAACTTGGCTACGCTTTATGTCTAATTGATCTGCAAAGTCGAGTAGGGCTATTTCGGTAGGATCACCAGTTTGCTGATTTTTTGTAAGGGTTGCGTCATTACACAGAAGCATTATTTTACTTAGCTGTTTAAAATCAGCTCTAGCTGAAGTATTTATAGAAGATTGGGTGCCCGTTTTATAGGTGTAGGCTTGTACTACTTGCATTTGATTCATAGTTAAAGTACCCGTTTTATCACTACAAATAATATTAACAGACCCCAAAGTTTCAACAGCCGGCAACCGCTTTATAATTGCATTTTTTTTTGACATTTTGGTTACTCCAATCGATAGTACTACAGCAACAATCGCTGCCAAACCTTCAGGAATAGATGCAACCGCCAAAGACACTGCAGTTAAAAAAAGATCGGCTAAAGGTCTACCTTGAAGGTAACCAATAATAAAAAATAAAAAACAAACGCCTAAGGCTATTTTACCCAAGGTTTTCCCTAAATCTGATAAACGAATTTCTAGGGGTGTTTTTGTTTCTGTGGTATTAATATTCTCAGCAATTTTCCCGACTTCGGTTTTTTTTCCTGTAGCAACAACAACACCCAAAGCTCGGCCATAAGTTACTAAGGTTGACATAAAAGCCATGTTCTTTTGTTCGCCTAAAACGACGTGATCATCAGAAGAAACAGTTTTAGCTTCTTTATAAACGGGAACAGATTCCCCCGTAAGGGCGGCCTCTTCAACCTGTAAATTTATACTTGATATTAATCGTAGGTCGGCAGGTACGATTTGTCCAGTTTCTAAAACAACAATATCTCCTGGTACTAAAGTGGCAGTATCTACAATTTGTCTTATCCCTTCCCGAATAACAGTAGCTTTTAATGCAGCCAATTTTTGTAAGGCTTGTATAGCTTTTCCTGCTTTTACTTCTTGATATACTCCTAAACTTGCATTGATTAAGATAACCCCAGAAATGATTATGGCGTCAATATATTCGCCCATATAAATGGTGATGGCAATAGCTGCCATTAATACATATATTAATGCATCTTTTAATTGCCCTATGAAAAGGCTTAATAAACTTTTTGATTGATGGGCGCGCCATTTATTATGCCCGTAAATTTGTAATCGCGCTTTTACCTCCTTTTCACTTAAGCCTCGGTTTTTATCTACCTTAAATTTTTTTAAAATGGCGCTTATTTCTTCTTGATAAAACAACATAAATTTTATTGAGTATAAAGGACAAATTTAATAGTTTAGAAAGTCTAATTTATTGATATAAATCAATACTAGCCAAAATCATTTCTTTAGTATCTGACTTCAATTGCAAGGAATCATTCTTAAATAAAACATCATCGTGGTACAAATTTACATTTGTTTGCATATTGCATTTAAGCGCTTTAAGGCTCTGTAATAAAGAGCACATCGCCATATTACCTCTGGGTTCTTTTGGTGTAAAGGTTATGGGCAGTACATTTTTTTGGTAAAACTCACCCGAAGCCGTACACCATTCTAATATATTTTTTAGTGCCGCAGGCATATTATGAAGATATTCAGGAGTGCATATGATAACCAAATGGGCTTGGTTAATATTTTCTTTGAGTTGTTGTATTCGCTTTTGCGGATTTTCTAAGCGTTTTAAACTAAATAAAGGAATTTGATTTAACTGTGCCTCAACAGTGAAATTTGTTGGATCTTCAACTATAGTACCAATAGCTTGCAAAAATTTATGGTTGGTTCCTTGCTCCTGAGTTGACCCAGATATTCCTAAAATACGCATGGATGAATCAATTTAATAATTGATTGTTTAAATTAGCAAAAAATAAATTTATGGAGGTACCTAAACAAATTAAATATTCTTTTTTATTGCTGGTTTTATTTTCAACATTAGGCTTACAAGGTCAAAAGCTAACTGCTTTTAAAATTTATAATGAAAATGGTAAAAAAGTCACTTTTAAGAAGATGGTAAAAGATCTGGCTAAACAAGAAATTGTTTTGTTTGGAGAACTGCATAATAATCCTATAGCTCATTGGATACAACTAGAATTAATCAAAGAGCTCGACAAGAGAAGAGAATTAACCTTAGGTGCCGAAATGCTCGAAACGGATAATCAGTCGGAATTAAATCAATATTTAGCTCAAGAAATTGAACAAAGTGGTTTAGATAGCCTCGCCCGATTGTGGAATAATTATCATACCGATTATAAGCCTCTAGTAGATTTTGCTAAAGAAAACAAAATACCTTTTGTGGCAACTAATATACCTAGGCGTTACGCCCGAATGGTTTACCGAAAGGGTTTTGAGGTGTTGGATTCTTTACCCAATAAAGAAAAACAATTTATTGCACCTTTACCCATTTCCTATGATCCCGAACTTCCTGGTTATAAGAAAATGATGAAAATGATGCGTGGTCATAGTAATCCTAACTTTCCAAAAGCTCAGGCGATTAAAGATGCTACTATGGCTCATTTTATTTTAAAAAATTATAAGCACCCTAATTTATTTATTCATTTCAATGGTGCTTATCATAGTGACTATTTTGAAGGTATTTTTTGGTACCTAATCACCCAAAATAAAGCCTTAAAGATTAAAACTATAAGCACTGTGATGCAAGAGGATGTAAATAAACTGGAGCAAGAATACAAAAAGAAAGCCTCTTATGTTTTGGTAGTGGATGAGGATATGACTACAACATATTAAGCTAAACTCTCTAGGTTTAAAAATAAACCTAGAGAGCAACACGATTTATTCGGATAAAAATTCACGAAGTACATATTGTAAAATTCCACCGTGTTTTAAGTATTCAATTTCTATTTTAGAGTCTAAGCGAAGTTCAACTTCAAATTGGGTGTGATTGTTTTTATCATCCGTGGCAGTTACAGACAAAATTTTACCAGGAGTTAATCCGTTTTCTATACCTGTTATGGTATATTTTTCTGTTCCAGTTAAACCCAAACTTTTCGCATTCTCGCCGCTTTTAAATTTTAAAGGTAAAACGCCCATGCCTACTAGGTTTGATCGGTGTATTCTTTCAAAAGAGCTAGCTATTACCGCTTTTACGCCTAATAAATTAGTGCCCTTGGCAGCCCAATCACGAGATGAACCAGAGCCGTACTGCGTGCCGGCCAACACAATTAAGGGTGTATTATTAGTCTTGTATTTCATAGCAGCTTTATAAATGCTCATTTCTTCATTTTCGGGAAAATAATGGGTATATCCGCCTTTTCGTTGAGCAATTTCATTATTCATGCGAACATTTGCAAAAGTACCACGCATCATTACCTCGTGATTACCTCGACGGGAACCGTATGAGTTGAACATTTGTCTTTCTATGCCTTTTTCAAGTAAATATTCCCCCGCTTCACTTCGTTCAGAAAAAAGCCCAGCAGGAGAAATATGGTCGGTGGTAACCGAATCACCCACTTTGACTAAAACTTGAGCATTCTTTATATTGGATAAGGGCTCTACCTTTTCACTAATATTTTTAAAAAATGGAATTTCTTTTATGTAGGTTGAATCTTCTCGCCAATCATAATCGAGGCCTTTAGGAGCATTGAGTTTTTTCCATTGCTCTTCACCGTCAAAAATAACTGCATATTCTTCTTCATAATCTTGTCGAGAAGTAGCCGATTTAATCGCTTTTTGAATTTCTTCCTCATCAGGCCAAATTTCTTTTAAATAAACCGGATTTCCATTGCCATCTCGGGTTAATTCATCCTCTAATAAGTTGATATCAACGCGTCCTGCGATCGCGTAGGCGACAACGAGCATGGGAGAGGCTAAAAAATTCATTTCTACTTTATTATGAATTCTAGCTTCAAAATTTCTATTTCCACTTAAGACAGAGGCTACTAATAAATCGTTTTCGTCTATAGCTTTTTCAATATGAGGGGGTAGGGGACCTGAGTTTCCTATACAAGTGGTACAGCCGTATCCCACCACATGAAAACGCAATGCTTCCAAGTCTTCTAACAATCCTGCTCGTTTCAAATAATTAGTAACAACTTTTGAACCAGGAGCCAAAGAGGTTTTTACCCAAGGTTTCACATCGATACCTTTTTCAATAGCTTTTCTAGCCATTAAACCTGCACCTAGCATAACCGAAGGATTAGAAGTATTGGTACAAGAAGTAATCGCAGCAATTACAATAGATCCGTCACTTAAAGTATATTGTTCATAATCGTGTTTGATTTTTACCGCATGCAATTTTTCATCTTTCTTAATTTTTATGTTAGGGTCTGCAGCATCTTTTTTTATCTTTTTACTGAATTGGGTGCCAGATCCACCTTCGGCATACCAAGTTTCTCTTTTTTCTAAATCTAGGTAGTCCCGCCCGTGAGCATCTGATAGAATTTCACTAAATTTATTTTTTAATTTACTAACAGGTATTTTTTGTTGAGGTAATTTTGGCCCGGCAACACTAGGTTCTAATTGAGAGAGGTCAACTTCAATAACATCGCTATAAGAGATTTGTTCTTTACCCTCTCTCCAAAATCCATTTTCTTTACAGTAAGTTTCTACCAACTCCATCTGTTCTTTACTTCTATTGGTATCATTCATGTATTCCAGCGTACGTTGATCAATAGGGAAGTAGGTCACTGTACATCCAAATTCTGGTGACATGTTGGCTATAGTTGCTCGATCTGGAACGGTAAGATGATCGAGGCCCGAACCAAATACTTCAACAAAATCGCCTACAACGCCGTACTTCCGTAAAGTTTCAGTAATTTTTAAAACCATATCGGTAGAAGTTACACCTTTTGGTTTTTGCCCTTTAATTTTTAAACCAATAACCCTCGGACTCGAAAAATATATGGGTTGCCCTAGTAATGCTGCTTCGGCATCTATGCCGCCAACACCCCAGCCCAAAACGCCTATTCCATTAACCATTGGCGTATGTGAATCTGTACCTACTAACGTATCGGGAAATGCCCACCCATCACGTTCAACAATTCCTTTGGCCAAATATTCTAAATTCACTTGATGACAAATACCCATACCTGGAGGTACAACGGTAAAGTTATCAAAAGCATTTTGCGCCCATTTTAATAATTCATAACGTTCTTTGTTTCGTTTATATTCATATGCCACATTTTTTTTATAAGCATAGTCGGTTCCAAAAAAATCGACTTGAACAGAATGATCAATAATTAAATCTACCGGGACTTTAGGATTTATTTTTGAGCCATCTTTTCCTTTACGGATTGCCTCAGAACGTATAGCGGCAATGTCAACAACGGCAGGTACTCCAGTAAAGTCTTGCATGAGGACTCGAGCAGGCTTAAAGGGAATAGGGTTTTTACTCCCCGAAGGATTCCAATTGATTAAATCAAGTATGTGCTTTTCATCAACCAGAAAATCATCGTAATTACGCAATGCATTTTCCAATAAAATCCTAATTGAAAAGGGTAGCTTTTTAATTTGCTCGTATTCTTTTTCAAGTTCTTTTAAGCTGATGTAATTAAGCTCTTTACTGTTGATTTTCAACTTGTTTGTTATAGATTTAATTTTCTCTTTCATGGTTCTGGTTTTAACGGTTAATATGTCAAATGCTTAAAATCTAAAGCCTAGGCTAAATAAAAATCGGTTATCTTCGTCGCTCATATAGTAACCCAAATTCGCGGTTAAGGCATTAAAGCCGTTAATAAAGATAGAGCCTCCATAGCTGGTATGCCACTTATTTGAAGAGTCGTTTTCTAGCCACACACGACCATAGTCAAAACCAGCTGAAACACCTACACGTAAGGGAATAAAATTGGTTTTAAATTTAGTTAATCCTACTCTCAAATCGGTAGTTTGATAAAAGCCTGTTTTTCCAGTAAACCGTTGATTACGAAATCCTCTTAAACTGGTATCTCCGCCAACCGTAGCCGCATGGTAAAAATTATAATTGTCTCCTAAGATGAAATTGGCTTCGGCTTTGGTTGCTAGAGTTGCCGCACCACTTTCATGAATAGGATAAACAAATGATAATAAGGGATTAAGATAAGCAAATTTATTGTCAAAATCTCCATTTACAGAAGATTTATAACCGGCTGTTAATCCTAATTCCATACCTCTTCTTGGGTAGCCAATAAGACTTCCTTTATTATTATAGCTTATTGCCAACTCACCACCAGCATATATTTGGTTTTCAAAAATTGGATTATTTTTATTAAAATTATCACCGGTAAATCGATTGTCGTTAAAACTAACTTCATTAGCCTCGATAATGGCTTTTATACTTGCTCTTAATGCATTTCCTTTGGTATAAATAAGTGATGGGGCTAAATGCCATTGCTTCATATTAACACGATTATAATCTAAGGTCACATCATCTACATCATAAGCACTTGAATTACCCATTCCAAAATAATTGGTTGCAAAGTTATTTCCTGTAATTCTGGCATCAATACCTAAATTCCAATTGTAAAATAAATGAGCGAATTCGGCGTCATAATTGAACTCAAGACCTTGAGTTGCACCATAATAATCAACACTTAGTGTATGCTGGCTGCTAAAAGGATTGCGTAACAAGTCATAGCGCGTATACACATTGGTTATTCCTGCCCTAAAACCAGCATCTCGATTATAGCCTAAACGCGGAAGAACAACATTTGAATCATATATCTTCTTTTTAGGATCATAGTTATTTATAGCATATGAATTGGTTAGCCTTTTGCTACCCGCATTTTTAAAGTTATTTTCTTTGGATTTGTAATCGTAAATTTTAGTACGCTTTTTATTCTCAAAATCATAGGTATCCCTTTCTTCTCCGCCAAAAATTTTCAGCTTTATTAAATTATCTCCATTTCCTGAAATATGAATATGATCATCGCCATCAAGTGTATAGAGCCAAATTTCCTTAGTTTCTTTTTTGTTGTAGGTAGTATTGAGAATTTCTACCCCTTCATCTAAAATTTGAATTTGAGTTTCACCATTTGGTAATCGTTTAATAAATACCTCATTGTCTTCGTGGGTGGCGATAATAACTTCATGCATTTTAAAATAGGTATAATACTCTTTTGCGATGGCTAAAAGATTATCGCGACGCTTTTTTAAGGTATGTTTTATTTGTTCAATGCTTTCATCTTGAACATCTGGAAGTAAATCCGCGAAAGCTTTATTTATTTTTGCATCACTTAAGTTTTTTTGAATATAACTTACTTGATTTGCCCAGTCTTGCCAAGTAGCCCGGTTTATAAAGGCTTGATCTAGATGATAGCCGGCATGGTTTAACCATTTTAGGTTTTTGGGCTTTGGTGTATAGCTTTGCATAACCCGTAAATTTGGTATTCCTAATTTTAAAAGACTAATGATTGGGCCGTCGTATTTGGGAAATGCTTGGTCACGATCGCGCGGTATAGCTTTGTAAATTTCAAGGCTATCTTTGATTTCAAATTTAGCCCAACGCCATTGGTCTGCGTGTCTATCCCAATCGCCTACGAGCATGTCAAAAAGACGGGCTCTAATGTAGGTTTCTTCATCAATTTTTGCCCGCTTATTATCTCTTAATTCTAAAAGCATATCTGCTGTGCTCAGAATATCATCGGCTTTACCAAAGGTTTTAAAATCCTTATTTTCATCTCCTACGTGCTCTTCGAACATATATAATTTATCACCATAACTAGCATTAAATCTTCCTAAACGTTTTTGTTTAGGAACATATACTATTTTAGGGTTGGCGTGATAAATATCAATAGCATCTAATAACTGTCCTACAGCAAATGGCGCATAGGGGTGAGCAGTGGTGTAGTAGTCTTGTACAATTTCTTCTGCGATTGTATTTTTCATGTAGTTTTTTACATAATGATCAGGTATGGAGGATTGTATAAAGCGTACCGCACTTTTTTTGAGTTCTCTGATATTGTACTCATTTTCATTATCATCGATTAACCTTAAAGTTCGTGATTGGTTTCCACCACCAGCTCTCAAGGCACGTACATTATGCGGTAAGGCTTCTAAATTTAAGACAGGTGCCTCTATTTCACGGCCATAAATAGAACGGTAATGTTCTCCCCAAGCCCACACATAAAAGTTAGATTTGTTAACTTCTTCTTTCGAATAAATAGAGGCCTTATAGGTTTTCCCGAATTTTGAAATGGGGTGGTAATTTACTTCTTCAAGTGTCTTTCGTTTACTGGGAATAAGGTGAGAAAAAACAAGCTGGGCACCGTCTTTATTCACTTCATATAGAGAAACTTGAGTGTCGCCATTGGCAAAGGCAATTAGTTTGGCAAAACCAGGTTTTGAACAACCAAAATGGCCCTCTTTAGTATCTGGTCTAGTCTTTCTCCCTGGTTTGAGTGAACCAGCGATTACTTGAGGTATACCATCATCGCTTAAATATTGCAAGTTGGTATGATTACCTGAAACAAATATTACATCTTCAAATTGACTCGCAAGCGTTTCTAAACGACCTACCAATTCTTGCATAGGCTTACTATAGTAATACTGTTTAGAAAAACCACCCATTCTACCCAGGAAACCTTTGCGTTGAGCGCTTAATACCGGGTGGTGTATAGCAACAATAATGGTTTTGTTCTGTTCATCTTTAAGCTCGTCTTTAAATTGGGCAAAAAATTGTTCCCTGGTTTTTATTTCACATTTGTTATTTATATAAATATGATTATCCCAATTTTCAAGATACCACTGAGAGTCAACCATAACCAATTCTACTTGATCACTTAAGCTTTCCCGTTCTATGGGGCAGCCATCATTTGGCCAAAACTCGGCCTTGCTGTTATCTTGTAAATAAGATTCTAAATCATCTATATTTTCGTGCCCGTGACGGTTCCATTCGTTTTTACCTGGGGTATAAATAATTCTTCCCTTAAACCCCTTCAGAGGCTCCATTAAACTATTTTTCAAAAAGCTTTTCTCTTCTTCTCGCTTTTTATCCTCTGGAGGAAAACCATGTTTACGTGTTATATTACCTAAAGCAACAAACACAGGTTTTTTTGCTCCTTGAGCGTCTTGTGTAATAGCTTTTAAAATAGGCGAAGAGAGGTGGGGATTTACATTTCCTGTATTCGAGGTAAAATATATTGTATTAACAATCTCTTTATCTTCTTGGGCAAACGCGGTAAAATGGATGGCCAGTAAAAAACAAAAAATAGTCGAAGCTTGCGGTAGCTTATTTAGCATTTTCATGAATTTTCAATTTGGTTGTATGTTCGTAAAAATCTTAAATTTTAATGAACAAATAATTTTATTTAACCATTTATAACATTTTTTGTTAATAGTGTTAAAAGATTCTATTGCTCAAGCATATCTTTACTAACTTTAACTAAAATTAAACAACCTAGACTAGCGAAAAATACACGTGCTAGGCTAAATTTGCGCGAAAAGTATAGGATTTGACCCAACAATCTAACAAAGAAAAATCTAAGCACGATAAAAAAGAAAAAACTCCTTTACATAAACGAGTATTTCGTTTTATTGCCAAATTCTTTCTCGTAATTTTTATTCTTTTAGTGCTGTTGCTCTTATTTATCCGTTCGCCTTGGGGGCAAAACATCATTGTAAATCGCGTGGTAAATTATGTTAGTAATAAAACTCAAACCCAAGTACAGCTCGATAAACTTTTTATTACCTGGCGCGGGAATATCAATTTAGAAGGACTTTATCTAGAAGATAAACAAGGTGATACTTTATTGTATACCCGGCAATTAGAAGCCGACATTCCCATATATCCTATATTATCAAACAATAATCTAAACATTAATTCTCTAGAGTGGGATGGAGCCGTAGCCAATATAAAAAGAAAAGATACCTTAGCAGGGTTAAACTTTCGGTTTCTAATAGAGGCTTTCGCGGATTCAAGTCAAACACAAAAAAATACGGGTGCACAAAATCAAAAAAAGCCACTTAGTATTAATTTAGGAGACTTTCATTTTTCAGATTTTAATTTTACTTATCAGGATGCTGTTTTGGGAAGTGATTTAAAAGTTAAATTTAACGCCTTAGATATATCAATGCAGCAATTTGATCTGGAAAAACAACATTATTTTATTGATAAATTGCACTTTCAAACAGCCTTGATTAATTATGAACAGCGTGAGCCGCAATTTATGGTTCAAGATTCTGCCCAAAGCCTCTTGCCGCATTTAAAAATGAATGAGATTCGGTTGAAAGAAGTAAAATTTAAATATTTAGATAAACCGAATCAGCTTAAAGCGGATGTCAATCTCTCTGATTTTTTATTGAGCAAGGGTAATTTAGATCTAAACCAACAAAAAATTGAAATTACAAAGCTAGGACTGGTTGAATCAAATGTAAGTATCGACCTGCCTTTGACGAATAATTCAGAAAGTGAATCACAACAGGTTGATAAGCCTTCAAGTACTAATATCTGGCCCAATTGGGAGGTGAATCTAGGCAATATCAACTTTGAAAATAATCAAATAAATTATTACCAAGGCGATCAGAAAAAACAAAAAAATGTGTTTAACCCTCAAGCGATGAGAATCACCGGGCTTTATCTTAAAGCTAAAAACTTAAAGCTAGGGAAAAATAAACTAGTCAATTTAGATTTAGAAAAACTAATTTTTGAAGAATCTAGTGGTTTTAAATTAAAAGAAGCCTCTTTTCTTGCCAAAATCACCGATGAAAAACTAAGGCTGAAGCGTTTAAAACTGGGTACCAACACCTCAACTCTGCGAGGAGATATTGAAATAAATTTTGCTAATTTAAACGACTTTATAAGTGATTTTGATCGAGGAGATTTTCAAATTAATATTGATAATTTACACACCCAATGGAAGGAGGCCTATTATTTTGCCCCTCATTTAAAACAAAATGAGGTTTTTGTGCGGTTGAAAAAAAATCCGCTTCAAGCGAAATTAAAAGCAGAAGGTAATTTAAGCGCTTTAAATATTAAACAACTAAATGTAAACTGGGGAAAAGATTTTAGTAGTCGCCTAAAAGGTGTTTTTTCTAATATAAATACCATTGATCAACTAGAATTTGATTTACCAATTTTTGAAATTACTACCCGTAAATCGGTGATTGAGCAATTTATAAAACCCGAAGATTTAGGGTTGAAATTACCAGAAGAAATTGAACTTCAAAGTGCTTTTACTGGTAATGTAAACGCGGGAGAAGTAGATGCATTTTTAGAAACGAGCTTAGGATCTTTGCAAGTTGAAGGCGAATTTAATATTAATAAGGTATATGGTTTTGACGGAGAAATAAAGACAACGTCAATTCAACTTGCCCAATTATTAGGAAATGAAGACTTTGGTAATTTGAGTTTCACAGCACAAATCAAAGCGAATGGCGAACAATTAAACAACCTTGATGCCGTACTAAAAACCAATTTTACTGAGTTAAGTTATGCCAATTATGATTTTTCGGCTTTAAGTTTAGCGGCCAATATTAAGAAAGGTAAAGGCAGTATTTTTGCAGTTTTTGAAGATGGTAATTTGAATTTTGAAGCCCAAACACAACTGGTCTTAGATTCGATTAAAAGTCAAGTCAATTTCAATTTACATGTAGAGGGAGCCAACTTATATGCGCTTGGTTTAACCAATCGCGATATACGGGCAAAATTTGATTTAAGCGGATACTTTAAAGGCAATATGCAAAAATATCAATCTGGTTTAAACCTAGATAACACCGTAGCGGTTTATGATAACAGACCCTATTATTTAGACGATTTAGCTGCTTATCTTGCCGTTGACCAAGACAATACTTTATTGAGTGTTGATAGTAATTTTTTACAAATTAATTTAGACGCAAACGATGACCCAAATGTTATAGATGCTGCGCTTCGCAAACACATTAATCAATACCGTGGAGATTCATTACAAGTTAGTGAAAATGAAATGCCCGTAAAGATTAATTTAACAGGTAGATTTAAACCCACACCTATTTTCAAAGACATTATTTTTGACGGCATTAAACAAATGGATAGTTTAGGTTTTTCGCTTGCTTTTAACGAAGCCAAAAACACACTAAAAGCTTCAATCAATTTACCTTACCTCAATTATGCTGATAATAAGCTAAGTAATTTTAAATTAGCTATTGAAGGAAATGGGGCTACAGCCGATTTAGATACAGGATTTCAAGCCATTGAGGCAGGACCATTTCAAATAGGCAAAACAAATCTTTTGGCCAATTACAAAGACGAGAAACTGTACTTTGGCTTCAAAGCTTTTCAAGAAAATGAAGTTTTTTACAATATGCAATCGGTCTTGTATCAAAAAGAGGGCTACAAACATTTTCAAATTCTTCCTAAAGATTTAAAATTAGCCGGCAAAAATTGGCAGGTACCACCCCAAAACAAAATTGTATTTAATGATCAAGAAATAGAAGTAGAACAGATGCGTTTTCAGCATCAAGAGCAGTTATTTAAGTTTTATACCGAACGAATAGAAAATGATTTTGCATTAGCACTCGATTGGAAAAACTTTAAAATTGAAAATTTATTTCAATATTTAAATCCTAAGAATTCGGTTGCTACCGGATTACTTGATGGTGAGGTGAAATTTATCAATCCCTTAAAAGAAAATGCGTTTACCGCCGATTTACAGATTGCTAATTTGCATATTCTTGAAAATGAAATAGGCGTTTTAAAAATTGATGCCCAAGCCAATGATTATAAAACTTATGATTTACTAGCCGAATTAAAAGGTGATAAAATAGAGGCGCAATTAAAAGGTGATTACACCATTAAAGAAAATACCACTCAGTATGAATTTGATGTGAATATTGCACGATTAAATCTTCAACTGGTGCAAAAATTTGCAGACAGCAGTATTAAAGAGGCTTCGGGAGAAGTTTCTGCTCAAATCAAACTTGCCCAAGAGGAAAACCAACTAAAATATAAAGGTGATTTAAGTTTTTTAGATGCTCAAGTGACACCTCGTGCTTTAAATACACCTTATAAATTAGGAAATGAAAAAATAGGTATTAATAACAAACATATTAATTTTAATGACTTTACCATTAATGATCAACGAAACAATCAATTCGTAATTAATGGAAAAATTTCGACAGAATCTTTAATCAATCCTGAGTTCGACTTGAGTGTTAAAGCACGTGATTTCTTAGCATTAGATGCCACAGAAGAAGATAATGATTTGTTTTTTGGCAAAGCAATTTTTGATCTGAACGCACAGGTAAAGGGAGACTTGAATTTTCCTAAAATACAAGCCGATTTAAGTGTGAAAGAAGGTACAGATATTACTTATATTTATCCTAATGTAGCGGCCAATCGTATCACGCAAGATGGGGTAGTGGTCTTTGTAAATAAAGAAAACCCCGATAATATATTAACCCAAAACACAAAAGCCGAAAAAAACACCCTTATAACAGGCATAGAACTCAAAAGTAAATTACGTGTCGAACCCGGAGCTTCTTTTAAAGTGATTTTAGATGAGCGAACTAATGACAATTTAGAAGTGGTAGGTCAGGGTGAATTACTTTTTAATATTTTTGAGAACGGCAGAACCACCCTAACAGGAAGGTACGATATTAGCGATGGGCATTATGAAATGAACCTTTATAATTTAGTAAAACGCAGGTTTGATTTAGCCGAAAATAGCAGCATTTCTTGGGTGGGAGATCCTACAGACGCCCAATTACATGTTACGGCCATTTATCAAGTTAAAACATCGGCTTCGGCGCTAATGGCCAGTCAAACTTCCAATGCCTCTTTAGAAGTTCAAAATCAGTTTAAACAACGCATTCCCTTTCAAGTCTATTTGAATGTAGAAGGAGAATTATTAAAACCTAAGCTTAATTTTAGATTAGGAATTCCTGAAGACCAACGCGGGGCCTTTGGCGGAGCGCTTTACGGAAGAATAAACCAACTCAATCAACAAGAAGACGCACTTAACAAACAAATTTTTTCTTTATTGGTCTTAAATAGATTTTACCCTAGCTCGGGAAGTGATGGTAGTTCAGGAGGACCAGCAACCGTGGCAAGAGATAATATTAACGACGCTTTATCAGATCAACTAAATGTATTTTCAGATAAGTTGGTAGGCGATACAGGAATCGATTTAGACTTCGGTTTAAACTCCTATACCGACTACCAAGGCTCGACCTCAGAAAGTCGAACCGATTTAAATATCTCGGCTAGCAAAAAACTATTTAATGACCGTTTGATCGTACAAGCCGGTAGTCAAGTTGGTGTGCAAGGAGACGCTAGACCCGGTGAAGAAAACCCAGTTATTGGAAATGTAAGTATTGAATATTTATTAGCACCTTCGGGAAGGTGGCGCTTGCGCGGATTTAGAAAAAGCGAATATGAAAACGTAATAGACGGTCAAGTTTTTGTAAGCGGTATCGCTTTAATTTTTAATCGAGAGTTTAATCAATTTAAAGAATTGTTTAAAAAAGAGCTTGACAAAGAAAAAACATCGACGCCCGCTCCCGAAGAAGAAAATAAACAAAAATCAAATAAAGTCAAGGCTACAGAAACATCAAATGAAGACCAAAATGAACAAAAGTAGGATAAATTGGTTCGTGTTTTTATGGTTGGTGTGTTTAACATTGATCCTTCAGGCTTGTTCTGTCAAAAAATTCATTCCCCAAGATAAAACGCTTTACACTGGCGCAGATATTAAACTTAATGATTCTCTTTATTCCGCTTTAAAGCAAGATGAAAACCTTAAAAATGCTTTGGCTAAAGTGCTTTATCCTGAGCCCAACACCAAATTTTTGGGAGGTTACCCAAATCTCTTTTTTTATTATAAGGGGCAAAAGGAAAATCCAGGATTTATTTATAAATTTTTAGCCAAAAAAAGAGGAGAAGAAC
>CATQIB010000004.1 GCA_958296185.1 uncultured Mesonia sp.
CCTAGGCCTCTGAAGTAGTTGCTGGTTAATCCCAATAATAATAACTTCTTAAGACCTAATTTATAAGTCCACTCGACATTATTCTTTGATAAAGAATCCTCGGCTTGTTCAAACTTATCTCCATTTGAAATTTCATTCTCCAAGTCATTACTTAACTCTTTATTTACCGAATATTCTTCCGCTTTAAGCGCTAATAATTCTTGTTGTAGGGCCAATGCCTTATCTTCTGATAATGCCTTGATTTCAATTTCTTTATCGGCACTTCCGGCAGACTCTACCACCAAACTACAAACCCCTATAATTCGATGAATAATTGTTCTTTTAACATAAACTTGTTGTATTCTTTGTAGGGAAATATCTAGAGTATTTGAGGTAAAAACACCCTGTTTAAGAACAAACCTATAATTTTTATAATCAATATGAAATTTAAAATTCTTATAAGATAAATAACTAAATACCAATACAATTAAGAATAATACACTTAAGCCCAATGCGATATAAAACCAGTAATTACTAAGCTTTTGGGTGAGCGCACTATAGAGAAAAATGGCTATAAGTCCCCGAGTAATTTTATATAAAGAATAAAGAAAAATAAACAAAATACCCAGTTTATTTTGATTCTGTGGTATAGCAAAGAGCTTATTCTGTTCTTTCTTCGGCATCGATTAACTGAATTATAAATTCTTTAATTTTTAAGGCCTCTTTAGGTAAAAGACCTACAATACTAATATCACTACCTGAACCACCAGCGGTATATATTCTTAGTACAGCCAGCCCCAATTTTTTATCTAAAAAACTTTGTTTTGAAGCCACGTGTTGTATGCGGTTAAAGGGAATGACAGTTGTTTTTTTTATTAACCAACCCCGTTGAAAAATCACATCTTTCTGTCTTAAAGCATAACCTATGCTCTTATAGCGTTTAAAACTTAAAAAGACGCCTATTAAAACAATGCTAAAAGCAAAAAAACTGCTTAGCTTGAAAATCCAAATAGGAATACCCCATTTAGCATTCATAAGCGCTAATAAAATTAAGCTGTAAACAATACAAAAGATGGCCCATTGCATGAGCATCTTTTTAAAATATTTTTTTTCACTAATTTTTAGATGAACCGATTCAAAATCTGGTAAATCATTTAGCTTGACGGAATTATTTACAAAATCTTTCATTTTTTATGGCAACCACTTTTTATCAAAGTTTGGTTTTCTTTTTTCTAGAAAAGCATCTCTTCCTTCTTTGGCTTCATCTGTCATATAAGCTAATCGTGTCGCTTCACCAGCGAAAACCTGTTGGCCTACCATTCCATCATCGGTTAAATTCATAGCAAATTTCAACATTTTAATGGAGGTCGGACTTTTGGCTAGTATTTCTTGGGCCCACTCATAGGCGGTATCTTCTAATTCATCGTGGGGTACCACAGCATTTACCATTCCCATTTCGTAGGCTTCTTGAGCCGAATAATTACGGCCTAGAAAAAATATTTCGCGTGCTTTTTTTTGTCCTACCATTTTGGCTAAGTAAGCTGAACCATAACCTGCGTCAAAACTGGTTACATCTGCGTCTGTTTGTTTGAAAATTGCGTGTTCTTTACTCGCTAAAGTCATATCACATACCACATGTAAACTATGTCCGCCTCCTACAGCCCATCCGGGTACTACACAAATCACTGCTTTTGGCATAAATCGAATAAGACGTTGTACTTCAAGAATATTTAATCTATGATAACCATCTTCACCAACATAACCTTGATGCCCCCGTGCTTTTTGATCTCCCCCACTACAAAAGCTATACACACCATCTTTAGGCGAAGGTCCTTCTGCAGACAATAAAACTACACCAATACTCGTATCTTCTTGTGCATCGTGAAATGCGTCTAAAAGTTCTGATGTAGTTTTGGGTCTAAACGCATTTCTAACCTCAGGTCGGTTAAATGCAATTCTAGCTACACCATTATATTTCTTATAGGTTATATCTTCGTATGATTTTGCGGTCTGCCAATTTATTTTACTCATATTTATATTTTTAAAGGATTCACTTTTATTTAATTTAACTGCAATTTACAAAAACCTTTAAGGTAACAACAATTCTATTTAAACTAGATTGCCAAGCAAAAATAGCCAATTAATAGGTATAGTTGTTCTATAATTAATATCTTTAGCATAGTTTTTGCTCATAAATTACTCCGCGAAAAGCTGATTATGAAAAAAATTTTATTACTTCTTTTTATATCAATTGCTACGTTTGTAAATGCGCAAGAGCTAAACCACGCACAGAAGTTCCCGCAGACAAATTACAACTTAGAATTACCCTTGCGCTTGAAAGACCATAGCATTGCGTTAGGTACTTTTCTAGGTGCTATAGAATCTAGAGAACGTAATTTTATTTTACCTCCAGTAGAGATTCACAAATTTTCTACTTTTAAAAAGATTGATATGCTTGCTTTAGCTGAAGAAAAACACTACAAGAAAAATAAGGCAAACTATTCTATGCAACTACCCACTAGACAATTACAGCAAATTAAACAAAGGGTTGAAGTCTATTATGACTCACGAGGCAATTTTAAACGTCAAACTGAGTTTAGTGTAGACACAGATCCTAGAAAAACCAGAGATGGAGGTATTAAAAATGAGGCTTACGAAGATATGAGTAGACCTTTTATTCGAAATCCTTATGGTCGCTTTTATAGAGGAAATTACTTGGGCAGCCCAAATACAAGAGGTAGAAACTTCAATTTTTACCTAAATTAATTATGGTAAAACCTAATTTTTTCTACATTTTAATTTTTTTATTTCTCCAGTTAGCTCTGGCTCATGCACAAGACAGCCTAGAAAAAAAGACTTATTTTAGAGAGTTTCCAGATAAGGTTTTGATCAGGTCAAACATTATTAATACGAGTAATGAATTTTCTTTATATAATGAAAATTTAAAAACCAATATAGAAGTAATACCGAATAGAAAAACAACCTTAGGCCTATCTTTTAACTATGATTTATTAGCATTTAGTTTTGGCTTCGCACCAGAAATATTTAATAGTAACCGAGAAAGGGAGGATGGACAAATCTTTGCCTTTTCTTTAAATTTATACCCAGGACCGTGGATTCAAGAGATTGATTTCTATAAGCAAAATGGTTTTAAAGTACGGGCTGTAGACTATTCTACTACACATTTACCAAGCGCCAATTCGCTTAAAATAACAGGTAAAACCGGATTTAATTTTAATCCGAATTTTTCTTTCAGGGCTAAAAATTTTGAAAATCAAAGACAATTGATTAGTGCTGGTAGTTTTATTCCGGCTGTTTCTTATGCTTTTACCGCTCTACGTAAAATTCGGGTTTTAGATCAAGTAGAAAATGCCAATTTTTATACACTAGCTATTAACCCAGCTTATTACTACAATTGGGTAATCAACGAACACTTTTTAGTTGCAGGTGGTTTATCGATTGGCCTTGGGGCCTTCCACACTAATGAAAATAAAAATAGTTCTACGCATCTACTAACCACCAGTACCTTAGATTTAAGTTTGGGGTATACGACAGATTCCTTTTATTCGGGCATTCGGGCTTATAACCAAGTTCAAAATCAATCAAGTAATTCACACGCCAAAGTTGACGATGCGGTACGCTACTTTTCTGTAGTTATTGGTTACCGATTCGACGCTCCGAATTTTATAAAAAAAACTAATGAAGATTTACGCCGATGGCTTAATTCTCTATAAGATAAATCCCTTCTGGCTTTATTTCTATCATTCTTTTTTTATAAAGCGTACCTATGGCGCGTTTAAAGCTTTTTTTACTCATAGCCAAAAGCTTTTTTATTTGCTCAGGTTCTGATTTATCATGCAAAGGCAAGAAACCGTTTTGAAGCTGTAATTCGTGTATAATCTTATCGGCATTAGGCTCTATGCTTCTATAACCTGGTCGCTTAAGTACAATATCAATTTTATTGTCTTTCCTTGTTTTTTTAACCCAACCTTTAAGTTTATCTCCGGTTTTTAAATCTTGGAAAACATCATCATGATAAACCAAACCTTGGTGTAAGTCGTTTACAATTACATTAAACCCTAATTCCGTTTTATTGGCTACCCACAATTCTACCTGCTCAAATGGAGCCACACTTAAAGATGAATTATCTAAAAAATGTAATACTTTACTTGAAGCAACCAACCTTTCTGAAGTTTCATCTAAGTAACAAAAAATAAGATACCAATCTCCTTCCTTCATAGGATAGGCTTGCTCTTTAAAAGGAACAAATAAATGTTTTTCTAATCCCCATTCGAGAAAAGCTCCTAGTTTATTCACCTCTACACATTTTAAATAAGCGAATTCGTCCAAGGCGACATAAGGCTTCAAAGTAGTTGCTACTGGTCTCTCTTCGTGATCTAAATAAACAAAAACCTCTATTTCATCACCAATTTCAAAATCTTCTGGCTTATATTTGTTAGGAAGTAATATTTCGTTTTCTTTTAATCCAGAATCATCTCTTAAAAAAAGCCCAGGAGGGGTATCGCGATCTATAATAAGTTTGTGAGTTTGCCCAATTGCAAGCATAGCTATAAATTTTATGCAAATGTACGCATAATGATTATGGTAAATTTCATTAAACAAAAAAAGAACCTAAAAAAGGTTCTTTTTGTTCTTCTGTAATTTAAACAAAATTAATTGTAAATAGATTCTTTGTTAAAATGTTTCGTTAACAAGTAGTATACAACAGCTCTATATTTATTAGGTTTTGAACG
This sequence comes from uncultured Mesonia sp., assembly GCA_958296185.1. Classification (GTDB taxonomy): domain Bacteria; phylum Bacteroidota; class Bacteroidia; order Flavobacteriales; family Flavobacteriaceae; genus Mesonia. The sequence goes on from CATQIB010000004.1 coordinate 4,734, forward strand.
TCCGTAGAGATCAATAACCTTGTGTATAGCATCCATCAAATCATCAGATTCGGGCAAACCTAACTTTTTGATTAAAAAGTTATTTTTAACGGTTTGTAATTCTTTGTCGTCTGATCCTGAAACTGTCGAGGCATCTCTATTATAAATAGATGGTCCTAAACCCTTTGCCACTTTGCGTAATAGATCGATATCGTGATTACCTTCTATTTCGTCTAGGTGCTTGATGTAATCACCCATTTTTTCATCAAATTTACTCATAATCTTATTTGTTAGTATTTTAATATAATGCTCAAGATAAATTTAATTTTCTTTTTAATCAAGTTTTATTCTAATTTTTCGTTTTGTATTTAAAATAATTTTTTAACAAAACATCATTGGGCTCATTTCCTGTAAAAATTTCCACCAATTGGGGTTTATCATTTTGTTGAAAAACATTAAACAAGCAGTCTGCCAATGTGGTTTCTTGGTGTACGCAATGGTACTCAAAACCATACATTTTACAGAGGTGAGATGCATTTAATTGATGTTTGGTTTCAAAATATGTTTCAAACGTAGGATTCTCTTGTGCTCCAGGTAAAATTTTAAAAATTCCGCCTCCCCCGTTATTGATTAAAATAATTTTAAAATTATGCGGAATATAATTATTCCACAAAGCATTAGAATCATAAAAGAAACTTAAATCACCTGTGACTAGAGTGGTAGGATAATCACTAACAATAGCGGCGCCAATTGCCGTAGAGCTACTTCCATCAATACCGCTTGTTCCCCGATTACAATAAATATATTGATTAGGTTTAAATTTAAAGAGTTGGGCGTATCGAATTATACTGCTATTAGAAAAATGAACCAACTGTTTTTCGGGTAAATTTTGCACCAAATACTCAAAAGCTTTTAAATCTGAAAAAGGTAAATTTTTCATATACTCTTGATGATGTGCATCTCTTTGATTTTTTTTATTTATCCAAAATGCTTGATAATCACTATCTACCTCTTTAATCATTGGAAAAAAAACATTGAAAAAATGATTTATGGTCACATCAAAATGTTTATTCAAACAAAAATAGGTATTCAAGGCTTGGTTGGTACCCACATGCCAATGCTCTTTAGGTTGATAGTTCCTCAAAAACGCTTTTACTTTCTTTGAAATAATAAGCCCACCTAAACTAATGATAATTTCTGGTTGTAATTTTTTAAAAGCCTCAGCTGGATCAGGTATATTTTCAAGTGGTGCAATTAGCTTATCTATACGAGAGATTAAATTTGGATGGTGCAAGTTTGATGTGGTTTCGGTAAAAATTAGCACCGACGGATCTTCTGCCAGAATTTCTAAATATTGCTCCTCAATACTATTAGGCGGTAAAACGCCAACAATTATTAGTTTACGCTTGGCTTTGCTCCATTTATCTGCAAAAGGTTTCACCTCCTGCATCTCTAACTTTTTACTAGCTAAGTTGGGTTCAATAAGCAAAGGAGCGACTGTAGGTTGATCTACCAGGCCATACAGTGGTTCATAAAATGGAACATTGATATGAACCGGTCCGTTCTTCTCGATAGCCGTATTTAAGGCTAAATTAATTTCACGCTGATTATGCAACTTAGCCTCCCCAAATTTTTGCTGAATTTTCTCATCGTTCGGGTACACATCTGTAACCACTTCAGAATGTAAATTGGCTTCGTATAAAATGTGATTGCTAAAGACATTTTTTTGTCTAATGGTTTGCCCATCGCCAATATCTATACGCTCTACGGGTCTGTCTGCAGAAATCACTACTAAAGGTACGTCGCTGTAAAAAGCTTCTGCAATAGCAGGATAGTAATTTAGTAAAGCACTACCAGAGGTGCACAATAACCCAACAGGCTTATTTAATTGCTGCGCCATCCCCAGGGCCACAAAAGCAGCAGATCTTTCATCTACTATACTAAAAGCTTTAATTTCAGGGTGATTCGAAAAACTTATAGTAAGCGGGGCATTTCTTGAACCGGGAGAAATCACAATATGATTAATACCCTTTGACAAGCATAACAAGACAACCGATTGAGCTAATGGAATGCTCGAAATTTGCATAGATTAAATTTTATTTCAAAATTAGTAAAATACCCCATACCAAAGGTTAATAATTGTAAAGCTTACTATAAAATAGAAGCTAAAGTACTGGCTTTTTTTAAAGTTTCTTCCCACTCCTTTTCTGGATCTGATTCTTCAGTGATTCCTCCTCCTAAAAACAGATGAACATAACCCTCATTTAATTTCATACAACGTAAATTCACATATAAATCAGTTTCTTTACTCAAGCTTCTAAAAGCTGAATTTTCTACATTGCGCTTTCGCGGATTGCGGTCTTGGGTAACCGATTTATTTATTTCCCCTAAATATCCTGAATAATAAGTGCGTTTATAATTTTCGTTTTCGGCTAAGAAACAACTAGCTTCATCTTTTGGTGTTCCACAAACCGCAGGTGTAGGATGTAATTGTTTTATAATTTCTTTTAATTTTTCTGGTTTAAACCTAGCACTAATATCATTTTTTAAATGCGCAACTTTTCCCGCAATCTGGGTTTTTAGACTTGAAATTTCAATTTGATCAACTCCATTGATGGCGTTTAAGTTATCTTTTATAAAAGAAGTAACAAAAGCTTGTTCTTTTTTCTCCTTTTCTCCCCATACAAAAGTTGTTTGATTTTCATTGGCACTCTGAGTTCCAGCCAATGCCATTGTTTTTAATTTATTTCTTTGCGTTCTAACTAAAACTTCAGGAGTAGCTCCTAACCATACCCCTTCGTCGGGGTGGTACCACATATACGCAAAGGCTGAATCGTACTTATACAGCAAACGTTTAAAATAGGTAATTGCATCATCTTGAGCCGCATATTTTGCGATTCGAGAAACTACAATTTTTTGACAACCGCCCTGCTTAATTTTATCAATCGCTGCAGAAATAAGCTTTATATGTTGCCGTTTTTGAAACAAAATTTCTTGTTCTACTGGCAATATTGTAGGCTCTGCATAATCTAATGAAGATTTATCAAAACTAGCTAACTTCAAAATTTCGGCATCACTAGTTGAAAAAAAATAGCTCATTTCATCACTATAAAATGGTGCAAAGACAAAACCTTCTTGTTGATGCTGCTTAAAAGTTTGCTGTGGTACCTTTTGTTGCAATTGGGCGGTCACTATAGACTGGCCTGGTTTTCGGTATACAACCAAAGGCTTTTGAAACTTTAAATGCTCGGTTATAGCATTAAAAAAAAGATCACTTTCCATAAACTAATTTTTAGGAATCGCTAGTGTTGTTAGCTTAACTGCCGAAATCAATTGACCGTTCTCATTGGTTAATTTTATATCCCAAACTTGAGTGGTGCGTCCTTTATGTAAGAACTTAGCATTAGCTTTGACAACCCCTTCACGCATACTTTTAACATGATTGGCCGAAATTTCTATCCCGCGTATATAATAATTTTCCTTATCTAGGAAAATCATACTGGCTGCACTTCCTACACTTTCGGCTAAAGCTACCATTGCCCCACCGTGTAAGACACCGTCAGGTTGATAAACCTTTGAATTTACAGGCATTTCGGCTTCTAAAAAATCATCTCCAATTGCCGTGTAAACAATTTTTAGTGTTTCCATCAAAGTGTTTTCGCATCGAGCATTTAATTCTGCCAATAACTTTGTTGTATCTTTTTTCATTTTTTTATGTAATTAAAATACGTTTAATTCGCATTTTGAAAGGGTAAAAATACAAAATGCATAAGATATGAGTAGTCTCGAAAAAGAAGTTTCTTACCAACATACCAACACCTATTCTACCCTCAATCTTTTAGGACCTCAGACTGAGCAGCTTTGGTATTGCTTCCACGGCATGGGCTACCTCAGCAAATATTTTGCTCGTTACTTCAAATCGTTTGACCAGCAAAAGAATTATTTTATTGTTCCGCAGGCTCCTTCAAAATATTATCAAAAATCAGACTTTAAACATGTTGGTGCCAGTTGGCTCACCAAAGAAAATACTTGGCTAGAATTAGAAAATTTATTTCAGTATTTAGATGCCGTTCATAGTGTTGAAAAAAAAGAAAGCAATTTGCCTTTAAATATTTTAGGATATTCTCAAGGGGTTTCTATAGCGCTGCGTTGGATAGCTAAACGAAAATTAAATCCGAAGCAAATTTTTATTCATTCAGGGAGCATACCATCAGAACTTGATTTTAAAGCGTTTTCCCACCTTAGTTCAGAGACAAAAGTTTTCTTGATTTATGGCAAGCAAGACGCATACCTTACCCAAGAAAAACTCAATTTACAATTACAAAAAGCCAGAGCGCTATTCGGTAAAAGATTAAGTATTCACGCTTTTGATGGTAAACATGTTATGAATCCCGAATTACTAATAGAACTGCATGGTAAATAATAGCAGTTATTCTTTACGAATTTGCTCCTGTATAACCTCACCTGTTTTTAAATGAACTTGAAGAATATATACCCCAATTGGTAAATGTTTTACATCTACAGCGTTTGATGATGCTGTCATTAAAACTCTACCCGACAAATCATACAGCTTTAATTCTTTAAGCTTTTGCGGATTTGTAACATATAAAATTTCTTTTACCGGGTTGGGAAAAACCTTTACTTCTTCTTTCTTTACTTTGTTTATTGCTAGATTTGAGGTATTATTTTTTGCGATTAAATCAAACTCTGGGTTTATTTCAATTTGAGTAACTGTAAAAGGAACATTAAATGTAAACAATTGATTATTTTGTTGATGATCTGCTACCACATCTAGTACCTGGTTATTACTCCCTTTAAAACGTATAGGAACTTGTGCTTCAAAAAAACTAACACTGCTATGGCTTTGCGACTGACTTAGGCTAAGTTGTACTTGATTAGCACTTTGAGTGGCATTTATGCTAAAGCTAGGATACCCCTCTCCATAAACCCAATCATTAAAAAACTCGGTTAAATTTTGACCTGTGAATTGCGCTACAACTTGTTTAAAATCATCGGTTTTAGCGTAGTTATATTGTAAATTTGGATCATTTAAATAAGCATTTAACGCGCCAAAAAAATCGGTATCACCTAATTTCTTTCTAAGCATATGTAATACCATTGCGCCTTTACCATAACTTAACCTACTGCTAAAAACCCGATTAACACTTAGGGTGTCTTGTGCCGGTATATAAACGCTACCATCTGGGGCACTTGTAATTTGATTGACTTTTGAAAATTTCCAATTATTAAAATCTGTGCTTCCATCAAAATCTTCTATAACCATGCCTGACAAGTAGGTTGCGAAGCCTTCATTTAGCCATATATCTTGCCAACTGCCACAAGTTATTTGGTTTCCAAACCATTGGTGAGCCAGTTCATGGGCTATTAATCTACGGCTAAAATTCCCCATAAAAGATATGGTGGTATGTTCCATGCCACCTCCCCACCCAAATTGTGCGTGCCCATAATTTTCGTTTGAAAAAGGATAGCTTCCAAACTTATTCGAAAATAAATCCATAATAAGAGGCGTCTGCTGTAACTCTACAGTGGCAGAAGCCAAATTTTCTGGATATACATAATCTGTTAACGGAAAAGTAATTCCGTTATGGCTATAGCTATTTGAAATAGTGCTATAATTGGTTACCGCTACAGCTATTAGATAGGCTGGGATAGGGTATTTATGTTTAAAATGTGTTGTTTTTATACCGTTATTAACTACACTAGTTTGCTCTACCCCATTGGTTACAGCAATATTTTCTTCATTAAAAGTATTAAATTTAGGCACATTAAGGTAAACATCTATACTGTCTATTTTATCGTTTAAATCTTGTTTACAAGGCCACCAAGCTTTAGCACCATATGGTTCTGATAGCGTCCATATTATACCTCGATTATTATGGGTAGTTTGAGCAAAAGAACCAAAACCCGAACTTATGGGGTTACCTTCATAATCGACTGTCAAACTTATACTTTGACCCGCCATAAGTAAATTGGGAAGTTGAACAACTAATTCATCTCCCACTCTAGAAAAACTTAAAGAAGCCCCGTTAGTAAGGTTTACCGCGTTCACCTGCATATTTGCTGCTAAATCAAATATAATTTGCATTGTATTTGAAGTAGCGGTTAGCTGGGTGGTAATTTCGCCCGAGATATAAGAAACATTGGGATCTAGATCTAAATCTAGCATATGGTAATTAATATCGTAGTTACCAGTATTTCCACTAGCTTTAAAATTTATATGCTTTTTTGCAGCTAACCTTTCTGCCTTGCAAATTTCTAAATCTTGATCGTGTTGCGCTAAAAGGCTAAAGCAACCTAAAAACAATATTAATAAAACAAAATTCTCTCTCATTTGTAGTAAAATTATTCTTAAAGATAGATGAAAATAAACAAACAATCGTTTAATTCCTAGTTTGAGTAGCTTTTAGTCATTTTGTTTAGCTTCTTCCCAAAATACATCCATTTCGTCTAAGCTCATTTGATGTAGACTTTTTTTATTTTCTTTTGCCTTATCTTCTATATAACCAAAGCGTTTGATAAACTTTTTATTGGTTCTCTCTAGTGCATTTTCTGGATTTACGTTCAAAAAACGAGCATAGTTCACTAAAGAGAAAAAAACATCGCCAAGTTCATTTTCTATCTCCTTCTGCGACTTGTTATTTTTTGCATCCTCTAATTCTTGTAATTCTTCTTTTACTTTTTCAAAAACTTGTTCAGGCGTTTCCCAGTCAAATCCCACTCCAGCTACTTTATCTTGAATACGATTTGCTTTGACCATTGCGGGCAATGTTTTAGGAACCCCAGAAAGCACACTTTTATTCCCCTCTTTTAACTTAAGTTTCTCCCAATTTTGTTTGACCTCTTCTTCGTTTTTAACCTTTACATCTCCATAAATATGAGGATGACGCGCTACCAGTTTATCTGATATAGCATGAGCTACATCGGCAATATCAAAGCTGTTTTTTTCACTTCCTATTTTAGCATAAAAAACAATGTGTAGTAAAACATCTCCTAATTCTTTTTTTAGCTCGTCTAAATTATTATCTAAAATTGCATCTCCTAGCTCATAAACCTCCTCAATAGTTAAATGTCTTAGACTCTCTAAAGTTTGCTTTTTATCCCAAGGACATTGCTCTCGCAAGTCATCCATAATATCTAATAAACGGCCAAAAGCCTCTAATTTTTGTTCTTTTGTATTATTCATTTATATAGGTTTAAGTTTGGTTCTTAGTGATCCATTTGGGTTTATTGGGTGGTACAAAAAGGTGCATCTTTTCTAATAATGATGATTCATTTTTTGAGACAACTATTAAATTTAAGTTCTCTTGTTTCAAAAACCCAGATTCAACCATAGCTTTTATCATTTTCAAGAGATCATCAAAATATCCTTCGGAATTCAAGATACCTATTGGTTTTTGATGTAAACCCAATTGTGCCCAAGTTAAAATTTCGAAAAACTCTTCTAAGGTACCAAACCCGCCAGGAAGCATAATAAAACCATCACTCATTTCTTGCATTTTCAACTTTCTTTCATGCATATCTTTTGTGGTAACAAGATTGGTAAGTTGGGTATGAACTATCTCTTTGCTTTTAAGAAATTGGGGAATTACCCCATACACCAAACCGCCATGAACAAGTGCTCCATTTGCTACTTGTCCCATTAATCCTAGTTTGCTGCCCCCAAATACCAACTTAATATCGTGTTGTGCGAGATGAACCCCGAGCGCATAGCTTTGTTTTATTATTTTTTCATTACTTCCTGTATTGCTACCACAAAATACAGCAATACTTTTAAGCTTATTTGAACTATAATTTTTAATCATAAACTTGCTTTTATCATTCGGTCATTTCCATAAAGGTCTTTTCGTAATTCCACGTCTTTAAATCCGATTTTACGGAGTAAATCTAGCATCTCTTTTGCTAGATATTGATTAATCTCAAAATATAAGCTACCGTTTTTCTCAAGATGCCTAAAGGCTAATCGACCTATTTTATCATAAAATAAAAGCGGAGAATCGTCGGTTACAAATAGGGCTAAATCAGGTTCATAATTCAATACATTTTTCTGCATTTGTGACTTTTCTAGTTCCCGAACATAGGGCGGATTGGATACGATAACCTGGTAATTTTGATTTAACACTTGAGTCGACAATATATCTTGTTTAATAAAATTTACCTTAGCACGATTCCTTTTTGCATTTTCTGCAGCAATCTTTAAAGCTTTCTCAGAGACGTCTAAAGCCGTTACTCGAGCATTAAACATACCAAGATCTAGTGCAATAGCAATGCAGCCACTACCCGTACCAATGTCTAATATATGTCCGTCAACTTCTCTATAATCTTCTATAATCCATCGCACTAGGTCTTCGGTTTCTGGTCGTGGTATGAGCACTTCCTGCGAAACAGAAAAAGGATAATCCATAAAATATGTTTCACCAAGAATGTGCTGTATAGGTTCTTGAATTTTGAGTCGGTTTAAAGCATCATCAAAATTTTGTTTCATTTCATCTGTTAGCTGATGCGGATTTAAAGCAAGTTCTATTCTTGTTTTGTTCAAATAGAATTCGGTTAACCAGCTCCAAAAACTCGAAATTTCAGTTTCAGGATAAATAGTTTTTAGCTGATTAAAAAAATAATTTTTGTACTTATTCAATTGCATATTTTATAATTCTTTAAGCATATAAACCGTACATGCGTGATGCCCGGTTGCACCCATCGCTTGGTCTATAAAGTCAAAGCCGTATTGCCTGTACAAGTTTTGGGCAGGTAGCATTTGCGGCATGGTTTCTATATAACATTGTTTAAAAGGAGCATTTTTAGCAAATGATAAACAGGTCTCAATTAACATTTTTGCAGCACCTTGCCTTCGCATAGTTTTACTAATGTACATTTTTTGAAGTTCACACACGTCAATTGTATTGGGTAAAGGAGCGATTCCGGCACCTCCCACAACATTTTTACCCTTGGTGGCTACAAAATAGCGAGAATTTGAATCTTGGTAAAAATCATATAAAGCATCTAGGCTTTTATCCGCGAAAGCAGTACCCGGCAAATCAGCTTTATTTTCTTTTAAACAATTTCGAATAATTTGAGCCATAACCTCATTATCACATTCCTGTATCCTTCTTATTTTTATTGAGCTCATTCCAAAAAAACTTAGTAATTTTAGACCGTGAAAGTACACGAAAAATATATAAAACGCTGCATACAACTGGCAAAAAATGGCATAGGTAAAACCTATCCAAACCCAATGGTAGGAAGTGTAGTGGTACACGAAGGAAAAATAATTGGAGAAGGTTGGCATCAAAAAGCTGGTGATGCTCACGCAGAAGTGCGGGCAATACATCAAGTTAAGAATGAAGAATTACTCTCCAAATCGACTATTTACGTAAGTCTTGAGCCTTGTAGTCACTTTGGTAAGACACCTCCTTGCAGCGATTTAATTATCGCTAAAGGCATTAAAGATGTAGTAATAGGTACTGTTGATCCTTTCGCTAAAGTAGCTGGTAATGGTATAAAAAAACTTATGGAAGCGGGTTGTAATGTTACCGTTGGCGTTTTAGAAAAAGATTGTCAAGAGCTTAATAAAAGGTTTTTTACCTTTCAACAGAAGCAACGCCCCTACATAATTATAAAATTTGCACGATCAAAAGATAATTTTATAGCGCCAGAAAATCAGTATCAAAAAGAACCTGTATGGATTAGCAATGCTTTTAGCAAACAATGGGCTCACCGTTTAAGAGCAAGAGAACAGGCTATCTTGGTGGGAACAAATACCGCTTTAAAAGACAACCCTAGCTTATCTACACGGTTGTGGTATGGCGAACACCCAATTAAAGTTTTAATTGATGCCAAACTTAAAGTAGATTTGAATTCGGCTATTTTTAAAGACAATCAAAAAGTTTTGGTTTTTACCGAAGAACCTAAAAAAGCTAATCCACAAAAACATATTGAATATTTTAAAATTGACTTTAAAAAAAATGTTCCCGAGCAAATTACCAAAGTACTATACGCTAATAACATACAATCTTTAATTGTCGAAGGAGGCACAAGAACGATCAATTCGTTTATAGCTAGTAATCTTTGGGATGAAGCTTATGAAATTATTGGAGCCAAAAAATTTGAATCTGGTATTGTTGCGCCAAAAGTGAAAGGTAATCTAAAGAAAGAATTTGAATTGGCAGATAACCTTATAAAATTATATGTGAATGATTAAGCATATTGTATTTGACTTTGGTGACGTTTTCATCAACCTAAACAAAATTGCTACCCATAATGCTTTAAGCCAATATGCTTGCAAAGCTAGTCTTAGCGAAATAAATCACTTTGATCAGTTATACGAAACTGGGAAAATAACTACCAAAGCGTTCACAGATTTCTATTTGCGTAGTTTTAAAGACCTAACGCCTTCTCTCTTTAAAACGGCCTGGAACCAAATTTTACAAGATCTACCAAATAAGCGTCTTCGGTTTATTCAAGCCTTACATAACGATAATCAATTTGAGTTAATCTTGCTTAGTAACACCAATGAACTTCATATGGATTTTATTAGAAATAATGTACCAAATTACACTGACTTTAAAAACTGTTTCCACGGATTTTACCTTTCCCATCTTATAAATATGCGTAAACCTAATAAAGATATTTTTTTACATATACAGCAAAAGCATCAAATTAATCCAAACGAAGCTTTATTTATTGACGATTTACCCCGGAATATCGCTACAGCACAGCAACTAGGTTACCAAACCTGGTTATTGGATAGAAAAAAAGAAGATGTTACCGAGTTATTCAATATAAAAGCCGACTTATTTTGATCTATTTGCTTTTAAGTATTATAAGTTCAAGTTTAATTTATACCGTTTTTAAACTTCTTGGTAAATTCAATATCAATACGCTATACGCTATTGTGATAAATTATTATACCGCATTTTTTGCGGGTTATCTTTTATTAGAAAGAGATTTTAAGGTAACAGACTGGTTACAACAATCCTTCTTTTTAAGCGCGCTGTTACTTGGAGTCTTATTCATAAGCGTTTTTAAACTTATGGCAGAAACTACACGTATAAGCGGTTTATCTGCCGTTTCTGTGGCTAGCAAGATGAGTCTAGCGATTCCAGTAGTATTTGTTATTGTTTACTATCAAGAATCTTTAAACTTCCTGAAGATTATAGGTATTATTACTGCTCTAATTGCGGTATATTTTAGTGCTTTAAAGTCAAATAAGTTAAAAAATATAAGGTTAAAAACCCTACTATTTCCCCTAGGGGTTTTCTTTGGAAGTGGAATAATTGAAACCCTTATAAAATTTGTAGAAGAGCATCAAGTAGCCAATAGTGATGTTGCCCTATTCTCGATGAGTATATTTTTCTTTGCAGCGATAATAGGTAGTATTGCTGGAACAATACAATACAAAAGAAAAGCCATTCCTTTTAAAACTAAAGACTTGTTAGGCGGCATTGCACTGGGGATTCCCAATTATTTTTCGGTGTACTTTTTTGTCCTCGCTTTAAGAAGTTTTAAAGACGCTTCAATGGTATTTATTGTGAACAACGTTAGCATTGTGCTTTTATCAACACTAATAGGTATCATCTTTTTTAAAGAGAAACTCATCCGTAAAAACTGGTGGGGAATTCTTTTGGCTATAATTAGTTTAATTTTAATCACCCTTACAACCCAATAGATTTGAAAGAAGACGCTTACCTAACTTTGCTTGAGCCCGGAAAAGAAACCTTATATAAAGAGAAAGGAAGTAAATTTTACGGTTATGCTTTCCCTGTACAAAATGAAGCGCAAATTCAAGAAATCTTAACCGATTTAAAAACCCGACATCATAAAGCTCGTCATTGGTGTTATGCTTGGCAACTTGGTACCCGCTACGAAAATTACCGGGCTAACGACGATGGAGAACCAAATAACTCGGCAGGTATGCCAATTTACGGGCAATTACAAGCTTTTAATGTCACCCAGGTATTAGTTGTTGTTGTACGTTATTTTGGAGGCACCAAATTAGGAGTAGGCGGATTGATTAGTGCGTATAAAACAAGTGCGCAAATGGCTCTGGAAGCTTCAATTATTATAAAGAAAACTATAAAAACTACCTTTCAAATTAATTTTGACTATCCTTTAATGAACCAAGTTATGCGCATTTTAAAAGAAGAGCAAATTGAACCGCTTACCCAAGAGTTTCTTATTGCATGTAAAATTACTTTTAGTGTAAGAAAAACGGAGAGTGAAAAGGTGTTTGAAAAATTCAACAAGGTTTATGGTGTTAAAATCAAAAAAATAAACGAATAAAATTTAAAATCCCATAGCTTTTAAAATAGCGTCTGGACACTTTATGGGGCGTTTGGATTTAGCATCCATAAAGACCAAGGTTATATTTGCTTCATGAATAATTTCTTGAAGATTATTATATATAACATAGTCAAAAATAATCTTTACCCCTGGCTTCTCGCGTAAACTTGTTTCTACCGTAATTTCATCATCAAAAAAGGCAGATTTTATATACTTTGAAGACAATTCATAAACGGGCAAAAATATGCCCTCCTCTTCCATTTTCTTATAAGAAATACCAAATTGATTTAACCAGTCTAATCGCGCTGCCTCCAAGTATAATGCGTAATTAGCGTGATGCACCACCCCCATCTGATCGGTTTCAGCGTAGCGTACTTTGAAGCTGCTTAATGATTTTTTCATAAAATACAATAGTAATAAATTTGTTTATCATTTCTCTTTTTAAGTATGGCGAAAAAAAACCAAATATTCAATAGCATTATGGTTTTTTTATTAGCTTTTTTGTTCACATATTTGTTTTCCCAAAATAAGTAAAAGGGGTTTTCCTGTAATTTACTTATTAGCATTAATTTAAGTACTAACCTAAAATAAAAATAACAAGAATGGGTAAAACTGCGCAATCAGTTTGGAATAATTGCTTGGCTTTTATACAAGACAACATTACACCTCAAGCATACAAAACATGGTTTGAGCCGATAAAAGCAATCAAATTAACAGATAATGCCTTGAGCATACAGGTACCCTCTAAGTTTTTTTATGAATGGTTAGAAGAGCACTATGTAAATATTTTAAAAGTATCTCTAACAAAAGAATTAGGTAAGCAGGCTAAACTGGTCTATGTTATCAAAATGGAGAATACTTACGGCAATAAAAGTCCGTTTACCGAGAAGATTCCTAGTACTCAGCGTTCAACTGTTTCTCCACAAGAAATAGATCGGCCCACAAAGAGTAAAAAGCCAGAGCTTAAAAACCCTTTCATCATTCCGGGTATTCGTAATCTTAAAATAGATTCGCAGCTCAACGCCAATTATAGTTTTGAGAATTTTTTAGAAGGAGAATCTAATCGCCTGGCTAGAAATGCTGGAATGGCGGTTTCAAACAAACCTGGAGGCACCTCTTTTAACCCCCTTTTAATATTTGGTGGTGTAGGTTTGGGCAAAACGCACTTAGCCCATGCTATAGGTGTAGAGGTAAAAGAAAAATATCCTGAAAAAACGGTACTATATATTTCTGCCGAAAAATTTACCCAACAACACATAGAATCTGTTCGTAAAAACAACAGAAATGATTTTATCCATTTTTACCAGATTATAGATGTTCTTATTGTAGATGATATTCAATTACTATCGGGAAAATCTGGAACACAGGATGTATTTTTCCATATATTCAACCATCTACATCAAAATGGAAAGCAAGTAATTCTAACCAGTGATAAAGCACCGGTAGATATGCAAGATATTGAACAACGTTTATTATCGCGTTTTAAGTGGGGCCTTTCGGCGGAATTACAAAATCCAGATTTTGTAACTCGTGTAAAAATAATTGAAAACAAACTGTATCGTGATGGTGTAGAAATGCCTCAGGATATAATTGAATATTTAGCCAACAATATACAAACCAATATTCGTGAATTAGAAGGAGCTATCATTTCATTAATTGCTCATTCTTCTTTTAACAAAAAAGAAATCACCATAGATTTAGCACGTAAAATTGTTGAAAATTACGTTAAACACACCAAAAAAGAGCTTTCTATAGATTACATACAAAAAGTGGTAAGTGATTACTTTCAGATGGATGTAGCGACTTTACAATCAAAAACAAGAAAAAGACATATTGTACAAGCTAGACAATTGGCCATGTTTTTTGCAAAAAAGTTAACCAAAGCGAGTTTAGCTAGTATAGGCTCGCAAATTGGTAAGCGCGATCACGCCACCGTACTTCATGCGTGTAAAACGGTAAATAATTTATCGACTACAGATAAACAATTTAAGAAATTTGTAGAAGAGCTTGATAAACGATTAACAATATAAGATGATGCGGGTTTTAATGGTTTGCTTAGGAAATATATGTAGGTCACCTTTAGCCGAGGGCTTGCTTAAAAGCAAAGTAGATCCTAATAAAGTTTTTGTAGACTCTGCGGGTACCTCAAATTACCACGTTAATGATGCCCCAGATAAACGATCTATAGCTATAGCCAGAAAACACAATTTAGATATTAGCCAACAGCGTGGACGACAATTTGAAGTGAAGGATTTTGACCGGTTTGATCTTATCTATGTTATGGATAATTCCAATTATAAAGATATAGTTAAGCTGGCAAGAACAAATCAAGATAAGAAAAAAGTACACTTAATTCTAAATGAATTGTTTGTGGATGAAAATGCTGATGTACCGGACCCTTATTATGGCGGGGATCATGGCTTTCAGCATGTTTATTCCTTACTGGATGAGGCTACAGATGAGATTATAAAGAAGATAAATAAGGATTCTTGATGACAAAATCAGCGGCAGCTTTATATTTGATTCCTACTGGCTTAGGTAATGACGATTTAATCAATGTGCTATCTCCACAAGTAATTGAGCATGTCAACAAAATCACTCATTTTATTGCCGAAAACGAGAAAACAGCACGAAGATTCATTAAGCAAGTTGCTCCTAATAAATCTCAAGCAAAACTAAATTTTAAAGTTTTAAATAAATTTACAGATCCCTTAGATATACCTTATTTTTTAGAGGCTTGTCTTAGCGGCGAGCCTATGGGGCTAATGAGTGAAGCAGGATGCCCAGGTGTAGCAGATCCAGGTGCCCAAATTGTTAAACTAGCACACCAAAAAAACATTCAGGTAATTCCGTTAGTTGGTCCTTCTTCCATACTACTAGCTATGATGGCTAGTGGTTTAAACGGCCAAAATTTCGCTTTCAATGGATATTTACCCATTGATAAAGGTGAAAAAAAAAGCGGCGATAAAGCGCTTAGAAAAACATTCTTTTGAGCATCAGCAAGCTCAAGTTTTTATTGAGACTCCCTATAGAAACAACAAATTTTTAGACCAATTATTAAGTGGTTTAAACCCTAACACTCAACTTTGTATCGCTTGCAATATCAGCACAAGCGAAGAGTTTATAAAAACATTACCCGTAAAAGAATGGTTAAAACAAAAAGTGGACCTTCATAAAAAGCCCACTATTTTTATATTTCAAAAAGAACATTTTAATTAATGTAAGCGGTAAAGTCTGCGTCTAGTTGTTTTAAATCTACCTTTGCTTTTCTGTCGGGTTCTACAAAACTAGTATCATATCCAGCAAACTTCTTCATATAAAAAGAAATACTAGATCCAAACGCATCTGAAAAACTATTCTTACCTTGAGAACGTAAAAACTTTTTTACATTCCCCGGTCCAGCCAAATGAGCCGCAGCTAAAATACCCGATTCGGTTACAAGTACTTGGTTAACCTTTTTTCCTACATAATTTTTTATCTCTCTACGTAGAATCCACTTGTTGCGCGAGGCATTAGCATAAAATGCAGCCTCTTGCATAGCTGGCGAATTTAAGAAGCCAAGGCTATCATAAACACCTACCAGTTCTAAGGTACCAGACCCAAATTGATATTTTCCTAAATAACCAAATTGATTAATTACCGAATAGTCGCCCCCCGATTCTTTAAATGCAACTGCTTCTTTAAAGCCTAAATAACCCTTTCCTAAAATGGGATAATTTATTTTTCTTTGGGCTAACAATTCTTGAGAAGATTTTACTGTATAATAATCTGGAAGATTATCGGTTGAGGCCGTTAAACGGATTGCCTCTTTTTTTGTTGAAAAACTTAAAAATAACACAGCACCCAAAACAGCTACCGTGGTTAATTTTATCATTTTTTTCTTCAAATCTTAAAGTTTCAGAAGGACTTTTACTATCTATGTAAACCATAAACCGCCTTCTATTTTTGCCGTGCAAAGATACAACAAATTTACTGATAAGTCGTATAGATCAATTTAATATTTAATACAAATTTAACATATTGATTGTCAGCGCTTTGACATTTTTTATGATTTACTACAAGCCTATTTCTTACTAAAGATTTCTTATCTTTATCTAAGTATTAACGCTTGTTTTAGCTTAAAACGAAGTATATTTACGCTAAAAAATTGAAAGTCTTCCTATCACTACTACTACTCTTTTTTCATCTTAATAGTTTTGCCCAGAACAACCAAAAGAATTATCAAATTTCAGGTAAGATCATCGGCGCTTCCACACAAGAGCCAATTCTGGGCGTAAATATCAGGCCCGAAAATACATCTAAAGGTGATGTAACCGATTTTGACGGAAAGTTTTCCTTTAGCCTTCCCGAAGGAAATTATAAATTAGAAATTTCTTGTTTAGGGTTCGAAACAAAATATCTAGACATAAACTTAAATCAATCGATTAATCTAAATATAGAATTAAAAGAGAACACTCAAGAATTAGGAGAAATTGTTATTACCCAAGATGTTCGTCAGTCAAAATTAGAACAAGCTCAAATGAGTGTAAACAGTTTACAAGCAAAAGACCTAGAATCTATTCCGGTGGTATTGGGTGAAAAAGATTTTTTAAAGTCTTTAATTTTACTTCCTGGGGTTAGTAACACCGGAGAAGGCGCGGGCGGTTTTAATGTTCGCGGTGGTGCTGCAGATCAAAACCTAGTACTTCTTGATGGTGCCACACTTTACAATGATTCTCACCTTTTCGGATTTTTCTCTGTACTACAACCCGATGCCATCCAAAGCCTTACCTTGTATAAAGGTGGGATTCCGTCAAAATTCGGAAATCGTGTTTCGTCTATTTTAAACATTAAACAAAAAGAAGGTAATTTCAAAACATTACATACCGAGGGGAGTTTAGGATTGGTTAGCAGCAAAATACTTATTAATGGACCCATAAAAAAAGACAAAACCAGTTTTTTAATTGGAGGTAGAAGTTCTTATGCGCACTTGTTTTTAAAACTTGCCGATAATCCAAACAGTGCTTATTTTTATGATATCAATGCGCAATTAACCCATATTTTTAATACTCGACATCAACTTTCAATAAGCTCTTATTTTGGTAGAGATGTATTTAATATAAATAATTCTTTTAAAAATGTTTTTGGTAATTCTGTAATTAGCTTCAACCTTTTATCTACGTGGAGCGATGCTCTCAAAGGCAATCTAAGAACCTATTTCTCTGATTATGTTTATGATTTAAATTTAGATGTGATTGGCTTTAATTATAAAAATGGTATTACAGAATTTGGCTTGGGTTACGATCTAACCCACCGATTTAATGAAAAATTTAGCTTAGAATACGGTTTTCAAAGTAATTATTATCGTTTTAATCCGGGGTTTTTGGAGGCTTCTAGGCCAGATGCGGGTTTCAATACCACAGATTTAGTCAACAAATATGCTTGGCAAAATGCTATTTATCTAGCCAGCAACCAAAAAATCGGTAAAAAACTCACTTTAGAATATGGAGCAAGATTAAATGCTTTTCACCGATTAGGTCAAGACGAAGTGGCTTTATACGCTAATAACCTTCCGCTTATCTTTAATGAAGACTTTGGAATATATGAAGAGGCTCCTATAGAAGCTTACCAAAAACAGAAAAGAAACGAAATTGTAAAAAGTTTTTTTCATTTAGAACCAAGATTTTCGGCTAATTATCGCCTAAGCGAATCAGAGTCGATTAAGGCAAGTTACCAGCGCATCAACCAGCACCTTCATCTTATAAGTAATAACGATGCTCCTACTCCTCTCGATATATGGGCCCCTAGTGGTAGGTACCTAAAACCACAAAAAAGTGACCAATGGGCGGCAGGTTATGTAAAACTTTGGGATAATTATAGTTTAGAGACTGAGTTGTTTTACAAACAAGTAAAAAATAGAGTCGATTATATAGACGGCGCAAATTTAATTATCAACGACCAGATTGAGCGCGTAATTTTGCCTGGCGAAGCGCGTAGTTACGGTTGGGAATTGCTTTTCAAAAAAACCAAAGGTAAATGGCAAGGTTGGGTAGCCTACACTTTATCTAAATCTGAGCAGAGAACTCCAGGCAGAACAACTACAGAAACTGGGGTAAATAATGGTAATTGGTACAATACAGGCTGGGATAAAACACACGATCTGTCATTTGTTGCTAATTACAATCTCAATGAACGCTGGAAATTCAATGCAAGCTTTGTATACCAAACTGGCCGACCTACTACCTACCCAACAGGAAAGTATGAATATTTAGGCTTATTAGTACCTAATTACGATACCCGAAATGCTAACAGGTTACCCGATTTTCATCATCTCGATTTTTCGGCCACTTTAACTCCTAAAAAAAACAGAAATAACACTTTTAAAAGTTCTTGGGTATTTAGCATATATAATGTTTACGGAAGAAAAAATGCGGCTAATATCAGCTTTAGAGAAAATGAGGATTCTGGTCGTAATGAAGCCGTTCAACTCTCTATATTTGGTATAGTTCCGGCTGTAGCCTATCAATTTAAATTTTAATTATGAAGCTAAAAAACATATTACTAATCGCACTACCTTTAATATTTATCTCTTGTGAAGATGTAGTTGATTTAGAATTGCCTAAAGCCAAACAAGAACTAGTTATAGAAGCTAATGCTATACAGTACGCCAATAAAGCAAGCGGTACTTTACGTGTTAAATTAAGCTTGACAAATAATTTTTATGATGAGTTAACAATTCCTGTAAATGATGCCGATATAATACTGCAAGTAAACAACTCTGCTCAAAAAGTGCCTTTTAAAAATGATGGCCTTTACTCCCTACCCATTTCCTTTTATGAAAATACAGACTATGAGCTTACTGTAAACTATAAAGAGCAAACTTATTCGGCTCGTACAAAGCTCTTTAAAACTGTACCGATTGATTCCATTCAACTTACCGAAAGAAGCTTTACAGACGATAATATTGCACTCAATGCTTTTTTCACAGATCCTGATACTGCAGGAGATTGCTATTTATTTCTCACTTCGGCTACCAACCAACTCAATGAGGTTAGCGTTACAGATGATGAGCTTTTTAATGGTAATACCACTGCAGTATTCTATAGCGAAGAATTGAAACCTAAAGACACCGTCACCTTCAAAATTCAAGGAATAAGTCAAGATTATAAACGTTTTTTAAATATTTTATTACAACAGTCTAATTCAGGAGCAGGCGGCAACCCCTTTTCTTCGCCTCCTTCAAAAATAAATGGTAATTTTGTTAACCAAGATAATCCAGAGAAAAGAGCTTTAGGCTTTTTTTCTATTTCACAAGAATATGAATTAGATTTTATCATCCCAAATGAATGAATTTGAAAAAATAACCGAATCGGCTAGCTTGTACGATAATTTAGAACAGATGCCGCTAGCAGATATTTTAAAAAATATTAACCGGGAAGATCAAAAAGTAGCTCTAGCAGTTGAACAAGAATTAGAATCTATCGAGCGTCTTGCCCTTCAAATTAGTAAACAATTACAAAGGGGTGGCCGTTTGTTTTATATAGGTGCTGGCACCAGTGGTAGGCTAGGTATTTTAGACGCTAGTGAATGTCCGCCCACATTTGGTGTATCTGCTCAACTTGTTATAGGTATCATTGCCGGTGGTGATCAAGCTATAAGAAATGCTGTCGAGGGAGCCGAAGATGATACACAACAGGCGGCTAAAGATCTTCAAAAATTTAATATTACCACACAAGATATCGTGGTTGGTATTGCGGCTTCAGGGACAACTCCTTATGTAGTTGGCGGACTTGAATTTTGTAATCAAAATAAAATTAAGACGGGAGCGATAAGCTGTAATCCCAACAGCCCGATTAGTAAAATAGCCAATTTTCCTATTACCGTTAAAGTTGGTCCCGAATTTTTAACGGGAAGCTCAAGAATGAAAGCTGGAACCGCCCAAAAAATGGTTTTAAATATGTTAACCACCAGTGTTATGATTCAAATGGGAAGAGTTCAAGGAAATAAGATGGTAGATATGCAATTAAGCAATACCAAGCTAAAACAGCGTGCTATAAAAATGATCTGTGATGCAACCAATGTTTCTCCAACAAAAGCCGATGAAGTTTTAGAAAAATTCCAAAATGTGCGCCAAGCAATTGAAGCAATTCAAAAAAATAGTTTATGACAAAAAGAACCAATAAAACCACTTTAATGCGAGGCGTACGCTATTTAGCCATTGCATTACCCTTAGCCTTTATAGGACCTTCGGTTATTTACTCTGCCTTTAATAATCAAGAAAACGATCTTTACATACCTATTCTCATTTTAGGTATTTTGGCTTGCGCCGGATCTGTATTTTTGATGTTTAGAGGAATTATCACCATGGTAAAAGCGCTTTTTGATGAATAGCGAAACATCTAAAAAAGCGCTTTTATAATTTTTAAAATAACTTTAAAAATTTATTGAACTTCTAGCAAGGGCATATCAAATTTCCCTTTAGTTATACTAATCATAGGTGGAATTGTGTTGTCATCACCCAATGTTTCTGCATCAAACTCAAAAGTTCCTTTAATTCTTTCATTGGCTCGATCAACTTCTGTAATGGTCAAAGTGCCACCAATCGTTTCACCTGTCAACCAACCTTGAGCTTCAGTTGCAAGATCTGAGATTGTATATGCTCCCATACCCACCCCAGGAGTATTTAATTCACCCATCAAATTTAACGGATAGGAGCCTGGAATAATACCTTTATCATCTTCAATTGTAATATGAATTGTTTTGATGTTGGAAGTGACATCCTTGGAACCTTGAATTGCAGTGGTTTGACCTCCTGGAAAAAATCGAGAAGGTGACCACATAGCTGCAGCAACTTCCGCGACAAACGGAACCCCATCTATCTCTGCTGAAAGGCTTCCAAAATTAGCGTTGTTTGGTGGGTTTAATTTACCGAATTCTCCCTCTAAAGGTTCAGTTTCACAGGAAGAAAAACCTAAACAAAGTATTACAATAAATAAAGATTTTAAAAGTAAGTTTATTTTTTTCATTAAGTTGAGTTTTACGGTAAAACAAACATAAATAAAATTTCTTAATATTTTGTTATTTTCTAGGAACTCTTGTTAGCAGTATTATCCCTAAAATAAAGAAAAGTATTAGAAATAATATCGCTGAGCGTATGCTACCGGTTACTTGAGCTACAAAACCGTAAGAAAGCATACCAATAACAATTCCTATCTTTTCGGAAACATCATAAAAACTAAAGTAAGACGCAGTATCTTTGGCCTTTTCTGGAATAAATTTAGAATAAGTACTTCTTGAAAGCGATTGAATACCCCCCATTACCAAACCTACACTTGCGGCGGCAACGTAGAATTGCTGTGGTGTGTTTATAAAATAAGCATAAACACAAATTACAACCCAAATAAAATTTATACCCATTAAAACCTGTATATTTCCGTATTTACGGGAAAGCTTACTGGTTAAAAGCGCTCCTAAAACAGCGACCAATTGAATTAGTAAAATGCTAATAATTAAACCCACGGTAGCATCTTGCCCACCCCAATCTAATTCTTCAATTCCAAAATAAGTAGCAATTAACATAATGGTTTGCACCGCCATGCTGTAAAGGAAAAACGCATAAAGATAACGGCGCAAGCTAAGGTTTTGCTTAATTTTTACCGCAATTAATTTTAACTCTCTAAATCCGTTTAAAAAAACATCTTTCTTTCGGGTGTATGCTTTTTTATTGCCTTGTGGCAAGTACAAATAAGTATACTGGCTAAAGCCGATCCACCAGACACCAGTTAAGATAAAAGACAGGCGTGTTGGAAAATCCTTGCTTTCAAAACCCCATAATTCATAAAACATAATGAGCACTAAACAAATAATTAAGAGAATAACACTACCAATATATCCCATGGCATATCCTTTAGCACTTACTTGATCTTGTTGTTCAGGAAAGGCAATATCTGGAAGATAGGAATTGTAAAAAACTATACTACCCCAAAACCCGATTAGGGCCAAATAATAGCAAAATAAACCAAACCAAAGTATTTCTAGATTAAACCAAAACAAGCCAATACACGAGAAGGCGCCTAGATAATTAAAAAAACGCATAAAACGTTTTTTATTGCCGAGATAATCGGCTATACCGCTAAGCAACGGACTTAAAATGGATATGGTTAAAAAAGCTAATGCAGTTACATAACTTATAAGGGTATCATTATTCCAAGTAAAACCAAGAAAATCAATTTGATCATTTAGAATGTTTCCTTGTTCGTCTTTTACCAAAGTAAGGGCCCCATAAAATATAGGGAAAATGGCGGATGAGATTACCAAGCTGTAAACAGAGTTTGCCCAATCATAAAATGCCCAAGCTCGCAATAATTTTTTATGTCCTTTAGGGAAGTGTTTCATAGCGCTAAATTGAATTGCCTAAAATAAAAAAATCCTTTCTTTATTTAACAAGAAAGGATTTTTATTGTGCAAGGGGTAGCAGCGGCATCCTTTTTGGCTTTTTTTGCCAAAAAGATATAGCGGATGACCCGACCCGTTGGTAACTAATTACCAGCGGGTTGCACCCTATTTATTTTTGATACAATTTATTGCGTTGCTCTTTAATTTTTGCATCACTCATATATTCATCAAATGTTAAGTAACGATCTATTACCCCATTTGGTGTTAGCTCTACTACCCTATTGGCAACTGTTTGAGCAAATTCGTGATCATGAGTCGTGAATAAAACCGTGCCTTTAAAGTTCTTTAATGAATTATTAAAAGCGGTAATCGATTCTAGATCTAAGTGGTTGGTTGGCTCATCTAGCATCAAGACATTGGCTCTCATCATCATCATTCGGCTTAACATACAGCGCACTTTTTCTCCTCCAGACAAAACATTTGAGGTTTTTAAAGCTTCTTCGCCACTAAATAACATTTTACCTAAGAACCCGCGAATAAAAACTTCTTCTCGCTCCTCCTCTGTCTTAGCGTACTGTCTCAACCAATCTACTAATGACAATTCATTTTCGAAAAACGAAGCATTGTCTAAAGGCAAATAAGATTGTAAGGTGGTGATACCCCATTCATACTTTCCGCTAACGGCCTCGCGATTACCATTTATAATTTCATAAAACGCCGTAGTTGCTCTAGAGTCTCTTGAAAAAACTACAACTTTGTCTCCTTTGCTTAGATTAAGATTAATATTTTTAAACAGTGTTTCTCCATCTATAGAAGCCTCTAGATTCTCAATATTTAAAATTTGATCTCCTGCTTCGCGTTCACGCTCAAAAATAATGGCAGGATAGCGACGACTTGAAGGTTTAATTTCTTCTATGTTTAATTTTTCAATCATCTTTTTACGCGAAGTAGCCTGTTTTGATTTGGCTACGTTGGCGCTAAAACGCTGAATGAATTCTTGTAATTCCTTTTTCTTTTCTTCGGCTTTTTTATTTTGCTGGGCGCGTTGTCTAGCTGCCAGTTGTGAAGATTCATACCAGAAAGAATAGTTACCGCTATAATGGTTTATCTTTCCAAAATCAATATCAGAAATATGGGTACAAACCGCATCTAAAAAGTGCCTATCGTGGGATACTACTATAACTGTATTATCATAATTGGCTAAAAAATGCTCTAACCAAGAAATGGTTTCATAATCCAAATCATTGGTAGGCTCATCCATAATTAATACATCTGGATTTCCAAAAAGAGCTTGCGCCAAAAGCACACGTACTTTTTGTTTACCATCTAAGTCTTTCATTAAGGTGTAGTGTAAATCGGCTGGTATTCCTAAATTTGAAAGTAGCGCGGCCGCATTGCTTTCTGCATTCCAGCCATCCATTTCTTCAAATGCCACTTGAAGTTCACCTATTCGCTCTGCATTCTCATCGGTATAGTCTGCGTAAAGCGCATCTATCTCAGATTTGATATCAAACAAAGGTTTGTTTCCTCGTAAAACTGTTTCTAAAACCGAATATTCATCAAACAAATTATGATTTTGTTCTAAAACAGACATTCTCTTACCTGGTTCTAAGTGTACATGGCCCGAGGTAGGTTCTGTTTTTCCAGAAAGTATTTTTAAAAAAGTAGATTTTCCCGCTCCATTTGCGCCAATGATTCCGTAACAGTTTCCTTGGGTAAAAGCTGTATTCACTTCATCGAATAATACGCGCTTACCAAACTGAACCGATAGATTAGATACTGATAACATAATGTTGTAAAATTTTTGCAAAAGTAGCTAAATAAAGCTAGGAAAAGAAAAATTAACTTTTAAGTTTTGTATTTAACGTCAACTTAACAAAGCACTTTTAACGAAGATATTATATTTGGAGGCTTAGTTAGTATGTAAATTATGGGGCATTATTTTTATCGCATTTTGTTGGTGGCTATATTAGTTGCTAGTTGTCAAGATGATACAAAAACAAATGAGATTACGGGTAGCTTTTTGGGTGGCGAAATTGTCAACCCAAATCAAGATTTTTTGACCCTTGAGCGCGAAGGAATGGTTATTGATACTATTTTTCTGGACAAGAAAAATCGCTTTAAGTACGTTTTTAAGAATAAAGATTTAGGCCTATTTACCATTAGGCATCAGCCTGAGAGCCAAATTTTATTTGTTGAAGAAAATGACAGCATCTTACTTAGATTAAATACGCTTGAGTTTGATGAATCTTTAATGTACTCGGGCAAAGGGGCTGAAAAGAATAATTTATTGATGGAAATGTTCTTGCAAAATGAACAGAATAATGATCTTATTTTATCTTACTATAAAATTAGTCCGCAAGAATTTTTAAAAAAAACAGACTCTATACACCAAGAACGCTTAGCTAAATTGAATGCATTAAATGAGGTTCATGAATTTTCTGATGCTTTTCTCAGTATTGCAAAAAAAGGAATTGATTATGAATATTATGATTTGCGTGAACGCTACGCATTTTTAATAAATAAATACTTCACAGAATTTCGAAAAAAAATACCCCAAGACTTCTTTGATTACAGAAAACAGGTGAACTTTAATGATGAAGATTTAACGAGTCATTACATTTACCAGCGATTTCTTGATAATTATTTAAAAAACAAATCTTTAGAATATTGTATTGCACACAACTTAGGTAGACCTTGTTTTAGTTTAAGTAATGTAGCAAATTTAGAAAGAAGACTTAAGCTAGCCGATTCGCTTTTTAAGAATGACAATTTAAGGAAACACTTTATTAAAAAATTTGCAAAAAACCAGATTATATTTTCTGAAAATGACAAGCAAATAAGTGGCACGCTTAGCTTGGTTGAAACCTTAGGTTTTTCTGATGATTTAATCAATCAGCTCAAGGCACTGGGTAAGGTTCATCGCTCTTTTTTCATCGGTGAAAACATAAAAGACAAAGAACTTGTTACGCCTAAAAATCAAAACAAAAGCTACCAAGAAATTGTAAAAAGAAATAGTATTATATTTTACTGGTCGGTTTATTCTTCAAACCATCATAAGGAATTACATCATAAAATAAATGAGCTAAGAAATAAGTATCCTGAAATTGATTTTATAGGAGTTAATATAGACGCAACTGAGCCAAAAATTTGGAAAAAAACCTTGAGTAACTTTGATTACGTTCAAGATTTTGAATACCAAATCAAAGAACTAAAGTGCGATAAAAGCTTATACAATAACTACCTTAATAAATTACTCTTTGTGAATAAAAAGGGTGAAATTGTAAGAGGTGACATTCAGATAAGTGATCCAGATTTTGAAAATTATGTTTTAGAATTTTTAAACCTATAATTTAATTAAAAAAATTAACGAACCCTAAACGTGGAGGTCTATAGAATCTCCCGTTTAAGGTTCGCTTTGTTTTACCCCTCACAACTAGCACAATTCACAAGATTACCTACAAATTCTTTAGAAACACTTTGGCTTCTTTGGTAATACAATGTTTTAATACCTAATTTCCAGGCCTCAATAATCAATTTATTTACTTCTTTAATAGGTAAGCTCGCTGGAATGTTAATATTTAAACTTTGGGCTTGATCAATAAACTTTTGCCGAATTGAGGCTTGCTGTATAATTTCTAACTGACTAATTTCTTTAAAAGTTTTAAAAACAGCTTTCTCGTGTGTAGTTAATTTGTTTAGATGTTGCACGCTGCCGTGGTTTAACATTATGCTCCTCCACACGTCTTCATTATCAATACCTTTTTGCTGAAGTAATGCCTTCAGATACTGGTTCTTTCGCATAAAATTTCCTTTTGACAAACCAGCTTTATAGTAATTACTACTATAAGGTTCTATACCTGGAGAAACCTGTCCTAAAATAGCCGATGAAGAGGTGGTTGGAGCAACCGCCAATAAAGTTGTATTACGCAATCCGTAACCTTCTAGTAATTCTGGTTCCCCATAAAAAGCAGCCAACTTTTGTGAAGCTGCTTTAGCTTGGTTACTAATATGCTCAAATATTTTATAATTCATTTGCTTAGCTTCTAAGCTTTCAAAAGCGATATTGTTTTTTTGTAAATAAGAATGCCAACCCATTGCTCCTAAACCTAGCGCACGGTGTCTTTTTGCGAAATTGTGAGCGCCCTTAAGGTAGTGGTTATCTTTAGTTTTTACTATAAACTCCTCTAAAACAGCATCCAAAAAAAACACTGCTAATTCTATGGTATTTGTATTTTTCCACTCTTCATAACGTTCTAAATTTAAAGAGGAAAGGCAACAAATAAAAGATTCTTCTAGCGTGCTAGGCAGCATGATTTCTGAGCATAAATTACTAGCGTTAATTTGATAGTTTTTATCTTTATATACCTGAGGTTTATTTCTATTTACATTATCGGTAAAAAAGAGGTACGGTAAACCTTTTTGCTGTCTAGATGCTAGGATCTTAGCCCATATTTCTCTTTTTTGCATATCTCCTTCTATCATTTCTTGCATCCAATAATCGGGAACACAAACGCCATAAAATAAATTTTGAAGTGGATTACCGATATCTTTAATTTGCAAGAATTCAAGAATATCGGGATGGTCTACGTCTAGATACGCTGCAAAGGCTCCTCTTCTTACACCGCCTTGCGAAATGGTATCCATAGCCGTATCAAAAAGCTTCATAAAAGAAACAGCACCACTACTTCTTCCATTATCGGTTACAGTGCTACCTCTACCTCTAAGAGCGCCAAAATAGCCAGAAGTACCACCTCCTATTTTGGTTTGCATAATAACTTCTCCCAATTTATGGGTAATACCCTCAATATTATCTGGAACATGTACATTAAAGCATGAAATTGGTAATCCACGCTCAGTACCCATATTGGCCCAAATTGGGGAGCTCAGACTCATCCAGCCCTTCTCTATTATGTTGATAAATTCTTCTTTTAATTCAGGTTTTTGTAATCGATTGGACGCAGCTGAAGCTACACGTTCTATAGCACCAGTTACCGTTTCTCCTTTGAGTAAATAGCCTCTATTTAATATTTGCTCACTTTCTTCGTTAAGCCACCATATATTGTTCATGTTTTTAATCATTTAATCCAGGATAGGAGTTGGTTTTTTATTTTCATCTATGGCCACCAAAGTAAACAGGCCTTCTATTGATTTTTTTCGTGTGTTTTCTTCATACATGTCTTCTTGATATATGGTAACATTTACTTTTATACTCGTTCGGCCCACGCGAACAACTTCCCCGATAAGCTCAATAATAGTATCGGCAGGAATGGGTTCTTTAAAATCTATTTGACTAGAAGAAATGGTCACCATTTTTTTTCGACTAAAACGCGTAGCGGTTATAAAAGCAACTTCATCCATCAAATGCATAGCGGTACCTCCAAAAAGCGTATCATAATGATTGGTGGTATTAGGAAAGACTACTTTAAACAGCTGCGTTCTTGATTTACAAATGCGTTCTTTTAAATTTTTCATCTGTTTTTCTTTACGGATTTATGTAATGTTTAAAATAAATCTAGTGCGCTAATACGCTTATCATGCTTAGTATATTCCACCGGCCGCTTAGCAAAGAAATCATCCAAAGAATTTGCAAATACCTCTTCTTCAAACCATTGCATAGGTTGGTATTCTTGCGCCGAAATATTAAAAAGGGGGTTCATTCCTATTTTTTTTAGGCTATCGTCTGTCCTATATTTCATGAAATTAAGTAAATCTGATTGGTTTAAATGCGTTACAGCACCTTCTGCAAAAATCCAGTCGAGAATTTCTGCTTCGACTTCAATTGATTTTTTAACAATACCAGTAATTTCTTGTTTGGTTTCTTCCGTAAAGAACTTTGGAAACTCTTTTTTGATTTTGTTAATAATGAATATACCTGCATTGGCATGAATTTGTTCGTCTATAGAAGTCCATGCGATGATATTACTCACATTTTTCATTAAGCCTCTAAATCGTGTAAAAGAGAGAATGATTGCGAACTGACTAAATAAGGACACATTCTCTATTAAAATGGCAAATAAGATTAAGGAAAAAAGATATTTCTTTTTGTCTTGTTCTTGGGTAAATTGAAGTGCCTGGGATAAATATTCAAATCGTTTTTTGATAACAGGTACATTCATTAGCTCTTCAAAAGCTTGATTATAGCCTAAAACCGACAATAAACGCGAGTAGGCTTCTGAGTGTCTAAATTCACATTCGGCAAAGGTGCTTCCTAGGCCGTTAAATTCTGGTTTTGGCAGGTGATGGTACAGATCTCCCCAAAAAGATTTTACCGCCACCTCAATTTGGGCAATGGCTAATAAGCTCTTTTTTAAAACTTGCTTTTCATTAAAGGTTAGTTGAGCCTTGAAGTCTTGAACGTCTGCTGTGAAATCTACCTCGGTGTGTACCCAAAACGATTTGTTAATCGCCTCTGTAAATTCTATTACTTCTGGGTATTCAAATGGTTTGTAATTTACTCTTTTGTCAAAAATGCTCATTGTGTATATTTATTTTAGGTGAAACAAAAACACAAAAAACAAAATATACGTTATCCGCTAAAGGCAATAATACCTAAAAACAAAAGACAACGGAATTTGCTTTTTATGCGAAAACAAATCCTCTTTAAAGAAGTTAGGTAATCTGACTTGACAGGCTTTATCCTGCTTACAGTTGCGCAACAGTTCGTGATTCTCACACGATTCCCCTAATGTACTTGAGTTAAAAAAACTTCGTTCTTCTTCAATTTAGATGCTCAAAAGTAAGCAAGATATCTCAGCCTGGCTAAAAAACTTTTTAACTGATGTTAATAAGTTTTTTAGAGGATTGAAGTACAAAAAAAAATCAGCCAAAATTTGACTGATTTTTTATTCGCTTTTGAAAAAGTATTACTGGTTACCTTTTTTGTAGTCTGCTAAAAACTTCTCTAAACCAATATCGGTTAAGGGGTGTTTAAGGAGTCCTTCTATAGAAGAAAGCGGTCCTGTCATAACATCGGCGCCAATTTTTGCACAATCAATAACGTGCATAGTATGCCTTACCGATGCTGCTAGAATTTCGGTTTCAAATGCGTAGTTATCATATATTTGTCTTATTTCGGCTATCAAATTGAGTCCGTCTGTTGAGATATCATCTAATCTGCCTATGAACGGAGAAACATAGGTTGCACCTGCTTTTGCCGCAAGTAACGCTTGACCAGCCGAAAAAACAAGCGTACAATTGGTTTTAATCCCTTTTTGACTAAAGTAACGAATGGCTTTAATGCCGTCTTTAATCATAGGAACTTTCACTACAATTTGATCATGTAATGCAGCTAGTTCTTCCCCCTCTTTAATAATACTGTCATAGTCTGTCGCAATAACTTCTGCACTTACATCTCCAGATACAATTTCACAAATTGCTTGGTAATGCTTTTTAATGTTTTCTTCTCCCGTAATACCTTCTTTGGCCATTAAAGAAGGGTTGGTAGTTACCCCATCGAGAACTCCTAAGTCTTGAGCTTCTTTAATCTGATCTAGATTAGCTGTGTCTATAAAAAATTTCATGTTGTGTTGTTTTTTAATTTTTACAAATTTACATTTTATAATGTTTCATCAACATTTTTTCATACCATTTGTCTGGTAAAATATGTTTGAGAGCAATGCTAAATTTTTGAAGCCAATCTCCTACTTTATAGTGTATGGTAGGATTCTTTTTTTGCATAACGGCATAAACCTTTTTCGCCATAAGTATAGGATCTTGACCTTTGTCTACGTGTTCATCCATCAAAGCTAAGGTTTCCTTATACTTTTTTTCATACGGCGAACCAGCAATTACTGGTGCGTGGTACCTGCCTGCTGCAATATTAGTAGCAAAATCACCTGGTGCAATATTGGTCATTTTAATATTAAAAGCCTTTAGTTCCATACGGTAAGCCTCGGTAGTTAACTCAAGTGCACCTTTAGTCGCTGAATAAATCCCCCGAAAGGGTAACCCCATATATCCTGCAATTGAGGTAATATTGATAATAAAACCATTTTGCTTAGAGCGCATATGCGGTAAAACTGCTTTTATCACCCTTAAAGCTCCAAAATAATTAGTGTCAAATACTTTTTTTATCTCGTGATCTGGTGTTTCTTCTAAAGGACCCGTAATTCCCATTCCTGCATTATTAATCAAATAATCTATTTGACCCTCTTTTTTGATCAACGCTTGAACTGCTAATGCTATACTTTCTGGTTGGGTAACATCGAGTTTTAAAAATCTAATGCCATCGATTTCATTTTCTTTAGGATTACGACTCGTTCCGTAAACGAGGTAACCTTTCTGCACCAGAAACACACCTATAGATTTTCCTATTCCTGAAGACGCTCCTGTAATCAATACAACTTGCTTGCTCATATTTAAAATAATAGAGCGCAAATATCTATTTTTTTAAGAGAAAAATTAAAGATTTAGAGTAAAATAAAAAGAAGATAGGCTTTGACTAATGTCATGAAAAAATGGCAAGCTACCCACATCACACCGCTACGACCGTTTACCTTTGCTGCGTTCCCGCCCTGGAGGATTCAACAGGAGCTGGTTGTGTGGGACTTGCCGCTGCAAATATACAAGGTTTATCTATTTTCGCAAGGATTTTTTTAATAGATTTGACTAAATTCGCTAACAAATTTAAAGCAAAATCTCGTGAAAACATTTAAAAACCTGACATTCATTTTATTAGCCACAAGCCTATTTTCTTGTTCGAGTTCAAAAAAAGAAGAAATAGCTGAAATGAGTATTCAAGTTAAAGCTGAAAACGACTTATTACAACGTGATAGCCCAGTAAAATTCACCCTCAATAATCCTACAAACACTAGTTTTGACAGTATACAGCTTTACTATGCAAATAAATATTTAGGTTCATCAAAAACCAATCAAATAGCTGCTAAACTAGTAGCTCCATTAGGAAAAAATCAGCTTAAAGCTGAAATATATTCAGCTGGCGAAAAATATACTATTACACAAGAAATTGTGCTACATAACAACAAGCCTCCAAAGATTTATACCTATAAAATCAAAAACAAATATCCGCACGATAACTTAGCATTTACTCAAGGATTAGAGTTTTTTAAGGACACTCTTTACGAAGGAACTGGTCGCAATGGATTCTCAAGTTTACGTAAAGTAGATTACAAAACGGGAAAGGTGGTAAAAAAGATCGAGTTAGAAAAGCGTTATTTTGGCGAAGGTATAAGCATATTAAACGATAAAGTATACCAGCTTACTTGGCACGCTGGCCAAGGATTTATCTATGATGTAGATCAACTCAAAAAACTAGGTACATTTAAATATGGTACCAGTAAAGAAGGTTGGGGACTTTGCAACGATGGTGAAAATTTTTACAAAAGCGATGGTACTGCAAAAATATGGAAGTTAGACGGTAAAACACTTGAAGAACTTAGTTACATACAACCGGTAACGCACAAAAGTTTGAGCACGCGTTTAAACGAATTAGAGTGGGTAGACGGAAAAATATATGCCAACACTTGGCAAAAAGATGGTATTGCCATTATTAATCCAGAAAGTGGAGCTATTGAAGGCTTAATTGACTTACGCGGATTGAAAAAAGAAAATGGAAATGCAGCACAATTAAATAATGAAGATTTAGTTTTAAATGGTATAGCCTTTAACAAAAAGTCAAATACACTCTTTGTCACGGGTAAACATTGGGATACTCTTTTTGAAATTGAAATTGAAGAAAGGTAATTAAAATTAATTTAAACATAGCAGGGATGAAAAAGGTATATGGGATTTTATTGTTTTTAAGCTTGATTTTTTGGAGTTCGTGTAGAAAAGATTTTGACACCATAGCAAGCTCGGGAAATTTAAGTTTCTCTAAAGATACCGTTTACCTTGACACTGTTTTCACTCAAACCGCTTCTAGCACCTACAGGTTAACGGTTTACAATCGGTCAAAGGAAGATATTCATATTCCCGAAATAAAATTGGCGCAAGGTGAAGCCTCTAAATACAGACTTAACGTAGATGGCCTACCGGGTAAAAAGTTTAGCAATATTCCCATTTATGCCGAGGACAGTATTTTTGTTTTTATAGAAACCACCGCGGCCATAAAAGATTTTACCAATAGTGCTACTCAATTTTTATACACCGATGAGCTGATTTTTTCAGGCACCGAGAGAGAGCAAAGTGTAGAACTCGTAACCCTGATACAAGATGCACATTTCCTATATCCCGAGAAATTCGCCGATGGCAGTACAGAAACACTATCATTCGGTTTTGACGATGAAGGAAATGAAATATTGATTTCTGGCTTTTTATTAGACGATACAGAGTTAAATTTCACCAATGAGAAGCCTTATGTAATTTACGGATATGCTGCCGTACCACCTCAAAAAACATTACATATTGATGCTGGCGCCAGGTTACATTTTCATCAACAAAGCGGAATTTTAGTTGGCAATCAAGCTTCGCTACAAGCCAAAGGTTTATTAAGTACCGATCTTGAAAAAATGGAAAATGAAATCATTATGGAAGGAAACCGCCTTGAACCCGAATTTAGTGAAGTACCGGGACAATGGGGGGCTTTGTGGTTTATTCAAGGAAGTACCAACAATATAATAGAACATACTACCATCAAAAATTCAAGCGTCGGAATACGTGTAGATGGAAATGATGGGTCTAATACACCTACTCTTAAAGTGAACAACACCCAAATCTATAATGTTTCCAATATTGGTTTATTGGCTAGAACAGGGTATGTTACAGCAGAAAATTTAGTTATAAATAATTGTGGTCAAATGGCTTTAAATTTAAGCCTTGGCGGAAATTACCAATTCAACAATTGTACTTTTGCCAATTATTGGCGACAAGGGTTTCGGCAATTTCCTGCGGTTTTTATAGAAAATGTCCTTGAGACACCCAATCAGTTATTTTTGGCTCCCTTAGAAAAAGCAGATTTCACCAATTGTATTATTTATGGCAATGAAAGCCGAGAACTATTATTTAATGCTCATCCCGATGCTGATTTTAATTTTAAATTTGAGAACACCTTAATTAAATTCAGAGATTTCCAAAATAAGTATACCGATGACCCTATGTACAATTTTATCGATTCAAATTTGTACACTCAAATTAAACTAAACGAAGATCCCGACTTTAAAGACTCTACTTTAAATCAATTGCAAATTGGGGAGGAATCTGCAGCAAATGGGTTAGCCAACCCCGTTACTTCAAGCAATATAGATATTTTGGGAATGCAAAGAGATGGCAACTTACCCGACAGTGGAGCTTATGAAAGTAGTTCTTTCACTGATTAACTCGAGGCTTTAACAGACCTTGGGCAATAAAAAAAGATTAAAAATTTAAAATTAGCTATTATTACGTTAAAGTTTCTTAACATTACCTGTAGAAACGCACTTTGTTTTAAATTTGAGAATAGTTACCCGTAATAGTTAGAAACCTAAACTAACTTAAGTTCAATTATTTACAAATTTAGTAAGACTCGAAAATCATGGCTATGATTAGAAATTTAAAAAACGAAACGTGGAAAGTAATTCAATTCGACGAAAAAATATCAGAGAAAGAGAAATATAAAATCTCTAATTACGGTCGAATTCTGAATTGCAAAGGTCCTGAAGAAATATTGGTTAAGAAATATTTTATCAATGGCTACCAAAACTTACCTGTAGTTCAAAAAAGCAATGGTAAAAAGACCAGTCGCTATGTTCACAAGTTAGTCGCACAACATTTTCTCAATAAAACAGAAGATGATCGATATGTAATTCATATCGATTACGACAAAAAAAACAATCATGTAGACAACTTAAAATGGGCTACGAAAGAAGAAAAGGAACGTCATCAATTCACCAACCCCGAATTTAAAAATATTAAGCGAAAAATACCCTCTCACGCTAAACTAACAGAATCTAAGGTAAAATTAATCAAGCGAAAAATTAATGATCCTAATAGAAGGACTCGTATGAAAATGATCGCTAAACAGTTTGGAATTTCTGAAATGCAATTGTACAGAATAAAAAACGGTGAAAACTGGGGATCTGTAACAGAATATTAAAAAAGAGGCTGTTCGTCACGAAACAGCCTCTTTTTTTTGCAAAAATTTAATTAAGCCTAATCCTCATTTTCAACGGGTTGTTCAACCATATACTTCTGCATCAAAGGGTATAGTTTATTTACTCCCATTTGTTGACCAATAGCTTGCGATTCCATCATAATTTCAGAGGTCTTCCCTAAAATTCTTTTACCAGCAGGAGTTTCATAAAAGGCAAGTAGCTTTTTTAAATCGGCTTCAGTACAATGCTCTTTGTAGACCGCAATAACATCGGTGTACATCGCGTCGAACATATTTTTCACTTCGGCTTTAAAGGCATCTCTATTACTTTCAGGAATATTGACAATTATTTGCGATAGTGCATTTTCTATCATATTGCCGCTTTGAGCCTCTATTAATTTACGAAGTCCTGATTCGATTGACTCTTGGGCTTGAATCTTAGCTGCAGGCAAGGTTAATAATAGCAGTAGAAAAACTTGAAATAAAATTGATTTTTTCATAATTACATTTTAAACAATGGCTTCTCGCTCATCATTTCCTTAATTTTTTCTTTGGTTTCTTGAATTACGGCCTCATTTTCAATATTTGAGATTACTTGATCTATAAATGTCACCACCTGAGGCATATCTTCTTCCTTCAATCCTCTGGTTGTAATCGCTGGTGTACCAATGCGAATTCCAGAAGTAACAAACGGTGATTGTGTATCAAAAGGAACCATATTTTTGTTCACTGTAATCTCAGCCTTTACCAATGTTTCTTCGGCTTGTTTTCCTGTTACGCCTTTATTCCGTAAATCAATAAGCATCATGTGATTATCTGTACCTCCAGAAATAACATCATATCCTTTTTCTACAAAAGCATCGGCCATAGCCTTAGCATTCTTTTTAACTTGCACCATATAATGCAAGAACTCATCAGAAAGTGCTTCTTTAAAGGCTACTGCTTTAGCTGCAATGATGTGTTCTAAGGGGCCTCCTTGATTTCCTGGAAATACACTACTGTTTAACAAGGAAGACATCATTCTTGGTTTTCCACTCTTTAATTTTAAGCCAAACGGGTTTTCAAAGTCTTTACCCATTAAAATCATACCACCTCTTGGTCCGCGTAAGGTTTTGTGCGTAGTTGTAGTAACAATATGACAATGAGGTAAGGGATCTTGAATTAAGCCTTTAGCTATTAATCCGGCTGGATGAGCCATATCGGCCAATAGAATGGCTCCTACTTCATCGGCTATTGCTCTAAATTTTTTATAGTCAATTTCTCTACTATAAGCTGAAGCTCCTGCAATGATTAGCTTGGGCTTCTCTTTATGCGCCATTTCTTTAACATGCTCATAGTTTATTAATCCCGTTTCTTTTTCAACTCCATAAAAAACAGGGTTATAAAGTTTTCCTGAAAAATTTACAGGCGAACCGTGTGTCAAATGCCCCC
The DNA here is from genome assembly GCA_958296185.1 of uncultured Mesonia sp. Classification (GTDB taxonomy): domain Bacteria; phylum Bacteroidota; class Bacteroidia; order Flavobacteriales; family Flavobacteriaceae; genus Mesonia. Next base: position 40,843 of record CATQIB010000004.1, read on the forward strand.
CGTGTGACAAATCAAATCCTAAAATTGTATCTCCGGGTTTTAAACAAACAGAAAAAACAGCAGTATTTGCTTGTGAACCTGAGTGCGGTTGAACATTAACATACTCTGCATTAAAAAGCTCTTTTGCACGATCTATAGCTAGCTGTTCTACCTCGTCTACTACTTCACACCCCCCATAATAACGTTTCCCGGGATAGCCTTCTGCATATTTATTAGTAAGCACAGATCCTGCGGCGGCTAACACATCTTTACTTACAAAGTTTTCGCTTGCAATTAACTCTAAACCATTTAATTGTCTTTCTTCCTCACGTTGAATAAGATCAAAAATCTCTTTATCTTTATACATGACTTTATATTTCGTTAAAAATTTTATCAAAAATAAGAAATTCATTCGGTTAATACAGGGAAAATAATATATTTGAATAGCTTTATTTTAACCATCTTAGAATTAAAAAAAATGCATATAACAGCAAATGATCCAAAAAGAAAAACTTGGCTAGAGGTGCCAGAAAATTCTGATTTTCCTATCCAAAACATCCCTTTTGGGGTTTTTCTAACTCGAGATGATATTATTACAATAGGGACACGAATTGGTAACTATGCAATAGACTTAGGCGCACTACACCAATTGGGTTATTTTAAGGGTATTCCCTTAACGGATGACATTTTTTTACAAGATACACTAAATGATTTTATTGCCGATGGTAGAAAAACTTGGCGAACCGTACGCAACCGCATTGCTGATATTTTTGATATTAATAATACAACATTAAAAAATAATGAAGAACATCAGCGGGTGATCCTATTTACAATGGATGAAGTTGAAATGCAACTTCCTGTTCAAATTGGGGATTATACCGATTTTTACTCTAGCGAGGAACACGCACGCAATGTTGGTGAAATGTTTCGTGGAAAAGAAAATGCTATGGTGCCCAATTGGTATCACATGCCTATTGCTTATCATGGTAGAAGCTCGTCTATAATCCCAAGTGGTATTTCCATTAATAGACCATTAGGGCAAAAAATGCCAAAAGGAGCTAAAACCCCAATTTTTGGTCCAACACGTGCTTTAGATTTTGAACTTGAAATGGCCTTCATTACAACAGATGCCAATAATATTGGTGAATCTATACCTGCGCATGAAGCAGAAGATCACATTTTTGGAATGGTACTTTTTAATGATTGGAGTGCGAGAGACATTCAACGCTGGGAATATGTACCCTTAGGTCCATTTTTAGGTAAAAATTTTGCAAGTACTATTTCTCCCTGGATCGTCACCTTAGATGCACTTGAACCTTTTAGAACAGAAGGACCCAAGAAAAATTCAGAGTATAAACTTTTAGATTACTTGAAAACCGAAGGAAAAAAAACCTTTGATATCAAATTAGAGGTTTCTATTCAACCAGAAAATGATGAACCTACTTTAGTTAGCAAATCAAATTTTAAATATTTATATTGGAATATGAGTGAGCAATTGGCGCATCACACCATTAACGGATGCCCCCTTAACAGTGGAGACATGTTAGCTAGTGGCACTATTTCTGGGTCAAGAGAAGGTACATTTGGTTCTATGCTAGAATTAAGTAAAAATGGTGAAAACCCGATTAAATTGAGTAATGGAAGTGATCGCAAATTTATTCAAGACAATGATACAGTGATATTAAAAGGATTTTGTGAAAACAAAGACGTTAGAATAGGTTTCGGCGAATGTAGTACCAAAATTTTGCCTCATTTATAATATAATCAACACAGGGCCTGCTAACTAGCAGGCCATTTCTGCTTAAATAATATGCAATCCATTTTTATAGCTGCAAAAAATAATAATACCCTGAAAATTAAAAAGCTGACCGAACGGAATAGCCCAATAAACTTGAGAAATGAGCAGCAACAAACTCCGTTAATGGTGGCAACCTATAATAATATTGAGGCTGCTAAACTTTTGATAAAGCTAGGTGCCGATGTAAATGCACAAGATAATCGGCTAGAAACTCCTTTTTTACACGCTGGTGCTGCTGGTTATTATGAAATTTTAAATGCGTGCTTAGCAACCGACAACGTGAATTTTTTAAAGCTAAACCGTTACGGTGTACGGCTTTAATCCCTGCTTGTGAAAGAGGTCATGTTAAAATTATAGAACGCTTACTTAAAATAGAAGATTTCCCTAAAGATCACATCAACAACCTAGGATGGACGGCCCTTTTGGAGACGGTTATTTTGGGTGATGGAACACAAAAATATATTGATATAGTACAGATGCTCATTGAGGCAAGTTGTAATATTTATATCGCCGATAAAGATGGAGTAACAGCATTAGAACACGCGCAAAAATCGGGATTTACAGAGATGGTTAATCTACTAAAAGCAAATGGTTAATATTTCCGTTTATGGCAATAGCTGTAGTGAAAATGAGAGTTTCTTTTATAGCTTTACCGAACTGTTACAATAGGTTTTTTCTTTTTCTCTCGAATCAGATATATTCCTATTAATATTAAAATAGCACCCAACAGGTAATAAAAATTGAATTGTTCACCATCAATAACTCCCCAAATAACCGCCACAATAGGAAGCAAATAGGAAACCGTACTAGCAAAAACAGCCGAAGTATCTTGAATTAGCTTATAAAATAGAATAATCCCTATAGCCGTACCAAAAATACTCAAGAAACTTAAGTACCCTAAGGCTTCTAATGCTTCAGAAGAGAACGATACATTAAAAAAATCGGTAAACAATAAGATTATTAATGAAGGGATCATCCAGAAGGTAAAAACACTGCTGGATACTTGTATTGATTTTACGTGTTGTAATTTTAATTTGATGATTAAAGCTGATAAAGCATAGGAGGCAGACGCAAAAACCATAAGCAAGGTAAAACCAATTTGACTTTCTTGGGTACTTACTTCTGAAAAATATAATAAAGTAGCTGCCCCCAAAAAGCCAATAAATGCTCCCATTACCTGGGTTGGTTTACTTTTTATTCTGAATATTAAGAAGCCTAACATTAGAACAAAAATTGGTTCTAAACTATTTATTATTCCAGCCAGAGAACTACTTACCTTAGTTTGCGCAATAGGGAATAAAAACATGGGTAAGAAATTGCCAAAAAAACCTGCAAGAATTACCCATAAAAGATCCTTTTTAGGCATTTTACGCATAGCTGATATACCTAATGACGCTAATATCAATCCGCTTAAAGCGACGCGAAAGGCACCAATTTGAAAAGGAGTAAAAACAAGTAAAGATTTTTTGATTAAAATAAAAGAGCTACCCCACGTAAGCGCCATTATACTCAGTAAAAACCACTTATTTTTAAGTAATGCAGGCATTGAATTTGGTTTAAAGAAAAAGGCAAAGTTAATTGTAATTATTGATTTTTTAGGTTTAAACTTAGATTTAACATCCTATTTTAATATTAGGTGCTTTGCTATTTTTTAATAAAAAAAGCCTAAAAAGAAAAATTTACTTTTTAGGCTTATATGATACTATTTAGGTAATTTACTCCGCTTTCTCTAATACACTCTCTACTTCATCTTGAAAAGCTAAATAGCGCTCTTTACTGTCGTCGAGTTCTTCCATCCATTCGGTATGATGTTCTTCGGCCTTGGTTCCTGTTACAACACTGGTAAAAGTTTTGTCTCTATAGGTTAAGATGTTTTCTTCTTTATCGCCTAACCATTCCTTAAACATTTCGGCCACCTTATCTACATTAAAATCGGGGTAATCAGATAAACTTAACAAGTCTTTAATGTAATCTGATTGAAAATCGACAGCATTATAGCAACCATCTAAGTTGTTTAATCTATTCAACCAATCATCCATATCTTTTCTTCGTTGGTCTTTTTCAGGAAGCACTAATTCTTCCATCATAAAATCTCTTGCCACCCAAGCTTGTGCATCAAACATATTAAAAGTATAGTATTGATCTTGCATACCCAAGTAAATCAATTGAGGTAATTCATTAAAGAAAATACCTTTATACACCTGATCTGGATATAAATTATTCTTGGTTTTTAATCTTAATTCATCTGGCAAAAATGGAAATTTATGTTGGTAACCCGTACACATTACTACAGCATCAAATTTTTCTGAAGTACCATCTGCAAAATGTGCAATATCTCCTTCAAAATGAGTAAGTAAAGGCACTTCTTTTATTCCATCTGGCCACTCCACTCCTATTGGGTTGCTTCTATAACTTAGGGTTACCGATTTGGCACCGTGCTTGTAACATTGCACCCCTATATCTTCGGCAGAATAGCTGCTACCAATTAATAATAAATTTTGATTTTTAAATTGGTCTGCTCCCCTAAAGTCGTGCGCGTGCATTACACCGCCTGGAAAATCTTCAATTCCTTTAAAGTAAGGCATATTTGGCGTCGAGAAATGACCAGAAGCCACCACTAGATAATCGAATTCTTCGCTATAAGTTCTGTTTTCTTTTAAATTATCTAAAACCAAAGTGAATTTTTGATTGGCATTATTATAATCTACCCAGCGAGCCGTAGTATTAAAACGAATGTATTTTTTTGCATTACTTTTTTTAATACGCCCTTCTATATAATCAAAAAGAACGGGTCTTGGGGGATAAGAGGAAATTGGCTTTTTAAAATGTTCATCGAAAGAATAATCAGAGAATTCTAAACATTCTTTCGGACCGTTTGACCAAAGGTACTTATACATTGAACCGTGAACAGGTTCACCGTAACGGCCTACACCAGTTCGCCAAGAATAATTCCACATTCCTCCCCAGTTCTCTTGCTTCTCAAAACAAACAATTTCAGGTACCTGTACTCCATTTTTTTCTAAGGCTTCGAAAGCCCTTAATTGTGCCAATCCGCTTGGCCCTGCTCCAATAATTGCTACTCTTTTATTTTTCATCTAATAGTAATTTTTATTTATGGCGGTTACTGCCAATTTAATAATAACTTAAACTAAATATATCTCTAGGGTTTAAATAGGGTAAGTAAAATATTTTAAATAATCAAATTATTCTAAATAAAATTAACTATTAATTGTAAATAACATAATAATCTTGAATTTTATTACAAAATATTGTGATTTTATTAATTTGAAGCCTGTATTCTATGAAAGTTTTTTAAATGTAGTTGCTTAATTTTAAGTAATAACTCATTCTCAAAAGGGCCTCTTATATTGGTGTGATGCATAATATCTCTAGAGGCTATAAAATTTATTGGAGATTTACCTAAATCAAATTGTTCTCTCCATATCATTTGGTGCTGGCTAGAACTTAGAAATACCATATTTCCTATTTCAGACCAAGCGTGAGCACCTGCACACATAGGGCAATGCTCTCCAGATGTGTATAAAGTAGCTTTTAATGAGTATTTGATGTATCAACGCAAACACAAAAAGGAGATTTGCTCGATTGACTTTTTAGAATACGAGGCTATAGAGACACAAGACTATTCGAGCAAAGAACAACTTGAACAAAAAAGCAAAGCAATACAGCAAAGCATTTCTAATTTGGCTCCGGCCTGCCAAAAAATCCTACGATTAAAAATGAGTGGACCAAGCTATAAAGAAATTGCAAATGAGCATATCTTATCAAAAACTTAGAGTAGCACTAAAACATCTTTTTTTACTATTTTGGTCAAAAATTCGTCTTTAAATCTGGATTATTTATAAATTTAAACTTTTATTCCCCATCCAACATTAAACACACCATGAAAGTCAACTATTTAATTTATTTGTTTGCCACCCTAATTTTAATGAGTTGTAGTGGTTTAAAAAAAACCGAACAAGCCCTTAATAGTGGTAATTATGAACAGGCTATTTATATTGCTACTTCAAAATTGCAAAGAAATAAAGATAAAAAATCGAACGAATCCTACATAAAATTATTAGAGCAAGCTCACAAAAAGTTTGTTCAAGAAAAGGAAGCCCGGTTAAGGTTTTTAAAAAAAGATAGACTAAGCAATCATAATGAGGAAATTTATGACACTTACGCTCAATTAGACGCCATACAGAGAAAAATTAATGCCTTAATGCCGTTATATTACCAAAACGGTAAAACAGCCAAATTTAATATTCGTGATTATTCTGCTGAAATTATTAAAGCTAAAAACAACTATGTAAGCGATTTATATAATCAATCGCAAACATTGTTGAATGAGACACCAAAAGAATCAGCACGACTGGCTTTTGATAAATTGCAGTTAATTAATCAACTTGCTCCAAATTATAAAAACACGATAGAATTATTAAACCAAGCACATATTCAAGGTACAGATTATATTTATTTGAGTGTTGAAAATCACAGCGATAAAGTAATTCCTAAAACTTTAGAAAAAGATATTTTAAACTTTAGCGGATATGATTTAGATAGTTTTTGGCAAAGTTACCATGCTTATATCAATCCAGAAATTAACTACGACTACGGAATTCATTTAGATTTTAAAACCATTGAAATAAGTCCCGAAAAGTTAAATGAGAGAGAGGAAGTAATACAAAAAGAAATTACAATCCGTAAAGGATATCGAAAGGACAGGAATGGAAATTACCTTAAAGACAACGAAGGAAACAAAATAGAATTAAACGAAACAAAAACTGTAAAAGCTACATTATTAACTACCACTCAATTTAAAGCTATTTATGTTAAAGGTCAAGTAGATTATCTAGATACCAAAACCAATCAAGTGCTTCGTTCTTTTCCATTAGACACTGAATTTATTTTTGAAAACATTTTCACAAGATTCAATGGTGATAAGCGTGCTCTTAATAAAAAACAATTAGTTTTAGCGCAAAACAGTTTTGTCGGTTTTCCGACATCTGAGCAAATGCTTTTTGATGCGGCAACAAGTATTAAAGAAAAATTAGCTAGCATTATTAGGCAAAATCGGTTCAATTAAGTAAGTCGGCAACAACATCGGCTTCTATTTCGTGGTGAGAAAAATGCCCTACCACTTGACTATTCTGAAGTATGATAATTTGAGGGGATTGATGCGTTACCTGAAATTTTTCGGCAATTAAGTTGGAAACTTCACGGTATTGGATTAAATCTAAAAAAAAGGAAGCTACTCGGTTAGCATCAAAATCAGCTTCAGCTTCAAAACGATTTAGAGCCATTCTACTTACGGGGCATCTTGTAGAATGTTTAAAAACAATTGCGGTTTGCTCTTTAGAAGCCTCTAATATAGCTTCGACATCACTTACTTTTTTAATCTTTAACCAATCAATTGTGCTTTTTGAATTACGCTCTTTAGCCTTTAAAAATTTATCAAAAAATCCCATATATCATTTTTAAGGTAAACTTACAAAAAATATAATAAAAGTGATTTTTGCGAGTAAATACCAAAAGTTTTTAGATTTAGGGTTTTCTTAAAACTGCTCTTCTTAAATCTACACTCGTATAAACAGAAGTTCGATAATAGACGGCTAAGCAGCTTTCGGTTTGTTTGATTTGCTCAACAACTGTATTTAATGACTCACCATCTAATTTTTTGATAATCTTATTTGTAGAAACAGATAAGTTTAGTACAACAATAAGCAAGACAAGCACAACCTTAACAAGAGACATATTACTTTTTTTGCTAAATTAGAGACAAAGCGGTTGGTTTACCATACCCATAATCGGGTATATTTATGTCATTTTGACATTGAATAGAATTAAAAAACTGACTTTTTGTCTTGCTTTTGTTAAGGCATAAACTTTGTTAAATTCAAATAAAAATTAAAATTATGAATCTAAACAATTTTACAATAAAATCGCAAGAAGCCATTCAACAGGCACAGCAACTTGCACATCAATTAGGTCATCAACAAATTGAAAATGAGCATATCTTTAAGGGAATTGCTACAGTAGATGAAAATGTTACACCGTTTATTTTGAAAAAGCTAGCCATTAACGTGGGACTGTTTAATCAACTATTAGATAAAACCCTAGAAAGCTTTGCCAAGGTAAGCGGCGGCGATATTATGCTATCGCGAGAGGCTTCAAAAAGTTTGACCGAAGCACAAAGCTTGGCAAAAAATATGAACGATGAATATGTGTCTATAGAGCATCTCATTTTAGCCATTTTTAAGTCAAATTCTAAAGTTGCACAAATTTTAAAAGATCAAGGAGCTTCAGAAAAAGGCTTAAAGGCTGCCATAGAGGAATTACGCCAAGGTGGGCGAGTAACATCACAAAGTGCCGAAGAGACCTATAATTCGCTCAATAAATTTGCAAAAAACCTCAATGAATTAGCAGAGACAGGAAAACTAGATCCAGTTATTGGCCGTGATGAAGAAATACGCAGAATCTTGCAAATCCTCTCCAGAAGAACTAAAAATAACCCGATGCTAGTGGGAGAGCCTGGCACAGGTAAAACGGCAATTGCCGAGGGTTTAGCACACCGTATTGTAGCAGGCGATGTACCCGAAAATTTAAAAAATAAAATTATTTATTCTTTAGATATGGGCGCCCTAATAGCCGGCGCCAAGTATAAAGGGGAATTTGAAGAGCGTCTCAAAGCGGTAATTAAAGAGGTAACATCTAGCGATGGAAACATTGTACTGTTCATAGATGAGATTCACACTTTAGTGGGTGCTGGTGGAGGCCAAGGAGCTATGGATGCTGCTAATATTTTAAAACCAGCTTTAGCACGGGGTGAATTAAGGGCTATTGGTGCAACAACACTAGATGAGTACCAAAAATATTTTGAGCAAGACAAGGCTTTAGAAAGAAGGTTTCAACGGGTAACCGTAGATGAACCCGATACAGAAAGTGCTATTTCAATACTACGAGGTATAAAAGAGAAGTATGAAACACATCATAAAGTAAGAATTAAAGACGAAGCGATAATAGCCGCGGTCGAATTGTCTCAACGCTACATCACCAATAGGTTTTTACCCGATAAAGCTATTGATTTGATGGATGAGGCAGCCTCTAAATTAAGAATGGAAATCAATTCCAAGCCAGAAGAGTTAGATGTACTTGACCGTAAAATCATGCAATTAGAAATTGAAATTGAAGCTATTAAACGAGAGAAAGATGATGAGAAATTAAAATCGCTTCAAGCGGATTTAGGCAATCTTAAAGAGGAACGCAGCGAGTTAAATGCAAAATGGCAAAACGAAAAAGGAATTGTTGAAAACATACAACAAGCTAAAACCGATATTGAGAATTTTAAATTAGAAGCAGAACGGGCAGAACGAGAGGGTGACTACGGAAAAGTTGCCGAAATACGCTACGGAAAAATTAAACAGGCACAAGAACAGCTTGATAAACTGCAAAAAGAAATGGCTGAGCAGAAGGCTCAAGGTACCAAAACACTCATACAGGAAGAGGTCACCAACGAAGATATTGCAGAAGTTGTTGCAAAATGGACCGGAATTCCAGTTACAAAAATGCTTCAAAGTGAGCGTGAAAAACTATTGCTACTTGAAGAAGAGCTTCATAAAAGAGTAGTCGGTCAAGAGGAAGCCATACAGGCAGTTAGTGATGCCATAAGAAGAAGTAGAGCCGGGTTGCAAGATCAAAAAAGGCCTATTGGTAGTTTTCTTTTCTTAGGTACTACGGGAGTTGGTAAAACCGAGTTAGCCAAAGCCTTGGCAGAGTATTTATTTAATGATGAAGCCGCGATGACCAGAATTGACATGAGTGAGTATCAAGAAAGACATGCCGTTAGTAGGCTAGTTGGAGCACCTCCAGGGTACGTAGGTTATGACGAGGGTGGACAGCTCACAGAAGCAGTAAGACGCAAACCCTATTCTGTAGTATTATTAGATGAGATAGAAAAAGCACACCCAGATACCTTTAATATCTTGTTGCAAGTACTCGATGAGGGGCGTTTAACAGATAATAAAGGAAGGTTAGCCGATTTTAGAAATACTATAATTATAATGACCTCAAATATGGGAAGCCAAATTATTCAAGAAAAATTTGAAGCTACTCAAAATCTAGATTCAGCAACCGAAGCGGCTAAGATTGAGGTTTTAGGACTTTTGAAACAACAAGTTAGACCGGAGTTTTTAAACCGAATAGATGATATTGTAATGTTTACTCCTCTAGATGAGCAAAATATCAAAGCAATTGTTCGCTTGCAACTAAAGGGTTTAAGCAAAATGTTAGCACAGCAAAACATTACCATAGACGCTACAGAAGAGGCTGTCAATTGGCTAGCTCAAAAAGGTTTTGACCCGCAATTTGGAGCAAGACCGGTGAAGAGAACCATCCAAAAAGAGGTTTTAAATACCTTGTCAAAAGAGATTTTGGCTGGCAAAATAAGCGCAGAGAGTATAATATTAATCGATGCTTTTGACGACCAGTTGGTCTTTAGAAATAATACTTAATAGAATTTATTCTATTTTTAATAATAGCAGGTGGTTTTCCATCTGCTATTTTATTTTTATGGTATTTTTGTGTCTTTTCATTTATCTTTATGTATAAATTTATTTTTTCCAAATTACTTAGCTGGCGAATTGAGGGAGGTTTTGATCCCAAAGTTAAAAAATCAGTCATTATCGTTGTGCCTCATACCAGTTGGCACGATTTTTATATTGGCGTCTTTACCCGTAGAATACAAAATATACCCATTCATTTCATTGCCAAAAAAGAACTTTTTAAGTGGCCGTTTGGAGCTTATTTTAGAAAAATGGGAGGTCACGCCTTAGACCGTACCCCAGGGCAAAAAAAGGTAGATGCTATTGCAGAAATGTTTAAAAATCAAAGTGAATTTAGACTAGCCTTGGCTCCAGAAGGAACACGAAAAAAGGTAAACCAATGGAAGACCGGTTTTTATTTTATTGCCTTGAAAGCAAACGTGCCCATTATTCCTGTTGCTTTTGATTATAAAAGAAAAGTGGTAAGAATAGGCACCACCTTTTATCCATCAGGAAATTTAGAGCAAGACTTAAATCGTTTGCAATTGTTTTTTAAAGGAATTAAAGGCAAAGCAGATTTATAGGTCTTCATTTTTTTAATTTGAAGAAAAAGTTTAACTTCCCTTCATTGGTCTAGTAATATTATGAGAATTTTACATACGGCAGACTGGCATATTGGCAAACGCTTACATAAGCATTACCTATACCAGGATTTCGATTTATTCATTGGTTGGTTGTGCGATTTAATTATAAAAGAAAAAGTAGAAGTAGTGCTTGTTTCTGGAGATGTTTTTGACTTGGCTAATCCTTCAGCAGAAGCTAGAAAGCAATATTATCAAGCCTTGTTAGCTATTAAAAACTTAAACTGTAAGCTCATAATTACAGGGGGCAATCATGATTCCCCTAGTATGTTAGATGCACCCAAAGAATTACTTAATGCTTTAGATTTAAATGTAATTGGCGGTTTACCTGAAAAAATTGAAGACTGCATCATCGCTTTGCCTCAATCCAAAAATCCCGAAATTGTAATAGCCGCCCTACCCTATTTACGTGATTCCGATATTAGACAAGCAAGCGACGGCAATACCTATGAAGATAGACTGAAGGCGATGCGAACGGGGATTCAATTAAGATTTGATGAAGCGGCAAATTCTTGCAAAAAACTTTACGAAAGTGTTCCTGCTATTGCTATGGGGCACTTATATGCAGCAGGAGTGAGTACTTCTGAAAGTGAAAGAGATATTCAAATTGGTAATCAAGCCGCCTTTAAAGCCGAACAGTTTAATGACTATTTTAAATACATTGCTTTAGGACATATTCATCAGCCTCAGCAAGTTAAAGCTAAAGTACCTACTTATTATAGCGGCTCACCTATACAGCTTTCTTTTAGCGAACGCAAAGATGAGAAACGGGTTTTAATTATTGATACTGAAAAAAATTTTACTCCAAAAAGTGTCACCATCCCGCAATTTAGAAACCTAAAAAAAATCACTGGTACACTTGAACAAATTAAAAATAAACTAACCAAATTAACATGGCAGGGTACGTTAACCACCTTAATTGAGATAGAGTTGCATGGAGAAAATTATAGTCTTAAAAAGTTAGCTGAACTGGATACGCTTATAAGTGATTTTAGTTTACCAAATTTTGAAATTATAAAGCACCGTGCTCAATTTAGCAACCAACAATTGCAAACGGGAGATGTGTTCTCTGGCAAGCAAAAACTTGAAGACTTAAAGCCTAAAGAAGTATTTGAGTCCCTATTAAATCAAGAAAGCTATTTACCCGAAGAACAGATTGAGTTACGACAAACTTTTGATGAATTGTATGAATTATTACATACCACCGATTGATTTATAGCCATGAAAATTTTACAGCTAAGTTTTAAAAATATTAATTCCCTCAAGGGCGAACACCATATCGATTTTACCCAATCGCCTTTTGTTCAAAATAATTTATTTGCCATAACTGGGCCAACTGGTAGTGGCAAAACAAGCTTATTAGACGCAATCTCGTTGGCGCTATTTAATCAAGTACCAAGATTAGGCAAACTAAGCACCACAGAGGTTATCAAAAAAGGAGCTATTCTTACCCGCAATCAAACAGATGCATACGCTCAAGTTACCTATTCTTGTGAAAGTGGAATTTTTGCCTCCCGTTGGGAAATTTCAACCGCAAGAACAGGCAACTTGCGCGATTATGAAATGCGTATCATCTCTGTAAAAGAGGATAAGACCTTAGATTTAAAAAAAAGTGAGGTACCCAATCATAATGAAAAGTTAATAGGCTTAAATTATGAGCAATTCATTAAATCGGTAGTCTTGGCCCAAGGTGAATTTGCCAAGTTTTTACAGGTTGATAAAAAAGAACGTGGCGCCCTTCTAGAGAAAATAACAGGAACGGGAATCTACAGACAATTAGGACAATTAGCATATAGAAAATACGGTGAGTTAGAAAAACAAATACAGCACCAGAAAGAAAAGATAAACACCTTTAGCGAACAGTTAATCTCTGATGAAGTGTTTAAACACAAAAAAAAGGAAGCGGCTGAAAAGCGAAATCTTAAAAAGAGAATTGCCAAAAAAATAGATGATTTAAAGGAGCAAATAAGAATAAAGGAGCAAAGCCAGGCAATTCTTAAAAATTTAGTCGAAACTGAGAACAAATTAAATGAGCACAACCTTAAACTTGAAAATTTTAATAAAGAAAAAGGTATCGCACTTAAAAAGCATCTAGCACTACAGGCTACAGTTACTGAAATTAACGAAGAAAAAAACCTGAGTGTTCGCTTGGTTGACATCACTAAAAAAATTGATAGTAATCAAAATAGTATACGGCAAAACCAGAAAGAATGGCAAGAAAATCAAAATCTTTTTCAATTAAAATTCAAACTAAACAGCTCGGCTACAGGTTTCGAAAATCACCTCCAACAGTACAAGCAACACATTCGTAAATTAGAGTCAAGACGTCAAAATACCTTGAATGACTTTAAAAGTTTAACCAAACAAATTGCTTTTAATTTAGAGCCCTTATCTATTCTATTAAAAACCAAAAATCCTCAGCTTACCAAAGCAGAAACTGTAGATATTTTTAGTAAAAATCAGGTTGAATTAAAAGCACTCGAGCAGAAATTTGGCTTTGACACCATAAATGATTTGGATCATGAAGATAGACAGATTACCCTTCGTTTAAATAAAATCCGTCAAGCGGAATTAAATTATTTACGTTTTCTCGATATTCAGAAAGACATTAAACAGAAGCAAGAAGAGAAATTAGCAAAAGAAAAAAGCATAGCCTCGAGTCCCCAAACCATTACTATCGCTAAAAAAGAAATAGAAAAGCTTGAATTGCAATTGGACAATGAAGAAAAAGAGGAAAAAATTGCCTTTTTACAAAAGAAACTAAGTCATTACCGCGAAGAGTTGCAAACCGGTGAGCCATGCCCCTTGTGTGGAAGTCTAGATCATCCATTTGCCAATCATACACCTTTACAAAAAACGGAAAAAAACTTAATAGCCTCATTGAAGGAGAAAATTAAACATCATCAGCTTCAATTAACAAAACAACAAGCAGAGTTTAAAGCTGCAAAAGAGGATTTAGAAGCTATAAATAATACAATTCAAACCAAGCAAAAAGAACTCAACGCTGAAAGGCAAAAATTTGAAGAATTATTTTCAAAAGACATTAATCAAATCCGTGCAAACGATTTGAAAAATTCAGTAAAATTACTCGAAGAGCGACAAGAAGAATTAAAAAAGTACAAATCAATAAAACAGCAACAAAAAGCGCTTAAAAAGGCAATTGAAGATTTAAACGATTTAGAGAAACTATTGGACAATGGTAGGGCTATTAAAAAGCAAATAGAACAACAATTTAATGGAGAGAATTTCGAAAAAGAAATTGAGCAAGCCGAAAAACAATATTATCAGCTAAATCAAGAACTTTCTCAGTTAAAATCGACTCAAGAAAGCCTTAAAAAAGAGCATGATGCTTTAAGTGTAAAGCATACAGATTTGGTAAGCGTGTTAACCCCGCAACTGTCAAAATTAGGCTACAAAAGCGTAGAAACAGCCAGAGAAGATTTATTAAACCATTCAGAATTTAAGGAATATCAAGAAAGACAAGAAAACTTAAAACGTGCTATTTTAACTTTAGAAACAAGTTTAACCGATTTACGCAATCAAAACAAAAAACTTGAAGCGAACACCAGTGTTTTAAGTCTAGACGAATTAAAAAAATCGCTGGAAGGACATCAGCATACAATGCACTTGAATGACGAGTCTTTAAACGAATTAAATCATGTACTCAAAAATCAAACTGCTTTTATAGGAAAGATAGAAGAGCTTCAAGCAGAAATTAAAGCGCAAACTAAAATTAACAAACGCTGGAAGATAATGCGAGATTTGATTGGCGATGCTACCGGTAATAAATTTAATGATTATGCTCAAGATTTAACATTAAGCCAATTATTAATTTTAGCTAACAAACGCTTAATGCATTTGACCGATAGGTATAAAATGGATAAGCCCCTCCCTCAAGAAGACGATAGTTTAATTGCAATCGACCAACATATGGGTGGCCAACGCAGGTCTATTAAAACCTTATCGGGTGGTGAAACCTTTTTAATGAGTTTAGCTTTGGCATTAGCCTTGTCTGATTTAGCCTCACACAAAGTAGAGATAAACAGCCTCTTTATCGATGAAGGCTTTGGAACGTTAGATCCCGAAACTTTAGATCAGACCCTAGACACGCTTGAAATATTGCAAGCAAAATCAAATAAAATGATAGGCATCATTAGTCACGTTACCAGTTTAAAGGAGCGAATAGCTACGCAAATACAAATTCAACAAAACGGGCAGGGCTACAGCAATTTAAAAATAACCGGATAAACGATTAAAGAACTTTACCGAACAATGAAATTGAAATAAGTAGAAGGAAATGGCTCGTTTTGAACCGTATAATGCCACCACTCTTTGGCATAGGATTTAAAACCAAATTTTCTCATCCCATCTTTTAGAATTTTTCTATTCATCTTCTGTATTTTGGTTAATCCTTTGGCATTGTGGTGAGAAATTTTATTAAAAAGGTCGTAAGGACTCCCCATATCTAGCTCTTTACCTGTTTTTAAATCTACTAATGTCAAATCGATTGTACTTCCTCGCGAGTGTCCAGATTTCGTGGCGATATAACCTAAAGCAAATAAATTTTTCTTATCCAATTCTGGGTAAAATTCGCTCTTCATCAAGGTATCTTCGCTTATTTTTGACCATTCAATAAACTGATCTACAGCACGCTGCGGGCGATAAGCGTCAAACACCTTAAATACATATCCTTTTGCCAAAAAGTAAACACTAGCTTGTTTTAAATGCTTTATAGCCTCTCTAGTCAATATGGCTTTTGGTTTTTCGTATCCTATGACTGGTTTTCCAACAAAATTATGATTACCGGCGTATCGGATGTCTAAAACTATTAAATCTAAATGCTCATCGATATAAGCGAATTCTGGCGGAATCTTATTATTCTGAGCATTGAGCATACTCGAAAATAAAATTCCGCACAAAATAAGCAAACATTTTTTTATAAAGACCAAGGCTTACTTTTTAGTTTTCGGAGCAAATCCGCGGTCACGCAAAAGCGCTTCCACATCGGCCTCTTTTCCTCTAAATAGCTGATAAGCTTCGGCGGGATCGATAGCATTTCTAGGGGCAAATAAATAACGAACCAATTTATCTGCTAGTTGTTCATCATAAAATCCGCCAGGAGCTTCGGCAAAAGCCTCTGCCGCATCTGATGTAAGCACATCTGCCCACAAATAACCATAGTAGCCGGCAGCATAGCCCTCGCCTGCAAATATATGCCCGAAATGCGGCGTGCGATGACGCATAACTATCTGTTCTGGTAATCCAAGGCTGTCTAATGTCTTCTTTTCAAAATCGGCTATATCTATATCGGTAGGGTCTGTCATATGCAGTTTCATATCTATCAGTGCCGATGCTAAGAATTCTGTTGTTGCAAAGCCTTGATTAAAAGTAGCGGCCTGTTTAATTTTTGCCACTAATTCTTGAGGAATAACTTTATCTGTTTTATGGTGACGTAGGAATTTATTTATCACCTCATCTGTAGATAGCCATCGCTCTAGTAACTGCGATTGAAATTCGGTATAATCACGAACTCCTCCATTTAAAGTAGGGTAATCTACCTTAGCCGATAAAAAGTGAAGTGCGTGACCAAACTCGTGAAAAAAGGTTTCGGCATCATCCCAAGAAATCAAAACAGGTTCTCCTGGTGCAGGTTTAATAAAGTTAGAATTATTCGATGCTAAGACAGGCTTATTACCTTCTAGCTTGGTTCTACTTCGAAAGGTAGTAGCCCAAGCTCCCGAGCGTTTTCCTTGTCTTGCATACGGATCTAAGTACCAAAGCCCTACCAACTTATTACTATCTTTTTGGCGCACTTCATAAACTTCGACATCTTCATGAAAAACAGGAACACTGCCTTCTTTCACGGGCTCAAATTGATAGCCAAACAATTTTTCAGCAGTAAAAAACAAAGCTTCTTTAAGGTTATCAAGCACTAAGTATTGTTTGATTTCTTCGCCGTCCAAATCATATTTTTCTTTTCTTACTTTTTCGGCATAGTAGCGATAATCCCAAGGCTTAATTTGAATTTCGTGTCCCTGTTTATCGGCTAATTTTTGCATATCGGCAACTTCCTCTTTGGCTCTATCTACCGCCTTTGGCCAAACATTCAGCATTAAATCCATAGCAGCTTCAGGTGTTTTCGCCATACGATTTTGCAACCTCCAAGAGGCATAATTATCAAATCCTAATAATGCCACTCGTTCATCTCTTAATTTTAAAATTTGAGCAATTATATTCTTGTTATCATAGGCGTCATTGTTGTCGCCACGGGAATAATAATTCTTCCAAACCTTCTCTCTTAAATCTCGATGATCTGAATAAGTTAAAAAAGGATCTATTGACGATCTTGTATTCACAATAGCATAGGCTCCTGGTTTTCCTTGCTTTTCTGCCGTAGTAGCAGCTGCTTTTATAAATGAATTAGGAAGACCATCTAACTGATCTTTATTTAAAAAGACAACATAATTTTCCTCATCGGCTAATACGTTGTTTGAAAAATCGGTATAAAGTGCAGATAACTCCTTTTGAATTTGTGCGTAGCGTTCTTTATCATTTTTTGACAAATTGGCACCATTCATAGTAAATCGCTCATAAATTAAATTTAGTGTGCGCTGTTTTTGCTCGTCAAGCGGATTTTTTTGTGCGTTATCATAAACTTGCTTAATCCTTTTAAACAAGTTTTCATTTTGAAGAATACTAGACTGATATTCGGCTATTTGAGGAGCTAATTCTTTTTGTACGGCTCTAAATTCTTCTGAGGATTTATTGCTGCTATATATACCATAGTAAGTAAAAGCTCTGTCTAAAGCCTTACCCGCTTTTTCTATGGCTACAATAGTGTTTTCAAAATTCGGTTCACTTTCTAGATTGCTTATACTATCTAATTCTTTTAGGTGTAAAGCCATACCTTGCTTAATAGCAGGTTTGATTTGGTTCAACTTCATTTTGTCAAAAGCCGGTACACCTTCATAAGGCCCTTCCCAGTCATTTAAAAGCACTGCTTGATTCAAGGTTTCTTTTTCTTTTCTAGATTGTTGAGAATTTTCTTGGCAAGCACCAAATAAAATTAAAATGGCTATACCTATTCCTGTTGTTGTTTTCATTTTACTTTTTAAAGCTAAAGATACTGTATTTTTTGTGTATATAAAATTAAGTGAGTCGCTATAATAACATATAAACAGCTATTAAATATCACCTTTCTATTTCTAATCTTCGCCTTCTATTTCTTATTTAGAAAAAGCTTCAATGGCGGTATTTATTTGAGTTTTTTAAACAAAAAATCCACTTTAAAATACATTTAAAGTGGATTGATTTATTTGAAAAGGCTTTGCTTATTTTGCAATATTGACTGCGCGGGTTTCCCGGATTACGGTAACTTTTACCTGACCAGGATAAGTCATATCGGTTTGAATTTTTTGCGAAATTTCAAAAGACAAATTTGAAGCCTTCTCGTCATTCACCTTCTCACTCTCAACAATTACACGTAATTCTCGACCAGCCTGAATCGCATAGGCTTTTTTAACGCCATTAAAACCAAAAGCTATATTCTCAAGATCTTTTAATCGCTGAATATATGAATCTAGCACCTGTCTTCTAGCTCCCGGTCTTGCTCCACTAATGGCATCACATACTTGTATGATTGGCGACAATAAAGAAGTCATTTCTATTTCATCGTGGTGAGCTCCTATAGCATTACAAACATCTGGTTTTTCACCATATTTTTCTGCCCACTGCATTCCTAAAATAGCGTGTGGTGTTTCTGTTTCGGTTTCGGGTACTTTACCAATATCATGTAAAAGTCCGGCTCTTTTTGCTAATTTAGGATTTAAACCTAACTCAGAGGCCATAACACCACAGAGTTTAGCTACTTCTCTTGAGTGCTGAAGTAAATTTTGACCATAAGAAGATCGATACTTCATACGGCCCACCGTTTTAATTAATTCAGGATGTAAACCATGTATACCTAAGTCGATTACTGTACGTTTTCCTATTTCAATAATTTCTTCTTCAATTTGCTTTTTGGTTTTCTTAACCACTTCTTCAATTCGTGCTGGATGAATTCGGCCATCGGTCACTAATTTGTGCAATGAAAGCCTAGCAATTTCTCTTCGTACAGAGTCAAAACAAGAAAGAATAATGGCCTCTGGGGTATCGTCTACAATAATTTCTACACCAGTAGCCGCTTCTAGTGCACGAATGTTTCGACCTTCTCTACCTATAATTCGACCTTTAACATCGTCGCTTTCCAAATTAAAAACCGATACGCAATTATCTATAGCCTCCTCGGTGCCTATACGTTGTATGGTGCTAATTACAACTTTTTTAGCTTCTTGCTGAGCCGTCATCTTAGCTTCTTCTATGGTATCTTGGATGATAGCCATTGCATCGGTTTTTGCCGACTCTTTTAGCGATTCAATAAGTTGAGCTTTTGCATCTTCGGCACTTAAACCACTAATCACTTCTAATTGTTTCACCGTGCTTTGATGAATTTTATCTATCTCCTCTTGCTTTTTCTCTAAATATGAGGTTCTATAATCGTAATCTTTAACTTTGGCCTCTAATTCTTTGTTTAATTTTTTATTTTTTGAAAGTTCATTAGATACTTGAGATTCTTTATCACGAGTTCTTTTTTCTGCATCGGCTATTTTTTTATCACGCGATAAGATTACTTTTTCGTGCTCAGCTTTTAGCTCAATAAATTTTTCTTTAGCCTGTAGTATTTTATCTTTCTTTTTGCTTTCGCCTTCGGCATTTGCCTCTTTTACAATGGCAAGGGCTTCTTTTTTTGCTTCAGCCACAATCGAGTTGGCATCTTTTTCTTGATTGGATTTTAACCAAAAATAAACCGCAATTGCACCTATAATAACACCACCCAGAGTGCCAATAATAATACTTAGTATTTCCATAATTGTTATATATATAAATAAAAAAAGCCTGTATCGGCAAAGATTTTGTATAAACTCCTTTAAACAAGTTTAGGGCTAACAAGCTGATCAAGAATCCGCTCAAGACGGCGCGCTTTTACAACTTAGACTCACCCTTTTTAAAAGAATAAGTGTTGAGTTTATCAAATATAAATAACCAATACAGGCAGTAAAATAAATTATTTTTAAGAACGTTCAGATAAATGTAGGTCTATTTTGCTTTCTAATTCAACCAATTTCTCTTTAGACCACTCTATCTCTTTATCACTATTTATAGATTGCTGTTCGAGTTTTGCTGCAAATTGCAATGCACACATCGCAAGTACATCCTGTTTATCGCGAACCGCATAACTTTGCTCAAATTGCTTGATAACCCCCTCTATACTTTTCGCTGCTTTGCGTAAACCCTCCTCTTGCTCGGGTTTTATGCTCAAGGGATAAACCCTATCAGCTATAGAAAGTTTAATTTTCAGCTTATCATCCATGCTCCTTATCTATTCTGATAGATGATAAATACAATCATCTATCTCTTTAATCAAGCTATTTATTTTGAGTTTTGTCTCTCTTTTATATTCTTTACTGCCAAGCAAAGCATTTGCAGATTTTAATGTTGCATTTTTTTGCTTCAGTTGGATCAAATCAGTTTCTAACAAAGCTACTTCTTGCTTTTTTTGAGCTAAAGCTTCTCTCAATGCTTCGTTTTTTTGCTCCAACAATTGATTTTTTTGTATTAAGCGACTAACTTTAACACGCAGGCTTTCAACAACATCAATCAATTTTGTCATCTACAAAGTACTTATTGCTTCTTGCACAAAGTTAATATTCCTAATTGAAACCTCAATAGATTTTCTTTATATTTTTAATGTCAAGCTTTGTAATTTACTACATTTATATTTTTTAAATTTGAAAATCAACACTTTTACTCATTCAAACTATGCGTATAATTTATAGGATTTTCTTTTTTCTACTTACATTGTTATTTTGCCTAAATACAAGGGCGCAATCAACTGGAAGTGCCGGTAAAGAGAATTACTTTGAAAGCCCACTAGAAATCCCTCTTATTTTATCGGGAACTTTTGGTGAACTTAGGAGCAATCATTTTCATGGTGGACTAGATATAAAAACACATCAACGTATTGGTTTAAATGTTTTAGCCAGTGCTTCGGGTTACGTAAGTCGTATAAAGATTTCTCACTTTGGATATGGTAAAGCCATTTATATAAAACATCCTAATGGCCTCACGACCGTTTACGGCCATTTAAATAAATTTGCTCCGCATATTCAAAAATACATCCGTAAAATACAGTATGAAAAAGAACAATATGAGGTAGAAGTTTTTCCTAAAGCCAACGAACTGCCCGTTGAACAAGGTGAACTTATTGCTCTTAGTGGAAATAGCGGCGGTAGCGGAGGTCCTCATTTACATTTTGAGATTCGTGATGAGGCACAAAAACCAATGAATGCCTTAAATTATGGGTTTACATTCCCCGATGATCATGCGCCTCTCCTAGAAGGACTTTATGCTTATACATTAGATGAAAATGCTCATGTAGAAAGCCAACAAGGCAGAATACAGCTTAGGCCTATCCACCAAGGAAATCACCGCTACACCACCGAACCTATTCAAGCCTTTGGAAAGATCGGTTTTGGTGTAATTAGCCGGGATTTACTCAATAACGCACATAATAAAAACGGAGTTTATAAAATACAAACCTTTTTAAACGGGGAAGAACTTTTTACAGCAAGTTTCGATACTTTTTCGTTTTCAGAAAGCAGATACATCAATCGGTTTATTGACTATGAATTTTATAAAAGTGATAAAAAAAAGATTCAAAAACTCTTTATTGAAGAAAATAACCCATTAAGTATTTTAGCTCATACCGGCAACAAAGGATATATTGAGTTAGAAGGAGAACTAGATTACAACTACAAGGTTTTAATTACTGATTTTGCCAATAACACAACAGAGATTACTGTACCTATTCAGTCTAAGAAAAAAGACAAACAAGAAATTAAAACCGTTTACCCCACAAAGACCGATTACCTTGTTAAAGCCAATCATGCCATTGCATTTGATGAAGGTATTTATGACATATACATACCCAAGAACGCTCTTTATGAAGATACTTACCTTGATATAAAAGCAGAAGAAGATTACATTAAAATTCACAACGATCAAACGCCACTTCATAAGAATTTCACTCTTGGTATTGATGTAAGCGGCTATAAAAATGAAGACAAAGAAAAAATGTACATTGCCCGATTAACCGACTGGGGAAAGGCTTATTATGTAAAAACTTACAAAAAACCGAATCGTTTTACCATAAGAACCCGGACTTTTGGTAAATATACGCTAAAGCAAGATTGGGAAGGCCCAAAAATAGAACCGGTTAATTTTGTGCATAAAAAATGGATGAGTAAAGAAGAAGTACTTCAATTTAAAATTGAAGATGAGTTAACTAACATACAAGCCTATCGTGCTACGGTCAACGGTAAATTTATTTTAATGGAGTATGACTACAAAACCAATATGCTTACACACTATTTTGAAGATGGTGCCGTTGTAGATACTGAAAACCATTTACAATTAATTGTTATAGATAATGTAGGAAATAGCACTACCTTTGAAGGCATATTTTACAGGAAAACTAAATCTTAATCTTTTGAAGAATTTTTTCTTATGGCTCTTTTTCCTTTACGGATTTATTTCCTTGGGGCAAGAAGCACAATTACAAGGTATAATTTTAGATGAAAACAACGTACCTGTTGTGGGGGCTAACATCAGCACACCAACCAACGGAACCCAAAGTAATTTAAATGGATTTTATACCTTAACCTTACCGGCCAATAAAATTACCACCGTTAAATTTAGCTATTTAGGTTTAGCACCTATGCAGGTGCAATTTAAACTCAAAGCTGGTGAGACCAAAGAATTTAATCCGGTACTTAAAACAGATGTTGAGCAGATTGGAAGTGTGGTTATAACGGGAGTTAGCCGCAACAAGATTGAAGGCATTACCTCAATTGAACCAGAAACAATTCGAAGGATTCCTGGCGCCAATGCTGGGGTAGAAAATTTACTTAAAACCCTGCCTGGCGTTTCTTCTAACAATGAATTAAGTACGCAATATGCTGTGCGAGGAGGAAATTATGATGAAAACTTAGTTTATGTAAACGGAATCGAAGTCTATCGTCCATTTTTGATCCGTTCTGGGCAACAGGAAGGTCTTAGTTTTGTAAATACAGATTTGGTTAGAAATGTTAATTTTTCGGCAGGTGGATTCCAAGCCAAATATGGCGATAAATTATCTTCTGTTCTAGATATTACTTATCGCAGACCAACCAATTTTGGTGCCTCACTTGATTTGAGCATGTTGGGTGCTAGTGCTAGTGTTGAAGGAATAACCAAAAATAAAAAATTAACCGCTATATTGGGTTTACGCTACCGCAACAATAGTTTGTTTGTAAACAGCAAAGAAACTGAGGTAGACTTTAATCCTATATTTGCCGATGCACAGACTTATCTTACCTATCAATTCTCAAAAAAATTTAGCTTAAGCTTTTTAGGAAACCTATCGCTTAATGAATATGTTTATAAACCTAAATTTAAAGAGACAAAATTCGGCACTATACAAGAAGCGCAGGCACTTCAAGTATTTTACGACGGACAAGAAGAAGATCGATACACCACTTACTTGGCTGCCTTAAAGGCTGACTACCAGCTTAGTCCTAATTTTGAAACCAGTTTTATTGGATCAATCTACAATACCCAAGAGCAAGAATACTTTGACATATTAGCCGAGTATAGACTAGGCAAACCAAACACAAATATTGGGGCTGACGATCTAGGTGAAGTTGAGTTTACAGAAGGCGTAGGCGGGCAATTAACCCATGCACGTAATGATCTAGACGCTCTTATTGCTAATTTTCAACATAAGGGTAAAATTACCTTCGAAGCCAATGAAATTAGCTACGGATTAAAATATACCCATGAAAATATCCGTGATCGCATTCAGGAATATGAAATCATAGACTCCGCTGGCTATTCCATTCGTCCACCACTAGAAGGTTTTGAAAATAATCAGCCCTACGAAGCTTTTGAAGCTCCTTTGGCTCCCTACTACTCCATTCGTGCCTATAACGAAACACAAATTAATCGAATTCAGGCTTTTGCACAATATAGCTATAGAACTAAGATAAAGGAGGCCGACTTTTGGCTAAATGCAGGTGTAAGAAGCCACTACTGGCAAGTACAAGGAGAAGGCATTGCCAAACAATCGTATAATGTTGTAAGCCCCAGAGCACAAGTAGCTTTTAAGCCCAACTGGAAAAAAGATATGCTCTTTCGCCTTTCGGGCGGATTCTACTATCAACCTCCATTCTACAGAGAACTTCGTGGAGAAACGGGTGCGGTAAATCCAAAAGTAAAAGCACAGCAAGCTATACATCTTGTCGCCGGAAATGATTACAGTTTTAAACTAGGCAAAAGGCCTTTTAGATTAATTACCGAGGCTTATTATAAAAATTTAAATGATGTAAATCCTTACACTCTAGAAAATGTTCGTATTCGTTATGCAGCGCAAAACAATGCAAAAGCTTATGCTTACGGTGCCGATCTACGTCTAAATGGTGAATTTGTTTTAGGAACCGAAAGCTGGGTAAGTATAGGTTATTTAAAAACTGAAGAAAACATTGAAAATCGAGGTTATATTTCAAGACCAACCGATCAACGTCTAAAATTTGCTATTCTTTTTCAGGATTATGTACCCAACAATCCTAAGCTTAAGTTATACCTCAATATGGTTTATAATACTGGCTTACCCGGTGGTGTGCCCAATTATGCTGACCCTTATGTTTACCAAGTTCGTTTAGATAATTACCATCGCGTAGATGCCGGTTTTTCTTACGTTCTAGTCGATTCTTCTAAAAAGGAAATCGAAGAAAAGCCAAATTGGCTCAAATCTTTTAAAGATTTAAGTATTGGTTTTGAAATTTTCAACATTTTTGATCGTCAAAACTCAATTACAAACACCTATGTTCGTGATGTCTATTCCAAACGATTATATTCGGTGCCTAATTATTTAACGCCTAGAGTATTCAACCTTAGAATGAGTATGCGTTTTTAAATTTAATAAAACACTTTGTTTACTCTATTTGTTTTATGCAATCGCCAAAACGTATGAAGACAAGTTATTTTTTAGCGCTGAGTAAATCCGTAAAGAAAAAAACCGACTAGTAAAATTTAGTCGGTTCTCAATAAGTTTTAGGTTGTGATTTTTACTGGTGTTCAACTACAAATTTTCTAAGCACATCAACTACGTAATCTAATTCTTCTTTGGTATTGTAAGCAGAAAATGAGAAACGAATGGAAGGTTTTTCAAGGTCTTCATCGCTTAAAACTTGAGAAAGTACGTGTGAACCTTTAGTGCTCCCACTTTGACAGGCACTTCCTTTAGAACAAGCTATTCCGTTTAAATCTAATTGAAACAGAAGTAATGCCGCTTTTTCTTGAGCTACGGGCAAGCATACGTTCACCAAAGTGTAAGTACTTTTATCAAAGTCTGAACAACTGCCGTTAAACTTTACCCCAGGTATATTTTCTTTTAAAGCATTGATAAAGTCTTTTTTTAATTTTTCGATGTATTGCTTTTCTTCTTCTAAATGCTCATAAGCCAAATCTAAAGCTTTTTGCATTCCTACAATATTATGAACGCTCTCAGTACCAGCTCTTACACCACGTTCTTGCGCTCCTCCAAAAATCAGTGGCTTAAGACCTGAATTTTTTCGCACATAAGCAAATCCTACTCCTTTAGGTCCGTGAAATTTATGAGCACTTACCGCGGTAAAATCCACTGGTAATGCATTTAAATCTATATCGAAATGCCCAATACTTTGCACGGTGTCACTGTGAAATAAAGCACCGTGAGCTTTACACATTTTTCCAACTTTCTCTAAAGGTAAGATAGTTCCTATCTCATTATTAATGTGCATTAAACTTACCAGCGTTTTTGGGCTATCTTGTTGTAGCAATTCATCTAAGTGATCAAGATCTACTTGACCGCAAGGCTTAATGGCTACATAATCTACTTGAATATCATAACAGTGCTTAAGCTGGTCAACCGTATATAAAACAGCGTGATGCTCTATTTTGCTCGTAATAATTCTTTTTACATCTAAATCTCGAACAGCACTATTCAGGGCTAGGTTATCGGCTTCGGTCCCACCAGAAGTAAAAATGATCTCTGCAGCTGTAACGTTTAAATGCTTGGCGATGGCCTTGCGTGCGTTCTCCATATAAGCCTTGGCTTTTCT
The DNA here is from genome assembly GCA_958296185.1 of uncultured Mesonia sp. Lineage (GTDB taxonomy): Bacteria > Bacteroidota > Bacteroidia > Flavobacteriales > Flavobacteriaceae > Mesonia. The sequence goes on from CATQIB010000004.1 coordinate 67,037, forward strand.
ACCAAAAGCATGTGTTGAAGACGGATTACCAAAGCTATCTTCAAGTACGTTAGTCATTTCCTTAATTACTTCAGGTCTAACTTGTGTCGTTGCAGCACTATCTAAATATACACTTCTCATAGGGCGAAAATAATTTTTTGCGAAATTAAGTATTTAAAATTGTTTTTACGGCTTTTAAATTACTCAAATAATTAAATTTGTTGTTATGAAAAAAATAATCATACTTTTAGCTTTTGCAGGGGTATTACAAGCCTGCGACGACGGAGACCTCATAGTAACCAACTTTTTATTTGATGAAAACAACAAGTTGGCTTATTGTCAAAACAACAGTTCAACGGTGGCCTTTAGCATTAACACAAGTCCCGATGAAAGTATTTTCTTTAAGTTTAATGATGCTAACTTTACCCCTACAATTACAGATTTAGCAGAACAACTTACCCAGAGTTATCCTATTAATTCAAGTAATATCCTAACTTATAGGGCTTTTTCTCAATCTATAAATGCGTCCTATTTTTGCAATAGTGTACCACCAGGAAACAATACCATCACACAAGAATATGAAGCCGATAATGGAGGAAGTGTAGAATTTGTTACACAAGCAATTCTTACCGAAGACTCAGACGGCGACGGTATACCAGACCATGAAGAAGGAAAAAGCAGTAATCAAGATACCGATGGCGATGGTATACCCGATTATCTCGATATGGATGACGATAACGACAACGTAAGTACCTCGATAGAAATTTCGTTAATCGGGCAACCGCTAAACAGTTCAAATTTACCTGATACCGATGAAGATGGTATACCTAACTATTTGGACGAAGATGATGATAACGACGGTATTCTAACCCGAAATGAAGACCTAAATGCGGAAAGCAATGATGACGTAATATTAAACCCTATCGACGATGATTCCAACAATAACGGAATCCCGAACTATTTGGATAATGCTGACCAGGGTGAATTAATTCTAAATCTTTATAAAGACAATACAATTCTTAGAAGGTTTAAAACAGTTGTTACAGCAAAAAACTTTACTTTCAAAAACTTGAAAGCCAATGAGAGTATTAGTATTGAGGAGCTAATTCTTGGAAGTTTTGAAGAAAGTGCTAGTGTAACCACCGAGATAAACCCGGATTAAGCTATAGGTTTTTGATATATATGCACTGATGTTGCCGCATCAAACCCATATTTTGCACTGTCTGCATCTTCATATACCACTTGATTATAGCGACTAAATAAGGTTCTAAGTTCTTGTTTAAGCACCCCTTCTCCTACACCGTGAATAAAAACCAAGCGTTGGTTTCTATTTCTTATCGCTTTTTCTAAATGATGCCTTGCCGTATCAATTTGGAGATTAAGTATGTCATACTTGTCCAATCGATCTACGCGTTGGGTCAATTTCTCGATATGTAAATCAATTTCTATAGCGGGAATAGTTTTCTCTCTTCTTTTAGTTATTACCTGTTTGCGTTTACTCGGTTGTTTTTCTTTTAAAGCTTGCCGTAATTCTGCTTCGGTAACCTTTAAGGCTGCGTTTTCAAGTTTGATTACTTCATCACATTCTACCTGCAAAATAAAACCATCTGTTGTTTGAATGGTTAAGTTGCTGCCAGAAACATCTTCTACCCAACCCGCAAGTTTTTCATCTATCAATTCAACTTCATCTCCCGGTTTAAAATTCATGAGACTGTTTTTCTTTGTTGTTACTGCTTAAACCTTTATTTATTTGATACAAAGCTAACATCAACAAAATAATACCGACTACGTTAAAGTAAACATGGTATTTCTCTAAAAATAAATTTCCTGTCAAAACAGTTAAGGCTAAAAAAAACAAAACATACTTCAGCTTAAGCATAGTTAATAAATAGTTGCGTATAAATTTTAATTTCTTAATTTACATCTAATTTCAACTCAAATATATTATTTTTGAATAAAATACCTAGTCATGCGGCCAATATTATTAATGTTATGTTTTTTTATGTACGGATTTATCTCTGCTCAAATATCCGTAAAGGGAGGTGATGATAATACCGATAGTCCCACAAACTATATATATGTAGAAGGAGGTTATCTATTTAGTACCGGAAAACTACTACTTACCCGCAACTCAGATACAGAAATTGCAAACATTTACTTACGAGACGACGCCCAATTTATTCAAAAAGATAATGTGCAAAATGAAGGGAATGGTACTTTATCTGTTTTTCAAGAAGGAGCTGCCGACCAATATGCCTATAATTATTGGGGTGCACCCGTTGGTTTAATTGGAAATAGTAATCCCGTTGGAAATTTATCTTTTGGTATTAATGAATTGAGCACTCCCAATTCTAAATTAAAAAGCTCGGGGGTAAACATAATTTCAGGATATAACAGTACGACGAGTAATACAACAGCAAATAGCTCGAATGCTGTTTTAGATTTGGCTAAATATTGGATTTTTAAATACATCAATCAATCGGGTAACGCATACGCTAATTGGATATCTGTCCAGGATGCCAATAATATTAATCCAGGTGAAGGTTTTACTATGAAAGGAGTTGACGGAACCGACAATTTTACACTTTATGGCGTACAAAACAATCCCGGTTCTGCGCAACGCTATGACTTTAGAGGTAGACCCAACAATGGAGACATTGAAGTAACCACATTTTCTTCTACTAGTGATATCGCCTTGCTGGGTAATCCCTATCCTTCTGCACTCTTTCTATCTAAGTTTTTAATTGAAAATTCAACTGGAACCTCGTCTAATACAGATTGTAATTTGAGTACCACACAACGAAATGCAACCACTGGTGTGGCTTATTTCTGGGACAGTGACCCCAGTGTACAATCTCACAATCTTAGAGATTACAATGGCGGCTATGCTGCATTCTCTCCCAATGGCAGTTGTATAGGTGTTGGGACCTATACCAATGCGGTGTTTTACAATTATGACGCCAGCGGTAATCCTATTGGTAGTGGTAACGGATCCAGCAGTCTCTCTATAAATAGAAGATTTATACCCATTGCCCAGGGCTTTTTTGTACAAGCACCCGATACTGGTACCTTAGAAGCGATTCGGTTTAACAACTCTCACCGCGTTTACCAACCCGAAGGGAAAGATAATGCTAATTTTGATCGACGAAAGTCAATGACAAGCTCTAATCCTACAGACAGCATACCCTTATTACGTCTAAATTTTGTATTTGATAATTTGTATACACGTCAAGTTGCGGTGGTTTTTAATGATAATGCTACAACCAGTGTTGATATGGCTATGGATGCCGCCAATATAGACGCTGTAAATTCTGATGCCGGTATCTTCAATAACAACAGGAATTATGTAATTGATGTGCGACCCTTTAACCAAGACGAGCATATACCACTCTATATTTCTTTAAATGAAGATAAAGAAATTACTTTCAAAATCAATAATCAAGAAAACATTGATTTAGAGCATATTTACATTTACGATTCCCTATATAAAATGTATAATAAAATTAATGATGGCAAGTATTTTAATATCAATTTACCAGCAGGAAATCATCACAACAGGTTTTATTTAGCTTTTAGAGATCAACGCTTGGGTATTGACGAATTAGAAGGAAGCAATTTTATTATTACCCAAAATAACAGTTTGCAGACGTTAAATATAAGCAACCCCAATAATGCTAGCATAACGGGAATACGTGTATTTAATATGATGGGTAAGCGCATTCTGTCTAAAAATCAATTAGGAAGCAATTCTAATTATAGCTTCTCGACACAAAACCTAGCGGCAGGTATTTATATTGTACAAATTGTAGATGAGAATCAAAACGCATTTACCCAAAAGGTGAGCATTTACAATAAATAGATATTTTGGAAGATTATCTACTTACTTGCTATACTAAGAAGTTTTTTGCTTTCCCTTGTCCGGGTTGCGGTGGCCAACGCGCCGTATTATTACTAAGTGAAGGAAACCTAAAAGAAAGTTTTTTGATGTATCCTGGTCTTTACCCTTTACTTATTTTTTTATTACTTTTACTTGTAAATAAGATCTACCCTTTTAAAAATTATTCTAAATGGATTGCTCCATTAGCTTTTATAACCGCAATAACTATTGTAGTTAGCTATGGCTATAAAATTTTCAATTTATATTTTTAACTTCAATAATTATCAACTAAATACTTAACTTAAATTTTTAAAAAATGGAATTAGAAAATCGCAAATTACCCAATGCTACACTCTCCTTAATTCTAGGTATATTATCTTTTATTGCTTGCTGTTTTAGTGCAGGATTAGGCGGCGTAATTTTATCTGGAGTAGCTTTTTATTTAGCCAATAAAGATACGCGTTTATACCGTCAAAACCCTGAAGGTTTCGACAACTATGGACAAGTAAAAACCGCTAAAATTATTGCAATTATTGGCTTGGTTATAGGTTTATTAGTCTTAATCTCTAGTATTGCGTTCATCGTTTCTTTGGGCGGAATTAACGAGTACTTTGAATATATTCAAGAAATGCAAATGAAACAATTAGAAATGCAGGGGCAGTAATAATTTCTCTTTTTTCATTTCATAATTAAACCTTTTCCTATTTGATTGATTCACATATAATCAAACAGGAAAAGGTTTTTTACATTATGCCCTACTTCCGTAAAGACCTTTTAAAACCATAATAACAGCTAAGTTGAATGGACTAATAAAATAGATTTAGCGTTATTTAAAGTAAAGCACATCTACTCTATTTTCATCAACCTTGCCTTATCATTGCATTTATCTAGAAAAGCCTATAAAAAGGGTTTAAGGATCAATCTCAAAAGTTGGGTGCAAATTGATAAAGCAATTTGACTTTAACATAAGCCTTTTATTGCATACCTATAAAGTATAGCGCCTAACAATTTTTCATAGGCTTGAACTTATTTTTTTAAGAACGGTGTAATGAATGCTTTTTGGCATTGCTAGGTCTTTTCCAGACTTAACTTTCGAGTTTAGATGAAGTTGGTTTACTACCTGCCAAGCCTTTATCAAAAGCGAAATGAGTCCACAGTGAGTCCACACTGAGTCCACTATTCAGTGGACTTAGGTATACTAATGATAGATTCAATATGGTTTTAGAATAAAGACAATATGGTTTAAACCGTGCTTTGGTATAAGCTTAATATACTTAAAGACTATGTCAGCTTTATGGAAACGTGATTAAAGAGAGTAATTAATTTTAATTGCCGTCTCGGGTTTAAAATGCAGCACTTAATGAAACAGGCATTCCATTAAAACTTAGCACGCAAAAATTAAAACATTAAGAGGAGTAAGAAGAACTGAATTCTTCCTGTATAGACTCGAAAAATTATTTGCTTAAAAACTCAAAAACCCAGAAAATGTCCTTGATCCGGGTTTAGAATGCCCACCGTTACCAGTATTTAAATAAAATATTAGCTTAATTGAATATTCAAATATGAAAAAAAACTGATTTCTGCTAATTCAAGAAATGAGATAAACTTATAAAAGTAAAAATTTTCTCGCAAAAAAACCCTCAAGCTTTCGCCTGAGGGTTTTGAAATATAAGAACAATAAAATTTAAGTAAAATTAGTTTTTACCTTCCATTTTATCTTTTAAAGCTTGAAGATCTGCGTTAGCATCACCTATAGTAGGCTTATTCTCTTCTTGTGCTTTTTTAGCTGCTTGTGTTACTATTTTAGCCTCTTCCTCTTTGTGAATAGACATATGAGAAGCCACTACACGCTTAAATTCTTTATTGAATTCGATGATTACAAATTCAGCTTCATCTCCTTTACCTAACTTGGTACCGTCTTCTTTTTCTAAGTGACGAGTAGGAACAAAAGCAGTGATATCTTCATTAAACTCAATAGTAGCTCCTTTACTTACAACATCTGCAATTGTTGCTGTATGCTTAGTACCTACCGCGAAATCTTGCTCATATTTATCCCAAGGGTTTTCTTCTGTTTGTTTGTGCCCTAAGCTCAACTTACGTCCGTCAACATCAAGTTCAAGAACAACAACATCTAACTTATCACCTACATTACAGAATTCTGATGGATGCTTAATTTTCTTAGTCCAAGAAAGATCTGAGATATAAATAAGGCCATCGATACCTTCTTCTAGTTCAACAAAAACACCAAAGTTTGTAAAGTTTCTTACAATTCCAGTATGTCTTGAACCAACAGGGTATTTAGTTGTAATGTCTGTCCATGGATCTGGTGTTAATTGCTTAATACCAAGAGACATTTTACGCTCTTCTCTATCTAAAGTTAAAATTTGTGCTTCAACCTCATCGCCTACATTTACAAAATCTTGTGCAGATCTTAAGTGGGTAGACCAAGACATTTCAGAAACGTGAATTAATCCTTCTACCCCTTCGGCAACCTCGATAAACGCACCATAGTCTGCAATAACAACTACTTTACCTTTAACTTTATCACCAACTTTCAAGTCGGCATCTAGCGCCTCCCAAGGGTGCTTATTCAATTGCTTAAGACCTAACTGGATTCTAGTTTTAGCCTCATCAAAGTCTAAGATTACTACGTTTAATTTTTGATCTAATTCTACAATCTCGTTTGGATGATTGATTCTAGACCAAGATAAATCAGTAATGTGAACTAAACCGTCTACACCACCAAGGTCAACGAACACACCGTAAGAAGTAATGTTTTTAACCACACCTTCTAACACTTGTCCTTTTTCTAATTGACCAATAATTTCTTTTTTCTGCTCTTCGATATCAGCCTCGATAAGCGCTTTATGAGAAACTACTACGTTCTTAAATTCGTGGTTAATTTTCACCACTTTAAACTCCATAGTTTTGTTTACGTAAGCATCGTAATCTCTAATTGGCTTCACATCGATTTGCGAACCAGGTAAGAAAGCTTCGATACCAAATACGTCTACAATCATACCACCTTTTGTACGGCATTTTACAAAACCGTTTACAATAGTGCCTTCTTCGTGGGCTTTATTTACACGATCCCAAGCTTTGATTACACGGGCTTTACGGTGAGAAAGAATTAATTGTCCTGTAGCATCTTCACGTACATCAATTAAAACCTCAACTTTATCGCCAACGGCTAGGTTTGGATTGTATCTAAATTCATTTAATGAGATTACCCCTTCACTCTTAGCGTTGATATCGATAATTGCATCACGATCAGTGATATTAATTACCGTACCTTCAACAACTTCATCATCAAGTGTATCTACAAAGTTTTCCTCTACAAGTCTCTCAAACTCATCTAACTTACCATCATCAATTGGGTCAATACCCTCTTCATAATTGTGCCAGTTAAACTCCTTTAAAAATTGTTCTGGATTTTGTTGTTGCTCGCTAGGAGCTGGTTGAGAAGAAGCGTCCATCCCGGCTACTTCTTGAATCTCTGGATTGTTTTTTTCTTCAGCCATTGCTGATCTATTCATTTGTATTCTACACACCTTGGAAATTTAAACAGCTGATGCACAGAAGATTGTTTAAAAATAAAAATTTATTCCGCTTGATTTTCCAAATGCTGTCAAACGGATTGCAAAACTAGTTATTATTTTTTGATAATCAAATACTTATTCTTGTTTTTTTGTTATGAGATAACTTTATATTTGTAAGATAACCTAGCCTTATGCATACTAATAATAATCACCTATTTATTCTTTTTTTTCTTTTACTTATAACTCCATTATTAAGCTCAGGGCAAGCCCAAAAACTGGTCTTTGATCTTCTATATAAGGATAAAAAACTAGGTGAACTTACTGCCCAGCATTACCAAAAAGGCGACACCTTATTTTATATAAGCAATACGAGCATCAAGACAAGAATAATTACTCCCCTTAACGTTGAGTACACTTATTTAGTTAAAAAAGACCTCAACAAACAATTGCTTTTTGCCGAAGTTACTATAGTAGTCAATGGCAAAACTAGAACGCATAGTTTTACCCGTAAAAAAGAAAACGCCTATATTTTTACAGAAAGTAATAAAAGTCATAAAATTAATCGTGCCATAAACTATTCTAGTGTACAACTTCTTTTTGAAGAGCCTACTGGAGTCAAAGAAATTTATTCTGAAGAACAAGGTAAATTTCTCACGTTACGACAGGAATCGCGTCAAAAATACATAAAATCGGCCAAGAACGATTCCGAATACCATTATGTAAATGGTAACTTGAATCAAGCTGTTTTAGATATAGGAATAATTTCTTTTGAAGTGTTAAAAGCTACCGTTTCAAAATAAAAAGAATTTGGCTTATTCTATAAAATCTGGTGTACGTAAATTAACCGAAATTTAAGCTATCGAATAAAAACTGGTTCATTTGATTTATCAGTATGCTCTTCGCTGTACTTATAACCCATCCCAGTAAAGCCCAGTAAATCTTCAAATTTACTCACCTGATGATCAATCAAGTAACGCGCCATAGCACCCCGAGCTTTTTTAGCATAAAATGCAATAGTTTTAAGCTTATCTCCTTTAAAATCTTTAAATATAGGTGTCACTATTTGACTTTTTAATTGGGTTTTATCTACCGCCTTAAAGTACTCATTACTAGCTAGGTTTACAAAAAGTTCGTTTTCTTGTAACTCTTCATTCAATTGTTTTGTAATTTTCTTTTTCCAAAAGGCATAAAGGTCTTTATTGCTCTCTATACTTAGTTTTGTACCCATTTCAAGTCGGTAAGGCTGCATCAAGTCAAATGGCTTAAGAATTCCATAAAGTCCAGATAAAATACGTAGACTATTTTGCAGGAAATCGGCTTGTTTTTCTTCTATTGTTTCTGCCTCTAATCCAGAATAAACATCACCATCAAACATATAAATCGCCGGTTTAGCATTTTCAGTTGTAGCTTTAGCTTCAAAATCCTGATTACGCGTGTAATTTAAATCGGCCAATTGGTCGCTGATATTCATTAAATCGGCTAATTCTTTTTTCGAAAAACGAGCAAGCTTTCTGTTAATTTGAGCTGCTTCTTCTAGAAATACAGGCTGTGATGATTTTTGTATAGGCCAATTTTGGCTTTCATTCAAAGATTTAGCCGGTGAAATTACTATCTTCATAATTTAATTTTTTCCTAATTTACGATAATGGCTTGTTTTAGATTTACAAAGTCAGTAATTTAAAACAATCTTAGCATAAATCTAAGTTATAAGCTAAAACTAACACCAAATTTAGCCCACCTGCCTGGCAGTAAGATATTACCATAATCAAAGGCGTCTTGGTCTAAAATATTAAAAACATCAAGTAAAAAAGTAAGTTTTTTATACTTGTAAGATATTTTCGTATTCAAAGTAATCACATCGTCGTAAGGCACAAAACCAATGGCTTCTTCATTGACAAATCGTTGGTAGCCCCCGTTGCGTTTTTGATAAAACCCACCTATACTCCATTGAAAGTTCTCTAAAGGGCTAATTACCAAATTGGCAGTAAGTTTATGTTTTAGAAAATCAAAAGCATAAGTAGATTCGAAATCTTCATTAGCGTCTGAATTATCTAAGTAGCTATAACCTAATCTAAGGTTATTTAAAAACTCTGAATCAAACATCACAGCCAAATTAAAATCAGTTTCCACCTCTACTCCAAAACTACCTAACTCAGAAATATTCATCGATCTAAACACTTCTTCCCCTGGCGCTAAAGTCCAATCAATTAAGTTTTTAGCATCTCGGTAAAATACAGCAGCCTGTGCATTAAGGATTTTGTTTTTATATGCATAGGTAAGGTCATAAGTTATAGCTTCTTCGGCTCTTAAATTTGGATTGCTTATCTGGGTGGGGCCTTTATAAAAAAGATCGGTAAACGTAGGTAAACGCATCGACTTGTTCACCGAAGCCACCACGTAGTTACTTCGATTTATCTTATAACCTAAATCTGCTCCTGGGTAAAATTTAGTCACTCCCTCAACATGTAAACTTTTGAGCCCTATATTCAATTTTAAATCTTTCCAATTGTATTGATGAGCCAATGTTACATCCAGAATATTGCGAGCAAAAAAATGATTGAATTCAGCTTCTTTGGTAGCGGTATAAAATAAATTTTCATCTTCTTTTACAGAAGTTTGTGGTTCACCTAGCACATTACTATTGATGAGTTCTCGCCTCCATTCGCTATGCAAACTAGTTTTACCTATTGCGCTAGTATAATTAGCCCCCAACTGTGCCGCCACTACATCGGTTTGGTGTTTGTTGTGTTGAGTATACCAAGTTGGCGGATTTTCTCTAAAAAGCTCAAACCTATCATTGCTACGCAGTCCGTATATATTTGCATTTAATTGCAGTTTACCTAAGTCTTGATTCCATTTAAGTGCTGCAAATTGGGTGGTCACCTCTTCAAATTGATTTGAAAATCGGGGCGTATAAAAATTAAAAGCACCAAATCCTTTATTGGCATACCCTGCCATCCAGTCCAATTGGGTCCTATTTTGTTGATATTTACCGTGATAAAATAGATTTAGACTCTCAAAATCTGTATTTTCTTGGTGTCCATCTCCTTCTTGGTATCCCGCCATTAGATGATGTTCGAACTGATTTCCCGTTTCGAAATAGGTTTTCGCTTGCGCGGATTTAAATCCGAAATCTCCCCCCATAAGTTCTACTTTTAACGGACTTTTATTTAAACCTGTTGTGAAGTTGATGGCACCACTAAAGGCACTATATCCGTAAAGTTTACCTCCAGCCCCCTTTAAAACCTCAATTTGATCTACTCCAAAAAAAGAAACGGGTAGACTAAGCGTGTTATGCCCGGTATGCGGATTGGTAACATTTATGCCGTTAAGCAAAACCATGTTCTGGTTGAAGGTACCTCCACGAATCGAGATGTCAGTCTGCAAATCTGACATTCCACGTTGTCTAAGATCTAGAGCAGGTAGCAAATCTAGTGTTTCACTTAATGTTTGAATGGGTAAGGATTCTATTTCTGAACGAGTAATTAAGCGCGTAAGCTTACCTTCTTTTTTAAAAGTTCTTCCTAAATGCGTTTTAAGAACAACCTCATTTAAACTAATGGTGTCTTTTTCCTGGGCATAAAGGCCATTGCTGGTGCACATGGGTATAATTACAAAAATTAATACAGCAAAATTAAAGGTAAAACTTAATCTATTATTTGTCATAACTCTATTAAAAAAAGCGACAAATTTAAATTATTCCTAGCTAAAAATTACAATTGTTCCTTCTGATTTTTTGCATATTTTTGCCATCGCGCAACACAATCTTGAATGTCTTGCGGTACTTCAGAATCAAAACTCATCCATTTTTTAGTAACAGGATGCTCAAATCCCAAGGTTTTAGCGTGTAAAGCTTGGCGCGGCAACACCTTAAAACAATTATCTACAAACTGCTTATATTTTGTAAAGGAAGTGCCTTTTAAAATGCGCTCACCACCATAGCGCTCATCATTAAATAAGGTATGGCCAATATGCTTCATATGCACACGAATTTGGTGTGTTCTTCCTGTTTCTAATTGACATTCGACTAAAGTAACATACCCTAATCGTTCTAAAACTTTAAAATGAGTAATCGCTGGTTTTCCCTTTTCGGAATCGTCTCCTTCAAAAACCATATTCTGCAAACGATTTTTGGGATGCCTTCCTATATTCCCTTCTATCGTTCCTTGATCTTCCTCTACATTTCCCCAAACCAAAGCTATATATTTGCGTTCGCTAGTTTTATGAAAAAATTGATTCGATAAATGAGCCATAGCCTGTTCAGTTTTAGCTACGACTAACAGACCGCTAGTATCTTTATCGATGCGATGTACCAAACCTGGTCTTTCACTACTATTGTTGGGTAAATTGTCAAAATGATGCACCAAAGCGTTAATCAAGGTACCCGAATAATTGCCGTGTCCAGGATGAACTACCATTCCGGCAGGCTTATTTACGACTAAAAGCACCTCATCTTCATACACAATATCTAAAGGGATGTTCTCTGGAGTGAGTAAAAACTCATAAGGCGGATGGGATAACAAAACTTTCACCTCATCGCCTGCTTTAACCTTATAATTTTGTTTGACCGGTTCGCCATTTACAAAAACACTACCGTCACGTGCGGCTTGTTGTATTTTGTTTCGAGTAGCATTTTCTATAAAATTCATTAAAAACTTATCTACCCTTAAAGGATCTTGCCCCTTTGAAGCTGTAAAAGCGTAATGCTCATACAAATCGTCATTACCATTATCTATTCCTGTAGGCTCTTGTGTCATTATTCCTCGCTATTATAATTTCTACTCCCATCACCCAAAACCAAATCAATTACAGAAGTTTTTGGCAAACGCTCACCTGCCTTCAAGGCTTTCCCGTTATGACGTAAGCCAATAACAGCGTCTTTTGCTAAATTGGGCTTATAGGTGATCTCTCCTATTTCAAAGCCAATTGATTTCAACGTTGGAATCACTTGTCTTTTTGTTCTTCCCTCAATCTCAGGTATTTCAATTTTAGCGTAACCCGAAGGGTTAAGGGTAAGGTATATTTTCCTGTTTTCTTTCACATTTTTACCAGGCTTCGGATTTTGTTCTATAACCGAATATATAGGGTAATCAGGGTTGTAATTTGCACTGTCAACTACTACATAACGCAAATTATAAGCCTCAAGTTCTTGTTCTACAACCTCCAAAGAGAGCTTTGATAGGTCTGGCACCTCTATACGCTGATCGTGATTAGTGGTGCTATCTAACCAACTTAAAGCGGCAAACACAATTATAAAAATCAGCAATAAAGCGATAAGCAACTGGTAAACAAAGAGCTTACTAAATAGGAATCGAAATAATTTCATTATTCTTTTGAATTATTAGGCAAAGATATAAAAACACCCGTATTTTTGTGTTAGTTATAAATTTGGTTTATGAAAAAAAAAATTGCTGTCGCCATGGGCGGTTATTCTAACGAAGCTCAAATTTCTATCAATAGTGGCTCTTTAGTTATAAAAAATCTCGATAAAAATCACTACACCCCTTTTGCTGTACATATCACATCCGATGCTTGGGAGGTGGTTATGCCCGATGGTGAAAAGTATCCTATCAATAAAAGAGATTTCTCTTTCACCAAGGATGGGGTCAAAACTCAATTTGATGCGGTTTTTAATATCATTCATGGAACTCCAGGGGAGGATGGTCTTTTTGCAGCCTATTTGCAAACAGTAAATGTTCCACAAACCAGTTGTGATTATTATCCTGCAGCTCTTAGTTTTAATAAAAGGGACTGTATTAGTGTTTTAAATGCATACCAAATACCGACTGCAAAAAATTATTTTTATAATGATGGTGATACTATTGATGAGGAAGAGATAATCAAAAAGGTTGGCTTGCCTTGCTTTATAAAAGCCAATAAGGCGGGAAGTAGTTTTGGAATTACTAAAGTAAAAGAGAAATCAGAAATTCAATCGGCTATCGATCATGCTTTGAAACAAGACGATGAAGTAATTATTGAGTCGTATTTATCGGGTACAGAAGTTTCTGTAGGGGTGATACAGTATCAAGGTGAGATTATAGCCTTACCGGTGACCGAAATCGTAAGTGAAAATGAATTTTTTGATTATAAGGCCAAATATTTGGGCGAGTCCCAGGAAATTACCCCTGCAAGAATTGGTGATGCTGACACCCAAAAAGTTCAGGAATTAGCTATTAAAGTCTACAAAAAACTCAAATTAAAAGGCTTGAGTAGAGCCGAATTTATATTTCACCAGGGCGAACCTCACTTTATTGAAGTAAACACCTGCCCAGGATTGAGCGAAGCTAGTATTCTTCCCCAACAAATTAAAGCAGCCAATTTAAGCTTGAAAGAAGTATTTGGAGCTTGTATAGAAAGGGCTATTAGCAATCGATAATATTTTTGTAACTTTAAACTAAAAAATATGCGTAGAGCAGTATTTCCAGGGTCGTTTGACCCTATAACTCTTGGACATTACGATATAATTGAACGCGGTCTTACCCTTTTTGACGAAATCATCCTAGCCATTGGCGTGAATGCCGAAAAAAAATATATGTTCAGTTTAGAAGAGCGTATTGAATTTCTAAATAAAACCTTCGACCACGAAAAAAAAATCAAAGTGATGCCTTATAAAGGTTTAACCATAGATTTTTGCAAGGCGCAAAATGCAGATTTTATTTTAAGAGGGCTAAGAAATCCTGCCGATTTTGAATTTGAAAAAGCCATTGCGCACACCAATAGGAAATTATCTAGTATTGAAACTTTATTCCTACTTACGTCAAGTGGCAAAAGCTACATTTCTTCCTCTATAGTTCGGGATGTTATTAGAAATAATGGAGATTATACCGTCCTAGTGCCTGATGCCGTTCGAATAAACAGAAAGCAATGAAAATCAAAAATACCATTTATTTAAGCTTTTTAATTTTAGGATTATCAACCTTAATGGGTTGTGATTTCTCAAAATATATTAAAACAGATCAAAAATTTAATTTCGAAACAACTTTCGAAAAATCAAATGGATCAAAAACAGCCACCTACCAAGAAGTAATCACTTTTTATCAAAATCTCGCGCAACAATTTCCATCGGTATCAATTCACGAAATGGGTTTTACCGATAGTGGTAAACCTTTGCATTTAGTTGTTTTTAACCCTACTGGGGTATTTACTCCCAAAGCTTTTCAAGAAAAATTAGTAATGCTTGTTAACAACGGCATTCACCCAGGTGAAACTGACGGAATTGACGCCAGCATGATGTTTTTTAGAGATCTTGCGCAAAATAAGATTGATTCTCCTAAAAATACGATAATTGCCACCATACCAATTTACAATGTGGGAGGCGCGTTAAACAGAAATAAATACAGCCGAACAAACCAAAATGGGCCTGAGGCTTATGGCTTTAGAGGAAATGCCAAAAATTATGATTTAAACAGAGATTTCATCAAAGCAGACAGTCAAAACGCCATGGGGTTTTCAAAAATATTTCACTATTTGAAACCGGCTATTTTTTTAGACAATCATGTAACCAACGGCGCAAATTACCAATACACGCTAACGCATTTGATTACGCAAGAACAAAAATTTGACGGACCCTTAGGCACATTTTTAGCAGATGAATTTCAAAAAGAAATAAAGAAAAGATTACTTTTAAAAAATTGGGAGGTAACCCCTTATGTAAATGTTTTTGGAAAAAGCCCAGAACAAGGTTTTGATCAATTTCTTGACCTGCCCAGGTATTCGGTAGGTTATGCTAGCCTATTCAACACTTTAGGAATAACTGTAGAAACCCATATGCTTAAAGATTACAAAAAAAGGGTTAGCGCTACTTATGATTATATGCTATCTTGCTTAGAAATAAGCGAGGATTATCACCAACAAATAAAGGAATTAAAAGCAAGGAATACTGAATTTCATCAAAATAAAAAATGGCATAAAACCAATTTTAAATTAGATAAATCAAATTCTTCAACTCTATTGTTTAAAGGATTTAAAAGTTATATCCAAAAAAGTGAGGTAACTGGGTTAGATCAATTGTACTATGATGATTCTCAGCCTTACACGGAAGAAATACCATTTTATAACCATTATATCGCTAAAGACAGTATACGCGTGCCCAAGGCTTATTTAATCCCTCAAGCTTGGCAAGGTGTAATTGAAAGACTTAAAGCGAATGAAATAATTCTTGAACCTGCCCAAAAAGACACTCTATTAGAAATAACAGCATACAGAGTAAAAGACTTTAAAACACTCAGAAAGCCATTTGAAGGGCATTATTTGCATTACGAAACAAAAATCCAAAAAGAGAAAATTTTAAAGCAAGTAAGAAAAGGAGATATTTGGGTACCTGCAAGACAACCTGGTATAAATTATATTTTAGAAACTTTAGAGCCAACGGCTCCAGATTCATTTTTTAACTGGAATTTCTTTGACAGCATCTTACAACAAAAAGAACATTTCTCTCCTTATGTTTTTGATCAAACTGCAGCTAAACTACTAAGAGAGAATCCCACTTTAAAAAGAGCCTTTGAAGCAAAAAAAGCGACTGACCCCAATTTCAAGGCAAATGCATACCAGCAATTAGATTGGCTGCATAAGCGCTCTAAACACTATGAGAAAGCTCACTTACTTTACCCTATTTTCCGGTTGGAATAAATTCTTTTTTTGATTGAGTAATTCAACAATATTGGCATAAGATTTTTGTAATGCTTTTTGTGTTTTCTCAGCATTTTTCCACTTCACCTTAGTAATACCTTCATTTAATTGAGGATACAAAGGTCCCTGATAATCGGTACTCATCTTATACCAAAAGGTTTCTTTTAACTTATAAGTGCCATTTCGCTTTAAAATATGATAAGTTTTGGTAAGAAAATGATCTATTTTTAAGCCTTCAACCATTGTTTCCTCCTCAACCTCCCTCAGGGCTGTCAATTCTATAGTCTCATCTTTTTCGGCTTTCCCCTTGGGCAAATCCCATTTTTTATTTCTGTAAATAAATAGAATCTCCTGTTTAGGATTGGTCACCACTCCCCCACCAGCTTTGATCGTCTTTAACTTCTTTTTAAAGTAGCTTAATGCTTTCTTATCGCTTTTATGATAAAGATTCACATATTTTAGTTCGCCTTTGTCTACTTTTTTAATAATACGTTTTATCTTAGCGGCTTGAATTGGAATAGAAGTATAGGGAGATTCCATTTCTGGATTTGCCGACAGCAAAATAGGATGATCATTTACAAATATTTTATACATCGTTATGATTTTAGATAAAGACACGGCCAAAAAAACAGCCGAATTACTTTTACAAATAAAAGCAATTAAATTAGAACCACAAGAACATTTTACGTGGGCAAGCGGATGGAAATCGCCGATTTATTGCGATAACCGGATAATTTTGTCTTATCCTCCCATCCGTAATTACGTAAGAGAAAATATAGCCAAACAATTAGAGCAGCACTACGGCTTACCAGACGTTATCGCAGGTGTTGCTACCGGAGCGATTGGCATTGGCATGCTAGTAGCAGAATACCTAGGCCTACCTTTTGTTTATGTTAGACCAGAAGCAAAAAAACATGGAAGACAAAACCAAATTGAAGGTCATTTAGATAAAGGCGCTAAAGTTGTTGTTATTGAAGACCTAATCAGTACAGGAAAGAGCAGCTTAAATGCTGTTAAAGCTTTAGAAAAAGGTGGCGCAACTATTAAGGGTATGTTCGCTATTTTCAGTTACGGATTTGATATCGCTCAACAAAATTTCCTAGATAAAAACCTTGATGTGCACGTATTAAGCAATTATGAAAACCTAATTCAGCAAGCCTACGACACCAAGTATTTAAACGATAAAGAATTAGAAACTCTAAAAAATTGGCGCACCAACCCCGCAGAGTGGAACCCAAATAAATAAAATCATGCAACTAGAAACAGATAAAGTACACGTAAATAAAAGCCAACAAGAGCTATTTCAATTTTTACTTAAAGTGGATAATTTTGAAAAAATCATGCCATCTTCTATTCAAAAATTTGAAACCACTGGAGATGATAGTTTTCTTTTTCAGTTAAAAGGAATGCCAGAAATCAAATTACTGATTAAAGAAAAGCAAGCCTATGATAAAATTACGCTAGGAGCAAAAAGTGAAAAACTACCTTTTTCATTGATCGCCTTAATCGAGGAAGATAGTCAAGCCAAAAACAAAAGCTATGTTCAGCTTCAATTTGAAGGTAATTTTAACCCCATGATGAGTATGATGATAAAATCTCCACTTAAAAACTTCATAAATACACTTGCTGAAAACTTAAGCAAGCTTTAATATAGTAATTTCACCTCTTTTAGGTTAAATTCACGAGTTCTAGCGTCCTCTAGTAGTACTTGCAAAAGGCCTTCTGGAGAGACGCATTTTATTATACCTGAGGTCTTCTCCCCATCTGGAAATTCAAAAGCAGCAACCTCCCCTCTTTTAAACAAGAATCGGTGGTACTTCTTTCGCAACAAATCAGATGATTCATTTAAAGATTTTTCCATTCCATTTTTGAGCTGGTTGGCCAATTTCGTTTCTAAAGTATCTAGATCAAATAGTTTATGATTTAGCAAACACAATGAGCTAGCTTGGGGTAAATCGACAAAATCAGTTTGATTTACATTTACCCCCACGCCTATTACACTACCTTTAATTATTTTACCTGCAATTATATTTTCGATTAAAATTCCGGCTATTTTTTTATTATCTGCCAAAATGTCGTTTGGCCATTTTATCTTCCAGTTGGCTGAAACTTCCTGCTTCAAAACCGAGTGAATAGCTATTGCTGCAACCATACTTATTTTAAAATTATCTTTAATTGGCAAATTTAAGCTAGGCATTAACAGACTAAATGCTAGGTTTTTATGAGCAAATGATTGCCATTTTGCGCCTAGCTGCCCCCTTCCTTGCGTCTGATTTCGACAACTTACTAAAACAGGCTCGTCTTGTTTGTAGGATCGATAAAATTCTTTAAGATAAGTATTGGTTGAGGGGGTGGTATGAACTTTGATTATATGCATGCGTGAAATAAAGCACTAAAGTAAATATAACTTTTTGTTAACTGTGCTAAAAGAGCATTAAAAGTTATAACTTTGCCAAAATTTGAAAATTAATTGAATGACAAAAGATAACAGCAACACAGACTTACTACTTACCCACATAATTAAAGGGATTGAAGACGTTAAGGGCAACGATATTGTTTTAATGGATTTAAGAGAAATAGAAAATACAGTTTGTGATTACTTCGTAATATGTAGTGGTAATTCAAATACACAAGTCAATGCGATAGTAAATTCCATACAAAAAGTAGTTAGTAAAAGTTTGAAAGATAAGCCTTGGCACATTGAAGGAACAGACAATGCCGAATGGGTTTTAATGGATTATGTGGATATTGTCGTTCACGTTTTCCAGAAACAAACCAGAGAGTTTTATGACATAGAGAGTCTTTGGGGCGATGCAAAAACTACTGCAATTGAGACCAATTATTAAAATATTAGTACAATAAATAATGGCTAAACAACAACAGCAAAAAAATCAGCCACAAGGCAAAAAACCAAAATTTAATTCTTATTGGATTTATATAGGTATCATTCTTATTTTCCTGGGTATTAACTTCTTTAGCGGAGGAGGCTTTAATGAACCCGAAAAAATAAGTCCGGCTAAATTTGAAGAAATCCTAAAGAATGGAAACATCAAGAAATTGGTGGTTATACGGAATGTTCAAAAAGCAAATGTATACCTTACACCCGAGGCAGAAGAATCGCTAGCAAAAAAAGGTAAAGATAATCCTGGTGTTTTGGCGGTAGGGGAAACTCCTCATTACACGGTTAATTTTGGAAGTCTTGAAAAGTTTCAGGAAGATATTGAAAGAATTGAAAAAGAATATGATGTCAAAGCAAATATTTCCTTTGAAACCGAAAGCAATATTTGGGGTGAATTATTATGGACACTCCTGCCTTTTATTCTAATCATCGGGTTATGGATCTTTATAATGAGACGAATGAGTGGCGGTGGAGCTGGTGGCCCCGGTGGGCAGATCTTCAACATTGGTAAATCTAAGGCAAAATTGTTTGATCAAAATACAGATGTAAAAGTTTCCTTTAAAGATGTAGCCGGTTTAGAAGGGGCAAAAGAAGAGGTGCAAGAAATCGTTGACTTTTTAAAACAGCCAGAGAAATATACATCATTAGGAGGTAAGATACCTAAGGGGGCACTTTTAGTTGGTCCTCCAGGAACAGGTAAAACCTTATTGGCTAAGGCGGTAGCAGGAGAAGCCAAAGTGCCGTTTTATTCCTTATCAGGATCTGATTTTGTAGAAATGTTTGTAGGGGTTGGAGCTTCACGTGTGCGTGACTTATTTAAACAAGCAAAAGAAAAATCACCTTCTATTATTTTCATAGACGAAATCGATGCCATTGGTAGAGCAAGAGGCAAAAACAACTTCTCTGGTTCTAATGACGAAAGAGAAAACACCCTGAACCAGTTACTTACCGAAATGGATGGTTTTGGCACCAATACCAATGTCATTGTTTTGGCCGCCACCAACCGGGCCGATGTACTTGATAAAGCACTTATGCGAGCTGGTCGTTTTGATAGACAAATCTACGTAGACCTACCCGACTTAAGAGAGCGTAAAGAAATTTTCGAAGTACATCTTAGACCACTAAAACGTCTAGACGATGAACTAGATATTGAATTCCTTGCCAAGCAAACCCCTGGCTTTTCTGGAGCAGATATTGCCAACGTTTGTAATGAAGCTGCGCTTATAGCAGCTAGAAAAGGCAAAAAGGCGGTGGGCAAACAGGATTTCTTAGACGCCGTAGATCGCATAGTAGGCGGATTAGAAAAAAAGAATAAGATTATTACTCCAGAAGAGAAAAAGACCATCGCTTATCATGAAGCTGGACACGCTACAGTAAGTTGGATGTTAGAACATGCGGCTCCTTTGGTTAAAGTAACTATTGTACCCAGAGGGCAATCTTTAGGAGCGGCTTGGTATCTTCCCGAAGAACGCTTAATTGTAAGACCAGAACAAATGCTTGATGAAATGTGTGCCACTATGGGTGGTCGCGCAGCTGAGAAAGTAATATTTAATAAAATTTCTACCGGAGCTTTAAGCGACCTTGAAAAAGTGACCAAACAAGCTAAAGCAATGGTTACCGTATACGGTTTAAATGAGAAAATTGGCAACCTAACGTATTACGATTCGAGTGGACAGTCAGAATATACTTTCACAAAGCCTTATAGTGAAAAAACTTCAGAATTAATAGATAAAGAAATCTCTAATATTATTGAGGTGCAATACCAAAGAGCTATTGACTTGTTAGAGCAGCATAAAGAAAAATTAAGTGAACTAGCCGAAATACTATTAGAAAAAGAAGTGATTTTTAAAGATGATTTAGAGAAAATTTTTGGAGAGAGACCATTTGCAAAAAAAGACAGTAAAGTGGTTGAAAAACCCTCTGAAGAATTTTATGAAGAGCAAAAAGGTGAGTCTACTAAGTAAATAGCAGATTTTATACTTATCTAGACACAAAAAAACTTGATTTATCACTTGTATAAATCAAGTTTTTTTATCTTTGAACGAGATGCTATTAAACGTTTGTTAACACGTATATGAACTTATTTCGTAAATTTATTGGTTATGTCACTTCTGCCAAAACAGAAGAGGAACAAAATCATAACAAAAACCAAAGCAAATTCATGCCGGAGGAAGAACTTCCTACCGACGAAAGTTTTATGATTAAGTTTAAAGAAAATGGCGGAAAGTTTCTTTATTGCACAGATGAGAAAGAGATGCAAGAAACCTTTGCGTTAATCTTAAGAGAGAATAGTTGGCATCAAGAAGATGTTCTCTGCTTTAACCAAGATCTCAGAAATAAATTAGCTCAGTTCAATTTAAACTTTACAGATCAAAAAGAAGCCACTTTTTTTATTTCGGGATGCGAATATTTAATTGGTAATACTGGCGCCTTACTTATATCTTCAAACCAAATTAAAGAAAAGAAACTTGCAGACCTACCCAATAATTTCATCATTATTGCACGCACCAGTCAATTGATTAATAGTATTGGTGAAGGCTTATCTGGCATAAAAAATAAAAGTAAAAACCGAATTCCTACCAATATTACCACCATTAAAACCTTTGGTGAAGATCAAGAAAACGATTTCTTGAATTATGGTAGTACATCTAAAAACCTATATTTGCTGCTTGTAGAAGATTTGTAAATCGCATGAAAGAGACCCTCACCCGCGCCTTGTCTGGTGCTTTGTATGTTATACTTTTATTGGTAGTTCTATGGCTACCTAACCCCTACCTCTTTAAAGGAGTGTTTTTTATTTTTGGATTATTTGGCGTTTATGAATTACAAAAACTACTGGGTTTAAAAAGCTATCTATCTTACCTAATTTTTATTGGTTTTTACTTGTTTTTCTCGGTTCTAGATAGTGATGCATATTTATCTAGCAGCACACTTATACTCAACACCTTGTTGGTGCTCACCCTTCTTATTAAATCACTATTGCTAAGAGACTTAGTAATAGTAAGCAGAATTCCACTTTTTGAAGAAAAAAAATATTTGGTAGTTATTTTTTATTTAATCTCTTCGTTCATTTTTATCACACGCATTCCTTTTTTTAACGGAGATTATGAACCTCTTCTTCTTCTTGGAATTTTTATAATGATTTGGACCAACGACACATTTGCTTATTTGGTAGGTAAAAGCATAGGTAAGCGAAAATTATTCGAACGTATTTCGCCTAAAAAAACGGTTGAAGGTTTCCTTGGCGGATTTATTTTTACGCTCATTGCAGCTATAATTCTGTCTAATTATTTAACGCTGCTATCTTTACCCCAATGGATTATATTAGGTGCTTTATCTTCTATTTTCGGTACTTGGGGAGACTTGATTCAATCAAAGCTAAAGCGGCAAGCTGGTGTTAAAGATAGTGGAAATTTAATGCCGGGCCACGGTGGTATATTAGATCGTTTGGATAGTATACTTTATACTGCTACATTTGCATATACCTATTTATATTTTATAAAATATGTTTCATAAAGAAGGTTTTAAAATTCTGAGCGTAAGCCTAGCGCTGTTTTTAGCAATTAACTTAGCGAACCTTACCCTCCTTTCAACTACTTGGATCAAGTGGGTTGTACTAATTATATCACTGCTATTTTTCATTATAATTGCTCAGTTTTTCCGAAACCCTAAAAGAAACACAGCCATAGACAATAGCACCGTTGTTTCTCCCGTAGATGGCAAAGTAGTGGTCATCGAAGAGGTTTATGAAAAAGAATATTTTAAAGAAAAAAGAATTCAAGTTTCTGTATTTATGTCGCCTATCAACGTACATGTGACACGTTACCCTATAGGCGGAGAGGTAGTGTTTAGTAAATACCATCCGGGTAAATTTCTAGTAGCCTGGCACCCTAAATCTTCAGAAGAAAATGAAAGAACCACCGTAGTGGTAAAAAATCAAAGTATAGGGGAAGTTTTATATAGACAAATAGCAGGCGCGCTCGCAAAGCGTATTGTCAATTATGCTAAAAAAGGAGATGTTGCAACCCAAGGAGGCGACAGCGGATTTATAAAATTTGGTTCACGCGTTGATTTATTTTTACCATTAGGAACACCCATACAGGTGAAGTTAAATCAAAAGGTACGCGGCGGGGAATCAATAATAGCTAAAATTTAAAAGGATATGACTTCTAAAATATCCCAAGAAGAGCTAGACAAGGCTTTTAAAGAAGCTTACAATAGAGCGAGTAAAACAGATTTGCGCTTTCCTCCAGACTTGATGTTAGAATTTTATGCCTATTACAAAAAAGCTACCAGTGGAAGTAAGCGTTTTAATCATAAAGATAAGCACCAAGAAAAATTGATTACGGCATTTAAAATGAACGCCCTCTTCCAGGTTGAGAACCTAGAACCTAATCAAGCTAAATTAAAGTATATAGAAATGGTGAATAAGTATATTCCGCACTAAACTAACTACTAAATTTAATAGGTTAAATAAATTCAGAAAGGGCGCTCAAAAGAAAATAATTTGTATTTTGTGAGTTATAAAATGCCTGTTTTTGATGGAATCAACTTTTGCAAGTTATGCAGCGCCTTTAAAGCCGCAAATAATAGCTATAGGAGCCAGTGCTGGTGGTCTTGAAACGCTACAACATTTTTTTAAAAACTTACCCAAATCTGATATAAATGCCTACATAATTATTCAGCACCTTTCTCCAGATTTTAAAAGCATGATGGCAGAATTGCTAGAAAAATCTACACATCTTACCATAAAGAAAATTGAGGACAAGGAGTGTATTAAGCCAAAACATATTTACCTCATCCCTCCACAATATAATGCCGAAATTATAGACGGTTGTTTTAAACTTATGGCTAAGCCAAAGGGCAACACAATGAATTTCCCTATAGATATTTTATTTAATTCGCTGGCTAAATACAAAAAAGAAAAAGCTATTGGAATTATTCTTAGTGGTACAGGAAGTGACGGCACACGTGGTCTTAAAACTATAAAAGAGCGTGAAGGATTAATTATGGTTCAAGATCCTGAAGAAGCTAAATTCGATGGCATGCCCAGAAGTGCCATAAAAACTGGTTTAGCTGATTTTATTCTACCAGTGGACCAAATGGGGAAAGAACTTAAGCATTATATAAAAAACAGTTTTGCTAACCCTTTAATGAAATATCAAGAAATTGAATATGACAAGGAAGCTATAAAAAAAATTCTACATTTGGTAGATCAAAAAACAAATTTAGATTTTTCTAATTATAAGTATGCTACGCTTTCCAGAAGGCTAATTAGAAGGTTTCAAGTTTGCAAATGCAACACATTTCAAGAATACCAAGATTATGTAGAAAAAAACAAAGCTGAACTACATCTACTCGCTAAAGAGTTTTTAATTGGTGTCACGCAATTTTTTAGAGACGAAGAAGTGTGGATAAAATTGCAAGATGAAATTATACCACAGGTGGTGGCAAAAATCAAACCAAATGAGACACTAAAAATTTGGGACATAGCTTGCAGTACTGGTGAAGAAGCCTATTCCATTGCTATATTGGTAAACGAGGAGATTGAACACCAAGAAAAAAATGTAAAGGTTAAAATTTTTGCTACAGATGTATCTCAAGATTTTTTAAATATTGCCAGTACAGGAATTTATCCAGAAAGCATTGCTGCAGAAATGGATCCTTATTTATTGAATAAATATTTTACGCATACACATCAAGGTTATAGGGTGATAGAGAAAATTAGAAATCACGTAATTTTCTCTCAGCATAATCTCTTAAAAAATCCACCATTTGGACAAATGGAAATGGTTTTTTGCAGAAATTTACTGATCTATTTTCAAAACAAAATACAAAATCAAAGTCTAGATATTCTTCATTTTTGCTTAAACAAAGAAGGTTATTTAGTATTAGGTACAAGCGAAACCCTTCATTCTCATAATGAACACTTTAAATATGTTGATCGCAAATTAAGAATTTTTCAAAATCAAAATCCAACAGAAAGATTACAAAACACCCAAAGCCTTAGGAATAATACCCAAAAGATGATAAAAAATACGCCTAAAAATGATACGGTAAGCATTCAGCAGTCACCACGTAACAAAACCAAAAATAATTTACAGTTTTTAGATCTTTTTAATGAATTAATTCTGGAGCAATTCAACTCGGCTGCGGTATACATCGATGAAGAATTTACCATTTTACAAGGTATAGGAGATTTTAAAAGATATGCTCAATTACCCGAGAAAGGATTTAGCGTCAATTTATTAGATATGTTGAGTGATAGTCTGAAAAAATTAGTAAAATCGGGAGTATATAAAGCGAGAAAAACCGCAGAAAAACAGCTGTTTTCTCAATTAAAAATCGGTGATCTTAGCGAAGATAAAACAGTGAAGTTAATTATTAAACCTATAGAAAATCTAGTAGGTAACTCCTCTACTCATTTTATTATTTGCTTTGCTGAAGAGGATTACGATAAAAATCAAAAGGCTACTAGAATTGAAGTCAGCAACCAAAGTATTGAACAAGAATATATAAAGCAATTAGAAGAGGAATTAAAAGATGTAAAACTTGAACTTCAAACATCTTTAACTAACTTAGAGACTAGTAATGAAGAACTTCAAGCCGCCAATGAAGAACTATTGGCATCTAATGAGGAATTGCAAAGTACCAACGAAGAATTACAAAGCGTCAATGAGGAAATAAATACGGTTAATGCAGAGAATATTCAAAAAGTAGATGATCTAGAGCAATTGAATTCAGATATGAACAATTTACTAGAAAGTACTAATATTGGTACCATTTTTCTAGACAAGGAGTTATGCATCCGTAAATTCACACCTGCAATAAACAAACATTTTAACTTTATAGATAGCGATCTAGGACGCCCCATTGAGCATTTTACTGGCGCTTTTAACAAACGAACTAAAAATAAAATTGTAGAAAAGTGCAAACGAGTATTGAAAAACGGCGGAATAATTGAAAAAAAGATATTAACGCAAGACGGTATAAATTATTTGCAACGGGTTTCTCCATTTTTCGACTCTAATGGCTCAAAAAATGGCGTGGTGATTACTTACATAAACATAGAGTCTTTAGAAGAAGCTAAACGCAAATTAATGCTTAGCGAAAAAAGATTTAAATCGTTTTATGAAGAAGATCCTGTAATGCATTTTAGTGTAGACCCAATTACATCAAAAATAATTCATTGTAATCAAGAAGCTGCAGAAACCTTAGAATTTGCTAGTAAAGAAGATTTAAAAAACATCAATTTCTTTAATCTTTACAAGAATAAGCAACAACTCAAGGCGCTAAAGTTTGAAAAACTATTTAAAGAAGAAAGCGAGCTTAAAAATGTAGAGCTTGAAATGTGTTCAAAAACAGGGAAAACCATACCTATAATGCTTAATTTCACCGTTGAATATGATGAATTTGATAAGCCTACACTCAATCGCTTTACTTGTATTGATATTACCGAACTTAAAAAAACACAAAAAGCTTTAAGTAAGCAAAAGAAAAATCTAGAACGAACAAATAAAGATTTAGAACAATTTGTGTCTATCTGCTCACACGACTTACAAGAGCCATTGGCCACAATAAAGTTTGCTAGCGATGTTATAAACAAAGTGTATGCGAAAGAGTTAGATGAAAAGGCTAAAACCTACATCACCTATATCGATCAAGCCTGCGATCGACTTTCAGAACAAATCAAAGCATTATTAGAACATTCAAGAATTGGTAGAGATTCTGAGAAAAAACTAATAGATACCCAAGAATTGGTCGAAGTAGTAAAGTATGATCTTGGTAAACGCATTAAAGAAACAAAAGCCAAAGTATTTGTTGGTGACTTACCAAAAATTCGTGGCTACGAAGTTGAATTACGACTACTTTTCCAAAATCTATTAAGTAATGCGATAAAATATAAAGATAAAAATCGCGACCCAGAAATTAGAATTTCTTCTTATCCAGATGGTAAATACCGGGTCTTTTCAATTACCGATAACGGAATTGGTATACCTAAAGAAAATCAAAAACAAATTTTTGATATTTTCAACCGTGTGCCTACAGAAGAAAAATACGAAGGAACCGGCGTAGGATTAGCTCACGTAGAAAAAATCATTAGCTTGCATAAGGGAAGTATTTGGGTTGATTCTCAACCAGGTGCAGGTAGTACATTTTATTTTAAATTGAAAGAAAAGTAATTGAAAAAACACAAAGACACTATTTTATCCAATTGTGATCGTGAGCCTATACATTTAATCAATCACATTCAGCCATTTGGTACGCTGTTAGTACTTGAAGAAAAGTCCTTAAAAGTAATTCAATGCGCCAATAACGCTTCAGAATATTTAGGCTTTACGGATTCAATTATCGGTAAAAAAACAAGCTTTTTACTCGGTCAGGAAATAGAGCAAAGCATTGCTAATTTTAAGCTTGGTAGAAAAAAGCGTATTGAAATAAGAAGTGAAATTAATGCCAAAGATTATAGCTTTAGCCTACATAAAAGCAAACAAGGTATCTTACTTGAAATAGAGCGGTTCACCGAATCAGATGCCTTAAATATCCAAGATCAACTAAGAACCATCACCGAAACATTTCGTTCTGCTAACACAAATATTGAAGCATGTGAAAATGCTGCCCACTTAGTGAGTAGGATTTTTAACTATGATCGCGTATTAGTTTACCGCTTTGATAAAGATTGGAATGGTGAGGTTATAGCCGAACGTAAACAGAAAGAACAATCCAGTTGGCTGGGTTTACACTACCCTGCTACCGATATTCCTCAACCGGCAAGGGCTTTATTTCTAAAACAACAAATACGCATAATTGCAGATGTAGACTATCAGCCCATTCCTATAGAGCCACAATTGAACCCTACAGATCAAAAAATAGTAGATCTTAGTAATTCAGAACTTAGAGGGGTTTCTCCAGTTCATCTGCAATACTTAAAAAATATGCGGGTAAAAGCTTCGCTTACTACCTCGATAATTATAGAAGGGAAATTATGGGGACTTATAACTTGTCATCACAATTCTGCTAAATTTATAAACCGTACACAAAGACAATTGTGTAATATATTGGTAGAAATATTTACCAATAAAATTAATAGTCTTAATTACAAAGCCGCCCTAAAGGCAAATCAAGAAAGAAATAAAATTGTAGAGCAATTAAAGTATCAAATAGACCAAGAAAAAGATTGGTCAAATGCTTTTTTGAGTCAAGCTGATAATTTGCTTGATTTACTCAATGCTGATGCATTAATAATACAGCAAGAAAATAGTTTTCAAGTCATGGGTGAAAAACTCAATTCAGAATTTCAAAACCGAATTTTACAGTTTTTAAAAGAGCAACAGTCTGGCATCTTGGCTTCTTCTAAAATGAGTTTAGATTATCCCCAGCATTTTACAGCGGCCAATTCTTGGGCCGGACTTTTATCACTTAAATTGAATACCAGTCAAAATAATGTCATCGCTTGGCTTCGAAAAGAAAAAATTCACCAAGTCAACTGGGGTGGTAAACCCAAGAAACCCGAAAAAATTATTGATGGTATTGCTTACTTAAATCCTAGAACTTCTTTTGCAAAATGGTCAAATCTAGTCAAAGGCCATAGCGAAGAATGGGATGAAGATGATTTGAAATCAATCAAAATTATTCAAGAGGTACTACAAAATCATTTACTTCAACAACAGCAAAATAAAATTAAGACACTCAATAAAAGGTTAAAGCAAAACAATAAAGATCTCAAAGCTTTTAGTTATAGCGTCTCTCACGATTTGCGTTCCCCTCTAAGGGGCATTGAAGGGTTTACTAATATACTTTTAGAAAAACCAGAAATTGATGCGTCTACAGAACAAATCGGTAATAAAATACTACACTCTGTTAATTCGATGAACAAGCTCATCGATGGCATATTAAAATTAGCTACTCTTAACTTAAAAGAAATCCAGAAAGAGAACATTAAGGTGCATGATTTAGTGCAGAGTTACCTAGAAGAAATCAATTTTTCAAATCAAGAAGGCGTCAGTATTCAGATTGAAGAGGAAATTCCAGACCTTTCTGGAGATTTCATTTTAATTAAACAAGTCTTTGCCAATCTAATTGATAATGCGGTAAAATATACCCAGCATAACAAAGAAGCCAAAATAGTTATTGGTTATTCACCACAAAAAAACGCTTACTTCGTAAAAGACAATGGTATTGGGATTCAACCTTCAGCGCAAAAGAAAATTTTTAAATTATTTCAACGTTCTAGTGCTGCGCTCAAAAATTTTGAAGGTGAAGGAATTGGTTTAGCTCTTGTAAAGAAAATAGTAAAAAAGCATAACGGAAAAATATTCATCGATTCTGAGTTAGATAAGTATAGCATTTTTTATATACAACTACCAAGCTAGCTAATATTGCTTTATATTTGTTTATAATTTGCATTCAAATGATAAATGAATCTTTTAGAATATTGTTAATTGAGGATAATCCTACCGATATTGAGTTATTTAAGTTTCAATTGGAAAAAGTCTTATCTGACTTTAAGTTGACACATACCGATAATTTGAAAGAATTTGAAAGGAGTCTTAAAGAATTTGTCCCCGATATAGTTTTTTCTGATTACAACCTACCAGATTGTACCGGTTTAGACATACTAAGAAAAACGCAAGAAATCGACTCTGAAATACCCTTTTATTTTTTAACGGGAACCATAAACGATGAAGAATTAGCCGCAGAAACTATTTTGGCTGGGGCTGATGGCTATATTTTAAAAAAACATCTACCCTACCTCAGTGAAAAATTAGCTCCCTTGTTCAAGCGTTTGTTATTTAATATGGAAGCGAAAGTAGAACTTAGAGAGCGACAAAGAAATCAGAAAATTGCGATTAATAAAATCTACGATTATCTAGAAGAATTAAAATCAGATAACACAAATCATAAAGCAAACATTAACAAAATAAAAGAAGAAATAGAAAAAGTAAATGATAACCACTCGTCTTAAAGAAGAAACAAAAGAATTACATCAAGCCGTTGAAAACGAGAACCTAGCCTATAAAATTATAAATCATACTATTTCTGCTGATGAGTACCTTATTTTGTTGAAACAAAACTATGCAGCATATAGCAATGTTGAAAAGGCTATATTAAAGCATGAAGAAAAGTACAAGCCAATAAAATTTGAGCTTTTACTTAAAGATTTAGAGCAAGCTAACACCGTTATAGAACCCTTATATACCTCATTTAGTTTAAAAAACAAAGATCAAAGCATAGGGGCTCAATACGTTATTAAAGGCTCAAGTCTTGGCGGTTCGTTTATCGCTAAACAAATGTTAGATTGCCCCCAATTAAAACCTTTTTTACCGGCTTACTTTTTTAGTACAGATAAATCAGCCATAAAAGATTGGAACCAATTTACGCGTTACTTAAAAGAAAATGAGAAGCTTTTAAATCACGAAGAAGTACTATTGGGTGCAAAGAAAACCTTTGAGCATTTTTTAAAAATTTTTATCACCCCACTTGCAAATCAATAACAAGTTAACTTTTAAACGCGGGTTAAAAATTGCTAATTTCACTACAATAATCGTTTTTTAAATTAAATTGAATTGCAAAATTAAAGAATATGAATTTTAATAAACTAGTTGTTTTAGGCCTCTTTTTTTTATCATTACCTACATTTGCTCAAGATTTAAAATTGGCAACAGACACGCTTATAACCACCCAACATCAAATTAAAACCCAAAATGAGACCCTTTCCTATACGGCAGAAGCAGGAATGCTACCGGTTTATGATTCACAAGGTAAAGCTTTAGCAAGTTTACATTATACCTATTATTATAAAAATGAGGATAAAAAAGGTAAACAGGAAAAACAAAACAGACCTCTTCTTATTTCTTTTAATGGTGGCCCTGGATCGGCATCAGCTTGGATGCATTTAGCCTTTACGGGTCCCAAATTGTTACAGATTGATGATGAAGGATACCCAATTCAACCTTACGGGATTAAAGACAACCCGTACACCCTGCTTGATATTGCCGATATTGTTTATGTAAACCCTGTAAATACAGGATATTCTAGAATAATCAAAACTAAAGATGCTTCACCCGATCGCAATTTATTTTTTGGAATTAACGCCGATATAAATTATCTAGCCGATTGGCTTAATACATTTGTTACACGCAAAAATAAATGGACCGCAGCAAAATACCTAATTGGTGAAAGCTATGGTGGTACACGCGTTTCCGGATTGGCATATGCACTGCAACAAAAACAATGGATGTACCTCAATGGTGTGATCCTCGTTTCTCCTGCAGACTATCTGAGCTTTGAGTCAGACACGCCACTTTCAAATGCCTTATTTCTACCTTATTATACCGCTACTGCCTGGTACCATAACCAATTGCCCTCCACTCTGCAAGAGAAAAAATTAGAAGAATTACTTCCTGTTGTAGAAGATTATGCAATGCAAAATCTTTTACCTGCATTAGCAATGGGAAATGCCTTGAGTAAAAACAAAAAAGATGCTATTGCAAAACAATTGGCTAATTTTACAGGAATAGACAAAGAAGAATTTTTGGCCTATGAGCTTGCATTGCCAAGCCAAGTATTTTGGAAAAAACTTTTAAAAGACCAACCCGAGTTGAGTGTAGGTAGGTTAGATAGTAGATACAAAGGTCTAGATAAATATACCGCCGGAGAAAAACCCGATTACAATTCAGAATTAATCGCCTGGTTACAAGCTTTTACTCCTGCCATTAATTATTATATGCAAGAAGAATTACAGTTTAAAACCAACTATAAATACAATATGTTCGGACCGGTTCACCCGTGGGACCGAAATAACAATCAAACCCGCGAACAATTGCGAAAAGCCATGGCACAAAATCCGTTTTTGCATGTGCTTTATCAAACCGGTATTTATGATGGTGCTACTACCTACTTTCATTCCAAATATAGTATGCGTCAATTAGACCCTAGTGGAAATTTAAAAAATAGAATTAATTTTAAAACCTACTTGAGCGGACATATGATGTACCTACGGGAGCAAGATTTAATTCAATCTACTCGAGATTTAAGAGAATTTATCTTAAAAACCAGTACCCCAAAGAAAGCTGCCAGATATGACTAAACATCCCCTAAGTTTTATAACCTTAATATTATTTTTAAGTACACAAGCGGTATTTGCGCAATACGTACAGCCTATAAACTTTGGCAGCAGCCAGAGCCTTGAGGTACTTACGTGGAATACCGAATGGTTTCCTAAAAACGGATACAAATCCGTAAACTATCTAACAGAGTTTGTTGATGAGCTAGATGCAGACCTTATAGCATTTCAAGAGATTGATGACATTGGAGCCTTCAATCAAGTCGCAAATAATTTAAGTAAATATAATGCTGTTACCTACTCTTCAGACTTTGCGGGATTGGCATTTTTGTATAATGCTAATGTGATACAAGTGCTAGATGTTTATGAAATCTATACCTCTAATCAATACTGGCAAGCGTTCCCAAGAGCTCCATTAATTTTAAAAATCGATTATTTAGGTGAAGAAATTTACATTATTAACAATCATTTTAAATGTTGCGGAGATGGGAATTTAAATCAAAACGACACCAATGACGAAGAAAACAGAAGATTGCAAGC
This sequence comes from uncultured Mesonia sp., assembly GCA_958296185.1. GTDB lineage: Bacteria > Bacteroidota > Bacteroidia > Flavobacteriales > Flavobacteriaceae > Mesonia. Next base: position 99,565 of record CATQIB010000004.1, read on the forward strand.
CAGTATTCTTATTGATCAATACATAACAGGCAACTTAATGGGAAAAAAGGTAATGCTGTTAGGTGATTTGAATGATGTGCTTACAGATGCTCCAGCCAATAATGTTTTTGCCCCATTTTTAAATAACGCTAACTTGTACCTATTCACCGATTTAGCAATTGCAAATGGACCAAGCAGTCAGTGGTCTTACCCTAACTGGCCTTCGCATCTAGATCATATCGCAATTACGCAGCCCTTGTTCGCCAGTTTTCAAAACCCACAAGCCGATTGCAGTACCTTACTTTTAGAAAATTATTTAAGTAACGGATGGCAAGAATATGATCAAAATTTGAGCGACCATAGGCCTGTGGCCATAAGCCTACCCAATACAAGTTTAGGTATTAAGGAACCCAGAATAGAAAATAAAATTACCATTAGCCCCAACCCTACCCGTGATTCTACCTATATTGAATGGGCTAGCCATTTAACTTTTAAGACCATAGAATTAATAAACATTAATGGTAAATTACTAACAAGTTATACACCTAGTTCTAAGGCCACCACCCTTCAGCTCGATTTTAGTTCATATGATTCTGGACTTTATTTTTTACGCTTTCGCGGATTAACAAACAATCACATAAAAAAATTAATTATTAAATAGAATGGAAATTGCGATAATAGCTCACGACGGTAAAAAGGCAGAAATGGTTCAATTTCTTAATGAACATGCCGATTTTTTTCATCAAGAGCACATCAGTTTGGTATCTACTGGAACTACTGGTAAAAAAGTTAAAAGAGCGGGTTTTGAAGTACTGCGCTTACTTTCTGGTCCTCTTGGCGGAGATGCTCAAATCGCTGCCCGAGTAGCCGAGGGTAAATGTGATATGGTTCTCTTTTTTAGAGATCCATTAGAGAAACATCCCCACGAACCAGATGTTTTGATGCTTTTGCGCATTTGCGATGTTCACGATGTACCACTAGCCAGTAATCCAGCAACAGCTACACTTCTTATAAATGCTGTTAAATAATTATTAGCATCAGTTTTTATTTGTGTAATTTTAATTAAATTAACACAAATTTTAAAGTCATGTTAAGTACCAATGCTAAAAATCCATTAATTAAACAGGCGAGTATGATTCATTATCAAATTCACCAAATGATAAATGAGTTAGAATACCGCCATCAACAAAATGAAAATTCAAAATCGGTCTACCGTAAAAACCTTCTCGAAGACAGTTTGCATTATATGCGTAAAAACGCAAACGTACTTTTAGCTAAACTCACTAGTGCTCAACAAATAGACTCCTATTGCTATAAAATGGAAAGCGCTTGGTTGGTTCGAAAAGCTATAAGAGAACTGAAAAATGATATAAAGAGTTTAGAATTAAGCGGATTTGCAATCAAAAATCAAAGTAAAGTTTTAAGCCTTGAAATTGAGAATTTTAAACGTTTGTTTGCTCCTTGGGTTAAAACTATTCAACCCAAAACAGGTGAACAAGATGAATGGGGTTTTATTTAAGCCAGGCCTTTATCTTGATTTTTAAAATTCACTTAAAAAGGCATATTTATGACATACAAACTTGAAATCCTGTCTATTAAAATCTTAACCCATAATGTTAAGCGTTTTAGAATATCCAAACCAAATAATTATAATTTTCTTCCTGGACAAGCTACCAATATAGCGATAAATAAACCAGGATGGCGAGATAAAAAACGACCGTTTACAATCACAAGTTTACCCGGTGATGATAGCTTAGAGCTGATCATTAAAATATACCCTGAACATAATGGAGTTACCAAAGCAATAAATGATTTAAAAACGGGTGACCAATTATTATTAGAAGAGTCTTGGGGTAAATTAACCTATAAGGGACCAGGACTATTTATTGCAGGAGGTACGGGAATTACTCCGTTTATAGCCATTTTTAGAATGCTAGAGCAGCAAAATGAATTAGAGAAGATAAAATTGCTTTACGCAAACAAAACCTCCCAGGATATCATACTTGAAGATGAATTGAGCATATTACTAGAAGAGAGGGTGCAATTCATACTTACAAAAGAAGATAGCAGTAAATATAAAAAAGCATACTTAGACTTAGATTTTCTAAGACATAAAATTCAAAATAAACAGCAATACTTCTATGTTTGCGGTCCTGCAGGTATGACCAAGCAAATAGGTCTGTACTTAAAGACTATGGGCGTTGAGGAGCGCTTTATAATTCTAGACGATCAATAATCTGTCAATTATTCATTTTACTTTTGCCTGATTTGAGTTAATTCTATTATTTTTGGTTCATTTAATACTAAAACCTATTCATGGCTTCAGGAATTTTCGCAATATTAGATGACATCGCCGCTTTAATGGATGACGTAGCGGTAATGAGTAAAGTGGCTGCCAAAAAAACAGCAGGAATTTTAGGGGATGACTTGGCCGTTAATGCAGAAAAAGCTTCGGGTTTTGTTTCTTCTCGCGAAATTCCTGTTTTATGGAAAATCACAAAAGGATCTTTTATAAATAAACTTATTATACTACCCCTTGCTTTTTTATTAAGCGCTTTTGTTCCTGTAGTTATAGGGATTATTTTACTGATAGGAGGTTTTTACCTGGCTTATGAAGGCGCAGAAAAAATAATCCATTTTTTAAAGCCAAGTAAAAAAACTAAAAAAGAAAACCTCAAACAAGCCCAATCAGAGGCAGAGGTATTGTCTTTAGAAAAAGAGCGAATCAAGTCGGCTATAATTACCGATTTTATTTTATCTGTAGAAATAATCATTATTGCATTAGGAACGGTAGAAACTGAGACAATTACCATCCAAATTTTGGTGGTGAGTATCATTGCGCTTCTAGCTACCGTTGGTGTATATGGTATTGTTGCCTTAATCGTTAGAATGGATGATGCAGGTTTTGCTTTGATGCAAGGCCAAGAAGAAGAATCTGGCTTCAATTATAAATTGGGTGAACTTTTAGTAAACAGTTTACCAAAAGTGGTAAAGTCTCTATCTGTAATCGGTACCATTGCGCTTCTTATGGTTTCGGGAGGAATCTTCACCCATGAATTTCACGCCTTAAACGATTTCTTACCCACTATACCAAGCATTATTAAAGAAATGGTATATGGCTTGATTGCTGGAATAGCGGTTTTCCTGCTGATACAAGGGGTTAAAACTTTAATAAAAAAGAAATAAAACTTAATATTTATTGACATCCGCTATAGCGTAATCCTTAATCCACGCAAATTTATTTTCAATTATTTGTTTATGCTCTAATTCTATAAACTCTAAAAATGCCTGAGCCCCAGGTGATAATTTTTTTGCTTTTCTATAAATTAATCTCCACTGGGTAGTTATTGGGAGTCCTTGAATGGGAATAATTTGTAGTTCTCTGTTTTGCAATTCGTTTTTAATTCCGATTAAAGGCATTATTGAAAGCCCTAAACCTGCAATAACTGCCTGTTTTACCGCTTCATTTGAAGTGAGTTCTAATTTTTTTGCGACTACATAGTCATGTTGTTTTAGAAAAACATCCATAGCATCTCTCGTAGCCGAGCCCGGTTCTCGATGAATTAAAGTGTGCACTTTTAATGACTCCTTTAATGGTGCATTTGAATTAATCTCAATTTGTTGGTTGCCTACCAAATATAATTGATTCGGCATCAACTTTATAGAGTGTAAACTGAGTTTATCTGGTAGCGTTGACACCAAAGAAAAATCGACTTGATTCAACTCCATACTGCGCACTACTTTGGTTTTATTGGTTACATCCATAACCAAGTCTATGCCAGGGTGTTGCTGTAAAAAACCAGATAGAAAATACGGCATCACGTATTTGCCCGTTGAGGCAACAGAAATTTTTAATTTACCCGTTAATTTACCCGCGTGGGCTAAGGTTTTATAATTAATGGCGTGAACCTCATTAATAATTTTACTAGCTGCCGCGGCAATTTCATAACCAAAATCGGTTATATACAATTGCCTACCTACTAATTCCGTTAAGGGAATAGAAAATTGTTCCTGAAATTTTTTTAATTGAATAGAAACAGCCGGCTGCGTGAGAAAAAGTTTTTCAGCTGTTTGCGTAATGCTCTTTGTTCTAGATATCTCTAAAAAAATGTTTAATTGATGTAAGGTATAGTTCATAAATATTATTAATGTCTTACATAACAAATATAAATAAAAATTTATTAATCATTTTTTAAATCTTTGCCTCCAAATAAATGTGTACTATGGATCAGGAGGCCAAAAGTAATTTAAGCATCAAGCTAGTTGATGGAACTTTTACCGCTAACGAGGCGAGAGAAATCCTACTCGCTTTAATCAATAAAAAAATTAATTTTCACGAATTAAAGAGTTTTCAAAGTTGGGAAAAAAATCACCAAGCAGATCTTTCTCCGTTTAAAGCAAGGATTTCACAATTAGAAAAAGAAAGAAAATTACTACAGCGATTTATTGAATTACATGAAGAAAACCAAACCGATTTTGAGGTTAAAGGGGAACTTCATATTAGTATTGAAAAAAATAAAAAATAGTTTTATGGCAACTGTTGAAATTGTTAACACGCAAAGGAAAATGCCAGAACGACTTTACTCCTACTTTTTATGGGTATTTTTTTTCTGCGTTCTTTTGGCGGCAACATTTAGTGCATTTACTCCTATTAACTTAATTTTTGGCGAGGTTTACCATATCAATTCCTTTAGTTTACTTATTGCTTCTGTTGTTTTATTATTTGGAGCAATTGTTACCCACTATGCTACGTATTATTTACAAGGGTTTCAATATGCCCGAAATTTTTACACCAATAGTTTCCTCTTTTTACTTAGCGTGATTTCACTGGTAACCGCACACCATTTATTGGTGTTATGCCTTAGTTGGTTGGGGATGGGCATTTTTATGAGCCGATTAATTGGTTTACAAAAAAATTGGTGGCAGGCTCAAAAGTCGGCTAGAATAGCTTTAATCTACTTTAGTATTTCAAGCTTGATACTATTCATCTCATTATTCTCATTAGCTTATTATACTCAACAATACACACTACCAGGCATTTTAAATCATTTTCAAGAAGCGCCTAGTTTGGTTTTAAACTTAGCTGTTATTGGTATTCTATTGGTATGTTTCATTCAGTCGGCTATTTACCCCTTTCAATCTTGGCTGCTCAATGCCATGACCGCTCCTACTCCTGCATCGGCGTTAATGCACGCAGGTTTTGTAAACGGCGCAGGTATTTTATTGGCCTTACTTGCTCCTTTAATGGTATTTACAACAAGTCACTATTTCTTGTTTGTTATAGGAGGTATTACTGCCATTATCGCACAGTTTAACAAGCTCATTCAAACCAATGTTAAACAAAAACTAGCTTGTTCTACCATTGCTCAAATGGGTTTTATGCTTATGCAATGCGGTTTAGGTTTTTACAACGCAGCCGTAGCACACCTAATTTTACACGGTTTTTACAAGGCCTATTTATTTTTATCTGCAGGGAGTGAAATTAAACAACTAAATATTCCTAAACCGCACAGCTTAAAAATTACCGTACCCCAAATAATTTGGGTGATCTTATTTGCCCTTGCAGGAGGAAGCTTTTTTTCTTTATTAACCGCAAAGACAAGTTTTACCAATAGTGCCATATTTTTAACCATAATCGTAGCGATCACAGTGGCACAAAGCACCTATAATATTTTAAAATACAGAAATGTTAGTTGGCGAAAAAAGATATTTTCAGCCTTTTGGATTTTCATCTTTGGTATTTCTTCCTATGCGGTATTGTATGCAATGGTAAGCTATTTTATGAAAGATATGCCCTATACTGCACAACCTGAACCTCTTGGATTTGTACATCTTTTTGTAGCGGGAGTGTTTTTACTTGGATTTTTTATCATGAAATTAGGTTTGTATAAAAAATTGCCCTGGTTGTATGTTGTGCTACTAAACTTATCTCAACCTAAACCCAGCTCTTCTAAATCATAATTTTTAGTTTATGTCAGATTCATCCATCAAAAAAGAGATAACAAAACTACTTCACAAAATCGCAGATACTCAACCGCTATATGCTTTTGTTACTTCAAATCAACTTTCAGGTTACCAGCATTTTCCCTTTGAAGATGCGGTATTAAGTGCTAAAGAAGAGTTACAGATTAACCCTTACCCCAGCGCAGACCAATTTAAAAGAGCTTATTTAAATGGAGAGATTAATGCCGACATCTTAAGCAATCTTCTAACTCAAAATGGCATTATTGATCATCCTGAGACTTGTTTTGAACAATTGGCTAAAGAATCCATAACCCATCAAAAACAGTACGATCGATTAGATCAATTACATATAAAATGGCTGAGTAGCTTTTTAGATGAAGGGGTGGCCGAATGGGCGATGCCTTATAGAGAAAAAGGCTTTTACGCTGCGTGGAAAAAATTAGCCGCTACCGATAAACAAATCCGTAAAGGCAAAATAACTGAGTTGCCTAAAACCGCTGAGGAAAACATATTGTTTGTTCTAAATCAATATCCGGAAGAAAAGCATAGTATTATTCTTAAATCGCAATTATTAGCGCTTCCCGGCTGGTTAGGGTACATTAAACACCGAGAAAAAAATAAACCAGATTGGCACAGCCAGTACCCCATAACCCCTTTAGATTTTTTAGCGGTCCGTTTAGGATTAGCTTATGCTATAGATTATGATTTACGCTCTAAGGCTGAAGAAAAAGCTGATTCACCTCAAAACAAGACTTCAAGTCTAAGTCATATTTGGTTAAACGCCTGGGAAAAATCTTGGCAAATAGCTTTTGAGCAAAAAATTAAAAGCGGCCTTACCCAGAATAATGAGCTAAACAGTCAAAATAAGAAAGAATTAGATGCGCAATGGGTTTTTTGTATTGATACACGGTCTGAGCGTATACGCCGTATTATTGAAAGTAACCAACGCAATGAAACTTTTGGTTATGCAGGCTTTTTTGGTTTGGCCATGAAATACAAATGTCCCGATACTCAGCAGACCTACAATGCTTGTCCACCTATTTTAGACCCCGCCTTAACGGCAAAAGAAATACCCCTAGAAAATCAGAGTAAAAAATTCAAACGCTACAAAAAGCAAAAAGAATCCATCAGATTTTACGATTACTTTCTCAAACGATTAAAAAATATGTTGCCGGCTGCATTTGGATTTGTTGAGGGTGCTGGCTTACTTTACGGATTTCATTTGATTAAAAGCACAATAGCACCGGCTCATCGTTATAAACTAGGAAGAGCCACCATTAAAAAAGAACAAATTGCTGAACCCGAATTATTTGAGAGTAAACAACCGGTTTCAATCAATGCGAAAATTGAAATTGTTAAAAACGCTTTTGAAATGATGGGTTGGAAAAAATTTGCTCCACTTGTAATTTTTGCCGGGCATGGTAGTACGAGCACCAATAATCCCTTTGCTTCTAGCTTAGATTGTGGTGCTTGTGCTGCACATGCCGGGGGACCTAATGCCAGATTACTGGCTAATTTGGCCAATTCTATCGAAGTACGCAACGGACTTAAAGAGCAATACCATATTGATATACCCGAGGATACTTTATTTATAGGTGCACAACATAATACGACTACAGACCATATTGAACTTTTTTATCACACAGAAGATAGCAAGCAATTAAAACGTATCAATCAGATAGAAGCCTATTTAGAACAAGTGCAACAAACTTGCTTGAGCGAGCGCTTAGGTGCTGAAAAAGACCTAAAGAAGCTTGCTAGCAAAAAGGGATTAAATTGGGCAGAGGTGCGTCCTGAATGGGGTCTGGCTAAGAATGCAGGATTTCTAATCGGACCACGATCTTTAAGTCAACAAATAGATTTGGGTACTGAGGTGTTTTTACATTCTTATGATTACAAACTTGACCCAGAAGCCAAAGCACTGGAGAACATACTATTGGGCCCTATGGTAGTTACCCAATGGATCAACAACCATTATTATTTCTCTACCGTAGATAACGCAAACCTTGGCGGCGGATCAAAGATCTTTCATAATATTACAGGAAAATTTGGTGTAATCGAAGGGAATATGGGCGATCTAAAACGTGGATTACCACAACAATCCCTATACCAAAATGATAAAAATTATTATCATCACCCATTACGTTTATCAGTATACATCAACGCGCCAAAACAAATGATTAAGCAAATCTTAGAAAAGCATCAGCACTTGAACCAATTAGCAATGAACAAATGGATTCATATATTTATCATCGATCCAGAAAACAACAATAAAATCAGTAATGTAGTCAATTAGTGATTCCTCTTAAAGATTATACAAATCCAATCAACCGAATGTTATTTAGAGGAAATTAACGCTGTATAATATTATAAAAAGGCATCTAAATAATTGCGATTTTAAGTTTTAAGCCAACTAAATACTTTCAAATAAAAAAGGTGAATTATAGTTGCCTGTATAATGGCGTTTAAAAGCAGCTTATTTAAGCGGTTTGAGCAGTCAATAATCTTCATACCCTATAGTATAAATCTGAGTGTAAAAAGACACTTCCCTCCTATTTTTTTAATAGTCAGGTTATCGAATTTTTAGAAGCTTTAGTATTAAAAGTCAAATTATGAATCATTAAATATGGAGCATACGCCTTGGCAAGGTTAGATTTTTAAAGCATTTTGTCGAAAAATATAGCAACTTAATCTACAAATACTTCTCAAATACTTCTATTTTACCATAAATTTTATTTGATTTTATAAATGAAATTCGCTCAAGTTGTATATATTTGTTTTACATAAGTATGACTTATGCTACGTTAAAAACCTTTATTTAACAAGCTCAAAAAAGATCGCAAGTTTCTAGCCGCCAGTACTTTTTGAGCTTTTTTGTGTTTTTTTTGGTCGGCTATTATGGCATCATCAAAAAGCTCAGCGGCTTATTTTACAAACTGCTGTGCTTACAACTACAAACTGCTGGGTTTGTCATGATAAACTGCGCTGCTTGTAACTACAAACTGCTGGGTTTGTGAAAGGAAAATCAGGAAGAAATTTATAAAAAAGGAAGTTGGCGAGGTTAAAATCTAACCGATGCACAAAAAAAAGGTCTCGTTTTTTCAAACGAAACCTTTACTTAATCAACTAAAATTAATCGCAAGTTTCTAGCCGCCGATCAATTTAAAGTCCATTGTCTCAAGTGCTTTACGCACCCGTTTACCAGGTCTGTAATTCGAGCGTATTTGCTTCACATTACTGGCGTTAACCTCTTCTGGAGTGCTACTCGGTTCAGAGCTTACCCCTACTTGAAAGTTTCCTAAACTACCCAGTTGCACTACACGTCCCTGTGAAAGTTCATCGGTCATATTATGTACCAAGGCACTTAATACCGCCAAACAATCGGGTTCACGAACGGTAGATTGGTTCGAAATTAAATAAGCCAAACGATTTAGGTCGGTTAAACCTGTTTTTACCGCTTGAGCATAAAACTGCTGTGGTGCAGTTACATCTTGTGGGTTTTTCTTACCCACAGGTTTTAAATTAATCATATTAATTAAAATTAAATTTACTTACAGCATTTTTAAAAGGTCTCTGTGAGGTGAGCTACCTGGTAACTCGGTTCTGGATGCTGCAACTAACCAGAAACAATCCTCTTTTGCATTTTTACTACTAAACCATCGTCTTATTTTTACATTTTTGATAACACAAAAATTATTTAACATTATAAAATTAGTCATACTTATCTTATATTAAAAAAATATAGCTTTTATTTATTAACAGAGATCTTCACAATACCTGTGTTATAGAAATAGTAAAACATTTACAATCAGATTGTTCTGTGAATTTAACAAAGTAATCACCATAGTCAAAAACCCCAAAGCTGAGGCTATATCAGGGTTTAGACGCAAATACCACTATTAATTGATTTCAATTTATTTCACTAAATTCTTATATTTCTCACAAAAAACCAATCCAACTAAAATTCACCAGCACCAACAAAAACCTCATTAAACTATTGAGAACACCAAAAAAATATATTGCTACCCGAGTGTTTTTTTTGGCCATCATTAAAAATAGGAGCATTCTACCGCTGTTTTGATGGGTAGATAAGCAAGTGCTATCAATTTGTGATTTAAACCCCTATAGTTTTGAATAGGAAAACACGATGACAAAAGTTATTATTACTTGTTTAGGGTTTTGTCACACACTCAACCTATTTATCAGAAAAACTTTGGTTTGAGTAATTGATTTTACTAGGTTATGCTTTACTGGAAACACAAGAATAGTTAAAATATAAATATGAAACCGCTGTGAAATCGGGTGAGAAGTATAATTAAAGTTAAGCTATCATGATGCCAATCGACCGACATTGTTAAGGGTGACTTTATCAATTCACGGAAAAAACCTATTCTTATTACTCCACCTACTAAAGATATAAATAAAACTAATTTAGAATCTCATCTGCCAAGAAATTTACATTGGTGTAATTTGTATGGTAATAGTCTGGGAAATCCGCAATTGCGGGTTAAAATAAGCAAATTTTTCGGTTTACACTTACTTTAGCAATTCCGAGTGGATTCGGACGCAGTCTCCATACGGTTGGGGATGCCGTAATTGCGGTTGTAAATTATTGACATTTGGTAATTTTTATTAGTTGATTTCCCTATTTTTAATTTTTTCTTTGTCTCTAATAATCCAATTATTACATAAAAAACGACCTTTTAAAATTGTGTCATTTTCAAATAACCCAAAGCTTTTATCAAGTCTCAATTCAAATTCGCCGTAAACGTTTGAAGCTATTGAATAATCAAATTTTGAAATTTTAATTTTAAAACGATCTATTGTCAGTGAATCAAAGTCAGCTCCATTATATTCATTTTCAGTCGATTTTGAATAAATGTTTATGCTTTTCACCAAACTATCTTTTAATTCAATATTTAAGAATTTAAACTGTCCACTGAATTTATTTACTGGTCCGAATCTTGTTTGCAATATCGTATTCCACCTTTTATTGGAACTATCGCTCATTGTATCTAACTCTTTTTGAGTTGGAATTCCTGTTTCTATTTGTATTTTAATTGAATTGTCTTTAATGTTCTTGTCACAGTTACAAATAGATATAATACTATCGGTTTTTTCATTATTTGAAATTTTTATAAAATCGAAAGCTATTTTTTTTTCCAGAGTAGAGTCTTTCTCAAAAGTATTTTTAAAATGCACTTTCTTAAAATAACTCTCTCTTTTAGAACTTAGATCTTGTTGAATTTCGTTTTTTTTTGTTTCACTATTCTGGACACAGCTTAAATTCAGCATTAGTGTTGTTACAAAAAAGATAGCTTTATATTTCATAATGTGAATGCCAACGTGTTTGTATAACAATCAGTTGCGGATTGTTTAAAACTAAGATAGCTAAAATTACCGACTTTTATGTTTGCGCGGTTGTGTCCGCAGGACACAAAGCCGCAATTGTTGTTATACTTTGTTGGTAACTGGCTTTTTTTAATTTAAAAAAGAATAACCGATTGAAAATTGATATACGCTATTTTTGTATTCCACGAAATCAGATTTGTTTATATTATTTAAACCTAAAGAATACCTCAAATTAACATTTATACCGTTATTAAATTCATAACCTATACCAAAGTTAAAGTCAAATGTAATTTTTTTGAAATCCCCATTGAAATTATGATTTGTATAATATGAATTAGAATTATCAATAAATTCTTGTTTGGATGAAATTAAATATCCTAATTGAGGTCCACCAGTAACGAAAAATCCTTTGTATAAATTATATTTCAACATTATCGGTAATAAAAGGTAATTAAATGAATATTTCAGTTCGGATTTTGAACCTGAAATTACTGGATCTCCGGGATTTGTGCCACCAATTAAATCACTTTCATCTAAAAATACTTTCGAGCCTTGAGCTGAATATAACAATTCGGGCTGTATTTTAATTTTTTCACTAATTGAAACTTCGGCATAAATTCCAGCGTGGTAAAAGAACTTATATTCAAAATCGAAACGACCAGTATTAGAAGTTTCAAAGTTTGAATAATTTAAACCTGCTTTTACTCCATAGTCAATTTCTTGCGCTTTCACTTTAATATTAGAAATTAATAAAAATGATACTGCAATTAAAAATAATAGTTTATGTTTCATATTGATGTGAAATTTTTAGCTTGTTGCCAACTCGTTATATCAACTCAAATATACACTTTTAATACAATTTTTTATTGATTAAAGGGTCAAAAGGTTTTTGAGGAAGCTTACAGGCCAAGCTGTACTGGTCGCGCGAAGGTTTAGTTGTTGTGTGTAGTTTTTTATTTTTTCTCAAAGAAAGCTTTTACTTCAGAATAATAATCTTCACCGTAATGTTTATAAAATTCACCGTTTGGTTTAATGATTAAAAATCCAGCACAATTTTGATGTTCCGTAAAAACATTTTCATAGAAAAAACCTGAATCCATTATAAATTCAGGCGTTTGCTCATAAATCTCTTTGTTATATGAATCTTTGGTATAAACAAAGAAATCAACTGCATTATATTTAGAACTCATTCTTGAAGAGATTCTAATTCGATTATTCGTTACTTGTTTGTTGCTTTTTACACTGTAACCAACATATATACAATTCGATGCTTTTTGGTTATAATTTATTAGAATTGACTTGTCATTTGGAATTGTAGTTTTTAATTCTATTTCCAATCTTTTAATCAGTTCTTTGTATTCATGTTTATTTAAGGTTCCTGAGTAAGCTGTTCTGCTTTTCTTGTATTTGGTATTTGGTTGGGTGTTTACATTAGTATTAGTAATATCTTTATTAGTTCCACAAGAGATGAATAAAATGCTGAAAATTAAATAGATTACTTTTTTTAATATTTTGTTCATAGACTTTGATTTAATCAAATTAAGCACATCCGGTTTTTCAACTCAATTATGCACTTTAAATACAATTATTTGTTGGATAAAGTGCAGCAAGGTTTATGTAACGCCTACGGGACCAGTTGTACTAGTCACACGAAGGCTTAGTTGTTTTCCCTAGTTATTTAGCGTATTCGATTTCGATGATTTTGTCTTTGACCATTAACAT
>CATQIB010000005.1:0-102500 GCA_958296185.1 uncultured Mesonia sp.
AAAATCAAGATCAAATCAATCAATTGCTCAACCCGCTACAAGAAAAAATCAAGAGCTTTGAGAGTAAAGTTGACCAAAGTAATCTAAATGCGGCCAAACAATATACTGCATTAGAGAAACAACTTCAGTTTCTAAATCAGCAAAACATAAAGATAAGCGAAGAAGCTACAAATCTAACCCAAGCCCTTAAAGGGAATTCTAAAATGCAAGGTAATTGGGGAGAAATGATTTTAGAACGGGTATTAGAGCGAAGCGGCTTGCAAAAAAACAGTGAATATTTCGTGCAGCAGCATTTTACCGCAGATGACGGCAAGCGCTACTTCCCCGATGTAATTATTGCTTTACCAGGGGAAAAGAAAATGGTGGTTGATTCAAAAGTTTCGCTTACCGCCTATGAAACCTATTGCAATACGCATGAAGAATCTGAAAAAAAAGCTGCACTTAAACAACACCTACTATCTGTTGAAAAACACATTTCAAGCTTAAGCGGTAAAAATTACCAAAAGCTATACCCAGAACAAAGTCCAGATTTTGTTTTATTGTTTATCCCTATAGAAGCCGCATTTGCTTTGGCGAGTCAAGAAAATCCGCAACTATACAGTCAAGCCTTTGATAAAAATATCATTCTTGTTACGCCTACTACCCTATTAGCCGTACTGAGAACTATTGATAGTATGTGGCAAAACGAAAAGCAGCAACAAAACGCAATTGAAATAGCAACCCGGGCGGGCGCTTTATATGACTCGTTTCATTTACTAATTGAAGAGTTAGATAAATTAGGCCAACAGATAACTACAGTACAAAGAACTTACGATCGAGGGATGAAAAAATTAACAGGAAAAGGTAATTTGATTTCAAAGGTCGAAAAACTTAAAAAATTAGGGGCAAAAGCCAATAAACAATTAGAAAAACAGTAACTTTCGTTAAATTCAAACTTATGAAGAAAACATTAAGTATTGTACTTTTAGTTATTAGTGTTTTAGCTGTAGCCTACTATGCTTTTATTTATTTTGTGCCTTATAGCGAAGGTACACGAGCGGGTGAACTCATAAAATTTAGTAACCGTGGAGTAATCATAAAAACTTGGGAAGGTGAAATAAGTCAGGGCATAAGCGGAGCTCAGATATTTCAGTTTTCGGTTTTAGATCAAAATACAGAAGTAATTCAACAACTTAAAGATTACCAAGGAGAATATGTAAAACTCACTTATATAGAAAGATTTGGTACTTTTGTATTCTGGGGAGATACCAAATATTTTGTAACTAAAGTTGAACGCTCATCTTCCCCCCATTTTAGACGTTAATTCAGTAACAAAATATGCAGACAAGATTTAAAACCGTTAAAGAATCTCATGTTACCCTTTCAGAGCTTATGCTCCCTTCTCATTCCAATTTTAACAATAAAATACATGGAGGCTATATTTTAAATCTATTAGATCAAATTGCATTTGCTTGCGCCTCAAAACACAGCGAGGCTTACTGCGTAACGGCAAGTGTAGATAAGGTAAATTTTCTAAACCCAATTGAAATTGGTGAGTTAGTAACCATGCGTGCCTCTATTAACTATGTAGGTAGAAGTTCAATGGTTATTGGTATTCGCGTTGAAGCCGAGAATATTAAAACACAACAAATCAAACACTGTAATTCTTCTTATTTTACTATGGTAGCCAAAGATGAAGCTGGTCAAAGCGTTGAAGTCCCTGGACTAAGATTAAAATCTGAAAACGATTTGCGCCGTTTTGCGCGCGCAGTGCAGCGCCGAAAAACAAAATCTGAACATAAAGAAAGCTTTAGTGAACTGCACTTTTCTAGTACTCCTTACTTAGAATTATTGAAAGAAGAAAAGGTTCAAATAGCACTTTAAACAAAGGTTGTAACCATTATTAAAGGCTTATAGTGCCGTTTTTAAGTGGGTTAGAACTTATAAAAGATAGTTTACCGCCAGCAAAACCCATCCTACTATTAGAAACAATCCTCCTAAAGGGGTAATTGGACCTAAAAATTTTTTAGGCTTCTGTTTATACCCCAAGTATATTAAACCATAAATACTTCCTGAAAAAAGTAGAGTACCTACTGCGAAACAACAAACCAGAGCGATACTCAATCGATCTTCCCACGACAAACTGGTACCGCACCATAGTAGTGCCAGTGCGTGAAACATTTGATACCGAATTGCCGTTTCTAAACTACGAAGCTGGTCTACCTTTAGTTTACGTTGAAGTATATGAGCTCCAAAAGCTCCCAATAGTACTGCTATACCACCCATAATGGCAGCAGAACTAATTACAATGTCCTGCATATTTTTTTAAACAAAGCTATTCTTTTTTTATTATAAATTACGGTATTTTTAGATTTCTGGTGTATAGTTCTAATTCTTAAGATATCGTATTTAAATATGATAATTATAAATATCAATAAATTTAACGATATTTGAATATAAAAATTTAAACTATGGTAGCCATACTAACAGGCGATATTATAAATTCGCAGGATCTAAAAGACCCTCAGCTTTTTATAGCCGGTCTCAGTTCTATTTTTACTCGTTTAAATTTAACCTATGAGTTGTTTGGCGGAGATAGTTTTCAAATTGAATTAGATCAACCCGAAAATAGTTTTGCAATAGCGCTGCAGATAAAAGCACACTTAATTGAGATAGGTCAAATTCAAACTCGCATTGCTATAGGAGTAGGCGAAATTACTTTTCAAGGCGATAGCTTGCTGACCCGACAAGGAAGCGCTTATTTGCGTTCTGGTAGATTACTTGACAAGATTAAAAATTCTAAACAAAATCTTGCCATTCGCACGGGAAACGAAAATTTGATGCAGAAATTAATATAGGTTTTAAACTTTGCGAAATACCCGTATCACAATGGACAAAAAACACGGCCGAAATAGTAAATCTTCTTTACGAATACCCTGAATTAAACCAAAAACAACTAGGAAACAAGATAGGGATCAAACAAAATACGGTAAGTGAACGTATCAAACGTTCGCATTGGGGAGTTTTACAAGAATTTGATGCTTTATATAGAAAAAAGATAAATGCTTTAACCAAATGATTTTACTAATTTTAAAATTATTATTGGCTCATCTTTTGGGAGATTTTTTATTGCAACCCAGCACTTGGGTAGCCAGCAAGGAAAAGAAAAAAATAAAATCGGGTAAATTTTATCTGCACCTGGCGGTACATACTGGTTTGTCTTTACTTTTTCTGGCACATTGGCGATATTGGTATGTGATTTTACTAGTGGTTTTAAGCCATGATTAATCGACCTATTAAAATTATATCTACAGAAAAAACACAATCGGCGATTTTGGTTTTTTACCGATCAAGCATTACATTTTGTTTCTATATTTCTAGTTTCATTACTTTACGGCTATCAACATGATATCTTTAATTGGCAAGATTTTATTTTGCCTGATGTGCTATGGTTATATGGTACGGGCCTATTTTTTCTTAGTTTTCCGTGTGCTTTTGCCATAAAAACGGCATTGGCCTATTACACACCTAAAACGGAGGTAAAAAAAGATGAAAGCTTACATAAAGCCGGTTTATATATTGGTATGCTCGAAAGGATTTTGGTCTTTTTGTTTGTTATTACTCAACACTGGGAAGGTATAGGGTTTTTGCTTGCGGCAAAATCAATTTTCAGGTTTAGTGATCTTACGAAAGCTAAAGACCGTAAATTAACTGAATATATACTTATAGGCACTTTATTAAGCTACGGGATAGCTATACTAATGGGCCTCCTATGCAATTTTTTAGCTTTTCAACTTTTAAAGTAATTTTGTATTAGGGATTGAACGGCATGTTTGAGCTCTTGTTTTTAAGAAAAAACAAAGCGAGTAGTGAAAGCCCGGCCTGTTTTAAAGTAAAACAGGAATACCCAAAAAAACCCCAGTATTTAAAAACTAGGGTTATTGTCTTTCTGTAAATATTGATTAGCGCGAATAGTTTGGCGCTTCTTTGGTTATGGTCACATCATGCGGATGACTTTCAAAAACACCAGCCGATGTGATTTTTACAAATTTACCTTCTTCTTTTAAGGTGTTAATATTTTTTGCACCACAATATCCCATACCTGCGCGAAGACCTCCAATAAATTGGTTCATACTTTCAACCAACTCACCTTTATAAGGTACTCTACCTACAATGCCTTCTGGTACTAATTTTTTTATATCGTCTTCAACATCTTGAAAATACCTGTCTTTTGATCCTTTTTGCATGGCTTCTACAGAGCCCATGCCGCGGTAAGATTTATATTTTCTTCCTTCATAAATAATTGTTTCTCCTGGTGATTCTTTTGTACCGGCTAAAAGTGAACCTAGCATAACGCAGTCTGCTCCTGCTGCAATAGCCTTAGGAATATCCCCTGTATAACGTATCCCGCCATCTGCAATTACGGGTATACCAGACCCTTTAATGGCTTGTGCTACTTCTAAAACTGCTGAAAATTGTGGAAAACCTACTCCTGCTACAACTCGAGTTGTACAAATAGATCCGGGTCCGATACCTACCTTAATTCCGTCTGCACCAGCCTCTACCAAATACTTAGCAGCACTAGCAGTGGCAATATTTCCTACTACCACATCTAAATTAGGGAATTTGGACTTTACTTGTTTTAAAACCTCAACCACTCCTTTTGTATGTCCGTGGGCCGTGTCAATAATTACCGCATCTACACCGGCATTTACCAAAGCTTCTGCACGATTTACAGCATCGGGTGTAACCCCTATGGCAGCTGCAACACGTAACCTCCCGTATTTATCTTTATTGGCAATTGGTTTTTGGGTTAATTTTGTGATATCCCTAAAGGTGATTAAGCCAGCTAATTTATTTTGCTGATTTACTACAGGTAATTTTTCTATTTTATTTTGTTGTAATATTTCCTCGGCATCCTCTAGCGAAGTACCCTCTGCAACTGTTACTAGATTTTCACTAGTCATCACCTCTTTTATGGGACGATCAAGGTTTTTCTCAAATCTTAAGTCTCGGTTGGTAACTATTCCTATAAGTTCGTTAGCCTCATTCACTATAGGAATACCACCAATACTATGCTCACGCATTTGATTTTTTGCATCGCGAACGGTAGCCCAAAGTGGTAGGGTTACGGGGTCTATAATCATTCCGCTTTCTGCGCGTTTTACCTTTCTAACTTTTAGTGCCTGCTGCTCAATGGTCATATTTTTATGCAATACACCAATACCGCCTTCACGGGCCATGGCTATTGCCATTTGTGACTCGGTTACGGTATCCATCGCAGCGGAAGCGATAGGTACATTTACCTGAATATTTTTAGAAAAATTTGATTGGGTACTTACTTCGCGCGGAAGAACTTCTGAGTAAGCGGGTATCAACAATACGTCATCATAAGTTAATCCTTCGCCTACTATTTTGTTGTTGTGTGCAGTCATCGCAATTAGAGTTTAATTGCATGCAAAAATACGTTATTATGCTTACTTATAATGAATCATGTCTTTTTTTTTCTGAATAAATATCTAAAACCTAAATAAACTCACACTAGTTTTATTTAAAAACTACTTGTTTTTTCTACGCTAACGACAGTCTGACGGAATAAAAAATAAAATTTTGCTTGAATCGTTTTACCCTAGAATGTTTAACTAATAAATTTTTAAAAGAACCTAATTTAATACCAACTCTCGAAATTAACTTTTTATTGAACTAAAAGTCAATTTTATTTCTGTTCCAGTATTAGTATGGGGTATTATTTTTATACTTCCATTATTTTCCAGTACATATTTTTTAACCAATTTTAATCCCAAACCAAAACTATTGGCGCTAGGTTTAACATTAACTGGGTCTAAATGATTGATGTTTTGTATAGTATCAATTAAATCTTGATGTATTTCCTCACCTTCATTCAATATCGATAGGGTGATCTTGTCTTTGTCGGTACTATCATAATTAATAATAATACGGCCTTTCTTATCTGTATACTTAAGTGCGTTTGTTAAAATATTATGCAAGATTACATGAAGTTGAGCTACTTGTAAATTTACAATTAGTTTTTGCTCTGTTTTATGGTGAATTAAATGAACCTCCTTGTATTTTGCAGGAATTTTATAAACACTTAAAACATCTGTCATCTCTTTCTGAATATCCAGTGGCTCAAATGTGCTTTTTATCTGGCCATTAATCTGACTATTGGCCCAAACCAGTAAATTATTTAGCATACGAGAAGTTTGAGTAAGCTGTAAGCGTATTTCTTTAAATGCTTCTTCTTTCTCATTAGAGCTCAGGCTGCTTAGCACGGTATCATCCATTAATTGTGTCATGGCAGCAATGGGTGAACGTATATCATGTGAAACGATTGAGAATAGGACATTTTTATTCTCATCTATTTCTTTTAAATGTTTATTTTTTCGATTCAATTCAGTAATAAGTCGTGCTCTTTGCTTACCAATTTTTCTGTATTTAAACATAAAAAACAAAGTCAACAGTAAGAATAGGCCGCCAATGATTAATAAACTATTTCTCCATCTAATTTGAATTTCAGAAGCCTTATTTTTTTCTTGTAGTAATTGGTTCTCTTTTTCTTTTAAATCTAGCTCTAACAAACCAACAATTTGTGCTTGTTCTTTGTTATAGAGCGAATCGCTCAATTGTGAATGAAGCGTCAAGTTTTCTAAGGCTTTTGGCAAATTCTTTGTTTTCTGATATAATTTAGCCAATAATTTGGTATTGCGTTTCAAATCCCAAGTTGCTTGCAAGGCGCTTGATTCTCTTTTGGCTTGCTCTGCTGTATCAATAGCAAGATCTATTTTATTTTGCTTGGCGTACACTTCGGCTAGACCGTGAAGCACAAAAATACGTTCATAATTGGTTACCGATGGATTATTAAGTACTTGAAGATACTTTGTTTCTGCTAAGTTTAATTTACCTTCAACATAATCTAATTCTGCCAACCTACTCAGTGTATTGAGGTAAATATGATTATTAGGATCGGTTAAATTGCTTTTTGTTTCTAGATAAAGTTCCCTGGCCTTTTTATAATCGCCTAAATAAAAATAAGACATTCCTGCATTTAGAGAAAACGCTGGATTCTCTTTGATTTGAACATCTCGAGCCTGGTTAAAATAATCTACCGCCTGTTGATGCCTTCCCAAAGCCTGCTGTACCAAGCCCAAACCATTATAAGCTAGCGCCTGATTTTGCTTATCATCAGTTTTTTGAAAAATATAGAGTGCCTGTTGGTTATATTTCAACGACTCTGCATAGTCTCCTCGAATATAACTTATAGAGCCTCTAACTTTGTAGACATGTCCCTTTAAACTATCATTAGGAAAACGTTCTAAAAATGTTTCGGCTTTCTGGATTAAAGAAGCTGATTTATATAAGTCATTTTTATAGATATTTTTTGCTTCGTTTAAATAAAAACTACTAGAATCTTGAATCTGACTTATACCTTTTGCAGATATAAATAGCGCAAAAAAAAATAGAGTAAGCCGTACACTGTAGTTTTTCATTAGCCAGAAGTTTAGCTTTAATGATAGGTTTTAAAAATTTGAGTAGCCATATTATATGCCGATTCAAAGCTCGTCATCTTAACATTAAACTCGGTCTTTTGTTGATTAAAATAGCTTAACATTTTTTCTGTTGGCATATTTCCTGTTAATTTATCCTTGGCCATTGGGCAGCCTCCAAATCCTTGAATAGCACCATCAAAGCGTTTACACCCCGCTTTAAATGCGGCATCTACTTTATTATGCCAAGCCTCTGGGGTGGTATGCAGGTGAGCTCCAAATTCAATATTAGGATAAGCCGGAATTAAATTAGAAAAGAGATAAGAAATAGTTTCTGAATTAGAAGTGCCAACTGTATCTGAAAGCGATAAAATCTCTACGCCCATCTGGGCTAGCTTTTCGGTCCATTCTGCTACAATTTCAACATTCCACGGGTCGCCGTATGGGTTTCCAAAACCCATAGAAAGATAAGCCACTACTTTTTTATTATGTTGATTTGCCAGGTTAATTATTTCCTGCAAAAGCTCAACAGATTCTTCTATGGTTTTATGCGTATTACGCATTTGAAAATTCTCTGATATAGAGAAAGGATAGCCCAAATAGTCAATCTCTTGATGTTGAACGGCATCTTGCGCACCACGCAAGTTGGCAACAATGGCCAATAGTTTTGTTTTCGTCTTACTCAAATCAAGTCCGGCGAGTACTTCTGCCGTATCTCGCATTTGTGGAATGGCTTTGGGTGAAACAAAACTACCAAAATCTAAAGTATCAAAACCACAGCGAAGCAATGCTTGCAAATAGTCAATTTTTTGACTTGTAGGAATAAACGATTTAATGCCTTGCATGGCATCTCTAGGACACTCAATAAGCTTAATTTCTTTCATACGCCCAAAGATACACGTTCTGTTTAAAATAAATAACTTATGCTACAAATCCATAAAGAAAAATCAGACAAACAAAAATAGGGCTATTCCTACAAATACTGCTATTTGAAGGTAATTAAGGTATATCAAAGTTTTGTTATTTTGATTGATTCGCCTTGAAATAGCGGCCGCAAGCAGTGCAAAAGATGAAAAAACAAAAAAAGAAACAACAATAAAAAGCAACCCCAGTATGTAAATTTGCAAGATAAAAGTCATCTTTTCACTAAACAAAAATTGAGGAAGTAACGCCAAAAAAAACAACGCCACTTTAGGGTTTAAAATATTCATTATAAAGCCTTGTTTAAAAAGTGCCGTTGTTGATTTAAAAGCCACTTTTTTTTCGTTTAGCCGAATAGGTGCATTATGCTGATAAATTTTATAGGCTAGATAAAGCAGATAGGCTGCTCCAAAAACTTTTACCATAAACAAGGCTTGTGGATACTTCTTTAGTAGTCCGGCCAAACCAAAAGCTACTAGACTAGTATGCACTAAGCATCCTGTCATTAATCCTAAAACAGTAGCAATACCATATTTACGGCCATAAACCAAGCTTTGTGTGAGTACAAAAATATTATCGGGCCCTGGTGAAAGTGCCAGTAAAAAAACTACCGCGCAAAATGACAGCAGGGTTTCAATCATTATTTTTTAGCGCTAAGTTTTAGGTTTATTTCTTTAATCAAACGCGGCCCCTCATAAATAAAACCGGTATATAGTTGAACTAAACTGGCTCCGGCTTCAAGTTTCTCCAAAGCATCTTCGGCCGTATGTATGCCCCCTACTCCAATTATAGGGAAAGACTGGTTACTATTTTGTGAAAGGAAACGTATAACTTCAGTCGATCTCGACTTTAATGGTTTTCCACTAAGACCACCTTTTTCTTTTCTACTTTCAGATTGTAATCCTACTCTAGAAATGGTAGTATTGGTCGCAATTACACCGCTAATTTGGGTTTCTTGCACAATTTCAATTATGTCAAGTAACTGCTCGTCGCTAAGATCTGGTGCTATTTTCAGCAATATGGGTTTAGGTTTTGGTTTTTGTTTGTTTTGTTCTTGTAAAGCAAAAAGTATTTTCTTTAATGGCTCTTTATCTTGTAATGCTCTTAAATCTGGTGTATTGGGTGAACTTACATTCACTACAAAATAATCTACATAATCAAAAAGTTGTTCAAAACCTTTTTTATAATCCAAGAGGGCTTGATCATTAGGCGTAATTTTATTTTTACCAATATTACCACCAATTATAACCTGTTTTTTATTCTTTTTTAATCGCTCTACGGCGGATGCTAAGCCTTGATTATTAAATCCCATTCTATTGATTATAGCAGCATCTTCTGTAAGTCTAAACAATCTTTTTTTAGGATTACCTTCTTGGGGTTTGGGTGTCAAAGTACCAATTTCAACAAAACCAAAACCAAGTGAACCTAACTCATTAAAAAGCTGAGCATCTTTATCAAAACCAGCTGCCAAACCAACAGGATTTTTAAATTTTAAGCCAAAAACTTCTCGTTCTAAACTTTGGTCTTTTACAGCAAAACGCTTTTTAATAAATTGCTCTACCCCAGGGATTTTAAAAGCAAACTTTAAAGTCTTAAAAGTGAAATGATGTACTTTTTCTGGATCAAATTTAAAAAGTAAAGGCCGTATTAAAGAAGTATACATGGTGATGATAGGTTTGTGCAAAAATAATTTAAATTGAATAAGCGCAAGACTAAAATCAATAAAAAACCCGTGTTTTTTTTATGAATCTAAGTAAGCTAAAATTGCTTTCGGATAGTTGATTATGTATTTTTACAAAAAATTATGCTTTATGATTAATAGAGAAGAACTTATAGAAAGATTTGTAAGCTATGTTACTATAGATACCGAGAGTGACCCAAATTCTAAAACCACCCCAAGCACCCAAAAACAATGGGATATAGCGAATAAGCTGGTTCAAGAGTTAAAAGATATGGGCCTTAAAGATGTTATTATCGATGAGCACGCCTACATTATGGCAACAGTACCAAGTAATGTGGAACACCCCGTGCCGAGTATAGGCTTTATATCACATTTTGATACCTCACCTGATTTTACTGGTAAAGATGTCAAACCGCAGATAATAGAAAATTATGACGGAAAAGATATTTTACTCAATAAAGAACAAAATATTATTTTGTCGCCTGATTATTTTGAAGATTTATTGATGTACAAAGGCCAGACTTTGATTACCACAGACGGTACTACATTACTAGGTGCAGATGATAAAGCGGGAGTTACCGAAATTATGACTGCAGTAAAATATTTAGTAGAGCATCCAGAAATAAAGCACGGAGATATCAAAATTGGTTTTACTCCAGATGAAGAAATAGGACGCGGTGCACATAAATTTGATGTTAAAAAATTTGGTGCAGAGTGGGCCTATACAATGGATGGCAGCCAGGTAGGTGAACTTGAATATGAAAACTTTAACGCTGCTGGCGCACAGGTTAAAATAACGGGTAAAATTGTACATCCTGGTTATGCCAAAGGAAAAATGATTAACAGCATGTATATTGCTCAAGACTTCATCAATTCCTTACCAAGATTAGAAACTCCAGAACACACAGAAGGACGCCAAGGTTTTTTTCACTTAACCAAAATTGAAGGTGAAGTAGATGAAACACGATTAAATTACATTATACGAGATCACGATAAAGAGCACTTCGAAGCTAGAAAAAAGGTCATGCTAGACCTTGCCAAAGAAATAAACGAGCAACACGGTCGAGAGGCCGTGAGCATTGAGATAAAAGACCAATACTTTAATATGCGTGAAAAAGTTGAACCTGTAATGCATATTGTTGATATTGCCGAACAAGCGATGAAAGAATTAGACATTGAACCGCTTATAAAACCTATTAGAGGAGGCACAGACGGTTCCCAACTATCGTATATGGGCTTACCTTGTCCTAATATTTTTGCAGGCGGACATAATTTCCATGGTCGTTATGAATATGTACCAGTCGAAAGTATGATCAAAGCAACACAAGTAATTATTAAGATTGCAGAGTTGACCGCACAGCAGTACAAAAAATAAAATTGTTTAATTTGTATAGCACAAAAAACAACCAAATTTTAATATTAAATTTGGTTGTTTTTTTGTGCTAAATTTGAAGTATGTAATTATCTCATTTGCTATGGATCCAGTTAAAGAATATATTACCAAACACGAAAAGTGGAGTAAACAGCTGCAAGAATTACGAGTGATTTTATTGAAGACTCCCCTAGAAGAAACGATTAAGTGGGGTTCTCCCGTTTATACGTTAAACAATAAAAATGTAATTGGGTTAGGTGCTTTTAAAACCCATTGTGCGTTATGGTTCTTCAAAGGGAGTCTATTGCAGGAAAATCAGTCTTTACTTATCAACGCTCAAGAAGGTAAAACAAAAAATTTACGTCAAATTCGCTTTAAAGCAACAGATCAGATTCCTGCGGAAGAATTAAAAGCGTATATCAAGGAAGCCATAGCAATTGAGCAAGCTGGGGTAAAAAGTAAACCCAGTTTAAAAAATGTCATAGTGATGCCACCAGAACTTCAATCTGCTTTAGACAACAATGCCTCATTAAAATCCTCTTTTAATAAATTAAGCCCAGGGAAACAACGTGAATACTGTGAGCACATTTTCCAAGCAAAGCGAGCTTCAACTAAAGCTTCAAGATTAGAAAAAATAACACCGATGATTCTAGCTTTAAAGGGGCTTCACGATAAATATCGAAAAATATAAAAACAAAAAAATCCCAATTTGAAAATTGGGATTTTTGATATCGAATAAAGAAAACTTTACTTTTTAGTTTCTTTCTCAGGGCTTTGAACCAATTTACTTAGTTCCATTGAGATAGAAGCTTTATTAACGGTAATTTTTCCAGCACCAGTTTCGATAATTACCGCATTTAGTTTATCGCTAAAATCTACAACCTTGCCGTGAATACCACCGCTGGTTACAACTTTGTCACCCTTTTTAAGGCTTTCACCAAAGTTTCTTTCTTCTTTTTGCCTCTTTTGTTGTGGTCTTATCATGAAGAAATAAAAAACGATGATAATCGCAATAAAAGGTAAAAAACTTGATATTTGATCCATTATAAAATATTAGTGGTTATGCCCTTCGTGACCAGCCGCTGCTTTTCCTGCATTCTGCTGAGCTGCTCCTCCATTTTTAGGAGTTACAAAAGTTCTAATTCTTAAAGTTTCTTGACCGCTTGCCGTGTTAGCGCTTACGCGGATAGATTTAGATTGATTATTTGGTCTACCCGAAGAGTTAAATTTAACTTTTATTTCTCCAGCTTCACCTGGGGCCACAGGGGTTTTTGTCCATTGAGGTACAGTACAACCACAGCTAGCCTTTGCATTTGAAATTACCAATGGCGCATCTCCAGTATTTGTAAACTTAAAGGTATGTTCTACTATATCACCTTCGTTAATTGTACCAAAGTCATGTGAATCTGACTCGAATTGCATAACTGGTGTTCCAGTTGCTTTTGCATCGCGTTCAGCAACTTCTTTTTGGTTTTCTTCTTTAACTTTGTCTGCGGCATTCTCTTTACAAGAAGTGAAAGTAATCCCCGCTACAGCGGCAAGAATCAATAATCCTTTTTTCATTGTGTTTAATTTTTAATTGTTGAAATATAATTTTTACGGAGCTAAATTTAAGAAAAAAGTTTCAACTACATCAAGCCTCTACCCACTTTATTTAATTCTCCTTTTTCTTTTAATTCTTTAGATAATTTATCTAAAATACCATTGATAAAAATACTGCTTTTAGGCGTACTATATTCCTTAGCTATCTCAAGGTACTCGTTGATGCTCACCTTTACAGGAATAGAAGGAAATTTTAAAAACTCACATAACGCCATCTTTAATAAAATGCTATCAATATCCGCTATACGGTCTTTATCCCAATTGGGGGTCTTATCTTGAATTAGATTACTATAATATTCCTGATTCAACAAGCATTTTTCGAGCAAATCTATAGCAAATTCCTCATCTTCTTCATTTTTAAATAAAGTAGGAATTCTTACTTGTTCTTGAGTCTCTTTAGTCTTGCTTATCAACTTAAGTACCGCAGTATTTACCAAAGGTAAATCATCTAACCAAGTTAATTTTTTATCTTCTAAATATTCATAAAGCTTATCATTGGGTGCAATTATTTCTTTAAAAAGATAAGTAACAATTTTTTTATCTTCTTTATAGGTTGTTGCTTCTTGATCTAAGTAGGCTATGAAGCGTTCATCTTCTTTGATTAAATCCCAAATAATGGCCACATATTCGTCATCTTGATGCCAATTGTTTAACTTATGGTCTTCTATAAGCTCTTCTAACTGGCCACTTTGCTCTAATTGTTTAAGGAGTTTATTGTCTACAAAATTTAAACTAGGATTGATGTCTTTTGCAGTAGGTAAAAATTTCTTTTGTGATTTTTCTATGAAATCTTGGGATTTGTTTCTTACCTGTAGAAGCAAATCTAAGTTTAGTAAGAAAAGGTCATACATATCTTCCATACTCTTATAGATAAACTTTTTTTCTGCACCCAAATTTTGATTTTTGGATTGTGTAAATGCGTAGAAAGATTGCATTACTTTTACACGGATATGTCTTCTTGTTAACATAGATAAATAAAGAACTTGATTTAAAAGATTAAAAAAGGGCGAATTAAAATTCGCCCTGCAAAAATAAAACTTATTTGTTGCAAATCGGTATTTGATTTACTTTTCTTGCTTCTTTTTTTCAATGCGCTCTTGCGCAATTTTAAGAGCAGCTTGGTGAGTTGTCATCTTGCTCTCCTCGGCCTTATTAAGAATTTCTAAAGTTGTGTTATAGATGTTCTCCGTTTTAGCCATTGTTTCTTCGCGGTTGTAACCTTTTAACTCTGCGTAAACATTAATCACGCCTCCAGCGTTAATCAAGAAATCCGGCGCATAAACTATTCCTTTTTCTTGAAGTAATTTCCCGTGTTTAGCCTCATTTTCTAATTGGTTATTTGCTGCTCCAGCTATAACCTGTGCTTTTAATTTACCTATGGTTTCATCATTCACTGTGGCTCCTAAAGCACAAGGTGCATAAATATCAACATCTGCAGTGTACAAATCTGAACCAGTGTAAATTTTAGCTCCATATTTTTGTTGTACGGCTTCTAAACGCTCTTGATTGATATCTGAGATGAACACCTCTCCTCCTTCTTCGCGAATGTGTTTCACTACCGTTTCTCCTACGTTTCCTATACCTTGAACAAGTACTTTTTTACCTTCTAGGTTGTCTGTACCAAACTTATATTTAGCAGCAGCCTTCATACCCATATAAACACCATAACCTGTAACTGGCGAAGGGTTACCTGATCCTCCTAAATGCTCAGAAATACCCGTTACATATTTAGTTACCTCACGAACGGTATCCATATCTTCGGTTTGCATACCTACATCTTCTGCCGTAATGTATTTTCCGCTCAAGGAATCAACAAATTTACCAAAACGACGCATCAATTCTGGAGACTTTTGGGTTTTGGCATCACCGATAATAACTGCTTTTCCTCCCCCAAGATCTAAACCAGAAATAGAACTTTTAAAAGTCATTCCGCGAGAAAGACGCAACACATCATTTAATGCTTCCCATTCGCTGCTATAATTCCACATTCTAGTACCTCCCAAAGCCGGACCTAAAACTGTGTTATGTATTCCTATAATCGCTTTTAAACCTGTATCTTTGTCATAGCAAAAAACCACCTGCTCATGTTCATCAAAAGAAAGCTGCCCAAAAACTGGAGCTACCTTTTTAATTTCATCGGCATTCAATATTTCAGCATTCATAGTATAAAATTTAAATTATTAATGTCTTAATTTTGTACCGCAAAAATACATATTGTTTATAGATTAATTAGGTTTTTAATCTAAAAATAAAAATCTTTTAAAACTGATTTTACAAACTGCATGAGAGAGTTACAGCACCTGAATAAATATTTTGTCAAATACAAGTGGAGTTTACTACTAGGACTAATAATAACAGTAGCCGCACGTATATTTGCGGTTTATGTTCCGCAATTTATAGGAGATTCTACACATATAGTTGAACAGTATGTGAACGGCGAGGTTACTGATTTAGCTTTGGTAAAGGAAGAGCTTTTACACAACATTTTAATCATTTTAGGAGCCACCTTGCTTTCGGCGCTTTTCACTTTTTTAATGCGGCAAACCTTTATTGTGGTCTCCCGCCGAATTGAGTTTGATTTAAAAAACGAAGTGTATACACAATACCAAAACTTATCGCTCAATTTTTATAAGAAAAATAGAACGGGAGATTTGATGAACCGCATCAGTGAGGATGTTTCTAAAGTACGTATGTATGTAGGACCAGCCTTGATGTACAGCATAACTACCGTCACCCTATTTGTCGTAGTAATTACCTACATGATAAAAACCGCTCCTTTGCTTACCCTATACACCTTGGTGCCTCTCCCATTTTTATCATTTGCCATTTATAAAATAAGCCGAAAAATTAATAAACGTAGTAGTGTGGTGCAAATGTATTTATCTAAACTCAACACTTTTACCCAAGAAAGTTTTAGCGGAATTAGTGTAATTAAAAGTTACGGTCTAGAAAATCAAATTAACGAAGGCTTTGTTTCTTTATCCGATACCAATAAAAATAAAAACCTTGACCTGGTTCGGGTTCAAGCTTTCTTTTTTCCACTAATGGTTTTACTAATTGGCTTTAGTAATTTAATTGTAATTTATGTCGGTGGAAACCAAGTAATAAGCGGTGAAATTGATAATTTTGGCGTTATCGTTGAGTTTTTAATGTATGTTAATATGCTCACCTGGCCAGTGGCTACAGTAGGTTTTGTGGCTAATATGGTACAACAAGCCGAGGCTTCTCAAAAACGCATCAATGAATTCTTACAGCAAAAACCATCAATTAAAAATTACAATAAAGAAGTATCGCCAATCACCGGTAATATTGAGTTTAAAAATGTAAATTTTACTTATGAAGAAACCAATATACAAGCTTTAAAAAATATCTCATTTAAAATTAATAATGGAGAAACCTTAGCTATAATAGGAAAAACTGGATCGGGTAAATCTACCTTATTAGAATTAATTGCTCGGGTATATGATGCCACAGCAGGAACTATAACTATAGACAAAGTTCCCATTGAAAAGTTAAATCTAAACACTCTACGAGAAGCCATAGGTTATGTACCCCAAGACGCCTTTTTATTTAGCGATAGCATTGCCAATAACATCCAGTTTGGTAAAGAAGATGCAACGAGAGAAGAAATCATAGAAGCGGCTAAAAATGCTTATGTGCATAAGAATATTATTGGTTTCAGCAAGGGCTATGAAACTGTTTTAGGCGAAAGAGGTATAACCCTATCTGGTGGTCAAAAACAAAGGGTTTCTATTGCGCGAGCCATAATTAAATCACCAAAAATTTTACTTTTTGACGATTGTCTATCGGCGGTAGATACTGAAACAGAAGAAATAATTTTAAGTAATCTTTACCGTGTAGCAGAAAATAAAACTATGGTTATGGTGAGCCACCGCGTATCAACTGCTAAAAATGCGGACAAGATAATCGTTCTAGAAAATGGTGAAATTGTTCAGGAAGGAAAACATCAGGATTTAATGAATCAAGACGGCCCCTATTTAGACCTTTACAACAAACAGCTAGACGAAAAAGAAAAGTAATTTTTATTTGCGGGTTGTTAATTTTTTTAAGATTTTTGACAGCAACTATAACGTATAACCAAATTAAATTTGACTATGAGTGATAACGGAACGATGCCGAAAGAAGAAATTTTTTCAAAAGTACTAAGAGCAGGAAGAAGAACTTACTTTTTTGATGTTAGAGCAACCAAAGCCAATGACTACTACTTGACCATCACCGAAAGCAAGAAATTCACCAATGAAGATGGGTCTTTTCATTACAAAAAGCACAAGATTTATTTATACAAGGAAGATTTTGCTGGTTTTGAAGAAATCTTAAAAGAAATGACCCAATACATAATCGATGAAAAAGGTGAAGAGGTGATCAGTGAGCGTCACCAAAAAGATTTTAAGAAAGAGTATG
The DNA here is from genome assembly GCA_958296185.1 of uncultured Mesonia sp. Classification (GTDB taxonomy): domain Bacteria; phylum Bacteroidota; class Bacteroidia; order Flavobacteriales; family Flavobacteriaceae; genus Mesonia. The sequence continues at coordinate 17,483 of CATQIB010000005.1, forward strand.
AGAACGAGATAGAGAATGATGTAGCACCAAAGCAATTTACAGATGTAAGTTTTGATGATATATAACAAAGCCTATACCCTTATAAAAAAGAGCATTGTTTACCAATGCTCTTTTTTTATTGTAGCCATTATCTTATTTGCCGACAAATTACTTTTTGCCTACGCTACTTTTAATAGCAAATAAATCCTGATTTCATTACGGAGAGACAATAAAATATCTCTAGAACATTTTATTAAAATTGGTTTTTTTGTATTTTGAAAAAATGAATGATTCAACCCAACTCGAAACAATTTATCAGTTTACAGCGGCCTCAAACCTGCGTAATTGGCACACAATTAACGATACAGTTATGGGGGGAGTGTCTTATGGTCACATCAAAATAAACGAAGAAGGCAACGGAGTTTTTACAGGTAAAGTCTCTTTAAAAAACAATGGCGGATTCTGTTCTGTGCGCTACCCTGTTCCCAGAAAGCAAATCGGTAAATTTCATAGTTTCGTATTAAAAGTTTGTGGAGATGGTAAAGAATATCAATTCAGAATTAAAGAAAATACAGAAGACGCACACGTTTACAAGTCAGTGTTTAAAACTACTAAGCAATGGCAGGAAATCAAAATTCCGTTTAAGGGAATGTTCCCTAGTTTTAGAGGGCGTAAACTCAACAAATCCAATTTCTCGGGTCAATCTTTAGAAGAAATCGCTTTCTTAATTGCCAATAAGGAAGAAGAACATTTTAAGTTATCAATTAGTAGTATTAAATTAATTTAAGGCAAATAAATACTCAGATAGTTTTGTAAACAAAAAAATTATAGCACAAAAAAGCCTCAACAAATTGAGGCTCTTTTATCAATACCTTTTTGGGATTATTGTGGCATAATCACTGAATCAATAGCGTGAATCACACCATTACTAGCATTAACATCTGTAGCAATAATCTTACTTACATTATTATTTGAGTCTTTAATCCAAATGCTTCCGTCTTTTTGCATCACCGTAAACATTTGCCCATTCAAAGCTTTTAGCTTAACCATACCATTGCCTTCTTTAAGAGCGGCCTCCACGTCAGTTGAGTTTAGCTTTCCGGGTATAACGTGATAAGTTAAAATATTTCCTAATGCTTTTTTATTCCTTGTCTCAAGTAAAGAATTAAGCGTTTTACTATCAATTTTTCCAAAGGCATCGTTGGTTGGAGCAAAAACAGTAAACGGTCCATCACCTTGCAAGGCTTCCACTAACTCAGCTGCTTTTAAAGCAGTTACTAGAGTTGAAAAATCTTTGTTCTCAATAGCCACATCAACTATTGTTTTTTGCGCAATAACATTTGTACTAAAAGACATTGTCACCGCAATTGTTAAAATAAAGGCTAACTTTTTCATATTTGTTTTTTTTATTATTCATGATAAAGATAATCCTTTTCTTTATTTGTTTAATCTTTTTAACCTTTTGTTAAACAAATTGTGCTATTTAGCCGTAATTGCCAATACAACTTGAATAACTTTACTGTTTTATCTTCAAATTGTACTAATTATCAAGAATCTCGATTTCAAAATACAGTCTTTTAAATCGCTCTTGTAAAGTATTGCTTTTTAAGATTTAGCAACTCAAATACACCATTCATCCCTAATATGTAATCAGTTAAAAAATTTTGGTTTCAAATTCATCCGATTCGGTTATATTTATCACTTAAATAAAACCGTGAAAAAAACAGCCGTACTAATTACTTTCTTCTTTTTAACTGTTTGGGTTCAGGCTCAAGAACCAAGCTATTTTTCGCTGCAAACCCTTAACACATTACCCGATCAAACTTTTTATGACATTATTGAAGATGATGAAAAGAACATTTGGCTATCGGCTAATAAAGGACTTTATAAATTAACAGGTAAGAATCTCGACTATATTAATTCTAGTCAACAAAAGGGCAAGACCGTTTTTAGTTTAATTCAATCTAATAGAAGTATTTACGGCATAAATCTTTACGGGCAATTGCTACGCTCACAACACGATAGTTTAATGGTCGTTGCTGATTTAAGTGAAAAATTAAAAGGAAAATTAGCACAACTATACGAGCATCAAGAACATATTTATGCATTGAGTCAAGCGGGCCTCAGCAGTTTACATTTGCCAACTCAAACGCTTGAGCAAATCAATCTAGACTTAGTTTTAACTTCGGCTCAAAACCCTAACACCAAAACGATTTATTACCTCACCAACACCCATCAGCTTAAAGCAATAAAAAACAACCAACTCAAGGTTATTCCTCATTTACCTATTGCAAGTCAACAAAATAATATCAAAAATTTAAATTTGTTTTATATAAATAATAAATTGTATTTGTTTTATGTGCAAAACGGTAAACTCATTTACTTAAGCTATGATGAAAGCCAGCAAGCTTTTATTAATAAAGTGAGTATAGAAGGACTCGAAAATTTAGAAATTCGCCATATAAAAAGCATCGGTAATGATATCTACTTTAGTACAAACCGAGGCTTATTTATTGCTCAATCATCAAATAGTGGATTTAAGCTAAAGCAGCATCTATTTAAAGATTTTTCACTAAGCAAAACCCTATTTGATTTTCAAGGTAACATTTGGGTAACTACGCTTAAAAATGGGGTTTTTATTATTCCGAAGAATCATTATTATCAATATGATTTAAGGTTAAAAAATAGAGAATACATAAGTGCCTTGGCAAAAGGAAAAGGCAACAATCTTTTTGTGGGTACCAATTTTGGGAATATTTTTTATGGTAACGTACAAAATGGATTTAACAGGCTCAACATTAAAAACACGCATAAAGTTGAAGCGATTTTCTATGATAATCTTATCGACAGGCTAGTTATAAGCTTAAAAGATGCAGACGGATTTGTTTATCAACTCAAGCTTGCCCGTAGAGAAGACCTCAAAAACCAAATAAAAAGTTCTAAAGGTTTATTGAAGGCCTTTGGAGGTTTGGTAAACCTAAGTTTTAAAGCTTCATACTTTTATGCAGACATTACTAAACCTGATCAAAGACGTATTTTAAATGACAAACGTGCCAAAAATGCATTTTTTGACAGTACCAACCAGCGGCTTTACATCAGTTATATAGATGGAACAAGAGTTTATGACAACAATTTTAACAGTGAGTACCTCAGTTACAAAAACAATACAATCCCTACATCAGCAATTAATAAATATAAAGACAGCATATTACTGGCTACAAACCAAGAAATATTAAAAGTGAACCATACCCAACTTGAACCTTTTATAAGCCAAGAACAATTATTTTTTAAGAATGGAATTTTAGATTTTGCGGTAGACAATGAAGACCGCATTTGGGTTTTAAGTTTAGAAGGTTTACAATGTTACCAAAACAATAAAATCATTTTTGAAAAAACTTTTTTCAATGATTTTCACGGGCTAAGTTTAAACAATCTATTTCACGTTAACAACCACCTTTATTTTAAAGGCAACCAAAAGCTAATTTACTTACCCACCAATGTAACAAGCCAGTATGCTTCATTGGAGTCTCCCCGAATTAAAAGCCTTAAAATAGATGGGAAAAATCAAGCCATAACCCACGAAATTGAGTTAGAACCTGAAGCTCAATTACTCGAAATTCAATTGTATACACCTGGTTTACAGCTTACTCAAGAAACCAATTACCTGTACAGCCTCAACCAAGAAAAGCCTGTCTGGCAAGAAACCTCATCGGGTTCTAGCAATTTGAACTTTAGTAATTTGCCAACGGGCAGCTATCAATTAAGTATTAAATCTAAAGATCAATTTAACCGGATAAGTCAAGAAGAATTATGCCTTAATTTGGTTATAAAACCCCATTTTTATGAGCAAAACTGGTTTTATGCATTATGCATTTTGGTTTTAGGATTTTCCCTTTACGGATTACATCATTGGCAATTGAATAGAAAAGCTAAAAAAGCACAAAAAGAAATCAAATCTTTAAAAACACAAAACAAAATTAATGCCTTAAGCCTGGAGAATTTGCGCTCGCAAATGAATCCGCATTTTATCTTTAATGCGCTTAACGCCATTCAAGAATTCATCTTATCCAATGAAAAAAAGTTAGCCAGTAATTATTTGGTGAAGTTCTCTAGGTTAATTCGAATGTATTTAGAACACACTCAGCAAGATAAAATCAGTTTAACTGAAGAAATAGAAGCCCTAAAACTTTATGTTGCTCTAGAAAAACTCAGATTTGAGGATGAAATTGACGTACAAATAGAGATTGATTCTAGTCTAAATTTACAAGCTATTCAAGTACCTTCAATATTTATTCAACCTTATGTAGAAAATGCGTTTAAACACGGATTATTACACGTTTTGGGGTCAAAAAAATTACATATTGTTATAAAGAAATTCAAAAAATCATTCATTTCTTGTACTATTGAAGATAACGGAATTGGCCGTGATGCTGCCAACAAAATGTATGCGAATAAAACCAAACACCATACTTCTTTTGCTTTAAAAGCCAACCAGAGACGAGTTGCCTTGTATAACCAAATTAATCCTCAACCCATTACAGTAAAAATAACCGATTTAGGAAGCTCTGCAGCCCCAAAAGGAACGCGAGTTGAAATCCTATTTCCTATAAATAATTAATATGCGTGTATTAATCATAGACGATGAGCCTAGGGCCAGAACCTTGTTAGAAAAAATGCTTTTGGGCTTAGATGCTCATATTTTCGAAATACAAACTGCCAAAAATTTACTAGAAGGAATAGAAGTTTTAAAACAGCAATCCATTGATTTACTTTTTTTAGATATTGAGATGCCGCAGCACTCAGGATTAGAGCTTTTTGATATGCTGCCTCCACCCTATACGTTTCAAATTGTATTCACTACAGCTTATAATCAATATGCCATAGAAGCTTTTAAAAAAAATGCTATCGATTATTTACTAAAACCTATAGACTTAGACGAGTTAGAACAGGCGGTTTCAAAGGCCAGCACTGCTAATAAAGGGGCACACCTAGAAGCAAAATTAGAAGATTTGGCGAATGCGTTAAAAAAGGTAGCCATAAATAAGATTGCTTTAGAGGTAGCTAAAGGTATTTTATTTGTAGAGCATAAAGACATACTTTATTTTGAGGCAGATGGAATGTATACGAATGTTTTCTTAAGAGATAGCACCAAAAAATGTATTTCAAAACCGCTTAAAAATTTTGTGGAACAATTGGAGCAAGATTCCTTATTTTTTAAATGCCATCGCTCTTTTTTAGTGAATTTGCAATATGTAAAAGAATTTTCACGCAAAGATGGAGACCAGTTGATTATGGAAAATGGCAAATCTGTTCCTATCTCAAAATCTAATAAAGAGTCGTTTTTAAAACTCATTCAACAAGTGTATCAATAAAAAAAGAGGCGAGTGTGTTAACCAGCCTCTTTCTTGTATTTAAGAATAATAAAATTCTTACTTATCTTGGTTCATTACAATCTGTATAAGAATAATTGGTTTGCATATCGCTTAACCAATTTGATCCCGGATTAAAATCTTGATCTATTTGAATACAATTTAAATTAGCGTTGCCTTGTGCCTGCATTCGGCTAAAAAAGAAATTATTGCCATTGGCCACATTCAAGCTGTTCAAGTTATTAGTGTGTATTTTTAAATCTTCAACCCCGGGCAGCATACTAATATCTAAAGCAACTAATTTATTATTTTCGAGTAAAATTTGCTTTAACTTAGTGTTTTTAGATAACTCTACTTGAGTTAATTGATTATTAAAAGCTGATAAGTTTTTTATGTTTATGAAAGCTTCTATACCCGTTAAATCTTCAATGCCTAGATTTTCAACACTCAATCTTTCAGTAAATAATTTTGCTTCTTGAAAGCTTATTTCTTCATCATTATTGGTGTTGACAGCCGGGTTGTCGACCAGCGCCTGTTTAAACGAAACATCGTTAAAGTTTACATATAGGCTTTCATCTGCATTTTTATTTGCATCATCATCAGACGAGCAGCTTGCCAATGCTGCAAAAGCGATTAAAGCAACACTTCTTAAGTTTTTTTTCATTTTTTTATTCTTGATTATGGTTGTGCATTTTTGCAATCTATTTTTTGTCCATAAGGCATTTGTCCGTGTATAACGCCACCAAAGCTGGTATTGCTATAACCGCTACCGTTGTATTGTTGTTTTAAAATAAAGCCTTGAAGTTTACAATTACCTTGGCGTGTGGTTTCTGTAAAAGCGCCTTTTATCCAACGGTACAAGGGCTTCCCTGTTATTTTGTGATGAACAATACTCCAGTCGTTAGATTCAATTCTGTGGTACATCAATTTTGCACCATCTTTATTGATTACTTTATTTATTTCCGCTTTAGCGAAATTCTTTAAACTGGTGTTAGCATCTAACTTACCAGCTTTAGGAATTTTAATACTTGCTAAATTGGCCGCTGCAGCTTCTTCATAATTGGCTTTGAATTTTGCTTCTATAGCTAAAGCCATTTCCTTAGCTTTTTCTTTGCTAAACAAATTTAGTTTTTCGGGAGGTGCAATGATATTGGTGATGGTTAAATCGCCTGGTTTTACGTATGAAGGCACATTATAGCTGTGACCGCCCTGAAAAGCTCCAGCATACAAAACAAAAACATCCTCGTCTAGTTTTAGCATACGGGTTAATATTAATCCGCTAGTATCTAAATTAAGCTGGTGATTAGGATCTGCGGGGTGCTGAATAACATAAGATCCGCTGGTCATCTCATATACCCTCACACCATCTAGCGCAAAAGCATCTAAGATTGGGGGAGAAATGAATACCAACCACGAAAAGTCTAAATCAAAGTCTGGGTGAATTACAACGGCGTGACCTTGCTCTGCTTCACCTTGACGATAATTAGCTGCATTTACTATGTAATTGCTTCGGCCAGAACTGTAGCCCATTATATCTTTAAACTGTAAACTTAAGGTAGCTTTTTCTGCGCTAGCTTGCGGTCCGCGTGGTACGCTGCCTGGCATTTTACTTTTTTTACCCGATGGTCTAGGTTTTGTTGTATTAGCGTCACCACTTGAGGCATCGTTAGACACAGCTTCTTGTGCTGCTTTTTTTACTTTATTTTTTAACATTTTACCCAGTTGCGCTTCCGCCGGAAGGCTAACTGCCAAAAATAAAATGGCAAACAGATAAGTTAATTTTTGTTTAAACATTGTATTAGATTTTTAGTTGATATTAGTTCGGCGCGTTTTCACAAGCGATATAGGAGCCGTAAGGAACTGGAGCAGTTCTACTTATTCCAGCAAAATAGGCCTCGTTAAAACCACTGCCATTAAAATCTTGCTTTAAGATATATTGAAACAGCATACATTTACCGTTAGAATTTTTCTGTATTAAGGCACCAACAGCCCATTGATATAATACCGCTCCTGTAGTTTTATGGGTGACCACCTTCCAGTCGTCTGATATAATATTAAAGGCTACCAATTGCATACTTTTACTGGCATAATAGCTCTCTAAAGCTTTTGAGGCAACCTGATGCAAATCTGAATCTTTATTAAGTTCTCCAGCTTCAGGGAAAGCAATAGCCTTTGCAGCTTGCTGCTCTTTTTCTTTATTGGCTTTTGTAGGTAGGTTTAAACTTTCTGAAGCTTTTTCTTTTATTTTTTTAAAAAACTGAGCCTGAACAGTTGTACTGCCGCCTAATAAGAATAAGCAGATCAAGCATTGTAATATAAGTCTCATAGCTTAAAATGAATTTAAAGAGCGTGCACCCAGCTGGTTAAGCTGAATGCACTGCTAATAGATTGGATTAGTTTTTAATGAATTTAAAAGTTTTATTTTGCTGATTTGCTTTTACTTGAATAAAGTAAACACCAGCTGACAGGTGATTCAAATTCATCTTTAATTCTTTAGTGGTATGCACCTTTTTACCGGCCAAAGAAAAAACGCTTATTTCATCAACTTGATCTATTCCATTTAGATTTACGCTACCTGCCGAGGGGTTTGGGTAGATAGAAATGGCATCTAAAATATTTTGCTCAATCCCTAAAGTACAAGTCGTATAACCATAAATGGTATTAGGGTCTTTATCCGGATCCATTATCCATTGTATCCCAGGACTAGTGGCAGGAGGCGTAAAACCATTATCTAATTGCACACAAGAAAGATTAGGACAATTAGTTGCGTTAAATTGATAAATTGACGCATTATTACCATTAGCCATATTTATAATTTGTAAGTTAGAATTACCTGAAACATAAAGATGGCCTAAAGAGGGTAGCATCGAAACATCTATATCAGAAAAAAGATTATCTTGTAGCTCTAGGTGATATATGTTTGGATTATTTGTAAGGTCCAAAGAAGTTAAATCGTTATCTCCTAAATACAATTGTGAAAGTACCGGGTTGTTAGATAAGTCTATACTGGTAAGATCATTTTCTACTAATTTTAAACTTGTAAGCTGAGCTAATGAAGAAAGATCTATAGAAGTAAAATTATTAGTATTTGCCTCTAATTCTTCTAAAACAGTATTGCTAGAAAGATCTATTGTGCTAAGATTGGTATTGTTTACTTTTAGTCTTTCTAAATTAGTAAAGCTACTTACATCTATACTTCCTAATGGGTTATCACTCAAATAAGCAATGGTAACGGTTGATGTATTAGGTAAGATTAAACTAGAAGCAGTTAAATTATTAGAATTTATAGCCAACCAAGTTAAATTTGTTTGATTGCTTAAGTCTAAACTGCTTAGGTTATTATCATACAAGTTTAAGTTTTCAATAGCTGTATTATTACTTAAATCTATCGTTGTTAATTGATTAACAGAAGCCGAAAAATTGCTCAAATTAATGTTGTTAGAAACATCTAAAGAGGTTAATTGATTTCTATCTAAGTTTAAGACCTCTAAATTTACATTGGTACTTAAATCTATCGAGGCAAGACTATAAGTAAAATCTGCTCCTAATCTGGTAAGATTGGTAAGTCCTGTTACATCTAAAGTTGTTAACGGGTTTAAGCCTATTGAAATTTTAGTTAAAGCTGTATTAGCAGTAAAATTGGCAAAACTAATATTATTATTAGGCAAGAATACTTCCGTAATATTCGTGAAAGCCTCTAAACCGGTTAAATCTGAAATAGTTAAATTAGGAGCAGAAATTATACCCGTATAAGCATTCGCTTCGGCATAGCTAATTTCTCCATCTCCATTAGTATTTATTCCTGTGTGACTAATTAAAACATTTTTTAAATCTGGATCTGGGATGTGTACATTTTGAGCAAAAAGGCTAGCACTAGCTAAGCAAAATAATGAGAGTAATGTTTTTTTCATTTTGAGATGTTTTTAATATTCACCCCAAAAATCTGATAATGATTAGTTTAATTTAATCAAAAATTGCTGAATGCCGTTATTTAGTTGCTGAATGAAGTTTATAATTTTTAAACTACAATACTAGCCAATTTGCAAGCCGTTAGGTATTTTTGTTTCGGGTTTTAATAAAACAACATCGTCTTTTTGCACTGCCCCCAAAACCAAACACTCGCTCATAAAATTGGCAATTTGCTTTTTAGGAAAATTAATCACGGCAACGACTTGTTGTCCTATCAACTCTTCTTTGCTATAGCGTGTGGTAATCTGTGCAGAAGTTTTGCGTGTGCCAAGCTCTGGTCCAAAATCTAACATTAATTGATAAGCTGGTTTTTTAGCCTCGGGAAAATCCTTTACATCTATAATGGTAGCCACCCGCATTTCAATCTTTTTAAAATCCTCCCAAACTATAGTTTCCATATTATTTTAACTTTCAAATTAACTCTAAATGTAGTAATTTTAAGTAAAACTTGTTCATGAAAAGAGAATCTTCTACTGTACAATTAGGTGAAAAATACCACGACTTTTTACTACCCGATGCCATTACCAAAGATTTGTATACTTTTAAAGACATACAAGGAGAATTGGGCACGGTTGTTATGTTTATAAGCAACCACTGTCCTTATGTTAAGCTAGTTGTTTCAGAACTCGTTCGCATTGCCAACGATTACAGAATTTTAGGCTTTGGTTTTGTAGCCGTATCAAGTAATGACGCTACCCAATATCCAGAAGACAGCTTTTATAACATGTGGCAATTTGCCCGAAAACACAACTTTACATTCCCATACCTTTACGATGAGACCCAAGCGATTGCACGGGCCTATCAGGCCGTTTGTACTCCAGATTTTTATATTTATAACGCTTCCGCGGAATTGGTTTATCACGGCCAATTAGACGATGCCAGACCGCAAAATGGTATTGCGGTAAACGGAAGAAATGTTCGTGAAGTCTTAGACGCGCTATTCAATAGTAGGAGCATTCCAAAACCTCAAAAACCTAGTGTAGGCTGCAGCATCAAATGGAAAAAAGAAAAAAGTCACTCGTAAGGAGTGACTTTGTTGATAATGGATTTACTTAAATTTAGGCTTTGATAAGTTCTACCTCAAAAATTAACGTAGCGTTAGGCGGAATTACTCCTCCAGCTCCCTGTGCTCCATAACCTAAATGGGCAGGAATAACAAATTTGGCTTTATCGCCTTGGTTCAATAACATAATTCCTTCGTCCCAGCCTGCAATCACGTGCCCCATTCCTACAGGAAACTGTATAGGTTGGTTACGTTTAAAAGACGAATCAAATACAGTACCATCAGCTAACATGCCTTTGTAATGTACAGAAACGGTATTACCTTTTTTAGGTTTTGGTCCTTTACCTTCTTGAGTTATGGTATAATGCAAACCAGACTCGGTTTTACTCAAACCTTCGGTTAAGGCCTTTAGTTTATCCTCTTCTCTTTTCTTAGCTTCGGCTTCTCTTTTTTCTTTCTCTTCATTAAAACTCTTGAAGTTAGCAGCTGCATCAAACTGTTGTGCTTTTTCTCCAACTCGTTCTATACTTAACTTTTCAATTTTATCCCCTTGCTCAATGCTATCAACTATATCTTGACCTTCAACAACTTCTCCAAAAACCGTATGCTTACCATCTAGCCAGGGCGTTTCAACGTGTGTGATAAAAAACTGACTTCCGTTTGTACCAGGACCTGCATTGGCCATTGACAATATTCCTGGCTTATTATGCTTTAAATCAGGGTGTATTTCATCGTCAAATTGATATCCTGGTCCGCCAGCCCCTGTACCATTAGGATCACCCCCTTGAATCATAAAATCGGCAATAACACGGTGAAATTTAAGACCATCGTAATACGGCGTACCCTCTGCTTTTGCGTCGTTTTTTATATTTCCTTCAGCAAGACCTACAAAATTTCCTACTGTTCCTGGTGTTTTATCGTGGTGTAATTTCACCAAAATTTCGCCCTTGGTGGTTGCGAACTTGGCATAGATTCCGTTTTCCATAATTTATTTTAATTTTTAAAGCGCAAAGATAAGTCTTCTTGAGGGTTTTTCTCAAAAAGAAGAAACCCAAAATTTAAAATTTTGGGTTTCTTTGAATTTATAAGGTATTTCTAATTAGCAACTTCACTCATAAACTTAATGCGGTAAAGCCTGAGTTCTTCTTCTTCGTAGTCGCCATCAAACTCATCCATCGCTTCGTCTATTTTATCGCTTTCTGCCTCTAAAAAATACTCTTGTAATTCTTCTTGCTGATCTTCATCTAAAATTTCATCTATCCAGTAAGAAATATTCAGTTTGGTTCCACTATAAACAATTGCTTCGAGTTCTTTAATAAAATCATCCATCGATAGGCCTTTTGCGCTGGCAATATCGGGTAGCGGTAATTTTCTATCTACATTCTGTATAAAATAGAGCTTATTACTACTATTAGCACCGGTAGTTTTTACTACCATATCATCGGGTCTTATGATCTCATTATCTTCTACATAACGTTGTATAAGGCTTACAAACTCTTTCCCGAATTTTTTGGCTTTACCTTCACCTACCCCATGAATGTTCCCTAATTCTTCAATAGAAATCGGATATTTTGAAGCCATATCTTCCAATGAGGGGTCTTGGAATACCACATAAGGAGGTACATCTTTTTTTTGCGCTACCTTTTTCCGTAAATCTTTAAGCATTTTCATCAATTGCTCATCGGTTGCACTAGCCGTTTTATTTTGTTGAGCGGCTTTGTTTTGCTCTTCTTCGGTATAAATATGATCTTCAGACATCATAAAGGAACTAGGACTTTCTAAGAAGTCTTTACCTTCTGCAGTCAGTTTTATTACGCCATAAGTCTCAATATCTTTTTTGAGCAAGCCTTTTATCAGAACTTGTCTAATTAAAGCCATCCAATAAAATTTTGGCTTTTCTTTTCCTTTTCCAAAAATGGGAAGCTCATCTGTTTTGTGCGATTTGATCATAGCGTTTACTTCTCCCACTAAAGTCTTAACTAAATCTTTAGCTTTATAGATAGATTTAGTTTTCTTTACGGTATTCAAAAGTAGAACCACTTCATCTTGGGCTTCCTTTTGGGTCTTAGGAAAACGAACATTGTCATCCATATCGGCTCCTTCACCAGTTTCACTATCAAAGGCTTCGCCAAAATAATGCAATATAAATTTACGTCTTGAAATAGAGGTTTCCGCGTAAGCGACAACTTCTTGCAGTAAAGCAAAACCTACTTCTTGTTCGGCTACAGGTTTACCACTCATAAATTTTTCTAGCTTTTCAATATCTTTATAAGCATAAAAAGCTAAGCAATGCCCTTCTCCCCCATCGCGACCAGCTCTACCAGTTTCTTGGTAGTAGCTTTCGATACTTTTAGGGATGTCGTGATGAATTACAAAACGCACATCTGGTTTATCAATTCCCATTCCAAAGGCGATGGTAGCCACCACTACATCTACCTCTTCCATCAAAAACATATCTTGATGTTTAGCTCGGGTTTTACTATCTAACCCAGCATGATAGGGTACAGCCGATATGCCATTTACCTGCAGCGTTTGTGCAAGTTCTTCTACCTTCTTCCTAGAAAGACAATAAATGATTCCGCTTTTCCCTTGCCGCTCACGCACAAACCGAATGATGTCTGCACTTACTTGAGCGGTTTTAGGCCTTACTTCATAATATAAATTTGGACGGTTAAAAGAGGCCTTAAATGTATTAGCCTGGGGCATCCCTAGGTTTTTCAAGATATCTTCTTGTACCTTTGGTGTGGCCGTTGCCGTTAAAGCAATTATAGGGATATCATCGCCTATACGTTTTATAATCTTGCGTAAATTTCTGTATTCTGGCCTAAAGTCATGCCCCCATTCGCTTATACAGTGTGCTTCATCTATAGCTAAAAAAGAAATTTTTTGCGAACGCAAAAAATCAATATACTCTTCTTTGGTTAAAGACTCAGGTGCCACATATAACAGCTTAGTTATACCATTTTCAATGTCGCTTTTCACCTGTTTAACTTCGGTTTTATTTAGCGAAGAGTTCAAAACGTGCGCTACTCCTTTTTCCGAAGAAATACCTCTAATGGCATCTACTTGATTTTTCATTAAGGCTATTAAAGGAGAGACTACAATTGCTGTTCCTTCTTTTATCAAGGCCGGTAATTGGTAGCATAAAGATTTCCCACCTCCCGTAGGCATAATCACAAAAGTGTGTTCTCCGTTTATTATGCTTTTGATTACTTGTTCTTGCAGGCCTTTAAATTGGCCAAAGCCAAAATATTTTTTTAATTCCTGATGTAAATCGATTTCTGTCAAACTGATATTTTAATGTTACAATTTTACATACCTTTGTCAGTCTAAAGATATATATTTCTTTAGTATTGGCAAATCGAAATTTAAAAAATTGATGAAAGATTCTCAAATCCTTTCTTTTGCAAAAGACACTATCAAAAATGAGGCAGCCGCAATTGCCCAATTAGAAAACTTTTTAACCCCAGATTTTCCTCAAGCTGTAAATTGTATCTATCATAGCAAAGGTCGAGTAGTTATTACTGGGATAGGTAAAAGTGCCATAATTGCACAAAAAATAGTAGCTACATTAAACAGTACCGGCACACCGGCAATTTTTATGCATGCTGCCGATGCTATTCACGGTGATTTAGGGAATATTCAAAGAGATGATGTTGTAATATGCATTTCTAAAAGTGGAAACACCCCCGAAATTAAAGTACTGGTACCGCTTATTAAGAATTTTAACAACAAATTGATTGGCCTCACCGGTAACAAAGATTCTTTTTTGGGGCAACAATCCGATTTTGTTCTGAATGCCTATATTGAGCAGGAAGCTTGTCCTAATAATTTGGCCCCTACCACGAGTACCACAGCTCAATTGGTGATTGGCGATGCTCTTGCGGTAAGCTTACTTCATCTTAAAGGTTTTTCTAGTAAAGATTTTGCAAAATACCACCCTGGTGGTGCTTTGGGAAAAAAACTCTATTTGCGCGTGGCCGATATTACGGCCCAAAACAATCTACCTCAAGTAGCGCCCAACAGTAAAATTTCTGATGTTATTGTAGAGATTTCTGAAAAAATGTTAGGAGCAACGGCAGTTATTGAAAATGGCGATATACTAGGAATCATCACCGATGGTGACATCAGAAGAATGTTGCAAAAAAGTCAAGATATCAATCAATTGACAGCGCGAGACATTATGGGCGAAGCCCCCAAAACCATCGATAATCAAGCTTTAGCTATAGAAGCTAAAAATATGCTTGAGCACTTTGGTATTTCTCAGCTAATTGCAACAGAAAAGGGCAGTTATAAAGGTATTGTACACCTGCACAACTTAATAAAAGAAGGAATCATCTAAAGTATGGCGACAAAGACCAAGAAAAATCCTCAAGAAATGTCATTTCTAGATCATCTAGAAACCTTGAGATGGCATTTAATTCGTTCAATAATCGCAGTGGTAGCGGTTGCTTTTATCGCTTTTTTTTTAAAGGATTTAATTTTCGGCATTCTATTTGCCCCTAAGGAAGCAGATTTTATCACCTATAAAGTTTTATGTAATATGGCGCAAAGCCTTGGTCTAGATGAGAGTTTTTGTTTTGACGAAATTCCGTTTAGAATTCAAAGTAGAACTATGAGCGGACAGTTTTCTGCACATATGTGGACCTCTATTACCACAGGTTTTATTGTGGCTTTCCCTTATATCCTATTTGAACTTTGGCGTTTTATTTCACCAGCTTTACACCCCAATGAACGCAACGCATCCCGAGGTTTTATAGTTATCGCCTCACTTTTATTCTTTTCGGGGGTACTTTTTGGTTATTATATTGTTTCACCCTTGTCTATAAATTTCTTAGGTAGTTACCAAGTAAGCGAGCAAGTTTTTAATGATATTGATTTAAGCAGTTATTTCGGATTAGTTCGCGCTTCGGCACTAGCTAGTGGCGTGATTTTTGAGCTGCCCATTATCATTTACATATTAACCCGAATAGGCCTGGTAACCCCGGAAGTACTCAAGAAATATAGGAAATTTGCCTTGGTCGGAATTTTAATTTTATCGGCCATCATAACGCCTCCAGATATTGCTAGCCAAATAGTGGTAGCCATACCGGTTTTAATTTTATACGAGATAAGTATATTTATTTCGGGTTATGTCATCCGTAAAGAAGAAAATAAATTAAAGAAAGAGAAAAATATTATCCGAAAAAATGAGTAATCAAGTAGAAGAATTTAATACGTACCGCGCCAAGATGAACACCAAAATCTTAGGTGAAAACAATAAAGTTCTAAAACGAATATTTAATTTAGACACCAACGCTTTTGCGGAAGGAGCTCTTGATATAAAAACCAAAGAGCTGCTAGGTCTAGTAGCTTCGTTAGTGTTACGTTGTGACGATTGCGTACGCTATCATTTAGAATCAAGTTTTAAAAATGGCGTAAACAAAGATCAAATTATGGAAACCTTAAGTATTGGTACACTTATAGGTGGGACCATCGTGATTCCTCACCTACGAAGAGCACACGAATACTGGGAAGAATTAGAAAACCACTACTTAAATCAATAATGATATGATGAAACTGCGCGCAGAAAACTTGATGAAATCCTATAAAGGAAGAAAGGTAGTTAAAGGCATCTCGGTAGAGGTAAAACAAGGTGAAATTGTAGGCCTATTAGGTCCCAACGGAGCAGGAAAAACCACTTCTTTCTACATGATTGTTGGTCTTATTAAACCCAATGGCGGTAACATTTTCTTAGATCAAAAAAATATTACCAATTACCCCATGTATAAACGCGCGCAAAACGGTATTGGTTATTTGGCTCAAGAAGCCTCTGTTTTTAGAAAGCTTAGCATAGAAGATAATATAATGAGTGTGTTGCAACTTACCAAGCTTTCTAAAAAAGAGCGTCAACATAAAATGGAAAGTCTTATCGATGAGTTTAGCTTAGGGCACATCAGAAAAAACCGAGGCGATTTATTGTCTGGTGGCGAACGCAGACGAACAGAAATTGCTCGAGCTTTAGCCACAGATCCGAAGTTTATCTTGCTAGATGAGCCTTTTGCTGGGGTAGATCCAGTGGCTGTTGAAGATATTCAGCGTATTGTCGCACAACTCAAAGATAAAAATATAGGTATTCTTATTACAGACCACAACGTTCAGGAGACACTAGCCATTACAGATAGAACTTATTTAATGTTTGAAGGTAGTATCTTAAAACACGGTCAGCCCGAAGACTTGGCCTCTGATGAAATGGTTCGCAAGGTGTATCTAGGACAAAATTTTGAATTGCGCAAGAAGAAACTTTTCTAAGCTTAAGCCGATGCCGATTTTCGTACAAAAACACTTAACAACACATAACCTAAAATAATACAAGGAACGGCCAAAAACTGGAAAAAACCTATACCCAATACGCAAGCGAAAACAAATAAAAATCTAAACCAGTTTTCTTTAAAATTTAGGTTTTTAAATTTCAGCGCAAACAAAGGAATTTCTGCATTTAAAATAATCGCGCTAAAAACACATAATCCAATTAACACTAATGGTAACTTTGTAACCGTTGCTAACCAAGATTCGGGATGGTAGTGAATTATAAAGGGTAAACTAAGAATTAATAAGGCATTGGCGGGTGTAGGCAAACCAATGAAAGAACTGGTTTGTCGCTCGTCTATATTAAATTTAGCCAAGCGATAAGCCGAACCTAAGGGTATTAAAAATGCAAACAAAGACCAAGCATAAAAAGATAAATTAAAAGTCTCATCCTCCCAATTACTGTATAAAATCGTACTACTAGCAGGCAAATATTGCTCCAACAATTGAAACACAATTAACCCCGGTACCAAGCCACTGGTCACCATATCTGCAAGCGAGTCAAGTTGTAATCCTAAATCACTTTTAACATCTAGGACTCTAGCAGCCAACCCGTCAAAGAAATCGAAAAAAATTCCTAGGCATATAAAAATACCGGCTAAAAGCAATTGGTTATTCAAGGCGCAAACAGCCGCTATACTTCCTGAGAGTAAGTTGAGTAAGGTTATAAGGTTAGGAATATGTTTTTTCATAAGGTATTAGGTGTTTCAAACAAATCAAATATAGCCTGTACACGATAGCAAAAGCAATATAAAGCACAAAATTAAGTTAATAAAAAATAAAATAAGATATTTGCAAAAAAGAAAACCTTGACAAAACAGGCGATTTATATTCTAATTTTACTCCTAGGCACCGGTTTACAAGCACAAACCGCTCGTAAATATTCTAACGAATTTTTAAATATAGGAGTAAACGCAGCTGCATTTGGAATGGCCAACGCCGTAACCGCCACTACAGACGACGTGTATGCTGGATATTGGAACCCCGCCGGACTCACCCGCATCGAAGATCACGAAATTGCACTTATGCATGCCAACTATTTCGCTAATATTGCTAACTATGATTACTTAGGGTCGGCTTTAAAAATAGATGACGAAAGCAGTCTTGGGATACACGTTTTGCGTTTTGGTGTAGATAATATATTAAATACCACCCAACTTATAGACGACCAAGGTCAAATTGATTATGATCGCATTAGCCTATTCTCGGCAGCAGACTATGCTTTTACGTTTTCTTATGCCAAGAATTTACCGCTCGAAGGTTTTTCTTTTGGTGTAAATGCCAAAGTGATTCACCGCATTATAGGTGAATTTGCTAATTCTTGGGGATTTGGGCTAGATGCTGGCATTCAGTTTCAAGGTAAATACGGATGGGAGTTTGGTGCTATGGCACGAGATATTACTACTACCTATAATACTTGGAGTATCGATGAAAATGCCTACAGTCAAGTACAGGGTGCTGTTGAAGGACAAAATCAAGAATTACCCGAAACTACAGAAATAACTTTACCTAAATTACAATTGGGAGTGGCCAAAAACTTTCGCATTCGATACGATTGGGATATTAAAGCCGCACTTGATCTTCAAATGCGATTTGCTCAAACACAAGATTTAATAGCAACAGAAGCAGTAAGTATAAGTCCGGCACTTGGCTTTCAAGTAGGCTACCTAGACTTGGTCTATTTACGTGGCGGTGTAGGGAATTTTCAAAATGTTGAGCAACTCGAAGGTGGCTCAAAAGTTGGTTTTCAGCCAGGATTCGGGTTAGGTTTTAAATACAAGGGCATACATATAGATTATGCCTTTACCGATATTGGCGACCAAAGTGTAGCTCTTTACTCCAATGTGTTTTCTCTCAAAATAGACTGGCGTGTTTTTAGATAAATTACAACCCAAAACAGTGGCTCAAAAACTCACTTACTGCATACTTAGTGGTTTATTATTGGCTTTGGCTTGGCCTACCTATGGTTTCCCTTTACTACTATTTGTTGGTTTTGTTCCCTTACTATTAGTAGAATACCAACTGCTTCAAGAAAACAAAAAAAGCAGTACCGTTTTAGGCTATGCTTTTATCGCCTTTTTGGTTTGGAACAGTATTACCACCTATTGGATTTACTACTCTACTGCTTTCGGAATGGCATTCGCTTTATTGGTGAACTCTCTGCTTATGAGTTTGGTGTTCTTGCTGTTTCATAAAGTTCACCGTTGGTCTCAAAACAACCGATTAGCTTATATTTTTCTGGTAGGGTGCTGGATTGGTTTCGAGTATTTGCATTTGCACTGGGAGTTTTCTTGGCCTTGGCTTAATTTAGGTAATGGTTTTGCTACTTACTATCAATGGATTCAATGGTATGAATACACGGGCACCTTTGGAGGAACCCTTTGGGTCTGGTTGGTTAATTTGCTAGTATTTTTCAGCTTAATGGCAACGCAATCAAATAGAATCAACATACTACGAGCAATGGCTGTTTTTTTTGTGCTCTTACCTATTGGTGTTTCTTATCTCATTTTTCCCGATTACGCTTCCGCGGAAGCTAAAGAAGAATATATAGAGACTTTAATTTTACAGCCCAATATCAATCCGTATACAGAGAAATACAACACCACCGATAAAAGGGTGGGCGATTTATTATTAAACCTAACAGAAGAAAAAATAACTTCAAACACCCAATTAATACTGGCTCCAGAAACGGTTTTTGCCGATGGAACCAATATTGATTCTTGGTCCTTTTCAGTTGCTAAGCGACAGGTAGAAGAATTAAAAAATAAGTACCCGAACACCGCTTTTATTGGAGGCATTTCATTTTATAAATTAATCAAAGATGAGGCGAAAATTGAAAAACAAACCAATTTGGCGCGTCCTGGTCTTTGGTTTAACGACTACAATTCGGCTATTGCAGTAGTTCCCGGTCGTGAAGATGCTTTTTATCACAAATCAAAATTAGTGGTTGGGGTGGAGAACTTTCCCTACCAAGATTGGCTAAAGCCTATTCTAGGAAATGTGATGATAGACCTAGGTGGTACAGTAGCTATGAAAACCACTCAACCCGAACGTAGCGTTTTTGAGCTAACCGACCAAACCAAGGTAGCTCCTATTATTTGTTATGAATCGGTTTATGGTGAATATGTAGGAGGCTATGTAAATAACCAAGCACAAATTTTGGCGATTATTACCAATGATGCTTGGTGGGAAGATACGCAAGGCCATCAACAGCACTTAAGTTATGCGCGTTTACGAGCTATAGAACAACGTCGATCGGTAGTGCGTAGTGCCAATACTGGTATTTCTGCCGGCATTTTACCCAACGGAGAAATCACTCAAAAATTAGGGTATGAGAAGCAAGGCAGTCTTTTGGTTAATTTACCGCTTGAGAACAAAATTACTTTTTATGCGCGCTTTGGCGACTACATCGCTAGAATAGGAATATTTCTTGCTATTTTTAGCTTTCTATTGGCTTTAAGTCAAAAGTTACGAGACAAAAAAATAAAATAAGTTAATTACTAGCTTATTTTTTATTAAAATTGCCATCTAATATAAAAAATATCATGGAATCACAGAAAGTAGACATGTTCATTATGAGTAATGCCAAATATTTTGAAGGGCATCAAATACCGCAAATTCGCAAAAGGCTTCTCGAATTAGATGACGACGCTTGGCTCAACCTTCAAAGCATTCAGTTTAAAGACCCTACCACTTCACTTATTGTTTCTTTGCTAGCAGGAGGTTTAGGCATAGACCGCTTTTTAATAGGTGATACCGGCTTGGGCGTAGGTAAACTAATTACTTGTGGCGGCTTTGGCGTTTGGGCCATTGTAGATTGGTTTATTATTATGGGGGCTACCCGTCAAAAAAATCTTGAAAATCTTTATAGAGTGCTATTATAATGCATAGCAGACCTAAGTTTTACACTTATTTTATAGTATTCTTAGGTGCTTGTTGGACTTGGATCGCCTTGAACCTATGGTCGATTTTTGACACATCTACTCATTGGAATGTTTGCATTTTTAAAAACACCACCGGTTTAAATTGCCCCAGTTGTGGTTTAACTACTGGGGTAATTTATTTTCTAAAAGGGGAGCTATACGCGGCACATCAAGCACATATTTTAAGCCTGCCAGCACTCTTGGTTTTAATAAGTCTTTCGTTAATTTGGTGCATAGACATAATAGGTCAAAAACGAAATCTCTTAAATTATTATAGCAAATTTGAGCGTTTACTTAAAAAACCATTATATTTAAGCATATTTTTAACACTAGTTGCTATTGTGTGGCTTCTAAACTATTTTTTTTAATATGTACCTCAAAACCGAAACCCGCATCTATGAAAGTGAGTGCGAGCGTGCGAGTAACGCCTATTTAATGTCATTAGTGGGTATTATAGTTGGCTTGCCCTTACCTATTATAAATGTAATTGCTACCTTTTTCTATTTATTGAGCCAGCGTAAAAGTACTTTTTTTGTCCGTTGGCACGCAACTCAAGCTTTAATGTCACAATTGGTTTTAGTTCCCTTTAATAGTATTTTACTGATAAGTACTATCATCTGCATTCAAACAGATGTGGGGCCTTTAAAAATATTTTATTGGTTTTATCTAGGCTTCGTATTATTACTAAATTTGATTGAATTTATTTTTACAATCGTCATTGCAGATCGAGTAAGAAAAGGCCACCATATGCGCTGGCCTATTTTGGCATCAATTACCGATTCATTGGTGAGCAAAAATCAATATTCAAACGGTTTGTAAAGTCATTAATCTCTTTTATTACTGCAAAGAAAATAGCCAATACTTATTATTGGCTATTTTTTTATAAAAGAATGGGCTAGGAAAAACTAAAGGGACAAAACAAAAACGCTAATAACAAGAAAACTTCGCTAGCCCAAACTTTTAGAATTTATTGCATCGTTTATTTTACTCCCCTTGTCCTAGAGAGAAACCACGCTGACCATCGAACTCATATAGATTTTCAGTTTTAATAACATCAAAATCAGAGGCTTGTAATTTTACCAATAAATCAATCACATCAGAATAATTTATTGTTAAATACTGTGGGGTATCATTTTTTAATTGCACTTGTTGGTTTACAAACCTACAACGCCAATGGTCTGTACAATAAGTTTCTGGGTTTCCGTTAGGAAAAACCTTTACTCCACGATTGGTTATCATTTTTAATTTTAAGCTGTTAGATGTTGCTTTCTGCAATTGTTCACCAATTACTTGCGGGCTGTTTCCCGCCCAATCAATAAATACATCCACGCCTACCAGCTGCTTTTTTGCCCTTTTTCTTTTGTATTCAGGAATTTGAATTTCACCTGTTCCCTCATTCAAAACACTTGCTTTTAAATGCTTAGGCGCTTGGCCTAAACGCTCAATAACCGCATCGGCAAATTCATCTGTATTTACCCTTTGGGCACTGCTCTTCTCTTCATAAATATCGGGTGTATGAATACCGTCTTCAATAGTTTTTAACCAGGCGTTTTTAATAGTATCGGCAAGTTTTGTTTGCTTTAAATGAGCCAATAACATCACCGCAGCATTGATAAGCCCAGACGGATTGGCAATTTTTTGCCCTGCAATATCGGGAGCCGATCCGTGAATAGCCTCAAACATAGCTACTTCTTTACCGATGTTTGCCGAACCCGCCATTCCTACAGAACCGCCAATTTCGGCCACAATATCAGAAATAATATCACCATACAAATTAGAGGTTACAATTACATCAAACTGTTCTGGTCTTGCAGCCACTTTAGCAGAGCCTATATCTATAATTTGCGAATTGCTTTCTATATCGGGGTATTCTTGAGCTATTTCTTTAAATACCTTATGAAACAAACCATCTGTTATTTTCATGATATTGTCTTTTACCATACAGGTAACCTTCTTACGGTTATAGGCTCGTGCGTATTCAAAGGCATATCGCACTATTTTTTCGCAGCCCGGACGTGTGATTAGTTTTAGACACTGGTAAACATCTTGAGTTTGCCGATGCTCAATACCCGCATATAAATCTTCCTCGTTTTCACGGATGACTACAATATCCATATGAGGAAAGTTGGTTTTCACGAAAGGATGTAAAGCGCTTACTGGCCGAACATTGGCGAATAATCCTAAAGATTTTCGCAAAGTTACATTTAGACTTTTATAGCCTTTGCCTTGAGGGGTAGTAATGGGCGCTTTTAAAATAATTTTATTGCGAGAAATGGTCTCCCAAGCTTTTTCACTTATTCCTGCCGTATTTCCTGCCAGATAAACCTGTTCACCCACCTCAATAGGCTCGAAACTTAAGGGCACTCCACTAGCTTTTAAAACTTTTAAGGTAGCCTTCATTATCTCAGGACCTATCCCATCTCCATAGGCAACCGCTACTTTTGTTAGCGCCTTATCTGATTTTTTTAAGTCTTCAACCTTTGTTAACTCGTTTTCCATTGGGTTTGTTTTATAATTACATTACAAAGATGAACAAAATAAATTATAAATTATTATTTATGTTTTTAATACCAAACATAAACAATTGTTATGATTTTATTTTAAAATCAGCATAATGAGAAGGAAGTCAAACAAAAATTTTGGTCTTTTAATATGCTTACTAATCGTACCAAGCTATTCCTGCGCAAATCACTATTTCTGCTAGTTAAAGCGTTATTTACTTGCTTGAGAAAATAAACACCGCAGTTTGTGATTGCAAACACAGCAGTTTGTCATTACAAACCCAGCAGCTTGTGATTGCAAACCCAGCAGTTTGTCTAAAATGAAAAATTTTAAATTTTTTGAAAATAATTTGTAGAAATAAATAATCCTACAAATCGGTTATGAAGATGCGGTTATCGCTTAATCTATATTCGAAAACAGTTTTTAAGGTCGGGGAATAAACCTTGAAATGATCTAAACCATATAGGGGCGCATATAATCTAAATGTACAAATGTCGGTAGCCGTGATATACGGCGTAGTTTTTACATGAGAGTGCATTGCTGAACTGATTTTTTGTTCATCAGTTTTGGGCATATCTATAGGAATAAAAGTGTTATGAAACTTTCGCCAATGATTAATCTTCCCCTCTGGATCGGCAACAAAAAGATAATCATTGCCTAATGGAATCCTATTTTCTTGGCTCGTTCCTAAGATCAAATACAAACGGTATTGAGCTTCTCCTTCAAGTAAAATTAAATTAGGACTGCAACCCTCGGGAATTGTAATATCTTTATGCTGAGTAAAAATTTGATTAAGGATTTTATTTTTGATATTCCATAGCTTCAACTCGGTTTCTGAAAGTGTTCGTAGCTCATCATTAATACTAGGTTTACCTTGGTCTGAAGCCGAACTAAAACCGTATTGCGCCATAACTTTCTCCTGATTTTCCTCTAAAAAACTAACGTAAATACTATCGTTTTCTTCATATACCAGATAACCCCCATACTGTGCTTTTAAATGATCTTGCTGCATCAACAAATCGGTTGCCTGCCAAGCAGCCCATTCATATGCATAAAGTCTATTGGCTTCTTGTACAATAGAATCTAATTTTTGTTGGCTAGGCAAAGATTCGCTCTGTGCGTACATTCCGAAAGTCAAGAATATGAAAAAACTTCGTATAAAATAGGTCAAACTCAATTGGATTTAATTAATATTTTAAATTCAGCAAAGGTGACCATCCCAGTCAATTCTGAGACTTTCACCCCTTTTCTGCACGCGGTTGTCTAGGTAAAACCCTATAAGTCCGCCTACGATCATCCCAATAAAAAGAAAAAGGAAACCAAAAATAAAAGCCGCCAACCCTCCTATTAAAACACCGATTTGCGTGTAATAATAATTAGGTGTTAGCTTAAGTTTTCGCTTAAGAAATTTAAGTAATTTATGGTATTCCTTTTTGACGTGCGTTTTATGTCCATTGATTTGAAAATTCTGATGCAACAATTGAAGCTCATTTTCTAGGCGTTCTCTTGCAAAATCATCGAGTTGCCTTGCTTGTAATTCATTTATCAGGCGAATAAACTGCTCGGTGTATTGCTGGTTTCTCTTAGATAGCGGATTTGCTCTTAAGTCAACTAAAAATTCTTTAAACTGTAATAAGGTCATTTTACTTTTTATTTCTTTACCTGCTTAGGCAAAACTTTTGGTGCAGATAAAAAATTTTCATTTGAAAGATAGGTAATTTTTTACAAAAAACTACATAGAAAATTAAATCAAAATTCTAAAAATCCGCTTTAAGCGATATAAACCAACGTAAGATAAAGAATTTTATAGTAAAAAATCTAACGCTTTATACCCATTTTGTTTATCCAGGCCACATACTTGCGTTTGTTAGCATTGTGCTGCGCTAAGGTTTTGGCAAACATATGGAAACCTGGTTTTTCTGGATTTGCTACAAAATAAAAATATTTATGTTTTTCATAGTTTAGCACGGCATCTATACTAGAGATATCGGGCATGGCAATGGGCCCTGGTGGTAAGGTTTTGTACTTGTAGGTATTGTATGGACTATCTATTTCTAAGTCTTTATATAGTACCCTTTTGATTATGGTATCAAAAGATTTGTTTTGTAACTTGATAGCATAAATAACTGTAGGATCTGCATCTAATTTCCAACCGTTATTATATCTATTCATATAAACCCCGGCCACGCGTTTACGTTCACTAACTTTTGCGGTTTCTTTTTGAACAATACTCGCTACGGTAATTACCTCTTTTTTTTTGAGTCCTATTTTTTTTGCTTGTTGGGTTCGTTTCTCGTTCCAAAATCGTTTGTATTCTTTAAGCATCCGCGCTCTAAATTCGTCTGCAGAGGTGTTCCAATATAATTCATACTGGTTAGGAATATACATCGCTAAAGCAGTTGCAGGGTTAAATCCGTTTTCCGCTAAAAAAGTCTCCTCCTTAAAACTATTTAATAAAGACAAACTGTCGGCTTCTATTTGTTGTGCTACACGTCCCGCCAGATTCTCTAAGCGCTCTTGATTATTAAATACAACAGCTACGGGTGTATTGGCACTGCGCAATGTATTTACTATGTCATTATTGCTCATACCTCGGCGTAAAATATATTTTCCTGGTTTTAGGTTTTGCATATAGCCTTTTTGCTTGGCCACCATATGAAAACTTTGGGCATCTTGCAGCAAAGGTTTTAATTGCTTTAAAACATCTTTCTCATAATTAGGTTTACTGGGAATATAGATTGCCTGAGTTTCGCTTTCAAAGGCAGTATTGGATGCAAAAATACTTTGATAAATATGGTAACTAAAAAAGCTAAGCACCACAATGCCTAATACCGCGATAATAACAAGAATTTTTTTAATATACATGATTAATAAGTTGATATAAATATTGGTCTTTAAAAGTTCCTTGACACAGCACCCAATCTTTTTGCACGCCGGTACGTTTAAAATTGAGTTTTTCAAACAATTGAATACTGGCGTGGTTATCGGCCAATATACCCGCGTAAATTTGATGCACTTTTAAATGTTCTTGGGCAAATTTACAAGCTTGCTTTACCGCCGTATGGGCATAACCCGACTGTCTATATTTGGGATCAAAAATTATAACTCCCAACGCTACCCTTCGGTTTTGAGGATCAAAATCATAAAAATCTAATAGACCTATGTTCTTATCCGCTTTAAGCGAAATAACCAAGCGTAATTGTTTAACTTCATAAATATCACGATGTGATTCGGCTAAATATTGCCTTAATATATGGCGTGAAAAAGGCTTTTGCGTGCCGCTGAGATGCCAATATTGACTATCATTTTCTACCTGCTCTATAAAATCTAAATCTTCAGGCTCTAGCGCACGCAAGTATATAGTATCTTCTGGATTGCTTAGCATGGGATACTGCCTTTGAAAACTTGTTGAGCGGGCCCTTTTAAAAAGACATGAGTAAAACCTCCGTCTTTAGGAGTAAAGGAAATCTGTAAAGAACCGCCTAAGGTTTTTATTGCTATTGGGCTTTTGGTTTTTTGCTTGCTATGATATGCGACTAAGGCGGCAGCCGTTACACCTGTACCACAAGATAAAGTCTCATCTTCTACACCGCGTTCATAGGTTCGAACAAAGAGACCTTTTGGTTGTACTTCTACAAAATTAATATTGCTACCTTCTATACCATACAAAGAACTATTGCGAATTTCTTTTCCGTTTGCATAAACGGGGAAATTGACTAAATCATCAACAAAAGCCACGTGATGAGGTGAACCCGTATCGGTAAAATAGGCGTTATCGCTTACTTTTTTTACAAACGATACGTCTTGCATTTGCAAGCTTATCTCATCACCTTTTACTGCAGCAGCGTGCAACCCATCTACAGCCATAAAGTGAGTTTTTTCTTTAAAAATACCCAAAAAATGAGCAAAATGAACCAAGCATCGTCCACCGTTACCGCACATAGTACTTTCTTTACCATCGGCATTAAAATAAACCATCTTAAAATCAATTTCTTGATGCGGATGATTCTCTAAAAGAATAAGTCCGTCTGCTCCTATGCCAAATTTTCGGTCACACAACCTAGCTATGAGTTTGGTATCATTTTTGAAAAATTCTTTGCGATTATCTATAAGGATAAAATCGTTACCGGTTCCTTGATATTTGTAAAATTCGAGTTGCATATTTGGACTTAATTGCCGCAAATATACAACCTTTCATGATTTTTGGGAGGCGTTAAGGGAGCGTTAAGTTTGTAACATCAAAAAAATTATAGCGTATTTTTAAAATAAAAAGAATTATGAAAAGAAACTTGCAATTACTTTTAGTTGCCGTTTTGGCTAGCGGCATATCTTTATTCTTGTACCAACAGTATCTTTTACCTGTTACCGAGGTTGCCCAGCAAACGGTTTCAAAATCTAAAGTAAAAATTGAAGATACTCTTCCTCAAGATACCGGAGTTAAGTTTGTAAAGCATTTTAATAGCAGCGACGCCGATTTTACCCAGGCGGCCAAGAAAACCGTTCACGCAGTGGTACACGTAAAGAATGTAAGTATTGGAAGGGCACCAAGAACCATACAAGAATACCTGCGGGGTATGCGAGGAGGTCGAGCAGTGCAAGGAGCTGGTTCTGGTGTGATTATAACCGAAGACGGCTATATTGTCACCAACTATCATGTTATAAAAGATGCCTCTGAAATTGAGGTAACGCTTAACAACAATCGCAATTACAAAGCAAAGCTCATTGGTGCAGAACCAAACTCTGACATCGCTTTGCTTAAAATTGAGGCCAAAGATTTAGAGTATTTAACTTTTGGCGATAGCAATGACACCCAGATTGGCGAGTGGGTGTTAGCTGTTGGTAATCCCTTTAATTTAACTTCTACAGTAACGGCCGGAATTATAAGTGCAAAAGGGAGAAATTTAGGCGCCGAAACAGCCGGTTTACCTTCTTTTATTCAAACTGATGCTGCCATAAATCCAGGTAACAGCGGTGGTGCTTTAGTTAATATTAATGGCGAGCTCATTGGCATAAATACGGCCATCACTTCACAAACAGGCAGTTATATTGGGTATGGGTTTGCTGTACCCAGTAATAACGCACGGAAAATTGTAGAAGACCTAATTGAATATGGAAATGTAAAACACGCCATACTAGGCATACAAGCAGCCACTATCAACCCCAATATGGTAGAGGAAAATGAGCTTAAAATTTCGCAAGGGGTTTATGTAGCTGGTGTTTCTGATGGTGCAAAAGAAGCCGGTTTAAAAAAAGACGACTTAATTACCAATATTGATGGTTTAAGAGTTCGTAAACTAGAAGATCTCACCTCGTATGTTCAAACTAAAAGACCCAATGATGTGGTAAACATTACTTTTATTAGAAATGGTAATGAAAGAACAACCGAAGTAAAGCTAACCGAGTTTGAACGATTACGCATCATCAAAGCAGGTATTGAAGTAGGCAACGCCTCAAAAGAGTACCTCCAGTATTTTAAAGCAGAATACGGTGTTAAAATCTTAGGTACACTCAACGACCGCATTAATATTCCCGATGACCAATTTATCATAACCAGAATAGACGATCAGAAAATTTCGAGCGTGAAAGATGCTGAAAAGATAATTCAAAGCAAAGCTGAAAACGAAAAAACAAAAATAACCTTTAAAGACCGTCTTGGCCGTGAAGAAAGCTATTATTTTTAATCAGCATTTTCATTAAAAGCAAAAAATCCTCTTTTAGTTTAAAAGAGGATTTTTGTTTATTATACATGCCATTACATTTAAATGTATATTTTTGCACAGACTTTTAATTTTCATAACACAACAAAACAAAAATGAGTCAGCAAACAACTTACGAGAAAGAACTTGCCTTCCAAGCCGATAGACGCAAGGCTACAGTAGAGTTCATAAAAGTATTAAATGATTTATGGTACGATAAATCGATAGAACTTGTTCTTTTTAAAAATCAATTACTTGATCAAAACGTTAGCGAGATTCTTTATTTGCACGAATACGCTGGAGAATTTGTTCAAAAACCAATTTCAATTTTTGACAGTGTAGAGATTGCTAAAGCGATAAAAGACTTAGATCTTCCTGCCTCAAAATTAGACATAGGCAAACTCACTTACGAGTTTCAATTAGACAAAAATGAAGCCAACAGCGCTACATCATTTGTATCAAAGAAACTTGCTAAAGCAAAAGAATTTGCTGGTTTTGAACCTAAAGACGTAGTGCTTTACGGATTTGGACGTATTGGTAGGCTATTAGCTCGCGAACTAATGATGAAAACCGGTAAAGGTAGCCAACTGCGCTTGAGAGCCATTGTGGTAAGAGGAAAAATCGATAAAACCGTTCTTGAGAAAAGAGCTTCGCTTTTAAAAAGCGATTCGGTTCATGGTGATTTTTCTGGTACAGTAAAAGTAGATGAAGCCAACCAAAGTTTGATTATAAACGGAACAACCGTTCATATTATAAGTGCCAACCAACCAGAAGATATTGATTATACCCAATACGGAATCAACAATGCTTTGGTTATTGATAACACAGGAGCATTTAGAGATAAAGAAGCTTTACAAAGACACTTGGTACCAAAAGGTGCAGACAAGGTGCTATTAACAGCTCCCGGCAAAGGAGTTCCTAATATTGTACATGGTGTAAATGAGTTGGAGCACAATCCAGATGAAATTGATATATTCTCGGCAGCTTCTTGTACTACTAACGCCATTACCCCAGTACTTAAAGCAATTGAGGATACCTTTGGTGTTGAACACGGACATTTAGAAACTATTCATGCTTATACCAATGATCAAAACTTGGTAGACAACATGCACAAAAAATACCGAAGAGGTCGAGCAGCTGCCTTGAACATGGTTATAACCGAAACAGGAGCTGGAAAAGCAGTGTCAAAAGCCTTACCAGCCTTAGAAGGTAAACTAACTTCAAATGCTATTCGTGTGCCAGTTCCCAATGGCTCCTTGGCAATTTTAAACTTAGAAATTAACAAGGCCACCAGCTTAACAGAACTTAATGAGGTTTTAAAACAGTATGCTTTAGAAGGTAATTTGGTAGAGCAAATAAAGTATTCTATCGATAATGAATTGGTATCGTCTGATATTATAGGATCATCGGCCCCCTCTATTTACGATAGTAACGCCACAATTGTAAATAAAGATGGTAAAAACATCATTCTATACATCTGGTATGATAATGAATACGGTTACAGTCATCAGGTAATCAGATTAGCAAAATACATCGCTAAAGTAAGACGTTTTACCTATTATTAATGGCAGCAGACTAAAATTAAGCAAACCTGTACCTCAGTACTGGTTTGCTTTTTTTGTTTAAAATAAATACAAATACCACTTTAATTACAATAATGCCGATTATAAATCGTTTTGGCAAGAAAAATTGTTATGAATACTATACTTAAACTCTCGGTAAGCTTTTTGCTATGTTTTTTCGCTTTAAGCGGAATGCAGGCTCAAGATATTAATCAAAAAGAGCCCACTATTAATGCGCAGTTTAGTGAGCTTATCGAATCAGCCAATAATTACCAAGAATACAAGGTGGTTAAACATGCGCTTTTACTTAGGTTGCAGGAGAAAACAAAAGTAAAGATCGATGAGCTAAACAAAAACATACAACAACTTGAAGATAGTTTAAGTGTCAAACAAAATAGAATTGAGAAGCTAAACCGTTCTTTATCTTCTACTCAAGAAGACTTGGACTTGGTAAATAGTGAGAAAAACAACATACAATTTTTAGGCATATCAACCGATAAATCAACTTACCAAAGCATCATGTGGGGGGTTGTATTCGTACTATTAATTATCTTATTGTTTTTTATCTATAAATTCAAGAGCAGTAACGCAGCGACGAGAGAAGCCAAGCAGAATCTACAAGAATGCGAGGCTGAATTTGATGATTATAAAAAAAGAGCTCTAGAAAAACAGCAGCGTCTAGGCAGACAACTGCAAGATGAAATCAACAGAAATAAAGCATAAAAAACGGCCATGCGCATAGACATCATCACGGTTGTACCGGATTTACTCAAGAGTCCCTTTGAAGCTTCCATTTTAAAACGAGCCATAGAAAAAGGTTTAGTTGCGGTCCATTTACATAATCTGCGTGATTACGTTAGTGACAATTACAAACAGATAGATGATTACCAATATGGTGGCGGCGCAGGAATGGTGATGATGATAGAACCCATTGATAAATGCATTAGTCATTTAAAATCACAACGAGACTATGATGAAGTGATTTATATGACACCCGATGGCAAAACTTTAAACCAAGGTACGGCCAATCAGCTTTCGCTAAAAAAAAATATAATCATTTTATGTGGGCACTATAAAGGCGTAGACGAACGCGTTAGAGAGCATTTCATCACACGCGAGATCTCTATTGGTGATTATGTTCTCTCTGGTGGCGAATTAGGAGCAGCGGTATTATGCGACGCTGTGATACGCTTGATACCTGGAGTATTAGGAAACGAGACCTCTGCCCTAACCGATTCTTTTCAAGACAACTTATTGGCTCCACCTATCTATACGCGCCCTGCTGAATACAAAGGCTGGAAAGTACCCGAAATATTGACAACTGGTAATTTTCCTAAAATAGAAGCCTGGAGAGAAAAAAAAGCCTACGAACGCACCCAAGAACGCCGACCCGATTTATTAAAAGATCAATAAAAATTGGTTAATTAAAAAAATAAAATTATTTTTGCACCCAATTCTAAAACAACCTCTGGCGAAATACGTGTATGTTGATTAGAAAAATTTTAAACCATAAAAACATGGAATCTTTAATTAAATTTGTTCAAGACGAATTTGTAACCAAGAAAGACTTCCCAGAATTTAAAGCGGGAGATACAATCACGGTTTACTACGAAATCAAAGAGGGACAGAAAACCCGTACACAGTTCTTTAGAGGTGTGGTAATTCAGAAAAAAGGAACTGGAGCTTCACAAACCTTCACCATTAGAAAAATGAGTGGTACAATAGGTGTTGAGAGAATTTTCCCTATCAACCTTCCTGCACTTCAAAAAGTTGAAGTAAACAAAAGAGGTAAGGTACGTAGAGCTAGAATTTTCTACTTCAGAGAACTTACTGGTAAGAAAGCACGTATCAAAGAGCGTATGCACAAAGCTAAATAAGCCTTTGCTTACATCACAAAACAAAGCCTTTTTTCTTGCGAAAAAAGGCTTTGTTTTTTATTATTTTTCTAGACTTTTATCCTTTAAATTAGGCGCATAATTAACTATATTTGCCCCGATTTTAGCGTTAACTCTTAACGGGTAGCGCATTTGCATTTAATAATTAAAAATTAATAGTTATGGCAGACCAACCCAAGATAATGTACACCAAAACAGACGAAGCTCCTTTTTTAGCTACGCATTCATTATTACCTATTATCGAAGCCTTTACCGCTTCTTCGGGTATAGATGTAGAAACCAAAGACATCTCTTTGGCCGCTAGAATTCTAGCTGTGTTTCCTGAAGTTTTAAAACAAGACCAGCGTGTTCCCAATGCTTTGGCTGAACTGGGTGAATTGGCCAAAAAGCCAGAAGCAAATATTATTAAATTACCTAACATTAGTGCTTCGGTTCCTCAATTAAAAGCTGCCATAAAAGAGTTACAGGCAAAGGGCTATAACCTACCTAATTATCCTGATGAACCTCAAAATGAAAAAGAAAAGCAAATCAAGGCTACCTATGATAAAGTAAAAGGTAGTGCGGTAAACCCTGTACTGCGTGAAGGAAACTCAGATCGTAGAGCGCCACAAGCTGTTAAGAATTATGCCAAAAAGAACCCACATCGTATGGGAGAATGGTCTAAAGATTCTAAAACGCGTGTAGCTAGTATGAATTCTGGAGATTTTAGAAACTCAGAAAAATCAACTACCCTAAAACAAGCCGGTGAAGTAAGCATAGAATTACACCAAGAAAATAACGAAGTACTGGTGTTAAAACCTCAAACCAAACTATTAAAAGGTGAGGTTATTGATGCTTCTGTATTAAGTAAAAAAGCTTTAATTCAGTTTTTAAAAGAACAGGTAAAAACTGCAAAGGAAGATGGCGTATTGTTCTCCTTACACATGAAAGCTACCATGATGAAGGTATCAGACCCTATTATTTTTGGACATGCGGTAAAAGTGTTTTTTAGCGATGTATTCGAAGCGTTTGGAGAAGAGCTGGAAAAAGCAGGTGCCGACACAACCAGTGGTTTTGGTGATGTGATTAGAGCAATCAATACACTACCTGAAGAATTACAGCAAAAAATAAATGCCAAAATAGAGAAAACCTATGCCGAAGGTCCCGCCTTAGCCATGGTAGATTCAGATAAAGGCATTACCAACCTACACGTGCCTAGTGATGTAATTATCGACGCTTCTATGCCAGCTATGATAAGAACTTCTGGTCAAATGTGGAATGCCGAAGGCAAAACACAAGACACTTTAGCTGTGATTCCAGACAGCAGTTACGCCGATTTATACGAAGCAACCATTCAATTCTCTAAAGAAAATGGCGCCTTTGACCCTACAACTATGGGCACCGTGCCTAATGTTGGTTTAATGGCTCAAAAAGCAGAAGAGTATGGTTCTCACGATAAAACATTCGAAATCCCCGCCAATGGTACGGTTAAAGTGGTAATGAACGGAGAAACTCTTTTAGCTCACGAAGTAGAAGAAGGTGATATCTGGAGAATGTGCCAAACCAAAGATGCTCCTATTAAAGATTGGGTAAAGCTTGCCGTTTCGCGTGCAAGAGACACCCAGTGGCCAGCCGTTTTTTGGCTAGATAAGAATAGAGCCCACGATGCCGAATTAATCAAAAAGGTAGAAGCTTACCTAAAAGATTTTAACACTTCAGATTTAGACATCCGTATAATGAATGTCGCCGAAGCAACGCAATTTACTTTAGACCGTGTTAAAAAAGGCGAAAATACGATTTCGGTAACAGGAAATGTTTTACGAGACTATTTAACCGATTTGTTCCCTATTTTAGAATTAGGAACAAGCGCTAAAATGCTATCAATTGTACCCTTGATGAATGGAGGCGGCTTATTTGAAACCGGTGCCGGCGGATCTGCCCCAAAACACGTACAACAATTCTTAGAAGAGGGCCATTTAAGATGGGATTCTTTAGGAGAGTTTTTAGCATTGTCGGTTTCTCTTGAACACCTTAGCAAAACCTTTAACAACAAAAAAGCGTTGGTGTTATCAAAGGCGCTAGATGAAGCTACCGATAAATTTTTAGACAATAAAAAATCCCCTTCTCGTAAGGTTAATGAATTAGACAACAGAGGCTCACATTTCTATTTGGCTATGTATTGGGCAGAAGCCTTGGCAAATCAAAAAGAAGACGAAGCACTGCAAAAAGAATTTGGAAGAATTGCCAAAGATTTAAAAGCTAACGAAACAGTTATTCTGCAGGAGCTTAACAATGCCCAAGGGAAACCAGTTGATATCAATGGATACTATTTCCCAGACGTAAAAAGAACTTACGAAGAAATGAGACCTAGCAGTACTTTAAACAAAATTATCAATAAAGCTTAAGCTCATACTCCTTAAAAAGAAGAGCCATTAGTGTAAAAACTAATGGCTTTTTTTATTTTCACAGATAAAGTATTTCCTACACCTTAAAAAAATTTAATTGCCTATTCTTAGGTATAAAAAAAAAGCCAAATTCTAATAGAATAAGGCTTTTTAAATATGTATCAAACAAAGTTTAGTTTTTCTTAAACTTCGCGTATTTGTTTTTAAACTTATCTATACGTCCAGCGGTATCGATTAATTTCTTCTTACCAGTATAAAATGGATGAGAAGTTCTAGAAATCTCTAATTTCACTAGCGGATACTCTGTACCGTCTACTTCAATAGTTTCTCTGGTTTTTACCGTTGACTTAGTAATAAAGACTTCTTCGTTAGACATATCTTTAAAAGCTACAAGTCTATAATTTTCGGGATGTATTCCTTGTTTCATCTTCTTAAACTTTAAATCTTATGATTTTTTCGAGGTGCAAATTTAAACAATTATCAGAATAAAACAATATTTTTCCAATAATTATTCTACAAATATAAACTTTTTATTCTAACCCTGTAACCTTTTCCTATATTTGTACACCTATAAAGAAATCAATCCTTTTTTCCTATGCAAAATTCTACTAATCTTAAATCAATTGCCAGCAATTATGGGCTTTATTTAGCTTTAGCCGTAGTACTCATCTTCAGTTTAGCTTATGCCCTAACGGTTGAAATGTTTACCAAATGGTATTTAAGTCTAATTCTCTTTTTTGTCCTTGTGGGATTTGGGGTAGCCTCCACAAAGGCGTGTAAATCGGCTGCGACCGAAATATTTTCATTCAAAAAAGCTTTTACTGCCTACTTTATTTGTGTAATCATTGGCTTGGTAGCACAAAGCCTTACCCAGTTTAGTATTTTTAACCTCATTGATCCCGAAGCAGGGGCTTATATCGTAGAATTTAGCAAAGAACAAGTGGCCGATACCATGGCAAAATTTGGTTCAACTCAAGAACAAATTGATTTGACTATAGCTGGTATGGAGCAAGAAAATCAATTCTCTTTAAAAAATCAAGCCATCGGCTTGGCTACCAATATTGTATTTTACTCGATCATCGGATTAATTGTTGCCCTTGTTTTTAGACAAAAGCAACCCGACAACTTATAATTTATGCAGCTTTCTATTGTCATTCCTTTATTAAACGAAGAGAAATCAATACCCGAGCTTTATCAGTGGCTGGTTAGAGTGCTCGAAGCTCACCAATTTAGCTTTGAAATTATTTTTATCAACGACGGCAGCCAAGATCAATCGGGTAAAATATTAGATGCTTTAGGAAGTAAAGATTCTCGAGTACGGGTTATACATTTTCAAAAAAATTATGGAAAATCTCAAGCGCTGCATGCTGGTTTTTTAAAAACCAAAGGAGAAGTAATAGTTACTATGGATGCAGATTTGCAAGATAGCCCCGAAGAAATTCCAGAACTGTATTCTTTAATCATCCAAGAAGATTATGATCTAGTTTCTGGATGGAAAAAAAGACGTTATGATAATGTACTTACCAAAAATATCCCCTCTAAACTATTCAATGCTGCAGCTAGGAAGATAAGCGGTTTAAGTTTACACGATTTTAATTGCGGACTTAAAGCCTATAAAAGCGAAGTGGTTAAAAACATCGAAGTTTATGGCGAGATGCATCGTTACATACCACTACTGGCCAAAAATCAAGGTTTCTTGCATATTGGCGAAAAAGTTGTAAAACACCAAGCAAGAAAGTACGGCTCTACAAAATTTGGCGCAGAACGCTTTATTTTTGGCTTTTTGGATCTTATAACCATTTGGTTTTTCTCAAAATTTGGTAAACGCCCTATGCATTTGTTTGGTTCAATGGGGGTACTTATGTTCCTTATCGGATTTATGACTGCTTTCATTATTGGAGCCGCTAAAATTTATAAACTATGGCATAATATTCCAGACATTTTGGTTACCCAAAACCCGTGGTTCTATATTGCTTTAAGCGTTATGATAATAGGTAGTTTGTTTTTCCTTGCCGGATTTTTAGGCGAACTCATTTTACGCACACAAAAAAATCAAAAACGCTATAAAATAAGTAAAACCGTAAATTAAGGCCCTAGCCTATTTAATAATATTTACTTTTGTAAACACACTTAACAAAAAGTTGAATGGATACAATTAAACAAAAAGCACAGGTGTGGCTTAATAGCCCATTTGATCTAGATACAAAACAACAAGTACAAGCTTTAATCAATGAAAACCCAGAAGAGCTTAAAGACGCATTTTATAAAGATTTAGCCTTTGGTACTGGAGGTATGCGCGGTATTATGGGGCCGGGTACCAACCGAATAAATCGCTATACGCTAGGAAAAAACACCCAAGGAATAGCTGCCTACTTAAAAAAGACCTTCCCTAATGAGACCTTGAAAGTTGCTATTGCCTATGACTGCCGTCACAACAGCCAAAGTTTAGCGAAGACAGTGGCAGATGTTTTTTCGGGTAATGGCATTGAGGTTTATTTATTTGAAGAATTAAGACCTACACCCGAACTTTCTTTTACCGTAAAGCATTTAAAGTGCCATTGTGGTATTGTATTAACTGCCAGTCATAATCCTCCAGAATACAACGGCTACAAGGTATATTGGCAAGATGGCGGTCAACTGGTGCCACCTCAAGACCAAGAAATTATCGCCGAAATTAATCAACTCACCTACGATCAGATTGTTTTTGAACCAAAGCCGGAGTTGATTCACGCTATAGGTAAAAACCTCGATGAAGCCTACATCAATACGGTGCTAGAAAAAGTAACTTTTAATACCCCAACAAAAACCAAAAAAGATTTAAGTATTGTTTTCACTAGTTTGCACGGTACTTCAATTACCCTAATACCAAAAGTTTTAAAACGCGCAGGCTATGAAAATTTACATATTGTAGAGGCTCAAGCTACTCCCAACGGCGATTTCCCCACTGTAAAATCTCCCAATCCAGAAGAACCCGAGGCACTAAAGATGGCACTAGAATTGGCCGAGGAAGTTAATGCCGATATCGTTATTGGTACAGATCCAGATAGTGACCGTCTAGGAGTTGGCATTCGAGATAACGCAGGAAAAATGATCCTGTTAAACGGCAACCAAAGCATGGTGCTAATGACCGATTTTCTTTTAAAACATTACACACAGCAACAGGAGTTAATTGGAAATGAATTTATTGCCTCTACCATTGTTTCTACCCCGCTTATGCAGAAACTAGCTGAACATTACCAAGTGGAATGTAAAGTAGGTTTAACCGGATTTAAGTGGATTGCTAAGATGATTAAAGATCACCCTAATCAAAAATTTATTGGTGGTGGCGAAGAGAGTTTTGGCTATATGGTAGGCGACTTTGTTCGCGATAAAGACGCGGTGAGCGCCACATTATTAATGTGTGAAATGGCTGCTCTGGCCAAGCATGAAGACAAAAGTATTTACGAGCAATTGATAAGCCTCTATACAACACACGGTTTGTATCAAGAACACTTGGTGTCGCTTGTTAAAAAAGGAATTACAGGTGCTCAAGAAATCAAACAAATGATGGAAGATTTGCGCGCCAATCCGCCAAAAGAAATTAATGGAGTCAATGTAATTCGCCTCGAAGACTATTCTACCTCAACAGCATTAGATATAAGTCAAAATAAAAAGAGCATTTTAGACATTCCTAAAAGTAACGTTTTGATTTTCTATTTAGAAGACGGAACAAAAATTGCGGCTAGACCTAGCGGAACAGAACCAAAAATAAAGTTCTACATTAGCGTACAAACTCCTTTGGCCGATGCAGATAAATATAATCAGCAAAAAGAAATTTTGATGCAAAAAATAGCACAAGCCCTAACTTATTTTAGACTTAACGACTAAGAATTGTAATGAAATATATCAAAAAGATTTTTCCCTTTGTACTTCCCTATAAAAAATATGCTTTTTTAAATATTATAAGCAATATTTTTTATGCGCTATTTAGTACACTATCTATGATATCACTTATTCCTATGCTAAAAGTGATGTTTTCAAATGCAGAGCGTGTAACCAATGAGCCAGAGTATAAAGGTTTAATGCATATTTCAGATTATTTCGAGAATTATTCCAACTACTTCATAACCACCTACACTGCACAAAATGGAGGGGTGGCTACGTTAACGGTATTGGTTATTCTCATTATTAGCCTGTTTTTACTTAAAAATCTTTTTAACTATGCCGGTTTATATTTCATCGCCTTTTTGCGCAACGGCGTTTTACGGGATTTACAAAACAAACTTTACCATAAAATTGTAGCTATGCCCGTAGCTTTTTATAGCGAAAAAAGAAAAGGAGATACCATTGCAAGAATGACCTCTGATGTTGAGGAAGTGCAACGTAGCTTTTTATCTATGCTTGAATTGGTGGTAAAAGAGCCGTTAACCATTTTATTTACAATTATCGGTATGTTAGCGCTAAGTCCACAACTTACGCTATTTGTTTTTATCTTTATTCCTCTTTCAGGCTATATTATTTCGTTAATCGGAAAGCAACTGAAGAAAAAATCAGATGATGTTCAACGTGAGCGTGGCCAAGTTTTATCTAATTTGGAAGAAACCCTTTCGGGACTAAAAATTATCAAAGCCTTTAATGCTGAGGAGCGATTTGGTAAAAAATTTGAAAATACCACCAACAGGCTATACAATTTTTCAAATAGTCTCATGCACAGACAAAATCTAGCCTCACCAACCAGTGAGTTTTTAGGTATTATTGTTATTGCCATTTTACTTTGGTATGGCGGAAAAATGGTGATTATAGACGGTAATTTAGACGGGGCAACCTTTATAACCTATATGGGGCTGGCATACAATATTTTAACTCCTGCCAAAGCCATTAGCAAAGCATCGTATGCGGTTAAAAGAGGTAATGCTGCAGCAGATCGCGTTTTAGAAATAATTGAAAATGAGGCAATTTTAAAAGATCAACCCAATAGCCTTAAAAAAGACAGTTTTGATCAAGGTATTCAAATCAACAACCTATCTTTTGGTTATGATAAAAAACAAGTACTCAAAAATTTTAATCTCGAGGTTCAAAAGGGTAAGACAGTTGCCTTAGTGGGACAATCTGGAAGTGGCAAAAGCACCATAGCCAATTTAATCACTCGTTTTTATGATATTGATCAAGGTGAAATTCTAGTTGATGGAGTGAATATTAAAAATATTCAAAAGAAGAGCTTACGCGGATTAATGGGAATGGTAACCCAAGACTCCATTTTATTTAATGATAGCATTTACAACAATATTACATTAGGCAAACCTGATGCCAGTGAAGAGGAAGTAATTGCCGCTTTAAAAATTGCCAATGCTTGGGAATTTGTTTCTGATCTACCTGAAGGCATTCATACCAATATTGGTGACGCTGGAGGTAAACTAAGCGGAGGCCAAAAACAACGACTTTCTATTGCTAGGGCAGTACTAAAAAATCCGCCAATAATGATTTTAGACGAAGCCACATCGGCTCTAGACACCGAGAGCGAGCAGTTGGTACAAAAAGCACTAGAAAATATGATGCTAAATCGCACCTCAATTGTAATTGCACACCGTCTTTCTACTATTCAAAACGCCGATTTAATTGTGGTTATGAAACAAGGCGAGATTGTAGAGCAGGGTAAACACCAAGATTTATTAGCTGCTCAAGGAGTTTATAAAAATTTAGTCGAAATGCAATCTTTTGAATAGGCCATGCTAACACCAGAGGAAAGCCATATTGTTAAAGCACTCAAAGCTTCTCGTGCAGAAGCGGAACAAGCTTTTAAACAGTTGGTAGACCTTTATAAAGAACCGCTTTACTGGCACGTCCGGCATATGGTTAAGAATCATGATGATGCGCACGATGTCTTGCAGAATACTTTTGTAAAAGTATATCGATACATTCATAATTTTAAAGGTGACAGCAAACTTTATAGTTGGATGTACCGTATTGCCACTAATGAGGCCATTACTTTCTTAAATAAAAAGGCAAAACGCCTAAATATCTCTAGTCAAGAACTACAAGAGGCGCTTATTGAGAACTTAAAAGCCGATATTTACTTCGATGGTGATGAAATTCAATTAAAATTACAAAAAGCGGTTAACAGTTTACCTCAAAAGCAACAACAAGTATTCATAATGCATTACTTCGAAGGTTTAAAATACAAGGAAATCGCAGAAATATTAGAGGTAAGTGAAGGAGCCTTAAAATCAAATTATCATCATGCTGTTCAAAAAATAAAAGAATTTTTAGCGCGCAATCAAACCTTTAATACACATTAAAGTCTAAAGACTAAATGGATACCTCAAAAAATAAATATAAGGCTGCTGGTTTCAAAGTTCCTAAAAACTACTTTGAAGATTTTCACGTTGTCTTCCCAGATAAATCCTCTACAGAGGAGCAGGTACCGCAAGAGTCGTTAAATTTAGGTAATACCCATAATGGTCACGGGTATCAAACACCTCCCTACTATTTTGAAAAACTCACTATTGATTTACCACGAAACAATAAGAAATCGGTAATTCTCCTTAGTGTTCAAAAAACATTACCTTATGTTGCTGTGGCGGCTGCATTAGCTATAGTCTTCCTAGTCAATTCAAATTGGTTTTCAAGAGGAGATTATAGGTCGCAAATAGATCCGTTAGCCCTTGAATCCTATTTAGAAAAATCTTTATTTGAATCTGATTTTAATGAAGATTTAGAAACTATATATCCCGATGTAAATCGGTCAATAGAAAATATCAGTATTTCTGAACAAACAATTCTCAACTATGTTGATAAAAACCAAGAATTTTTAAGCTATTTAGAACCATGAAAAAACTCATTTTCTGTATTGTTTTTGTTTTGTCATCTACCTTCTTGGCATGGAGTCAAGATAATTCTGAAGAGAAAAAAATAGAATCGCTTAAAGTAGCCTTTATCACAGAAGAATTAAATTTAAGCAGTCAAGAAGCTGAAAAGTTCTGGCCGATTTATCGTAAATATGAAGCCAAGAACGATAAACTTTATGACGAAAAATGGTGCGCCGTTAAAAATGGACTTGATTTAATCGATGAGATAGACGAAGCCACCGCTAGCGCTTTATTAGACGAATATATTGATTTAAAAATGCAAAGTGCACAATTAAAGGAAGATTTTGTCAATGAATTGAAAGGCGTAATACCATCCAAAAAGATTTTACATTTAAAAAAAGTCGAACGCGATTTTCATCGTGATTTATTGAAAAAGCTAAAAAGCAAATAATTCATTAATCCATCGATTCTTCTAGAAAAACAATTTTCTTTATTCCACCTTTTCCGGCGGCATATGCGGTATACTCATTTAAAAATGATAGCGTGTAAAAGCCTTCATCGCTTAGTTGTTTCCACGTTTTACCGAAATCACTAGAATAAGCAATTCCTGTAAAACCTACCGCCACCATTTCTTGTCCGCCTGAGTTTGGAATAAACTTAATGCAACTTTTGTATCCCGGTAAAGCCTGATCACTTATAACCTGCCAACTTTTACCACCATCAAAAGTAATTGCTTTGTTATTATGCATTTGATTTGGTTGCGTATAATCACCACCAACGATTACGCCTAAATCTTCATTGTAAAAATCTACGCTATAAATTCCCTGGGTGGCTTTTCCCGAGACTATAGGTGTGTCATAAGCCTTCCACGTTGTTCCCTTATCGTTGGTAAAATAAACCCTCGCCGCAGCCCCTCCGGTAACTACCCAGGCTTTATTTCCTTTAATATGAATATTGGTGTTGCTTGCTGCAAAACCAGCTTCGCCCGGTATATAAAAAGGCAATTGATTGCACTGAACAGGATTCCAAGAGTCACCCCCGTCTCGGGTAATTAAAAGCCGTAAGCAATTATCAACAGGATCTCCAAGGGCAAGCCCCTCTTGATCATTCCAAAAAGCTAATGCATTATAAAAAATTCCTACTGTACTATCTTGGTGTACTAACCTACGCTTACCAAAAAAATTTACTTTATATAATAGAGCTGGGTTACCAGCACTTAAAATAAAATCGGCTTGACCGGTATGGGCAATGGCTCTAAATTCTGGTGGGTTACCATTAAACTCTACTCCCCCAATATATGCAATCGAATGGTCTGC
The DNA here is from genome assembly GCA_958296185.1 of uncultured Mesonia sp. GTDB lineage: Bacteria > Bacteroidota > Bacteroidia > Flavobacteriales > Flavobacteriaceae > Mesonia. Next base: position 60,214 of record CATQIB010000005.1, read on the forward strand.
CGTGTTTAAATAGCCAAATTCTCCCTTATCACAACCATAAAAAATATGTTGATCATTCACATTCAATGCGCGAATACTAATATCCCGATCTAAAACCGATTCAATTTTCACCTTCGTATAAACATGTGGTCTCTGTTGGTTTTGAGAAACTTTCACGCATGAAAAACATAAAAATGCCATTAAACAGAGGGAGATATACTTCATAACTTGGTATTTATATTCAAATATAAGATTATTCCCTTATAAAATTACGTAACTTTGCAAGCTAAATTTCAATCTATGAGATTACACAGAAATCTTGTTTTTGCCGTAGTAGACACCCTGAATTTGGTATTTAATGAAGGCAAATATGCAGATAAAGAACTGGCTAACACATTAAAAAGAGATAAGCGTTGGGGATCAAGAGACCGCAGTTTTATAGCCGAAACCGTTTACGACATTGTACGCTGGAAAAGACTTTATGCCGCAATTGCAGAAGTTAAAGAACCTTACAGCAGGCCTAATTTATTTAGGTTATTCGCGGTATGGGCAACCTTAAAAGGAATCGCTTTACCAGACTGGAAGCAACTAGAAGACACCCCTACAAGACGAATCAAAGGTAAGTTCGACGAGCTCTCTCAAATTCGTGTTTATAGAGAGTCTATACCAGACTGGTTAGATCAAGTTGCGGTTCAAGAAATGGGCGAAGAAAAATGGTCTAAAGAAATTGCCTCGCTCAATAAAACTGCTCCAGTAGTTTTACGTACCAACAAGCTTAAGACAGATTCAAAAAACCTTCGCGACCTTCTATTTCAAGAAGAAATTGAAGCTCGCAGCATTCAAAATTACCCCGATGCCTTGGTGCTTGAAGAAAGAACCAATGTCTTTAAAACCCAAGCCTTCAAAAATGGTTTCTTTGAGGTGCAAGATGCTTCTTCGCAATTGGTGGCTCCATTTTTGCAAGTTGAACCTGGTATGCGCGTAGTTGACACTTGTGCGGGAGCTGGCGGAAAATCTCTACACTTAGCAGCACTAATGGAAAATAAAGGCCAGATTATTGCGCTAGATATTTACGGTAATAAATTAAAAGAATTAAAACGAAGAGCTAAACGAGCCGGTGCTCACAACATTGAAACCAGAACTATTGAAAACAATAAGGTTATCAAAAAACTGCACCAAAAAGCCGATCGTGTTTTGATTGATGCTCCTTGTAGTGGCTTAGGTGTACTGAGCCGGAATCCTGACACAAAATGGAAATTACAACCCGAGTTCCTAGATGAAATTAAATCCGTTCAACGCGAAATATTAAATAATTATTCAAAAATAGTGAAGTCAGGAGGAAAATTGGTCTATGCAACCTGCTCTATACTCCCTTCCGAAAATCAGCAACAAGTCGAATTTTTCTTGAATTCTGAGGCAGGAAAAGACTTTACTCTAGAGGACCAAAAAATAATTTTAAGTTACGAATCCGGTTATGACGGATTTTATATGGCACGTTTAATTAAAAAATAGAAATGAAAAAACTTTTACTTCTTAGCTTTTTAGCAATCGGATTTTTGGTAAACGCACAAGCGCCTGCAGGATATTACAGCAGTACGCAAGGCAAAACAGGCTTTGCACTAAAAACCGAATTAAGTCTAATTATTAGTAGCGGTCACAATGCGCAAAGTTATGGCGCATTATGGACGGCTTACCAAACCTCTGATGTAGACACCTATTATGAAAACGATGGTAGTGTTTTAGATATTTACTCAGAAAACCCAAGCAGCACAGACCCCTATAATTTCGTATTTGGGTCAGACCAATGCGGGAATTACAGCGGTGAAAGTTCTTGTTATAACAGAGAACATTTATTCCCGAAGAGTTGGTTTAATGACCAATCGCCAATGTATACAGACATTCACCATATCTACCCTACTGATGGTTACGTAAATGGGCAACGAGGAAATTTCTCTTTTGGGGAAGTTAGTAACGCAAGTTGGACGTCGCAAAACGGATCAAAAAAAGGAAATAATACCTACAACCATCCTAATGCATACAACGGCACTGTTTTTGAACCTATTGACGAGTTTAAGGGTGATGTTGCAAGAGTTTGGTTTTATATGGCTACCCGCTATGAGAGTCAAATTGCAGGATGGGAAAACAACACCTCCCAAAGTGATGTAGCTTTAAATGGAACCTCAACTCAAGTTTTTGAAGATTGGGTGTTGGCTATGCTTTTAGAATGGCACAATAACGATCCTGTTTCTCAAAAAGAAATAGATCGCAACAATGCCGCTTTCAACTTTCAGGGAAACCGTAACCCATATATCGATAATCCTGCTTGGGTAAATCAAATCTGGAATCCGAATCCAGACAATCAAGCCCCTACCGCACCAACAAATTTAGCGGCAAGCAATATTACTTCAAATAGTGTAATACTAAACTGGACCGCTGCTACAGATAATGTTGGGGTAACCAGTTACCAAATTGAAGAAAACAATCAAATTGTTCAAACTACAGCTAATACACAAGCTACCGTTACCAATTTGAATCCGCAAAGCACTTATAGTTTTATAGTTAAAGCATTAGATGCATACGGCAACGTTTCTGCCGCAAGTAATGCTGTAAACGTTACCACACTAGATGCACCAGTTATCATCTTTAGTGAAGATTTTGAAAACTGCAATAATCTTAATTTTATAAGCGTTTCAGAACAGAGCGCTCAAGATTGGGAGTGCCTTGCTCAATACGGCGAAAATAATTCAGGAGCTTACCAAATGAATGCCTATGCAAATGGTCAGCAATACCCAAGTCTTGATTGGTTGATCACAGATAGTCCTATAGACTTTAGTAATTTAAGTCAGGCTCAACTTAGCTTTTTCACTGCAGCAACTTTTGGAAATACGCCTTTGAATTTAGTATATAGTACAGATTACACACCAGGAAGTACACCTAGTAATGCCACCTGGACACCTGTACCTAATGTAAATATTCCGATGTTTAGTGGAAGCGGTAGTACGATTGAAGAGAATACTTTTAGTAATATCGATATTCAAGGAATCGCAGGTAACGCTTACTTAGCCTTTAAATATGACACTACCAATGGTGAAGATGCTACGCGTTGGACGGTAGATAGTTTTACTATTACCGCTAAAGCAACCGCTGGTTTGTCTGCTACAAGTTTACAAGCGCAAATTTATCCCAACCCCAACTATAATGGAGTGCTGTTTGTTGAGCTTAGCAATGCCAAAAACTATGATTATGCTCTTTACGATTTAAATGGAAGGTTAATTCTAAATAAACAAAACGCAAATGCTAAAAATATAAAACTTCCTCAATTAGAAGCAGGTATCTATCTGTTTGAAATTAAAAGTCAGCAGCAACGCGTAATTAAAAAGCTAATTTTAAATTAATCCTTAATTTAATTGCACAAAAAAGCCATTAGTTACATTTTAACTAATGGCTTTTTTATTTTAAGCATTGAAATAAGCACTATCCCAAACGGCCGCATTAAAATTCTTACCCATTTTAAATCCGTAAAACAAAGCAAGACCAGCTATCCATTTAAAAATAAATAAGCTTAAAATTCCGGTTTTGAAAAAATCTATTCCTGTATCAAATATGGCCAATGAAATTAAATTGCCCAAAAGCAGACTAACAGCAGCCAATAAAAGTAAAAAATTTTCTAAGCTCTTTAACGGCCACATCAACAGCTTTCGAAATGTATTCAAATCATTTCCCCATTTATGCACCAAATAATAGTATCCGTTTCCTAACGGAACAAAAAGTAGAGGGTCGTCGGCATTTCTCAATTTAAACCAGGAAGCAGGAGCCATAATTTTAAAACCGTTCAGTTCAATTTGATGCTGCTGCTCTAAAGCTTTAATCCTAATTAAAACTTCTTGAGGAAGCCTTTTTTTATAATAAAAACTAGGCAAAAAACGCAACCTATAAGTGGTACATATAGATTTTATATGTTCTTGATGAAAAATTCTGTCTAAATCCAACTCATCAAAATTTAAGCGATTTATTTTTTCTTGTGAGTGATTTGTAAGTAGGCGCTTTTTAATTTGTTCATCTTTTGAAATTTCTAATTCCAAATGTTTCTTAATGGCTTCTAGATGTTGATTAAAAAGAGGATTTTTTTCTCTGTTCTTCCTTAATTCAATTTCTAAATTTACCGATTTCCATCCCATCTGCATTCAACTTAAATTGATGTTACCTTTAAAATTAAAAAAACCCGATTTAATATTTAAATTTTTAACTACAAATATTTTTAAAAAAGTAAATTTGCAAGACATTACACAACACATTATTTAACTTTTTACTATGATAACTTTTTTTGGGCAAGCATCAGACAAAATTTATGCGGTACACACCAAACAAAACTTGCCTCCCCAAGATTTAGAAAAATTAAGCTGGCTATTTGGCGAACAACCTATGCTTGAAAATAAGCAAATTGAAGCAAGCTTTATAGGCCCTCGTGCGGCAATGATTACCCCTTGGAGCACCAACGCCGTTGAAATAACTCAAAATATGGGGATTACGGGAATACTCCGTATCGAAGAATTTATAGCCGAAGAATTGGCAAGCCAGGTGGACCCCATGCTTTCTCAAAAATATGATACTTTAAATCAGTCTATTTTTGACATTGATGTAAAGCCACAAGGCATCATTGAGATTAAAGATATTCAAAAGTTTAACGAAGAAGAAGGTTTAGCGCTAAATGCGGAAGAAGTAACTTATTTAGAAAAACTTTCCGAGAAATTAGAAAGACCTTTAACCGATTCTGAAGTATTTGGCTTTTCGCAAGTCAATTCAGAACATTGTAGACATAAAATTTTTAACGGCACATTTATTATTGATGGTAAAGAAAAAGCGGAGTCGTTGTTTAAGCTAATTAGAAAAACATCTGAGAAAAATCCAAATGATATTGTTTCTGCCTACAAAGACAATGTTGCTTTTATTTCTGGGCCTCGTGTAGAACAGTTTGCACCCAAAACCGCTCACCAACCCGATTTTTACACCCAAAAAGAATTTGATTCTGTAATTTCCTTAAAAGCAGAAACCCACAACTTTCCTACCACCGTAGAACCATTTAATGGGGCTGCAACTGGAAGTGGAGGAGAAATTAGGGACAGACTAGCCGGAGGTAAAGGCTCTTTACCGCTGGCAGGAACCGCTGTTTATATGACTAGCTACAGTCGTTTGAATGACCAAAAAAGTTGGGAAAATGAAATCCCCCAAAGAGATTGGTTATACCAAACCCCAAAAGATATTCTTATAAAAGCCTCTAATGGCGCATCAGATTTTGGTAATAAATTTGGTCAGCCGCTTATCGCTGGCTCGCTTCTTACTTTTGAGCACGAAGAAAACGAGCAAACTCTGGGTTATGATAAGGTTATAATGTTAGCCGGAGGAATTGGTTATGGTAAGAAAGAACAGGCTTTAAAAGACACCCCAAAAAATGATGACAAAATTGTTATTCTTGGGGGTGAGAACTATCGCATTGGCATGGGAGGGGCTGCTGTTTCATCGGCCAATACCGGAGATTTTAGTAGCGGTATCGAGTTAAATGCGATACAACGCTCTAATCCAGAAATGCAAAAAAGGGCTGCTAATGCCATTCGTGGAATGGTTGAAGCCGATTTTAATCCTATTGTTTCTATTCACGATCACGGAGCTGGCGGACATTTAAATTGCCTAAGTGAATTAATAGAAGAAACAGGAGGTAAAATAGATTTAGACAAACTTCCTGTTGGAGACCCTACCCTTTCGGCCAAAGAAATTATCGGTAACGAGTCACAAGAAAGAATGGGACTGGTAATTGGCCAAGAAAATATAAAAATTTTAGAAGAAGTAGCTTTGCGAGAGCGTTCTCCTATGTATACGGTTGGTGAGGTTACCAATAATCACCAATTTACCTTTGAAGGGAGTAATTCAAAACAAAAACCTATGGATCTGGCCTTAGCCGATATGTTTGGAAGCTCCCCAAAAACAGTCATGCAAGATAATAGCATAAAGGCCAATTACCAAGAAGTAGATTATCAAGCCGATAAGGTTTATGAGTATGCCAAGCAGGTATTGCAGTTAGAAGCTGTTGCTTGTAAAGATTGGTTAACCAATAAAGCTGACCGTTGTGTTACCGGGAAGGTAGCCAAACAACAAACGGTAGGCGCATTGCAATTACCTTTAAACAACCTTGGTGTTATGGCACTTGATTATAAGGGTAAACACGGTGTGGCCACAAGCATTGGGCACTCTCCTATCTCAGGTTTAATCGACCCCGTAGCCGGAGCTAAAAACTCAGTTGCCGAAGCTTTAACCAATATGGTATGGGCTCCTTTAGAAAAAGATCTAAAATCGGTTTCGCTATCGGCCAACTGGATGTGGCCCTGTAATAACCCCGGTGAAGATGCTCGACTGTATGAAGCTGTTGAGGCGCTTTCTGAATTTGCAATCGATTTAGGTATAAATGTACCTACGGGTAAAGACTCTTTATCGATGAAGCAAAATTATAAAGATAAATCGGTTCTATCTCCAGGTACAGTTATTGTTTCGGCTGCCGCACATTGCAACGCCATTCAACAAGTAGTTGAACCCGTGCTACAAAAAAACGCTGGTAGTATTTACTACATGAATATGAGTCAAGACTCCTTTAAATTAGGAGGGTCTTCGTTTGCTCAAATACTAAATAAAGTGGGACAAAATGCTCCAAGTATTCAAGATAGCACCCAGTTTAAAAACATGTTTAATGCACTGCAAGATTTAATCAGACAAAATTTAATCGTTGCAGGGCACGATGTAGCCTCAGGCGGACTACTCACCACATTACTCGAAATGTGTTTTGCAGATCAAGATTTAGGAGCACAAATCAACCTTAGCAATTTAAAAGAAAGTGATTTAATCAAAACCCTTTTCAATGAAAATGCGGGTGTTGTTTTTCAGACTAAAAATGCTTCCGCGGAAGCGATTCTAGAAAAACATAAGGTCGAGTTCTTTAAAATAGGAGAAGTAAGCACATCAGCCGAGCTCGCAATCAAACACTTCGACACACAGTTAAATTTTGATATAGGTACTTATAGAGATACCTGGTATAAAACCAGTTATTTATTAGATCAAGAACAAAGTGGCAAACAAAAAGCTCAAGAACGCTTTGAAAATTATAAAAATCAAGCTTTAAATTTTAGGTTTCCCGAGCATTTTACCGGTAAAAAACCCCACATAGTTAACGACAAACCTCGTATTAAAGCCGCCATTATACGCGAAAAAGGCTCTAATTCTGAGCGCGAAATGGCGCAAGCTATGCATTTGGCTGGTTTTGATGTTAAAGATGTGCATATGACCGATTTGATTTCGGGTAGAGAAAATTTAGAGGATATTCAATTTATAGCCGCAGTAGGAGGGTTCTCAAATTCGGATGTACTGGGTAGTGCAAAAGGATGGGCTGGAGCCTTCTTATACAACGAAAAAGCTAATACTGCTTTGAAAAAGTTTTTTGACAGAGAAGATACTTTGTCTTTAGGCGTATGTAACGGTTGCCAGTTATTTATAGAATTAGGATTAATTAATCCACATCACGAGCAGAAGCCAAAAATGCTACATAACGACTCGCATAAATTTGAATGCAATTTTACTTCGGTAACTATTCAAGAAAACCAATCGGTTATGCTATCGAGTTTAAGCGGTAGTACCTTAGGAATTTGGGCGGCACATGGCGAAGGTAAATTTAGTTTCCCGTATGCTGAAGACCGCTATAATATAGTAGGAAAATATGCTTATGATGCCTATCCTGCAAATCCTAACGGATCTGATTTTAACTCGGCTATGTTAACCGATGAAACTGGACGCCATTTGGTAATGATGCCGCACTTAGAGCGCTCAACCTTTAGTTGGAATTGGGCACATTACCCTAAAGACCGCAAAGACGAAGTAAGTCCGTGGTTAGAAGCTTTTGTAAATGCGCGTAAATGGTTAGAAAAAAAATAAATTTATTTCATAATTATTTGTAATAAAACGCAGGGTAAAAACCCTGCGTTTTTGGTATACAATCCACACAATTGTAGAAAAAAACCACAATTCACAAAACCACCATTACCACTAACTTACTGATAAACAATTAAAAACAACTACGGCAAGCCTATTGAATATTCTCTTTTCAAAAAAGAAACAAAATGAAAGAGAAAAGAAAACAAGATTCGGCTTATCAATCCAAGCCAAAAGAATCCTCACCAAAAAAATCACTTAAAGCGGCAATGGTAATTGGCATTACCTCTTTATTACTTTTGCTTGCATTATTTTCAAACATTTATTTTAACGATTACTTTGAAGCAATACACCTGAGTCGAATTCAAAATCTATTTGGAAAAAGCATTTGGATAATTGGCTTAGCATTGTTGGGCCTTAACATCAGTTTTTTAATTTATTTATTCGTTTTATACCTCAAGTACGAACCTGTGCCGCCTTCTTCTAATCGTGAATTACCAAAATGTACGGTTATTGTGCCTGCTTATAATGAAGGAAGTTTGGTTTATAAAACGCTACATAGTTTGGTAAATAGTGACTATCCCGCCGAAAAACTTCAAATAATAGCCATAGATGATGGCAGCCAAGACGACACCTACGACTGGATGATAAAAGCCAAGCAAGCTTTAGGCGAACGCATTCAGTTATTGAGACAAGGAGTCAACCAAGGAAAACGGCAAGCGCTTTACCGTGGGTTTCATTTGGCAACGGGTGAAATATTTATAACAGTAGATAGCGATTCGGTAGTAAAAGAAGATACTTTACGACAAATGGTGAGTCCGTTTATTGATAATCCCACCTGCGGTGCCGTGGCAGGAAATGTAAAAGTACTCAATAAAGACCAAGCGCTTATACCCAAAATGCTACACGTGAGTTTTGCGTTTAGTTTTGAGTTTGTACGTTCTGCGCAAAGTGTTTTGGGTAGCGTGCTATGTACACCAGGAGCTTTATCGGCCTACCGTAGAAAAGCAGTTATGAATTGTTTAGATAGCTGGATCAATCAAACTTTTATGGGAAAACCCTCTACGATCGGAGAAGATCGAGCTATGACAAATATGATTTTAAAGCAAGGCTATACGGTTAAATTTCAAAAAGATGCTTGGGTATATACCAATATTCCCGAACGTTATAAAAATTTATATAAAATGTTTATTCGCTGGGAACGTAGTAACGTACGCGAAAACATCGCAATGAGTAAATTTGCATTCACTCATTTTAGAAATTCCGGGAAATTAGGACCTCGTCTGCTCTTACTCCATCAATGGTTAAAAATAATTATGGCCTACCCATTGATTTTATTAATGCTTTTTTTAGTAATTAGTTACCCTTTGGTATTTTTAACCTCAACTCTATTGGGTGTACTTATTTTTTCAAGCATACAAGCTTTGTTTTTTGCTAAAAAGCATAATTTTAAAGAGTCGGTTTGGGCTTACCCTTATAGTTTATTTTATGCCTTTACATTATTTTGGATTACCCCATATGCCATTGTCACTGCAAGTAAAAGCGGTTGGTTAACACGAGAACTTAACAAATAAATGAAAATTATTAAACCCTGGTTAAAAAAATAACCAGGGTATTTTAAGAAATGTCCATTTTAAATATTGTTTTTATCATCTGATTATTATCATAAAATCTGGCCGATTTTATAAAAACATAATTTTTTTTAGACACAGAAAATAAAATTACCGAGTTAATTTACTATTTTGCAATAGACAATTTTATCTTATAGACTATGACATCGGTAAAAAGACTTTTTGATTTTCCTGCTTACCAACTGGAAAAATACAACTTGAAAGCAGCGTTAATCACCAAGAAAAATGGAAAATGGATTGAAACTTCTACTAAAGAATACTTAGACAAGGCAAATCAAATCAGTAGGGCCTTGCTCAAAATGGGTGTAAAGCCAAACGATAAAATTGCTATTATCTCTACCAATAATCGTACAGAATGGAATATTGTAGATATTGGTGTTTTACAAATAGGAGCGCAAGATGTGCCCATTTACCCAACCATCTCTGAAGAGGAATATGCGTATGTTCTTAATCATAGTGAAAGCATATATTGTTTTGCATCAGATAAAGAAGTACTTGATAAAATTGAAAAGATTCGAGACAAAGTACCACATTTAAAAGCTGTTTATACCTTTGACGAAATTGCGGGCGCCCAGAATTGGCAAGAGGTCTTAGATTTAGGTTCAGATGAAAGCAATCAGCAGCAAGTAGAAGAAATAAAGCAGAAGATAGATGAAAATGATTTAGCTACCATTATTTATACTTCAGGTACAACGGGAAAACCTAAAGGGGTTATGCTTTCGCATAAAAACATTGTAAGCAATGCTCTAAATAGTTCTACGAGACTTCCTATGGATGAGGGAATTCAAAAAGCAATTAGTTTTTTACCCGTATGTCATATTTATGAGCGTATGCTTTTATATATGTATCAATACAATGGGGTAAGTATATATTATGCCGAGTCTATTGATAAAATTAGTGACAACTTAAAAGAAGTACAGCCTCATGTAATGTCGGCGGTACCGCGTTTGCTTGAAAAAGTATATGACAAAATCATTGCCAAGGGGTCTGAACTTAGTGGGATTAAAAAGAAACTATTTTATTGGGCCGTAGATTTAGGTTTAGCTTTTGAACCCTATGAAGAAAATGGCTGGTGGTATGAATTTAGACTCAACATTGCACGTAAATTAATTTTTAGTAAATGGCAAGAAGCTCTAGGTGGTCAACTAAAAGTTATTGCTTCTGGAAGTGCAGCCCTTCAACCACGACTAGCACGTGTATTTAATGCTGCAAATATTAAAGTGATGGAAGGCTATGGCTTAACTGAAACTTCACCGGTAATTGCGGTGAATGATACCCGTGACCGCGGATTTAAAATTGGTACAGTAGGAAAACCAATTCCAGAAACAGAAGTAAAAATTGCCGAAGATGGCGAAATTCTTATCAAAGGGCCGCAGGTAATGCTTGGATATTATAAAGATACCGAAAAAACTAAAGAAGTTATGCAAGGTGAATATTTTTGTACGGGAGATATAGGAGAAATTGATGCAGAAGGCTTTTTAAAGATTACAGATCGTAAAAAAGAGATGTTTAAAACTTCGGGTGGGAAATATGTGGCTCCCCAAATCATTGAAAACACCATGAAACAATCTCGATTCATAGAGCAAATCATGGTAATTGGTGACGGCGAAAAAATGCCCGCGGCTTTAATACAACCAAATTTTGAATTTATAACTGATTGGGCTAAAAGAAAATCTATTGATTTAGGTAATGATCAAGCATCTATTGCGCAATCTACAATGGTACAAGAACGCATACAACAAGAAATTGATTTCTATAATAAGAAATTTGGAAAATGGGAACAGATAAAAGCGTTTCGCCTTACACCAGATACATGGACGGTTGAAGACGGTCACCTTACTCCTACCATGAAAATGAAACGAAAACAAATCAAGGAAAAGTATCAAAACTTATACAACCAAATCTATCAGTTTTAAGATTGTTAATTGAAACTGCTATAGCGATTAAAAAATAAAAATTCAGCAAAAACAGCATTATAAACCCGTTTAATTAAACGGGTTTAAATTTTACTAAAAATGCTGTTACCCCTAAATTTGTAGAAAAATAAAAGCTAAAAAATTACTTATTTTTACATTCCTTTCCATTATCATTCACCCATCATCTGGCCCGCTAACCTATAATCGCTCTTTAACATAGGGAAATCTCTATTTATTCCTTTTCAATCCTCGAACTAATAAAATTGTTTTACCTCTGTTTTAAATGAAATTAATTTCCTAAATTTCTCAGACCAAGAGCCTAATAATTTATCCATATACTATGCGTGCATAATATTTTTTTATTATCTTTGAGAGAACCAATTACCCTATGAAAGAAAAAACAATCGATTACCTCTTAAGAGCCACTTGGATTGCGGTAGCCAAGATGTACAATGAAGAAGCTAGTAAAAAAGGAAGCACCATGGCGACTGGATTTGCCCTATTAAATATTGATCCTGAGGAAGGGACACCTTCTACCTCTTTAGGTCCCAAAATGGGCATGGAGGCAACGAGTCTTTCCCGTACTTTAAGAAGTATGGAAGATAAAGGATTAATAGTCCGCGAAAAAAATCCAGAGGATGGTAGAAGTGTCCTTATTCAATTAACCGATTTTGGTAAAGAAATGCGCACCTTTTCAAAGCAGGTGGTGCTTAAGTTTGATGAGGCAGTACATCGCGAAATAAATCAAGAAGATTTGGACACTTTTAGCAGAGTTGCCCAAACAATTATGGACTTGATCAACAATAAAAAAATTTATAAAAAACAAATTCCTTCAAAATGATGATGAAAAGAACAATTAAAAAAGTTGCAGTTATAGGTTCTGGGATTATGGGAAGCGCTATTGCTTGCCATTTTGCCAATATAGGAGTGGAAGTTATACTGCTCGATATTGTACCTCGAGAGCTAAACGAACATGAAAAGAAGAAAGGCTTAAGTTTAGAAAATAAAACGGTTAGAAATCGTATTGTAAATGAAGCCCTAAAAAACGCATTAAAATCCAAGCCCTCCCCCATTTATCATCAAGAATTCGCTAAAAGAATACAAACGGGAAATTTAGAGGACGATATAGAGCTTATAAATCAAGTTGATTGGATTATAGAAGTTGTTGTAGAACGACTAGACATAAAAAAACAAGTTTTTGATAATATAGAAAAACACAGAAAACCTGGCACTTTAATTACTTCAAATACTTCTGGAATCCCTATAAAATTTATGAATGAAGGCAGAAGTGAAGATTTTCAACAACATTTTTGTGGTACTCACTTTTTTAATCCACCACGATATTTACGTCTCTTCGAAATCATTCCAGGGCCAAATACGAAGCCAGAAGTAATTGCTTTTTTAAACGAATATGGCAAAAAATTCCTCGGCAAAAAATCGGTTATAGCCAAAGATACACCGGCATTTATAGGTAACCGTATTGGCATTTTTAGCATTATGAGCCTGTTTCATATCGTGAAAGAAATGGATATGACTATTGAAGAGGTTGATAAACTAACTGGACCGGTTATCGGTAGGCAAAAATCGGCTACTTTTAGAACAGTAGACGTGGTAGGGCTAGATACTTTGGTTCACGTAGCCAATGGTCTTTATGAAAACGTACCCCACGATGAACAACACGATCTCTTTAAACTTCCTGACTTTATAAAAACCATGATGGAAAACAAATGGCTAGGTAGTAAAACTGGCCAGGGGTTCTATAAAAAAGAAAAAAAGAAAGATGGCTCTAGTGAAATCAAATCACTTGACCTTAATACACTCGAATACCGAGATCGCAAACGTGCCTCTTTTGCTACTTTAGAGCTTACAAAAACAATTGATCGCGTTGCCGATCGTTTTGAAGTTCTGATAAAAGGAAAAGACAAGGCTGGAGAATTTTACCGTAAAAATTTTGCGGCTCTTTTTGCTTATGTATCTAACCGCATTCCCGAGATTACCGATGAGCTTTATAAAATTGATGATGCGATGCAAGCCGGGTTTGGTTGGGAACACGGGCCATTTCAAATCTGGGACGCCATTGGTGTTGAAAAAGGAATAAAAATGATGGCTGAACAAGGCATACAACCTGCAAATTGGGTAAATGAAATGCTTGAAGCTGGATACGATTCATTTTATACGGTAAAAGACGGTAATACCTACTTCTACGATATTCCTAATAAAAAAATGCAGCAAGTACCTGGTCAAGATGCGTTTATTATTTTAGACAATATAAGAGATGCCAAAGCTGTATTTAAAAATAGCGGAGTAATCGTTGAGGATTTAGGCGATGGTATTTTAAATGTAGAGTTTAGAAGTAAAATGAATTCTATTGGAGGTGATGTTCTTGACGGATTAAATAAAGCGATTGATCTAGCTGAGAAAGAATACCAAGGGCTTGTTGTGGCTAATAACGGACAAAATTTCTCTGTAGGTGCTAATATCGGAATGATTTTCATGATGGCGGTAGAGCAAGAATATGACGAGCTAAATATGGCCATCAAGTATTTTCAGGATACTATGATGCGAATGCGTTATTCTTCTATCCCCACCGTCGCAGCTCCACATAATATGACGTTGGGTGGCGGTTGTGAACTTTCGCTTCACGCCGACAAAGTAGTAGCTCACGCAGAAACCTATATTGGTTTAGTTGAGTTTGGAGTTGGTGTAATTCCCGGTGGTGGCGGTTCAAAAGAAATGACGCTGAGAGCTGCAGATACCTATCAAAAAGACGATGTAGAATTAAATCGTCTGCGAGAACACTTTTTAACCATTGGTATGGCAAAGGTTTCTACATCTGCCTATGAAGCATACGATTTAAACATATTGCAACCCGGTAAAGACATTGTGGTGGTGAATAAAGACCGACAATTGGCTATTGCTAAAAAACAAGCCTTGTTAATGGCAGAAAATGCTTATACACAACCTATAAAACGTCAAGATATTAAAGTTTTAGGTAAACAGGCCTTAGGAGCCTTTTATGTTGGAACAGATCAAATGCTTGCTGGAAATTATATCAGTGAACACGATAAAAAAATTGCTAACAAACTGGCTTATGTAATGGCTGGTGGTGATTTATCGGCTGCTACAAAAGTTAGCGAGCAATATTTGTTAGACCTAGAGCGTGAAGCATTCTTATCGCTTACAGGAGAAAGAAAGACGCTTGAGCGATTACAACACATGCTTAAAAAAGGAAAACCACTTAGAAACTAATTATAGGATACCCTATAAATTCTATTGTAGGAACTTTAAAAAAGCGTAGCAAAAATCAATCGATTAAAAATAGAAAGAAATGAACAAAACAGCATACATAGTAAAAGCGTATAGAACAGCAGTAGGAAAATCTTCTCGAGGTGTTTTTCGGTTCAAAAGACCCGATGAATTGGCGGCCGAAACCATCGATTATATGATGAAACAAATTCCAAGCCTAGATAAAAAAAGAATAGATGATGTCATCGTAGGAAACGCCATGCCCGAAGCCGAACAAGGGCTAAATATGGGTAGATTGGTTTCTTTGATGGGTCTTAAAATTGAAGATGTGGCAGGCGTAACGGTTAATCGTTATTGCGCATCAGGATTGGAAACGATTGCTATGGCTACCGCAAAAATTCAAAGTGGTCATGCCGATTGTATAATCGCCGGGGGAGTAGAGAGCATGAGCTATATACCCATGGGAGGATATAAACCTGTACCCGATTATCAAGTGGCAAAAGAAGGAAATGAAGACTATTATTGGGGAATGGGCCTAACCGCAGAAGCCGTGGCTAATCAATATAAAGTCTCGCGTGAAGATCAAGATGAGTTTGCCTTTAATTCACACCAAAAAGCATTAAAAGCACAAGCAGAAGATAGGTTTCAAGAACAAATTGTGCCTATACGAATCGATGAAACCTATGTTGAAGAGGGCAAAAAGAAAACAAAAACGTATACCGTAAATAAAGATGAAGGTCCGCGTGCAGATACTTCTAAAGAAGCTTTGGCTAGATTGCGTCCTGTTTTTGCTCAAGGCGGAAGCGTTACTGCTGGAAATTCCTCACAAACTAGTGATGGAGCGGCCTTTACTATAGTAATGAGCGAGGCAATGGTCAAAGAGCTTAATCTTGAACCAATAGCACGTTTAGTAAGCTACACTGCCGTTGGTGTAGAACCAAGAATTATGGGAATAGGTCCCGTTAAGGCTATCCCTAAAGCTTTAAGGCAAGCAGGATTAAACCTTCAAGACATGGAGCTTATTGAGTTAAACGAAGCTTTTGCCTCACAGTCTTTAGCGGTTAGCCGGGAATTAGATTTAAATACAGAAATTTTAAACGTGAATGGTGGCGCAATAGCTCTAGGGCACCCATTGGGCTGTACTGGAGCAAAGCTAAGTGTACAACTATTTGACGAAATGCGTAAAAGAAACCTTCAAAACAAATATGGTATGGTGACCATGTGCGTAGGAACAGGGCAAGGAGCAGCTGGCGTATACGAATTTATAAATTAAACCAACACACAATAAACAGAAAAACCATGAGTACAGAAAAAAATAAAGAAATTCTTCGCGGAGGTCAATTTTTAGTAAAAGAAACCCCTTGCGAAGCGGTTTTTACCCCCGAAGATTTTACCGAGGAACAAAAAATGATGCGAGATTCGGTTAAAGAATTTGTAGATCGCGAAATCTGGCCTAAAAAAGAGGAGTTCGAAAAGAAAAACTACCAACTCACAGAAGACATCATGAAAAAGTTAGGTGAGCTAGGTTTTCTAGGAGTAGCCGTGCCCGAAGAATATGACGGTTTGGGTATGGGCTTTGTTTCTACCATGCTGGTTTGCGATTATATATCTGGAGCAACAGGATCAATTGCTACTGCTTTTGGAGCCCATACAGGTATTGGTACCATGCCCATAACCTTGTATGGTACCGAAGAGCAAAAAAAGAAATATGTTCCTAAACTTGCAACAGGAGAGTGGTTTGGCGCATATTGCTTAACCGAGCCTGGAGCAGGAAGTGATGCTAACTCGGGTAAAACAAAGGCTGTTTTAACTGAAGACGAAAAGCATTACCTCATCAGCGGCCAGAAAATGTGGATATCAAATGCAGGATTTGCCAATCTTTTTATTGTCTTTGCCCGTATCGAAGATGACAAAAACATTACCGGATTTATTGTAGAAAACGACCCAGAAAATGGTATTAGTTTTGGCGAAGAAGAGAAAAAGTTAGGAATTCACTCCTCTTCTACCCGACAAGTATTTTTTAACGAGACCAAAGTACCAGTAGAAAACATGCTATCAGAGCGTGGTAATGGATTCAAAATAGCGATGAATGCCTTAAATGTAGGCCGTATAAAATTAGCTGCGGCGTGTTTAGACGCACAAAGAAGAGTAACCGAAGGAGCGGTAAAATATGCCAATGAGCGTGTACAATTCGATACACCAATTGCCAATTTTGGAGCCATTAAATATAAGCTCGCCGAAATGGCAACCTCTACCTACGTGGGCGAATCGGCTTCCTATCGTGCAGCAAAAAATATAGAAGACCGCATCGCAATCCGTCAAGCGGATGGAAATTCTCACGCCGAAGCCGAACTCAAAGGTGTTGAAGAATATGCTATTGAATGCTCCATCTTAAAGGTAGCTTGCTCAGAAGATATTCAAAACTGTAGTGATGAAGGTATCCAAGTTTTTGGTGGTATGGGCTTCTCTGCAGATACCCCAATGGAGTCTGCTTGGCGCGATGCCCGTATTTCTCGAATTTATGAGGGAACCAATGAAATTAACCGAATGCTCGCTGTGGGTATGTTGGTTAAAAAGGCAATGAAGGGACACCTTGATTTATTGGGACCAGCTATGGCTGTAGCCGATGAACTTACTGGTATACCTTCGTTCGACAAACCTGATTATAGCGAGCTGTTTGCTGAGGAAAAAGAAATGATTGCCAAACTTAAAAAGGTATTTTTAATGGTAGCTGGTAGTGCTGTGCAAAAATTTGGACCACAATTAGAAGAACACCAACAATTACTTCTCGCTGCCGCGGATATACTTATCGAAATTTATATGGCTGAGTCTGCTATTTTAAGAACCGAAAAAAATGCTAAGCGTTATGGTGAAGAAAAGCAAACTGAACAAATTGCTATGAGCAAACTATACCTATATAACGCTGTTGATATTATTAGTCAAAAAGCAAAAGAAGGTATCGTTTCGTTCGCCGAAGGCGATGAACAACGCATGATGCTTATGGGCTTAAAGAGATTTACAAAATATCAAAACATGCCTAATGTTGTTGCTCTTAGAAATGAAATTGCAAATAAGTTAATTGAAGAAAATAAATACTGTTTTTAACTAATAGCATATGTTTTTCATTAAAGCCGCTTCTCAAAGCGGCTTTTTTTATTAAAAAAAGATTAAAAATATCTTTTTAACAATTCTATAATAAATTGCTTGCGCCTAAAATGATAATTTGAGGCTATGAAAAACAATTTTTATTTAAGCATAATATCCCTCCTACTATATTCCATTTTTTCCTTTGCCCAAAGCAACGAAAAAAATAAAGACACTATCTACAATATGCCCGAAGCAAAATCTGTAGTAGACACCGCAAAGAGTAAGTTTTTAGCCAACCCTATAAGTAAATACAATGAGGCTTACTTCATTTTAGACAGACTTAACATCAGCATAGGGCTTCCTCCAAATCAAATCAATTTAGAGACCCCCCAAGCAGCATTAGAACATTTTCTAACCAAAGCCGAAGCAGGGAAATACCAAGAAGCCGCATATACCTTTAATTTAAACCTATTACCAAAAACTACGACTATAGAAGAGGCTGCAATATTAGCCGAAAAATTTCATTTTGTACTCAAGCAAAGAGTGAAGATTGACTGGGATAACCTGGCCGATCGACCCGACGGACAATTAGATTTTTCAACCACAACTAATAAAGCGGTAGCGGGTAAACCTAGGCGAAGTGTAGCCTTTGGCGCGGTAAAATTGAATAATAGAAACATAGTGTTACGCGTGCAACGAGTTAAATACAAACATTATGGAGCTTTTTGGCTAATTTCTTCTAATACGGTTGAAAATATCGAGCCATTATACGCCGAATATGGTCCTAGAAAATTAGACCGGATGATGCCCAATTGGGCACGAGTACAATTGTGGGATACTCCAATCTGGAAACCAATTGGCACGCTTTGCATTCTTTTTATTTCTTATTTTTTAGGTAGGCTTCTCATTTTTGTAATCCGAAAAGGATTAATCAAGTCAAATAAAATTTGGGTACAAAGCATTGCGAAAAAATTAAGTAAACCTGCAGGGATCACCATGGGTATTCTGTTTTTTTATATTCTTTTAAATGAATTGATTTCTTTTACGGGAAGGTACGCCAGTACTATTTATACGATATTATTGATTGTTGTGATAGGCTCAATCACGTGGTTAATTATGAAATTGATAGACTACATTATGGTGCATATTGCAGAAAACCGAATAGGCGATACTAACCCTGAAGAAAATTCAGAAGCACGAATGATGTTAACCTATATTTCGGTAGCTAGAAGGGTTATTACCTTTATAGTTATTATTGTGGGAGTTGCCGTTATAATATCTCAATTTAGAACATTAGAGCGATTAGGCATTTCATTAATAGCTTCTGCGGGAGTGGCAACCGTAATCATTGGTGTGGCAGCCCAAAGTACCTTAGGAAATATTATTGCAGGTATACAAATAGCCATTACCAAACCTGCAAGAATTGGTGATACCGTTATAATAAAAGATGATTGGGGCTATGTTGAAGACATTCAATTTACCTATATGGTTGTACGTACTTGGGACCTGAGACGTTTGGTAGTCCCTTTAAAATATGTAGTTTCAAATGTATTTGAAAATTGGTCCATGACCAATGCGCATCAAATTAGACCTATTATAATTCATGCAGATTATACGGTAAACGTAAATAAAATTAGAGCAAAATTTAGAGAACTTGTTGAAGCAGATGATGATTGGGATGGCGAACATCCCCCCAAAGTACAAGTAGTAGAGGCAAACGAAAAAACCATTGAAATAAGAGCGCTATGCAGCGCCAAAGATGCAAGTCATACCTGGGATTTTCATTGCCGCCTGCGAGAAGAACTTATTACTTATCTTGTAAGTCTAGATTCGGGTGCCCATTTACCTACCTCCCGTTATCAACATGCGCCTGAATAGTAGTTATGTTAATTTTTTAATGATTTTGAACTAAATTTTAAATATAGATTAACGACAAAAATAAATTAATCAAAAAACCTTGTTGTATATTTGGATAAATAAAAAACACAAACAATTATGAGTAAAGGAAAAGGAAATGTAGTTTTAGGAGTTTTAGCGGGTGCTCTAGCTGGAGCAACAGCTGGTTTATTATTTGCCCCAAAAAAAGGAAAAGACACTAGGAAGCAAATTGCTAGTTCTACACAAGGTTATGTAGCCGGTGCAAAAGAAAAAGTTGATGATGTGAAAAGCTCTATAGAGCATAAAATAGAAGCATTAAAAGCAAAAAAGAATGCTGCCTTAGCAAATAATAAAGGTGAAGAACTGACTGAAGAGGCAAAAGCTAAAATACATAACGTAGCAAGCTAGATTAAGGATTAAATTTAAAAACACCCCAAAATTTGGGGTGTTTTTTTATAGTTTATTCTGACTGTGTTCAATAGCTTCTTTACTTGATTTAAAATATAGAGCTTGCACCCCTAGTGTACTTATATTTTCTAATATTTTTTTAATCTCTTTCTTCTTGTTTTGAGTGGTTTGTCTGATATAAACAGCATAGATATTCGCCGGGAAAATCTTTATTATATCTTGGTAAATTTTCGCATCTTTTTGAGAATCATCACCTAATAATATAAATTGTAATTCGGGATAAAACTCAACTATATGCCTGATTTTATAAAACTTGTGTTGATGATCACCTCTGCCTGTTTTTATAAAATCACGTATTCCGTTTTTAATCTCTTTTAGTTGCAGCACCCCTTTTGGTAGCCGATGTAAATCCGTAAAGGCACTTATAAAATTATATAAATTCCATTCACTACTACTTACATAAAAAAAAGCATTGTTTTTATTTTTATCTTCTCTACCTAGTTGTTCGAGTTCTCGATAATGATTAACCACCCCAGTAAAAACTTTCCTCTTGTATAGGTTTTTGGTAAGCATAACATAGAGTTTTTTAAAAAAACTATTGGAATGGGAAATTAAAAAAGTATCGTCAATGTCTGAAATAATACCATACTCCCCAGGATAAGGCTTAATAAATTCTCCTTTTTTACTTAGTGTCTGTTTTTCATCATTCACTGTAACCTTAAAAGTATGCCACCCAGAGCTTAAACTTTTTTCATAGGGTATCATCACTCTAAAATGCCCGTCGTCTAGCGTCTTAGTTGTTCGCCTAATGTTTCCAAAACTTATTGTAATTGAGATATTAGCTAACGTCTTAACTCTAAACATTTGAAAAACTTGTTTAGCATGTTTCCAACCCTTTCGATCTAATTTAAATATATCTGGCGTATTTTTTTCAAACACGTGACCCATTATCAAGATTTTTCTTTGGTTGGCGTAACCTCTATAAATTTTTAAATCTTTTGGCATTCCGTAAAGATATTATTAAGATGATGTATCAAATTTTATAACTAACTTTAAAATTAAAATTAGGCACGTATGGCTATACTACTCATTTTAAATCCAATAAGTGGTGATATTGATAAAAGTAATTTTTTAAAAGTATTAAAAAATAAATTAGGTAAAAAAGTCAATACGTTAAACATTTTTAAAACCACTGGAAAAAATAACTTACAGCGTCTTAAACAACATTTACAAGAGCATACATATAATAAAGTGTTGGTCGCAGGAGGTGACGGCACTGTAAAATTAGCGGCAGAATGCTTACTGAATACTTCAATTCCTATAGGAGTTATTCCTCTAGGTTCAGCCAATGGCTTAGCTACAGATTTAGAGCTACCTACTACTATAGACGCTAGTATTAACGTTGCATTAGGACAAAATACAAGAAAGATTGATGCATTGTTTATAAATGGCAATCTGTGTCTGCACATGAGCGATTTAGGTATTAATGCAGCACTTATAAAATCCTATGAGCGGTCCAGCGTTCGCGGTAAACTAGGTTACCTATTTGCAGGTATCCCTACCCTATTAAATAATAAAAATCCACAAAATTTTAGTATTGAAATCAATGACCAGAAAATAATTAGGCCCGGTATAATGCTTGGAATTGCTAATAGTAGAAGGTACGGAACCGGAGCTTTAGTAAATCCGGAAGGGATTATCGATGATGGTTATTTTGAATTGTTAATTTTTAAAGAGTTGAATATAAAAGAGATTATCAAGACCCTAAGGGATGAGAAAAATTATGATTCTTCATTTTTAGAGATCATCTCTTGTCAGCAAGCTAAAATTTGCTGTGAGAATCCTACAGACTTTCAAATTGATGGTGAATATTTAGGCAAATTAAGCTCAGTAGAAATAAAAATAGAGCAAAAAGCTTTAAATATTATGATATAGCCCTAAACTTTTGTTAACTGCAAACCAATATCTTGAGTGTTTGCGACATACTTTTTAAATTTATAGAAAAGTACTATTATGAAAAATACAACATTAATTTTCAATTTTATTTTACTGATTTTATTTAGCTCTTGCAAAGAAAATCAAACGACAAAAAACGAAGAATTAAAAGATACTCAGGAGGAAGAGGAAGTTACCGTTGTCACGGATGATATTAAATTAACTAAGCTTCAAAATTCACCTAAATTTGAAAATGCCAAATTACAAATGAAAACACCTGAAACCAATGTCCTTGAAACAGGTGATAATATTTTTTCTTTCCAAGTCGAAAATTATGAATTAGGCGTACCTACCGAAAACGCTCAGGATCTAGGACTTGCGAACTCTAAAAAGGGACAGCACGTACATTTTATTTTAAATAATAATCCGTATTCGGCCCACTATGAAGAGCAGTTTTCAAAAAATCTAGAAGCGGGTGAACATACGGTACTAGCCTTTTTATCACGCTCTTATCACGAGTCAGTTAAAAATAAAAATGCATTTATCTTAAAGAAGTTAAGTGTAGGCGAAATTAAACCAGAAAACCAGTTGGATATAAACTTAAATGACCCTCATATGTTTTATAGCCGACCTAAAGGAACTTATTCGGGTAAAGACACTGAGCGTATACTACTTGATTTTTATTTAGTTAATGCCAATTTAAGTAAAGAAGGGTATAAAATAAAAGCTAAAATTAACGGTCAAGAATTTATGATTACTGAATGGGTACCTTATGTTATTGAAGGTTTAAAAATGGGTGAAAATACAATCGAACTAAACTTTTTAGATAAAGAAAATAATATGGTTAATAGCCCCTACAACCCTGTTAAGAGGACAATTATGCTTGAGGAGTAAATTTAACCTCTAAGTAATTAAAAAGAGGGTTACTTTTTGTAGTAGCCTTTTTTTTTATTTTATTTTTACCCCATATCACATTAATACACAAGTATGAATCCTTCTGCGTCTGGGTGGGTTAATAAACACCTGCATAACCTCCAAAACAAAGATTTCTTTTTTAAGCAATCCCCAGAGCGCTTTTATATCCAATTGCGTAGCACTGGATTTATATATGCGAATAACCTAAAAACCCTATCGGGCTTTATAAGCAGTAAACTAAGCTTTAGCAGTGAAGAATTAACAAAAATCAATTTATTAGAGTCGTTAGCTTACGTTTATGTTTATCAAAAGAAATGTTTAAACCAACAAGCGTTTTATGAAGATATACTTGGCTTTTATGCTGCTATCAACGAAGCTCCAAAAAGTTATTTTCATTTTTTAAAACTTAAGACCAACCCAGCATCGCAACTCGAAGGAATTATACAAGAGCGCATTCAAATTAACAATTCTGTATTCAAAAAAAACCTAAGTAGATTAATTACCAATGCCCTTTTATTTATTGATATTCTTGCTTTTCAAGAATACCTCACCAATCCGCAAAACACCAATAACTATTATAAAAATTTCGAAAAATTAATCGCTCAGGTAGTATATAAATCGTTTAAAGCTAAAACCAACCCAAACAAATATGACCATTTAATTCTAGAAACTTTAAAGAATTCATTTCGCTTTTTGGCACTAGACCTCAACCAGAAACAAAATTTCACGGGTCACCTCACCGATGATTTTATAGAAAAGCTTTACTTAATGGATATAGCTTGTGTAACGGTTTTTAATGATGAAGAAATTGATAACGACGAAAGAAGCTACATATTTAAATTGGGTCGACAATTAAAATTAAGTGCGCAACACGTAAACGAAGCTTTAAGGGCTATGCATGACTTTTTTAATTTATTTAGTGACAAAATAAGTTATTTTCAAGAGTCTAATGCCTTAAACAATTTGTATCAAAATACAAACAGAATGGTAAAGCTGTTGGTGTTAAGAAACAAAACCAGAATTTTACAAGAGCTTACAGAAAGTAAAGAGCTAGTTGGCCTGCTAGGTAAATCTACTTATTCTGAATTAAGTTTAGCAGAACGCAAAAAAGTTAAAACCCAATTACTAGATATTTGTAAAACGGTACCCTCATTAGCTATTTTTATTTTACCGGGTGGAAGCGTTTTATTACCAATATTAATAAAGTTTATCCCACAATTACTACCTTCGGCATTTAACGAAAATCGGCTAGATAATTAATATAGAAAAAACCTTCACCTTGCGCCATCAACAGCAATTCAAAATATTTTTTAAAACTCTGCTTAAAAACCTGAGTTTAATTGCTTTATTAAGTGTTTTTTTAATCCAGTACCTATTTCTCTATCATATAATAATCGATGAGAACAACAATTGGTTTACAGCAGTTTTTTGTTTGGCTCTTTGCCTATTATTAGGCTTAGCCTACGCCTACTTTTTTCTAAGAAAATTAACCTTTTTCCTAATAGGTTTTACCAATATTTTCGGATTAATGGGAGCGGCATTATTAACCAGTTTTCTAAATCTAGAAATGGGTTTGGGAGCCGTGGTTAGCTCGGCTGGTTTAGGTAGTTTAGTAAGTTTTATACCCAATAAAACTTCAAAATATATAGATATAAACAATTTAAAATTAGCCGTGTACTGTGGTTCATTTATAGGTATGGGTAGTAATACTTTATCGCAAGATTACTCTTTTATTGCCCTAGCCTCATTTATAAGCGGATTGTATTTTTGCTTGTCTAGCAATTGGCTAAATGGTTTTGGGGGAAAGCTCGGCACACTTGCTTTTACAGGGGTAGCCTACGCTCTTTTCATTAATTTTTTAACCACCTAAAAAATGCCAATACTTTATTCTATCACAGGTATTTTTGGCGCTTTACTGCCTTATTATTTAAGTCGAAAGCACCAACTAGACGCTATACAAGCTTCGGCCCTACCCAGTTTGGCCGTAGGCATTATTGCTCTTATAGTCGAAAAAAGTTGTAATGCCCCTATTGCTTATGAGCTTGCCTTAGTTTTTTATGGAGCAAGTTTTGTTGGCATGGTAAATTATCGTGTTTTGCCCAAATATTATCAAGTCGCTTTATGCGGATTCATTTTTAGCATTTTATATCTAAATGCCAGTTCTTTTTTTAATGGTTTTGGCGGCGGGTTAGGTACAGCCGCTGGAATTACAACTATTGCGCTTTACGGATTAATTAAAATACCGGTTTTAAAACGACTAGTTTTAAAAAAAGATAAATAAAACTACCCTTTAATTTTTTACTGATTTAAATGGTCTAATAATAAGACGGGCTGCTTTATCAAAAGAAATATAGGCGTAAACCCAATTAAAGAAAGTGACAATTCGGTTCCTAAAACCTACCAAAAACCATAGATGCACAAACATCCAAACCAACCACGCAAAGAAGCCACTAAAACTACCTTTCTTTAAATCTACTACCGCTTTATTTCTTCCTATGGTAGCCATGGTACCTTTATCTCTATATTTAAACGGAATAAGTGTTTTGGCTTTAACCAGATTCACTAAGTTTTTCGCCAAGTGCTCGCCCTGCTGTATGGCTGGTTGCGCTACCATAGGGTGTCCATTTTCATACCCCTCTGCACTCATTTGAGCAATATCTCCTATAGCGAAAATGGACTCGTGACCTTCAATTTGATTAAAATGGTTTACCTTATAGCGATTTCCTTTTACCAATACCTCATTGCCTAAACCCGGTATAGGGTTACCCGTAACCCCTGCACTCCAAATTAAAGTTTCTGTTTCTAAGCGCAACGAATTATTAGTGATAACTTGTTTGCCATCATAATCTTTAACTAAAGTCTCAAGGTGAATTTGAACCCCTAAATTTTCTAAAAAAATTTGTGCATCTTTAGATGCTTTTTTACTCATAGGAGGTAAAACACGATCTGCCCCTTCAAGCAAATGAATTTGCATCTCATCCATATTCATATCAGGGTAGTCTTTTGGAATAACACCGCGCTTTAACTCCGCCAAGGCACCGCATAATTCTACACCTGTAGGACCTCCTCCAACAATAACAAAATTGAGCAAACTTTTTCTTTTCTCTAAGTTTGAGGTAATGATAGCTTGTTCAAGGTTTTCTAAAATCAAACTGCGAATGTTAAGTGCCTGCGGTACCGTTTTCATAAACATAGCATGTTTTGCTATGTTTTCATTTCCAAAGTAATTGGTCTTAGAGCCAGTTGCAATCACCAAATAATCAAAATTTATACTACCCTTATTCGTTTTTATAGTTTTATGTCGTGCATCTACCGTTTCTACTTGTGCCAATCTAAAATAAGTATTGGGGGTATTTATAATGGTTTTACGCAGGGGGTAGGCAATACTGTCTGGTTCTAGCCCAGAAGTTGAAACTTGGTATAGGAGGGGCTGAAAAGTATGGTAATTATGCTTATCAAGCATTACAATTTGAAAGTTATTGGTTTTGCTTAGTTTTTTTACCAAATGTAAACCGCCAAAACCGCCACCAACAACAACTACTCGAGGTAAATTAGTCTGAGGTACAATCATATTTCACAATTTACACAAAATTAAAGTATCCTAAGAATTAGAATGTTAGCGAATTTATAAATTAGTATTTTTACCTGTAACTTTTTGTCAATTACATCGACTAATCAAAATAAATAATAACTGTGACCAAGGCTCAAGAAAAAGAATTTCTAAAGCAACTAGAAAAGCATCAAAATATCGTACACAAAGTATGCAAGATGTATACAAACGATGAAGCCTCACACAAAGATTTATTTCAAGAGATAAGCATACAATTATGGAAAGCATTCCCAAAATTTAGAGGAGATTCAAAGTTTACCACTTGGATGTATCGTGTGTCACTTAACACTGCCATTACCCTCTATAGGAAATCAAAAAAAAGAATTGCAACCCAAGATATAGCCGATATTAGTTTTAAAGTTAAGGCTGAGGAATATGACGCTACAACCGAAGAGAATATCAAGTTTATGTATGCCGCGATTAAAGAATTAAATGATATCGATAAAGCTTTAGTGCTGCTATACCTTGAAGGAAAAGATTATAAAGAAATCGCCGAAACTTTAGGGGTGAGTCAAGTCAATGCTCGTGTAAAAATGACCCGTATTAAACGTAAATTAAAAAGTTTGCTAAGCAGCTAAAATGAAAGAATTAGAATTATTAAAAAAAGATTGGAAGAAGCAAGAAAAGGCTTTACCACAATACAAAATTGAGGAGCTTAGGCAAATGGTCTATAAAAGATCAAACAGCCTCATACGCACCATATTTATCATTAGTATTGTAGAATTTTTATTGAGTTGCGCATTAAGTATTTGGTTAATTGATGACGAATACTGGCAATTGGTAACCCATCTGCATCTAAAAACAGTTACGCAAATTCTGCTAGTAGCAAGTTATGCGATAACCCTGTTTTTTATCTATTTATTTTATCATAACTACAAAAAAATCACCCCACAGGATAGTACCCGAGTTTTAATGAAGAAAATTTTACGTACTAGAATGACAGTGCGCTATTATATTATATACATACTTATCTCAACGGGACTTAGTAGTATATTGTATTTTATCTTCAGTCTAAAATATCCCATGCCAGAAACAGATTTAAACCTTTCAGGAATTAACGGTCTTATTGTGATTGGCATCGGGATTTTATTTATTGGGGTAGCATTATTACTGGTGTGGCTTGTATATACCTTACTTTACGGAATTCTTTTACGTAAGCTAAAACGTAATTATGAGAATCTAAAGAAAATAGAAATATAAAAGCAATCGAAAAAAAAATAAAATTGTAGCGCTTTCATAGCTAAATCCGTAAATAGCGTAATACAGGAATTCGAAACCCTAGTCTTTATTATTTGCAGAGCCTAAAACCTATAAAACAGCTATTATTTATTCCTTTTCTTTATAACTCCAACGTCTTTTTTCATTCAATTCTTCTTGTGCTTTAAGCTCTTCTTCTGGAATAACTTTAAGAAAAGAAGGATCTTGCTCTATCGCCATTTGAATTTTACGAATAATCTCTTCTACAGAATCGTTTTCATAATCAAACGCTAATGGTTGCTTTATCACCATAGATTGCAAGATATTACGTTTTTTTATACGAATACCTTTTTTATCAAAAGACCGCCTAAACCCATCTATCACGATAGGCACTACAATGGGTTGGTATTTTCTAATAATATGAGCGGTACCTTTACGAATAGGTTTCCAAGGTTTGGTGGTACCCTGTGGAAAAGTGATTACCCATCCGTCATCAAGCGCTTTCCCTATATTGGTTATATCACTCATTTTCACTTGCCGATTCACCTCTTGCCCTTTTGCACGCCACGTACGTTCTACAGATATCGATCCGGCGTAAGCCAAAACTCTAGCCAAGAGCCCAGATTTCATTGTCTCTTTGGCAGCAATGTAATAAAGATTGAGCTTCGGGTTCCATAGGTAGCCTATATTTTTAATATTGTCTTCCCTTCCGCTTAGGCTAGCATTAAAAACATGAAACATGGCAACAACATCTGCAAAATAGGTTTGGTGGTTCGAAACAAAAAGCACCTTAGTGTCGGGCAACTGCCTAATAATTTCTGAGCCTTCAATCTGTAATTCATTGAAACCGCGATAACGGCTATGCGTTAAGGCTCCCATTATACGAATGAGCCATTTTTTTAAAAATAATATATGTCCAAAAGGATTTTTCTTGAATAATCCCATAATGATTTCTCAATTTTACAAGGGGCAAATATACAAAAAGAAGTGTTTATAGACTCGCTTTTAATAACATCTTAAGCTCACTCAGCATCATTGCCGTTGCTCCCCAAACCATATGGTTATTTAATCTATAGGCAGGAACCTGCTTATTTTTGGCATAACTGGTATGAATGGAAGTTTTTATTTGATTTTTATCGTCTAAAAAATCACTTAGCTTAACTTCTATAATATCCTCAACTTCGGTTTCTTGCTTTTTAAATTGAGGTGTTTTAAAAGCTATGCCTAAAAATGGATAGACCCAGAAGTTAGAAGGTGGTATATATAAATGACTTAAACGGCTAATCACTTCAACATCCTTAGGAGAAACACCAAGTTCTTCGTGCGTTTCGCGCAAAGCTGTCTCCTGCAGAGAAGAGTCTTGAGGTTCTACCTGCCCACCAGGAAAGCCTACTTGTGCCGAGTGTACGCCCTTGTACGTTTTGCGTAAAATAAGCACCAGCTTGGTCTGGTTTTTTTGATCAGGATAGAACAGAATAAGCACAGCAGCTTCACGGTGACTTTCTTTCTTTATGGGGTATCTTTTCAGTTCTTTTTCTCTAAAATCTGGAATCATTTTAACGTGCGCCTCCCAACCCAATAATTCAATTTTATTTATTTTTGAAATTGAATCTTTAAAAATAGAAAATGTCATTACGCCTTATTTTTAGTTTTTTATTATTATCTCTGTGTGCCTGTAAAAAAAATAAATCTACTACTGTTAAACAAGATACGGAACAAATCCGTAAAGAAAAACGCGAACAGAGGAAAAGAGATAGCTTGCTTAAAGCGGTTAAAATACCTAAAGGTGGAAATAACATGCGTACAGATTTAGATCAAATTAAAACCTTAACACAAGAAGAGCTTAAACCTTTTTTAAAAGAATATGGCATCAATAATCCCGAAACGCTGGTGAAAATTACAACAAAATTTGGTGATATCAAGGTACGGTTATTCACCGACACCCCATTGCATCGCGCTAATTTTATTCGTCTGGTTAAATTAGGATATTTTGATTCTAGTTTCTTTCATCGGGTGGCACAAGATTTTGTTGTTCAGGGCGGAAATAGTGACCTTCAAGAAACGCATAAATTTAGGGCCAAAATTGGCAATTATTTAATTCCTAATGAAATCAATAAAAAATACACGCACAAGCGAGGTGCTTTTTCTGCTGCAAAATATAGCGAACAAAACGTAAGCAAAGCTTCCTCTCCTTTTGAGTTTTTTATAGTACAAAGTCAACGAGGAGCACATCATCTAGATAAAGATCATACGGTTTTTGGCGAGGTGCTAGAAGGAATGCAAGTAGTTGATAAAATTGCAGCGGTAGCGGTGGATCAAAGCGAATGGCCTATCAAAAATATTTTCATTAAAGCAGCGGTAATTCGTTAACGACCGGCTTCATCTACTTGATAAATAGAAGGCAATTGCAATTTAAAAATCACGGCCAGTAAACGAACCACAATAACAACACTACCGGCAATTACGGCATTAAAATTAACCAGCACGCCTATATAATTTAATGCAAAGTATACAATACCTCCAGCTATACAGGCAGTTGCATAAATTTCTTTTCGGAAAATCACAGGAATTTCATTGCATAGAATATCGCGCAACACTCCACCAAAACAAGCGCTTATAGTGCCCACCGCTATACAAATGGGGGCGGGTAACTCGAGCAAAATAGCCTTTTGCATACCAATTACGGTGTAAAGGCCTATACCAATGGTGTCAAATAAAAATAATGAACGTCTAAAGTAAATCAGTTTCGATCTAAAAATAGCTGCAAAAAGCGTACTGGCAATTATTACATACAAATAAGTAAGGTTATGCATCCAGGCTATAGGCGCTTTTATTAAAATATCACGTAGTGTCCCTCCTCCTACAGCTGTAATAAAGGCAATAATAAATATGCCAAACGCATCCATACGTTTTTTCATAGCTGTAAGCACCCCCGAAATAGCAAAAGCAATGGTACCTAAAATATCTAAATAGAGTTGAAAATCCATGCTAACCTTGTGTAAAATATTGATAATCTTTAATTACTTGTTTTAGGAAACTAATAGGATCTTCGCTTGGGGTAACACCAATTATTTGTGCGGTTTTTTTACTTAAAGCCTCAAGAACTTGGTCTTGCCTATTTTTTTCTGCCATTTTAAAAATTCGACCGATTTCCTGCATCTGTTTATCATCTAACAAACTAACCTCTGGATATTTCACTTCATAAGTGTCTGGCACATTGCTGTAAATTAATTGTTGTGCGCTTACTCGTTTTCGCTCTGAAATAACTGTGGTTTTTGCCGCCATATCCCCCAGCCGTTGTCCTTTTTTATTTAACAAAAAGCAGAAAATTGCTAGGCCACCACTGGTCAATGAAAAATCGATAATTCGCAAAAGCCAGCGAATTAAAAAATCTGAAAACCTTGGTGCGCTACCATCTAATTTTACCACTTTTATGTTGGCAGCCATTTTACCTAAAGATTGACCGTTATTGAAAGTTTCAAGAAGAAGGTGATACAAAAAAACTGGCAAACCGATTATGGCCACATAAGCCCACATATAATCAAAGCCTATCCCGATATAACTCATTAACAGGTAAGTAAGAATACCATAAGCAATGAGAATCAAGTAATCTATAAAATAGGCCAAGCACCGCTCGCCCAGATTGGCTAGATTTTGGTTGATGGTTACATTTTGAGCGGTTTGAATTTGATAATTATCCATTAAATATGTTACTTTGAGACATAAAATAAATTATGCGAGAAGCGGCCTTCATAAAACAAAATAAAGACAAATGGTTAACATTTGAAAATGTTATTGATAATAAAGAGGTTATTTCTCCAGATGAACTCTCCTCCTTGTATATGGAGGTAACAGATCATCTTAGTTATGCGCAAACTTTTTACCCCAATAGTAATACACTAGCCTATTTAAATGAGCTTTCGATAAAAGCGCATCAAAAAATATATAAAACCAAAAAAGAATCTCGAGGTCGTATTTTTTCTTTTTATTTAAAAGAATTCCCCTTGTCGTTTAAAAAACATCACCGCAGTTTACTTTTTACTTTTCTATTTTTTCTAATGTTTTGCCTCATCGGGGCGTACTCTGCTGCAGAGGATGGAGCATTTGTACGCGCAGTTCTCGGAGATGCATATGTAAACATGACTTTAGAAAATATAGAGAATCAAGACCCTATGGCAGTCTATAAAAAGATGAATGAAGTAGATATGTTTGTGGGTATTACATTAAATAATATACGTGTGGGCCTAATGGCTTTTTCTTTGGGAATTTTACTAGGAATAGGTACCTTATTTGTCTTGGCCCAAAATGCGTTAATGCTAGGTTCATTTCAATATTTCTTTTATGATAAAGGCTTACTATGGGAATCGGCCAGGACCATTTGGATTCATGGCACCATAGAAATAGCTGTAATTATAATTGCTGGTTGTGCAGGTTTGGTGGTAGGAAAAAGCATTTTGTTTCCTAGAACCTACACCCGGCTCCAATCGTTTGTATTTGGAATAAAAGAGGGTGTTAAAATTATCATCAGTACCATACCCTTCTTTATCATTGCCGGATTTTTAGAAGGTTTTGTAACTAGACAAACGCAAATGTCAGACACCTTGGCCATATTTATTATCGCAAGTTCTCTTGCCCTTATTCTTTACTATTACATTATTTACCCCATTCAACTTCATAAAAAACAAAATATCAATGCAAACAAAACCCATTACCCAATTTAAAAAAAGTCGAGAAATTGGTGAAATACTGAGCGACACTTTCTCATTTGTGCGTAACAACTTTAAATCACTTTTTAAGGCAATTTGGCAAATCTGTGGTCCATATTTCATTTTACTCCTAGCTGTAACGGGTTATTATGTATACGAAGCAGGCGATTTTAGTCTAGGAGATTTTGCGAATAATAGTACTACTGGAATGAGCCTTATAAACGCCAATGGATTAACTGGAGGGCTTATTTTATCTGGACTTTTATTACTGATTAGTAGCTTGGTTTTCTATGCTTTCTTTACTGCCACTATCAACTATTACATCAAATCGTATGTAGCTAATAACGGCCAAGTAGATTTAGACAAAATTAAACAAGATGTAAATCAAAATTGGCTTAGCTTTTTAGGTATGCAAATTATAATCGGGTTAATCATATTTGTTGGTTTAATAGCTTGTATTATTCCCGGAATCTATTTTGCCGTGCCTTTATCGCTAATATTTTCTGTATATGCTTTTCAGGAAAAAGAAATAGGAGAAGCTTTTAGCAGTTGTTTCTCATTGATAAAAAACAATTGGTGGAATTCTTTCTTAGCTCTTTTTGTTATGGCTATTTTAGTTTACTTTATGAATTTTGTTTTTCAGCTACCACTTATTATTTATACCGTTGTAAAAACCCTATTGATTAGCAAAACGGCAAGCATTAGTGATCCTACAACTTTGGTTGATACCGTTTATATCGCACTTAATTTAATTAGTAGTACAGCGCAATATCTTTTTTATGCTATACAATTAATTTGTGTGGTCTTTGTTTATTTTAATTTGCACGAGCGCAAGCATCAAACTGGAACGTTAGAAAAAATCAATCAACTTTAAAATTTTTAAATGCCCTATAAAATAAAGCATTTATACGTCATAACAAGTCTAATTTTACTTACTACTATAGAGATCCGGGCAAACATAGGATTTCTAACTAGTGATAAGTATAATAAATCGCTAATTGTTTTAGCTCAAGGCGGAATTAATCAACAAGAGAAAAAGTATGCAGTATTAGATAGTCTAAGCCTAGAAAAATATAAAAAAGATAAATCATTTGACTATAGCGAAAATCAAGAAAGTCTCGATGTTTGGGGTAAGATTAAACGCTGGTTTAACGGCCTTCTAATTCGTTTTTTTAAATGGTTATTTGGTGAAGAAAGTGCCCAAGGTATAATGGCTGTTTTAATTCGAATATATCCGTTCTTAATAGGCGCAGGGTTATTGGGACTTATAATTTGGTTGTTTTATAAATTAAATCCAGGGCAATATTGGTTTAAAGCCAATAATCAATCAGAAGTAATTTTTGAAAGTGAAGAGGAAATAATTAAAAGCAACACTATATTAAACCGAATAAAAGAGGCTATTCGACAAAAAAAATACAGGCTAGCTACTCGCTACTATTATTTAAAAACTTTAAAAGAATTACAAGAAAATAAATTAATAACCTACAGCCCAGAAAAAACCAACGAAGACTATTTAATTTCTTTAGAACACAACAATAATTTACATCTTCTATTTAAAGAAGCTACTCGGTTATATGATTATATCTGGTATGGAAACTTTGAAATTAACCTTGAGCAATTCCGTAAAGCCGAAGATATATTTAAAGCCATTTTAGAATATTTAAAACCACTAGAAGATGAAAAATAGAGAGAAAACACTTCTGGTTAGTTTACTAATTATACTTAGCGCTTTAATTTTTTTAGAAAGCACAAAAAAGCCACCTGTAAATTGGACTTCAACGCTATCTAAATTAGATAAAATTCCTTTTGGTACTTTTATTACTTACCTAGAATTAAAAAAACAAGCTGTTTCTTTTGAAGAGATAAACACTTCGGTATTTGAATTTTTACAAGATAAAGAATCGAAACAAGAACAGTCGATTTATATTGCTAATAACTTGCCATTTGAAAAAGCTGAAACCAAAAAATTATTAAATTGGGTAGCCAAGGGCAACACTGCTTTTTTAAGCGCTTATAATTTTGGCCAGGGCTTTTTAGACACTCTAGATTTAAAAATAAAAAGTGAGATTAAATCAGATGCTCTATTACACTTTCCGCGCTATGAAACAACCAAGCAAGAAGATAGGACAAGTTTTGCCCAATTTGATCGGGATACACCTATTCGGTATTTTTCAAAACCCGATTCGTTAACCTATACAACTTTAGGAAAAGCTTTTTATGAGTCTAAGGATCCAAAGCGGTTTGTAAACTTTATAGCAATTAAGCATGAAAAAGGTAGGTTACTACTCCACTTGGCACCCCATGTTTTTACCAATTATTTTTTATTGGATAAAAAAGAAAATCAGCACTATACCAATTCAGTATTAACCCAATTGAATTTAAAAAATAAGCTGTATTGGGATAATCACTATTCTACAAATAAAACTATTGCCAGCACCTCTTTACTTTATGTATTTTTAGAAAACAAACATTTAAAGTGGAGCTATTATTTTATACTATTAGGCCTAATCTTATTTGTTATTTTTAAAGGCAAACGCACACAAAGAAGTATACCTATTTTACCGGTTTTAACCAATCAAACCTATGATTACACAAAAACCATTGCGGGTATATATCTAGAAAAGCAAGAACACCAAGAAATAGTAAAAAAACAAATCAATTATTTCTACTCTTGGCTACGAGAAGAATTGCACATTATATTTACAGCTGTAGATTGCCCTAATCTAAAACAAATGGCAGCCAAAACAGGAACTAGCATTGAGGAATGTGAGCACCTAATTAATCGTTTGAACACCTATAAAAATCAAAGTATTTGCAGTGCAGAAGAACTGGAGAAAGTATACAAACTAATCTATTATTTTAAATTGAATTACCATGGAAGAGAACAAAAGTATAGAGAATAAAGCATTAGACTTCAATTCGCGTATACCGCTTGAAGATTTAAATGAATCGGTAAAAGCTATTAAAACACAACTTAATCAAGTAATCGTTGGTCAAGAAGATTTTATTGAGTTATTAATTGTGGGTCTATTAGCCAATGGGCATATTTTAATTGAAGGTGTACCCGGTATTGCAAAAACTATTACCGCTAAATTATTCGCCAAAACCATAAACACTAATTTTAGTCGAATTCAGTTTACACCAGATTTGATGCCTAGTGATGTTCTGGGAACCTCAATTTTAAATGCCAAACGCGATGCTTTTGAATTTAAAAAAGGACCTATTTTTTCTAATATTGTTTTGATTGATGAAATCAATAGAGCACCGGCTAAAACTCAGGCCGCCCTTTTTGAGGTTATGGAAGAGAGGCAAGTAAGTATGGATGGTGAGGTTTATGAATTAACGCATCCGTTTATGGTCTTAGCTACTCAAAATCCTGTAGAGCAAGAAGGAACCTATGCTCTACCTGAGGCCCAATTAGATCGATTTTTATTTAAAATAAAAGTAGATTATCCAAGTTTAGAAGACGAAATCAAAATTATTGAAAGCCATCATAACCGTAAAGAAAGACAACCAGAAACGCTAATAAATTCAGTTCTTAACCCGCAGATTTTAAGCAATTTAAAAACACAATTACAGGAAATAAAACTTGAGGAAAAAATTATTAAATATATCGCTGAAATTGTCCACAAAACGCGCAGTCACAGTCATTTGTTTTTAGGGGCATCACCTAGGGCATCTCTAGCCATTATGCAAGCCTCAAAGGCTTTAGCGGCCATTCAAAACCGAGATTTTGTTATGCCCGAAGACGTAAAACGTGTTTTAGAGCCTGTGCTTGGACATCGTATAATTTTAATGCCAGAACGAGAAATGGAAGGGCTTTCTCCCAAGCATGTAATAGATATGATTGTACAATCAACCGAAATACCCAGGTAAATGCGTGAGTTCTTTGGCACTTTGTATTTAAGCAAATGCTTTTTTTATATCATTATCTGTTTGGCCTTTTGCTTTTTTATAAGCTATTGGATTAGCATTTTGTATCCAATAACCTGGTTAATCACCTTGGCTTTTTTGCTAGTTGTTTTAACAGATGGATTACTGCACTATAAAGGCAACAATACTATTGAGGCTAAGAGACTGCTTAACGATAAATTGTCAAATGGAGATGTAAATAAAATTCAAATAAAAATTAAAAGTCTATACAATTTTAAAATTAAAATATCGGTAATAGATGAGATACCCTTTCAGTTTCAGAAAAGAGACTTTTATAGAGAAAAAGAAATCGAGCCCAAGAAAAACATTTTTTTAAATTATAGTTTATTACCCAAGCAAAGAGGGGTTTTTAATTTCGGGGCTATAAACATTTTTGTAATTAGTCCTATTGGCTTAATCAAAAAAAGATACCGGTTTGCCCATAATCAAACGGTTAAGGTCTACCCTTCTATTCAGCAAATGAAAAAATATGATTTTATTGCGTTACAAAGCAAGTACGCCCATTCTGGACTTAAAAAAATTAGACGTATTGGTCATACTCTTGAATTTGAGCAGGTAAAAGAATATGTAATAGGAGACGATATTCGAAGTATCAATTGGAAAGCTACTGCCAAGCAAGACCAAATAATGGTAAACCAGTATCAAGATGAAAAATCACAACCTGTTTATTGTGTTATAGATACTAGCCGTGTGATGAAAATGCCTTTTAACGGATTACAATTGCTTGATTATGCCATAAACAGCAGCTTAGCCTTAAGCAATATTGCACTCAAGAAAAAAGATAAGGTTGGCTTAATTACCTATGAAGACAAGATAAAAGTTAATTTGCCTGCAAAAAATACGAAGCAGCAGTTACAACAGATTTTAGAAAGGCTATATGGTATAAACACCAATTTTCGTGACAGTGACATTAGCGCACTTTACGCACACATATCAAGAAAAATAAATCAGCGCAGTTTATTGCTAATGTACACTAATTTTGAACATATTTCTGCACTAGAACGGCAATTACCCTATTTAAAGGCGCTAAACAAAAAACACGTCCTGGTGGTTATCTTTTTTAACAACTCAGAACTTCACAAATTTCAAAAAACTAGAGCTTTAAACTTAGGTGAAATTTATGAGCAAACCATTGCTGCTCAGTTTATACAGGAAAAAAAGCAAATGCAAATCGAATTAACCAAACACGGAATTCAATGCATTTTAACTAATCCACAAAATTTAAGTATTAATACTATCAACAAGTATTTAGAAATCAAAGCTAAACATTTGTTATAAAAACACCGAAAACTAGATCTATAAGAGTTGAAAATATTAAATTTGGTATTTATAGATTTTTTTTATAGATTTTGATTAGTTATCTAATATTCTTGCCATGACGATTACCCAACTTCACTATGTATTGGCTGTAGCCGAACATAAAAATTTTACTAAGGCCGCACAAAAGGTTTTTGTAACGCAGCCTACATTAAGTATGCAAATTCAAAAATTAGAAGAAGAACTTGAAGTTCAGATTTTTGACCGTAGCAAGAAACCTATTGAGTTAACAGAAGTGGGGCAAAAAATTGTTCAACAAGCTAGAAATATAGTCAATGAAAGTGATCGCATACAGGATATTGTAGATCAACAAAAAGGATTTATTGGCGGTGAATTTAGGCTTGGGGTAATACCCACTGTCACTCCTACCCTATTGCCTATGTTTTTAAAATCTTTTACACAAAAATACAGTAAACTAAAATTAAAAATTGAAGAATTACACACATCGGCTATAATAAAGAAATTAAAAGATGGCCATTTAGATGCAGCAATTGCAGCCACCCCCCTAGAGCAAGAAAATATAATCGAACGTGTTTTATATTACGAACCGTTTGTGGCTTATGCACCCAAAGACCATAAAATACATGAACACGAAAATATTTTAGCCGATCAGTTAGATATAGACGACGTTTTATTACTCGAAGACGGCCATTGTTTTAAAGAAAGTGTTTTAAATCTGTGCAAAACTTCACAACGAAATGATCTGAAAAACTACCAACTACAAAGCGGGAGTTTCGAAACCTTAATCAGTCTAGCCAATGAAGGCTTAGGAATGACGCTAATTCCCTACCTGCATAGTTTAAAACTTCGTGAATCTGAAAAAGATAATCTAAAAATGTTTAAAGAACCCGTTCCCGTAAGAGCCATTAGCTTAATTTACTATAAAAGTGAATTAAAAATGCAAATAATTGATGCCTTACAACAAGTAATAAGTGGTATCATTAAAGGAGCAATACAATTTCAAGATGTTAAGATTATTAGTCCCATACATAAAAAATAAACTGTAATAAATTGCATAGAAAAACAATTTATTACAGTTTATTCCAACTTACTAATCTAAGTAGATTAAAGATTGTTTTAATTCTGGTTTTTGCAAGGCGATGCTCAAAATAAAATTTCTTAGCTCCTCGATTTCATGAGGTAATAATCTAGAAACAGCTTTTTGAACTTCTTTACAAAAAAGTACCGGATCAAAGCTAACCTTATTCAAGATCATTTTTGTATAATCAAACATGGATTTAGACATGATATAACTTTTTAAAGACAAGTAAAAATATCATCAATAGGCTTGATTGTTTAGAGATTTAAATTAAAGATAAACAAATTATCCCAAAACCACTAGCCAATGCAAGAATTTATTTTAATTTAAAAGTCCACTCAAATTCAAAACTAGCCACCAAATCTCCACTTTCATTATAGGCATTGGATTCTAAGATGCACGTGCACTTAGAATTTTTTTCTCCTAAACCCAACAAGCTATGGTTTATTTTATCGCCATCTAAGCAAATAAATTTTATTTTACCTACCGCCTTCTTATAGTATTTTGATTTCATACCTAAAACCAACATACTAACCTTTAAGTCTTTTTCCTCTAGGTGTTTCAATATTAAGGCTCCAGTACTCAATTCGGCTGCCATCGCTTGAACTGCAAAATACATCGACCTAAATGGATTCTGATTTCGCCAACCATACCGCACATAGGTTGTGCAAGTCATAGAGGTTAAGATAGCCACGCGTACTCCAGACCACCAAGCGGCTGGCAACTTAAAAAAAGTATAGAAATTTATCTTGTTAGGGGTGAGCATTATTTCATTTTCTCGAAAATAATAAAAATTCATCGAATTAAAGTTTCTGTAAAATGTTAATTTTACTACTATGTATTGCAAACTACTATCTTTTATATATATATTTGCATAACAATAAAAGTAAAATTCTAATGAAAGTAACAGATTTAAATTATGAAAATTGAAAACACCAAAGCCCAAATGCGCAAAGGTGTTCTTGAATATTGCATCTTATCTATATTGAAAGAAAGAGATTCCTATGTTGCAGAAATTCTTGAAAATCTAAAAACGGCGCAACTAATTGTAGTGGAAGGTACAATTTATCCATTACTCAATCGGTTAAAAAATGCCGACTTGTTAACCTATCGCTGGGAAGAGTCAACTGGTGGCCCTCCAAGAAAATATTACATACTTACAACAAAAGGGGCTGTCTTTCTAGAAGAATTAGCCTCTACTTGGGATAACTTACAAAAAGCAGTAAATACAATTACAAACAAAAACAATAGCTATGAATAAAACCATCAATATAAACCTAGGCGGAATCCTATTTCATATCGACGAGCCTGCTTACTTAATCTTAAAAAAGTATCTTGATAGCATAAAGAACACTTTTAAAAACACCCCTGGATGTGAAGAAATAATTAGTGATATTGAAAACCGAATCGCAGAACTACTTATTGAAAATCAAAAAACAACCGGTCAAATTATTAGCGTTGATGATATTGAGCAAATTATAAAGGTAATGGGGCAACCCGAAGATTACCAAATTGATCCTGAAGAAAATCAACAACAAACTGAACCTAGCGAAAAACCCATAAAAAAATTGTACAGAGACACCATAAATGGATACGTAGGGGGTATATGTTCGGGACTTGAGCATTACTTTAAAATAGATGCTATTTGGTTTAGATTACTATTCATTGTGTTGGCCATAGCTTCTTTTGGTACTGTAGTCTTGGTTTATATTGCATTATGGGTTTTTATTCCTGAGGCTAAATCGGCTACACAACGTTTACACATGATTGGTGAACAAGTAAACATAAGCAACATTGAAAAACAAGTGAAAGAAAAATTTAATCAAGTTTCAGATAAACTTAAGGATGTTGATTACAAAGATTTAAGTAACAAAGCTCGAAAAAAAAGCAGTGTTTTTTTTGAAAAATTAGGTTCGGGAATTAAAAATACTTTTAAAATATTAGCACAAATATTAGGCTATATTCTAATAACCTTCACTAGTTTAGGATTAATTGCTTTAACTTTCACACTAATAAGCATATTGGTATTTGGATTTCAAGAAGCGCAATGGTTTTCTTACGTTGAATTAGCCGATATTGGGTTACCCATTTGGTTAGCCTCCCTTACAGTGTATACTATAATAGGAATTCCTTTAATTGCGCTACTCATTCTGGGAATAAAAATATGCCGAAAACAAAAAACAAATGTTGGTAGTACAACAAAATATAGTTTACTAATACTTTGGCTTTTAGCAATTTTCACGACAGTATTTCTAGGGCTTAGACAAGTAAGCAAGCAGGTAATTAGTCAGGAGTACATCACGACAAAAGACTTAAACCTTAAATCTTCAGATACACTTTATGTTTCAATGAAAGGACATCCGTATTTAAATGAAACTATTCAACGTGAACGTGGAATAGAATTAAGGACGAATAACGAAGGAGATCGTTTTATTTTTTCTAAGGACATTAACCTTATTGTAAAAAAATCCTATGACAGTATCCCAATGGTAAAAATTATAAAAAAAGCACACGCTACAAATCACTTAAAAGCAATTGAAAAAGCAAAAGCGATAGAATACAATCTAGACCTAAGTAAAAAGCATTTATACCTGGATAGCTTTTTTACAGCAAATTTAAATGAAAAACACGCTCAACAAAAATTAGAGATTCATCTATATATGCCTGAAAATATGATTCTATTCGCCGATAAAAACACCCAAAGTTTTCATTTAAATCCAAGTTGGAAAAATGATTTATTACACGCAGGAGAAGAAGAAAAATATTTAAAATTAATTGATAATCAATTAATTTGTATAAATTGTAATGAAAATACTACCCAATTGAAAAATAATTCATCAAATACTGACACCATTTCAAAAAACAAAAACCATTAATTATGAAAAATTTACTTTACTCTGTACTCTTAATTGGATTGTTGTTTTGTTTTTCTTGTGACTTAAAGACTGGGGTTAAAGGAGAAGGACCCGTGAGCGATAAAACAATTGAATTAGAAAAAGATTTTATTAGCTTAAGCCTTTCAAACGGTTGGGATGTTAAATTAAGGCAGGCAGAAAAAAATTCAATCCATATTGTAGCAAACCAAAATTTAATTGACCTTTTCACTCACAAACTAGAAAAAAATAATTTAGTGGTAAGTGCGAATAACAATATAGGAATTGCCGATAAAAAAGAGATTACCATTTTACACAAAAAGGAATTGGAAAATATAGAAACCAGCAGCGGAATAAAATTATACTTTAATTCCAAATCCGTCAACACTGCAAAGCTTAATTTGTCCCTGGCCAGCGGATCCTTGACAAAAGCCCAGATTAATACCGATAGTTTAAACTTAGGATTAAGCAGCGGCGCAAACGCAAATTTAAGTGGAAACGTTGATTTTTTAAATTGTATAGCAAGTAGTGGTTCAAATCTCAATGCCGAACACCTAATTGTCCAAAACGCTAAAACAGTAGCCAGTTCAGGTGCAAACATCAAAATTCAAGTGAATAACAAACTTACAGCAGAAGCTTCAAGCGGAGG
>CATQIB010000005.1:107500-164667 GCA_958296185.1 uncultured Mesonia sp.
TAAACCACATGCTCCACCGCTTGTGCGGGCCCCCGTCAATTCCTTTGAGTTTCATTCTTGCGAACGTACTCCCCAGGTGGGTCACTTATCACTTTCGCTTAGCCACTCAAACCTCAATTGGTTCGAACAGCTAGTGACCATCGTTTACTGCGTGGACTACCAGGGTATCTAATCCTGTTCGCTCCCCACGCTTTCGTCCCTCAGCGTCAGTACATTATTAGTGATCTGCCTTCGCAATCGGTATTCTGAGTAATATCTATGCATTTCACCGCTACACTACTCATTCTAACCACTTCATAATGACTCAAGACCAACAGTATCAACGGCAATTCTATCGTTAAGCGACAGACTTTCACCGCTGACTTATCAGCCCGCCTACAGACCCTTTAAACCCAATGATTCCGGATAACGCTCGGATCCTCCGTATTACCGCGGCTGCTGGCACGGAGTTAGCCGATCCTTATTCTTACAGTACCGTCAATTCCCGACACGTCGGGAGGTTTCTTCCTGTATAAAAGCAGTTTACAACCCATAGGGCAGTCTTCCTGCACGCGGCATGGCTGGATCAGAGTTGCCTCCATTGTCCAATATTCCTCACTGCTGCCTCCCGTAGGAGTCTGGTCCGTGTCTCAGTACCAGTGTGGGGGATCTCCCTCTCAGGACCCCTACCCATCGCTGCCTTGGTAAGCCGTTACCTTACCAACTAACTAATGGGACGCATACTCATCTATTACCGCCTAAGCTTTAATATAATTATGATGCCATATCTATATACTATGGGGGATTAATCCAAATTTCTTCGGGCTATACCCCAGTAATAGGTAGATTGTATACGCGTTACTCACCCGTGCGC
This sequence comes from uncultured Mesonia sp., assembly GCA_958296185.1. Classification (GTDB taxonomy): domain Bacteria; phylum Bacteroidota; class Bacteroidia; order Flavobacteriales; family Flavobacteriaceae; genus Mesonia. The sequence continues at coordinate 108,354 of CATQIB010000005.1, forward strand.
CACTCGTGTACTCCCGAAGGAGCCTTACCGTTCGACTTGCATGTGTTAGGCCTGCCGCTAGCGTTCATCCTGAGCCAGGATCAAACTCTTCATCGTTGTTTCTTAAATATTTTACAATACATAAGTTATAACTGTATGGAATTTCTCTCAATACCTATTTAACTAAGTATCTCGACTCAAAACTATTCTATTTAGCCTTTGTTTTAATTTCGCATTTCCTACTTGTCTCCAAGTAAAAATATACACTGTCAATTCAATAAATCAATGAACTTTTTACTCCGCTTTAGCTTTTAAAAAAACCTCCACTTCGTTTGTTAGATGTAAAGGAATCGAACCTTTATTTTATTTACCAATCATCTTGTTTTTAAGAACGTTTAACACTTGTTGTGTTAGCGGCTGCAAAGATAGAAACTTTTTTATTTCTGCCAAAATAAAATTAAAGTTTTTTTTAAAATTTATTTTTGATGACCGCTTAACTTATTCAAGAAGGCAAAGATAAAAAGTCTTTCTTTATCTCACAACCCCTAAACTAAACTATTTCGTTTTTTAATGAACTTACAATGACTTGCGCCGTTTGCGGGTGCAAATGTAGAACCTTTATTCCATTGCGCAAACTTTTTATGGGCTTTTTTTTGATTTATTTTTTAATGATATACTAATAGCTTGCTAACAAGTGATTTAACTGCCTGAAGTTTTTTTAAAGTTTTTATCCAAGTTTATGGCAATGGAGATATACCTCATATACTCGTATTCAATTGGCTCACTTCTATAACGAAAATATAAGATTTAGTAATACCCCCTTCCTACTATTTATGCTTTCCCAATTAATAATAGGTAACGTGAATAATTCCGCGAAAGCGAAGGGATAAGAATTGGTCTTTAAAAAATTACAATCCTAATATATTTTGAAGACAGTTTTGACTTCTCCCTACAAAACCAAACGACGCTATTAATAGATTTAATTCATTTTTAACATAATTAACGGTTAATTTGTTAAAAAAACAAGTTTTAACATTTTGTTCTATCAATTTTTGTACTTTAGAATTGGCTAATTCAAATAAAACAAGAAATATGAAAACTAAAATGAAAGTGATTTCATCACTTCTGTTTTTTTTCATGAGTACATTAATTATGGCTCAAGAAAAAACAGTTACTGGAACGGTAACCGATGAAACAGGGATGCCTTTACCTGGTGTAAACGTATTAATTGAAGGCACTACACAAGGAACACAGACTGATTTCGATGGAAATTATAGTATTAGTGCTTCTTCAGAATCAACCTTAGTGTTTAGTTATGTGGGAATGGTGACCACTAAAAAAATGGTAGGGAGCAAATCTACTATAGATGTAATTATGAAAGCTGACGCTTCAGAGTTAGATGAAGTAGTAGTGACCGCTTTAGGGATTGAGCGTGAAAAGAAATCATTAGGTTATGCCACCCAAGAAGTTAGTGGTAATGAGGTTTCGGATGTACCCCAATCAAACTTTGTAAACTCGCTTCAAGGTAAAGTTGCTGGTTTACAAGTTAATCCTTCGGGTACTATGGGCGGATCTTCCAATACGGTTATTCGAGGAAATGCCTCTTTAACAGGAAATAACCAAGCCCTATACGTAATCGATGGTATTATTATAGATAATAGTAATAATAATACTACCGATCAGCAGGGTGGTCGAGGAGGATACGACTACGGTAATGCTGCTACAGATATTAACCCCGAGGATATTGCCTCTATTAACGTTCTAAAAGGAGCTGCAGCAACTGCGCTTTACGGATCAAGAGCCGCCAATGGTGCTATTATTATTGAAACTAAGAAGGGGCAAAAGCGTAAAGGTATTGGGGTAAGTGTTTCATCAACGGTAATGGTTTCTGAGGTAAATGATGAAACTTTACCAGAGTATCAGAAAGAATATGGTGCTGGTTACGGTCCTTATTATTCTGATAGGATTGGGACTGATGTAAACGGCGATGCTATTTACTGGGAAGACCAGCCCGGTTCTCAACCTTGGGACCCTTATTTTACCAACGTTGATTCAAATGGAAACGGGGTTTACAACACTTTATACACTCCATTTACCGAAGATGCCTCGTATGGAGCAGCATTTAATCCTAATATAATGGTAAATCAATGGAATTCTATCTACCCGTCTTTACCTACTTTTGGGCAAGCAACACCATGGTTGCCAGGTAAAAATGACCCAAATTCAATTTGGGAAACGGGAATGACTACCATCAATTCTTTTGCATTAGATGGCGGAAGCGATACAGGAACGTTTCGCTTAAGCGTTACTAACTTTGATCAAGAGGGTGTTTTACCAAATAGTAAAATAAAAAGAAATACAATTAAGTTTAGCGGCCAGCAAGACCTTACGGAAAAGTTTAAGGCAGGTGCTACCTTTAATTATGTAAAAACAGATGGTAAAGGAAGATATGGTACGGGTTATGATTCTGAAAACCCGATGCAGCAGTTTAGACAATGGTGGCAAACAAATGTTGACTTAAAAGAACAAAAAGAGGCTTATTTATTAACGCGTCAAAATATTACTTGGAATCCAAGAAGTAGAACCGATTTAAGACCTATTTATTCAGACAACCCATACTGGACCCGTTATGAAAATTACCAAACAGATAATCGTCACAGATACTTTGGTAATTTCAATTTAAACTATGAGCTTAATGATGTTTTTAGTGTATTAGGTAGATTTACTTTTGACACCTACAATGAAATCCGTGAAGAACGAAGAAATGTAGGAAGTTCTGGAGTCTCTGGTTATTCTAAATATTTAAATTCACAATCTGAATACAATTATGACATTATACTATCTTTTAATAAAGATTTAAGCGATGATTTAAATCTAGAGGGTATTGCAGGTTGGAATTTAAGACGTCAAGATTGGAATAGTATTTCGCAATCTACGAATGGCGGTCTTCGCGTACCTGGTTTATATAGTTTAAGTAATACGGTATCTAACTTACTAGCACCTACCGAATACGAAGCCACAAAAATGGTAGATGGGTTATATGCTCGTGCAAGTTTAGGATATTTAAATACGTATTTTATTGAAGGTACGCTTAGAAGAGACCGTTCTTCTTCGCTTCCGGCAGATAATAATTCTTATTACTATCCTTCTATCTCAACCAGTATTTTACTTTCAAATATAATTGAAGAAGACTGGTTATCTTTTGCCAAATTTAGAGCCAACTATGCAGAGGTTTCTAATGATACCGATCCGCAGAGAATAATCCAGACCTTAGCTTTGCTTGATCCGTTCGGAGGAGCTGCAGTAGCTAGTAATGTTAACTTACTTCGAAATCCAGACCTAAAACCTGAGCGCCTTAAAGCTTATGAGTTCGGTTTAGAAGCTAATTTCCTTAAAAACCGACTTGGATTTGATGTTACGTATTATAATAATACTACTGAAGATCTAATCACCCCTGTTTCGATTTCAAATGCGACAGGTTTCTCTTCAACTATTCGAAATGCAGGTTCTTTAGAAAACAAAGGTTTTGAAGTACAGATGCGCCTTAACCCCATAAAAATGGAAGATTTCAGTTGGAATATGACCGTAAATTGGGCGCGTAACAGAAGTGAAGTGATATCTTTAGAGGAAGGATTGGATAATTTACCTTTGGCAAGTTTACAAGGAGGAATAACAATAGACGCCAGCCCAGGGCAACCTTATGGAGCCATACGCGGTACCGATTATGTTTACAATGAAAATGGTCAACGTGTAGTTGGTTCTAACGGGTATTATTTAACTACCGATAGCAACAACAATATCATTGGTAACATTCAACCAGATTGGACTGGTGGTATTCAAAACACTTTTAAATACAAGAACTTAAGTTTAGGTTTTTTAATTGATATACAAAAAGGTGGTGATATCTTCTCTCTTGATACTTGGTACGGTTATGCTACTGGTTTGTATAAAAACACAACTGGCTTAAATGACCTTGGGAATCCGTTAAGAGATCCTGTAACTAATGGTGCAGATAGTGGTGGTTTAATTCTACCTGGAGTAACCGAAGATGGTCAACCCAACACCACCCGCGCTAGTTTTAATACCTATGCAAATCCATACGGATATGCTCGTGCGGCTAATAAAGATCACGTTTACGATGCTTCTTTTGTTAAACTACGTGAAGTAAACTTAACATATAGATTTAATGACGATCTTTTAGAAAAAACATTTATTAATACCGCATCAATTTCTTTGATAGGTAGAAATTTATGGATAATCGATAAGAATATACCGTTTTCTGATCCAGAAGCTGGATTAAGCTCAGGAAATGTACAAGGTTACCAATCTGGTGCCTATCCTGCCGTACGTGAGTTTGGTGCAAGTCTTAAATTAACCTTTTAAATTATGACAATGAAAAAATATATCATACCCTTATTCTCACTACTGCTATTAATTACTGCGTGTAGTGATGATAAATACGAGCGATTGAATGAAGATCCTAAAAATCCGGAAAGCGTTCCCGCAGGATTTCTATTTAGTAATGCAACAAAAAGTTTGTCTGATCAAAATGCAAACCTAAATGTAAATACTAATATATTCAGGTTCATAAGTCAGTACTTAACCGCTACGACTTATTTAGATGAACCAAATTATGAATTGAGAGAAAGAAATATCCCTCAAAACCATTGGTCCGTTTTATATAGAAATGTTTTACGTGACCTAAAAGATGCTAAAGAAACCGTGCTTGAGAACGAAGACTTATTAACGCAAGAAGAAGTTGATGCACGAGTTGCACAAATTACCGTTATTGAAGTGTATACCTGGCAGTTCCTAGTTGATACCTTTAGCGATATCCCTTATAGCGAGGCTCTAGCTAAAGACAATTATCTGCCAAAATACGATAATGCGGCTGGCATTTATGAAGACTTAATAATGCAGTTAATTGCCATAAATAGTGATTTTGCAGGCCAAGGATTCTCAAGTCAAGATTTAATTTATGGTGGAGATATGGCCAAATGGCAAAAGTTTAGCAACTCCCTATTATTGCGATTGGGAGCCCGATTAATTAATGTTAACGCTACTTTAGCTAATGATGCTATACAAGCAGCAACCACTAATGGAGTAATGACATCTAACGATGACAATGCTTTATTTAATTATTTAGATTCACCACCAAACACCAACCCAATTTGGGAAGATGTGATACAAAGTGGTCGTAATGATTATGTGGCCGCCAATACGATAATTGACTATATGAATACTTTAGATGATCCGCGCCGAATGGCTTATTTTGACGACAACGTTAGCGGATATATTGGCGGGACATATGGTGCAGAAAGTCCATACGGCTCACACACTCATCTCAGTGATAAAATGACTGATCCTTCTCACCCAGGTATTCTAATGGATTACGCTGAAGTAGAATTTCTCTTGGCTCAAGCTGCCGCGGAAGGTGTAGGTGGAGTGAGTAATGCCGCTTCACATTATGAGAACGGAATTACTGCGAGTATTACCTATTGGACGGGAGATTCATCTTTAGCAGCTGCCTATCTTGCCCAGCCTGGAGTAAGTTATAATGCCGCCAATTGGAAAGAATTGGTAGGAAAGCAATTCTGGATAGCTATGTTTGATAACCCAATGCAAGGCTGGTATGTTTGGAGAAAATTAAACAATCCAACATTAAATACTGCAGCTCAATCGGGTAACCCAGTACCTTTACGATATACTTATCCTATCAATGAGCAAAATTTAAATGCCGCCAATTATGAAGCGGGTTCTGCCGCCATTGGAGGTGATGATCAACAGACACCCTTATTTTGGGATGAAGATTAATTTGATAACAATAGCCGGTCCGTTCCACTAGACTCTATATTGTTAGGAAACCCGAGCCAAGGCTCGGGTTTTTTAATACATAAAAGTTTAAAATAGAAATAATCTTTCCAATAATTAGAATTTCTTTTTTAAGTTTAATAAATTAATTTCATCTACAGCTGGCTGACGTTCTAAAATACCTCGCTGAAAAGAACGTTGTAAAATATGCTCGATATAATAATCTTCTTTTACATTAGTAGGATCATATTTTTCTTTAAGTGAGATATTAAACAAACTGGCTGTAGTATTGTACCAGAAGGCACGCCAGCCACTTTTCAAATTTCTCACAATATCAAAAGTAGTTTCACCTGTTTGCCGATACATTAATTTAACCAAAATCTGGCCTTCTGTTTTTGTAAGTTTTTTAAGTTCTTCAGTAAACTCTTCTTCAATATAACGTTGGATTATCTTGGTATAGCGGCGTTTATCGGCCTTTCTTTCAAGATTTTCGAGCCGCTTATTTAATGTCTGTAAACGTTCGGCAGCTAGTGTAGCATAAGGCCATACCTTTCTAGTTTTTCGTTTTAAAATTAAATATTCTCTGCGCTCTAACCTACTCTTGAATTTCATTGGGCTAAGTAACACAACCTCTTCTAATTTAACAGGATCTACAATGGTACTATCATTTTCTATCAAATATTTTAATTTAATCTCCTTATTTCTATTCGAAGATTGGGTGGTTACCTTCTGAGAAAAACCTAATAAAGGAAAAGTAATAGAGAATGTAAAAATTAAAAAGCTGCGCACGATTTTTTTATTTTAATATGATCGAAAACCATACCAAAAGTAAGGTACAAATCGGCAAATGAAAAATTTATTGTGTACATTCGTGAATCAAAAAAATAAATTTATATGGACGAAAATTCACTATTAAACAAGTCATCATTAAATTTTCTAGAAAGCTATTTAAATAATGCAGCTCCTACAGGCTATGAGTGGGAGGGTCAAAAACTTTGGATGAATTATTTAAAGCCTTATGTAGATGATTTCATTACCGATACCTACGGAACTGCTGTGGGAGTAATTAACCCAGATGCTCCTTTTAAAGTAGTGATAGAAGGACACGCTGATGAAATTTCGTGGTATGTAAATTATATAACTGAAGACGGACTGATTCACGTGATTAGAAATGGTGGAAGTGATCACATGATTGCGGCATCAAAACGAGTAAATATCCACACCAAAGAAGGAATCGTTAAAGGAGTATTTGGCTGGCCAGCTATACATACAAGAGACAAAAGCAACGAAGAGCATCCTAAACTAGAAAACATTACCATTGATGTAGGATGCACCACAAAGGAAGAAGTTGAAAAACTTGGTGTTCACGTAGGTTGTGTTATTACATATCCCGATGAGTTTTTCATCTTAAATGAAAATAAATTTGTTTGTCGAGCACTTGATAACAGAATGGGTGGCTTTATGATTGCTGAAGTAGCTAGGCTTTTAAAAGAAAATAAGATAGATTTACCCTTTGGCCTTTACATTACCAATTCTGTACAAGAAGAAATCGGATTAAGAGGAGCAGAAATGATTACGCAAAGAATAAAGCCAAATGTAGCCATAGTTACAGATGTGACGCACGACACGACAACTCCTATGATTGACAAAAAGAAAGAAGGCGAAACCAAAATTGGCGATGGCCCAGTTATAAGTTATGCTCCTGCTGTTCAAAATAAATTAAGAGAACTGATCATTGATACCGCGACAGAGAAAAAGATTCCTTTTCAACGTGCAGCGGTTAGCAGAGCTACTGGTACCGATACCGATGCATTTGCTTATAGCAATGGCGGTGTAGCTTCTGCTTTGATTTCTTTACCCCTACGCTATATGCATACCACCGTTGAAATGGTTCACCGGAATGATGTAGAAAACGTGATCAAACTGATTTATGAAAGTTTATTAAAAATTAAAGACGGAGAAACTTTTAGCTACTTCGATTAAATCTTTATAGATATCGTTTTAGAACAAGGGCTTTTGAATTTTCAATTGCCCTTGTTTTTTTTAAATAAAAATTCACTATTTATTAAGTAGCTCCTTAGATTATCTTTTTTAAATTTAGGAAAGAAAAGTAAGAATGCAGTTAAATATCGATCGTCTACGAAAATGGAAGGATGCTCCAGAGAAATTCGCCGCTGTGGCTAATTTAATATATGTAAAGAACAAAGATTTGACGATTAGCAGGCATAAACATGGTCGAGGATTTTATTACACAGATAATCGAAAGAGGAAAATAAAAGCTAGAAAGCAAATTGAACGCTTTAAAAAGCTACGTATTCCGCCTGGATGGCAAGAGGTTAAAATCTCGCCTATTGAAAACGGGCATTTACAAGCTGTAGGAAGAGATACTAAACAAAGAAAAGTATATAAGTATCATCCTATTTGGTCTAAATTTAAAAATCAGACCAAATTTTTTAAAATGCTTGCTTTCGGGAAAAAATTACCTATTATTCGTAAGCGTTTAGAAAAAGATTTGAGCCGTCCAGGGATGCCAAAAGAAAAGGTATTAGCCATTGTAATTAAGCTGCTAGAAGAAACCCATATACGGGTGGGGAACCAATATTACGCCAAAAAAAATAAAACCTATGGTTTATCTACTTTGCGCAGTAAACATATTTCTAGAAAGGAGGATGAAATGTCTATCGATTTCATCGGAAAAAAGGGGAAGAAACATCATATAGTTGTAGATGACCCCGAACTTATGCGATTGATTAATAAATGTGAAGAAATACCAGGTTGGGAGTTGTTTAGCTATTACGATAAAAATGGTAACAAAGAAACCATTGATAGCGGTTTGATTAATAATTACATACAATCCAGTTGCGGAGAATTTTACTCGGCAAAAGACTTTAGGACGTGGGGAGCTAGTTGTATTTTTTATGAATATTTAGTAGACCTGCCTAAAACCGAGGATCAAAAAACAATTGAAAAGAATATTCTTAAGGCATACGATGAAACCGCAAAGAATTTGGGAAACACAAGAGAGGTTTGTAAAAAGTATTACGTACACCCAATTCTACCTCAACAATATAAGAAGGGCGCTTTAAATGAAATGGACAACGTTTCAGAAAATAAATACTTATCACCTACAGAGTGTCAAATTTTAAAATTAGTTGAGAGCTATGAATTAAGTATTCCTAAAAAAGAAAGTTCGTGCGCAAAAAATTAAAACCCTAAATATAATTAAAAAACCATCTCTTATTTGAGATGGCTTTTTAAAATATTTTTAATTCTTTTTGCTACTTAAATATTGCCTAATATTTTTTTCTATTCTTTCCGCTAAATTTTCTAATGATGCTTTTATAAATTTCTCATCAGTAATTTTCTCATACAGCTCTATGTAACGTTTTGAAACGAGTTCGCAAAACGCGTCACTCATTTCGGGTAACTTTTGACCTGGCTTACCTTGAAAATTGTTTTCAATTAACCATTCTCGAACAAACTCCTTAGATAATTGTTTTTGTTTTTGATTGTTCTTTTGTCTCTCCTCATAACCGTCGGCGTAAAAGTAGCGTGAAGAATCGGGTGTATGTATTTCATCGATTAATACAATTTCACCTGATTTTGTTTTTCCAAATTCATATTTGGTATCTACTAAAATCAATCCGCGTGAAGCGGCAATCTCAGACCCTCTTTGAAAAAGCGCATAAGTATATTGCTCTAATTGTAAATAATCTTCCTCACTTACTATACCTTTTTGAATGATATCTTCTCGCGATATATCTTCGTCATGATCCCCTTGCTCTGCTTTGGTGGCTGGCGTGATTATGGGTTCAGGCAATTTATCATTTTCTCTTAGTCCCTCTGGCAGAGCAACACCACTTAAAATTCTATTTCCTGCCTTGTACTCTCTAGCGGCGTGGCCTGCCAAATAGCCACGAATAACCATTTCTACTTTAAAAGGCTCACAACTTTTTCCTATAGCTACGTTGGGATCTGGGGTTGCTTCTAGCCAATTGGGTACAATATCTGCAGTGTCTTGCATCATTTTTGTTGCAATCTGGTTTAGTATTTGACCTTTATAAGGGATGCCTTTAGGTAATATGACATCAAAAGCACTCAACCTATCGGTCGCAATCATGACTAACAAATCATTTTCTAAAAAATATACCTCGCGCACTTTCCCTTTATAATGGTTTTTTTGATTAGGGAAATTGAACTGAGTTTGAGTTAGGGTATTTGTCATTTTTTATTCTGGAGTTTCTATTTTTTTATAGGCTGCGATTACTTCTTTAACCAATTTATGTCTTATTACATCTTTATCGTCAAGAAATACCATACCAATTCCTTTAATACCTTTAAGTACCAAAAGGGCTTCTTTTAAGCCAGAGGTAACGCGCGGCGGAAGGTCTATTTGACCTGGATCGCCTGTAATCATGAATTTAGCGTTTTTCCCCATTCGTGTTAAAAACATCTTCATTTGGGCGTGGGTGGTGTTTTGTGCTTCATCAAGAATTACAAAAGCATCGTCAAGAGTTCTACCACGCATAAACGCCATGGGGGCTATTTGTATAGTTCCTTTTTCAATAAAAGATTCAAGCTTTTCATGCGGAATCATATCGCGTAAACCATCATAAAGTGGCTGCATATACGGATCTAATTTCTCTTTCAAATCACCTGGCAAGAAGCCTAAATTTTCCCCCGCTTCAACTGCGGGTCGGGTTAAAATTATTCTTCTAACTTGTCTTTCTTTTAGTGCTTTTACAGCTAGTGCAACGCCGGTGTATGTTTTACCTGTACCGGCAGGACCAACTGCGAATACCAAATCGTTCTTTTGGCAGAGCTCAACCAGTTTACGCTGATTTGCCGTTTGGGCCTTTATAAGCCTGCCTCCTACACCATGCACCAAAATATCTGAACTTGAAAGACTTGTTTCGTAGTCTTCTTTTTTATCACTTGTGAGTATACGCTCAATCCCGTTTTCATCAAGTTTATTATACTTGGCAAAGTACTCTAACAGCATATGAAGACGCTTATCAAATTCTATTAATCGTTCTTCATCTCCAAATGCTTTAATTCTATTTCCTCGAGCAACAATTTTAAGTTTCGGAAAATAGCGTTTTAACAATTGTATGTTACTATTTTGAGACCCAAAAAATTCTTTTGGGCTTATCTCTTGTAATTCTATTTCAACTTCGTTCAAATGGGCGTGTATTTATTGGTCTTTTATAATTAAATTCGCATCACAAATTTACGCAAAAACTAAGTAAAGTTTAGCATTTAAAGATTAACTTTTATGCCCATTATTACACTTACGACAGACTTTGGATTTAAAGACCCCTCTATTGGGGCTATAAAGGGTTCTATTTTTAGTGAGCTTGGCGATGTTAATATTGTTGATATAAGCCATGAGGTATCTCCTTTTCATACTTTAGAGGCGGCTTATATTATCAAAAATGCTTATCACACTTTTCCAAAAGGCAGCATTCATATTATTGGGGTTGATTCAGAAATCACACCAGAAAACAAACATTTAGCCATTGCTTTAGATGATCATTATTTTATTTGTGCAGACAATGGAATCCTTTCGTTAATCGCATCAGAAATCAATCCACAAAAAATTGTAGAAATCAATATCCACGATGCAGTCGAAACCACTTTTCCGGTTTTAGATATATTTGTAAAAGTAGCTTCTCATATTGCACGAGGTGGTACGCTAGAGGTTATTGGAAAACCCATTACAGCAATTAAACAATTAAAAGCGATAAAGCCTCAAATAAATGATGCTCAAAATCAAATACAAGGTCACGTTATATATATAGACAATTATGGCAATGTGGTAACCAATGTAACGCGTAATACCATTCAGCAAATAGGAAAAGGACGTGATTTTGTAATAAGTGCGCGAACCACACGTTTTACAAAAATATACGACACCTATAGCCACGCTATAGACTTTAATGAGGCTAAAGAAATTCGAGAAGAAGAGGGTAAAAAAATGGCTATTTTTAACACGGCCAATTACTTAGAAATTGCTATCTATAAAAGTAACCCACATACTGTAGGAAGTGCCTCGACCTTACTGGGGCTAAAATTGCTAGACACCATAACCATAAATTTTAATTAATGATCGTACGAATAGTTAAATTGTCTTTTAAACCAGAGGCCGTAATTGATTTTAAATCTCTTTTTGAAGAATACAAAACAAAAATAAGAGGTTTTGAAGGCTGCCAATTCTTAGAACTCTATCAAGACAAAAATCATGATAATATATTTTTTACCTATAGTTATTGGGAAAACCAAGAAGCTTTAGAGCGCTATCGTCATTCCCAATTATTTAAATTAATTTGGCCAGCAACTAAAGCAGGTTTTAATGCCAAACCAGAGGCTTGGACACTAGATAAACTTTATACTTTAGATTAATGAAAGCTATTTATTTAAAAGAACTCCAATCTTTTTTTTCTAATCCCACCGGCTATTTGGTGATTGGTGTATTCCTAACACTTAACGGTTTGTTTTTGTGGGTGTTTAACACCGGGTACAATATACTTGATTTCGGATTTGCCAACCTAACTCCGTTTTTTACTATTGCTCCTTGGATTTTTATATTTTTAATTCCTGCAGTAAGTATGCGTAGTTTTTCTGAAGAAAAAAAACAGGGCACACTAGAGCTATTACTTACCAAGCCAATTTCTCACAATCAATTAGTATGGGGTAAATATCTAGGCGTTTTAACCATAAGTTTAATGGCCATTTTACCTACCACCCTTTACGTATTTAGCATATACCAGTTGGGTAAAACACCAGGAAATGCCGATTTTGGAGCACTCTTCACCAGTTATATCGGATTAGTCTTATTAAGTGCTACCTATGCTGCCATAAGTTTATTTTGTTCAAGTATTTCAAAAAATCAAATAATAGCTTTTATGGCCTCGGTGCTACTATTATTTATTTTCTTTGTTGGTTTAGATAATCTAGAAGGCATCAACCTCCTAGGAAACCAACAATATGATCTTTCTTATCTGGGGATTAACTATCACTATAAAAGTATAAGTCGTGGCGTGATAGACACTCGCGATCTCATTTATTTTTTTAGTATTATCGCCCTATTTATATTTTTAACCAGAAACCAAATCCGTAAAGAAATCGCTTAGTATGCTTAAAAATCTAAAACCATTACTCCTTTTTGTGTTAGGAATTGTTTTGATCAACATCTTGGGTAACTTTTTCTTTTACCGATTTGATTTGACCTCAGCCCAGCAGTACACCTTATCGAACAACACCAAAAATATTATTTCTGATGTAACAGAACCTGTTGCTATAAGGGTTTTTTTAAGAGGAGATTTTCCCGGTGAATTTAAAAGACTTCAGCTAGAAACCCAGTATTTACTAGAAGAATTTGCCGCACTAAATAAAAATGTAAAGTTTGAGTTTATCAATCCGCTTAATCAAGAGGAAGATGCTCAACAAGTGGCTCAAAGGTTTTACCAAGCAGGAATGACGCCAGAATCGCTTAATATAAGAGAAAATGGCAAGTTAACAGAGCGACTTATGTTTCCTTGGGCTGTTGCCGAATTAAATGACAAACAAGTGAAAATTCCGCTTTTAAAAAAGAATATTACCAGTAATAATGAAGAGATAGTAAATCTTTCAATTGCAAATCTTGAATATAATTTTGCCAGTGCGCTTAACCAGTTGGTATACGAAAAGACAAAAAAAATTGCGGTAATGCGCGGTAATGGAGAATTGGCAGATCTCCATATAGCCGATTTTGCAAATTCTCTTAAAGAGTTTTATTATATAGCACCATTTACTTTAGATTCTACGGCCGTAAATCCTATAAAGACATTAAAGCAACTTGAAGGTTTTGATTTGGTAATTGAAGCTAAACCTAGTATGGCTTTCACAGAAAAAGAAAAGTTTGTTTTAGACCAATATTTAATGCAAGGCGGTAAAATGCTTTGGCTGACAGAAGGCGTTATAATAGAAAAGGATAGTTTGTTTAGCAATCCAGAAAACACTGCTCTTGCGATGCCGAAAAACTTGAATTTACAAGATTATTTTTTTAGCTATGGTATACGAATTAATCCAAGCTTGGTACAAGACCTTGTATCGGCACCATTGATTTTGGCTCAGGGTGAAGGAAACAATACGCAGTTTAAACCTATCCCTTGGTTTTATTCGCCCTTAGCAATAAGCACAAATAACCATCCTATAATCAAAAATATAGAAGCGGTAAAACTCGAGTTTTCTAGCCCCATAGACACACTTGAAAGAAAGGGATTAAAAAAGACCATTTTATTACACAGCTCACCGAAAACTAAATTAGAACAAGTACCTAGTTTACTTAATTTACAGGAACTCTTAAACCAAACTGAAGCTAAAGGTTTTAATCAAGGCACCAAGAATATAGGTGTTTTAATAGAAGGAAAATTTAAATCGGTTTATGATAAAAGAATTAAACCGGTAGATTATAAAGACTATAGAGAAAGTAGTGATTCCACTCAAATGGTAGTTATAGCCGATGGGGATATTGTTAAAAATGAATTTGGTAAAAATGGCCCTATTGAATTGGGTTTTGACCGATTTACTGGAACCACTTACGGAAACAAGTCGCTTTTGATAAATGCGGTAAACTATATGTTAGATGACAAAGGTCTTTTGGCTCTTCGCACTAAAGATGTAAAATTGGCTTTCTTAAATACAGAAAAAGTTGCACAAGAACGGTTAACTTGGCAACTTTTAAATTTAGGCTTACCGCTATTAATATTAACGATAGCTGCAGCTATTTACTATTATCTTAGAAAGAGAAAGTATGCTCGCTAAAATATTTACAAAGCGTTGATTCTTGAAATTAAGTCATGTGCTTTAGTTTCAATTTCTTTGCTCACTTCTTTAAGGTGCTTACCCTTATGCTCTACATCTCTTTGGTTAATTTTTGTGATCATAGCATTGAAATCGCTAACGGCATCTGCAATAATAGCATCTGTTTCTTTTGCGTTTTCCTCTGGATGAGCTATTTGATATATGATAGCGGTTTCTATAATATCGCTCATCACATAATTTAAATCTTTCTTCAGGTTTTTCTTACTTGCCATAGCATTATAATTTTATTCGCCAAAATTAGTCTATTTATACGTGTAAAAAAAGAATTCAAGTTAATATTAAATGCTCACATGAAGAACGGTAGCCTGTTTGGCAGAAATATTCACTGCTTGTTTTAATTGGTAAGGTATAAGAACGCTCTGCCCCGCTTCCACGCTCATTGTGTTGTGTTTATCTTTAATTATTATTTTTCCTTCAATAACAATTAGAATAACAAACGAATCTATAATTTCAATAGAAAAATCGGTTACATCTACCAAATTGAGTTTTTGAGTAGTAAAGAATATATTTTCAACTAGGCTTACAGGTTGATTAACTTTCTCTTCATAGGATATTTTATAATGAATAGGAAAAGAAAAATCAATGGCATCTATAGCCAAATCTGTATGCAATTCACGTTTATTCCCATCAATATCAACACGGTCCCAATCATACACACGGTAAGTAACATCACTAGTCTGCTGTATTTCGGCCAATAAGGTACCCTTTCCAATAGCGTGAATTAAACCAGGGCTTATAAAAAAAACATCACCAGCCTCAACAAACTCTTTTTTTAATATTGAAGCTATATCTCCCTGATTTAATGCTTGCAAATAGTTTTCTTTTGTACAAGGCTGCTTAAAACCAGTTATTAAATGAGCATCTTCATCGGCTTTTACTACATACCACATTTCTGTTTTCCCAAAACTATTGTGGCGCTTTTGGGCCAAATTATCGTCGGGGTGTAGTTGCACCGATAAATTCTCGCTAGCGTCTATAAATTTAATTAAAAGCGGAAAAGTATCACCAAATTTTTTATAAACCTTAGGCCCCACTAATTCACCTTTAAATTTTTGTAAAAGCGCACTTAAGGTTTGGTCTTTAAAAGGACCTTGAACAACGACTGATGAATTGTTCTCAACATCACTTATTTCCCAACTTTCTCCAATTTTGTCAAAATTCGCCGGCTTATTAAACTCTTTAACTAAACGAGTACCTCCCCATACTTTTTGTTTTAAGATAGGTTTAAATAAAAGTGGGCTTAGCTTAGCTTCCTTATTCTTTTCCTTCATATTTAACAAAATTTCTAGGTGTTTCGTATAAGGTAATAGCGAGCTTTAAATCTTCATCTAAATATGGTCTCAAATAATTAAAAATAACAATGGCTATGTTTTCTGCTGTAGGATTTAGATCCTTAAATTCTGGAACTTCCAAATTGAGGTTTTTATGATCTAAAACGTCTTCAACCTTTTCTTTAATTAATTGCTTTAATAGCCCTAAATCAATAACAAAACCCGTGACTGGATCTACCGGTCCAGTTACTTGAACTTCCAACTCATAATTATGACCATGATATAGCGGATTGCTACACTTACCAAATACAGCTTTATTTTTTTCACCGCTCCATTCTTTATTAAAAAGCCTATGAGCCGCATTAAAATGTGCTTTCCTACAAACGCTAACCATGTTATTTTGAAATATATTGATAATACTTTTCGAAAATAATTTTAAACCAAGCGGTATAAATATCGGGATTGGCTTGGATGTCTTTTTTCAAAAAATCTAAAGTAACCCATTTCCAAGATGCTACCTCTTCTTCGTTAATTTGAGGTACATCATTATAATGCCCAATTAAGATATAGTCAAATTCATGTTCTGTTAAACCATTGTCAAATGGGGCCTTGTATATAAAAGAAGTAACTTCTTTTAAAGGCGTGGTAAAACCCATTTCTTCTTGCAGTCGTCTTTCACCGGCCTGAGTATTGGTTTCGCCTGGCTTTTGATGACTACAGCAAGTATTAGTCCATAACCCTGGGGAATGGTATTTACCTAAGGCACGTTGTTGAATCATCACTTCATCTTTGTCGTTAAAGACAAAAACCGAGAACGCTCTATGCAATAAAGCCTTTTGGTGAGCTTCAATTTTTTCCATCAAACCGATTTGCTCATCCTTCTCGTTTACCAAAATCACTTGTTCTTCCATAGTTATCAAAAATACAAAAGTATTTGAGATAACCTAAACTATAATGGTGGTTTAGCCTTTTTTTAGAATCTGTTCTGCCCTTGAATTCCTACCACAAAGGCACCTTGAATACCAGCCTCACGAACGACCATCTTATACTGATCTGCTTCCTCTCTCGTTTTAAATAACTTAGAGAAATATCTTCGTAGCCCATCGGGATAAACATGGTTGAATACACTAGAAACCTCATTGAAACGAACCAAAGGATTGTTTTTATTTACCGCTGCAATTTGAACGGTATAATAAATCTCATTTCCAGTAAAATCGTAAGTTGTAGTAAGCTTATTATTTTCTGTTTTGTCTATTATTTGCTGGCTTTCTAGCTGACGTTTACTGATGTTTTTTCTTAGCTCCTCTGGTGTTTCATTATCATTTAATATGATAAATTCTGACCTACGATTTAATTGATGTTCTTGTTCTGAGCAAGGTACATTGTTTTCACAATGGTTGATTAATTGTGTCTCGCCATACCCTTTTCCTGATATTCGTTTTGAAGAAATACCTTGGTTTCTAAGGTATGACAAGGTTGCTTGTGCTCTTTTTTCTGATAAAAGCATATTATAGGCATCTCCTGCTCTACTGTCGGTATGTGATCGTATATCAATATTCATCTCAGGATACTTTTTAAGTACTGCTACGATTTTTTGTAATTCAACCTCAGCATCTGCTCGTATCTGGCTATCATCCAAATCAAAATAAATAGGGTCGAGTTGTAGCAAACTTCTTAAATCATCTCCTTTTCCTGCTTTAGCAACACCCAAAGTTGAACTAACACCTTTTTCTACATTCAAAGGAAGATCAAAATTTTTCTCAAATTCAGACCCCGATTTTAACAGCTTCTCATCGGTTTTGAATTGATCTTTTGAAACCCGGATAATATAACGCGTATCGCAATCGAGGGTAAATTCATACCCTCCTTCAACATCTGTAACCGTTTCATCTAAGAAAGTTAAATTTTCATCATACAACTCTACCTTAACACCTGCAATGGGTTGCTGGTTCTCGGTTTGCGTAATTACTCCGCTCACATATTGTTGACAGGCGGTTATTAAATCTTCTTTTTGGGTAAAATGATAGATATCATCTTCGCCTAATCCGCCTGGACGGTTACTAGCAAAAAAACCTTTATTGCTTTCTTGTGCAAATACAAAGCTAAAATCATCTTTTGAACTGTTTACAGGTGCACCAAGATTAAAAACCTCGCCAAATGTACTGTCATCTTTTAAAACGGTTACAAATACATCTAGACCTCCCAGACCAATATGCCCATCGCTAGCAAAATAAAGCTCATTTTTATCTGAAAAGTAAGGGAAGGTTTCTCTCGCTTCTGTATTAATACGATCTCCTAAATTCACAGGATCTCCAAAGCCTTCAGCTAAAATATCAACAAAATAAATATCAGACATTCCTCTAGTACCTGGCATATCTGAAGCGAAAAATAACTTAGTCTCGTCTTTATTCAAGGTAGGATGTGCTACAGAATAGTTATCATTATTAAAGGGTAACTCCTCTGGTGTTCCCCAAGGGGCATCTAAACTTTTACGTTCTGATTTATAAATTTTTAAAAAATTGATTCCTTCTTCACTTTTCCCGTATTTTTTATTATTGTAATTATTTCGGGTAAAGTAAAGAGTTAAACCATCTTTAGTCATGCATGCCGAAGATTCGTGAAATTTTGAATTAATGGTTTCTTCAAAAGGGATTGGCTCGCTCACAATTTGATTATCTTCATTTAGCTTTACATAATACAAGTCTAAATAAGGCTGTTTATTCCATTCATGAACCCTTTTTACTGTAGAAGCAACTTCCTTATTGGATGCAAATATCAACAAACTATCAACCACTTGGGGCGAGAAATCTGATAGCTTTGAATTGATATTAGCCAATTCAATTTCAAACTTACCAGACTGCAGTTCAATTAATTCGAGGTAATTACGTTCTCCTTTTAAAAGCTCAACTCTCGAATCATTTTCTTTTAATTTTTCAAATTCTAGGAGGATCGAATCTGATTTTTTATACTGTTCATTACTTTTTAGAGCCATAGCAAACCTAAACAAATAACTCTCATCTAGATTTTCTGTTTTCAATGCATAGAGCTTCTCATACCAATTGAGCGCTTGCGTAAGCTCTCCATTAAAATAATAAGAGTCGCCAAGTTTTTTAAATAAATTTTCAGACTCATAGCCGGCTTTTGCTACTTCTAAGTATATTTCCCGAGCATCGATAAAAGCATACCTATCAAACATTTTATCTGCTTCTTTTAGTTTATCTTCCTGTGCCAATAATGCGCTTTGAAAGAAAAAGGCGATAAGAAAAAGTAAGTAAGTAATATTTCTCATTTTCATAACCATTTTTTTAGAAGAATCGTGGCGTTAGCATTTTATTATATTTCTTGAATAACTCAAATCTTAAGAAGGCTTCTAAGCTACCCTTATTGTAGGCCGAATAAGAGGTCGTTTCCATATCATAGCCAACTCCTATTAACCACGAGTCTGAAATTTGAAATGCGGCCAATGCACTTATTGCCGAATCCCAACGATAAGCGGCTCCTAGCGTAAATTTATCATATAACAAGAAGTTTGTAGAAACATCTATTTGCAAGGGAGAGCCCGTTGTAATTTTTGATAGTAAAGTAGGCTTAAATTTTAAATTGGGAGAAACTTGCCAAACGTACCCCCCAGTTAGATAAAAAGAAGCCTTTTCTTTTACCAATGTTTTCGAATTAGAATTATTAGATTGATCAAAATGTTCGGTTTCAACAAGATTTGGAACGCTAATTCCTACATAATAATTTTCATCGTACAACATTGCGCCTAAGCCAAACTGTGGTGAAAACTTATTATCGATGTTTTCAGCAAAGTTGGGATCATTAGGGTCTCTAATCGATAATTTATTAAAATCTACATCGAGTAAATTGGCTCCCAATTGTAAACCGAAGTTAAGTCTCAAGCTTCGATTAAGAAAAATACCGTAGCTATAACTTGCTTGAATAGTATTTTCTTGCATTGGCCCTACCTCATCACGCATAATGTTTAAGCCTACACTCATAGTCTCATTTATTGGGCTATGACCACTCAAATGTTGTGTGGTTGGAGCTCCTTGCACCCCCAGCCATTGCGATCGATGAATTAAAACAGCACTTAGCACATCACGACTACCAGCATAGGCCGGGTTAAAGCTAAGCGGATTGTACATATATTGTGTGAATTGTGCATCTTGCTGTGCATTACTAAATGGCACAAAAAGCACCGTACTTATGATTAAAAGAAAAATATTCTTGTTCATACTACTTTATTAATTGATGTACAAATAACCGTCTAAATCTCGTTCTTGATTATTACTATCTCTATACTTTAAGGTGTAAAAGTAAGTTCCTGAAGGTAATTTTTCATCCTTATTAAGGGTGGCTCTTCCTTGACTAAAGCCAGTAAAAAACTTATTGTCTTGTCCATAACCTTTCGCTTCATAGACCAACACTCCCCAACGATTGAACACCTTGAATTCATTATCAGGATAACGCTCGATACCTTGAATAATAAGTACGTCATTTTTACCATCACCATTAGGAGAAATCGCATTGTATACGTGTAAAGGTTCTAGGTGATAACCATTTTTCTCGAAAATTGGTGTATCCTTCAGCAAAGTAAAACTACTAGGATTACTCCCTTCTGTTTGATACGAGTAGGAGGGAAAATTAGGACTATCTACATCTATATAAGACAATACTTGCCCTGTAAATATCTCTTCTTCCCATTCTCCTTGGCTATCTGTTTGTACTTGAATCATATTTCCTTGACCATCGGTGATTTGTACTGGAATATTTGGAATACCTGGCTCGTTGTCATCTTGGGTTCCGTTACCGTTTACATCCAAGTAAACAATCCCTCTAAAAACTTCAACTTCATTACCCGTGGTGTAAAATCCGTCAGGCACTTCACTGGTTGTAGTGTTTGCCACCACCACGGTAAGCGTAGGATTTGTTCCTTGGGTTTGTACCGCACCGGCAGGAAAATCCGGATCTGTGATTTGAATTTCGCTACGGGTTATACCTTCTGGCACGCTAACACTCCAATTTCCAGCAGTATCGGTAACCAAGGTTTGTTGTATACCCAGTGCATCGGTTATTACTACATCAATATTAGGCAAGTCGGGTTCGCCAGCGTCCAGTATGCCATTATTGTTAGTATCCTCATACAAATGACCTTGAAGCATTCCAAATTGGGTATTAGGCACAAAGAAACCATCTGGCACTTCGCTTGTAGAAGTATTTTGTACCACTACAGTTATTGTTGGATTTGAACCCTCGGTCTGAATCACATTCGGAGGCATATCTGGATCGGTTAAGACTATATCTGAAGTGGTTAAACCTTCGGGTACCGTGACCTTCCAATCTCCATTTGCATCTGTAGAAATTACTTGTATTATACCATTCACATCTATGATTTGCACATCTACATTAGGCAAATTAGGTTCTCCAGTATCTTGAGTTGCATTATTATTACTATCAAAATAGATATGCCCCGTTAACTCGCCGAGAGGTAAGTTTGAATCTGTAAAGCCATCGGGGATCTCAGCTGTTATGGTATTGGCTACTACATTAGTTGTTGTGGGATCAGTACCTTGGGTTTGTACAAATCCAGGTGGTAAGTCAGCATTATTAAGGTTTGAGGTTGCAGCCCCTGCATTAACCACTACAGACCAATCTCCATTGGCATCGGTAACAGTATTATAAGTTAAGTTTGCTGCATCTTGAACAATAATTCGAACATTTGAAAAATTGGGTTCACCACTATCTTGGGTTCCGTTACCATTTACATCGTGGTATACATGACCTTGTAAAGTTCCTGTTGCTTGATTTGTAAATGAAAAGCCGTCGGGTGTTTCGCTTATCGTATTATTGGCAGTAACAGCGGTAATAGTAGGGTCTGTACCTTCGGTTTGAATGGCACCCGCAGGGAAATCAGGATCACTTCTATCAATAGCCGATTGCGTGTTACCGGCTGGCACGTTAACACTCCAATCGCCCGAAGTATTGGTGGTTACCACTTGAATTATTCCTTGCGAATCGGTTATCACCACATCAACATAACTTAAATCGGGCTCACCGACATCTTGGGTTCCGTTTCCGTTGCTATCAAAATAAAGATGACCTTGCAGCGTACCTAAGTTTTGGGCTGGCAAATAAAATCCGTCTGGAACTTCATTCAAAACATTATTCGCTGTAACGGCAGTAGTGGTAGGATTCGTACCTTGGGTTTGAACGGCTCCTACTAAAAAATCTGGATCGTTAACATCTATTAAAGAAGTTGTATTTCCCACTGGAGTGGTAATGGACCAATCTCCAGTTGCATTAGTCGTGACCACCGTAGTATTACCCAAGCTATTGGTTATCTGAACATCTACATTGGGTAGATTAGGTTCTCCCGCATCTTGAACACCGTTATTATTTTGGTCGTGGTACAAGTGGCCTAGCAATGTGCCTTCAGCAAAGAAACCATCATTGGTATTGGGTCCGTCATCGCTTGTAATTTGACCTGTCACAATGGTGCTGGTGGTAGGATCTGTTCCTTCGGTTTGCACCACCCCGTTTGGCAAATCATTATTCTCAATATCTGACACTGCAGTACCTGCTGGCAAGTTTACAGACCAGTCTCCGTTTCCATCAGTGGTAACTACTTGAGTTGTGTTAAACACATCGGTAATATTTACCCTAACGTTTGCAATACCTGTTTCTTGATTGTCTTGGGTACCGTTACCGTTGGCATCAAAATAAACTCGACCTTCTAAGGTACCTACTTCATAAAATCCATCATTTACTGTAGTCCCGTCATCGCTTACCACTGTATTCAAGGTAACTAAACTTGTGGTAGGGTTGGTTCCCTCTGTTTGTATGGCACCGGTTGGAAAATCAGGATCATTTACATCTATAAAAGCGGTGGTATTTCCAATAGGAACCATAACACTCCAATTTCCAGCGGCATCTGCAACCACAACCAAGTTAGTACCTAAAGAGGTGGTAATGTTTACATCTACATTTGCCAAATCTGGTTCTGTAGGGTCTTGACTTCCATTTCCATTTTTATCAAGATAAGCATGCCCCTCTAGTGTACCTGATTCAAAAAAACCATCATTTAACACTCCATCATCGCTAACCGTTTGATTGTTCATCACCATGGTTGTAGTAGGATTAGTTCCTTCGGTTTGTAACGCTCCTGTGGGGAAATCGGGATCATTTACATCTATAGTAGAGGTAGCATTTCCTGCTGGCAAAATTACCGACCAGTTTCCGTTTGCATCAGTAATTAAGGCATGAGTAATTCCCAAAGCATCAACAACGTTCACATCGATATTGGCTAAGTCTGGTTCACTTGTGTCTTGTGTTCCGTTCCCGTTTACATCTAAATAAAGATGCCCTTCTAATATACCTTGTTCATAAAAACCGTCATTTTCGGTAAAAGTATTGGTATTATTGATTACCGTAAAAGGGGTAGGATCTGTTCCTTCGGTTTGTATAGCCCCTGTAGGGAAGTCGGGGTCGTTATCATCTATATCAATACTTACGTCTACAGCTGCAACCGTAGCTAGCCAGTCTCCATTGGCATCTGTACTCACACTGGTAACTTGCCCAAAAGTATCGGTAATGTTTATGGTGACATTAGGCATATCGGGTTCGCCTGAATCCTGTGATCCATTACCATTGACATCAAAATATAAATGACCGTTTATTTGACCTTCAAAATAAAAACCATCATTATCGGTAAAATTATCGACATTGGCAACAGCATTAATGGTTTGTGGATTTGTACCTTCTGTTTGAATATACCCTGGAGGTAAATCGGTATTATCAATAGCAATAGTGGTTGGCCCTGGATCTATAACCGCTATCCAATCGCCATTGGCATCGGTAGAAACAGCTTGAGAAATAGTTACCCCAAAAATTAAAACATCTACATTAGGAATACCATTCTCGAACGGATCTTGGGTACCATTATTATTAGCATCTCGATAAATTCTACCCGATACAGTGGTAGTGGCAAATATGCTGTTGTTTCCTAAAATAATAGCGTCTATGCTAAAAATTGATGGCGGTTGTTTTTGCTGAGAGTAAGTAAAATCAAAAACAAACAAGAAAAAGAGTAAAAACAGAACTCGTAAAAACACCTTCATACAGAAAGAAAATTTATTGGTTAGGTTTAATAAAAGCTTATCCACTAAAGTACAGAAGAATAAAATTTTAATTTGGGGTAAAGGTACGCATTATTTAATAAAAATTAATTGGTTAAAAGTTACATACTTTTTTATTATTAACAATAATCAATCAGAATTAAAAACAGGAGTTTTGTTTCAACAAATTTTAAGTATTTTTGCCGCATGAAGTTAAAACAAGAAATAAACAAGCGTAGAACCTTTGGTATCGTTTCGCATCCTGATGCTGGTAAAACAACGCTTACAGAAAAATTATTGCTTTTTGGAGGGCCATTCAAGAGGCTGGAGCGGTAAAATCTAATAAAATAAAAAAAGGCGCCACTAGTGATTTTATGGAAATTGAGCGCCAGCGTGGTATTTCTGTGGCCACCTCGGTACTAGCTTTTGAATATAAAGATATTAAAATTAATATTCTCGATACGCCGGGTCACAAAGATTTTGCCGAAGACACCTTTAGAACTTTAACTGCCGTAGATAGTGTTATTGTGGTGGTAGATGTAGCTAAAGGAGTCGAAGAACAAACCGAAAAATTGGTTAAGGTTTGCCGTATGCGCAAAATTCCCATTATTGTTTTCATCAATAAGCTAGACCGAGAAGGAAAAGATGCTTTTGATTTGCTTGATGAAATTGAGCAAAAATTAGGCTTACGCGTCACTCCACTAAGTTTTCCTATTGGTATGGGATATGATTTTAAAGGAATCTATAATATCTGGGAGAAAATGTAAATCTATTTACTGGAGACCCTCGAAAAGATATTGAGGAAACGGTAGAAATAGATGAAATTGAAAACCCAGAACTCGATGAACTAATTGGCGAAAAACACGCCGAAGAGCTAAGAGATAATTTAGACTTAGCTTTAAGCGTTTATCCTGAATTTGATATTGAAGAATACAGAAAAGCCGATTTACAACCCGTATTTTTTGGTAGTGCTTTAAATAATTTTGGAGTGAGAGAATTGCTTGATTGTTTTATAAAAATTGCTCCTAGCCCCAGACCTAAAGAAAGCGATACGCGTTTGGTAGAACCTACAGAAGATAAGTTTAGCGGATTCGTGTTTAAAATACATGCCAATATGGATCCTAAACACAGAGATAGACTAGCCTTTGTGAAAATTGTCTCGGGAACTTTTGAGCGTAACAAGCCTTATTTACACGTAAGAAATCAAAAAAGGTGAAGTTTAGTAGTCCCAATGCCTTTTTTGCAGAGAAAAAAGAAATCGTAGATATTTCATATCCGGGTGACATCGTAGGCTTGCACGACACAGGCAACTTTAAAATAGGTGACACGCTTACCGAAGGCGAAAAAATGCAATACAAAGGAATACCTAGTTTTAGCCCTGAGCATTTTAGATACATCAACAATGCAGACCCCATGAAGTCAAAGCAGCTAGAAAAAGGTATTGACCAATTGATGGATGAAGGAGTGGCACAATTGTTTAAACTCGAGTTGAATAACCGAAAGGTAATTGGTACTGTAGGCGCCTTACAATTTGAGGTTATACAGTACAGATTGGAACATGAGTATGGAGCAAAATGCAATTATGAAAATCTAAATGTGTATAAAGCGCTATGGGTAGAACCCTCTGATGAAAAAAATGAGGAGTTTAAAGAGTTTAAAAGGGTAAAGGCTAAATATTTAGCCAAAGATAAAAAGAACCAATTGGTATTTTTAGCCGATTCTGCATTTTCATTGCAAATGACCCAACAAAAATACCCAACAATTAAATTTCATCTCACTTCTGAGTTCTAAACTTTATTTTAAAAATAAAATTAAAAAAAAACCTAACTACTGCAGTTAGGTTTTTTAATTATGGCTTAGGTAGCTTATTCTATAATGATTTTCTTCATTATCTGCCCTATTTCACTTTCAATTTTTACAAAATAAATACCCGGTGAAAGTTGGGATACATTATAACTGCCTTGTGGTTTTTTAAAATGCATTACTTCTTTTCCGTTGACGGAAAAAATACGAACTGTTTTAATATTGCTCCCAGCATCTATATCTAATTGAAAACTGCTTGTTGCGGGATTAGGATAAAGATCAACTTCTGATTTTTCATTGCTAGAAATCCCAAGTTGTTGGTTACGGTATATGGCTTGATCGCCATTGGCGCTAGTAATTGTTAACACAATATAATTAGGTTGATAAGAGAAGGCGTAGGAAAAATTATTATTGATACTATTTATATTTATATATGTTTGAGATATTAATAAGTCATACTCATCTACTCCATTTAAAGATGGACAAGTGGATAAAGTTACATATGCATAATTCATTTTAAACTTTTGATTATTCAAATGTGTTATTCCTCCTTCAAGATAAACAGCAGAGCCAGGTGAATTAAAATAAAATAACGAGCCATTTAAAAATTCAGTAGTATAACTATTTTGATAAGCCGTTGGCGGCAGAAAATCATTTCCACCTATTACCAATTTTTCTAAATGCCAAGTATGGTTTTCTAGTGGGGCTACTTGCGAAAAGCTAGTTAGGCTTAACAAGCAAATAACTAATTTTATAATTGCTTTCATAGAATTAAATTTTTAAAAGCTTAATATTGTTCTTAACGTGTTCATCCTCAATTTTTACAAAATAAATACCCGGTGAAAGTTGGGATACATTATAACTGCCTTGTGTTTTTTTAAAATGCATTACTTCTTTTCCGTTGACGGAAAAAATACGAACTGTTTTAATATTGCTCCCAGCATTTATATCTAATTGAAAACTGCTTGTCACGGGATTAGGATAAAGGTCAACTTCTGATTTTTCATTGTTAGAAATCCCAAGTTGTTGGTTACGGTATATGGCTTGATCGCCATTGCCGTTAGTTACTGTTAACACTATAAAATTAGATTGATAAGTGAAGGAATAAGAAAAAGTATTATTTGGTGCATTAGTATTAACATAATCGTTGATTATTTTTAAATCATAATCTATAACTTGCTGAGATAAGCCATCACAATCTAAAGGATAGCCCGCAAAATTAATATTAAAACTTTGATTTTGATTGTACGTCAATGTACCATCAACTGGATAACAAGCGGCTAAAAAAATAAAATCTGCACTGTTGGCAAAATTTGCAGTATAACTATTTTGATAAGCACTTGGTGGCAGAAAATCATTCCCGTTAATCACCAATTTCTCTAAATACCAAGTATGATTTTCCAGTGGGGCTACTTGCGCAAAGCTAGTAAGGCTTAACAAGCAAATAACTAATTTTATAATTGTTTTCATGATTTAAATTTTTATTGTAAGACAAGATTTTTTGATTCAACGATTTCACCATCACAATAAAGAGTAACCACATAGATTCCAGAGGTATAGTTGGAAACATCAATACTTAAATTGGGATCATCTATATTCAGTATATAATTATTGCTTACTGCATTTTGTACAGAAGTAACACTAATGTAGCTTGAATTTGCTCCTTCAACTGGATAATTTATTGGCACTTGGTTATTTGCAGGATTAGGACTTAAGCTTTGTAATGCATAAGAACTTTCACTATTTAGAGTAAAGTAATCTTTGTGCCCATCGCTAAAAAATGAAATCCCAGCTTCTTTTTCTTTTATGTAATAATAATAAACTGCTGGATAGGTTTCTTGCGCCCACATCGCTGAACTAGCTAATGTAAATAAGTAATTTTTTTCATAAAATATTATTTTAGTTAATTTTATAAAAATAACTTAATAAATAATAAAATAAAATAATTTTTTTTGAAAGTTTTTATAATCATTTTAATAGGTGTGATTAAAATTTACTAAATACCAAAAAAAAACTCCGAAGTTCTTACTTCGGAGTTTCTTTTATTAAGCTTGACCCGTAGGTCCAAAATTTAATGGGATGGGTGGCTTATCATCGTTTTCTATAGTACCATGTGCTTGCTCAAAACGCTGTATATTTTCACCAAGTGCCTTATGCAGTCGTTTGGCGTGCTGCGGAGTAAGAATAATCCTAGATTGCACCTTACTTTTTGGGGCTCCTGGCATAATACTCACAAAATCAACCACAAATTCTGCCGGAGAATGATTTATGATGGCCAAGTTACTGTATTTACCTTGTGCCGTCTCATTATCGAGCTCAATATTTAATTGATTCTTTTTATTTTTTTGATCTTCGCTCATTGTACGTTCAGTATTAATTATAATTCACTTCTTGTTTGGCTTCAAGCATTTGATCCAATTCTTCTTTAGAGCCAACAATAATATCATCGTATTCTCTTAATCCGGTTCCTGCTGGAATCTTGTGTCCTACGATTACATTTTCTTTAAGTCCTTCTAAGGTATCAACTTTACCGCTTACAGCAGCTTCGTTCAATACTTTTGTGGTTTCCTGGAAAGAAGCCGCAGAGATGAAAGACTTGGTCTGTAAAGAAGCTCTTGTAATACCTTGCAGTATTGGTGTAGCAGTGGCTGGTTGTGCATCTCTAGCCGTAACCAATTGCTTGTCTTCACGTCTTAATAATGAATTCTCATCTCTTAATTGACGTGCAGTCACAATTTGACCTGCTTTAAGATTTGCACTGTCTCCTGCGTCTTCAACAACTTTTTTACCAAAAATCTCATCGTTCTCATCAATAAAATCATCTTTATGAATTAATTGATTCTCAAGGAAAATAGTATCTCCTGGATCTTGAATTTTAACTTTACGCATCATTTGACGTACTACTACTTCAAAATGCTTATCGTTAATTTTCACCCCTTGCAAGCGATATACTTCTTGTACCTCATTTACCAAGTACTGTTGTACCGCGCTAGGCCCCTTGATATTTAAAATATCTTCTGGTGTAATAGATCCATCAGATAAAGGCATACCCGCTCTTACGTAATCATTTTCTTGAACAAGAATTTGATTAGACAATTTCACTAAGTATTTCTTAACCTCTCCCAGTTTTGATTCAACGATGATTTCACGGTTACCTCGTTTAATTTTACCAAACGAAACTACCCCATCAATCTCTGATACTACAGCTGGATTAGACGGATTACGTGCTTCAAACAGCTCTGTAACTCTAGGAAGACCTCCAGTAATATCACCTGCTTTAGATGATTTACGTGGTATCTTGACTAAAACTTTACCAATTTTAATTTTCTCCCCGTCATCTACCATTAAGTGGGCGCCGACTGGCAAGTTGTACGAACGAATTACCTCGTCGCCTTTACCCATAATTAATAAAGTAGGGATTTTCTTTTTATTTTTCGATTCAGAAATTACTTTTTCCTGGAAACCAGTTTGCTCATCGGTTTCAACTTGATAAGTAACTCCCTGCTCAATATTTTCGAATTTAATTTTACCAGCAAATTCAGAAATAATCACACCATTATAAGGATCCCATTGACAAATCACAGTACCTTTTTCAACTTTTGTTCCTGGCTTCACAAATAATTGTGCACCATAAGGAATTAGGTTGTTACTTAATACAATATTTGTTTTGGCATCTCTTATTTTCAATTCAGAAGTTCGCGAGATAATCACATCTACAGGATTACCTTCATTATCTTCTCCCTTAACGGTTTTAAGGTCTTCGATATCTACGATACCTGCAAATTTAGTTTCAAGTTTACTATCTTCAGAGATGTTACCTGCAATACCTCCTACGTGGAACGTTCTCAAGGTTAACTGTGTACCTGGCTCTCCAATTGATTGAGCGGCTACTACACCAACGGCTTCACCTTTTTGTACCGTTTTACCGGTAGCTAAGTTTCGACCGTAACATTTAACACAAACCCCTTGTTTAGCTTCACAAGTAAGAGCAGATCTAACTTCAACACTTTCTAATACAGAAGCATCTATTTTCTTAGCGATTTCTTCAGATATTTCTTGACCAGCTTCAGCCAATACTTCTTCAGATATAGGGTCAATCACATCATTAAGAGCAGTTCTACCTATAATTCTTTCGGCTAAGCTTTCAACAATCTCTTCATTTTTCTTTAATGGGCTAACCTCGATTCCTCTTAGCGTACCACAATCCACTTCATTAATAATTACATCTTGCGATACATCTACCAATCTACGAGTTAAGTAACCAGCATCTGCAGTTTTAAGTGCGGTATCTGCAAGACCTTTACGTGCACCGTGGGTAGAGATAAAGTATTCTAAAATTGAAAGTCCTTCTTTAA
Source organism: uncultured Mesonia sp. (assembly GCA_958296185.1). Classification (GTDB taxonomy): domain Bacteria; phylum Bacteroidota; class Bacteroidia; order Flavobacteriales; family Flavobacteriaceae; genus Mesonia. The sequence goes on from CATQIB010000005.1 coordinate 138,552, forward strand.
AGTTTGATAAAATTGGGTTCTCAATAATTTCTCCACCTCCAGAATTCGACTTTTTAGGTTTTGCCATAAGTCCACGCATACCAGTAAGCTGCCTAATCTGTTCTTTAGAACCACGCGCTCCTGAGTCTAGCATCATATAAACCGAGTTGAAACCTTGATTATCTTCGCGGATTCTCTTCATTGCCAATTCAGTAAGATTAGCATTGGTCGCTGTCCAAATATCAATTACCTGATTATAACGTTCATTGTTGGTAATAAGACCCATATTATAATTGGCCATAATACCTTCAACTTGCTCATTAGCATCTTCAATCATACCTTCTTTTTCGGCAGGAATAATAATATCTCCTAACGAGAATGATAATCCACCTCTAAAAGCAAATCCATAACCAAGACTTTTAATTTTGTCAAGGAATTCGGCTGTTTCAGGTACACTAGTCACTTTTAAGATATTACCAATAATATCTCGAAGCGATTTCTTGGTTAAGACCTCATTAATAAATCCGGCTGCTCTAGGCACTTCTTCATTAAATAAAACTCGACCAACAGTTGTTTCAATAATTTGCGGAACCAATTCTCCTTGTTCATTAAAGTCTTCTGTTTTTACTTTAATGCCCGCATTAATTTCAACTTTTTTCTCATTATAAGCAATGATAACTTCCTCTGCAGAGTAGAAAGTAAGTCCTTCACCTAATACTTTACGCTCAGGTGTAGATTTTCTTTCTTTGGTCATATAATACAAACCAAGTACCATATCCTGTGATGGTACAGTTACCGGTGAACCGTTAGCTGGGTTTAATATATTATGCGAGGCCAACATAAGCAATTGAGCTTCTAATATTGCTTCTGGACCTAACGGTAAATGCACCGCCATTTGATCTCCGTCAAAATCGGCGTTAAATGCTGTACAAACAAGCGGGTGTAATCGAATTGCTTTACCTTCAATTAATTTAGGCTGGAATGCTTGAATTCCTAATCTGTGCAAAGTAGGAGCACGGTTTAATAAAACCGGGTGTCCTTTAAGCACATTCTCTAATATATCCCAAACTACTGGTTCTTTTTTATCTATAATTTTTTTAGCCGATTTAACCGTTTTAACGATACCGCGCTCTATAAGTTTTCTAATAATAAAAGGCTTATAAAGTTCTGCAGCCATGTTTTTAGGTAAACCGCACTCAAACAATTTCATTTCTGGTCCTACAACAATCACCGAACGAGCCGAATAATCTACACGTTTTCCTAATAAATTTTGACGGAAACGTCCTTGTTTTCCTTTTAACGAATCAGATAAAGATTTAAGCGGCCTGTTAGAATCTGTTTTAACAGCAGAAGATTTTCTGGTATTATCAAACAAACTATCTACAGATTCCTGAAGCATACGCTTTTCATTACGTAAAATCACCTCTGGAGCTTTAATTTCCATAAGACGCTTTAATCGATTATTTCTAATGATTACTCGTCTATATAGATCATTTAAATCTGAAGTTGCAAAACGCCCTCCATCTAACGGCACCAATGGTCTTAACTCTGGTGGAATTACCGGAATGGCTTTCATTATCATCCATTCTGGTTTATTTTCTTTTCTTTCGTTAGCCTCTCTAAAAGCTTCCACTACCTGAAGACGTTTAAGCGCTTCGGTTTTACGTTGCTTAGAAGTTTCATTATTTGCCTTGTGCCTTAACTCGTAAGATAATTCGTCTAAGTCTAGACGTTTTAAAATCTCAATAAGACACTCTGCTCCCATCTTAGCGATAAACTTATTAGGATCTTCATCTTCTAAATAAAGATTTTCTTGTGGTAAGCTGTCTAAAATGTTTAGGTATTCTTCTTCGGTAAGGAAATCCATTTTTTGTAATGGTTCCCCTTCTTCATTTTTAGCGATTCCTGGTTGAATTACTACGTATCTCTCGTAGTAAATTATCATATCTAATTTTTTAGAAGGTATACCTAATAAGTATCCTATCTTATTGGGTAACGATCTAAAATACCAAATATGCGCTACAGGAACTACCAAATTGATGTGTCCCACACGGTCACGACGAACTTTCTTCTCGGTAACCTCTACTCCACATCGGTCACAAACAATCCCGCGGTAACGAATGCGTTTATATTTTCCACAAGCACATTCATAATCTTTCACAGGACCGAAGATTCGCTCACAAAAAAGACCGTCTCTTTCTGGTTTGTGCGTACGGTAATTAATGGTTTCAGGTTTAAGCACTTCTCCTCTAGATTCTGCTAATATAGCTTCTGGAGATGCTAAACCTATAGAGATTTTATTAAATCTCTTTTGTGTATTCTTGTCATTATTTCTTGCCATAATGTATGGTACTAAAGAATTTTGCTAATTTGAATAATCGCTGTTACTACTTGAATTATTCTTCTAATTTAATATCTAAACCTAAACCTTTTAATTCGTGCATTAATACATTAAAAGATTCTGGTAGTCCTGGTTCTGGCATTGGCTCACCCTTCACGATTGCTTCGTAAGTCTTCGCCCTTCCTATTACGTCATCAGATTTTACCGTTAAGATTTCACGTAGTGTACTTGATGCTCCATAAGCTTCAAGTGCCCAAACTTCCATCTCTCCAAAACGCTGTCCTCCAAATTGAGCTTTACCTCCAAGTGGCTGTTGCGTAATTAATGAGTATGGCCCAATACTTCTGGCGTGCATTTTATCTTCAATCATATGACCTAGCTTTAACATGTAGATAATTCCCACAGTTGCCGCTTGATCAAATCGATCACCAGTTCCTCCATCATAAAGATAGGTATGTCCAAATCGTGGTATCCCAGCTTTATCGGTTAAATCATTAATTTGGTCTATAGTTGCACCATCAAAAATTGGTGTGGCATATTTCTGACCTAATTTCTCGCCTGCCCACCCTAATACGGTTTCATAAATCTGACCGATGTTCATACGAGAAGGTACACCTAGTGGGTTAAGTACAATATCAACTGGTGTTCCATCTTCAAGGAATGGCATATCTTCTTGTCGAACAATACGAGCAACAATACCTTTGTTACCGTGACGACCTGCCATTTTATCTCCTACCTTAAGTTTACGCTTTTTAGCAATATATACTTTGGCCAATTTAATGATACCTGATGGCAACTCATCTCCTACAGAAATAGTAAACTTTTCTCTTCTAAGATTACCTTGCAGGTCATTTTCTTTAATTTTATAATTGTGTATTAAGTCGGCTACTAAAGCATTAGTATGATCATCGGTTGTCCAAGTTCCTTGTGTTAAATGCGTATAATCATCAACTGAATTCAACATCTTCAAGGTATACTTCTTACCTTTCGGTAAGATATCCTCACCTAAATCATTTTTAACACCCTGTGCCGTTTTACCGCCTACAATAGCAAAAAGCTTATCGATTAACTCATTTTTAAGCGTTTCAAATTTAACTTTGTACTTATCTTCGAGTTTAGCAATTTCCTCTTTATCTTTTGCACGCTTTCTTTTATCTTTTACCGCACGAGCAAAAAGTTTCTTGTTGATTACAACTCCATTTAAAGATGGTGAAGCTTTTAAAGATGCATCTTTTACATCTCCTGCTTTGTCTCCAAAAATAGCGCGTAATAACTTTTCTTCTGGAGTAGGATCAGATTCACCTTTTGGAGTAATTTTACCAATTAAGATATCGCCTGGCTTAACTTCTGCTCCGATACGAATCATTCCGTGCTCATCCAAATCTTTGGTGGCTTCTTCTGATACGTTAGGAATATCATTGGTTAACTCTTCGTTACCTAATTTGGTATCTCTCACCTCTAATGAATACTCATCAATATGAATAGAAGTGAACAAATCTTCACGAACTACACGCTCTGAGATAACAATTGCATCCTCAAAGTTATATCCTTTCCAAGGCATGAAAGCAACTTTCATGTTTCTTCCCAAAGCTAACTCTCCTGCCTCGGTAGCATAACCTTGGCAAAGTACTTGTCCTTTAGAAACACGGTCACCCACCTTAACAATCGGTTTTAAGTTTACCGAGGTACCTTGGTTGGTTTTTCTAAACTTAATTAAATCGTAGGTCTTATCATCAGAGTCAAAACTTACCATGCGTTCTTCTTCTGTACGATCGTATTCAATAGTAATTTTACGTGCGTCTACATATTTAACAGTTCCTTCTCCTTCTGCGTTAATCAACACTCGCGAATCTGAGGCAACTTGTCTCTCTAAGCCTGTTCCTACGATTGGTGAATCTACACGCAATAATGGAACTGCCTGACGCATCATGTTTGATCCCATCAAGGCACGGTTAGCATCATCGTGCTCTAAGAAAGGAATCAATGAAGCAGAAATAGAAGAAATTTGGTTAGGTGCTACATCTGTAAAGTGAACTTCTTTAGGATCTACCACGGGAAAATCACCTTCCATTCGAGCAATAACCTTTTCGGCATCGATTGTACCATCCTCTTTTGTTGGAATATTGGCCTGTGCAATTAATTTTTCCTCTTCTTCCTCTGCAGAGAAATAAACTGGCTCATTAGCCAAATCAATCTTCCCTTCTTCTACTTTTCTATAGGGAGTTTCGATGAATCCCATAGCGTTTACCTTTGCGTAAACCGATAAAGAAGATATCAATCCGATATTCGGCCCTTCCGGGGTTTCAATAGGACATAATCTTCCGTAATGCGTATAATGAACATCTCGTACCTCAAAGCCTGCACGCTCTCTAGATAAACCTCCTGGTCCTAAAGCAGACAATCTACGCTTATGCGTAATTTCGGCTAAAGGATTGGTTTGGTCCATAAACTGCGAAAGTTGGTTGGTACCAAAGAAAGAATTAATAACAGAAGATAAGGTCTTCGCATTAATCAAATCTATAGGAGTAAACACTTCGTTATCACGCACATTCATACGCTCACGAATGGTTCTTGCCATACGAGCTAACCCAACACCAAACTGTTGTGATAATTGCTCACCTACAGTTCTCACACGACGGTTAGACAAGTGGTCAATATCATCGATCTCTGCTTTAGAATTGATTAACTCAATCAAATATTTTATAATGGTTATAATATCTTCTTTGGTAAGCACTTGCTTATCCATAGCGATATCTAAACCTAATTTCTTATTCATTCGGTAACGACCAACCTCTCCTAAATTATAGCGCTGATCAGAGAAGAACAGCTTGTCTATAATTCCGCGAGCAGTTTCTTCATCTGGCGGCTCGGCGTTACGCAATTGTCTGTATATATGTTCTACCGCCTCTTTTTCTGAATTGGTAGGGTCTTTTTGAAGTGTATTATGAATAATAGCGTAATCTCCTGTGCTATTATCTTCTTTGTGTAATAAAATGGTTTTAGTACCCGTTTCAAGAATTTCTTCGATATGCTCTTTCTCTAATTCGGTATCTCGATCAAGAACAATTTCATTTCTTTCAATAGAAACAACTTCTCCAGTATCTTCATCTACAAAATCTTCATACCAAGTATTAAGTACACGGGCAGCAAGTTTTCTACCCAACACCTTTTTAAGTCCAGATTTAGACACCTTTACTTCTTCGGCAAGATCAAATATTTCTAAAATATCTTTATCTCGTTCAAAGCCAATCGCTCTAAATAAGGTGGTAACTGGTAATTTTTTCTTTCTATCGATATAAGCATACATAACGCTATTAATATCGGTAGCAAATTCTATCCAAGATCCTTTAAAAGGAATTACTCTTGCAGAATATAATTTTGTTCCGTTTGCGTGAAAAGATTGCCCAAAGAAAACCCCTGGCGAACGATGTAGTTGAGACACTACAACACGTTCTGCTCCGTTAATACAGAATGTGCCACTAGGTGTCATATAAGGGATAGTACCCAAATATACATCTTGCACTATGGTTTCAAAGTCTTCGTGCTCAGGGTCTGTACAATATAATTTTAAACGGGCTTTAAGAGGCACGCTATAAGTTAGGCCTCTTTCTATACATTCTTGAATAGAATATCTAGGAGTATCAATAAAGTAATCTAGAAATTCTAATACAAATTGGTTGCGGGTATCGGTAATGGGAAAATTTTCTAGGAATGTATTGTATAATCCTTCATTCCCTCTTTCTTCTGATTTGGTTTCTAACTGAAAAAAATCTTGAAACGATTTTATCTGAATATCCAAAAAATCAGGATAATCTGGTCTGTTTTTAACAGAAGAAAAATTCAATCTTTCAACTTGCGTTTCTAACATCTATTTGACGGAATTTGAAAGCATTTAATTTTATTTTGAAGCTCTAAAAACTAAATACTTAATTAAAGTTATAATGTTTGCGACTAAACGCTGCGTATACATACGCAAAATGGTTTAGACCTTCAAGACGCAATGCTTGAGGTCTAAACCTAAATAATATTGCTTGTTAAGCTTATTTAAGCTCAACCTCAGCTCCTGCCTCTTCTAATTGAGATTTTAACGCCTCAGCTTCGTCTTTAGCAACACCTTCTTTTACTGGAGCAGGTGCACCATCTACTAATCCTTTAGCATCTTTCAATCCTAAACCAGTTAATTCTTTAACCAATTTAACTACTGCTAATTTAGAAGCTCCAGCTGACTTAAGAATTACGTCAAATTCTGTTTGCTCTTCAGCTTCTTCACCACCAGCGGCAGCACCACCAGCAACAGCTACTGCAGCAGCAGCAGGCTCAATACCATATTCTTCCTTTAAAATATCAGCTAACTCATTAACTTCTTTTACTGTTAAGTTAACTAACTGTTCTGCGAAATCTTTTAAATCTGCCATTTTCTATCGTTTTAAAATGTGTAATTTAGTTTATATAATTATTAAAAAGTGCGTACGTTTTTTATCCTTCTTTTTCAGAAAGAGTCTTTAAAATACCAGCGATTTTTCCGCCACCAGATTTAAGGGCAGAAACAACGTTTTTAGCAGGCGATTGCAACAGACCAATGATATCTCCAATAACTTCGTCTTTAGACTTAATATTGGCTAAGGCCTCTAGATTTTCATCACCAACATAGATAGCTTCATCAATAAAAGCTCCCTTCAATAATGGCTTTTCAGACTTCTTTCTAAATTCTTTGATTACTTTAGCTGGAGCATTTCCAGTTTCAGAAATCATAATAGAAGTATTTCCTTTAAGTACTTGTGGTAGGTCTCCGAAATCTTTATCAGAGCTTTCCATAGCTTTTGCTAATAAGGTATTTTTAACTACAGATAGCGAAACGTTTGCTTTAAAACAAGCTCTTCTTAAGTTTGAAGTAGTTCCAGCATCTAAACCAGAGATATCTGCTAAATAGATGGTAGATGTATCTGCTAACTGGGCTGTTAAATCCTTTATTACTTGTGATTTTTCTTCTCTTGTCATAATAATTTATTTATTGCTCAGTATACCTTTTAGTATCAATTGCAACACTTGGGCTCATTGTACTAGACATGTGAATACTTTTAATATACACACCCTTCGCCGCTTGCGGCTTCAATTTCACCAAAGTAGTTAATAATTCTCTTGCGTTTCCAGCAATTTTCTCTGCATCAAAAGAGGCTTTCCCTATACCTGCGTGCACTATACCAGTTTTATCAACTTTAAAGTCAATTTTACCAGCTTTCACATCAGCAACAGCTTTAGCGATATCCATAGTCACCGTACCGGTTTTAGGGTTAGGCATTAAACCTCTAGGCCCTAATACCCTACCTAATGGTCCTAATTTTCCCATTACGCTAGGCATAGTGATAATCACATCAACGTCTGTCCAACCTCCTTTAATTTTATCTAAGTACTCATCTAATCCTACAAAGTCTGCTCCAGCATCTTTAGCTTCTTGCTCCTTGTCTGGAGTAACTAAAGCCAATACCTTTACATCTTTACCAGTACCGTGAGGAAGCGTTACCACCCCTCTAACCATTTGATTCGCTTTACGCGGATCAACGTTTAGACGCACTGCTAAATCTACAGAAGGATCAAAATTTACGTTTGAAACTTCTTTAATTAAAGCAGAAGCCTCGGCTACCGTGTATGATTTAGAAGAATCTATTTTAGATTGAGCTTCTTTTTGCTTTTTTGTTAATTTTGCCATTTTTTAGTTCTTTATAGATTAAAATGGTGCTTCACCTTTAACATTCACTCCCATAGAACGAGCAGTACCCGCTACCATTTTCATGGCAGAATCTACGGTGAATGCATTTAAATCTTGCATTTTGTCTTCTGCTATAGCCTTTACTTGATCCCAAGTAATACTAGCTACCTTTTTACGGTTTGGCTCTCCAGAACCTTTTTTAACTTTGGCTGCTTCCATAATTTGCACTGCAGCAGGTGGCGTTTTAATTACAAAATCAAAAGATTTATCTTTGTATACTGTAATTACAACAGGCAACACCTTCCAGCTTTATCTTGGGTTCTACCATTGAATTGCTTACAGAATTCCATGATATTAACACCGGCCGCACCCAAAGCAGGTCCTACTGGTGGAGACGGGTTAGCCGCTCCTCCTTTAACTTGTAGCTTTACAACCTTACTTACTTCTTTTGCCATTTTTAAAAATTTAAAATTGAATTATTTTTAAAGTGGAAGCATTAACAATAATTCTATATAGATGTAACAATTTATATTTTCTCAACTTGCATATAGCTCAATTCTACTGGCGTCTTTCTTCCAAAAATTTTCACCATTACCTCAAGCTTGCGTTTTTCTTCATTCACTTTTTCTACCGTACCGTTGAATCCGTTAAAAGGTCCATCTATTACCTTAACTGTCTCTCCAACTGTGTATGGAATAGCCACAGTATCCTTCTTAACAGAAAGCTCATCAACCTTACCTAACATTCTATTTACCTCAGAACGCCTTAAAGGCACTGGATCTCCACCTTTGGTTTCTCCCAAAAACCCTATAACACCATTTATACTTTTAATGATATGCGGAACCTCACCACTTAAATTGGCTTGCACCATAACATATCCAGGAAAATAAACACGCTCTTTATTTATTTTCTTACCATTCCTAATCTGTATAACCTTCTCTGTAGGCACTAAAACTTGATCTACAAAATCATCCAAACCTTGGTAAGAAATTTCTTTTTCAATATAATCTTTAACCTTATTTTCTTGGCCACTTACCGCACGAACAACGTACCACTTCTTCAAATTATCTTCAGACATATTACTTGTAATTCTTAAGATTTAACCCAATCAAAATACTGCTCAATCACAGAACTAAAAACAGTATCCACCCCCCAAATTGCTAAAGAGAATATTACCGAAAAAACAAGCACTATAACCGTAAGTCTCTGCCCTTCTGCGTACGAAGGCCAAGTAACATGATTTTTTAATTCACTATAAGACTCAGATATATATTTAACGATTCCTGCCATTTTATTAAGGTTTACAAAAGATGAGCATCTTAATCTCTTCTGTGAAGAAAAAAAGGCGCATCGCCTTTGAATTTGTTTTAATTCAGCAAATCGGTCTTAATATAAAACCGATTTGACCAGCACTTTTTAAGCGCCTTGCACGGGTTGAGAGGCTCGAACTCCCGACACCTGGTTTTGGAGACCAGTGCTCTACCAACTGAGCTAAACCCGTATGATTTAGGTTAAGGCTTGAAATCAAACCTTAACCTAAACTATATTAAAATTAGTCTAAAATTTCAGTAACCTGACCAGCACCTACTGTTCTACCTCCTTCACGGATAGCAAAACGAAGACCAACATTCATTGCGATTGGTTGAATCAACTCAACGTGAATAGTTAAGTTATCACCTGGCATAACCATCTCAACTCCATCAGGAAGACTAATAGTTCCTGTAACATCAGTTGTTCTTACGTAGAACTGAGGACGGTAGTTGTTATGGAATGGCGTGTGACGACCACCTTCTTCTTTCTTCAAGATGTACACCTCTGCCTTAAACTTAGCGTGCGGAGTTACAGAACCTGGCTTAGTAATTACCATACCTCTAGAGATTTGAGTCTTCTCAATACCTCTTAATAAGATACCAGCGTTATCACCAGCTTCACCTCTATCTAATATCTGACGAAACATCTCAATACCAGTAATAGTTGAAGTTAATTTCTCTGCACCCATACCAATAATCTCTACAGGATCTCCAGTGTTTGCGATACCAGTCTCAATACGACCAGTTGCAACAGTACCACGACCTGTAATAGAGAATACATCTTCAATAGGCATCAAGAATGGCTTATCAACATCACGCTCTGGCAACTCGATCCAGTTATCAACAGCTTCCATAAGCTCTAATACTGTATCAACCCACTTTTGCTCTCCTTCTAAAGCTCCTAATGCAGAACCTGCAACGATAGGACCATTGTCTCCATCATACTCATAGAAAGATAACAAGTCTCTAACTTCCATTTCTACTAGCTCTAAAAGCTCTTCATCATCTACTAAATCAACTTTGTTTAAGAAAACAACAATTCTAGGAATTCCTACCTGACGACCTAATAAGATGTGCTCACGAGTTTGTGGCATCGGACCATCTGTAGCAGCAACCACAAGAATAGCACCATCCATTTGAGCAGCACCAGTTACCATGTTCTTTACGTAATCGGCGTGACCTGGACAGTCAACGTGCGCATAGTGACGATTTGCAGTAGCATACTCTACGTGAGAAGAGTTAATTGTAATACCTCTTTCTTTTTCTTCTGGAGCGTTGTCAATTTGATCAAAAGCAGAAGCTTCTGAATACCCAGCATCAGCTAATACCTTAGTAATAGCTGCAGTTAAAGTTGTTTTTCCGTGATCTACGTGTCCAATTGTACCTATATTCAAGTGCGGTTTGGAACGATCATAAGTTTCCTTTGCCATAATTAATACTTGTTTTAATCTTAGTTATATATTAGTGTTCAAATTATATACAATACAAAAAACAACTTTAAAAAGCTGCCAGTATAAGTAAGCGACTTACGCTTTTTGAGCCAACGACGAGAATTGAACTCGTGACCTCTTCCTTACCAAGGAAGCGCTCTACCCCTGAGCTACGTCGGCCTGATGATTCAGAATTGCATTTACACAAGTAAAGCCCTACCCTCTTTAGCTTTCACTTAAAGAAAATAGAGCGGGAGACCAGGTTCGAACTGGCGACATTCAGCTTGGAAGGCTGACGCTCTACCAACTGAGCTACTCCCGCATTCCAAATTATTTCTAAATTTTGTGGGGAGAGCAGGATTCGAACCTGCGAAGTTAAAAAACAACAGATTTACAGTCTGTCCTCGTTGGCCGCTTGAGTATCTCCCCAATTTAATTAATTTTGAATCATTATTTCATAGAATAGAGCCGATGGAGGGACTCGAACCCACGACCTGCTGATTACAAATCAGCTGCTCTAGCCAGCTGAGCTACATCGGCACTTTGTTTCGTCTATTCTTAAAGAACTACCGCTTTTCTAACGGACTGCAAATATAGAGTTGTTTATCAATTACACAAAACTTTTTTTTACTTTTTTTTATATTTTTTTTCAATGCTTTAATTTTCAATTATTTAGAACGCGGGTGAGCTGATAGATAAATTTTTCGCAATCCTTGAATGTCATTTTTTGCATAGACCTCTGTAGAAGCTAAACTTGAATGACCTAGCAACTCTTTGATTTCTTGTATGTTCGCGCCTTCTGTTAAAAGATGAGTAGCAAAACTATGTCGCAAAATATGCGGACTACAGACTTTTTTTGCGAAAAGGTTTTAAAAATTTGGTTGACTCTCTTATAAACCCAATCGGCATAAACCGGATTGCCGCTGTCTGTTATAATAAGATAAGTGCTCTCTTGTTTTATATGTGCTAAATGATCTTTACGGTATTTTAAATACGCTTCAATAGGCATTACCAAACTATTTAATAAAGGTATACGTCGCTCTTTATTTCGCTTACCCAATACATTAACCGTCATTTGACTCAGGTCTATATCTTCTAAATGTAAATTAATTAACTCGGCGCGTCGCATTCCTGTGGCATAAAACAACTCGATGAGCAAACGGTCTCTTGCATCCGAAAAGCTATCGATGGTTAACGAATCAAACACCCTTTTCATTTCTTCTTTTGAAAAGGGTACGCGCACATTTTTCTTTACTTTTATAGGTTTATGTTGGCTTAATGGACTTTTCTCTATCTCACGAATTTTCAATAAAAACGAATAGAAACTACGCAAACTAGAGACTTTACGATTTATACTACGATTTTCTAGCCCTTGTTGCGAAAGCGCTACCAACCACCCTCTACAAGAAGAGTAGCTAGCTTTAACTATGCTTTTGTTTGCCTCAATCTTATTCAAATATTCATCAAATCCAACCAAATCATTTTTATAAGCCTGTAAAGTGTTGGAAGAATAGTTTTTCTCTATCTCTAAGTAATCTAAAAATTTTTGAATAGCATCCATAAATAGAAAAATCAGGTTAAATATAAGTGTTTAACCTGATTTTTTATGTGTTGTTGAATTATTTCTGAATCGCACTAAGCTAAAAAAACTTAGGTTGCCGGTTTATAGTTTTTACCATCAATAATCATTTTTGCGATAATCTCTTTAAGAATTTCACTAGTTCCTCCACCAATAGGTCCTAATCGTGAATCGCGAAGCAATCGTGCCAAAGGATAATCTTCGATATAACCATAACCACCTAACATTTGTAAGCAGTCGTAAATAGCGCTATCTGCCATTTTGGTTGAAAGTAATTTTGACATACTTGCCTCTTTAACCACATAAGCTCCTTCATCCAATTGTTTAGTGATAGCATAATTAAACGTCTTACACATTTCAACTTCACTTGCTATTTCGGCCATTTTATGCCTTAAGGCTTGAAACTTATTTATGGTTTTACCAAAGGCTTCTCGCTCGCTCATATACTGCAGGGTATAATCTAACGCAAACTCGGCTCTAGCGTGGGCGTTAACTCCCATTATCAATCTTTCTAAAGCAAAATGCTGCATGATATAGGGGAAACCTTTACCTTCTTCTCCCATTAAATTTTCTGCAGGAATTTCAACGTCAGTGAAGCTAATTTCACCGGTATCTGAAGCCCGCCATCCCAATTTATCTAATTTTGTAGCTGCAATTCCTGGGGTATCGCGATCGACTACAAAAATACTCATTCCTTTATTTCCTTTTTCGGGAGCCGTTTTGGCAGCAACCACAAGATAATCAGAATAAACACCGTTGGTTATAAAGGTTTTTGAGCCATTTAAGATATACTTATCTCCTTTTTTAACTGCGGTTGATTTCATTCCCGCTACGTCAGATCCGCCGAAAGGCTCTGTGATGCAAAGACAACCTATTTTATCTCCAGCAATACTAGGCGCCAAATATTCCTCTTTAATACGCTCATCTCCTTCTTTTGCTAAGTGAGTCATCGCTAAGTAGGCGTGCGCCCACATCGCAGCTGCAAATCCGCCAGAATTAATTTTTTGCAGTTCCTCGAGAAAAATAACGGTGTAAAAAAGATCTAAATCTAGTCCGCCGTATTGCTCTGGGTAATTAATCCCAAAGTATCCCATCTCACCAAATTTCTTCCAGATAAAACGCTCTATAGTACCTTTTTTTTCCCATTTATCGATATGCGGAACGACTTCTTTCTGTAAAAATTCTTTTAAACTCTGCCTAAAGAGTTCGTGCTCTTCTGTAAAATACATATTTCTTCTTTTTCTTTTAACAATTGTTGTTTAGTTGATTTTTCAATCAATCTTCAAATATAATTGTATTCTATCTATTTTATGAGCTGGAAAGGACTCTATTTTTGCCAACTCGTTAAAATTTTTAATTTTTTGATTTAACTTACGGTATTGTACTACATCTCGAGCACTTTCATAATTAAAATAAGGAATTTCTGAAAGCTCAATCACCTCTATAGTATTAATATCTTTTATAGTGTGTTGAGGAGCGTTTTTTACCGTGCTTAGTGCCAGCAAATTTTGCTGGGCTTCATAATTTAACCCATAAATATCTTTTAATTGAATATCGTGAATAAATCCACCAAGTTTAGCTCTGTATTTGATTATACGATTGGCTAAAACCTCACCAATCCCTCTTACTTGAACCAATTCTTCAAAAGTCATTGTATTCAAATCATTTTTTTTAGCATAACTAAGATGCTTTGGTTCTGCAGCTTTACGGATTTGATTCTGCTTCACCCAATCTGGAAATTTAAATAATGGGGAGATAGCAGCAAGTAAAGAATCTGAAACTTGGGTTACTGCTTGAAATTCTTTTGCAGAATTAATCCATTGCTCTTTGGCTCTAAAAGCATGAAGTCTGTCTATTTCATCTACCTTCATACCTAAGAGGTATCCTTTGTAATCGCTTATAAAATTAGGATTAAATGGTTTTTGTTGATACGCCACTCTTTCCGCGGCAGCTTTTTGTTTTAAACTATCTATTTGAGCTTCGTACGCTTGATCTGGCTTAAGAATCACTGTGCTAGTCCCAACAAATAAATACTCTTTAAAAGCAATGATAAAAAAACCAAGAACTAGGAGGATTATAAAAACAAAAATCCCATTTTGTTCTCTTTTATTGAACCTGAAATGGGATAATTTGCTTTTCATTTACTTTTATTTTACACTTTAATTTTTTGCTTTTTGAATAACTCACCGGCTTTTAATTTTCTCAAATACTCCCGTAAATCATCACGTACTTCTCCAGATAATATATACAACCCAATGATATTGGGGAAAGACATGGCCAAAATCATCATATCAGAAAAATCTAACACAGCCCCTAAACTTACCGATGCCCCTACAACAACAAACAATAAAAATAGTAATTTATAAATTAATTCCGATTGGTTTGACTTCCCAAATAAATAGGTCCAAGCTCTCATACCATAATAAGACCAAGAAATCATAGTTGAAAAAGCGAATAAGAATACCGCTGCCGCTAAAACATAGGGGAACCAAGATATTACACTAGCAAAGGCTTCTGAGGTAAGCTGAGCTCCTCCTATTCCTTCAACTTCGTGCATTCCTGTAAAAATTAAAACCAATGCCGTAAGCGTACAAACTACTACAGTATCTATAAAAGGCTCTAGCAAAGCTACAAAACCTTCTGATGGAGGATGATTTGTTTTTGCGGCACTATGGGCAATAGCTGCAGAACCTACACCTGCTTCGTTAGAAAATGCAGCTCTTTGAAAGCCTACAATAAGTACCCCGATAATTCCCCCTTTTAGGGCCGTAGGATTAAAAGCACCTTCAAAAATAGCATTAAAAGCGGGGCCAATATTTTCAATATTCATGCCAATAACAATTAAGGCTCCCAAAACATAAATCGCTGCCATAAACGGAACCACCTTACCGGTAACTTTAGCAATACTTGAAATACCTCCAATTATCACTACTGCTACTAAAGCCGCAACCACAAGTCCGAAAATAAAACCATGTCCCTCTAAAAATTGAAATTGCCCCGATAAGATCTCAAAAGATTGATTGGCTTGAAACATATTACCTCCTCCAAAGGAAGCTCCTACACCCAAAACAGCAAAGAAACCAGCTAAAAATTTACCTAAACCAGCCATGTTTCTTTTTTCTAATCCGTAGCGCAGGTAGTTCATTGGTCCCCCAAAAATCTTTCCTTCTTTACTGATAAATCTATATTTTA
The DNA here is from genome assembly GCA_958296185.1 of uncultured Mesonia sp. GTDB lineage: Bacteria > Bacteroidota > Bacteroidia > Flavobacteriales > Flavobacteriaceae > Mesonia. Next base: position 154,090 of record CATQIB010000005.1, read on the forward strand.
CTCCCAAAGTACACTCTACAAATTTAGAAGACATTCCTAACAACCCGGCTAAAATCATCCAAAAGGTTGCCCCTGCACCGCCTAAAGAAATGGCCACTGCTACACCTGCAATATTTCCTAAACCAACGGTTGCCGAAACCGCTGTAGCCAGTGCTTGAAAATGGGTAATCCTACCTGGAGCATTGGGGTCGTCATATTTTCCTTTAGCTAAATCTAAAGCGTGACGAAACCCTCTTAAGTTTATAAAGCCCATTCTTAAAGTAAAAAAGGCAGCCCCTAAAATTAACCAAACTACAATAAAAGGAATAGGAAAAGTAATAGGGTCTCCGTTGGGGTGTGTCAATATTACTGGCTCATCGTATTTCACCTTGGCAAAAAAATGTGCTCCCGCTTCAATTACATCTTCTGTATTTTGGTAATCGTAAATGGTATTTCCTTCAGACGTCAAATGGGTTAGCGTTCCACTCGCAGTTGCTTTTACTTCTATATTTCCTTCTTTCTCAGATTTAATTATAGCAATAGATTGGTTTCTATCTACATGCTCTCCTTCTTTTACCAACCACTTCTCTAATTTATAAGCGTCTTGAATTCCTGAATACCAATTAGGAATAGAGACATTTTTTTCATCGGCGTACACAATAGGATCATACAAACCTATAGCCGAAAAAGGGTCCCAAAATAAAATTGAAGCCAAATTATCTACAATAGGCTTAAAAGCGCCATTGAAATTTTCTGTAATCGACTCTGCAGGTATGCGGTAAGACTTGGTTAAGGTGTTTTGTTCAGCATCTGTAATTACCACTGTATAATCAATACCCTCAACAACACCAGTTGCTTTGTTTGATTTTAGTGAAGTGCCTTGGTCGCTCCACTTAAAAGTATAAGGAGGAACGCCCCCTTTGACATTCAGTTCAATAATTCCATCATTGATTAAATCTGACGGATTAATTAGCTCTGGTACGACTTTAATATCTTTCTCATTAAAATCTTCTTGAGCTTGCAGCGATGAAAAAATCAGTAAAAAAAATAAAAACGAAAGTAAATACTTTCTCATAAGATATCTTGTTTTTTGATAGAATAGATAGCAATATTAAAAAAAAATTAAATTTTTAGCTTACTATTTAAAGAAAAAGTAAGTGCTATCTCGTTTATATTTTAAAATTAAGGCTAGGATATTTGCTTTTAAGTTTACGCATTTGATGCATATTACCTACAATTATCAATTGAGAAAACTCTTCTAAGACCATGTTAGCCTCTGGGTTAATAGTGTATTCACCGGTTTTGGCTTGAACCCCAATAATGCTACATCCTGTATCTTTTCTAAGGTTTAGCTCGGCAATGCTCATAGGGGTTGAGCTTCCTAATAAAGAAAAATTGATTTTCTTAACCAAAATTTGATCTTCAACCTCTTCGTTCTCATTAATATTTGCCAACTCGCTCATAAACTCAATCAAATCTGGGTTTACAACCAAAGAAGCCATATGACTACCACCAATACGATCGGGCATAATGACTTGATCTGCTCCTGCTAGTTTTAGCTTTTTATTTGAGCTTTCATCTGTAGACCGACTGATTATAGTAAGGTTTTGATTGAGCTGCCTTGCCGAGAGTACAATAAATAGATTATCGGCATCGCTGGGTAAAGAGCACAAAAGCACTTTCGCTTTTTCTATACCTGCCATTTCTAGCACCTCATCTTGGGTGGCATCACCAGCAATATAATAAAAACCCTCTTGGCGGATTTGATCAAGTTGTTCTTCAGAATTTTCAATTATAACAAAATTCATTTTATTTGAACTCAATTTTTGCACGGCCTCTTTACCATTTCGGCCATAGCCACAAACTACAATATGATTGGTAAGGGCTGAAATTTCTTTTTGCATACGTCTTTGTTTTAAAGTACCAATGTTATTAGCACTCAGAATAAATTCAATAAGCGTTGAGATGGCATATCCAAAAATAGATATACTCAATATGATGTAAATGCCAGTAAATAATTTTTGGTCAGCTGATAAGGGCACCACCTCACCAAACCCCACTGTGGTAACGGTTATAACCGTCATATAAAAAGCATCTATCCAAGAGTAATCGGCAAGCAGCTTAAAGCCTATCACTCCACCTATTACAATAGTAACGAGTAAAAGTAAAGCTAAAAGTACCTTGGTAGAGATTTTTTGCATACGCTACAGGTCAAATACCGAGCTTCTTTTAGTATAGATTAAGTCTTTTAATTTTAACCAAAAAGCAAGCGTTAAATAAACAGCAAAGCCCACCCCTAAGGTGGCAAATGAAAGGTAAATAAAAAACAAACGAACACTTTTAACCTTTATTCCCAACCTATCGGCTAAACGTGTGCTTACATAAAAACCATTGCGTTCAAAATAATAGCGTATTTTGTATATGAGATTAAGCATAGCGTTATTTGTTGAGCAAAGATACACCAATTTGACAATTTAAGCATTTTTGTTTTTTACAATAATCTTGGTATAAGCTTAGTAAAGATTGAGAATGCCAAGCATTTTGTACCATTTCGGGTTTTAATTGTTTAAATTTTTTAACACGCGCATTTTCTTCCGCTTTAAGCGAACTCATTATGCTAAACAAATCATCTACCACTTCTTTTCCGCGGGCTTTGTGATAACTAAAACTAAAGGGAACCAATACATTGATGATCATTAAATCTACGAAAGAAGTAGAGAGTTTTTTCACCCTAGTTTTAGAGTTGACCTCAAAATTATAATGCGTTTCCCAATACGGGCTGGTTTTAACTTTAAATAAGAGATCTCTCCATAATTGAATATCGGGTTTTTCAATCAGTAAATTAAAAAAATTGGCCGAATCCTGATATAAATAAGCTAACTGAGCTAGTCGAATGCTAGGAAAATTAGATGGTCTTAACCTAAAAAATGCCAAGGGGTTTGTAATACTTGCTAATTGGTATTTATGGCGAAGAAAAGCAAATTCTTTTTGGAGTTCTTGGTAATAGACATCTTCTTTCTCACTTTCTAATAATTTACACATCCCCATAAACAAGGCTTCTAAGACTTGAACTTTTTGCGTTTTACGTACTAGGTTAAATGGAATATTAGCAGCCATCTGTTGAAAGGATGAACCGTTCACGTTAAGGCCAAAGCCTTTAGCGAAGAGAATAAACAAAACTTTTTCCCAATCGTTTTTGGTGCTTTGTAATAAAAGTTGAATGTACTCTGTTTTTTGCTCTAAACGGCGTATGTATAACTTCTCTTGCCAGCTATGTACTATAAAAGTTGAAAAATCGGGCAAGAGGTTTTCGCAGTTGATAAACTTTTTTTGCCTAGATAATTCTTGGTAGTGTTCTAAGCTTTCTAGATTTACGCAATGCTTCAAGCAAAGACTAGGTATACTGCTACCATCGCTTCTATAAACGGGCATATCTTCTTCCCACACCACATGCAAGATAACATTATCATAAGCTTTATCGGTATGATGGTGGTGTGCAAACCAATCGCTTGCCTTAAGATGAATTTCAACATTACCCGCCCACAATTGGTCATCAATTTGAATTCTCGCATCAAAGAAATCGGGACCGCTTTTATCTTCATTATGCCAGCCTACATGTTTTACAACAATGGGGAGACCTTGACTGGTCTTTAGATCTAAAAAATTAAATTTTTTAAATTTCCATACATAATGTAAATAATCTTCTTTCATATTACAAGACAAACAAAACCAATCCGAGAGCTTTTAATCGCTCATTTATAACAACATAGGATTAAAGATACCTAATAAATTATAAACTTGTAGATTTTACTATTTTTTTTAGCCCAAAAAATAAGTGTATTTTTAGGCTAAAATATAAGTAGTACAAAAGCAGCATGGACACGTCACCTAAAAAAGAAAAATCAAAACAAAAAAAAAGCCTACGAGAAAGTTCAAATGCCTTCCTAAGGTTTTTAGGTGATGTTGGTTTTTATGTATGGAGTGGTGTTTTAGCAATTGGGGCTTTTTTGGCTTGGCTTATTTCTATTTTACTAATATGAGTTTTACCCGCAGGTTATGGTTAGTGAGTACCGCGATAGCGCTTATCTATTTAGCACTCAAAGCCAGCCATTACAGTTTACCTGATGCCTTCAATTATTATTTAATGGATATTCTCTGCATGCCTGTTGTATTAGGTCTTATTCAAGGGGCAATGCGATTGGTTTTTCCTTCCTTTCATTTTACGGTTTTGATGCTTGTGGTGTTGGTGGTTGGTTATTCTTTATATTTTGAATGGTACCTACCGCAGGTAAACAGCCGGTATACGGCAGACCTTTTAGATGTAGGTTGCTATGCAATAGGAAGCGGTCTTTATGCTTTTTTTCAACACAAAGACCGCTTGGTTACTTAAAATCAAAAAAATTATTCCCTAAACTTAGGGTTTATGTAAAGTTCTCCCTTCTTGAGTTTTGCTAAATACAATTTTAAATCTGCTCTTACCTCTGAAGATAACAAATATAACCCGATAATATTAGGAAAAGACATGGCTAAAATCATCATATCGGCAAAGGTTAACACCGCCCCTAAACTTACTGAAGCACCAAGCACCACAAATACTAAAAACAGTACTTTAAAAACAAGTTCAGATTGTTTGCTTCTACCAAAAAGGTAGGTCCAAGAACGCATTCCGTAATACGACCAAGAGACCATTGTCGAAAAGGCAAATAAGAAAACAGCAAAAGCCAACACTGCTGGGAACCAAGAAATCACACTACCAAAAGCGTCTGAGGTTAACTCTACCCCACCTAAGCCTGTTCTTTCATGCATCCCTGAAAATATAAGCACTAGAGCGGTCATCGTACATACCACCATAGTATCTATAAAAGGCTCTACCAATGAAGTAAAACCATCGGCGATGGGGTTATTTGTTTTTGATGCACTGTGGGCAATAGCTGCCGATCCTACTCCTGCTTCACTAGAAAATGCAGCTCGTTGTAAACCAATAATCAATACGCCTATAAATCCTCCTTTGAGTGCATCGGCAGAAAGGGCACCATTAAAAATAGCTGCGAATGCTCCTCCAATATTTTCAATATGCACACCTATAACAATTAAACAACCAATAATATAAACTGCCGCCATAAATGGCACAACTCTGCCGGTTACCCGAGCAATACTGTTAATACCACCTATAATAACAGCACCTATTAGCAGAGCGAAGATGACACCAAACCAAAAGCCGTGACCTTGCAAGAAAGGTAATTGTTCTGATACTATTTTAAAGGCCTGGTTAGATTGCAACATATTTCCTCCGCCAAAAGAGGCTCCCACCCCTAGTACTGCAAATAGAATTGCCAAGAATTTTCCAAGACCTTTTAGGTTTTTCTTTTCTAAACCGTAACGCAGGTAATTCATAGGTCCACCAAATATACGCCCCTCTTTATTGATAAATCGATACTTTACCCCTAGCGTACATTCAACAAATTTTAGTGACATCGCGAAAAAACCAGCTAGAAACATCCAAAAGGTTGCCCCGGCGCCTCCTAAAGATATGGCCACTGCCACGCCTGCAATATTTCCTAACCCAACGGTTGCCGATACGGCTGTTGCCATTGCTTGAAAGTGGGTTATAGTTCCTGGCGCATCGGGGTTGTCATATTTACCTCTTGCCAAATCAATGGAATGTTTAAAACCACTGATGTTTATGAAACCCAGACGAAAGGTGAAAAATATACTTCCTAAAATAAGCCAAATCACAATAAACGGAATGGTATTGGTTCTTACCTCCCCATTATTATGCAATAAAGGTCGAGGCTCTTCAAATGCGATGCGTGCTAAAATGTGCGCATTGGCTTGTATCACATCTTTTTGATTATCTGGATTATAGATTACTTCTCCTACACCTACTTTATGTTCTAAACCGCCATTTACACTAGCAAAAACCGGCATCTCTTTACCGCTATCGCTTTGTATTATTGCTATCTTATCTCCCGTTTTAACGGATTCACCATCGGCTACCAACCAAGTTTTCAAGGTATAAGTAGCCTGTGTTGTGGCATCCCAATTAGGAATACCAATACGCTCATGTTGGGTGTAAACCACAGGGTCATAAATGCCCAAACTTGCAAAAGGATCCCAAAATAGAATACTGGCCAATACATCAACAGCAGGTTGTACCTTGCTGTTAAAAATTTCGGTGATTGATTGGGCCGGGATTTAAAGGTTTTGGTAACTTCATTACCTTGACTATCTACTACACGAACGTGATGAGCCATACCCTCAATTAGACCGTAGATTTAGTGGCTTGCATAGAAGTTTCTTTATTGCTCCAATAATACGTATAAGGTGCTACCCCTCCACTCACTTGTAGCATGGCCTCGGCATCATTTATCTCCCGACTAGGATTTTTAAGGTCTAATTCTACCAATAGACTCCTATCTGTATTTAATTGATCTTGAGCTAATAGCGGATTTAAACTAATTAATAATACGAATAGGCAATACAAATATTTATTCATGGGTTGTAATTTATTTAATAAAAAAATCCTGCTTTTGGCAGGATTTAATGTTGTAATTTATTTCTTTAGTCTAGGAAACCTTGGGCTTTCATCCAATCATCATTGAACATTTTACCTACATAGCGACTCCCATGGTCGTGAAACAATACCACCACCACATCATCTTTGGTAAAATGTTCTTTTAACTGTAACAAGCCTTTCATAGCGGCACCTGCAGAATTTCCTAAAAACATGCCTTCTTCTTTAGCTAGTTTTTGGGTGTAAACTGCAGCATCTTTGTCGGTTACTTTGGTAAAACCATCGATAATTGAAAAGTCTACATTTTTAGGTAAAATATCCTCTCCGATTCCTTCGGTAACATACGGGTAGATCTCCTTTTCATCAAATATACCGGTTTCATGGTATTTTTAAAAACGCTACCATAAGTATCTATACCCCAAACCTTAACATTCGGGTTTTGTTCTTTCAGGTATTTACCAACTCCCGAAATAGTACCTCCCGTGCCCACTCCAACTACAAAATGAGTAACCTTACCCTCGGTTTGTTTCCAAATTTCTGGTCCGGTGCTTTCATAATGCGCTTTGGCATTACTGGGGTTATCATATTGGTTCACATACCACGAATTAGGAGTCTCTTCGGCTAAACGCTTAGAAGTAGAATAATAAGAACGCGGATCGTCTGGTTCTACATCGGTGGGGCAAACAACCACCTCACTCCCCACGGCGCGTAAAATATCAATCTTTTCTTTGCTTTGTTTATCTGCAATTACACAAACCATTTTATAACCTTTTTACAATTGCAGCAAGGGCTAGCCCCATACCGGTATTTCCTGAGGTTCCCTCAATTATAGTACCGCCTGGTTTTATTTTTCCTTCTTTTTCGGCATCTTCAATCATTTTCACCGCCATACGGTCTTTAACCGAGTTACCCGGATTGAAAGTTTCATATTTTGCCAAAACCAAAGCAGGAATTTCGGCAGCTAATTTATTTATTTTAACCAATGGGGTATTACCTATGGTTTCTAATATATTGTTTTTATAATCCATCGTGCAATTTTTTCGGCTGCAAAGATAAGAAACATATTACGAGTAATAAAATTCTAATAAATGCTTAACAAAATAGACTCAAAATCTTATAAAAATAAGAATTTGATAATTTAAATCCGCTTTAAAGCGAGAGGCTCCAAATCAGTCAAACTTAATCGCCTTTACCGGATTTATTCTCGCAATTAAAATACTAGGTATTAAAAGCATAAATAAGCAAAGTAAAAGCGTGCCTAAATTTATTAGTACCACGTAATTCCAATTTAAGAATACAGGTGCTTCGGTAACATAATAGGTTTCTGGGTTAAGGGCAATCAGCTTAAAATGTTTTTGAATAAGCAACAAGCCAATACCAATTACATTGCCCCAAAATAATCCCTTTAGTATTAAATAAGCCGCGTTGTAAAGAAATATTTTACGAATACTCCAATCTGTGGCCCCTAAGGCTTTGAGCATTCCAATCATAGGGGTTCTTTCTAATATTAGTACCAGTAAAGCAGTTATCATATTAATGCCTGAGACCAAAATCATAATCCCAATGATAAGTGCAATATTAAAATCGAATAAGGCCAACCACTCAAAAATTGAAGCATATTCTTGCTGAATACTCACGGCATCTAAAAAAGAACTAATGTGTTCATAAATTGCTCTTCCCTTTTGGGGAAGCTCTTTAAAGTTCTCTACAAATACCTCGAAATAACCTATTTGATTAGCATCCCATTTGTTTAAGCGTTGTATTTGAGTAATATCGGCTAGTAAAAAGGTTTCATCAAATTCCTGAAAGCCAGAATTATATATTCCTACCACTTCAAAAGCGACTAAGCGAGGTCGTTTTTGATTTTCATCATTCATAAAATAGACCACCACTTGATCATCTAACTCAAACTTCAATCGCTTTGCGAGATAAGAAGAGATTAGAATTTCTTTACTATTGGGTGAGTTTGCTTTATATTGCGGCAACCTTCCAGATACCAAATACTCTTCAAAATACGTCCAGTTATAATCTTGGCCTACCCCTTTAACTACAATTCCTTCAAAAGTTTCGGCGGTACGTATGACCCCATATTTGGTAGCCACCGCCTGGATGTGTTTTATACCTTCAATTTGATTAAAATCGGGGTAAAACTCTTGATGCTTATCGATAGGAATAACCGAAATCTGTGCATCTGTATTATTAATACTGCTTATTTTAACATGCCCATTAAATGCCGCTATTTTATCGCGGATCTTTTGCTGTAGCCCCACACTGTAGCCACGGCAACCAACATCATAACCACTCCTACTGCAATTGCAGTAACCGCTATTTTAATAATTGGTGCAGATATACTACTTTTATAATCTTTAGCACCGATAAGGCGCTTACTTATAAAAAATTCGAAATTCAATTTTAGCTTATGTTTTTTCAATTGGTCAAAAATACACTTTTTCTTGCGGTTTTAGGTCTGGTTTCTTGTCAGGCTCAAACAAATTCAGAAAAACAAACCCACAATATGGAGCGCCAGGCTTCACCCTCAAATACTTTAATGGTAGGCGCTAACCAAACACAAGCTTATTTTAATAAACTCAAAGGTAAACGTATCGGAATAGTAGGGAATCAGACCTCGGTTATATTTAAAGAAAACGGAGCATATACTCATTTGGTCGATAGCTTATTGGCACATAATTTTAATATTGTTCGTGTTTTCTCACCCGAGCATGGTTTTAGAGGTAAGGCAGATGCAGGCGAGCAAGTAAAAAACGGTATGGATACGCAAACGGGTCTACCCATCATTTCGCTGTATGGAAAAAACAAAAAACCCACTCCAGCACAACTAGAAGGTTTAGATTTACTCATTTTTGACATACAAGATGTAGGCACTCGGTTTTACACTTATATTTCAACTTTGCATTATGTGCTAGAAGCTGCTGCCGAAAATAATATTGCTGTTTTAGTTCTCGATAGGCCTAACCCCAATGGCGCTTATGTAGACGGTCCCGTTTTAGAATTACAAAATAAAAGTTTTGTAGGAATGCATCCCATACCTGTTGTACACGGTATGAGTATAGGCGAATATGCTCAAATGATTGTAGGACAAAATTGGCTCGAAAAAGGCGTAAAACCCGAATTAGAAGTTATTCCTGTAAAAAATTACACGCGCCAAGACGCATATACTCTACCTATAAAACCTTCGCCAAACCTCCCCAACGCTCAGGCTATAAAATTATACCCTAGTCTTTGTTTTTTTGAAGGCACTCAGGTGAATGCAGGGCGTGGTACCGCCTTGCAATTCCAAGTTTTTGGTTCACCTTTTTTATCCAAAAACTATTTTGATTATTCCTATATCCCAAAAGCCAATGAGGGGGCCAAAAATCCAAAACACAAAGGCCAATTGTGCTACGGAAAAAACTTATCAACCATTACGCCCCAAGATAAAATACAATTGAATTGGTTAATAGAAGCCTATGAAAATACAGCCGATAAAAGTAAATTCTTTAACTCTTTTTTCACCAAGTTAGCGGGCACTACAAAATTACAAGCTCAAATCGAAGCAGGTTTAAGCCCAGAAGCCATTCGCAAAACTTGGAAACCGGCACTTAAAGCATTTAAAAAGATGAGAGCTAATTATTTGATTTACGAATAGTAAAATATGATTAAGGATAGGAAATTAAAATAAAGGAAAACACAATTTTAAAAATACGGGTGTTTAAGAAAAAGTTGTGTAAACCATTCAATCTGCCTGGCTATATAGGGCATTGATCAAACCAATATGAATTATCTAAGGTTAATCAAAAATATTCTTAAAAATTAAAACTTAAGAATAACGGTAGGTATAGATTGTTTATTTTGTAAAAATTTTTACAAGTAACTATGACCTCGAACATAGCGTAATTTACCTATTTGCTTCTCAAAAGAAGGTAAATTCTCTATAAATTAGATAATTCATAATTTAATGAATTCTTATTTCTCATAGGTTGTCCGCAGATCAAAACACAAAATAAAGGTATTGATTGCTGGCCTATATAACTCTAATTATAAATTCTTAAAGGGTAATAAAACGAGATCAGAAATTACAATTTTTT
>CATQIB010000006.1:0-130000 GCA_958296185.1 uncultured Mesonia sp.
AATCGTATTAAATCGTATTAAAGTTTAGGTGTTGGATGCGTCTATATTATGTTTATATTTTAGCGTGTAATGATAATTCTTACTATACTGGAATAACTTCAGATATCAAAAAAAGAATGATTGAAACACAAAACAGTTAGTAAGCCAAATGCTTATACCGCTAAGCGATTGCCAGTTCAATTAGTTTATTTAACGAGTTTTACAGAGGTAAACTTGGCAATAGCCAAAGAGAAACAAATTAAAAAATGGTCCAGGCGTAAAAAGATAGCTTTAATAAACTCTGAATTTAATGATCTGCGTGATCTTTCGAAAAAGAAGTTTGAATAAAACCTACCTTGTCATGTCGAGTTTCGTATTTTTGGTGGTAAACCAAAAATACGAAGTATCGAGAACACGTCGAAAAGTAACGAATACTTTTTTAGTTTCCATTAAACCACTTCTCGATACAACCCAGCGAGTCCAACTACGGCATTAAAAATGCCTGTTGGTTAAGCTGCGCCACTCGAAGTGACAGGCGTTAAAACCTGCCTTGTCATGTCGAGTGCGAATTTATGGCGAAAGCCATAAAAGCGTGTATCGAGACACGGTCGAAAAGTAATGAATACTTTTATAGTTTCAATTCATTCACTTCTCGATACAACCCAGCGAGTCCAACTACGGCATTAAAAATGCTGTTGGCTAAGCTGGCCCACTCGAAGTGGCAGGCGTTTAATACCTGCCTTGTCATGTCGAGTTTCGGATTTTTGGTGGTAAACCAAAAATACGAAGTATCGAGACACGGTAGAAAAGTAGCGAGTTTATTTATATTTTCAAAAGTTACTCTTTTACAATTCACCAATCTTGCTATGTCTTAATTTTCATTTTCTTTACTTGTATAAAGAAAACGAAACAAAAGAAAGTACACTTTTTTTGAGGTATTTTTCAGACAAGCTCAAAACCACTTGTATTTTGCTAAATTGGCTCCAAGGCCTCGCCAATTTTTCACGCAAAACACAAGTTATACTGAAGAAAAAGAATACAAAGCCCTGCTTTGAATCGCTATTTGAATTGGGCTGCAGGCATGTAAAATAACCTTAATACCTACCTTGTCATACCGAGTGGAGTTTTTGACGATAGGCAAAAACTCTTGTATCGAGGTGCAGTCGAAAAGTAGCGAATACTTTTATAGTTTCCATTATTATTTACTGCTAATCGAAAACTTTAAATATCCATTTCTTAATCCTCTACTTTTTTCCATCGCCGAAAAAAGTAGCAAAAAAGTCTAGGCTTACGAAACTATGGCTAAATTGTATGTTTGCAAGCTAAATTTTAGGAACTCCCCCGATTTCCAATCGGTCTCAAACAGCCTAAAATTTTTAACGCTTACTGCACTGCCAATTTTACGCGCTATTTTCGATAGACCGGGTTTAAAATGGTATGCCTATTTATTCTTTTATAAAATAGCCACGCTTGTCATGTCGAGTTTCGCATTTTTGGGCGGTTGAACAAAAATGCGAAGTATCGAGACAAAGTCGAAAAGTAGCGAGTACTTTTTAGTTTCCATTAAATCACTTCTCGATACAACCCAGCGAGTCCAACTACGGCATAAATGCCTGTTGGCTAGGCTGGCCCACTCGAAGTGACAGGCGTTTAAAACCTGCCCTGTCATGTCGAGTGCGTTTTTTTGGCGAGAGCCATAAAAACGTGTATCGAGACACGGTCGAAAAGCAGCGAGTTTATTTCCGTTTTCATAACCTACTTTCTTACAATTCATCAATCTTGCTATGTCCTAATTTTCATTTTCTTTACTTGTATAAAGAAAACGAAACAAAAGAAAGAACACTTTTTCTGAGGTATTTTTCAGTCAAGCTGAAAACCACTTGTATTTTGCTAAATTGGCTCCAAGGCTTCGCCAATTTTTCACGCAAAACACAAGTTATACTGAAGAAAAAGAATACAAAGCCCTGCTTTGAAACGCTTTTTGACTTAGGCTGCTGGATATTAGTAACTCTACTTATTATTTTTAATTAAAATCCCACTCCTTACCGTTAAACAGAAAAGCCAAAAAAACGCTTTCGATTTCCTTTAAACCTACTATCTTAGCAGCCTGAAAATAAACCAAAAACACCCTATTTGTGAAACCTGCTGTAACCACAATCGGTTTGGGCTACATCGGCCTGCCTACCTCGCTTTGATCGCCCAAAATCAAATCCCCGTATGGGGCGTGGATATCAATCAGAAGTAGTTGAAACCCTCAACCAAGGGAAAATACATATTGTAGAACCTAGCTTGCAAGAGGTACTCGAACAGGCTGTACACAGCGGCTACTTTAAAGCCGGAACTCAAGCTCAAGCGGCCGATACCTACCTGGTAGTGGTGCCTACGCCTTTTAAAGGGAATCACGAACCCGATATCTCTTACGTAGAAGCAGCTACCCGTAGTATTATTCCGCTGCTTAAACCAGGCGACTTATATATCATCGAGTCCACCTCACCGGTGGGAACAACCGAAAAAATGCAGCAGCTCATCATCGCCGAGCGTCCCGAACTGGCGCAGAGTCTACATATCGCTTACTGTCCCGAGCGCGTACTGCCGGGCAATGTAATGCACGAGTTGGTACATAACGACCGCGTGATTGGTGGGGTAGATGAGGCGAGTACGCAAAAAGCCATGGCCTTTTATCGGCAGTTTGTGAAAGGGGACTTGCATGCGACCAACGCACGTACGGCCGAAATGTGTAAACTAACCGAAAATGCTAGCCGCGATGTGCAAATCGCTTTTGCCAATGAGCTTTCGCTGATTTGTGATAAAGCCGATATCAACGTGTGGGAACTCATACAACTCGCCAATAAACACCCTAGGGTGAATATCTTGCAACCCGGCTGTGGGGTAGGCGGACACTGTATTGCCGTTGACCCGTATTTTATCACCTCCGAGTTTCCTATGGAATCGCAAATCATAGGTAAAGCCCGTGAGATCAATAATTATAAAAGCTTCTGGTGTGCCCAGCAAATCAAACAAGCCAAACACGACTTTCAGCTCAAGCACGGGCGTCAGCCGGCCATCGCTTTAATGGGACTGGCGTTTAAACCCAATATAGACGACCTGCGGGAGTCACCGGCCAAGTACATTGTACAAAAGGTATTGCAAGAAGCCCAAGACGAAACCTACTTTATTGTAGAACCCAATATAAAAGACCACCAGGTATTTAAAATAACCGACTACCATACGGCCGCCCAACAAGCCGATATCGTCGCCCTACTGGTGGCACACCAAGAATTTAAAAACTTAAACCTCACCCCCAACAAGTGGTATTGGATTTTTGTGGTATTAAAAATGGGAAATAAATTAGGCATAGTTATACAGGCTAGATTAGGTTCTACAAGACTACCCCATAAACTCTTAATGCCTTTTTATGAAGATAAGGGTATATGGAGGTAATTTTAGACCGTTTAAAGTTAAGTTATCTGAAATTGAATTAGTTGTAGCTACAACCACTAATCCTAAAGATGATGAAATAGTAAACTTATGTAAGAATAAGGGGGTAAAGTTTTTCCGAGGTTCAGAGCATAATGTTCTCAAAAGATTTATCGATGTTGCCGAATCCTATGATTTTGATTTTTTGGTAAGGATCTGTGCGACAATCCATTTTTAAATGTATTAGATTTAAAGAAATTGATAACGTATTATGAAAAAGAAGATGCAGATTATTTATCTTATGGGACCAGCCAAGGGGTTCCTGCTATTTTATCTCACTATGGTTTTTGGGCGGAAATAGTAAGTACCCAAACGTTAAAAAAGTTGCAAAATGTACGCAAGAGCAATTATTTATTGAACACGTTACAAATTTTATTCATACTCAGCCAGAGCGTTTCAAAATTAAATTATTGCCAATTGCGCCACAAATAGAAAAACATAAAAATTTAAGACTGACAGTTGACACCAAAGAAGATTTGGAACTGACTAAAAAAATATATAAAAATTTGTCAGATTTAAATCAAAGACCAGAGAAATTAGTACAAAAAATAGTTCTAAATTCTAATTGGTTGAACGAAATGAAAATACAAATAGATAAAAATAAGAAATAGAATGGGTAAAACGTATGTAATTGGAGAGATAGGACAAAACCATAATGGCTCTGTAGATATAGCCAAGTTGTTAGTAGATGTTGTCTCTAGACCCATCCACGATAAACTTTTTGATAATACATTGCCAACAATGGACGCGGTTAAGTTAACAAAAAGAGATTTAAATCAAGAGCTCTCGCAGTCACAAATGGATCGACCCTATAACACGCCAAATTCATTTGGTAAAACTTATGGGGAGCATAGAGAGTATTTAGAGTTAAGCGATGAAGAGCATTTTGAAGTATATAAATATGCTAAAGAAAAAGGTTTAGACTTTGTTGAAACCTTATGCGCAATTGGTTGTTTAAGTATGTTTAAGCTTTTTACACCAGATAAATTAAAAGTAGCCTCAAGAGATTTAACCAATTTGCCTTTGCTTGCTGCATTAGCTGAAACAAAAGTACCGATGATTATTTCTACGGGGATGGCTGGTAAGAAAGAATTGGATGATGCTGTTAATGTAATTACAAAATACCATAGTGATTTATCTATTCTTCATTGTGTTTCAGAGTATCCAACCAAATATGAGAATGTAAATTTAAGAACGATAACCTATCTTAAAAATAATTATCCTCAATTTAAGATTGGTTATTCGGATCATACAATAGGAGTAGCAACGCCAATTGCCGCTGTTGGAGTTGGAGCTGAAATTATCGAAAAACATATTACCCTCGATAGAGGAATGAAAGGAACAGACCAAGCAGGTTCTTTAGCCATTGATGGTATTTATCGAATGATGCGAGATATTCGTAATCTAGATTTATCAATGGGAAAAGAAGAGATTTACATTGAACCTTCGGTGGTTGCAGCCAGAGAAAAACTGGAAAGATCTATAGCTACCAAAGTAAATCTAAAAAAGGGTGATACAATAAAAGAAGAAAACCTTCACCTATTAAGCCCTGGAGATGGATTTAAATGGTCAGATAAAAATTTGCTAATAGGTAAAAAGGTTAAAGCGGATATTTCTAAAAATGAAATTATCTATAAAAATCAAGTAGATTAAAAGTTTATGGCTTTACCTAAATTAGTGATTACGGATATAGATGGGGTTTGGACAGATGGTGGAATGTATTACGATCAAACCGGTAATGAGTGGAAAAAATTTAATACCTCCGATAGTGCAGGAGTTTTGTTCTTAAGTCTTTTAAATATACCCTTTGCAATTATCACTGGTGAAGATACAGAAATTGTGAAGCGAAGAGCAGAAAAGCTAAAAGTAAAACATCTTTTTATGGGGGTGAAAGATAAAATAGCTGTTGCCACAAAGTTATGCGAAGAGCTAGAAATTACACTTGACGAGGTAGCTTATATTGGCGATGATATTAATGATATTCTATTGCTAGAAAAAGTTGGTATTTCTGCTGCTCCTGCGAATGCACCTACTTATATCAAAAATAAAGTTGATTTAGTTACTGAAACTAAAGGGGGTGAAGGAGCGTTTAGAGAGTTTGTAGAGATTGTTTTAGAAAATAATAACCTGTTAAATAAAGCTTTATTTTTATATGAATCCTCAATTCACCATCAATAATTTAAATTTGTAATTTTAATAGAATAACTATGTCTCATGGAAGTAATGCATTAAAGAAAGGAAATTCACAAGTTTAAAAATCAACGCCGCTAGTGCTATTATACGTGGTTTCCGGCTAACTGTACTTAGTAAACTTTCATTTTCGTGATTTCTAATTGTTATGCTAAAACATAAAATAGTTATTTGTTAGTTCTACAAAGTTTGAGTCTTATTAGAATTAGAAATGCTATTTCATTTACTAAAAGAATTTATTAATGGGCATTAGGGTCTTAAAAAAAACAAAAAATAAAGTAGTTTATCAAAAATATAGTTTAGTAATGAATTTAAAAAACAGATTAAAAATATATATATTCCCTATATTAATTAGAGGGTTGCATAAATTAGGGTTTAGCTATGAAAAATTAGGAGGCTATTCATTTTTTGCAAAAAGCAATTTAATTGCACAGGCTAAAAGTTTAGGGGAAATTTCTATAAATCAAAACTCAAATAGGCAAGATATTTATGTCTTGTTAATGCTTTCTGGCAGTAATTTTCATTTATATATTGAGTCTTTATTGGCTTTAGGTCTTAAGAAAAAAGGACATAATATTACATTTATAATGGATCGCAACATGTTACCAATTCATGAGTTGAAAAAAATTGGCAATGAAGAAAATTGGGATTCACGAGCTGAAACAGATTTTATCTTCGCAACTAAATTCTTAGATGCTATTGGTTTAACGTATATAAGTATCGAGGAGTTTTTAAAAGATAGAGAATTATCGGTTTATGATGAAAAGTACAACTCTATATTAGAAGCAACTTTGTTAAAGCAATATAAAGTAGGTGTTATTTCCAGAGATTTACCACTATTAGACAAAAAAACTGAGCTTATAAAAACGGCTATAATGATTTCCGATGAAATCGGTAAAAAATTAGTAGAGATAAAACCAGATTCAGTTATTATGAGTCATGGTATTTACAGTACCTGGGGACCATTATTTAATGTGTTAAACGATAATAAAATCCCCACCTTAGTACATGGTAGAGGAAAAAAAAGGCACTCTCAAGTATTTAATTGGAACAAGACAGGAGATTCCTGGGATGTTTCAGATGAATGGGCAAAGGTTAAGGACAAACCTTTAGAAAAAAAAGAATTAAACTCTATCAATGAATATTTAGAATCAAGGATTTCACACAAGGATGATGTTTTTGTTTATAACTTTGGAAAGGAAACGTCAACAAAAGAAACCATTAATTTTTTAGGTCTTGATGAGAATAAACCAATTTATACACTATTCACTAATGTCCTATGGGATGCTGCTAGCGCACAAAGAGAAATAGCATTCAACAATCCCGTCGAGTGGGTGATTGAAACGATAGAATGGTTTAATAAACATCCCGAAAAACAGCTTATAGTTAAGATTCATCCGGCCGAAATTGTAATAGGAACTAATATGCCGTTTTATGAAATCATCATTAATAGAATTACTCCAGAAAAAAACGTACGTATAATTAAACCTGACGCGAAAGTAAATAGTTGGAGTATTTATGCTATAAGTACGCTAGGTATAGTTCATACAACTACTGCCGGAATGGAAATGCCTTTAGTTAATAAACCCTGTATGGTAGTATCGCAAACCCATTATAGAGAAAAAGGATTTACAATAGATATCAATTCTAAAGAAGAATACTTTACAACTTTAGCCAATTTTGATGAATCAATTATAGATTATGACAAAAATAGAGATCTTGCATTAAGATATTCCTATCTCTTATTTATTAGGTATCAGATACCATTCAATATGTTCTTTGAAGAAATTAGCGCTAGTATAAGTGGTTTTCGATATAATAATTTAGATGACTATTTTACAAATGCTCATTTTAGCAATATTGTTAAGGCCATTGAAAATAAAACTCCAATATTTAATAATTATTAGTGGGAAAGACAAAAAAAATACTATTAACAGGCTATATCGGTCATAAGAACTTTGGAGACGACTTACTTTTTAAAATAGCCATTAGAAAAGTTAAAAAAATTTCAAATGCACAAGTTTATATAGCCCTAGTAGGGGAACAAAAATCGCCAGAATATTTATATGAATTTTATCCAGACTTAAAAATTATAAAATTTGAAAAAAAAATTCCTTTATTATTTAATAATAAATTTGATAAAGTATTTTTTATTGGTGGAGGTGTATTTTTTGATTACAAAAAAGAAATTAGCAATAAATCGTATTTTTTAAGATTGTTTTCTAATTTTATCCGCTATTCTATTCCAAAATTATTAGGTACACGTTTCGCGGGTATCGGTATAGGAATAGGACCATATTATTGTAACAAAACAAAAAAAATTCATTCTCAGATAATTAAAAACTTTGACATATTAGGTGTTAGAGATAAAGTATCTTTTGATTTAGCTTTAACCATGAGAGCTAAAAATTTACACCTATCAAATGATCTTAGTTTAAGTTTGCACAAGGAATTAAATGTGGAAAACCATAACGATAAGCGAAATGATGAAATTATTATTTGTCCAAGGACTTATGGTCATAAAATTGAATACGAGAAGCATATAGGAGAACTTATTGCATTTGCAGATCATGTGGAGAACAATGGTTTCAAAACGCATTGGATTTTTTTACAAGAAGACAAATTGGAACTACAAAACTTACTCGTTTCTAAATTTAGGGTGACCGTATGGAACCCTTATAAAATGAGTATTTTTCAATTTATAGATTTTTTCAGAAAAGCTAAGGTCGTTTATACCAGTAGAATGCACACCATATTTATAGCAGGGATGGTAGAAACACCTATAATAACAATACCAGTTCATCAAAAGTTAATATATGCCAGTAGCCTCTTTTATGAAAAACCAATTATGATTGACCCGTTAAGTAGTGCAGATGCTTACATTAAAGCTTTCCAAAATTATAAATGTCACAAATTAAATTCACGAAATGTAATTAAGGAGGCGAAGATTTTGGAGGCACTCGATGCTAAAATATGCTCTTGGTTAGCTCAAAGCTAATATAAGGCATAAGATAAGTCTGTGAGTCTAAAATACTAGGTCGCCATACATGAAAAAAATAATCATCAAACTAACCGGTTTAAAACTTATAGCCTCTTTATTAGGTTTGGTTTATTCGATTCTTCAAGTTAGATATTTTGGTGCCTCAGCCGAAATGGATGCCTATTTTGTAGCCATGTCTGCGGTTTATATGATTACCTCTTTAATTCAAGGCGGCCAACTTTCTGAGGTTTTCCTACCTATTTACCTAAAACAAAAATCAGAATTTGGGGCTCAAGCAGCGCACGACGTACTGTCATCTATATTAAACAGGATGATGATGGTAGTTGGGCTTATGCTTGCTTTGCTATATTTTATTGCTCCCTATATTGTCAGTTTTATTGGACCAGGGTTAGATGATAAATATCAAGACCTGAGCGTACAACTTTTCTCCTTATCTTTAATTCTTATTTTTTTTACGTTAATTGGTTCTTTTGTGAATACCACCCTAAATGCCGAGCAAATATTTGGCCGCACCGAACTAACCGCTCTGATTAACGGTTTTGTTTCCATAGGTGTATTATTTTACTTTTATAAAGACTACGGTGTGTTCACCCTTATTTACGCTTTGTTGGCGGGTAAACTCATTGAATTTTTAATCAGTCTTTACTACTTAAAAAAAATAGATTATCGCTATAGATTGATTTGGCATTCAAAAGAATATAATGTTACTAATTTTTTTAAAGTTATGTTTACCACCTCTGGTTATGTGGGAGCTACTCAATTATATTCAGTCACCATTACAGCAATGACAAGTTTTTTACCTTCTGGGAGCCTTTCGATTTTCAACTATGTTAAACAATTGAGTACAAAGGCTTCAAACATTCTGATGGGCCCAATATCGACCGTGTTCTTTTCTAAATTTTCTGTCTTGGTCACCGAAGGAAAGCAAAACCTTGTTGATTATTTAAAAAAGCCGCTATCTTACATTTTTTTAATTACCTTTTTGATTTTCGCTTTAATCTATCTTACAGGATATGATCTTCTGAGCTTATTGTGGAGTGAAAAGAGTTTAAATGCATCAGAATTAAAATTGGCTTACATTATGTTGTGTTTAAATTTTTTTGGATTTATATTTAGCTCAACCGGAGCGATTTTTCGTAAAGCAGCCGTAGCCTTAGAGAAAGCAAAACAATTATATAAAGGTTGGATAAAAGTGCAATTGTTTTGTGCATTGTATGCCTTAGCTTCCATATACTTTTTAGGAGTTTATGGACTGGTATCTATTCTAGTAATTAATATGATTTTAATGGCATTTACATCTTTTTATGTTTCGGAAAAAAGCGGAATTAATTCAAAAAAACTGATTTATGAGTTTTTAACAAATAAAAAATTTGTTTCATTTCTCACGATAATATTAATTTCAACAATTCTATTTAGAATTTTTTTCGATATATTCTCAATCCTAAATATTTACAGCATTCTTTTAAAAAGTATTGCTTTAGCTACTACCATTTTTATTTTAATTTCTCGTATGTATAAAACAGAACTAATGGAATTAATAATCAGCTTTAGAAAAAAATAAAAATTATTATTTTGGTTATTTATAGCCTTTTAAAGACCATATTCCACTTAAATTATTAAGAATGAAATCAAAAAAAGTGTTGCTTTTCCCATTACTAAGAGATATTCAAGTTATACCTCCAACTATTGCAATTATAAATTTCTTGGCCGAACAGGGCTATAAGATTGTAGTTTATACCTATTTCACGAATGTCACCTTTTCACACCTAAATATTGAAGTTGTTAATTTTAGCGAAAAATCTTATCCTACGGGATTAATTGAAAGAGTTGTAGCTAAATGTGCTTTTCATCTTAATTTTTATAAATATTTTTTTGATAATAGAAGGGCAATTGAAGCTATATGGATGGGAGCTTGGGATATCTGGGGGATTAATTTAATTAGAGGTAACATTAAACTTGTATATCAGTACCATGAATACGAAGAGCACAATTTTTCTAATTGTAGAAAGGCAGATTATGTTGTTGTTCCCGAAGAAAATAGAGGATGGATTACTTATTTTAAAGCAAAATTAAAAAGAAAGCCACTGTTATTGCCTAATATTCCGTATTATGGAGAGTTGGATATTCAAGTAGATCAAGAAATTTTAGAATTTCAGAATGAGGATAATATAGTAGTCCTTTATTCTGGTTTAATTGACAATAAAAAAAGAAATCTTTTTGAGTTAGTAGGAGCTTTTAATCATTTACCCGAAAATTACATTTTGGCAATTATTCCTTCTTTTGTAAAGGTGAGAAACGATTTTCATGAATTGGTTAATTACATTCAAGAGAACGGCTTACGTGAAAGAGTGAAATTTCTTGATCCAAGAACACCACCTTTACATTTAAATACCATTGCAACCGCCGATATTGGAATTGGTTTCTACAATGCCATATCTTTAAACAATGTGTACGCAGCACCAAATAGATTGTATGAGTTTGTTAATTTTGGCACGCCAATTATCCTTCCTAATTATCCAAGTTTCAAAGCATTGTCAATGGCTTATCCGTATGCTGTAAATGTTGTAGAGTCTTTGTCGCCAAAAAGTATAGCAGAAGTTATTACAGAAATTAACACTAATAGTGATATTGCAAAAAAATCTATGGAATTATTTATATTAAAAGAAGGAAATTACAAACATTATGCTTCCAAACTAACTGAAAGAATTTTTAAATAGTTTCTTTCAAAAACACTTTGGATAAATTGGATTAAATATCAATTTAGCAGTCAATTTGATATAATGTTATAGTAATATGCAAGAAAAAATAATCTATATTGATACTGTGTTAAATGACAGTGATTTTATAAAAAATATGCTAAAGAAAATAATATCTTATTCTATTAACAGGTTTATAGAAAACGATGAATTACAGTATTTTTATAAAGCTGCCAATGTAGTAGTATTGCCATTCAATAAAGTTGAAAATTCAGGTTCTGTTATTTTGGCAATGGGCTTTAAAAAGACTGTTATTGCGCCAAAGATGGGTGTTTTGCAAAAAAGGCTGAAAAAACAGAATGATTTTCTATATGAAGACAATAAGCTTCAAGATAAAATGGAGTTTGCATATAAAGAAAGAGAGCTATTAATAGAGTATGGTGAAAAGAATTTTAATGCATTAAAGGAAAATAGTTGAAACGATTTTAATAAGTTTTTTAAATGAAAATAGCTTTCTTAACCACTACCATGTTTTCAAAAACAAATGGACCTGCAAATTTCGCTGTAAATCTGTATAATTTCTATAAAAGAAAACCGCAAGAGATAGACATAGAATTCTTTACAGAAGACGTTAAAGCTTTCAAAACTGTTGTACACGTTTCAACAAAATGGTCCACCATATTGCGACCTATTGGGATGATAATTAAATCTGTAGAATACTTTAACGCCATAAATAAAAAAAATTATGATATAAAAATTTGGAATTTTAGTGTAATTGCTTGGTTTACTATACTGAAGAATAGAGGTAATTCTAAAAATGTAGTTTTTGTTAACGATAAGTTGAGCTTGGATTATTCTTTCAGTTTTACTTATTCGAGTATTAGGTACGGTATTTTTAGGTTATTTGAATCTTTTACGTGTAGAAATGCAGACTGCGTAATTACGAATTCTGATATTCTTAAAAGAAAGCTGATATCTAAATATGGAGTCAAGGATAAAAAAATAAAAGTATTGTTTAAAGGTATCACCATTCCTTTACTAAATCAAGTAAAGACGAATTGGGAAATTAAAAGAGATAGTGTGATACAAGTAAGTTTTGTAAAAACCAATTATGTTGCAGGTGGTTTAGAAATGCTTTGTAATGCACTTTCAGAACTAAATGGTTTTGTTTTTGAAATTAAAGTTATAGGTCCAAGTAAAATTACTAATATTAGTTTGGAGTATGATAATATTACTATTAATTGTCTTGGTAGGCTTAAAAAAAATGAACTATTTGAAACTATTAGCCAAACAGATTTTTACTGTGTCCCTTGTAAAGAGGAGGCTTTTGGCCAAGCAAATATAGAAGCTTTAGCTTTGCAAATACCCACTATTATTTTACCTACAGAAATACAATTAAATATACATTCTGATGGGTACTGCTGGTTCCCTGATAAATGTGATACCAGTAGTTTAGCTAAGGAAATTTTACATTTGTTAGAGGCGCCTTCAAGTCAAAGAAAAGATAAGGCTTTGTTGGCTAGGCAAGTCATGCATACTGAGTACAGTTTCCAAATGACGCTGGAAAAATTTAGACAAATATTAGAATATACTGTAGATGAAAAGTTTTAAGGTTTGGTTACTTAGTATCTCGCTCTTGTCAATCTTTATTTTATATGGTTCAAGCATTGGGGTTAGCCCTATTGTTTCTAATCTTTTTGTTTTTTTATCTTTAACTTACCCTTTTTTTAAATACAGCCTTTTTAAGGGCATAAAAATTAGGTTTTTAAGCTCATATTTCATTTTAATTTTATCTTTAATATTAATTATAATAAATATCATCTTTTCGATTGATTTCTTTACCACACTGCAATATTGGTTAATTTATTTGATGTTGCTATGTGGATTGGGTTCTTGGATCAAATATTTTAAAGTTAAAGGGGAATTCAAATTACTAGTATCATACCTGTCCGAAAACCTATCTATTTACTTTTTAGTCAATTTAATTATCATTTATCTTGGACTAATGATCGGTTTAGGAAATGCCAAAACATATAATAGTTTTGGTATTATTGCTGGTAGCGCACTACTTTACACTTGGTATGTGCCTTCCAAAAACAAAAGAAAAAAAATCTTGACAATAGTTTTGTTGCTGTATTTTATACTTTTAAGTCAAAGTAGAAGTAGTCTTATTTTTGCTGCAATTTCAATATTTGTGATAGAGTTTTTTATAATTAGAAAAAATTATAAAAATAAATTATATTTACTTGGTCTTTTTTTGATTATTTCCGGTCTTTTTGGAGGTAAACTTCTTTCTTGGTTTTCTGAGAAACAAACAGTGAATCAAACAAAAATAAATAGCCTTTCTGATCTAACTAATTTGAATAATGACAGGATAGACTTAGTTAATCATTTTTTTGCGGTTTATACAGATAATTTATTTTCTGGCTATGGAGCTAATACGGTTTATCAAGATTTAAGAGAGTGGGATAGTGTAGATAATATTGGTGTTCATAATGGGATTTTAGAAATGGTTTTAACCATTGGTTTACCTTTATCGATTATTTTCTTATTTTATTTTTTTAATGCATTCTTAAAATTAAAAAGAATTTCAATAAATCATCATCAATACTTAAGTCTCTTTGCTTTTTCTTTGTATTGTTTGTTCCGCAGTTATGGAGAGAGTTATTTTTTATTAAATATAGGAAACCAGATGTCAATTTTCTTTATTGTTTTTTTGTGTGTAGGTTATAATATAAAACTAGAGAAGGATGATTAAATTTAAAATAGCAGCTCTTTTACCATATGCAAACCCTCACGTATTAGGATGGCTGTCTCTATTAAAAAATAAGAAAAGACAAAATTTGTTAATCGGTTGTGTAAACTCGGTTAGGGATTATCGTGATAACTATTTTTCTGAAGTTGATCAAATACCTGATATCATTTATTTTTTTAAAGAGAATCCTAAAATTGCTTTTTATAATAAATTAAGAAAAGTAGAATTTTTCATTAGTTTGGGGATGTTCAATTTTCAGTTTATTAAATCAATTTTCCATCTAAATAAAAATTGCCAAATCTTTATCTTATCTGAACCATATAGACAAGTATCTTCATCTAAACATTTTTTGCAACGTTTATTTAGGATTTTAGTTTGTAAAATAATAAAGCAAGAAAATATTGTGTTTTTGGCTATGGGGGGTACAGGAGTAAAAGAACATTATATATCGATAGGTTTTACAAAATCAAAATTTTATAATTTCGGATATTTTCCTGATATGCAGGTGTTAAAAACTGTAGAAAAAAATAGTACTAATCAAAAAATTAAGTTTTTATTTGTTGGTCAATTGATTCCTAGAAAAGGAATAGATATTCTCATCAGGTTAATTGAATATTTAGATACAAAACACACCGATAATTTTCATTTTACAATTATTGGTGACGGCATATTGAGAGAGAAATTAGTTTTAAATATAAAAAATAAATCGGCAGTGAAGTATGAAGGTTTAATTCAAAACAAAGAAGTTTTAAATTCTTTTTATTTAAATGCGGATGTCTTTTTTTTACCCTCCTACTTTGACGGTTGGGGGGCGGTAGTTAATGAAGCATTGGCTTACTCCTGTTCATTACTTTTAAGTAAATATGTTTATTCATCACAAGCTTTACTATTAGATTCTAAAAATGGATTTTTATTTGATCCATATGATTTTGTATCACTTTGCAATAAGGTAGATGAATATTTCGCAGATAGAAATCTATTAAAAGATCATTGTAATTTTTCTTCTGAGTTATATAAAGAGTGGAATGAGAACAATGCAGCGGCTTCCTTTCGTAAGCTTATAAATGGGGAGAAGTTATCAAATTTAACTTTATTAAGAGAATTATGATTCCTTGTGTATTAGTATATAGAGTAGGTAATTGGTTTTATAAAAGGAAAATTAAAAGTGTTTCTAAACTAATTTCCTATCTAAATAGAATTATATTTTCTGTTTGGCTACCGTCTTCTGCCACAATAGGTAAAAATTTCACTGTTGGTTATTGGGGTTTAGGGATTGTCATCCATTCAAATACTGTTATTGGTGATAATTGTCAAATTAATCAAAATGTCACTATTGGAAGAAATTTTGGTGACAAATTAGTACCTGTTATAGGAAATGATGTATATATAGGTGCAGGAAGTGTAGTGTTTGGCGAGATTAAAATTGGTAATAATGTGATTATTGGCTCAAACTCTCTTATAAATAAAGATGTTCCTGATAACTGTACTGTCGTAGGTAATCCAATGAAAATAATTCAAACCAATCGGGTTTCTAAGTATTATGAATTAAACTAATGTAATGCTAAAAAAACTCTCCCTTATCCTCCCTATACTTCCTAAGCTTGGCTACTCGAATGTAGCCTATATGCTATGGTATAGATTAAGCTTAAAATGGGGCTGGCGTAAAACTATGTTTCCAAAAGCTGAGCCGATAAACGGAGTGTTTTTTAATGCGGTTGCACCCATAAATGATTATCCACCCCAATGGAAGGAACTAGCAGTAGAAAAAGCTGATGCTATTTTAGAAGGGAGGTTAACTTGGTTTCACTATCATTCATTTAAAGTAGGTAACCCGCCCAATTGGTTTTTAAATCCGTTTGATCATTCAATCCTTGCAAATCCAAACAAGCATTGGACAGATTTAAGTGATTTCGATTTGAACACTGGGGATATTAAGATTATATGGGAACCTTCTCGCTTTGATTGGGTAATCGACTTAGCCAGGGCTTATAGAGTAAGTGGAAGGAAAGAATATCTAAATACGCTGAACCAGTGGCTAATCGATTGGTCGCAACAAAACCCTTTAAACACAGGACCCAATTGGAAATGTGGACAAGAGGCAAGCATCCGGCTTATGAAACTCATCAGCGCGAGCCAGCTTTTAGGCCAAGACACCACGGCGACTCCGGCCTTGAAACGAATGCTTTATGAACATTTGGGGCGTATTCGAAATAATATTACCTATGCCTGTGCGCAAGATAATAACCACGGTACATCAGAAGCAGCAGCTTTATACATAGGAGCTGTTTTCTTACTTAAGCAAAGCCAGCCTAATGCGCTCAAGAAGCAGCTTTATAAATTTCGTAACAAGGGTAAACATATCCTGCTGAATAGAATTAATAAATTAATTACGCCACAAGGGGTATTTTCGCAGCGCTCGGTCAATTATCATCGAGTTGTAGTAGATACGATGAGTTGGGTTTTAATGAATATGCAGCGCTATGAAGAACCTAAGTTTTCAAAGTGGGTGCTAGCAAGACTAAAAAATCTAGGCGAACTGCAGTACCAGATGATTGCCAATTCGAAAGGGGAAGTGCCTAATCTAGGGAGTAATGACGGTGCTATGCTGCTTAACCTTCACCATGCCAACTACCGCGACTTTAGGCCCTCAAGCCAATTGTTTTTTGCTGCTTTAAAGCAAGAGAAAAGATTTACTCCCGGCTTACACGATGAACCTTTATTTTGGTTTTATCCCGAATTGTTGGTGAAAAAGAATTCCCGTATAACGGATGAAAAAGTGATGATTAATGTAGATGATGAACTGATCATTCTACAAGATGCCGATATTAAAATATTCTTCAGGTTACCTCATGACCGATTCAGGTTTGCAACCTGTGATGCACTGCATTTGGATGTTTGGTATAATGGCAAAAATGTTTTGGGAGATAGCGGAAGTTACTCTTATAATGCTAAAGAAAAGTCACAAGATTT
Organism: uncultured Mesonia sp.; assembly: GCA_958296185.1. Lineage (GTDB taxonomy): Bacteria > Bacteroidota > Bacteroidia > Flavobacteriales > Flavobacteriaceae > Mesonia. Next base: position 17,069 of record CATQIB010000006.1, read on the forward strand.
CGAATCAGTTTCAGCGCATAATACAGTGCAATTTGGGAATGAAGAGCAAATGCCAAAAATTAGCCGTTTTCTGTACGGTGCTTGGTTAAAAGCTCAATCCATAAATATATCCGAGTCAACGGCTGAGATTTGGTCTTGTGAAGCAAGTTATACAGATTACCGCAAGAACACCCATAAAAGGACGGTCCATTGGGAATCTAGTCTTAAGCGTCTTACGGTGATTGACCAATTAAATTCACCAAAACAAGAGAGCAAAAAGTTATTTTGGCAGGTTTTTGACGCATCTATAATCGATAAGATAACAGTGAAAACCGAAAAAGGAGCTGTTTTAAAACATGATTCGACTAAGGCTTTTCATAGTTTGTATTATTTACAACAAGCCGAACATATGCGATTGACTTACGAATCCAACACGCAACAATTCAAAACCATAATTCAATTCTAATATGAGAATTTTACTTATTCATCAATACTTCCTCGAAAAGAATGATGGTGGCGGATCACGATTTAACGAAATGGTTAGGTACTGGTCTTCTCAAGGGCATCATATTACCGTATTGGCAGGTATGGTACATTATGCTACAGGTGAAAAACTTGAGAAATACAAAGGCAAGTTTAGCTATACCGATACTGATTTTTACCCAAATGTTGAGGTGATTCGTAGTCACGTCTCAGAAAGTTACAACGCTAACTTTTTGGGGAGATTATGGGCTTATTTCTCCTTTATGTTTTCTGCGATTTGGGTAGGTCTATTTAAAACCAAAGGCAAGTACGATATTATATTGGTTACCTCTCCTCCTCTTTTCGTTGGCGCATCAGCTTATACTTTGTCTCGCATTAAAAGAATCTCATTTGTTTTCGAAGTCAGAGATCTATGGCCAGAGTCAGCAGTAGATACTGGCGTTTTAACAAATAAGTATATAATTAAATTGGCTTATTGGTTTGAGCAATTTTTGTACAAAAAAGCAAAACGGATTAATGTATTAACACCGGCCTTTAGAGATAAATTAGTGCAAAAAAACGTGCCTGCAAATAAGATTTGTTTTATTCCCAATGCAGCCGATTTTAGCTTAGCCGAAAAATTACAAGATGACTTTAATCCAGAAGCCTTTAAAGCACAACTAGGTTTAGAAAATAAGTTTGTGATAACCTACGTGGGAGCCCACGGTGTGGCTAATCATTTAATACAGCTAGTTGATGCCGCGAAATACCTTCAGCATACCAATGTAGTCTTTCAGCTCATAGGGGCAGGAATGAAAAAACAAGAACTAATCGATGAGGTGAATGCCCAAAAGCTTACAGAACAATTTGTTTTTAGAGATAGTGTTCCAAAGTCCGAAGTTTTCAAATACATTCTAGCTTCCGATATGGGCGCATCGGTACTTAAAAAAGTAGACACTTTTAAGACCATCTATTCTAATAAGACATTCGACTATATGTCTTGTAAACGGCCAGTTTTATTAGCTATTGATGGGGTCTCTAGAACCTTAGTAGAAGAAGCCAACTGCGGCATCTATGTTGAACCTGAAAATGCCAAGGCTATAGCCCAAGGGATCTTGGAAGTATATAAACAACCGGAACACCTAAAACAACTCGGAGAAAACGGATATGCATACGCTAGAAAACATTTTGATAGATTTAAACTAGCAGATGAGTATCTAGAGGAATTAGAAAAAGCAACACGTTAAGCTCGTACGCCCGAAGTTTAATCACCACCCGCTATGAACGCCAAAAAGTTTGGGAAGCTTTATTGGAAGAGTATCAGGGGTTGGGAGTAAGGAGTTAGGGACTAGGGACCAGGGACCAGGGACCAGGGACTAGGAGTTGGGAGTTAGTAAACCAGTAGACCAGTAAACCAGTAGACCAGTGTACCAGTCAACCAGTAGACCAGTGAACTAGTGAACCAGTCAACCAGTCAACCAGTAAACCAATAAATATGAAAACACATAAAGATTTAGATGTCTGGAAGAATAGTATTAGTTTTGTTACCCAGCTTTATCAAGAAACTCAGCATTTTCCTTCTACTGAACGCTTTGGTTTGACCTCTCAATTAAGAAGAAGTGCTGTTTCCGTTCCGTCTAATTTAGCAGAAGGTTTTGCAAGGAGAGGAGTTAAAGAAAGAATTCATTTTTTGTACATTGCGTTGGGAAGTAATTCAGAAATAGAAACACAACTAATTATAGCTGAAAACCTTAGTTTTTTGTCCGAAAGAATAGCTACGGAATTAAAAAACGAAAATCAAAAAATCGGAAAACAGTTGGTAAATTTGATTAGATATTTTGAGAATCAGTAGACCGGTAGACCATTGAACCAGTGAACCATTGAACCAGTCAACCAGTATACCAATCAACCAAGTAACCCAATATTACATGTACAAACAATTCATCAAACCGCTTTTCGACTTCCTTGCAGCATTAATGGGCCTACTCTTAATAAGTCCGGTTTTTGTGGTAGTGACTTTGGCGCTGGCCATTGCCAATAGCGGAAAGCCCTTTTTCTTTCAGCGCAGGCCAGGGAAGGGAGAACGTATTTTTACCATTGTGAAGTTCAAAACCATGAACGATAAAAAAGATGCTCAGGGTCGTTTACTTCCCGATGCACAACGACTCACTGCCGTAGGGCGCTTGGTGCGTAAAACCTCTTTAGATGAAATACCGCAGCTGATTAACGTACTCAAAGGCGATATGAGTTTTGTAGGTCCGCGGCCATTATTACCCGAGTACCTGCCCCTATATAATGAAACCCAGCGCAAGCGCCACGAGGTAAAACCCGGCATCACCGGTTGGGCGCAGGTAAACGGCAGAAATGCCATATCTTGGGAGCAGAAATTCGATTATGATGTGTGGTATGTAAAGAATCAAAGTTGGGCAGTAGACCTAAAAATACTTCTTTTAACCGCCAAAAAGGTGGTAGTGTCAGAAGGCATCAGCCAAAAAGGTCAGGCTACAGCCGAAGCCTTTAAAGGAAACAAGTAAAGCGGATTGGTTGATTGGTGGCTAAGCAATTGAAAAGCAATATTGATAACATATAAGAAAATTCTACTGGGTTTTGATAGCATAAAATCTTTCTCTAAATTCGTTTAAATTCTATTTTCATTTGAAAAAAATAAGTATTTATGGGGCCAGTGGCCACAGCAAGGTGATTTTAGATTTGCTTTATGCGCAACAGCAGGGGCAATTGGGGTATTTACTAGATGATAATACAAGCATCACTTCTCATATGGGATTTCCTGTGCATAGCCCAAGTCCCGAACGTTTAAAAGCGCATCCGCTTATTTTGGGAATCGGAGATAATGAAACCCGCAGACGATTGAGTCAGACTTTAGCAGTTGATTATGCGGCAGCGCTTATACATCCCAGTGCCATTTGCTCTCCCAGTTGCCAAATAGGGGAAGGCACGGTAGTAATGCCCGCTGCGGTGATCAATGCCGATACGAAAATCGGTCGGCACGCCATCATCAATACCGCTGCGGTGATCGAACACGACTGTCGTTTAGGCGACTTTGTTCATGTTTCACCCAATGCGGCTTTGGCCGGAGGTGTTGAGGTAGGTTCTGGAACGCATATCGGTATAGGGGCGCAGGTGATACAAGGCATAAGCATCGGCAAAAACTGTCGTATTGGAGCCGGAGCCGTGATTATTAAAGACGTACCCGATGGGGTAACCCTGGTGGGCAACCCGGGCCGTATTATTAAAAAAGACCACTCCTCATGAAAAACTTTTTATTTCTTTTAGTATTTCTCATCAGTGCCCTAAGTCCGAGTTTTTCGGCGGTCAGTTTACCGGCAAAAGCAGAGCGCATACAGCCTATTACCGAAGTAGTTTATATTACCAATACCGGTAAGAAGTACCACAAAACGAGTTGTAGGTATTTAAAAAGCAGTAAGATTAAAACCACTAAGGCTGAAGCTATAGCTGCGGGCTATACAGCTTGCAAGGTTTGCAAGCCGTAAAATTGGAGTTTTTTAATCCTTTACTTTTTTAGTTCCAGCTAAACCACTTCTCGATACAACCTACCTTGTCATGTCGAGTTTCGCATTTTTGGTGATAAACCAAAAATGCGAAGTATCGAGATCTCCGAAGTGTCGGGACTCCCAAAAGCTCGCACTAAGTACTAGTATTTTAAAACCTACCTTGTCATGTCGAGTGCGATTTTATGGCGAGAGCCATAAAAACGTGTATCGAGGTGCAGTCGAAAAGTAGCGAATTTATTTTCTTTTTCAAAACCTACATCACAACAACACATCAATAGTACTATGTCCTAATTTTCATTTTCTTTACTTGTATAAAGAAAACGAAACAAAAGAAAGTACACTTTTTCTGAGGTATTTTTCAGACAAGCTGAAAACCACTTGTATTTTGCTAAATTGGCTCCAAGGCTACTCCAATTCTTCACGCAAAACACAAGTTATACTGAAGAAAAAGATTGCAAAGCCCTGCTTTGAAACGCTATTTGAATTGGGCTGCTGGTGTATAGAATAACTTTAAAACCTGCCCTGTCATGTCGAGTGCGATTTTATGGCGTGAGCCATAAAACGTGTATCGAGACACATTCGAAAAGTAGCGAATACTTTTATAGATTCCATTATTATTTACTACTAATCGAAAACTAAAGCTATTTATTTTTTATTCCTCTACTTTTTTCCATCGCCGAAAAAAGTAGCAAAAAAGTCTAGGCTTACGAAACTAGCGCTAAATTGTATGTTTGCAAGCTAAATTTTAGGAACTCACCCGATTTCCAATCGGTCTCAAACAGCCTAAAATTTTTAACGCTTACTGCACTGCCAATTTTACGCGCTATTTTCGATAGGCCGGGTTTGTAAAGTAGTTTTAATTTTTCTTTTTAGGGAAATAACCTACCTTGTCATGTTGAGTATCGCATTTTTGGTGATAAACCAAAAATGCGAAGTATCGAGACAAAGTCGAAAAGTACTGCACATGTTTATAGTTGCAATTAAACTCACTTCTCGATACAACCCAGCAAGTCCAACTACGGCAAAAATGCCTGTTGGCTAAGCTGGCCCACTCGAAGTGACAGCGAAGTGTCGGGACTGCCCAATGGTCGCACTAAGTACTAGTATTTTAAAACCTGCCTTGTCATACCGAGTTTCGGATTTTTGGGCGATAGAACAAAAATGCGAAGTATCGAGGTGCAGTCGAAAAGTAGCGAATTTATTTTTTGGCTCGTTTTTGATCAATCAAAAATGAACAGAAAGAAATGCTAGCTTTTAGTTTGAAGCTGGATTTTGATTGGGAAGGAGGGGGATATTTTTTAGTTGTTTTAGGAATTGAAAATGTAAGCAATTGATTGCAATAGGCTAAGAAGAACAAGAAGCGATTGCGCACCAGTGGGGGGTAATTAGGGTTTTACAAATACTACTACTCAAACATTCTTTTAATTTTCTGATCAAGGCCTTTATGACTAATTTTTAAAATTTCCTGCAATAAATCTGTAGAAGTTGGCTTAGCCTTGGGATAGGCGTGTTTTGTTAAAAAACTGCGTAGAGCCAAATTTAATTTTTCCTCACCTAGTAATTCACTTAACTCTACAAAAACCATGGCTCCTTTAGAGTAAGAAATAAATGCATTGTCTTTTGAAGCTTTTAAAAGAGAAAGATCTTGACTAAAGCCTTTTTCAGCATCGTATATTTGCTTATGAACCTTCAAGCGTTCCAGCATTTTATCCTTGCCGTACATTTTTTTATAGATCATCATTTCTGTATACATCGCTAAGCTTTCGGTCAGTAGCGCATAGCCTTCCCGATAATCGGGATCAATTTGGTTAGTACCCCACCAAAAATGAGCCACCTCATGACCTGCCAATTCATTTATGACATCTTGGTTGTGACTACCAGCCAAGTTAGCATTAAAAGTCATATGTTCTGTCATAAATATAACCCCGGGATAAGCTGTTCCTGCAAAACCTTGTGTAAACGATGAAACTTCTGCAAATTGAATTGAAGAAAAAGGATATGGACCAAAATATTTAGTGCAATAATCCAATGACAGTTTCGTGTTCTCAATAAGATGATCCACATTGTTTTCGTGCATGGGATGATATAAAACTTCAATAGAAACATCTTCATGTTGTGTTTTCTTTACCTCATAATTAGCCGAAGCAACTGCAAACCTAAAGGGTATAGCCTCCGCTTGGTACTTGAAGTAATTTCTATCGGTTCCTTTCCAATGGGATACTAACTCACCAGTACCGACAGCAATTTGATTTTTATCAGTAGAAATTTGCATGTCTAACGCAATAAAATCGTCTATACTCGTCTTTTCAGCATCAAATGGTTTCAGGATTGTGGCTGCTCCCAAAGCCTGTTGTTTTCTAATAGTCTTGTCTGAAAGTTCCTGACTTGCATCATAACCCAATTGAGGAAAAAAACGACTAATTCGCATAAAAGAACCATCTTTTAAAATAGCATTAAAAGGATTGTGGCCATTTACAGCCTGCCATTCGTAAGTCAAATTAAATGTAAGTTTTGCCGAGTCTTGGGCTTGTAATGCCTGTTTTAATGATATTTCTGAAATAGCCCTGTCTAGTTTTATGGTCTCATTTTTATAGCTAAATACAAGGGATTGTATCTCGAAATCCTTCGGCACACTGATCAGTATAGAATCTATAGCTTCTTCGTATTGATTTACCAACCAATACGTGCCTTTTATCCGGTAAGCTTGGTCTTCAGGAAACAAATCTATTGCTGTGTCAACTTTTTTTATGGTTGGCTGCGGAAGACTTTGGTATGCTCGATAATGCTTTTCGTAAGCTACGCGCTCTGCTATTTCAGTGTCTTTATCTTTTGAAAGATAACCATCTAAAAACGAGTAGCCGCTCACAATGCCTAGACATACGCAACTAACACTAGCAACAATCATGCGATGTCTTTTGGCTTTAGTTTTTATCAAATAGTATAAAGCGAAAACAAGTCCTACAAGAGAAAATCCAAAAACCAACCTGTAAATAAACGAAATTAAATAAGCACCGTAACCTATAAAATCGCTATAAGCACCTTTGTAACCAGATAAAAAACGAAACAACGGATTTGTAAGAATGTTTTTTGAAATAGGAGTCACCAACAATAAGAATAACAAGAGCGATATACCCAATCCTACCGATTTACTTTTGCTCAGCTTATTTATAAAAAGCAAGAGTAAGGCAAAGAGTATAAGGGGCAGCGTATTAAAAACAAACACACCAAAATACGCTTCCCAATCAATAAAAGGGTACTTAAAAATAAGCTGAAAGATGATCGCTTCCAAAAGCATTAAACCGGAAAGAAAAACGCTTAAAAATACCATGCTTATACCATGTCCTATTAGTTGCTCTTTGGAATAATAACTCGTATTTTGAATAATGGAAAATCCACTAGCATTTGCCCGCCAAAACACATCGTTGGTAAAATAAACCACAACAAGTGCGCCTATAAAATAAAATGTTTCATTAATGGTTTTAGCCAGTAACCCAGAACTAGCGTATTGCTGGGGTAGCCTTATACCCATATCTATATCGCCATACATTTCTACACCTACATAAAATAATAGTAAAGCAGAAACCGAAATAAGGGGAATACTTTTGTACAAATAAATAAAATCGATTTTCACAAAAGAGAATAAGGCTTTCTGCTTTGTTTTTGAAGTAAATAAAGTGGTTGCCTTTGTAATAGGAATACTTGATAACTTGGTTTTTTTGAGGCTTGTTTTGGGCTGTTTCTTTGTGGATTTTTTTTTGAAAACAGGAAGAAATGAGAATGCATTGACACCTAATCTCAAAATAAATAATGAGAGTAATATAGTACTCAGACGGTTAATCAACAGTATATTATTAAACGATACAATATTGTGGTTTCTTTTAAAAACACTAAAATCTTTGGCGTCATAAAAATAAGCCGACAACCCAAAAACATCCGTTATGGCAGAAATTTTTTGAGCCCATAAAGACTGCGGTAACGATTGTGCCATAAATGGTGCATTTGAAAACATAAGTACAACCATATAAATGATGTACAGCATTAAACCAGCAATGGCCACCAATAGTTTATTCTGAAATTTTTCAGCAAAGAAGAATAGGACACTGCATACCAATAAACTATTTACCACGCCAAAAATCAAATAAGGATATACATAATGCCACAGATGAAAACCTGCAAGCGCTTCATCTGTTTGCATATACAATCCGATAACATAGCCAAGCATTAAAATAAAAAAACTGAAAGCAGTAAGTATAAAAAAAGACAAAAACCGGGCTAATGCAAAGTCGCCTTTCTTTATAGGTGTAGTAAAAACAATTAAATCAAAGTGAACATCACGTTCTTTGAACAACCCAGAAAAGGCGAGCAGTGTAGCTATCAAGATAATAATTAAGCTCAACAAGCCAGTCATAAATCCAACAGAGTAGGGCGCATTAGTGGCGATACCCTCGCCTACATTAATATGAAACTTAAAGCCTGTAAAAAAACCAAGCACCAGATACGCCAGCAATGCGAATTGCGTTGCTATCTGTTTCAACTCGTTGTATATATCGTTTAGTACAATGGTTTTCATTTTGTGCTATTTAAATAAGTAAAATAGGCGTCTTCTAAATTGGGTGTTTCCGGTTTAAACCCAGTTGGACAAACATCAGCATACACGGTTACATGCATTAGCCTTTCAATATATTGCTTACTGATTATGTTGTGTTTTGACTCAAGTTGAGGCAGTTCGTCTTTGGTCGTGGCTTTTACCCATATTTTACCTTGCAATGCTTCTACAAACTGATTTGGGCTACCCTTTGCTAAAATGCTCCCTTGTTTTATAATCGCCATATCCGAACAAAGATTTCGCACATCTTCTACCAAGTGGGTAGATAATATAATGATAATATCTTCACCTATTTCGCTCAATAAAGCATTAAATCTATTGCGTTCTTCAGGATCTAAACCTGCTGTGGGTTCGTCTACAATAATAATTTTAGGTTCTCCTAATAGAGCCTGAACCACACCAAAACGTTGTTTCATACCGCCAGAGAACTTTTCTACCGCTCTGTTTTTAGCGTCTGTTAAATTTACTTTATCCAGTAAATACATAATTTGGTTATGACGTTCTTTACTGTTATAAATACCCTTCAATTTAGCTAAATGCTGCAATAAATTATATGCTGAAACTTTTGGATAAACACCAAAATACTGCGGTAGAAAGCCTAACCGTTTTTGTATTTCTATTGGTCTTTTTACAATATTGCTCCCGTTAAAGAAAATCTTTCCTTCAGTTGGTTTTTGTAAACCTACAATGGTTTTCATAAGCGAAGATTTTCCTGCACCATTAGGTCCAAGTAAGCCAAAAACACCATTTGTAATTTCTAGATTTATAGCATTAAGGGCTTGGTATCCATTGTTGTATACAAGAGATACATCCTTTATTTTCAATGTATTCATAAGTTTATATTTAAGAAAAGCTAGTCTACATAGTCTATGATATCACCAGGTTTACAATCCAAGGCTTTGCATATTTTTTCTAAAGTTTCAAAGCGGATGCCTTTGGCTTTCCCATTTTTTAGTATGGATAAATTTGCCGCTGTAATGCCAATTTCCTTAACTAAATCCTTGCTTTTCATTTTACGTTTGGCCAGCATCACGTCTATATTTATTATAATGGGCATAATTTAGATATATAGGTCTTGTTCGTTTTGTAAATTCAATCCTTGGTTAAATATTTCAGACATAAAAAACACAAAGATGCCAAGTACAAAGTGTAAGATTATTATAATAGACAATTCACTATCAATGGACATAAAAAATGAGGTGAATATTGCCAGCATAGTGGGTAAAATTATATTAACCAGATAGAAACGTCGCAGGTGTGCAATGTTTACGCCGGTAAATAACTTGTCCTGATGAAAAACCATAAAGACCTGAGATAGCAACCAAAAAAACAAAGCATAGGCGAAAACAGGAATCAGAAATGCAAAGATTAAATAGGTTGTATTGCTATCTAAAATTAGAAATGGTTGCTCTATAAAAGGATATGTGATTATTGTTTGCTTGTCTTTTATTTGGAGGTGTGTATGGGTAACCCAGCTAAATAACCCGTAAATTCCAATAATTAAATACAAGCCACCTAATATTCTTGAGATGTAGAATAATATTTTAGAGATAATAATTGATTTGCGCATGTGATAAGGTATAATTTGTTATTGCAAATATATATTAAATTATTGTTTTGCAATAAAAAATTATCAATTTAGGTGATATTTTGTAATAACTATGCTCAGGTGCAGAATGTGAATTGAACAGGTTGAATCTTGGTTTGTGTCCAACATTTTTGAGGCCGATTTGCTCGTAAATCCCGCTTCCCCCGCTCCCTAAGGATTGCAGCCTGAGGTTTTAGCAGCCTATGGTTATCTCTCACTTAGCAGATGGATAAATAAATACTATTTTTAAAATAGGAGCCGCAATTTCAAGTTTTATTTTTCAGTAAGTCTTTAAATGGTGAACTTCGGTTTTATACTTGGTTTGTGAATCGAAGATTTGAGCAATTGATTGAAATAGGGTAAGGGGAATGCGATGCAATCGCGCACCAGCGGCGTTTAAAACCTGCCTTGTCATGTCGAGTTTCGGATTTTTGGTGGTAAACCAAAAATGTGAAGTATCGAGGTAAAGTCGAAAAGTAGCGAATATCTTTACAATTCCCATTAAACCACTTCTCGATACAACCCAGCGAGTCCAACTACGGCATAAATGCCTGTTGGCTAAGCTGCGTCACTCGAAGTGACAGCGAATACTCGAGACTCTCAAAAGATCGCACTAGGTACGTAGTAGTTTAATACCTGCCTTGTCACACCGAGTGGGGGTTTTTGCCGATAGGCAAATACCCTTGTATCGAGGTGCAGTCGAAAAGTAGCGAATTTATTTTCTTTTTCAAAACCTACATCACAACAACCCATCAATAGTACTATGTCCTAATTTTCATTTTCTTTACGGTGTATTCCTCTCGCTGCGCTCGTCGGATACAGGAGAAAACGAAACAAAAGAAAGTACACTTTTTCTGAGGTATTTTTCAGCTTTGCTGAAAACCACTTGTTTTTCGCTAAATTGGCTCCAAGGCTTCGCCAATTCTTCACGCAAAACACAAGTTATACTGAAGAAAAAGATTGCAAAGCCCTGCTTTGAATCGCTTTTTGATGTGGGCTGCCGGATATTGTTATTTCTATATTCAGATCAATATAATTAGCACTGCCAATTTTACGCGCTATTTTCGATAGGCCGGTTTGAAAAGTAGTTATAATTACTCCTTTTGTAAAATAACCTACCTTGTCATGTCGAGTTTCGGATTTTTGGTGGTAAACCAAAAATGCGAAGTATCGAGACACAGTCGAAAAGTAGCGAATACTTTTTTAGTTTTAATTCATTCACTTCTCGATACAACCCAGCAAGTCCAACTACGGCATTAAAAATGCCTGTTGGCTAGGCTGGCCCACTCGAAGGGATCCCGAAGTGTCGGGACTCCCTAAAGGTCGCACTAAATACTAGTATTTTAAAACACGCCTTGCCAGTAAGTAACTATCCTCTAGCCACATCATTTCCAATATTAAATACCAATGCTACGACCGCGCTCCATTGCGCAATAGACTAAATAAAAATGTAAAAAAATAAAAAAGTGCTTGGTTAGAATCATTATAAATAATTAGTTTTGCTATTTTAAATGAATCTAAATAAAACATAAAATACCCATGAAAAAAATTATTTGTAGTGTATTTATCGCCGCAGGCTTATTCACCTCTTGTTCTAGCGATGATGATAACGGAACCAATACGCCACTCAACCCCACCCCAGATGTTTATCAGTTTGAAAGAAACGGAAAGTCTAGCGTGAGTTATGGCGGGCAAACCGATCGCTTGATGATGGGCGCCGAATTGGGTAGTGCACTAAAAGATCCTGCTAATACCCAAGCGGTTTTAGAGGGAATGTTTACCAATACTGGAAATCATTTTGAGAATGAAGCGCTTAACAGCTCTTCTAAAAATATCAGGAGTAAAACCGCGGCTTCTAAAGATTACTTCGCGGCCAATACTACCGAATCTAATGTGTATAAAGCCGATTTTGATACTTGGATTGCCAATCAAGTAAATGAGGTATTTTCTAATTGGAATACTACCGCTAGTCCGGGTGTGGCAGGAAAAATCGAAGAGGCTGGCGGCAAAGTCCGTTATGTAAATGCTAAAGGTTTAGAGTATGATCAGGCTTTTATGAAAGGCCTTATCGGTGCTTTGGTGACCGATCAGATACTTAACAATTACTTGAGTCCGGCAGTACTCGACGAAGCCGATAACCGCGAGCAAAACGATAACGAGCTGCTGGCAACCGATAAAAATTATACTACTATGGAGCATAAGTGGGATGAAGCTTTTGGTTACTTGTATGGTACCGATAATGCTGCCAATCCGCAATTGGGCGCCGATAGCTTTTTAAATAAATACCTGGGTAAGGTAGATGAAGACGAAGATTTTAGCGGAATCGCCGATAGTATTTACAACGCCTTTATCGCAGGTAGAGCTGCTATTGTGAATAAAGATTATGAGCTTAGAGATCAGCAAGTAGCCATTATCCGTGAAAAAATATCTATGCTAATCGGTATTCGTGCCGTGTATTACCTACAGGCAGCAAAAGAAAGTTTGGGAACCGATCCGGCAGCAGCTTTTCACGATCTATCAGAGGCTTATGGCTTTATTTATAGCTTGAGATTTACGCGTATACCAGGCACCGAAACACCGTACTTAAGCGATGTTGAAGTACGCGATATACTAAGTGAATTGACAAAAAACAACGGATTCTGGGATGTAACCCCAGCTACTTTAGATCAAACGGCCAATGCTATTGCTAGTAAATTCAGTTTTACACTAGAGCAAGCCGCCACTAATTAATTTGATGGCCAACAATGCATAAGCAAACCTAGGCGGTTTGCTTATGCTTATTTACCTTTGCAAAAAAAATTGAAAAAATGAAAAGAAGCATATTGATGTTCTGCTTGGCGCTAACCAGCTTGGCTTCTTGCAGTTCAACCGACGATTCCGATAAAAATACAAGCGATGGTTTTGATCGTACGGCTTTGCTGACTTATACGGCAGACCAACGCATTATTCCTATTTTTAAAGATTTGCAAGCCGAGTTGACGCTATTAGAAAGCACCCGAGCGGCTTTTGAAAACAATCCGAACAGCGCTCAATTAGAGCAATTAAGCGCAGCTTGGTTGTCGGCTTACAAAGTATGGCAACACTTGCAAATGTATAATTTAGGGCAGGCGGCAACTACTTCACTCGACGCTGAACGCGGATTTAGAACCTATTTCAACCGCTATCCTGTAGATCAGCAACGTATAGAAGAGCTTGTAGCGGCAGGCGACTACGATTTTGAAGCCATTCCTACTTATAACGCACAAGGCTTTCCAGGATTAGACTTTCTTTTGCACGGCACTTCCACCGGTGATGCCCAAGCCATAGATAAGTTTACCAGCAACACCCTAGCTGCAAATTATCAGCAGTATTTAAAAAATTTAGTAGCGCATATGCAACAGGTGAATACCCGTTTGCTAAACGATTGGCAAAACGAGTACCGTGCTACTTTTATCAATAACACCCAAAACGGACAGGACGGCTCGTTTAACCAAATGGCAAACGATTTTGTTTTCTTTTATGAAAAAGGATTTAGAGCCGAGAAATTTGGAATTCCAGCTGGGGTATTCTCTAACCAACCTCTTCCCGATCGAGTAGAAGGCTTATACAAAAAAGATGTTTCTAAAGATTTGGCTCTAGCTGCACTCGATGCCATAGAAAACGCCTTTAACGGTAAAGCTTATCAGCAAGAGACAGAGGGTCCGGCTTTTAAACAGTACCTAGAATTTCTAGACCGTAACGATTTGGTGCAAAGCATCAACCAACAGTTTGAAGATAGCCGTGAAGCCATCAATCAGCTTGACGATAACTTTTACCTACAGGTGCAAAATAACAACAGTCAGATGACCCAAACCTATGATGTCATTCAGGCTGCCGTGCCCAAACTCAAGGTGGATATGAAGCAAGCCCTCGACTTTAGCATCGACTACCAAGACAGTGACGGCGATTAATTTAAAACCAAAACTAAACAACAGGCTATCTTAATGGATAGCCTGTTTTTGGGTTATGCGAAACAGCCTCTCATCATACTTACAGCAACAAACCAGTGCAGCACCCTTGGCGGTTTTTCGCATCGGTTTCGGACTCATGATGTTTTATAGCATCCTGCGTTTTGCTTTTAAGGGATGGATCGAGCAATTGTACATCGCCCCCCAATTTTATTTTCCCTACTATGGTTTTGAGTGGATTAAACCCCTTGGTACCTATACCTACCTGCTTTTTGCCCTTTGCGGATTAAGCGCGTTCTTAGTGGCCATCGGCTACAAATACCGGCTGACTATCCTGGTTTTCTTCTTGAGTTTTAGCTATATCGAATTGATGGATAAAACCAACTACCTGAACCATTATTATTTTATTTCGGTACTGAGTTTTTTAATGCTCTTCCTTCCGGCAAACGCATACTTTTCAGTAGATGCCTATCAGCGTAAATATCATTATCCAAAAATCCCTCGCTGGACGATAGACAGCATCAAACTTTTGTTGGGAATGGTGTATTTTTATGCGGGTCTAGCCAAAATCAATAGCGATTGGCTGCTAAAAGCCATGCCGCTTAAAATTTGGTTACCCTCTAAATACGACCTGCCGCTAATCGGCGAAAGCTTAATGCATAAAGAATGGTTTCACTATGCCATGAGTTGGTCGGGGATGCTGTACGATTTAGCCATTCCCTTTTTACTGCTCTACCGTAAAACCCGTTGGTTGGCTTTTATTTTGGTACTTGTTTTTCACATTTTTACCCGGGTACTCTTTCCTATTGGGATGTTTCCCTACATCATGATTGTCTCTACTTTGATATTTTTTGATGCCCAATTACACGAAAAAATTTTAAATGGCTTTCGCCGATTTACCCGGGCTTTTAAAAACAAAACGAAGGCGCTGAGCTATCCGCTTCACACCTCCGTAAAGCAAAAGATCAGTTACAGCATTTTAGTGGTATTTTTCGCTTGGCAACTGCTATTCCCTTGGCGCTATTTGCTATATCCTGGGGAATTGTTTTGGACCGAGGAGGGCTACCGTTTTTCTTGGCGGGTGATGCTGATGGAAAAAGCCGGCTACGCCCAATTTAAAATTGTAAACCCACAAACTCAGGAATCGTTTTATGTAGATAACACTCGGTTTTTAACGCCACGACAAGAAAAGCAGATGAGCTTTCAACCCGATTTTATATTGGATTATGCCCATTTTTTAGGCGATTACTATAAAGCAAAAGGAATGCCCGCCGTTGAGGTATATGTAGATTGCTTTGTGGCGCTTAACGGAAGACTGAGCAAACGCTATATTGACCCCAAGCTGAATTTATACCCTATTAAAGATACTTTTAAGCATAAAGATTGGATTTTACCCCTAGATGATGAGATTAAAGGATTATAGTATGATGTTGTGCCTACTGCTATTAAGCGTAGGATTGCAAGCACAGCAACGCGTGAGCGGAGTAGTGGAGAATGAGCATGGCGAACCTTTGCCGCAAGTAGAGTTGTATGAGAAATCTTCGGGTAAATTGGCAGAGACCAATGCCCAAGGAGAATTCGCTTTTGAAACCCAAAAACAGCGAATCGATGTGGTGGTGTTTTCTTATGATTATGCCATTAAAGAGCTGCAATTATCGGCTAATGCAACCCAGCCCCTGCGCATTCAACTCCAACCGCTGGGCGAGGAGCTCTCTGCCGTGCAAATCACCGCCCGCAAAGCCAAAGTCTTTGCTTTAAGTCGGCTGCGAGATGTTGAAGAAACCGCCATATATGCGGGCAAGAAAACCGAGGTGATTTTAATTGACCAATCTATGGCCAATTTGGCGAATAATAATGCGCGCCAACTGTACAGTCAGGTAGCCGGACTCAATATTTTTCAGAATGATGATGCCGGTTTGCAACTGAATATCGGCGGCCGTGGGCTTGATCCTAATCGTACGGCCAATTTTAATACCCGCCAAAACGGCTATGACATCAGTGCAGATGTGCTGGGCTATCCCGAGAGTTATTATTCTCCGCCTGCCGAAGCACTCGAGCAAATTCAGGTGGTGCGCGGAGCGGCCTCCTTACAATACGGCACCCAATTTGGCGGATTGGTGAATTTTGTTTTTAAGCAGCCTAAGAAAAATAAGACGCTAGAAATTTTAAGTCGGAATACCTTAGGCAGCAATGCCTTGTATACCAATTTTACCAGTTTGAGCGGTACGCACAAGCAATGGAGTTATTATGCATATTTCAATTATAAAAAAGGCGATGGCTTTAGACCGCATAGCGAGTTCGAAAGCAAAAATGCCTTTGCGCATTTGGGGTATCGTTTTTCAGAGAAAACCAAAGTCACTACCGAGGTAACCTATATGCGCTACTTGGCGCAACAGGCAGGAGGTTTGAGCGATCGTATGTTTGAAGAGGATGCCTACCAAAGTACCCGTGCACGGAATTGGTTTCAGGTAGACTGGCTGCTGCTGAACTTAAAATTGGCGCATCAATTTTCAGACAAAACCAATTTTACGCTGAATTTCTTCGGATTAGATGCCGAACGCAATGCTTTAGGTTTTCGTAGCAATCGACGAGATATTCCCGATAACCAAAGCGAACGCGATTTGATAAAAGGCGATTACCATAACTTCGGCTTTGAAGCCCGACTGCTGAACGAGTACCAACTGGCGGGTAAAAAATCGATTGGCCTTTTAGGGACTAAATTCTATAAAGCCAATAACAGCTCGGTTCAAGGTCCCGGAAGTGCCGGTACTGGTCCCGACTTTAAATTACAAACCCAGCGATACCCCAATTATGCCAATCAATCTGATTTTGATAATCCTAACCTCAATTGGGCGGTCTTTGGTGAGAATGTATGGTACCTAAACGAGCGTTGGTCGATTACCCCAGGTTTCCGTTGGGAATATATCAAAACCGAAAGTGAAGGTTTTTCAAAACGTATCAACCTAGACGGGGCGGGGAATGTTATTTTAAACGAAACCGTGTATAGCGACAATAGTAACGAGCGTAATTTTGTGCTATTGGGGCTAGGCGCAAGTTTTAAACCCAATGCGCAAACCGAATACTATGCCAACGCCTCGCAAAACTACAGGTCGGTTACCTTTTCGGATATCAACTTGGTGAATCCCAATTTTGCTGTAGGCGAATTAAAAGACGAAACCGGAATGACCACCGATTTGGGACTACGCGGAACTTTTGAAATATGGATCAACTACGATGTGAGTGCTTTTGGTCTTTTTTATAATGACCGTATAGGAATAACCTTGGAAACCCAAAACGACAACAGCGTTCGTAAACTGCGCGCCAATATTGGCGATGCTTTTATTTACGGATTGGAGAGTTTAGTCGATTTTGATCTGGGTAAACGCTGGATCAAAGACAAAGACTTTAATGCCAATTACTTTATTAACTTTTCGGCCATACGTTCCAATTACGTCTCTTCCGATGAATCGGGTATCGAAGGCAATCGCGTGGAATTTGTGCCACAGGTAAATTTAAAAACTGGTTTCCGATTCGGGTACAAGAACTTTCAAAGCAGCATGCAATACACCTATGTAGGCGAGCAGTACTCAGATGCCACCAATACCCAAACCGATCCGCTAGGAAGTTCTGGTGTAATTGGTGTAATTCCCGCCTATGGTATTTTAGATATGTCGCTAGCCTACACCTATAAGCGCTTTAAATTAGAAACCGGAATCAATAACTTGTTAGACAATACTTATTTTACCCGTCGCGCTACAGGATATCCGGGACCGGGAATTATTCCCTCTCCACCACGGAACTGGTATGTGAGTTTGCAAGTAAAGATTTAGGTTTTTTATAAGTCTTTTTTAATTATAACCCGCCTTGTTATGTCTAGTCCGTTTTTATGGCGAGATCCATAGGGATGTGTATCGAGATCCCGAATACTCGGGACTCCCGGAAGGTCGCACTAAATACTAGTATTTTAAAACCTACCTTGTCATGTCGAGTGCGTTTTTATGGCGTGAGCCATAAAAACGTGTATCGAGACACGGTCGAAAAGTAGTGAATTCATTCATTGTTTCTTAATCTATTTTCTTAAAATTCATCAATCTTACTATGTTCTAATTTTCATTTTCTTTACTTGTATAAAGAAAACGAAACAAAAGAAAGTACACTTTTTCTGAGGTATTTTTCAGGCAAGCTGAAAACCACTTGTATTTTGCTAAATTGGCTCCAAGGCTTCACCAATTCTTCACGCAAAACACAAGTTATACTGAAGAAAAAGAATGCAAAGCCCTGCTTTGAAACGCTTTTTGATGTGGGCTGCTGGTGTATAAAATAACTTTAAAACCTACCTTGTCACACCGAGTGGGGGTTTTTGCCGATAGGCAAATACCCTTATATCGAGGTGCAGTCGAAAAGTAGCGAATATCTTTATAGTTACCATTAAAATACGCTACTAATCGAAAACTAAAAGTACCCATTTTTTAACCCTCTACTTTTTTCCATCGCCGAAAAAAGTAGCAAAAAAGTCTAGGCTTACGAAACTAGCGCTAAATTGTATGTTTGCAAGCTAAATTTTAGGAACTCACCCGATTTCCAATCGGTCTCAAACAGCCTAAAATTTTCAACGCTTACTGCACTGCCAATTTTACGCCCTATTTTCGATAGGCCGGGTTTAAATGATATTTCTATTTATTTTTTTTAGAAGAAAACCACGCCTTGTCATGTCGAGTTTCAGATTTTTGAGCGGTAGAACAAAAATGCGAAGTATCGAGAACACGGTCGAAAAGTAGCGAATACCTTTACAATTCCCATTAAACCACTTCTCGATACAACCCAGCGAGTCCAACTACGGCATAAATGCCTGTTGGCTAAGCTGCGTCACTCGAAGTGACAGCGAATACTCGAGACTCTTAAAAGATCGCACTAGGTACGTAGTAGTTTAATACCTACCTTGTCATACCGAGTGGAGGTTTTTGACGATAGGCAAAAACTCTTGTATCGAGGTAAAGTCGAAAAGTAGCGAATATCTTTATAGTTACCATTAAAATACGCTACTAATCGAAAACTAAAAGTACCCATTTTTTAACCCTCTACTTTTTTCCATCGCCGAAAAAAGTAGCAAAAAAGTCTAGGCTTACGAAACTAGCGCTAAATTGTATGTTTGCAAGCTAAATTTTAGGAACTCACCCGATTTCCAATCGGTCTCAAACAGCCTAAAATTTTCAACGCTTACTGCACTGCCAATTTTACACGCTATTTTCGATAGGCCGGGTTTAAATGATATTTCTATTTATTTTTTTTAGAAGAAAACCACGCCTTGTCATGTCGAGTTTCAGATTTTTGAGCGGTAGAACAAAAATGCGAAGTATCGAGAACACGTCGAAAAGTAGCGAATACCTTTACAATTCCCATTAAAGCACTTCTCGATACAACCCAGCGAGTCCAACTACGGCATAAATGCCTGTTGGCTAAGCTGCGTCACTCGAAGTGACAGCGAATACTCGAGACTCTCAAAAGATCGCACTAGGTACGTAGTAGTTTAATACCTACCTTGTCATACCGAGTGGGGGTTTTTGCCGATAGGCAAAAACTCTTGTATCGAGGTGCAGTCGAAAAGTAGCAAGTACTTGTATAGTTTCCATTATGATAAACTACTAATCGAAAACTAAAAGTACCCATTTTTTAACCCTCTACTTTTTTCCATCGCCGAAAAAAGTAGCAAAAAAGTCTAGGCTTATGAAACTAGCGCTAAATTGTATGTTTGCAAGCTAAATTTTAGGAACTCACCCGATTTCCAATCGGTCTCAAACAGCCTAAAATTTTTAACGCTTACTGCACTGCCAATTTTACGCGCTATTTTCGATAGGCCGTTTTTAAATTGTACTTTTATTTATTATTCTTTGGTGAAAAAACCTGCCATGTCATGTCGAGTGCGATTTTATGGCGAGAGCCATAAAAACGTGTATCGAGACACGGTCGAAAAGTAGCGAATTTATTTTCTTTTTCAAAACCTACATCCTAACAACACAAGAATCTTGCTATGTCCTAATTTTCATTTTCTTTACGGTGTATTCCTCTCGCTGCGCTCGTCGGATACAGGAGAAAACGAAACAAAAGAAAGTACACTTTTTCTGAGGTATTTTTCAGCTTTGCTGAAAACCACTTGTTTTTCGCTAAATTGGCTCCAAGGCTTTCCCGAATACTCGGGACTCCCTAAAGGTCGCGCTAGGTAGATAGAGTTATATAATTTACCTTTAATACTATTGTCCTGCCTAATTTATGCGCAAAACACAAGTTATACTGAAGAAAAAGATTGCAAAGTGCTGCTTTGAATCGCTATTTGAGTTGGGCTGCTGGTGTATAGAATAACTTTAAACCCTACCTTGTCATGTCGAGTGCGATTTTATGGCGTGAGCCATAAAAAAGTGTATCGAGGTGCAGTCGAAAAGTAGCGAATATCTTTATAGTTACCATTAAAATACGCTACTAATCGAAAACTAAAGCTATTTATTTTTTTTAGAAGAAAACCACGCCTTGTCATGTCGAGTTTCGGATTTTTGAGCGGTAGAACAAAAATGCGAAGTATCGAGACACAGTCGAAAAGTAGCGAATACCTTTACAATTCCCATTAAACCACTTCTCGATAAAACCCAGCGAGTCCAACTACGGCATAAATGCCTGTTGGCTAAGCTGCGTCACTCGAAGTGACAGCGAATACTTGAGACTCTCAAAAGATTGCACTAGGTACGTAGTAGTTTAATACCTGCCTTGTCACACCGAGTGGGGGTTTTTGCCGATAGGCAAAAACTCTTGTATCGAGGTGCAGTCGAAAAGTAGCAAGTACTTGTATAGTTTCCATTATGATAAACTACTAATCGAAAACTAAAAGTACCCATTTTTTAACCCTCTACTTTTTTCCATCGCCGAAAAAAGTAGCAAAAAAGTCTAGGCTGACGAAACTAGCGCTAAATTGTATGTTTGCAAGCTAAATTTTAGGAACTCACCCGATTTCCAATCGGTCTCAAATAGCCTAAAATTTTTAACGCTTACTGCACTGCCAATTTTACGCCCTATTTTCGATAGGCCGGGTTTAAATGGTATTTCTATTTATTTTTTTTAGAAGAAAACCACGCCTTGTCATGTCGAGTTTCGGATTTTTGAGCGGTAGAACAAAAATACGAAGTATCGAGACACAGTCGAAAAGTAGCGAGTTTATTTTCTTTTTCAAAACCTATATCACAACAACACATCAATAATACTATGTCCTAATTTTCATTTTCTTTACTTGTATAAAGAAAACGAAACAAAAGAAAGTACACTTTTTCTGAGGTATTTTTCAGACAAGCTGAAAACCACTTGCATTTTGCTAAATTGGCTCCAAGGCTTCGCCAATTCTTCACGCAAAACACAAGTTATACTGAAGAAAAAGAATGCAAAGCGCTGCTTTGAATCGCTATCTGAATTGGGCTGCTGGTGTGTAAAATAAATCTAAAACCTGCCTTGTCACACCGAGTGGGGGTTTTTGCCGATAGGCAAAAACTCTTGTATCGAGTCCCCGAAGTATCGGGACTACTGCGTAACGAAGTAGCGAATTTATCTTTCGGTTCGTTTTTGATCAAGCAAAAATGAACAGAAAGAATTTATAGCATTTGGTTTGAAGATGGATTATCGAATAGACATTGGATGTAGAGGGAGAGGTTATACGCTATTAATGATTTGATAATGATGTGTGATTTTGATGTTGCAAAAAGACTGATTTATTAAAAAACATTGAATAGATAAAAATTAACCTTGCACTTAATCGACAAATTATGTCGATTCAACAAATATTTGAGGGATTCGTTTTGGGTAACATGCTTATCGTCTAGTTTTGCCGGCTGAAACAGCTAAACACCTTTAAAACCAGCTTTGTAATGCGCAAATTTATTTTACTTTTTAGTCTTATTGTTTTAGGAAGTTTTTTTTCAAACGCCAGTGCTCAAAATCTAGGTCCTATAGATTTTGATGGTGATGTAAATGATGAAACTCCCGCAGCGCCTATTGACTCGCTTTTGGCTTTTGGTTTATTGGCGGGTACAGCTTACGGCATTCGTAAAATTAAAAAATAGCGCTTAAAACGCTTTATCTATACAATTTATTAATTAAGTTTTTTCTTATGAAAAGAAGTTTACTTTTTCTCGTACTTATTTCCTGTGCCTTAATGTCAAATGCGTTACAGGCGCAAAATTGTGTTCCTACGGGGGCAAATCACCCCAGCGAAGGTACTTATACTCAAGATGTATGGACGGCCTATGTGTATGATGGGTCAATTAATTACGCAGGATATTACGAACATAGTCAAGGTACAGGTATGTTTGCTCAAGGTTTTAATTCTGAGGACTATTGGAATAAAGCTAAAAACCCAAAACATCATAATGCTGCTTATGTAGGCTGTGGTGTAGGGAATAATGATTTTTTGGTAGACTATAGGAGAAAAGGTTTTGTACCTGGTTATTACGAGTTAAAGTTTTCTCACATTGATTGGAATGCAGAAATTTACTTGGACGGGGTGAGAATATATGATAGCTATGGTCCTGCGCAAAATAAAAAGTTAACACAGCAGTACTTTCTTGATGGGAACTCTGAAATAAGTTTTGTTTGGTATGATATTCTTTTTGATTCAAGGGCGTCCCTAGAATTGAATCTTGTTACCCCAGTATTTGGTCAAGACGAGTGGATAACGGCTGTTTTTTCTGATGATTCATTCACCAATTACGCAGGGCAATTCAGCCAAAGCGGTCTAGATTTTACGAGTCCGTGGTCTTCCACTCAGACTCCCTCAGATGCTCCTGGTTATACCGGTACTAGCATATCAAACAATACTTCTTATATTTACCGTCGTCGCGGATTTGATTGCGGATTTTATAGCATAGATGTTAGCGAATATGACGATGATACCGAGATCATAATTGACGGACAAAGCGTTTGGTCAAAAACCGGTTATAACCTAAATGGTGAAACTGGGGTGTGGACCGGCGTGTTGGGTGCCGATACCGAGATGGAGGTAAAGGTACGCAACAATGGTAGCGGGCCTACCAGTATTGGATTGCAATTCAATCGACTGGATCAGGCTCCAGCTGGAACCGTGGTTTGGACAGGGAAGCAGAACAATCGCGCCAATAATGCCGCCAACTGGTGTCCGGCTTTACCTGGACCTAACGACCAGGTGTATATCCCAAAACAAAGCCTTACCCCCTACAACCTAAAATTAAATGTAGATGCCGAAATCGGTTCGCTTTATATTGCCGATTCTGCAATAGTAGATTTGCAAGATCACCAATTAACGCTAAACGGAGATTTTGAATTGCAAGGAACTCTGGTCAATAACCAAATTGGATTCTTAGGATTTGCGGGCAATCAAGCCAGTATCAAAGGAAAAGCTTTTGAAGTAGATCAACTGCAGATTTCGGGACAAAACGTCAACATCGCTACCTACCAAAATATAAGCGTAAGGCAGTGGGTACGCTTGACGGCGGGTAGTCTAAATACCAATGATAAGCTCACCTTAAGTTGCGCTTTTGTAAACGGAGGAACCGAACTGGGACAAATCGATGAGATTCCTAACGGTAGTGCGATTAATGGTGAGGTTTTAGTAGAACAATGCATGCCTGCACGTCGTGGTTTTAGGTTGGTGACTTCGCAAGTGACCACCAGTACCTCTATTCACGATAACTGGCAAGAAGGAGCAAACGCCTGGAATAACGACCCCAACCCTGGATATGGAACGCATATTACGGGTACCACGAGCGATCAAACCAATGGTTTTGATCTAACAGCAAGCGGAAACCCGTCTATGTTTCAATTCAATAACGCGAGTCAGACCTGGAGTCCGATTGCCAATACCGATGCCACGAACTTAACTGCAGGGCAGCCTTGGCGCTTGATGGTACGCGGAGATCGATCTACCGATATTACTTCAAATGCAGCTGCGCCTACCAACACCATTTTACGCGCCCAAGGAGATTTGGTTCAGGGCGATATCGATATGGCAACCAACTTTAATGCTACGGCAGGAGCTTTTAACCTGGTAGGAAACCCTTATGCCGCCGCTATAGATTTAAGGCAATTGATGCTTAATAGTAAGCATATCAGTAAACTACAGGTATATATGTGGGATGTGACCGAAGGAGGATTACCCATTGTAGGGCAGCCCGGCGGTAGAGGAGCTTTTGTGACGATTGATTTAGAAAATCCCATAGGAAGTATTGTAGGCTCCTTGTTAGGTAAACAATACATACAACCTGGCCAAGCGGTATTTATGGTGGCCAGAGGTACAGGTACTCCCGAACTTATTTTTAAAGAGTCTTATAAAGAGGTAGAAGCGCCAAAAGCGGATGTTTTCCGTGCCCCAACAGCTGCCTTTATGGATATACAATTATTTGATCAGAACAGTTTGTTGAATGGCGGATCGACTTTAGATGCCTTACGCTTGAAATGGAAGGATACCTATACTAGTTTGGCAGGAGAAGAAGATGCACCTAAAATGGGTAACTTAGATGAGAACTTAGCCGTAGTGAATAATCAAAACTATTTGAGTATTGACCGTAGGGCTTTCCCGCAGCAAGAAGAAATACTGCCTTTATTCATCAACCAATACCGTCATAAGGATTACGTGTTGCGTTTTAATAATAAAAACAGTTTTGAGCACGAAGTATATTTAATCGATTATTACTTGAATACCGAAACGCCTGTTCAAGGAGATGTATTTACCCATGCTTTTCAAGTAGACCCAGATGTAGAGGCCAGTACCGACCCCATGCGATTTGCTTTAAAATTTACACCTCAAGGAAAATTAAATACCGACACTTTGCAAGACAAGAAATGGAGTATGTACCCCAATCCGCTGCGCGGGGATCAGTTGCAAATTCAATTATCTCAACAAGCTACTGGTAAGCAAGTACAGATACGAATTAGCGATATGTTAGGAAAAGTGGTATGGAGCAACACGCAAAAGGTGGAGCACCAAAAGCTAGCCTTAGAAACACTTTCTTTAAAAGCGGGCATGTATTTGGTGAGTCTGCAAACCACTGAAGGACAATACCATACTCAGAAGTTGATAGTAGAGTAAAGCTATTTTCATTTCATCTAAAACCCGACAAATTTTGTCGGGTTTTTTATTTTATAAATGTTAACAAATTTTAACTTTGAATTAATATTAAGATTAAAGTTTGTTTTATAAGGATTAAAATTATTAATTTTATCATCTGAATTAGCGTCAGCTTTTAGAAATTTGCAATCTTTTTTTAGTGAGGAAGAAAGGCTATCAAATGCGTTTTATGTATCCGTTTTGTTAAGCCAATGAGAAAAGAAGATTACAAAAATGCGTCGCCCCTATGCATGAATTTAAAGTTAATCAAGAAATATTAGATGATTTACCCGATTTAATTTGGGTGGTCGATACCAAGATGTGCTTGGTTTATGCCAACCATGCTTATCATCGGGCAATCCGCCAAGCTATTGGTAGGTCTTTTGATTACGGCGAGTCTGTTCTGGCGCACGAATATGATGAAGAATCACTTAAAGTTTGGCGAGCTCATTATAAAAAAGCTTTAGAGGGGGCTGCTTTTGAAGTAGAGGATGAGTTTTTTGACCCTAAGCAACATCAAATTGTTTACAATCATATTACACTTAAATCTATTCAACAGGATGGGCAAACTTTTGTGTTTTGTTCTGGCAAAGATATAACCCAACTAACCAATCAATGCTTTCGCGTAAACAACTTGTTGAATGCCTCTTTAGATGTTTTCTGTACTATAGATCGTGAAGGGATAATTCAATTCATCAGTTCGGCAGCCAGTCTTCAGTGGGGGTATTCGCCATCAAGCTTGCGTAGTTCCCAGCTATTGAACTTGGTGCGTTCTGCCGATCGTGAGGCTTCGCATCAGATGGCAAAGAATATCATCCGTAAAGGAACCGAGGTACGGCATTTTCTAAATTATATTTTACATAAAGATGGCCGAGAGATCCCTTTCTACTGGTCGGCTCGTTGGGATGAAACCCAAGAATTAATGTATTGTGTGGCACGGGATGCTAGCGATTATTTGCTTCAGGAACGTAAATTGCAACAACGCGAACAGCATTTTAAATCACTTGTACAAGAAGGAGTAGATTTGATGTTGGTATTGACTGCTGATGCTCGTTTTTCCTATATAAATCAGAATAATTGGTTTCCGGGATCACATGTGCAAGATACGCTTCAGGGTAAGAATGCTTTAGCCTTAACTCACCCGCAAGATCGTGAGGTTTTAGCAAAAGCAATGAGCTCGTTAAAGCCTGGGGAACGCAAACAATTAAAGCCTTTTAGGATTCGCTATAATAAGGAGGAATGGCGTTGGTTGTCTGGCGTACTTACCAATATGCTAGAGAATCCGGCTGTTCAAGGTTTGGTACTCAATGCTCAAGATATAACCCAACGCATTGAAGAAAGAGAGCATTTAGAGCTGTTATATACGGCGATCAATAGTATTAGCGATGCGGTATTTATCACACGGGCTACGCCTCTTGATGCACCTGGACCAGAAATTATTTATGTTAATCAGGCTTTTACCAACCTAATGGGGTATCAACCTGAAGAGATTATAGGAAAGCAGCCTTGTATCCTTCAAGGTAGTAACACCGATACTGCCAGTTTACAGTTGATTAGACAGCATCTCGAACGCCAAGAACCCATTACTGTAGAATTGCTTAACTATACTCAGGAGGGCAATGAAATTTGGGTGGACTTGCAATTTAGCCCTATACGTAATAACCGGCAAGAAGTCACTCATTTCATCGCTATTCAACGGGATATTACCCACGAGAAAAGAGCCCGTTTAGAGAAAGAATTGCTTGCCGATATTAAACAAAGTTTTAGTTCAGCCGATAATCTATTGACAGCCAGTCAGTCTTTATGCGAAAATATATATGATTATGGATATTTTGAATTTGTAGAGCTTTGGATGCCTACCCAAAGTAAGGAGCATATTCAGTTATTTGCTTATCACGCTCAGATGACGGAATTGTACGAGCGCTTTGGACGGTTGACAACTTTTAGGAAAGATGAAGGTTTGCCAGGAAAGATTTGGCGGGAGCAGTCGACTTTAATTTGGGACGAGGATGAAATTCAAAAACATTTCATACGGAGAGAAGCCTTATCAGCCGAGCAAATAAAATATGTGATGGCTGTGCCCATATTTTATCAAGCCGAATTCTTAGGTTGTTTAGTTTTGGCTAGCAAGCGTAATCGTAATTATATAGAACGCTACCGGGAAGTTGCCGAGCGCTTGCAACAACCAGTGGCTGCCGAATTGCAACGTAAAATACTAGAAGATACCTATAAGAATCTATATAATACCCTACCCGAGTTTGTCTGTATGCTCGATATACAGGGAAGAGTGCTAAACGTTAACCCAGCCGGTCTGGAGTTGATGGGCTATACGGCCGCCGAAATAGAAGGCAAAGATTTCTCTCAATTTATTTATCCACCCGATTTAGAAGAAACAGCAACTTTGATTCAATCGGTTTTTGAGGGACAAATCGCCCATGATTTTCAAAATCGCTATTTCAAAAAGAACGGTGAGTTGATTTGGTTCAGCTGGAGTTGTCGAAGAGCTTTAAGCGGCGAAGTGATTTTTGCGGCTGGAAAAGACATAACTCAAGAAAAGCTGTTGCAAGAAAGCAATCAGCGTGCCTGTGAAATGGCTCAATTGGCTTTTTGGGAGTTAGATTGTGAAGAAAAGCAAATGCATTGGTCTAAGGATGCCATACGACTTTTAGATTCCCCCTCAACAAATCAATATGAATCTATAGCCGAGGTACTGGGGCATTTTGAGCATTATTTTGGCCGTCAAATCACAGAAAAAATTATATTGGCTTGCAAAAAGCAAGCAACTTTTGAACTGGAGGTACAGCTTAGCCAATCGGAAGGCGAAAAGCGCTGGATGCGCTTGCAAGGAGGTCCGAAACCCTATTCCACAACCTCTAGGAAAATCAGCGGAAGCATACAAGATATAAGTGAATCAAAGCGTTTGCAATTACAAATTGAAGAGGTATTAGGCAGTATTTCAGATGCTTTTTACGCCTTCAACACCCAGTGGGAATTCACCTACTTTAACCGTATGGCCGAAGAGTTGTTAGACCGGAAAACCGAAGAAGTGCTGGGTAAATCCATTTTTGAGGTTTTCCCTTTAATTGAAGACAGTTGGCTGTTCGAGCAATTTTTAAATGCGGCGCAGAATCAAGAAAGCTGTAGCTTTGAGTATCATTACCCCGAAGACCAACGCTGGTACGAAATCAATGTATATCCTTCGGCATCTGGTCTTTCGGTTTATTTCAAGAATATAGACGAGCGTATACAGACTGCCCAGGCGTTAGAGCAGGCTTTTGCCGAAAAGAGTCAGATACTCGAAAGTATAGGCGATGCTTTTTTTGCTTTAGATCCATCCTGGAACATCACCTATTGGAACCAGCAAGCGGCGGTTATTACAGGTGCAACCAAAGAACAAGTGCTGGGTAAATCGATTTGGAAAGTATTTCCAGAAGCTTATCAAAGTATCTTTCATAAAAAATATAAACAAGCTTTAGTTACTCAATCGGTTTTGCGTTTTGAAGCCTATTATGAACCTGTCGAAGCCTGGTTTCAGGTAGCTGCATATCCCGCCAATCAAGGTCTTTCGGTTTATTTTAGCGATATTACAGAGAAGAAACAAGCCGAAGAAGCCCTTAAGCAGGCCAATGAACGCTTTGAAAAAATAACCCAAGCCACCCAAGATGCTATTTGGGATTGGAACTTGGAAACCAATGAGATTTATTTAGGTGAAGGCTTTAATAAATTATTTGGGCATGATACCAGTTATGTGCATCCCAATCTTTCGGCTTGGACCGAGCGCATACATCCCGATGACCTCGAGGAAGTGAATGCAAGTCTAGAAGAAGTCATTGGTAGTGATCAAGATTTATGGGTAAAAGAATACCGTTATAGATTGGCTGATGGGAATTATGCGCAAATTATAGATCGCGGATTGCTGATGCGTACCCCTCAAGGTAAAGCCTATCGTATGGTAGGAGTGATGATCGATATTACAAAACAAAAGCAATACCAACAGCACCTCAAGCAATTGAATGTGGATCTTAAGAAGCGGGCAGAAGAGCTAGAACGCTCTAACGAGGAACTGGAGCAATTTGCATTTATCATTTCGCACGATTTGCAGGAACCGCTGCGAATGGTGAATGCCTTTATGAATCAATTGCAGAGACGCTATGGCGATCAATTAGATGAACGCGCCAATCAATATATTCATTTTGCAGCCGATGGCGCCCAACGCATGAAGCATATTATTTTAGACTTATTGGCTTATTCTAGAGTGGGGCGCCCTACCGAAAAGCTTGAGCTAGTAGATTTAAATGAGGTGATAGCCGATTTTAAGCATCTTAGACGTAAATTGATACAAGAAAATAAGGCCCAATTACAGTTAGCTGATTTGCCTAGCATACCTACCTATAAAGCGGTAATTACCCAAATATTTCATGGGCTATTAGACAATGCGCTTAAATACAAGCAACCCGGGAAGCCAGCCATAATAAAACTGACTTGCGAAGAGGAGGCTCAACAATTTGTATTTGGCGTACACGATAAGGGGATAGGTATAGCACCTCAATTTTTTGATAAAATTTTTGTAATTTTCCAACGGCTGCACAACCGCGAAGAATATCCAGGTACAGGAATTGGCTTAGCAATGGTGAAAAAAGGGGTGCAGTTTTTAGGCGGAAACATATGGTTAGCGTCCACTCCAGGTCAAGGCACTAGCTTTTATTTTACCTTAAAAAAGAATATTCAAGCATGAGAAAAGTAAATGTATTATTAGTAGAAGATAATGAAGGCGATATTCTATTGACCCGAGAGGCTTTTGAAGAAAGCAAAGTGCAGGCCGATTTATCGGTGGTGAGAAACGGCCAAGAGGCTTTAGATTTTTTGTTTAAAAGGAAAGACTATGAGGACGCCCAAAAACCCGATATCATCTTGCTGGATATCAATATACCGATTTATAACGGGCACGAAGTCTTGCAGCAGATTAAAACCGATGAGCAGTTAAAAACCATCCCGGTTATCATGCTCACCACTTCCAACAGCCAAGAAGATGTGAAAAAGAGTTATGAACAGCACTGTAACACCTATATTGTAAAACCGCTCAATATGGATGAGTTTTTAAAAGTAATTTTAAAAATAGACGAGTTTTGGTTACAGCTCTCGGTAATTCCCGACTAAACCTATGCTTTCGAATAAAACCAAACCCTTAAATGTATTGGTTATCGAAGATAACTTGGGCGATTATATACTCCTTGAAGATTACTTGTTAGAAAAAAACAAGGAGATTCAAATCGAGCATGCCCAGAATTTGAGTCAAGCTCAAGATATTCTAAACTTTAAACTTGAGATCAATTTAATTTTTTTGGACTTGATTTTGCCCGATGCTAGTGGGATAGAATTAGTGCAGGCTTGTTTGAAAATGGCCGATAAAATACCGATTATTATTTTAACCGGATATAGTGATTTGCATTGGGCAAAACGCAGTTTGCAATTGGGGGTTTATGATTTTTTGGTGAAAGATGAACTCAACCCCAATTTATTGGGAAAGAGTATGGCTTTTACACTCAACCGTCACTTTTTTATTCAACAGGTGGAGAGGGAGCGACAGAACTTTGCACAGCTATTTAACTTAAGCCCGCAACCCATGTGGTTGCTCGAACCTCAAAAATTAACGATTACCCATGCCAATCAAGCGGCTTGTGAATTATATATAGAAAATAGCAAAGCATACGAAAATATTAGCTTCTTAGCGCTATTTGCTGAAGAAGATCGTGTTGCGATTCAGGAGTTGATCCAGATGAAAAACACTAGCCGGGGGCAGCATTACTTTGTACAGCCAAACACAATAACAGGGGATATTCAAGTAGAATTGCATTTTACCCGTGTGCCGGATATACACGAAGGCGAAGCCATACTCATGCAAGCTAATAATGTAACCCATACTTTAGAATACATTAAAACCATTGAGCGTCAGAACGAAAAATTGCGAAAAATAGCTTGGGACCAATCGCACCGACTGCGGGCCCCTTTGGCGCGAATTATGAGTATTGTAAATTTAATACAAGCCCACCCCGAAAGTGTAGAAGATTTAGTATCTTGGTTAAATGAACTTAAATATTCGTCTGAAGAGATGGATGCGGTTTTGAAACAATTAGTAAATGAAACAAAGAAAGGCTGAAAGGCATGGAGAGCAGCAAAAAGCACATTGTGATTATTGATGATGATCCGATTTACCAACGAATCATTAAATTTTTGGCTCAACGCATGGTGCCCGACTATGAACAGCATGCACTTTTAAACGCCGCAGGCGCTTCCCAAATATTAAAAAAACTATTAAAGCGCGGAGAACAGATTTATGTGCTCCTTGACTTGAATATGCCCGAATATGACGGCTGGCGTTTTTTAGATCTAACAGAAAATGCCGACTGGGCAGCTTGTTCTCAATTAAAACTTTTTGTGGTTTCCTCAACTACAGATACCCGCGAAATTGAAAGGGCAAAAGAATATGCCTTGGTGAAGGATGTCATTACAAAACCTTTCACCAAAGAAAACTTAAACTACATTCTTGGTTACGCCTCTTAAAAAGGAGATCACCAATATTGGTTTTCTCGTGCTTGACCGATAATACGCTCTTTACCCTCCAATACTTAGTACTTATATCAATCAATTTGCTTAAAGATTTAAGGGGTAATCTTTAGGTTATCAAGGACTAAAAATGAGCTGCTTAAAAAAATATTAAAAATTCTCCTAATTTTTAGTTAAATTTAGATTAAAGGTATAAATTTGTCTTTAAAAGGTATTTAAGGCCTTTAAAACGAATGACTTGTCGGTTATTTTTTTCTATTGAACGAAGATTTTGCTAGACGTATTGGTATTTTTCAATGAACGGCTAAAGCTTTTCTAGTCTACGCCTCTAGCTGTTATGCCGATAAATTTATTGGTATGTACAAGAGTAACCTAAATCCAATTTATATGAGAAAACTTTTCTTTTTGATTTTATGTCTGTTTTTAATGGCTTTAACAGCCGATTCCTGGGCGCAGTGTACCAATCCGCCTAGTTCACTTGCTGTGCTTAGTGCAGTAGAAGGGGAGTGGCGCGCTTATGCTTATGATGGAACCAATACCAGCCCCAACAATAATGACTATTACGGTTATTATATCGATGCGCATGCGTATGGACCGGGAAAATTAAGTTTCGATTCCAGTTTATCCTATACCGTAGCAGGAAATCCCAGTGATGCGCCAGGATTTGATGGTTGTACCACGCTAGGCAATAACAATCACTCTTTGGTGTATACGACTATTATTCCTAAAACTGGGAACTACAAAATGAGAATACAACACAATAATACGGCTCAAGTGTTTAAAAATGCTGGATCAATCTTTGACGGTACCAGTAATCAAAACAGCTTTGCGAATATTCCAGCGGTGACTTTTACCCAAGGCGATAAAATTGAAGTGCGAATGCAGGATACCTCAGGCGATTCTTTTGTGCAATTTGAAATGATACCAGAATTCGATTTTGCAGGAGTAGGAGATGGTTTTTGGGAGTGTTCGGTGTATAACACCAGTAATTTCACCAGTTACCAAGGCGGCTTTATTACGAATGAGCTTAATTTTAATTATCAATATGCGGCTAATGAAATTATTTTCTCAGACTTGCATGGTGAAAATAAATATGTAGGGGAAGCTTTGCAGCGTTCAGACGTTAATGGTGTTTTTCATTCTTATTCTTTTAAGCGTGAGGGATTTGATTGTGGTTATTACCAAATCGATTTAACGCGGCACGACGACGCCTATGAGTTGCTTATCGATGATGTGCAAGTGAATACTGCAACTGGCAGGAGTGATAATCCAATCCCAAATATTTATACGGGATTTCTCGGTGAAAATACTAAAATAGAATTTAAAATTTCTAACAGCGGTAGCGGTTCAAATCCACCAAACGGAGGAGCCACCGGTGGAGGTCTTACTTTAACTCGCTTAGACGCTGGCTCAAATGAAACCATATGGACCGGTGAGGTGAGTACCAATACGAATAATCCGGCCAACTGGTGCCCAGGGTTACCTGATGCTACTACTGACGTGTATATTCCAGATCCTGCTTATACCACTAATAGTCCGGTGATGATTGCAGATTTAAGTGTTGCTAACTTGCGTTTTCATGCAGATGCTAGCTTAGATGCTCAAGCGGCCTTTAGATTAAATGTAAACGGTACCCTAACCACCACTGACTCTCAACTGGTTGGGGGTAAAGTAAACGAATTGTATTTAGGCTCAACAAATGCACGCCTTGAAGGCGAAGGTTTTGAGGTTACTACTTTAATTGTTAATGGCACTGCTACTTTAGCCTTAAATGCCAATCAAGAAATCGGTATAACCGATTTGGTACAAGTAAACAGCGGCAGCTTGAACACCAATGGGCAACTGCGTTTAAAATGCCAATTCGCAGATTTAACTCAGCGTGTAGCCCAGATCGATGATTTGACCAATGGCAGCATCACGGGAGATGTGATTACCGAGCAATGCATACCCGGCCGTCGTGCCTTCCGCTTGGTAACGCCGCCGGTAACCACCAGCACTACGATTCACAATAATTGGCAACAAGGAGCCACTGCCGTAGGTGATAACCCTAAGTCTGGTTATGGTACGCATATTACCGGCTCCCAAATGGATCAAACCAATGGTTTTGATGCTACCCCTAGTGGTAACCCCTCATTATTCCTTTTTGATAATAGCAACCAACAATGGTCGCCTATTGCTAATACCAATGTCAATACCTTAACGGCAGGTCAAGGCTATCGCTTAATGGTACGTGGAGATCGCAGTCTTGATATTAGTGTCAATACTGCTTTATCTAATAATACCATTTTAGAGGCCACTGGTAGTGTTCGTCAAGGAAATGTTAACCTGGCTAGTGAACTTAATTTTAGCAGTACGGCAGATGATTTTAACTTTTTTGGTAATCCGTATCCAGCCGCTATTGATATGCAGGCGGTATTGCAAAACGCTACTAATTTGGCTAGCGATTACTACATCTGGGACCCGAATTTAGGTGGAACAAACGATAATAATCAGAATTCTTCTGATTTAGGTGGACGAGGAGCTTTTGTTACGGTAGATACCGAACAAAACACAAACACGGTTGCACCAGGCACTTCAGGTTTTACCACTTCGGCCGCCAATCGCTATTTGCAACCGGGGCAGGCTGCCTTTGTAAAAAGTACTGGAGGAGTGCCCAATATGAGTATTCAAGAAAGCTATAAACGCGTGAGTGAACCCCAAACCGATGTTTTTAGACCAGGGGCACAAACGAGAACTTATGTAGATTTGATCCTTTATGAAGCGAATCAGTTGCAAAATGGCGAAACTTATCGCGATGCTTTGCGCCTGAAATGGAACAGTAGTTATACTACATTAGCCGGAGTAGAAGATGCTTCTAAAATGGGTAATTTAGATGAAAACCTTGCTGTGGTTAACAATGGGAAGTATTTAGCGATAGACCGTCGTAATTATCCAAGTCAAGAAGAAATAATTCCTCTTTTCATCAAACAATACCGTCACCAGATTTACACTGTGGTGGTAAAACGAACCGAATGGGAGAATATGGAGTTGTATTGGGTAGATAACTATTTGAATACCGAAACTTTAATCGATAATGATATACAGTTTATTCACTTTAGTGTAGACGCTAACTTGCCTGCAAGTATTGCTGCTCAACGCTTTGCATTGAAAGTTAAACCTAGTAGTTTAGGTATTAGCGATATGCCAGCTGAAGGATTTAGTATGTACCCGAATCCGCTAAATCAAGACTATCTGAACTTTGTTCTGCCAGCTCATTTAGACGCTGCGTGGACGGTGAAAGTTTTTGATATGCTCGGTAAAAAAGTTATGGAAGAGCATGCAACAGCAAAGGATCAAAAGTTTAGTATGCCAGCCAATCAGCTAAAGACTGGTGTGTATTTGATTCAGCTTCAGCATACTTCGAGCCAGAAGCAATTCACCCAAAAATTAGTAGTACACTAGCCTAATAATGTTAGTATAAACATAAAAAGAATCCACCAAGCGGTGGATTCTTTTTTTATAGGTGTTTACTTTTTGATAAACAATGGGTTAATTCAGTTTTTTATGCTTTTGGTGTTTGCTCACGCATAAAAGTTACAATGCGATTGGCCGCTTTACCATCCCCGTAAGGGTTATGCAGTTTACTCATGTTAGCATAGCTTTCGGGATTGGTTAATAGTTTTTGTGCTTCGCTTACAATTTTATCTTCTTCTGTGCCCACTAGTATAACGGTGCCGGCTTCTACCGCTTCTGGACGCTCTGTAGTGTCACGCATCACCAAAACCGGTTTACCTAAACTAGGCGCTTCTTCTTGTACGCCACCGCTATCGGTAATAATTAAATAAGACCGATTCATCAACCATACAAATGCCGGATAGTCTAGCGGCTCTATCAATAAAATATTGGGTATTTCTCCTAAAAGTCGGTGTACGGGTTCTTTTACCTTTGGGTTGAGGTGTACCGGATAAACCAGTTGGATGCTGTCTGAAAATTCTTGAGCTAAAGATTTTAAGGCTTTACAAATGTTCTCAAAGCCTTGACCGTGATTTTCTCGGCGATGGCCGGTGATTAAAATACATTTTTTGTTTGGGTCTAGCCAAGCGGCAAGTTGTTGAATGTGCGCATCGCTATAGCTTTTCACCTGCTCTGTACTCATCAGCAAAGCATCGATTACGGTATTTCCTGTGACACAGATCTGACTTTCGGCAATATTCTCTTGCAATAAATTAGCCTTAGAAGTTGGGGTAGGAGCAAAATGGAAATCGGTTAAGCGGCCAGTCAATTGTCGGTTCATTTCCTCTGGAAAAGGCGACCATTTGTTATGTGTTCTCAGCCCCGCTTCGATATGGCAAACCTCAATCCCTGCATAAAAGGCGGCGAGTGCAGCGGCCATACTCGTGGTAGTGTCTCCGTGCACATACACATAATCGGGTTTAAAATCTTCAAATACAGCTTGCATTTGGGTGATGATATCGGCGGTTAAACCGGATAGGTTCTGATTGGGTTTCATGATATCCAAATCGTAATCGGCTTGAATCTCAAAAAACTGCAATACTTGATCGAGCATTTCTCGATGTTGTGCGGTTACACATACCTTGGTGATGAAGTGCTTTTCTCCTTGTAGGGCTTTTACTACAGGGGCCATTTTAATGGCTTCGGGGCGGGTACCAAATACCACCAAATGTTTGGGTGAAGCAGAAGGCATAGTATTTAATTTAAATTATAATAAAGTAGCGAATATAAAAAAACAGCTCCTAAATTGGAGCTGTTTTTTTATTTATAAGCTAAAGCGATTAGGCTTAGTGTAATTTAAAGGTTACGCGACGTACCAATTGTCTTGCTTCTGAAGAAGCCTTATCAACTGAATCGTCAATTCCCTCACCGTCGTGGCTTAAGCGATCTTCGCTTATTCCAGAAGCTACTAAAATATCATAAACCTTCTTGGCTCTTCGCTTAGATAAGTCTAAGTTGTATTGAGGATTACCAATTTCATCGGCATATCCTGTTAAGCTTGCTTTTGCAGAAGGATTCTGACGCATATAAGTAATCAAATAATTGATAGCCTCATACGAATAAACTTCTGGGTTGGTGCTGTTGAATTCGAAATATACGTTTACATAACCATCGTTGATCAAAGACTTGATAGTTCCTGAACCAGCGTTCATCGCCGCAGCTTTCTCTTTGGTCATATAACGCTTTTCTAAAGAAGCTTCTAATTCATCTGGAATACCATTGCTGTTGGTGTCTACCGCTCTACCGTTAGAATCTACGGCTACACCATTGGTAGTGTTAGGCTCACGATCTAAGTAGTTAGGTACACCATCCATATCTGAATCTAACATATCGTCTTCGATTTTACTCAAACGATTCTGGATGCTGTCTAATTCTTGGGTTAGTTCTTTCTGGTTGATGATATCTACCCAGTCAGCATGTTTGCTGTGTTTTCCTAAGTATACTTGAATACCAAGCGATGCGGTTAAAGCTTCCGATTCAAAAGAACGGATAGTGTTCACTTGTTGATTACCTTCCCAAGTGTAGGTTTGTCCTAGGTGCCCAGCATAAGTTACATCGGCATAAAGAGCTACACGATCGCTTAAACGGATTTGAGGGGTAATACCGGCCATAAATACAGGAGAAGAGTCGTTTTCATCGGCGTAGATGGCATCGTCACCAAATTGGTAAAAAGCAACCCCACCCCCAGCGTGGAAAAGTAAGTTGAAACCGTTTGTCCACTCTCTAAAGCCTAATACAGAACCTAAATTGGCAACAGCTTCCAAAGTGGCACGGGAGTAAGTGGTTTCGAAAGGAAGAGATTCATCGTCTTCACTAATCTTACTGTAGTGACCTCCTAGTTTAAGACCGAACTTATCGTTGATCATATAACGTACTGCTAGTTCACCGCCTAAAGAGTTGGTAAAAGAGGAGTTATAGGCTGCCCCAGCGTTGTCATTTTCAAAACCTCTACCAGGTTCGGTCATACCAAAACCTGCTTCTATCGACCAATGGTTATAATCTTGGTCTTTTGTTTCTTGTGCTTGTGCTTGTGTGCCCAATAAGGCCAAAGCAAATAATAAAGTAATTTTCTTCATAGTGTTTAGGTTACTTGTAAGATAGAGCAAAGATAATATAGTTTTTAGAGTGTTAAAATTATTTGCCCTTTTATTAAAGGAAACTTACATCTTATCGAACAAATCTAGATAAATCTGTTTTATTTAATTTAAAATTTTCGTTAAATATCTTATTTTAATTTTTTATAAATTGCTCACGGTATAGGTTTTGGCCGCTAGCATCAATCAATACCAGTACATAATTTCCTGTTTGTAGTTTGCTTAAATCTACTACATAAGTGGACTGCTTGTTATCGATAGTCTGTTGGATTAATTTTTGTCCTAGCATATTATACACCTGTACTTGACGGGCTTGGTTTTTACCTGGATCTAGTTGCAAGTTCAATAGGTTTTGTGCTGGTACTGGGTAGATTTGGTATAGGCCTGCAGTCTCTTCACCAATTCCCAATTGGCTACCCCATTTAAAATAGAACCTATCCTGAGCGATACTTCCGGGTAAACTTTGGTCAACACTAAAATTATAAACCTGGTCGTTTTTGCTCACCAGAATCTCCTTGTTTTTATACTGGTCTACTAAATACAGGTTTAACCCTGGTAAACTTTCGAAAGTAAATTGAAGACTGTACTGGTTTTCTCGGTATTGATTCACAAATAACGGAATGGTCTCTCCGGTTTGTGGCATGCTTCTACGATCGATACTTGTGTAGGCTTGTCCATTTACAACCGCTAGATTTTCATCTAAATTCCCAAACTTAGGCAAATCCTCTCCCGCGTAAGCATTACTAAATTGACTATCCCATTTGATGCGTATGGCATCGCTGGGTTTTTCTTGATTCAAGAATTGATTTTGGGTATAGAGTTGTAGTGTTAAACTCGGTATATTATTTCCTGTGCTAAACACGGCGGTCTGTGCCTGATTTATATTTTTATAAGCCTCTTTAAACATCATTGTAGGAGTAACCCCTGTTGTTTGAGTGACCACAAAAGCGGCTTGCCCTGGCTGTAAGAATTGATTGGCAGCAGAGCCAGTAGCTCCATCAATTGCTGAACCGTCATCCATATCAATAGATACAAATGCTCCGCGTACTCCCATCTGAGCATCCCAAACAATATAATCTTGCTTTAAGTTAGTGGTAGCAGCATCATTCAATACCATTCCCATATCTACGGCCGCAGGGTATGGGTTACCAAAGAAATTAAATGCATCAGCATTTTGGTTAAATTGAGTGTTGTAGAGCACATCTCCGCTTAATATAGTACCGGTAGCCCGTAAGATCGTATTACTAGGAGCGGCGGCATTACTTTTTATATTTGTCGAACGGTCCCCACGTACCATTAAACGCAAAGGTTCTCCTGCACTAAGTGTATTGATGTCGGTATTGTCTATAGCCGACCATTGTTGACTGGTATTGTTGAATAAGAATAAGGAAGGATTCGCACTTGGTGTAAGATCGAAACCATTGGTCTGATCTGAATTGGTTCCTGTGATATGCGTTCCATAACCAGGATTAGGGTCATTGGTCCAAGCATTGGCTCCTTCCTGCCAGTTATCGTGAATACTCGTGGTAGTGGTTACAGGAGAACTTACTAATCTAAAGGCGCGACGTGCAGAAATACATTGTTCGGTTACCACATTCCCAGTGATACTGCTACCGTTTACTAATTCTCCGATTTGAGCTACACGATTGGCAGCATCATTAAAACGACAAGCCAATACCAAATTATCATTAGTGGCTAGGTTCGCCGTATTGGTGAAAGTCATATTATTTAACAAGCGAATAGGAGTGGTTGTGCTTAGGTTAAGATCTCCCGCTAAGTTGATTGAGCCTATTTCAAAACCAGCACCATTTATATTTTGAGCAGCAGCATTCCCTGCATCATTAAAATTTAATTGTCCACTTTCAGAATTGATAATACCCCCTTCATTATTAACATTCCCCGACAGGGTCAAGGTATTAGTAATGCTCATGTTTGCCCCAGAATAGATATTAATATCTTTAGCATTAAAATTCACATTGAAATTAGGAAAATTGGGCACATTAGCCGGTATATGTAATTCTGGTTCGGTTACGGATGAAGGATCATCTACACACCAGTTTCCAGCATTCGCGACATCGCTATCGATGGCACCGGTCCAAATAACTATATTGTTGCCGCTACTTGGCACCGCTATGGGTACAAAGCTTAGCGCACCTCTTGATTCTCCTGCATCCTCAACAATAGAAAAGGAAATTTTAGAATTAGTGCCTAGATAACCTTGCCAAACGTTGGGAACACCATTGCGGTTATCCCAACTATTGCTGCTATACACCAACTCGCCGTCTACAATTAAACGCACATCATCGTCGTGACGTGTAATGTCAATTTGATATATGCCGCAAGGAAATCCCTCACGTGCATAGGTATAGGAATGGTTGTCATTGCTTACGGGATCACCTGAATAGGGTGCACCACTGGTAGCATTTGCATTAGATGGGGTGTTGTTATCTGTCCAACGGTCGGCGGTGTCAAAGCTTAGATTGGTCTCTGTGTAAT
This sequence comes from uncultured Mesonia sp., assembly GCA_958296185.1. Classification (GTDB taxonomy): domain Bacteria; phylum Bacteroidota; class Bacteroidia; order Flavobacteriales; family Flavobacteriaceae; genus Mesonia. The sequence continues at coordinate 57,422 of CATQIB010000006.1, forward strand.
AACCTTCTAATACACTAAAAGCTTTGTCGCTATAAACGCTTACATGCCATTCGTCAGTGCCATAAGTTAAGCTAGGATTGCTTACGGGTTCAACCTGTAAAGCACCGTACGAATTTCCTGGGCGTTCTATCCAAACGTATTCTACTTCAGAATTTGCATCTAAATTACCAGTCCATACATTGGCGTGGGTATCACAGCATCCATCGTGTTGAAAAACAACGATGCCATCTATTATTATCCATACATTATCATCATGGGCTTGCCCAGAAGCTTGGCCCGGGGCACTTGCGATAGATAGGGTATAGGTGTCATTTGGAAAGCCTTTACGCTTGTAACTTACCATATGATTATTTGACGTAACATTACAACCTGTATAACCTGTTACATTACTGGGACTTTGATTAGCGGCAAAGGACTGGCGTGAGTCAAAGCTCAAATTACCCGTGCCATAACCCACGTCTATATAATAGCCGCGGTAATCGTTGTAATCTCTTTGGTCAAAAGCCGCATCGCTACTGCCTACTGGAACTAGGTTGTAAGCATAGACAGTCCATTGATTGTTGATAAAATCTCCCGGTGTGGGGTCGGTCGTGTTGTCTGCACATTGCGCGTGCAGACCTATCGACCAAGTTGTTGTAAGTAAAAAACTGAGGAGTAAACCAAGTTTTCTCATATAGATTTATTATTCTTTAATTAATTTTTGTACCCATTGTGATTGACTAGCTTGATGTATCACGCGAACTAAATAAATACCTGCAGGTAAACTTTGAACCGAAACTTGTGCTTGATTTTCATGAGTTTCTAAGTTTCGTACTAGTACTATTTTACCAAGTATATCGGTTACTTCAACTTCTAAGTTGCCAGATAAATTGTTAGGTAAAAGCAGGTTTAGGTTTTCGCCGTTTACCGGATTAGGATACATACTTAAATCAGCTTGTGTAAGGCTTATATCGCCTAGTGTACGACCAAATTGCAATTCAAAGCGATTGGCATCTATACTTGCTGGTAAATTGCTATCTACCGTGAAAGCATATATTTGTCCGTTTTGCTGAATGCTGATTTGTTTGTTCTTATAATGATCGATCAAGATTAACTCACGTTGTGGTAAATTCTCAAAGTCAAATCTCAAAACGTAGTTAGATTGACGGTATTGATTGATAAACAAAGGAATGCTTTCACCTTGTTGAGGTAAATCTCTACGGTCGATTGCCGTATAATACTGCCCATTGATTACGGCTAAATTTTCATCTAAGTTTCCAAACTTAGGTAAATCTTCAGTACCATAGCCACTCGAGTAGTTAACGTCCCATTTGATACGGATCCCATCACTTGCGGTGCTTTGGTTGAGGTAAGCGTCTTGAGCAAATAGGTTGACGTCTAAACTAGACGCAGCATTGGTAGAACTGAATACCGCAGTTTGTGCAGCCTCTACATTTTTATAGCTTTCCTTGAACTGTAAGCTTGGGGTTGTATTTTGGTTACTGGTTACCACAAAGGCAGCCTGACCCGGTTGTAAAAACTGGTTGGCTTGTGAGCCAGCTGTTACTGTGCTTCCGTTATCCGTATCGATGGTTACAAAAGCTCCACGTCCATTATCTCCATTCAATTGAGGATCCCAAATATAATATCCATTTTTAAGGTTGGTTGTATTTATGTCATCGAATACAAGCATCATATCTACAGCGGCAGGATATGGATTACCAAAGAAATTGAAAGCATCTAAAGTATTGTTGAAATCGCTTCCGTGAGTATAATCTCCAGCATTTATCGTTCCTTTTGAACGCAATATAGTATTGCTAGGAGCTGCGGCATTTATAGTGATGTCTGTGCTTCGGTCACCGCGTACCATCAAGCGTAAAGGCGCTCCCGCAGTAAGTGTATTGGTATTGGTGTTGCCTATTGCTGCCCATTGCTGACTGGCGTTATTGAACAGGAACAACGACGGATTTCCACTTGGTGTAACGTCAAAACCATTGTCTTGATCAACAAGAGTTCCTGTTATATGCGTACCATAACCAGGGTTGGGGTCGTTATTCCAAGCGTTGGCACCTTCTTGCCAATTAGCATGAATGCTTGTAGTGGTAGTCACTGGTGAAGTAACTAATCTAAAAGCACGTTTTGCAGGAATACATTGTTCCGTCATAATTTCACCGGTTATACTACCGCCAGATAAATCGGCTATCTGAGCTACACGCTGAGAAAGGTCTGTGAATTGGCAAGCTAAAACCAATTTTCCATTGGTTGCTAGGTTACCTTGATTGATGCGCAATACCTCTTGAATACGCACTTCTAGGTTTAGATCGTTGGCAATCTCAACTCCGGCGGTATTGTTGATGCTTAGCTCACCCGCGCTTAAGCTTTGATTACCGCTGATTACCTGTAGATTTTCGCCATCGAAACTTAAACTGGCTTCATCAGCGTTTAAGCTTCCTTGGTTGTCAACATTTCCTGTAAGGGATAAATTTATTCCATTAGCCACGGTTAGGTTTGCTCCGCTAACAATACGCATGCAACCCACTTGTGCATCTTGGTTAAGGCTGGCTGTACTTCCTGCTTGCACCACAAATTTACGTCCAGCATCTTGTAGGCTTGGGGCCTGATTTAAACCTGATCCGTAAAGGTATTGTGTGCCGTCCCAAGTAATCGGCTCTAGACCGTTAATACGGAAAGTGAAATAATTAGCATTACTAAAGTTTACACCGCTAAAGCTTACTTGTGAACAATTTGAGGTGGTGGCGCTTATGCTTGTAGGACTGGTAAAAGCGGCGTCGCTACTGATTAACAATTCAATAGTTGAATAACCATTAGCCGGTAAAGCTAAGTTGCTTAGATCTAAATTTAAATCTACCGTACCCACATTACCTAGTTCGCTTACGCGCCATAAGGTGTTTAGTCTCTGATTATCTGCGGTATTGGAGTTACAAGCTAAATCGGATGTATTTAATGCACTATAATCATTACTGTTAGCAGCAATTAGTAAAAATTCATTTGCGCTTAAAGCGGATGGGTTGTTGATTTGTACAATACCCGTACCGAATTGACTATCGGTTTTTGTTTGGGTTACGTTGTAAATACCTACTAAATCATGATCAAAATCACCGTTAGCAGATGTATCAAATGCATAACCATCGTTAGCGCTTAGATTAATATCGTATTTTGAAGATAAGTAATTGTGCAGCAATAAAATAGAGTTAGAAAATAAATCGCTTGCGTGAATAGCAAATTCTGCAATTTTACCAGTAAAATAGTTGCCAGAACCATTGCTTCCATTCATTCTAATAGTGTCTGTATGACCACCAATACTAATGTTACCGGAGTGCTCATAAATTAGTCCTACTCCATTCACACTATTGATCAATTGGCCGTTCAAATACATTCTAAAAATTCCGTTTGCATTGCCACCACCATTATGACCCCCGGCATAAACAAAGCTAACCACATAACGGGTGTTAGCAGCAATAGCAGTGCTAATCTGCTTGTCTACCCAGTTGTCTCCCGGTCCGTCGCTGTTACTATTATTAAATCCACCTACAATTAAGTTTCCAGCATCGATAAGCATATGTAGGTTTCGGGTATTTCCACCTTCTTCATATAAAACTTGACGACTGCTGACATCACTTCCGGTTTCAAAAGCCATAGTAAAGGTACGCTCATTAAAAGGACCTCCTAAATTGATGTCGCTATTGTTAGGGATGTTCAAATAAGTATTAGTGTTTCCAAAATCAACGGCAGGGTAAGCGTTCATTTGGTTGATTCTGTACTGTGGCCTATTGGTAGCATTGTTTTGCTCGGCATCTTCATTATTGCTTCCTTCGTTTGTCCAAGAAGCAACAGGGGTATTGTTTGCTTGATCAATGCTGCTGGCTCTCCACCAAAATTTGGTAGTAGCCAAATTGGATACCCCACCGGGTAAAGCCGCTCCCATAGTTTCGGAAGGTAGAACAAACTTCACATACTCTCCATCATTCAAACTGATGTTGTTGAAAGAAATAATGTTAGCATTAGACCCACTGGCAGCATAAGTAGTTGAACTGCTGAAAGACGCATTGGTTGACACTTCAAGTTGAATATCGTTCACCGGATCGAATCCGTAAAGGAAATCGGTCACATCAATTTTAACCGTGGTGTTATTGAAACTACCATTCTTACTAACGCGCCAAGTGGCTTGTGTTCTGTATAAATCTCTGCTTTGAAGGCTACAACCTTGGCTGCTGTTCTCTAAAGCTAAATTGTCTATTTGATCGCTACTTAAGATCAAGTAGTCGCCATCAGTCAAGGTGTTATTTTCTAACAAAACAATTCCTGTTCCTCGGTTCGAGCTTAAAGAAGTCGCGGTAGCGTTGATGCGTGCAATACCTACCGAATGAAAGTCGAAATCTCCATTAGCAGCTAAATCGTTGTCGTTGTAGTTGTTGGCGCTTAGGTTAATGCTGTATTTCGAAGCCAAGTAATTTTCAACCAAGCGACGCTCGGCTTGGTTAAGTGCCTTATTGTAAATGATGAACTCAGCCATTAAACCGGTAAAGAAATTGGTGCTATTGGCAGTGTCTGAACCATCATGGTAGTAACTATCGTTAGCTTGACCCCCCAATACTGCAGGGTTATGGTCGTATAATCTACCGATATTATTCATGGTGCCCACTAAACTTCCATTAACATAGGCCTCAAGCGTTCCTGTTTGTGAGGTGTTACCAGCAAAACGAAAACTGATTACATAATTGGTGTTGGCTGTAATGCTTGTTTTGGTAGAAACAAACCCCCAAGGTGCATCGGTACCATCATTGTTTACATTCCATCCGCCAAAATATAATTCACCGTTATCTATATAAATGTTTAAACCGCGTACCGTTCCTCCTTCTTCATAAATCACTTGACGGGCGGTTACATCACTTCCTGTGCGTACAACCAATGAAAAAGTACGACTACTAAAGGGACCATTTTGGTTAAGCGAATTGTTATCGGCTATATCTAAATAATCATTAGTAGCAAAAGAAAGTGCAGGCAAACCATTGATCTGGTTGATCAAATAGCTAGGACGTCTATTTGCGTTAGATTGAGCTGCTACTTCGGGATCGCCACCTAAGTTAGACCAACTGGCTACTGGGTCACTATTGTTTAATCCTTCAATTGCATCGGCAGCAAACCAAAATGGGTTGCTTAAGGCATCACCTACCCCACCAGGGCCTTCTTGAGCCTGTGCGGTCAAGCCGATAAACAAAAGCGTATGGGCGAGTATAAATAAATGTTTGGGTAAATATTTCTTCATAATAATCGGTTTAAAAGGTTAGGTGATTAATTACTTGCGTAATTTTTTAAAGCCCAAATAGCCACCGGCTATAAATCCGAGAGCTACTAGACCATCTATGGGAGCTGCAGGTGTTTCGTCGTCTACATTATCAACGAAACCGGGAAACTGAGCTGCTGCCTCAAATGAAGTAAGGGATAAAATGGCAAAGGCCAATATTGCGGTGGTTTTTCTTAAGGTGTTTTTCATAGGTCAAATGGTGTTAGGTGTATTTTGTAAACCTAAACGATTAGTATCTCAATAGTAATAAGTTAGAATTAAAATGCTAATGGTTCTCTAATACTTGTCTTAGCAAAATTAAGGGCAAGTGTTTGTAAATGAAACTTAAACGCCGATAATTCGTTAAATCGGCTTTTTTACTCGTTGAAAGGTTCTCTGCTTATCGATAAAGGGAATAAAGTGCTTTTAGTCGATTAATAAAAACTAAAAAACCGCTTACCACAAAGGGGTAAGCGGTTTTTTTAAAGCCAAATAAGCTTTTCTACACTAGTTTTTAAGCAGTTTGATTTGCTGTTTACTTTGCTTTTCTATATCTAAAATTTCTATCAAGTATAAACCAGACGTAAGCTTTAAATTGCTTAGGCTTACTTTACCAGAATGTTGGTTAAGCTGTTGCTGATAAATACGCTGACCCAGTAAATTATAAATTGCAATATTTACAGGGGTAGTGCTAGGTTGATCAAAATCTATCTGGAGTATATTTCCGTTTAAAGGATTTGGATAAACACATGGCGTTTGTTTCTCGATAAGATTTGTTCCTAGACGTTTATCGGTAACCAAAGCAAAACGCAAAGGGTCTGTACTAGCTGCAACCTGATCGTCTACTTGAAAAGCAATAGTATTTTCGCCTTTCTGCAAGATTTGTTGGGTGCCTAAATAACTGTCCTCTAAATACACGCTCTGATTAAGCTCTCCCACATGGATTTGCAATACATAGTGCTTTGCACGGTAATTCGTAAGCGCTAAACTCAGGTTTTCTTGAGCTGTTGGTAAGGCTCTACTTTCTATAGCAATATATTGGCCTTGTTCAAAACGTGAAATGCTTTCATCTAGATTAAATAATTTTGGTGCATCATAAGCATCGATGGGGTTGTTGAAGTTGGTGCCAAACTTAATTTTCAATCCGTCTAGCGGAGTTTCTCCATTTAAGAAAGCTTGTTGACGGTATAAATTTATTTGTATGCTGCTGTGAGAAGCCGCTGGTCGAAATACGGCGGTGGCAGGCTCGTCGACTGCTTTAAAAGACTCTTGAAAATTTAATTCGGGAGCTGTGCCTTGGTTGGCAGTTACAAAAAAGGCAGCTTGCATTGGTTGTAAAAACAGATTCGCATCTGTATTTTGAATTCCTTGTACATTAGGATCAACTGAAGCTGAGAAGTCATCGGCATCTAAGGTTACAAATCCGCCACGTCCTCCTAAGGTAGAACTATTTGGGTTGGCATCGGCATTCCCTCCTAAGTTCGGATCGTAAATATAGATAAAGCGACCCGCGTTTTTAGTTTTCGGACTGTTCAATACCTTGCGCATATCTACTGTAGCGGGGTATGGATTCCCAAAAAAGTTAAAACTGCCTGCTGTGCTGTTAAATCCTGTAAGTGTAGTTTCTCCAGTAAACAACTCGCCTCGAGTACGTAATTTAGTATCGTTTGGGATAGCCGTGTTTTTGGTAACATCTAGTCCTCTACTTCCGCGGATTAAAATACGATAAGCATCACCTGCGTTAAGGCTGGTGTTATTGGTGTTGGCGATAGGACTCCAAGTCTGACTGGTATTGTTAAATTCAAACATCGAAGGATTTCCGCTTGGGGTGTAGTCAAAACCGTTTGTTTGATCTGTCGTAGTACCGGTAATATGCGTACCATAACCAGGATTAGGGTTGTTGTTATAGGCAGAAGCGTTTTCTTGCCAGAAATAGTGGATACTATTATTACTAGGTAATACACTGGTGCTTAGTGGTGCACTTATCAGTCTAAATGCGCGTCTGCCAGGGAAACATTGTTCAGCGATCAAATTACCGTTTATACTTCCATTAGTGCCAATCGCTGCTACTTGAGCCATTCCTGTGCTTACTCCTGGACTTGTAAATTCGCAAGCCAGGGTTAGCTTGTCGTTGGTGGTTAAGCTTCCGCTGATGACTTTTAATGTTTGTAAAAGGCGTAGGTCTTGATTAATTGTTAAACCAGCTGGGTTTTCTAAATGCAAGTTAGCTAATTCGCCATTTTGCAATAAATTGTCGGGTAAAATTTGTGGGTTTTCACCAGAAAAATAAAGAACAGAACCCGGTTGGCTGCCTGCTATGCTAGCATTGTTGCCCAAGTTGATTACTTCTTCTATATTAAATAAGAAACCGTTTAAATCTATACCGGCACCATCACCTAAAGTGAGGTTTTTCGCACCCGTATTTTTGCTTAAACTAGGGTAGTTGGTTAAACCAGTTGGGATAATAACATTATAATTAGCGTTTGGAATAATCGCCTGACTCCAATTCCCTGTGTTTTCCCAGTTATTGTTTACGGCACCTGTCCACGTTAAATCGCTACATCCGGTAGCTTCTTCAATAGTAGCCGAGATTGCTGCATCTAAACTGGTATATTCAAAAATAATCTCGTGATCGCCGCCTACCTCAAAAGCTAGATCGTTAAAAGTCGCAATACCGCTAGCGTTTGTGTTTTGAGTAAGTGTGCCTAATAAATTACCACTACCAGAGTATATACTGGCTTTAATGGCGTAACCTGCTTGTTGTACGGTTGCACCGTTAAAGTCGGCAATGCGTACTTGTATTGAAGAGGGAAGGCTACCGTCGCAATTAGAACTTGTAGGTTGGCTGTCTATTACCAATTGACTGGCCACCCCAATAGCTTGCTCGTTATAAGCTAAGAAGGCGGGGTCTGTCGTTCCACTAGATTGATACCTTAAGCCAACTACCTGCTGATAATTTGAATTATCTATTCCAAAATCGTTTAATTCAGCTGCCAAAAAGCGAATCCCGCGTTGGGTATCTACTAAACCATTGTTTGTTTGTGTGCTATTAAAATTATAAAAATCAGCATCCCAATTGGCCACAACGGGAAAATTACTCGAATTATTAAGCGATACAACGACTTGGTTTCCAACGATATTTCCATTGACATCAACAAAACTTAGTATGTCATTATTACTGCTCGTAGGAGAAGCAATGGTGGCGATTAAAACATCGGGTATTCCATCGTTAATTTTGCTTTGAGTGATACCGTTACTACTAAGCGTAAAGTTGGTTATGGTACCCGAAGGTATATTAGCGATACCTGTACCCAGATCTAAGCCTCGAATTCCGTCGGTCAAGAAATACGCCGCTTGGGTTCCGTTAGTGATGGCTTCAAAAGGTTGTGTATTACTGTTGTTGACACCATTATCGATACCATCATATAACTGACCTAAACCAATATAGCCACCTAAATTAGTAATTGTGGCAATGGGTAAAGCACGGTAATTTTCTGCAACAAAAGTAACTGAATTAGAAGTTAGTAAATTATCATTTACTCCTGTAGAATACACTGTACCATTTAAAGTAAAACCTATTAAATTGTGTGAGTTTATAGGTTTATTTGTATTAATACTTGTGGAGTTTGAATGCCAATAGCCTTGATAATCGGTGTAAACGCCGGTCACTTGGGCATGAATACTTAGTAAAGTACTGCATAAAAAGCCTATTACAAAAAGATAATTTTTTGCCATATTAGGTGTTTTTTAGTTTTAGAAAGTTGCGAAATTAAGCCAATACTAACATTCAGGCTACACTATTATAAACTATTCGTTGAAAAGGCGCTTTTGGCGATAAGCGGTAGTTTTGTGGATAGTTATAAGGAAATTATTAACAAAAAAAACCTGTAGTTTGGCTACAGGTTTTTCTTATATGGTATAGATTTGATTAATCTCTTAACAGTCCTCTTGAGATTACAATTTTCTGGATTTCAGAAGTTCCTTCGTATATCTGGGTAATTTTAGCGTCACGCATTAAACGCTCAACGTGGTACTCTTTAACATAACCGTTTCCTCCGTGAATTTGTACGGCTTCTACGGTAGTGTCCATAGCTACTTTTGAGGCATAAAGCTTAGCCATTGCTCCGCTCATATCATAGTTATTCCCCATATCTTTATCCCAGGCGGCTTGCATAACAAGGTGTCTAGCAGCAGCAATCTCTGTATACATATCGGCTAATTTAAATGCGATAGCTTGGTGGTTGCAAATTTCGGTTCCAAATGCCTTACGGATTTTAGAGTACTCACGGGCCAATTCATAAGCTCCACTAGCAATACCTAAAGCTTGTGCGGCAATACCAATGCGTCCTCCCGATAGGGTTTTCATCGCAAAGGTAAATCCAAAACCATCTGCTCCAATTCTATTTTCTTTAGGAACCTTTACATCGTTAAAATTTAAGGTATGCGTATCGCTTCCGCGGATTCCTAATTTTTGTTCCTTAGGTCCTACTTCAAAACCTTCCCAACCTTTTTCAACGATAAAAGCATTGATTCCTTTGTGCTTTTTCTCGCGATCGGTTTGTGCTATAACCAAGTAATAATCGGCACTGTTCCCATTGGTAATCCAGTTCTTGGTACCGTTTAACACATAATGGTCTCCTTTATCTATAGCTGTGGTACGTTGTGAAGTGGCATCGCTACCTGCTTCTGGTTCGCTTAAACAGAAAGCTCCAATCGACTCGCCAGTGGCTAATTTGGTTAGGTATTTCTGCTTTTGCTCTTCGGTACCATAAGTTTCTAGTCCCCAACAAACCAACGAGTTGTTTACCGAAACGATAACCGATGCTGAGGCGTCTATTTTTGAAAGCTCTTCCATAGCTAAAACGTAAGAAACGGTATCCATACCGCCACCTCCGTACTCTGGAGAAACCATCATACCTAAAAAGCCTAGTTCTCCCATCTTCTTAACTTGTTCGGTTGGGAAAAGTTGTTTTTCATCGCGCTCAATTACGCCAGGTAATAATTCATTTTTAGCGAAATCCCTTGCGGCATCGCGTATCATCAGGTGCTCTTCTGTAAGCTTAAAATCCATAGCAATTTTTTTTATTGTGAAAAAAACGTTGCAAATATACTCGATATAAGTCAATTATTCAATGATTCGTTTTATTTTTACGAATATGAAAACGAAATCCCCGCTTTACTTAGGATTAATGTCAGGCACCTCATTAGATGGTGTAGATGTTGTTGCTGTGCGTTTTAATGAGCAAGAAAACGCTTATCAATACGAGTTGTTGCATGCCAAAACCTATGCCTATTCGCCTGAATGGCAAGCGCGCTTGGCAAATGCTATACAGCTCGATTCTTCAGCCTTAGAGCAGTTGAACCAGCATTATACCCAATATTTAGCCCTAGTAGTTCGTCGATTTATGCGAGAATATCAAATTCCTGCCCAAGAGATTGCGGCAGTTTGTTCGCATGGACATACGGTATTTCATCAACCCGAAAAAGCTTATACGCTGCAAATTGGTAATTTACCTCAGCTGGCTCAACTATTAGGTGTTTGTGTGGTTTGTGATTTTAGGGTGCAAGATGTACAACTTGGCGGTCAGGGAGCTCCTTTGGTTCCTGTTGGTGATGCTTTGCTTTTTGGCGAATATGATGCCTGCATCAATTTAGGGGGATTTGCAAATATTTCCTATGCTCACGAAAAGCGTCGTATTGCCTACGATATTTGTCCGTTAAATATCTTGTTAAACCGGTACGCAGCTCAATTAGGCTTGGCTTATGATGAAGAAGGTCGTTTGGCAGCTAAAGGAACTTTGGATGAAGCTTTATTTGATGCACTACAAAACATAGCTTTTTACCAAAGTTTGCCCCCCAAATCATTGGGGGTCGAATGGGTGAATGCGGTTTGCCAGCCCATACTATCGAGGTTCGATTTACCGGCTACTAATATGCTGCGTACTCTAACCGAGCATATGGCGCATCAATTGGCAGCAGTGGTTCAACCCCAGCAGCGTATATTGCTTACAGGTGGTGGTGCGCTTAACCAATTTCTGATTACTCAATTTAGCAATCTAACCAATGCTCAACTTATTTTGCCTAAGGATGAACTTATCCATTTTAAAGAAGCAGTAGTATTTGCCTTTTTAGGGAGGTTGCGCTTAAGCGGATTGAATAATGTTTACGCTAGTGTAACCGGCGCCTCCCGCGATCATTCTTCTGGAGTGGTGTTTTATCCGTAAAGGTAAATAAGACGACTTTGTAAAAAAATATGCCTTAATGCTGTTTTAAGGGCGTCTGTAAGAATGAAATACCGGCCTGCTTTTAATTGTTTTTTTATGCTAAAAAAAAACTTATAAAATTAAAAGCTTATTATTTATTTAACATTTACGTTTACTTATATTTGTGCGAAATTTTTATAGAACCTACTTAGAATTATGATGAAAAAACTACTACAAGAATACGAAAATAAGCAACCAGAGATTGTTTTTCATTGGAAAGACCGAGAGACGGAGGCAGAAGGATGGACGGTTATAAACTCGCTACGTGGCGGTGCTGCGGGTGGGGGTACGCGTATGCGTAAAGGATTAGATAAAAATGAAGTACTTTCGTTGGCAAAGACCATGGAGATAAAATTTTCGGTATGTGGTCCACCAATTGGGGGAGCAAAATCGGGTATAAATTTTGATCCAGCCGATCCGCGTAAGCAGGGAGTTTTAAAAAGATGGTTCCAGGCGGTGAGTCCGTTACTCAAAAATTATTACGGTACGGGCGGCGATATGAATGTAGATCAGCGTACAGAGGTCATTCCCATTACACAGGCTTATGGTGTCACGCATCCGCAAGAAGGAGTTTTTCAAGGGCATTTCAACACCGATGAGCACGAAAAAAACATCCGCATCAACCAACTCAAACAAGGGGTTTCTAAGCAAGTAGATACCTCTATTTTTTTGCCTAATGCCGAACAAAGCTATACGGTAGGCGATTTAATTACAGGATACGGTGTTGCCGAAGCCGTTAAGCATTATTACGGAATTTATGGAGGTGCATTGGCTGGCAAAAAAGCCATTGTACAAGGATTTGGAAATGTAGGCGGTGCTGCTGCTTTTTACTTGGCGGCTATGGGTGTAAAAATTGTTGGAATTATAGATAGAACTGGAGGTATTATCGAGCCAGAGGGTATCTCTTTTGAGCGTTTAAAAGAATTGTATGCGACGCGAGAAGGCAATGCGCTTAAGGCGGAAGATATGCTTAGCTTTGAAGCGGTAAATGAACAAATATGGAATGTAGGAGCACAAATTTTTGCTCCCTGCGCAGCTTCACGATTGGTTACCCAAAAGCAAGTAGAGCAGATGATTGCTGGTGGTCTAGAAGTAATTACAAGCGGTGCTAATGTTCCGTTTGCCGATGAAGCGATTTTCTTTGGACCCATTATGGAATATACCGATAAGCACGTAAGCATAATCCCAGATTTTATATCTAATTGCGGTATGGCTCGTGTGTTTGCTTATTTAATGCAGCCCGAGGCCAAAATCGAAGATGAGGCTATCTTTAATGATGTTTCACATACTATTGAACAGGCCTTACAAGACGTATATTCTAAAAACAATAATCCTATTCATCTATCGCAAACGGCTTTTGAGATTGCCTTAGAAAAATTAATCTAACTTTTAAAAATGACAAGCTTATTAATTTTTACGTTTGTAATGGGCTATTTAGCCATTACTTTAGAGCATCCGCTTAAATTAGATAAAGCGGTGCCGGCATTGTTGATGGGAACGCTCATGTGGGCACTTTTAGCCGTTGGTTTTAATCAGGGCTGGTTTTCTATTGTCGATTACCACGGTCATATTTTTCAAATCGATCAGCCCGATACCGATGCGCAATCGTATGGTTTTAAAGCCAACTTGATGCATCATTTCAGCAGTATTGGCGAAATCCTCTTCTTTTTAATCGGAGCCATGACCATTGTCGAAATTATCGATTTGCACCGTGGTTTTGGGATTATAAAAAAGGTAATCAAACCTAAAAGTAAAGTAAAATTACTATGGATACTAGGAGCGCTGGCTTTTGTGCTTTCGGCTATTATCGATAACCTAACGGCGACCATTATTTTAATTACCTTATTGCGTAAGATTTTGGTGCGCCATCAATACCGGGTTTGGTATGCCAGTATGATTATCATCGCTGCCAATGCAGGTGGAGCTTGGTCGCCTATTGGAGATGTTACCACTACCATGTTATGGATTGGCGGTAAAGTTACGGCGGTAGGCTTGTCTGAATACCTGATAGTTCCTTCACTGGTTTGTTTTGTGGTTCCTTTTTTCATTGCCACCAAACTAAAGCCTTTTAAAGGAAAAGCCATGCGAAAAGAGATGATTATAGATGAAGAGGCAGAGCGTTTGTTAAGCAGTAAAACCATGCTTTATGTAGGTTTGGCGGGAATTGCCTTTGTGCCTATCTTTAAAGGTGTCACTGGTTTGCCGCCTTACTTAGGAATGATGTTTTCTCTGGGAGTAGTTTGGTTGGTTTCAGAGTATGTTCGACCCGTTAAAAATTTACCCAAAAAGCAAAAGCACTTATATTCCACCCATAAAGCTTTATCTAAAATAGAATTTTCGAGTATACTTTTTTTCTTAGGAATTTTATTATCGGTGGCCGCTTTAGAGAGTTTGGTTTACGGAAGCATAGGCGGAGAAGAAGTGGGTACCCTGCGCTATGTAGCCGAACAGGTTTCGGCAGCTATACCTAATATGGATGTAGTAGTAGTATTACTGGGAGCGCTTTCGGCATTAATAGACAATGTACCTATGGTAGCCGCAACAATGGGAATGTACACCTTTGAAACCGATAGTCCTATTTGGCATTTTATTGCCTTTTCGGCAGGTACAGGAGGTAGCTTATTAGTAATAGGTTCTGCCGCTGGGGTAGCTGCAATGGGTATGGAAAAAATTGATTTTATCTGGTATTTAAAGAAGATTGCTTGGCTGGCAGCTATCGGATTTATCTCTGGTGCGTTAACTTTTATTTTTATCGAGCAATTCTTTTATAGTTAAAAAATTACTACAGGCTCTTTGTCCTTGCAAAAATCATTGTAGCTTTGAGCCTGTAAAAGCGCTTAAAATAATTTTAGGTGTTGAGGTAATTTTACACGCTTTATATCGTTATTCTTATGAAACTAAACTTTTTAAACCTAATGACTTTACAAGACGTAGCCCAAGAGGTAGCTCAAGATGCAGAAGCCTTGCCTCAAGAAAAAACTTTTTCTTTTCTTGAATTATTAACCAGTGGTGGAGTTGGCGGAATAATTGTAATAGCCATTTTAAGTGTGCTATTTATCGCTGCTTTATACATTTATTTTGAACGTCTTTTTGCCATTAAGGCTGCCTCAAAAACCGATGCTAACTTTATGTTCCAAATAAAAGATCATGTTGCCAACGGTAATATAGAAGGTGCTAAGGTGCGATGCGCTCAAGAAAATTCTCCTGTGGCTCGTCTCACCGCAAAGGGCATCAGTCGTATTGGTAGTCCGTTAGAAGATATCAATACCGCTATAGAAAACGCGGGTAGACTAGAAGTGTATAAGTTAGAAAAAAATGTTAGTGTTTTAGCGACTATCGCGGGAGCTGCCCCAATGATTGGTTTCTTGGGAACCGTAATTGGTATGGTTTTAGCATTTCATGAATTGGCGAGCAGTAGCGGTCAAGCCGAAATGGGTTCTCTTGCTGAGGGTATTTATACGGCGATGACCACAACCGTTGCCGGATTAATTGTAGGTATTGTGGCTTATATTGGTTATAACCATTTGGTAGTTAAAACCGATAAAGTGGTGCATCAAATGGAAGCTACGGCGGTAGATTTTCTTGATTTGTTAAATGAACCCGTATAAGGTATGAATTTACGCGGAAGAAATAAAGTTAGCCCCGAATTCAGTATGTCGTCGATGACCGACATCGTGTTTTTGTTGTTGGTGTTTTTTATGCTTACCTCGCCGGTGATCACTCCAGAGGCCTTAGACCTTATTTTACCAAAAGCTAAGGGTAAAACCACCAATAAACACGAGCTTGCCGTGAGCATCAATAAAGACATGCAAATGTTTATCAATCAGGAGCAAATCCGTAAAGAGAATTTAGAGCTAGAGCTGCAAAAACGACTGCAAAGTGTAGAAACGCCAACTATTATATTGCGTGCAGAAGAATCGGTGCCTATTCAAGAAGCGGTTTATGTGATGGATGTAGCCAAACGTAATCAATTTAAAGTAGTATTAGCCGTAAAACCATAATTTGTGCGATTACTAGAAACCAAATATGAACGAAAATCTGCGGCCATAACCAGTGTGATTACGGCCATAATTTTCCTATTGCTTTTTTTCTTTGGCTTTACCTATTTAGATCCGCCACCAGAAAATGGAATTGCTATTAATTTTGGTACTTCAGAAATAGGTTCAGGTCAAGTGCAACCCACCGAGCCAGTAGCTAGTTCTCCTCAGCAGCAAACCCCAGAACCTACACCGAGTCCGCAAGAAAATTCTAGTCCGGTAGCCGATGAAGTGCAAACTCAAGACACTGAGGAAGCACCAGTAATCGCCAAAGAAAAGGAGAATAAGCAGCCTGTAGAAAAAGAACAAAAGGATAAGAAAGAACAACCAAAGCAAGAGGTTCCCGAAAAAGAAAAGCCTCAAGAACCGGTTAAGGAAGAGCCTAAAAAACCATCTAAAGAAACTTCTGATGCCTTGAATAACCTGTTAAACGGTCCTGAAAATGATGGAGCCAATCAAGGTGGAGAAGGGAACGACGCTAGCGGGGGAGATAAAGGAGATCCTTCTGGCGATCCCAATGCTAAAAGTTATTATGGGCAGGGTAAAGGATTAGATGGTGATGGAAATTATCGCTTAGGCGGAAGAAAAGCGCTGAATAAAGAAAAATTTGTACAAGAATGTAACGAATCTGGTGTGGTTGTAGTCAAGATAGAAGTCAATCAACAAGGCCAAGTGATTCGAGCTACACCAGGAGCACGAGGGACTACCAATACTGCTCCCTGTTTGATGGAACCAGCCAAACGCGCTGCCTTGGCTACACGATTCAATAGCGATGTTAACGCCCCTGCCAAACAAACCGGTTTTATCGAGTACGAATTTAAGTTATCTGAATAGATTTATGACTTACCAAGAAACCCTGGACTGGATGTTTGGGCAGCTGCCTATGTATCAGCGTCAAGGTCAAGTAGCCTTTAAAAAAGATTTGACCAACATCTTGGCTTTTTCTGAGGTATTAGGTGCTCCGCATAAAAAGTTTAAAACGATACATGTAGGCGGTACCAACGGTAAAGGTTCTAGCAGTCATATGTTAGCTTCGGTTTTACAAGCGGCTGGTTACCGGGTGGGTTTATATACTTCGCCACATTTGAAGGATTATACAGAGCGTATCCGCATTGACGGGCAATGTATTGAGCAAGACTTTGTAGTTGATTTTATTCAGCAGCATAAAGTTTTCTTAGAAGAACATAGGCTTTCTTTTTTCGAAATGAGTGTAGGACTTGCTTTTGCTTATTTTGCGAGCAAACAAGTAGACGTAGCCATAATCGAAGTAGGTTTAGGAGGACGATTAGATTCAACCAATATCATTACCCCAGAATTATCTCTGATAACGAATATCGGTAAAGATCATACTGCAATTTTGGGCGATACTTTGGAGGCAATTGCACGAGAAAAGGCCGGTATTATTAAACCAAAAGTGCCGGTGGTCATCGGTGAGTTTCATCCCGATACTCATCGCGTGTTTGAAGAGAAAAGTTCAACTTTAAAAGCACCCCTGTATTGGGCTAAGGATTTTGAATTGCCTGCGTATATTCATTTGGATTTAAAAGGGGCTTACCAGCAACAAAATGCACAGGCTGTGATGGCTTGTGTAGAGGTATTAAAGAATTGTGGTTGGTCCATTTCTAATGAAGCAATAAGTAAAGGCTTTTCTCAAGTAGTGCAGCGTACTGGTTTACGAGGACGCTGGGAAATTTTACAACAAGCCCCTTTATGCATTGCCGATACTGCCCATAACAAAGAGGGCTTGGGAGTTGTATTAAAGCAATTGACTGCCTTGGCTCATGAAAACTTGCATTTTGTTTTAGGAGTAGTACAAGACAAAGATTTATCTCAGGTTTTACCTTTATTTCCTAAAGATGCACACTATTACTTTTGTGCTCCGCGGGTTCCGCGAGCTTTGGAAGCAGAAGAACTAAAATCTAAAGCCTTAGAATTTGGTTTAAGAGGTGAGGTTTTTGCGTCGGTTGAAAAAGCCTTTGCTTCAGCCAAAGAGCAGAGTACGCTTAGAGATATCATTTATGTGGGCGGCAGTACTTTTGTTGTAGCTGAAATAATTTAATTTTTTTTCATTAAAGACTTGCAGCAATTTATAAATAGTTTATATTTGCACTCGCAATTGATTAGTGTTTACAAATCGATTATGTTCTTTAAATAACAATTTTTTTGTGTTGGCAGTCCATTATCATGGGCGCGTAGCTCAGTTGGTTCAGAGCACTTGGTTTACACCCAAGGGGTCAGGGGTTCGAATCCCTTCGCGCCCACAACAAAAAGCTTTCACAAAAAAATTGGGCGCGTAGCTCAGTTGGTTCAGAGCACTTGGTTTACACCCAAGGGGTCAGGGGTTCGAATCCCTTCGCGCCCACAAGAAGCACAATCCCGATGAAGACTTTCATCGGGATTTTTTGTTTACACCCACTACCGAGCCCCAGCTTGAAGTAGTGGGTGTAAACAAAAAATCTTCAAGCCGCTAAAGCTTGAGGGATTGTATTTCCTATTTTGGTTTCGCTTTGGGATCTTGAATCCCTTTATCTTATGAAGTAGTGGGTGTAAACAAAAAATCTTCAAGCCGCTAAGGCTTGGGAGGATTGTATTTCCTATTTTGGTTTCGCATAGGGATCTTGAATCCCTTTATCTTATGAAGTAGTGGGTGTAAACAAAAAATCTTCAAGCCGCTAAGGCTTGGGAGGATTGTATTTCCTATTTTGGTTTCGCATAGGGATCTTGAATCCCTTTATCTTTTGAAGTAGTGTTTGTAAACAAAAAATCTCCAAGCTGCTAAAGCTTGTTGGGATTGTATTTTCTTTGAATTTTTAAAGTGTCTTATATTTTCGCTTTTAAATAGAAAGTTGGTTTCTTTATTGTTCCTTAAGGTAAGGCAGTAATTGTTCTAGCGCCATTCCCCGAGAACCTTTGATAAAGATGAGTTGCTCACTGAAATCTTTTTTGCTTAGCACTGGGATTAATTCCTTCGTCTCGGCTACTGCAAGGAAATGCTCGGGTAGGTCGGTTTGCATAAATTGTTTTCCGCAGAGAAATACGTTTGTGTATGCTTGCTTTTTAAGCGTGTCGACTATGGTTTGATGTTCTTCCTTCCAAGTGGGGCCGACCTCAAACATATCGCCTAAAATTATAGTCTTTTGGTCTGCTTTCAATTGCGACACCTCTTCCAAGGCAGCGAGCATACTCGTGGGGTTGGCATTGTAAGCGTCCATAATAATTTTTATACTCCCGTGATTTGTAATTTGCGAGCGGTTGTTGCTGGGTTGGTAGCTGCTTAAAGCCTCTTTGATATGATGCAATGGAACTTCAAAAAACTTTCCGATAGCCGCCGCCGCTGCCGCATTTTGGGCATTGTATAGACCTAATAATTGGGTTTGAATAACTTCGCTATCTATTTTAATTTGAGCGAAATTATTGTGGGTTGTCTTGTGTATGGAGTAATCGCTTTCGGGAGCGCTACCAAAGCTTATGCGGTTGGGGTAGTCTAGGGTTAGTTCAACTTGTTTGTGATCATCTTGATTGATAAAAATCTTTTTATCTTTTGATATTAAATGCTGGTATAATTCGCTTTTGCCTTTGATTACGCCTTCAACGCCACCAAAACCTTCGAGATGGGCTTTCCCGAAATTGGTAATATACCCGTAGTCTGGATAAGCGATGCTGCATAATTGAGCAATTTCTCCTTGATGATTAGCTCCCATTTCAATCACCGCTATTTCTGTATCCGCTTTAAGCTGAAGCAGGCTCAGGGGTACCCCTATATGATTGTTGAGGTTGCCTTGGGTGGCAATTATTTTATATTTGTAGGATAAAACTTTTGCTATAAGTTCTTTGGTGGTGGTTTTACCGTTACTACCGGTTAGGGAGATAATTGGTGTATTTAATTTTTTTCGGTGTTCGGTGGCTAAGGCTTGTAGGCTTTGTAGGCAATTTTCTACAAGCAATGTTTTGTCGTTAGCATATTGTGGATCGTCGATTACGGCATAACTAGCGCCGGCTTCAAGGGCTTTTGCTGCAAACTGGTTGCCGTTGAAATTGGTTCCGCTTAAAGCGAAAAATAAATTTCCTTTTTGGATGCTGCGCGTATCGGTGGAAACGCCTGTACTTGCCGTAAATAATTGATATAGCCTAGTCATATTGTATAAAGTATAGAATCAAAAAATCCCTTTTCTGGTAAAGAAAAGGGATTTTTATTTAATTTAAAAAGAATGCAATCGAATTAACGTGCTGTTTTTCCTTTTTGGCTTTTAGAACCTACACGAGACATCGCATTTCTAAAGCCGATATAATCGGTAGCCATATCTTGTGGGAAATATCTTCTTTGTGCTGGATCTAACCAGTAAGCACGGTCTCTCCAAGAACCTCCTTTGTACACACGTACTTCATTATCAATTAATGTGGTACGGTTGTTATCGGTATCGTATTGTCTATCTAAAGAAACAGAACCTGTACTGTCTTTTACTGCTGTCACACTGTGTTGAGGTGCGTTGTACATGCGGTCGTTCTTATCTTCTCTAAAGTATCTTGACGATTGCTTGTCACCATCTCTAAAGTCACGGTTGTCACTTTCGGTAAACTGCGTTCTCAAGTAGGTATCTTCTGTAGTTACGTTTTCTTTTACAATTTCACCAGGTAATGCACGTGCAACAACGCTACCATTACTCAAGGTGTCAAATACCACGCTGTCGGCAGTTACCACCTTTACGGTTCCGTCTGGGTTGATAGCATTTTTGGTATAAACATTACCTCTATAGTAGTTAAAGTCGTTGTACTCATCGTCGATAATAGGGCGATAAACATCAGCAACCCACTCGGCTACGTTACCAGCCATATCATATAAACCAAAGTCATTTGGTTGGTAAGATTTGATTTCGGCAGTAATATCGGCACCGTCATCAGACCATCCAGCAATTCCACCATAATCACCATCACCTTGCTTGAAGTTTGCCAATTGGTCACCTCTAGTTTTACGGCTTCCGTTACGTGTATATTGCCCGTCCCAAGGATATTTCTTTCTACCGCGGTACTTGTTGTATTCGCGAATACTAGAAAGACCTAAAGCGGCATACTCCCATTCTGCTTCGGTAGGAAGTCTATATTCTGGTAACAATACTCCGTCTTTACGTTGTACATAAAGGTTTTTAGCTTCGCCAGATCCGTCTTTAGTTCGAGGTGTATTTTCTTTTTCTCTTCGGTCTGAGGCCTTTCCACCACGCGTAATATCGTCATTTCCGCCATAAACTAAGGTAGGAGCGTTAATGTAAGTTTCGGTGTTAAAAGTAGAAGTGGCATCGGCTTCAAAACGGGCTCCACGAGAGGTGTAGCCTTTTTGTTCCAAAATCAACTCATTTACACGCTCGGTTCTCCACTTACTAAATTCAGTTGCTTGAATCCAGTTTACTCCTACTACAGGATAGTTTTGATAAGCCGGGTGACGCAAGTAGTTATTGGTCATGGTTTCATTATACCCTAAACGGTTTCTCCAAACCAATGTATCGGGTAAAGCGCCGGTATAAATGTTTTTGTATTTTTCTTCGGTTGGAGGAAAGGTGTATTTTAACCAATCTAAGTATTGAAGATACATTCTGTTGGTAACTTCGGTTTCATCCATATAGAAAGACTGTACGTGTTGTTGGGTAGGGGTGTTGTTCCAATCATGCATTACGTCATCTTGAACCTTTCCCATGGTGAATGTTCCACCTTCAATAAATACCAATCCAGGACCGGTTTCTTGTCCTTTATAATCGGTTTGGTACTTAAGACCGCCTTCACGACCGTCTAAACTCCAGCCCGTTGCACGTGAGTTGTCTTTGTAATCGTCTTTGTTGCTACAACTGGCTAAAACAGCCGAAAATGCTACAACCAAGCAAGTTTTAAAAATGATTTTTACATTCATATCAAAGTAAATTTGTAAATGATTTTGGGATTGCAATATACTAATTAACGCTAAATTAACAAGTTTGTTTTATAAAATTACTACGAATTTCATTTTTTCGTTTAAATACTTAGGCTTTCAAACGCTTTATTTTGATTTATGGTATACTTCTCTTAGAAAAACTTTAATTTTACAGCCGTTTATACGGAATTTGAATCTATTGCGTTTACTATTATGATGAAAAATGCTATCTCTCTTATTTTTTTGTTTATAGGTTTTTGCGCCTTTTCGCAACAACGAAGTGTTGAAGTGCATTGGGAGTCAAGTCTTAAGCAACCTAAGAATGTGCATCTAGCAAATGGCAATTATCAGGTTTTTGAACAGTGGGAAGCTCAAGGTTCACCGGTGACGCCTATTATTAATAACGCCAAATGGACGGGCGTGCCCGATAGTCTTGCGGCGCCGCTTAAAGAAGAACTTATACCGGCAGATATTGAGGTGAGCATGACTAAAGCTCAAGCGCGAAATAAGGCTTACCATGTGCTTGAAGTGAGCGCAATGCGTAAGGTAAATGGAAGACTGCAACGCTTGATGAGTTTTGATTTGCGCTATCAAACCGAGCAGCGCAGCCGCCAAAACTTACGTCAGAATATAAATGTTCAAAATTCTGTGTTGGCCACGGGCGATTGGTTTCGTTTTTACACCCCAAAAGCAGGCGTGTATAAATTGACTGCCAATTATCTGCGCCGATTGGGTGTAGACATAGGTTCATTAGACCCTAGAACCCTTAAAATTTACAGCTATGGCGGGGAGATGCTTCCGCTTAAAAATGCAGATAACCAAGATTACGATCTACCTCAAGTAGCCATTCAAGTAGTCGGGGAAGCTGATGGGAGTTTTGATGCAAACGACTATATTCTTTTTTATTCTAACGGAATACACGAATTGTGGAGCGAAGAGAATAAAACCACACAACATTTATATGCCGATAAAAGTTACTACTACCTAAGTTATGGTGGTGTCCCCGGATTACGTATAGGTGGTATTACGCAACCCAACGGAAATGCCCAGCACAGCTTTAACAATTTTGATGCAGAACAGGTGTATGAAAAAGACGATTATAACCTTTCTCTTACCGGTAGACGTTGGTTCGGTGATCGTTTTGATGTACAAAGTAACCGTGAATACAGCTTCACTTTTACTAATTTAGATACAGCTGAGCCAGTGCGTGTATTGGGTGCGGCAGCCGCCAGTAGTGAGTCGCCAACCAGTATGCAGGTAGCGGTGAACACCCAAAATATTGCTAATCTTAGTTTTGGGGTTATTGGCAAATACGTGTACGGGAGTCAGCGTTCTTTTGATGAAGAGCTTTCGGTTAACAGCGAAGAGGTGAAAGTTTCCTTTACCTATAACAATGCTGGAAATCCTGCTAGTGTAGGTTATTTAGATTATATCAGGGTACAAGCTAAACGCAAATTGCAATTTGAAGGCAATCAAATGCCGTTTACACAAAAGCAAGCCGCGTTGCTAACAGGTATTGGGGAATATCAATTTACCCAAGCCTCGAATATTGCTCAAATCTGGGATGTAACCAATCCTTCCGCAATAATGGCCTATACGCACGATGGTACTGCTCAATTGACTTTAAAAGCCAATATGGGCGAACAAAGAAAATACATCGCTTTTAGCAATCAGGGTTTTTTAACGCCGTTAAATGAAAGAAATGCGCGTGTAC
This sequence comes from uncultured Mesonia sp., assembly GCA_958296185.1. Lineage (GTDB taxonomy): Bacteria > Bacteroidota > Bacteroidia > Flavobacteriales > Flavobacteriaceae > Mesonia. The sequence continues at coordinate 80,616 of CATQIB010000006.1, forward strand.
CTAACCAAAATTTGAAAGCTAGCTTGTTTCAAGGTACTGGAGGAGTGGCTCAAGATCTAGACTATCTTATTGTTACTTCGTCAGAATTCCAATCTGAAGCCAATCGACTGGCTGCTTACCGAGAAGATAGAGATGGTTTACACACCAAAGTGGTTTTGCTCGAAGAGATCTATCACGAATTTAGTTCGGGTAAACCCGATATTGTGGCTATTCGTAATTTGGTAAAGTATGCTTATGAAAACGCCCCCAATCCGCAAAGGAAGTTAAAATACCTGACCCTTTTTGGAGATGCCTCGGTAGACTATAAAAACAGGTTGCCTAACAACAATAATATTGTGCCCACTTACCAAGATTTACCTTTGTTTTCGAGTATAGGTGAATTGGTCGCATCAGATGATTTTTATGGGATGATGGATGATGACGAGGGACAAATGAGAATTGCCGATAAATTAGACCTTGCCGTGGGAAGATTACTGGTTGATGATTTGAGTTTGGCGCGCAGTACGGTCGATAAAATTATCGCTTATGAGAGTAAAGAGTCTTTTGGTAGTTGGCGAAATAACTTTTTATTGATATCTGATGATGCCAATCAGGGCGATTTTGATTTACAAGTAACCCTTGACGAGGTAGGAGATGATATCGCCGCCAACAAACCCTTTATAAATGTCAAGAAAATACATGCCGATGCCTTCGAGCAGCAATCTAGTTCTGGAGGATTTAGATACCCTGCCGTAAACAAGGCTATTGCCGAGGCAATTGATGTTGGGGTTACCGTGGTGAATTACCTGGGACACGGGGGAGAAAACGGATTGGCTGCAGAGCGGATCGTCACCAAAGACGATATATTAAGTTGGCAAAATGAAAATCGTTACAACGTGATGGTTACGGTTACCTGTATTTTTACCCGTTTTGATAACCCCTTGCGTGTTTCGCCCGGCGAGTTGAATCTGCATCAGTCCAAAAGCGGTTCGGTGGCGATGGTCGCCACCACTCGAGATATATCGGTAAGTACAGGGAAAAATTTTAATACGCAATTTGCACCCTATTTGTTCAATTACAACAATACCGATGATAGTGTTGCCGAAGCCGTACGCAAAGCTAAAAATGATAACGGTAGTTTTGACCGGCGGGTAATATTCTATTTTGGAGATGCCGCAATGAAGTTACAATTGCCCAAGCCGCAAGTGCGCCTAACCCATTTAAATGATGTGCCCATAGCGCAGAGCCAAGATACCTTAAAGGCGTTGAGTAAAATTAAAATTGCGGGAGAGGTGGTTAATGCCAGCGGTCAGCGGCTAAGCAACTATACCGGCGAATTGAGTTCAATTGTTTTTGATAAAAAACAGCAGCGTAAAACCTTAGGGAATGATGGTACTATGATAGGCGGACAATTGGCGATAATGGAATTTGAAACTTTAGGTGAGATTATTTTTAGAGGCAACGCTTCGGTGCGTGAAGGCTTGTTTTCGTTTGAATTTGTAGTGCCTAAAGATATCGCTATACCGGTTGGGGAGGGACGTGTAAGTTTTTATGCCGAAGAAAACGATGCGCTAGTAGATCAAAAAGGTTATAATAACTCGATTTTGGTAGGAGGTATCAATCAAAACGCCCCCGAGGATAATATAGGACCAGAAATACAACTGTTTATGAATGATGATAGTTTTATCTCTGGAGGCATCACCAATGACAGTCCGTTTTTATTGGTGCATTTACAAGACGAAAACGGGATCAATACAGCCAGTGGAATCGGGCACGATTTAGTAGCTATTTTAGACGGCGATGAAACCAATCCTCTTGTGGTTAACGATTTTTATGAAACCGAGGTAGACGATTACACGCGCGGGAAAGTGCGCTATAAATTGCGCGATCTAGAAGAAGGTCTTCATACGCTTAAATTTATTGCTTGGGATGTTTATAACAATTCTTCCGAAGCAGAAATTCAATTTGTTGTTACCGGTAGCGATGAACTTAAAATCACTCGTGTGTTAAACTACCCCAATCCGTTTTCTAGTTATACCGAGTTTTGGTTTAACCATAACAGACCTTACGAGCCGCTAGAAGTACAAGTACAAGTTTTTACCGTTACTGGTAAGATAGTGTGGTCTACACGCCAAGTGGTGAACACAACCGGCTTTTTGTCCCGTGAAATTATTTGGAATGGCCGAGATGATTTTGGCGATCGCATAGGTAAAGGGGTTTATGTGTATAAGCTAACGGTAAAATCTACCCTAACCAATAAACGCGCAGAGAAGTATGAAAAGTTAGTCATATTATAAAGTATAAATTTGCTTACGCGGATTTTTTTTCTGCTATTAGAAATAAATAAGCAAAACAACAATAGAAAGCCGAAACTATACGTTCATGAATAGCTAAGCCGAATAAAAAGGGTACAGAAAACAAATACTTTTTTATAAAAATAGATGCTATTTTAATACGATAATGATTTTTCTATACTTAAACGGGAGCTAAAATCTATAAAACCATATATTTGCCAAACAATTTTTAAAACATGAAAAGAACATCTTATATTTTACTTGCTCTAATTACCTTAGCAAGCTTTAATACGCAAGCTCAAGAAGCACCTACTATAAAAGATCGTGTGGTAACCACGGCGGTTCCCTTTTTACTTATATCGGGAGATGCACGTGCATCGGGTATGGGAGACCAAGGGGTAGCTACCTCTGTAGATGCTTATGCTCAGCAGTGGAATCCTGCAAAATTTGTATTTGCCGAAAAACAACAAGGAGTAGGCTTTTCTTATGTACCTTACTTAAGAGAGTTGGTAGCCGATATTAATTTAGGTGTTTTGTCTTATTATAACCGATTTAATGAGCGTAGTGCTGTAGCCGCAAGTTTACGCTATTTTGGTCAGGGTGAAATACAATTACGCGACACTCCAGATCAGCAGCCTCGTGTGGTTGAGCCAAATGAAGTAGCTTTAGACTTAACCTATGCCCTTCGTTTAGGTGAGCAAATCTCTATGGCAGTAACCGGTAGGTACATCCGTTCAGATTTAAAAATAGAAGGTTTAGATGGCGATGCTAATGCTGCCAATACCTTTGGAGTAGATATATCATCATTTTATCAAAGTGAAGAGATTCCTTACCGTGATTTTAACGGTAGATGGCGCGCTGGGGTAAATATTTCTAATATCGGTCCCAAGCTTAAATACGATGATGCGGGACAGGAGAATTTTATTCCAACCAATTTCAAGGCTGGAGCCGGATTTGATTTCATCTTCGATGCCGCTAACAAAATAGGGGTCTATGGTGAGGTAAATAAACTATTGGTGCCTACCCCAAGCGATTCAAACGGTGATTTGCGAATAGATCGAGAAGACGATTGGTATAATGAGAGTTCATTTGGAGCAATTTTCTCTTCTTGGGGAGATGCACCAGACGGGTTCAGTGAGGAGCTAAAAGAATTCACTTGGTCTTTAGGTGCAGAGTATTGGTATGAAGATAGCTTTGCATTTCGTGTAGGCTATTTCAACGAAAGTGAAGTGAAAGGTTTTAGAAAATTTTTAAGTTTAGGGGCCGGGTTTAAGTATTCTGTTGCACAGATAGATGTTTCTTACCTTTTCTCCACGTCTAAAGCCGTAGCCAATCCTTTAGAAGGTACGTTGCGCTTTAGCTTATCCTTTAATTTAGGAGAAGAATATTACGAGTATTAATAAAATAGCGTCGTTAAAAAAAGCCGAAAATGAATAGTTTTCGGCTTTTTTTGGCTTAACTTGTCATTATGAGTATACAGAAAAAACAATTGGCTATTGCTTTAGAAATTTATGCTCAAGAGCATGAATTACCGGCTCAAGTAGCCGCTTTAATGCAAGAAGCAAAAAAAGCTCGTGCCAATGCCTATGCGCCCTACTCTAAATTTAAGGTAGGAGCGGCAATACAGTTGAGTAATGGAGAAGTGGTAACCGGTAACAATCAAGAAAACGCTGCGTATCCATCTGGCATGTGTGCCGAGCGCACCGCTATTTATGCTGCAGGAGCTCGTTTTCCAGAAGCACGAATAGAGGCCATCGCCATTTGCGTAAAAGCCCATAACCAGGTAATCAGTCAGCCGGCCTCACCTTGTGGAGCTTGCAGACAGGCCATGGCCGAATATGAGCAAAAGCAAAAAACACCAATACCTGTATACTTTATGGGAGAAACAGGCCCGGTTTACAAGGTAGATGCTGTTCTTGATTTACTGCCTTTGGCATTCGATTCCAGTTTTCTATAAAAAAAAACTATAAAAGGGTAATTCGTTTTTTCATGAGATATGAAAACCCTATTTTTGTTTGGCGTAAGAAGACGCAGGTATTTAAATTTTTATCAGATGAAAAAAATCACCAAAGAAACATACCTCAAGTGGTATGAAGACATGTTGTTTTGGCGCAAGTTTGAAGATAAACTTGCTCAGGTTTACATACAGCAAAAAGTAAGAGGTTTCTTACATTTATATAACGGTCAGGAAGCCATACTTGCTGGTGCTTTGCACGCGATGGATTTAAAGAAAGACCGTATGATTACGGCTTATAGAAATCATGTGCAGCCTATTGGTATGGGCGAAGACCCTAAACGTGTTATGGCCGAACTTTACGGTAAAAAAACAGGTACATCTCAAGGTCTTGGCGGTTCTATGCATATTTTTTCTAAAGAACATCGTTTTTATGGTGGTCACGGAATTGTAGGCGGACAAATACCTCTAGGGGCAGGTCTTGCATTTGGCGATAAATATTTTAAGCGCGATAATGTAACCTTGTGTTTTTTTGGAGACGGTGCTTCTAGACAAGGTACTTTGCACGAGACTTTTAATATGGCTATGAACTGGAAATTACCCGTTGTATTTTGTGTAGAAAATAACGGATACGCTATGGGTACTTCGGTAAAAAGAACAGCCAATCACGAAGATATTTGGAAGCTAGGTTTGGGTTATGAAATGCCTTGTGGTCCTGTAGATGCTATGAATCCTGAAAAGGTAGCCGAGACAATGGATGAGGCCATCGATCGTGCTAGAAGAGGAGACGGACCTACTTTCTTAGATCTTAAGACGTATAGATACCGCGGACACTCGATGAGTGATGCGCAGCATTATCGAACCAAAGATGAGGTAAAAGAATACCAAAAAATAGATCCGATTACCCAAGTACTTGATAAAATCAAGGAAAACGAGTGGGCAAGCGAAGATGAAATTAAAACCATAGATAAGCGCGTTAAAGATTTGGTAAGCGAATGTGAAAAATTTGCCGAAGAGTCAGATTACCCAGAAACTAGCGTGATGTACGATTCGGTTTACGAACAAAAAGATTATCCATTTACTCCACATAAAACAGTATAGTAGATTATGGCCGAAGTTATTAAAATGCCACGTTTGAGCGATACCATGGAAGAAGGTACTGTAGCTCAATGGTTAAAACAAAAAGGAGACCAGGTAGAAGAGGGAGATATTTTAGCCGAAATTGAAACCGATAAGGCTACGATGGAGTTTGAATCGTTTTATTCGGGAACGCTTCTACACGTAGGTATCGAAGAAGGAGAAACAGCCCCTGTAGATGCCTTGCTTGCTATAATTGGTGAAGAGGGAGAAGATATCAGCGAATATCTACAAGATAATGATACTTCAGAGAGCGAGGATAAAAGTCAGGAAGAATCAAACAAAGAACAAGAGACCAAAGCTACAGATGAAAAGGCTGATGAAACTGATGATTCGGGAAGTTCAGATGAAATTCCAGAAGATGTTGAGGTAATCACTATGCCGCGTTTGAGCGATACAATGGAGGAGGGTACGGTAGCCCAATGGCTAAAAGCCGAAGGAGATCAAGTAGAAGAAGGAGATATTTTAGCCGAAATTGAAACCGATAAGGCTACGATGGAGTTTGAATCTTTTTACTCTGGTACCTTGTTGCATATCGGTATTCAAGAGGGTGAAACCGCACCGGTAGACGCGCTTTTAGCTATTATAGGCCCAGAAGGAACCGATATAAGCAGTATTGTTTCGGGTGGTTCTAAACAAAAATCAAAAACCGAAAAGTCTTCTAAATCAAATACAGAAGAGAAAGAAAATCAGCAGGAAAGCCAACAAGAAGATCATTCTAATGGAGATACCTCTTTAGAAGATTTTCAACACGAAGACGCCAGTGGTAAGCGTATTTTTGCTTCACCATTAGCTAAGAAAATGGCGGCAGATAAAGGCATTGATCTAGCCCAAGTTAAAGGCAGCGGAGAAAACGGTCGTATTGTTAAAAAAGATATAGAGGAATTTAAACCTAGTCAAAAACAAGCCGAGAAGAAAACAGAGGAAAGCAATGTGCAGTCGCAAAAGCCAACTGCAGCGGTACAAGAATTCACGCCAGCGGGAGAAGAATCTTTTGAGGAGGTGAAAAATTCAAGTATGCGAAAAACCATTGCTAAAAGATTGTCGGCTTCTAAATTTAATGCACCGCATTATTATTTAACCATAGAGGTAGATATGGAAAACGCGATGCAATCTAGAACGCAAATCAATGCTCTACCCGATGTAAAGGTATCTTACAACGATATGGTAATAAAAGCAACGGCTATGGCGCTTCGTAAACACCCACAAGTAAATTCACAGTGGGAAGAAAGCCATACAAAAATAGCTAAGCACATTCATATTGGCGTAGCGGTTGCAGTAGATGAAGGATTGGTAGTTCCTGTGTTGCCCTTTGCAGATCAATTGCAAATGACGCAAATAGGCAGTAAAGTAAAAGATTTGGCAGGCAAGGCAAGGAATAAGAAGTTGCAGCCGCAAGAGATGGAAGGATCAACTTTCACCGTTAGTAATCTGGGAATGTTTGGTATTGTTGAATTTACCAGTATTATCAATCAGCCTAACTCCGCAATTTTATCGGTAGGTGCAATTGTAGAGAAGCCCGTGGTGAAAAACGGAGAGATAAAAGTAGGTCATACTATGAAATTGACACTAGCTTGTGATCACAGAACGGTTGATGGCGCTACTGGTGCTCAATTTTTACAAACCTTAAAAGCTTATATTGAGAATCCGGTAACTATGCTGGCTTAAAACTATAGCGTAAATTTTTACACCACCCATCAATTTTATTGATGGGTTTTTTTATCTTTAAACCTATGAGAAAATTATTTTTACTTTTAATGCTGTGTCCATTTTTAAGTTGCAAGCAGACACAGAATACCACCGACACGCGTTTTAATTTTAACACCACGTCTATCCAGCAAAGGCTAGATAAAGATTTGAATCGGCTTACTCACGACGAGCTCGGCGGGAGATTGGTAGGAACCGCAGGTCAAGACAAAGCAGCCGATTACCTCGCAAATCAGTTTAAGCAAATGGGTATTCAGCCTTTTTATACCACCTATCGCGATTCTTTTATGCTAAAGAATAAGCATGCTTATAATGTAGTGGCTTATATCGCAGGGAAAAATAAGTCCTTAAATAAAGCACCTTTACTTGTAGGAGCCCACTATGACCATATCGGTATAGATAAAAGAACCGCAACAACCACAGACTCTATAGCCAATGGCGCCAATGATAACGCTTCAGGGACGGTGGCTGTGCTAGAGATAGCGCGCTATTTTAGCGAAAATCCGCCAGAGCGATCCATGATTTTTGCTTTATTTGATGCCGAAGAACAAGGATTGTTAGGCTCTGAGCATCTGGCTCAACGCATGAAAAATGAAAATCAAGACTTATATGGGGTGTTTAATTTAGAGATGATTGGCGTGCCGCTTAAAGCGCAAAATTACCAAGCTTACCTTACCGGATTTGATTCGAGTAATATGGCGCAACTATTCAATAATTACACTGGGTCAAATAGTTTAGGCTTTTTTGAAAAAGCACAAGAATTTCAGCTATTTAAACGCAGCGATAATTACCCTTTTTATAAACATTTGGGTATACCGGCGCAGACCGTTTGTACTTTTGATTTTAGTAATTACCCCTACTACCATCACGTGAAAGATGAAATGGCTCACTTAGATTTAGAGCATATGGCAAGGCTCATTCAGGTTTTTCAACAGGGTCTAGCAGGTATGGTTAATGCCAAAGAAAATGAATTAAAATTTACCAATTAAAATGGCAACACAAAAAAATATTATAGTAACGGGTACCAGTAAAGGGATTGGTCTTGAAATTGTAAAAATACTATCGGGAATGGGGCACCGGGTTTTAGCGCTTTCGCGGAATGAAAAGCCTATACTCGATTTAAACTTAAAGGCTGTAAACGCTTTAGCTTTTGATATAACCCGAGAAGAAAATTATCCAATATTAGAAGATTTTATTAAAAATGAATTTGATTCAAGGGTAGATATCTTGATAAACAATGCGGGTAAATTACTACACGAAAAATTTACCGCTATAGCTTTAGCCGATTTTAAAGCCGTTTATGAGGCCAATGTTTATGGCCCTGTATTGATGATGCAAAAATGTATACCACATATGCCCGATACCGGACACGTAGTTAATATCAGCAGTATAGGCGGCGTACAGGGTAGTGTTAAATTTGCTGGTTTATCGGCGTATTCATCGAGTAAAGCCGCTCTGATTAATCTAACCGAATTATTGGCCGAAGAATATAAAGAAAACGGTCCTTCTTTTAACGTGTTAGCCTTAGGAGCGGTACAAACCGAGATGCTTGAAGCCGCTTTTCCTGGTTTAAAAGCACCGGTTACAGCCGAGCAGATGGGCGCTTATATAGCCGATTTTGCCCTTAAGGGTCAGCAATTGTATAACGGGAAACTACTGCAGGTAGGTAAATCTACTCCTTAATCTATGCAGCAGGTGTTAGCCAAATATATACCTAAAGCGGCAGTCGAAGGTATTTGTATCTTAATTCAAGAATGGCGCGTTCAGCTTAAAATAGTCAACGAACGCAAAACACGGCATGGCGATTACAAAATGCGCGGCGGTTACCACATCATTACGGTAAATGCTAACCTTAATCCGTATCGGTTTTTAATTACATTAGTGCACGAATTGGCTCATCTAGTAGCTTTTGAAAAATATGGACATCACATAAAGCCTCACGGCAAAGAGTGGAAACATAGTTTTACTAGCTTGATGCTGCCCTTGCTGCACCCCAGCATTTTTCCATCTGATTTGCTTCCTGTGTTAGCCAGACATTTTAAAAATCCTACCGCCAGTAGCGATACCGATACACTTTTGCATATCGCGCTTAAAAAGTATGATGAAGCCAGCAATAAAAGCTATATATTTGAGATACCCTATGGAAGCTATTTTAAATTTAGAGACCATAAAATCTTCCGTAAAGAAAAAAAGAGAATAAAGCGCTACGAGTGCATAGAAATTAAAACCGGTAGGGTTTACGTTTTTCAACCTCATGCGCAAGTTGAACTTGTAAAAGAAAATTAAATTGAAAAATTCAAATTATTACGCCGTGATTATGGCAGGTGGAGTGGGTTCTAGGTTTTGGCCGGTGAGCACACAAAACTTCCCAAAGCAATTTCACGATATGTTAGGTACTGGAGAAACGCTTATTCAAAAAACTTTTTCTCGACTCAGTAAGATCATTCCAACCGAAAATATTTTGGTATTGACCAATGCTAGTTATGCAGCTTTGGTTAAAGAGCAGTTACCACAAGTTAAAGACGCTCAAGTGGTTTTAGAACCTGCGATGCGCAACACGGCGCCTTGTATTTTGATGGCTGCCTTAAAAATTTATCAAGAGAACAAAGATGCGGTGATGATTGTAGCGCCCAGCGATCATTGGATTGAAGATGAAATGAGTTTTAGTCAAAATGTGAAAACGGCTTTTGAAGCTTGCCAGCAAAACAAAAGCTGGTTAATGACGCTTGGTATTCAACCTACTTTGCCGCATATTGGTTATGGTTATATCAAATTCCGTAAAGCAGCCCAACAACGCATTTATGAGGTGATGCAGTTTACCGAAAAACCCGATTATAAAACCGCTAAGTCGTTTTTATCTGATGGGAATTATTTGTGGAATGCCGGTATTTTTATTTGGAGTGTACAGGGTATTTTAGCGGCTTTTGAGCAACATTTACCCAATATGTATAACCTATTTAATTCAGCTGAATCTATTTGGAATACGGAGCGCGAAGCAGAATTTGTAAATGCACAATATGCCAAAGCCAAGAATATATCGATTGATTACGGGATTTTAGAAAAATCAAAAAATGTTAGGGTACTCCCCGCAGATTTTGATTGGAGCGATTTAGGTTCTTGGGGTGCTTTATACGATAAATTGCACCAAGAAAAAGATGAAAATGTAATCATAAATGCTCGGGTACTGGCGCAAAACTCTAAACGAAATATCATTCGCACAGGAGAAAAAAAATATGTTGTAATAAAAGATTTAAACGACTATATTGTAGTGGATAATCAAGAGGTTTTACTGATTTGTAGAAAGCAAGACGAACAAGAAATCAAAAAACTGCGTAACTTGGTAAAAGAAGATTTTGGAGATCACTTAATTTAACCTAACTGTTTGGAAAATAATATAGACAATAGCAATGAAAAAGAGCAACCGGAGAAGCAATCTTCTACCAGTACTGCGGGTGATGAGAATACAGGCAGCACCCAACAAAACGAGGAAAGCAAAATAGATCCGGCGAAATTAAAAGCAGATTTTCAAGGGACTTACAAGAATGCAAAAAGCTTTTTAAAAGATCTACTCGATATACGCTCTGATACCGATAGAGATTCAACCATTGAGGCGGTAAAAAAAGACATCACCTTTAAAGGGCATAACGCTTGGATTCTGGTTTTTTCAATTTTTGTAGCCTCTATAGGGCTAAACGTGAGTAGTACTGCGGTTGTTATTGGAGCGATGCTTATTTCTCCTTTAATGGGACCGATTGTTGGTATGGGGCTATCGGTGGCCATTAATGATGTAGACATGCTTAGGCGCTCCCTAATCAATTTAGGTGTAATGGTGGGGCTAAGTGTTATCACCGCTACTTTTTACTTTATGATTTCACCGCTTACGGGAAGTAATGCCGAGTTAGAAGCGCGAACCTATCCTACTATTTTAGATGTTTTAGTGGCCATATTTGGTGGTTTGGCTTTGATTGTAGCCAAAACCAAGAAAGGTACCATTGCTAGTGTTATTTTTGGAGTAGCGATTGCCACTGCTTTAATGCCGCCGCTATGTACTGTGGGCTACGGCTTGGCCAATCTCAATTTTGCCGATGCCGGAGGAGCCTTGTATCTTTTCTCGATCAATGCTACTTTTATAGCGCTTTCAACCTTTGTAGTTTCAAAGTTACTAGGTTTTCCCCTGGTTAAATATGCCAATTCTAAACGCAGAAAGCGCATCGCGCAAATCGCATCCTTTATAGCTATTATTGTTATGGTGCCTAGTGTTTATTTGTTTTATGCTATGCTAAAAGAATCTTATTTTAAGCAAGATGCCGAACGCTTTGTTAAAAATGAGCTGGCCCTTTACACCGATTCTTTCTTGCAAAAAAACGCCACGGTAACCACCTATAACAGCGGGACAGATCCTAAAATTGAAGTTTCATTTTTGGGTAAAGAAATACCAGGCTCGGTGATTGGGGTGTGGCGCGAGAAAATGAAAACCTATCCTAATTTAAAAAATGCATCACTGATTATATTACAGAACGAAAATACCGAGTCTTATGATCAACTACAGTTCATGAAAGAATTTAAATATAGAGATTCGCTATTGATGTTAAATAAAGACGAACGCATTGCTTTTTTAGAAAAAGAATTGGATAATTTGAGTCGTTACAAACGCAACAGTATTCCGTTTTCAAATGTAAGCAATGAAGCTAGAATCAATTATGAGAATCTGGTACAATTTGGTTATGCCCAAAAAGTTATTTCAAACTTTGATAAAATTGATACCATCCCCGAATTTTATGCGGTCTGGGATGCAGAAATAAGTGCGGAATTAAAGCAGCAAAACGAACAAAAACTAAAGCGATGGCTACAGTATAAACTAGCTTTAGATACGCTTATTCTTCAATCTTCGCTGCAACCTAAAGTGGCGACAGAATAATAATACATTAAATGAGTTAAAGTAGGTATACGCCCTATTACAAGCCTTGTAGTTGGGCTTTTCTTACTTTCTGGAAAAGCTCTGAAGAGTATACAAAATTGGTGAGCGCATCGTTTTCAGATTGGTAAATTTCATCTTTATTGCCTTGCCATTCAAGATGCCCGTCTTTTAAAAAGACTATATTTTCGCCAATCTCCAGCACCGAGTTCATATCGTGGGTATTGATGACGGTGGTGATATTATATTCTCGTGTAATTTCTTGAATAAGATTATCAATAAGTATGGCTGTTTTAGGATCTAGACCAGAGTTGGGTTCATCGCAAAACAGGTATTTGGGTTTGTTTACAATGGCGCGTGCAATAGCCACACGTTTTTGCATTCCTCCACTTATTTCGGCTGGAGATTTATGATCTACCCCAATTAAATCTACGCGCTCTAGTACTTCGTCTACGCGTTTTTTCATAGCAGCTTTAGACTGTTTGGTAAACATAATGAGAGGAAACATTACGTTTTCGGCTACATTCATAGAGTCGAATAGTGCACTGCCTTGAAAAACCATTCCCATCTCTTTTCTTAAATCGCGCTTTTGCTTGTTGTTGAGCGAGGCATAGGCTACCTTGTTGTATTCGATACTTCCTGAGGTGGGTTCAAATAAGCCTAGAAGACATTTTAAAAAGACGGTTTTACCCGCACCAGATTGACCTATAATCAAATTGGTTTTGCCCGCGTGAAAAGATGTATTTAATCCTTTAAGGATTTCTTCACCGCTAAAACTTTTATGTAAATCTTTAACTTTAATCATCTAACTCAGAAGTAATTGGGTTAACACATAATTGGTAATAATTAAAATAACACTCGTCCATACAAAAGAGGTGGTACTGGCTTGCCCTACTTCTAGCGCCCCTCCGCGCATATAATAACCGTGATAAGAAGGCACTGTAGCCAAAATAAAAGCAAAAAAGAAGGTTTTAATAAAAGCATAGGTAAGATGATAAGGTATAAAATCTACCTGCAGCCCTTGTATAAATAAATCGCTAGCAACATAACCACCTAAAACACCCGCAATATAGGCACCTACTATACCTAAAAACATAGAGATGCAAATCACAAAGGGGTAAAGTAACATGGCTACCATTTTAGGAAAGACCAGGTAATTAACAGAGTTAATACCCATTACCTCAAGCGCATCTATTTGCTCGGTAACGCGCATGGTTCCGATACTTGAAGTGATGTATGAACCTACTTTACCGGCCATAATTATGGAGATGAAAGTAGGAGAAAACTCTAAAATTATCGATTGGCGCGCGGTAAAAGCAATTAGGCTTTTGGGTATTAAGGGGTTTCCTAAATTTAAAGCGGTTTGAATGGTGACTACCGCACCTAGGAAGAAAGAAATAAAGGCCACAATACCCATGGAGTTAATAATGAGGTCATCTATTTCTTTAAAGATTAATGTTCTTAAAACAGAGCCTTTGGTCATCCGTTTAAAAACATTTTTTAACATCATAAAGTATTCACCAATATCATGTAGGTAGCTCATTCAAATTCTTTTTGTAAAACTAAAGTAGAAATCGGAAAGATAAAACTATTTAACGTACAATTAATGCTTAATTGTAAGAACATGCCTAATTTTGCCAAAAATAAAATTACCTGAAAATGAAAAAATTTAGCCTTTTACTACTGGTTGGTTTTTTGCTCAATGCCTGTGCAAGTGTAGAAAATTTAGACAAATCGGCGGTTGTTGACAAAGAGCCAGAACAGTCATTATATGCCCAACCCAAATTAGTTGTTGGAGTGGTGGTAGACCAAATGCGGTATGATTATCTCACCCGCTTTTGGGATCTTTACACCGATAGGGGTTTTAAACGCTTAATCAATCAAGGTTTTAATTGTAAAAATAACCACTATAATTATGTGCCAACTTATACCGCACCAGGGCATGCTTCTATTTTTACAGGAACCTCCCCGCAGGTACATGGTATTATAGCCAATAACTGGTACGATAAGCAAGAAAAAAAGAAAGTTTACTGCGTTGACGATACTACGGTAAATGGATTAGGAACCACGTTAGCCGCTGGTCAAATGTCACCTAAACGCCTTGAAACCACAAGTATTGCCGATCAAAACCGATTGCATACACAGTTTAGAGGAAAGTCAATAGGAATTGCCATTAAAGACCGGGGAGCTATTTTACCTGCTGGTCATAGTGCCAATGCGGCGTATTGGTTCTTAGGGGGAGAGGAAGGAAAATGGATAAGCAGTTCTTATTATATGAATGAATTGCCTAGTTGGGTGCAAAATTTCAATGCCAATGAACCGGCAAAAAAATACTTAAGCACTTGGAATACCTTACTGCCTATAGCGCAATATACCCAAAGTGGAAGCGATGCCAATGCTTATGAATTTGGATTTAAGGGAAAAGAGAATGCAGATTTCCCTTATAATTTGGCCAAGCTTGCTCCAGAGAACGGGGGTTATGATATTTTAAAAGCCACCCCTTTTGGCAACAGCTTAACACTAGATTTTGCCTTGGCTGCTATTGAGAACGAAGCCTTAGGAAAAGACCATTATACCGATTTTTTAACCTTAAGCTTTTCAAGTCCAGATTATATAGGGCATAATTTTGGGGTGAATGCCAAAGAGATTCAAGATAATTACTTAAGATTAGATTTAGAAATAGCTCAACTTTTAGAATACCTAGATACACATATCGGTAAAGGGGAGTATACCCTATTTTTAACCGCTGATCACGGAGCTATTCATGTGCCTAATTATTTAAAAGATCAAAAGATCCCTGCCGGATATGTTTCTAGTAGCGATCTTAAAAAACGTTTAAAAAATTATTTGGGAGAGGCGCATGCCAATGTTAATCTGATAGAGAACATATCTAACAATCAGCTTTTCTTAAATCATGAATTAATTCAGGAAAAGAATATTGATGCTTTGGCTTTAGCCGAAGATATCAAAGCCTTTTTATTAGCACAGCCCGAAATTTCTCGCGTGTTTACACGTTCAGAAATCGAAATGAATGCAGCCACAGAAAAGGCCAAGCTTTTGGTTCAAAACGGCTTTCATCAAAAACGAAGCGGTGATTTAGTATTTGGTTTTCTACCCAATTATATTTCTTATCCAGAAAAAGGGAGCACCCATGGTACAGGTTTCAATTATGATACCCACGCTCCTTTATTGTTTTACGGAAAAGGAATCCGTAAAGGAAGCAGCTTTAATAAAACTTATATCACCGATATAGCGCCTACAATTGCCGCACTATTGGGAATAGCTAATCCAAACGGTACTACTGGTGAGGTGATTGTTGAGGTGTTAGATTAAGTTTTAATTTTTTTAAAATACCTTGCCATCGGTATTTCCTTATCCATTGGCCCTCTTTTTCACTTACAAGAAGAGGGCTTTTTTGTTGCTTGGCTTTGAGATAACCCCAGCAATAATCTATAAAGAGAATGCCCTGTTTTTTCTTAAAGGCTAATTTTAAAGCTGCGATAAAAGTGATTGGCCAACCATAACGCATTTTGTAAAAAGCTTCTCCTTGCTTATGATTTGCCTTTTTTGCATAAGATTTTCCTGTAGGCCGTAAATGCTTTACCCTAAGATTTGGCAATACTTTTACTTCATAATTATTGTATTTTGCCAGTAACTCATCTACCGTATCCCAACCTATAGATGGTTTTAAGCCACCAATCTTTTCAAAACAATGCTTAGAATAAGCTTTAAGCGCACCTCTTACATGGTCGTTGTTGGTTAATCCTTCGTTTACCCATTGCTCTTTCTTTTTTACCGTGCAAATACCGCCACATATACCTATGTTTGGCTTAGTGGTAAAACTATCTTTAATGCTTTCTAGGTAGTTTTTTGGGAAAATTAGATCGGCATCGTATTTACAAATAACATCAAAGTGGTCATCTAAGCTTTCGAGACCTTTATAAAAAGCATTGATGATTTTGCTGCCGGGTAAATGCTTTTCGTTAGATGAGATATTTATATAATCTATAAAGCCATATTCTTCAGCGTAAGCTTTTACAATTTTTTCGGTATCATCTGTAGAATGGTCGTTAACTACTACAATTTTTTTTGGGAGAAGGCTTTGATCCGTTAAAGATTTAAGCGTTTTTCCAATAAATTCAGCTTCATTGTGAGCAGGGATAACAATATAAAAATTCATTATTTATACTATTTAACTGATTATAAGCCGTTGAGATAATAAGACGAAGTCAGTTTTAATTCAATTGTACTTTTATCGATAGGTTATTGCAATAAATACCAAATTTACACTATTCTATGACAACAAATCTCACAAAATAGGTGCAATTATATTTTCTATTGCATTAGGTATTGGTTTTTTGTGGCTGTAGCATTAAGCAGGGATTCGGGCAATGATGCAATATAAAAAAGGCTGTCTTTTTTTTAGATTAATACGTTGAAGTTGCAGATAATTAAGTTTTTATGTCGGTTTTTTCTCAAATTTTTACTTAAATTCGTTAGTGGTAGGCAAGTCAAAGGAATTTTCCTGTAATTTGAATTCATTTTTTTACGTGAAAAATCTACAAATCTATAGTATATTACTCTTATTTTTTGTGGGAGTGCAAGAATTGGTAGCACTATGCCCTCCACCCCAAGGGGAGGCGTTGCAAAGTTTTTGTGGTGCTGCTCTTCGTGCACAGATCAATGAGCCTCCTGCCAATTTAACCGATTTGGTAGTAGTGGGCGATAATCTACAATGGTATAGCGATGCGGGTGGTACCACGCCTATTCCTAATACCACTCCGTTAGTAGATGGACAAACCTATTATGTGAGCCAGACCACTACCGGTACCCAGGGCTGTGAAAGCAGTTTATTGGCGGTACAAGCCGTAGAGAAGTATTGTAATTGTGTGCCCAACGGGGGTTTTGAACGTGATGCTACCACCTCGACGGCCTCGGGTTATAGTTTTGCGTATTATGATTTTCCAGTGAACCCACCTGGCATGCAACAATGCCAAACCGATTTAAACAGTATTCCTTTACAAAACTTAACAAGCTTAGATCCGGTGAACGGATATAACAATCCAACAAACTTTTTGAATAGCCGTGCCTATATACTAACCCCAGGGCCCGATAGTTTTATGTCTGGTTCTTCTACAACTCAAATCAGGGTAGAACCCAATACACCCCATAATCAGCGAGCTATGGGCTTTAACGATCTTGTTGCAATTGGGAATTTAATTGTGATGTCAAAAGAAATCATTGCCGGGCAAAGCTTTTCCTTTGATTATGCCTTAGGTATGGAAGATGCTACCAATACGAATTTACCCCCTATAGAGCTTCCTTTTTTAAGGTACAAATATGGGATCAAAACAATAACCTGGTCAGTGAGCAGTGCATTGCTTTTGAGCGCAACTCATGCCGGTTTATAGAAGCCCCTGGAGGTTTAGGTCTTAATTATACGCTTTGGACGTGTATGGAGTTGGATACCAGCAGCATTGCCGGGCAAGCTGCCACGGTAGTTTTTGCAATGTCTGACTACCAACAACCAGGAAGTTTTTACGGCTACGCCTACATAGACAACCTGGGCAATGCCAGCTGTAGCAATGATGTTTTTGGGAAGGTTTCTATAGACGGGCCTACGGGTACTGCAGGCAGCAGTGCTTGTAGTTTGCTTGCACCGGTAAATCAAGACCCCTGTTTGGCACCGGTGGCTGTACAAAGCGGTCCTTTTCCTATAAGCATTTGTGGGGAGTATGATGCTGGGCGAGGCGCTTATTTAAACAATCTTGCGTTAGATTTATACCAAAATGGTCAGCTTGTGGGAAGTCTAGTCAACCCGCCTATAACGCCAACGGGTCAATACTGTTTTAACGTACAAGCCAGCGACATCAGCGTGCCCCCTTACGGCAGTTTTACCTATAGCATTAATGCCGACTTTAGTTGTGTTACTACAAATTTTACAGACAGCGCTATGACCACCGGTATCCCGATAAAAATTTGTCCCCAAGCCGGTTGTCCTAGCGATGTAACGGCTTGCATAGTAGCAGGGAGTGTGCCTAGTTTTGATCTTACACAAAAAGATCTTGAGATCAAAGGCAGCATGCCTGCCGGTGATGTGCTGGTCAGTTACTTTGAAACAGAGCAAGACGCCCATCAAGACCAAAATGAAATCACTAATCCTACCGCTTATACCAAGCCGTTGGGCAGCTATACCCTTTATGCACGTTTAGATTATAATTACTCGGCCATCGGCATACCTGCGGAAAGCGACTGTTATGATTTGGTAAGTTTTGAGTTAGACTTTATGGCTTCTCCCCATCTACCGTCAAGTCTATCAGATATGGCCCTTTGCGACACCGCGCAAAATGGTGTGCAGACCTTTGACTTAACCAGTCAATCTGCAGCCATTTTGGCCAATGAAGCAACACCAGCTAATTTCACCCTGACCTATTATGCGAGTCAAGCAGACTATACCGCAGGTACAGCCATCGCTAACCCAACGGCTTATGACAATACCAGCAATCCGCAAAGTATTGTAGTAGAAGCAGAGGGCCCTAACAACTGTACTTCAACCACTAGTTTTGATTTGGTGGTAAACCCGCTACCAAGTTACAACACCCCGGTGACCCAAGTGGTTTGTGATGACGCTACTGCCGATGGTATTGCTGTATTCGATTTAACAGCAGCCACCAATCAGCTTACCGGGAATAACCCGAACTACCAAGTAGACTACTATGAGACCCCAGCCGATTTGGCTGCAGGAACCAATGCATTGCCTAGTAATTATACCAATACAACAGCCTATAACCAGACCATCTATTTTCAAATAGAAGATCAAACTACAGGATGTTTAATAGACGATGCTATCGACTTACAAGTAGATACCGCCCCGGCGGCCAATACCCCACAAGTGTATACCTTCTGTGACGATGACAACGACGGATTTGGTTTATTCAACCTGCCCAGTTTAGACAATGAAATCACTGGCGGGGCAGCCGGTGTAAGCGTAAGCTACCACCAAACCTTAGCCAATGCACAGAACAATGCTTTACCGCTACCGGCCAACTTTACCAATACGGTAAATACCACCCAAGTTATCTATGCGCGTGTGGTAAGCCCAGGAGTAGCTTGTTATACCATTGTAAATGTAACCTTAGAAGTATTGGACAGTCCTCAACCGGTATTGCCACAAGATCTAGACGCACTAGAAGCCTGTGATACCAACAATAGCGGAAACGCCGTGTTTGATTTAACCCAGATGGAAGCCGCTATATTGGCCAATGAGACCAACCCGTCTGATTTTAGCTTAGCTTATTATGAGAGTCAAGCCGATGCCGATGCACAAACCAACCCTATCACGGTAGAGCAAGCCTATACCAGTGCAGGGATGAACCAAACCATTTACGTGGTGGTTACTGGCAACAACGGATGTACCGCACAAACCCAGTTTGAGTTGGTGGTAAATCCTTTACCGGTTATTACGCCACCATCTGCCCTAGAGTTGTGTGATTATAACAACCCAGGCGATGAGCAAGAAGCCTTTGACCTAACACAAGCTACCCTAGAGATCACTGGCGGCGACAGCAGTATGCAAGTAACCTACTATGCGAGTCAGAATGATGCCGATACGGGCAGCAATCCGTTAAGCAGTCCTTATACCAATACGGTGAACAACGAGACCATTTATGTACGGGTAGAAGATCAAGACACCGGCTGTTTTGTAAGCCAAGGCTTTACATTGACCCTAGTAGTAAATCCGTTACCTTCACCACTAGTACCCGTAACCCCATTAGAGGTATGTGATGTAGACAACGACGGATTTGCGGAGTTTGACTTAGACGCGCAAACCCCTATCATAGAAAACGGAGAGCTTAATGTAGCCATAAGCTATCACATTACTCAATCCAATGCAGAGAATGGAGTAAACCCAATAGACACCACTCAGCCTTACGGTTTGAGCAGTGCCAATACCCAAACCCTGTATGTACGCGCAGAGAACACCCAAACCGGATGTTATGTGGTAGAAGTATTGCAATTAGAAGTAGTAGGCTCACCAGAGATAGGCTTCTTAGAAGACCTGTATGTATGTGATGACGATTACAACGGTTTTGCGGTATTCGATTTAACGCAAAACACCCCCAATGTAGTTGGAGCACAAACAGGAGTAAGCGTTACCTATTATGAGAGTCAAGCTGATGCCGATGCAGGAATCAACGCCATTGCAGTGCCTCAAGCCTATACCAATATCGTGAATCCGCAACGTATCTTTGTACGAGTAGAAGATGATACCACCGGTTGCTACGATACCTTTAATACGGCAAATGACAACAGCTTTATGCTGTATGTAGAAGAACTACCTGTGGTAAGCAACCCAAGTATCTTGCAAGTATGTGACGACGATTACAACAATGTGCCGTTATCACAAGGCATTTTTAACTTAACCAGTAAAGAAGGTGAGATGAGCGGACAAAACTTCCCGCCAAACGACTATACCTTTACTTACTATGAGAGTGAGCAAGCCTACTTAAATGGAGACGCACCTATTGCCACCCCAAGCGCTTACGAGAATATCGCCAACCCACAAAGTATATATGTGGTGGTGGTAAATACCGATACGCAAAACCAGTGTGAGCAGTATGTAGATTTAACCATAGAAGTATTGCCATTGCCAAGTCCATCAGAAACCGATCCAGATGTATTGCGTTTACAAGAATGTGATGATGACAATGACGGAGTAGCCACCAATGCTTTTGACTTAACACAAAGCGGCGCTTTAATCGCTGCCGGAGAAAATGTAGATTTAAGCTACTACACCAGCGAGGCAGCTGCAGAAGCAGGCGACACTACCGTACCAGAGTATATCGCCAACCCAACCAGCTACACCAATGACCCGAGCTTGAATACGGTAAACGATCAAGGAATGACTGTTCAGGTAATCTATGTTCGCGTAGATAGCGGAGTAAACGGTAACTTCTGTTTTGTGATTGTACCTATAGAAATACAAGCGGTACGTGTACCGGTGTTAACCAACATCGATCCGTTTGGTTACACACTATGTGAAGACGGAAGCAGCGGTACCGCAGCGATCAATTTAGAAGCTATCGCTTATAACTTGTATGACGCCTCAGTAGCTACACCAGACCCATCGGTACTAGTCGATTTACTAGATGCCAATGAGAACGATGATATGAACCTGAGCAATTACGCTATCAGTTACCACTTTGATCAAATCGGAGCGCAAAACGATACCAATGAAGTGCCAAATGGCTACCAAGCTTCAACAGGAGATACCTTCTGGATACGCGTAGTTTATACCGATACCGGATGCCAAGCAGCGGTAGGGCGAGTAGAAATTACAGTAGAACCAAGACCTGTAATAGCAGGAATAGATACTACTCTAGAAGTATGTAGCGATGAGCAAGGCGGTAACACCGCAACGGTTGATTTAACGCAATTTGATGCACAAATCAATCCGGGTAGTCCAGCCAATACACGAGTGATTTACTATGCTAGTTTAGACGATTATCTAAACGCTGCAGCACCAATAGATCAAAACACGTTAACGGCTTATGTGACCACAGAAAACCCGCAAACCATCATAGGAGTAGTACAAGATACCAACAACCTATGTGAGAGTGTAGACTATGCAACTATAAGCATAGAAATAGCACCGCGACCCATTGTAGACATCAGTAGTTATGACGGTATGGTAATCTGTGCAGACAGTGATAGCAGTACCCCAGTAGAAGGAGGAAACTATGACCCCGTATTTATTGATACCGGTTTAGATGAGATCAATTACAGCTTTGTTTGGACATTAGATGGCGGAGTATTGCCAGAAACAGGATCAAGCATTGAGGTAATATCAGCCGGAACCTATACGGTAACGGTAACCGATGTATTCTCTAACTGTGAGAGTAGCTCAAGCGCTAGCTTTACAGCAGGTAACCCACCAGAGTTTGATGTGATTCCGTTGACTTTAGCCTTCGATGAGCAACACTCGGCTCAGGTAATCAACATCAGCGGTAATGGCGATTATGAGTTCAATATCGACAACGGTCCGTGGACCGCTGTAGGCAGCGACGGTAGCATTACCTTTAACGGATTAAGTGCTGGAGTACATTTTGTATACGGAAGAGATAAGAACGGTTGTGGAACAACGGTACGCGAAATCGCATTCATCGATTATCCAAAGTTCTTTACACCAAACGAAGACGGTTACAACGACACTTGGAATATCATCGGTTTAGGAGAAGCCAATATCGGAGCTAAGATCTTTATCTTTGACCGTTACGGTAAGCTATTGAAGCAATTAAGCCCAAGTGGTCCAGGATGGGACGGTACCTTTAACGGTAAGCCAATGCCATCAAATGACTACTGGTTTAGTGTAGAATACAAGCAAATTTTACCAACCGGTGAAGAGCGTATAGATACCTTTAAAGGTCACTTTACCTTGAAGCGATAAGCTATAATACGCTGCATTAAAATTTATAAGGCTATTCAAACCAATAGCGGGTAAATCTTAAAAGTTCTGTGCCAATTGAAAAATTAATTTGATTTTCGAATAAGCCTTTCATGCGTCATCGATAAGGCATAATACATAATGAGTTTTCATAGCCCTAAATTTTCCTAATGAACGGTGTAATCAAGGCTTTTTAGCATTGCCAGATGTCTTCCAAGATTTACTTTCAAGCCAAGATGAAGTCGGTTTACTCTAATTCATACGTATATCAAAAGCGTATTGAGTCCACAGTGAGTCCACAGTGAGTCCACAGTGAGTCCACTAATTAGTGGACTAAAGTAAACTCATAATAGCTTCAATATAGACTTAGAATAGAAACAATTTGTTTTAAATTTTGCTTTGATATAAGGTAAGAATACTAAAGAGCTGAGTCAGCTTTAAGCAAGTAGGATTTAAAGCGTAATAAAATTTGTATACTGTCTAAGGTTTAAAATACAGTACAATATGAACGAGGCATCTACTCGAAATTTAAAAGCTTTTAGGGCTCATTTCAGAGGAGGTAAAAATGTAGCATTCTTCTGGTATAGCTTAACTACAATTTTTGCCTAAACACAACAATTGTTTTTTATGACCAATAGTCTTTTAATGACCTTAGCTTCTAACCAGTTAATAAATCGAATAAGGATGCTGTACTATTCTTGATTTTTGACTTATAATTCCAGTAGATTTTCATTTTAAAGCAGCCATAAAAAAAATAAAAAACTGCTATTCTACATTATTTATGCTGTTTTTTCTGCATAAACAATATAATAACGGGGCGTCAACGTTCTTAATAAAGGTCTAATACCAATTTTATTAACGGGGTTGGTCCATTTTTCTCTAGCTTTAATTTGCCATCCTGCCTTCTCTAAAAGCCAATCGAATTGCCAATCTTCAAACTCATGATAATGCCTGTCCCAAGGGTCTGTTTTACTACGGTAGGCAGGAGCAAACCACAATTTTAAAGGTATGCTAGCCACCAATTTATCTGCTTTAATGGCTTTTAGTACATTAAAAGGAGCGATTAAGTGCTCAAAAATCTCAAACGCAGTGACAAGCTCTACATCGGCAGTTGCCGCAATCTGATAATCTACATCAAGATCTTCGCCTTGTGTATTTTTTACCTTGTAACCTGCATTTTTCATAATTTCGGAAAAGGGATTTTCAATACCTAAGTCTAAAACGCTTTTTGGTGCTGGGCAATGCTTTTCTAAAAAAGCCAAGGTATGCTTGTAGCGTTTGTTTGGGAAATTTTTTTCGTACACGTTGATTACAATTTATAGACCATAGCGTTGATATTCATTCCAGCACCTACACTGGCAAATAGAACAACATCACCTGTTTTAACTTCTTGATTTTCTAGTTGGTTGTTCTTTACCAAATCAAATAAAGTAGGTAATGTAGCCACCGAACTATTTCCTAGTTCGGCTATGCTCATAGGCATAATATGTGGTGGCATTTCTAAGTTATACAATTTATAGAAGCGCTCGCAAATCGCCTGATCCATTTTTTCGTTGGCTTGGTGCAGAAAAATCTTTTTAAGTTGATTTATTTGAAAGCCACTTTTGTCTAGGCAGTTTTTCATAGCTTGAGGAACATAAGATAAAGCGAAATTGTAAATTTTTCTTCCGTTCATTTTTATGTAACGAATGTCTCTTTCTAATTTCTTATTATAAGAGGCTTCGAAGGTTAAATAATAAGCCTCTTCAAGCGTGTAACTTGCACTTTCATGGGCAATTATTCCATCGTTTTCGGTGTTATTTACCGCTTCGATTATAGTTGCTCCTGCCCCGTCGCTAAAAATCATACTATCTCTATCGTGGCTATCGACCACTCGTGATAAGGTTTCTGCACCAATAATAAGGCACTTTTTGGCCATTCCTGCCTGAATAAAAGCCTGTGCATGAATAACTCCTTGCAACCAGCCTGGGCAACCAAATACAAGATCGTAGGCTACACAAGCTGGATTTTTTATTTTTAAATGGTGTTTAACTCGGCTAGCCAAACTCGGTACCGCATCACTTTGTTTTTGGTTGTGTTTAACATCCCCAAAGTTTTGGGCTACAATGATGTAATCTAAGCTCTCTGGATCAATCGCTGCATCTTCGATGGCTTTTTGGGCCGCAATAGCTGCTAAGTCAGAGGTATTCAAAGCGGGATCTATATACCGACGCTCCTCAATACCTGTGATTTTTTTAAATTTTCTTATAATCATTTCATTTCCCCCAGATATGGCAGCCCCATCTTCATTAAGAAATTCGTGTTGTAAAAAATCCTTGTTGCTTATTCTTTGATCTGGGATACAACTTCCTACTCCTGTTATTTTGATTGACATAGTTTTGCTTTTTTATGGCTAAAGTTTATCCTCTCATTAAGTTAGACTCTAGCGTTATTATCCCTAAAATTTATAGTTCAATTTATTATACGACTAAATTAAGCATATTATTGTTTAGGCGATGAGGATTTAAGGTTATATTGGTAAGTACTGATAAAAAAACCGCAATAAAGCCTAAATGTAAAATAAAGCTTTATTGCGGTTGAATTAAAAAGGGAATTCTAATACCTGTTGGCTTTCTATGAAAGAACGTCTAATTACGAACTTATTCTTCTGAGGTCATATAGGTTTCAATCGGCTCGCAGGTACACATTAAATTTCTATCTCCGTAAGCATCATCAACACGTCTTACCGATGGCCAAAATTTATTTTCTTTGATGTAATCTAACGGATAAGCGGCCTTTTCTCTACTATAGGGTAATTCCCAAGAATCAGCTGTTAGCATACTAAGAGTATGCGGCGCATTTTTTAATACATTGTTTTCATCTTCTTTTTGGCAAGTTTCAATTTCTTCACGAATCGCAATCAATGCATCGCAAAAACGGTCTAGCTCGGCTTTGCTTTCACTTTCGGTAGGCTCTATCATCATAGTTCCGGCCACGGGGAAAGATACCGTAGGCGCGTGAAAACCATAATCTATTAATCGCTTGGCGATATCTACCACTTCAATCCCTTTGGTTTTAAAAGGTCGGCAGTCAATAATCATTTCGTGTGCTGCTCTTCCTCTTTCGCCGGAATATAAGGTTTTAAAATGATCTCCTAATCTGCTTTTAATATAATTTGCGTTTAAAATAGCGTGTTTGGTGCTCGATTTTAAACCCTGGCTACCCAACATGTTTATATAGGCATAACTAATTAGACAAACCAATGAAGAGCCCCAAGGTGCAGCCGAAATTGCCGAAATGGCTTTTTCTCCTCCTGTCTTTATAACCGGGTTACCTGGTAAAAAGGGTACAAGTTGCTCTGCAACGCAGATAGGACCAACTCCAGGACCACCACCACCATGGGGTATGGCAAAGGTTTTATGTAAATTCAGGTGACACACATCTGCGCCAATTTTTCCGGGGTGAGTAAGGCCTACTTGCGCGTTCATATTGGCACCATCCATATAAACTTGGCCTCCATTATCGTGAATAATTTGTGTGATTTCGCGAATAGCCGATTCAAAAACTCCGTGTGTCGAGGGGTAGGTTACCATTAAAGCAGCCAAATTATCTTTGTATTTAATTGCTTTTTCACGTAAATCGTCTACATCTATATTACCTTGGTCTGTTGCTTTGGTTACCACTACTTTCATTCCGGCCATAACCGCACTAGCAGGATTGGTTCCGTGTGCAGAAGAAGGTATCAAACAAATATTCCTATGATGGTCTCCTCTTGATTCGTGATAAGCTTTAATTACCATTAAACCGGCATACTCACCTTGAGCTCCCGAGTTGGGTTGTAAAGAGGTCGCTGCAAAACCTGTAATTTCGGTTAATTGGTCTTCTAAACGCTTAAGCATTTCTTGATAACCTTGGGCTTGGCTTACAGGAACAAAAGGATGAATACCACCCCATTGCGGATCGCTTAAAGGCAGCATTTCTGATGCAGCATTGAGTTTCATGGTGCAGGATCCTAAAGAAATCATAGAATGATTAAGGCTCAAATCTTTGCGCTCTAATTTTTTGATGTAGCGCATCATTTCGGTTTCAGAGTGGTAGCGGTTAAACACCTCCTGCTGCATAAAATCTGTATCGCGCTCAACTTCGGTATCTTGTAATAAATCGATTTGCTTTAATTCGATAGGATTTACCGATTTTTTAGCAACTTGTGCAAAAACGGCCAAAATATTATTGAGATCGGTAATCGAAGTCGTTTCATTTAAACTGATGCTTACCACATCTTCTGCCGGATAGTAAAAATTGATTTCGCTAGCTTCGGCAATTTCTTGCACTTGCTTGGCATTTGCTTTAACTCTTAAGGTATCAAAATAGGTTTTATTGAGCTGTTGATAACCTAAATCGCTTAAAGCTTGTGCTAAAGTGGTAGCTTTATAATGAACTTGGTTGGCGATATACTTTAATCCATTGGGTCCGTGGTAAACGGCATACATACCTGCCATAACCGCCAATAAAACCTGAGCGGTACATATGTTTGATGTAGCGCGATCTCTTTTAATATGTTGCTCACGGGTTTGTAAAGCCATTCGTAAAGCAACCTCACCATTTTTATCTTTACTTACGCCAATAATGCGACCAGGAATATTACGTTTATACTCCTCTTTGGTAGCAAAATAAGCGGCGTGAGGGCCTCCGTATCCTAAGGGAATACCAAAGCGTTGTGTGGTGCCCACTACGGCATCTACGCCATAATCTCCCGGAGCCTTCAATTTAACCAAGCTAAGTATATCGGCAGCGACAGCAGTTTTTATTTCTAGAGCCTTGCATTTCTCGATAAACTCTTGGTAGTCAAAAATCTCACCACTCTTACCGGGGTATTGCAAAAGCGCTCCAAAATAGGCGCTGTCAAAATCGAATTCGCGGTGATCGCCCACCACCAATTCAATACCTAAAGGCTTTGAGCGGGTTTCAAGTAGCGATAAAGTTTGTGGTAGCACCTCTTGGGAAACAAAAAACTTATTGGCTTTTGCCTTTTTCTTCGCCTTGGCGCGAACGGCAAAAAGCAACGCCATAGCCTCGGCAGCTGCAGTAGCTTCATCAAGCAGCGAAGCGTTGGCCAGTTCCATTCCTGTAAGCTCAGTAATCATGGTTTGAAAATTGATCAAAGCTTCTAATCGGCCTTGAGCAATTTCGGCTTGATATGGCGTGTAAGCGGTATACCAACCTGGATTTTCTAAAATATTACGTTGAATAACGGCAGGCAAATTAGTGTTGTGATAACCTAAACCTATATAGGTTTTAAAAACTTGATTTTTGTTTGCTAATTTGGTAATATGTTCTGCATATTCCTGTTCGCTCATTCCTTCACCAACTTCAATTTCTTTTTCTAATTTGATGTCATCTGGTAAAGTTTCATAAATTAATTGATCAAGACTATCTACACCGATGGTTGTAAGCATCTCATCAATATTACTAGGTCTAGGACCAATGTGTCTTAAAGCAAAAGAGTTTGTATTCATGCCTTTAAAATATAAGTTGTGTTTGTGGTTTGCAAAATTACGTTTTTTCGTTAGATTTAAATAGTTTATCGGGGTAATTATGCTTAAAAATTATGCTTATTTTTTTGTGTTTAAACCGATTTAAAAATAGTTACTTTTGCACCTATGCAGTTTCTTAAAAATGCTTTGGCGCTATACATTCGTGCGAGCCTTCACGTTGGCTTAGCCGTTAGCGCTTTAAGTCATTTATTTTCTCAACATTTTCAACAGACCGCTGCGCCTAGTTTTTATTTGTTTGTATTTTTTGCGACTGTGGTAAGCTATAATTTTGCTAAATTTTCAGCGTTCCAACACTTTAAAAGCCTTGACTTTCATCTCACCAAAAAAAGTGTATTGTTGGTTCAATTTGTAGCGGTAATTGGTTTGGTAATCACTTGTCTGCAGTTAGCAATATCTCAAATTTTGTTTGCAGGTATACTGGGGCTTTTTACGTTATTGTACGCTGTTCCACTTGGCGCTAACAAACAGAATTGGCGCAATAGCGCTTACTTAAAGATTTTTATAATTGCTGGGGTCTGGGCCTGCACAGTGGTAGTACTGCCACTTATTCCAATTATAAATATGGAGCTAAGGCGCCTGATGGCCTACACCGCACTCGTCTTTGTTTTTACGCTTGCGAGTACCTTGGTTTTTGAAATAAGAGATTTAAATAGAGATGATGTGCATTTAAAAACCATACCCCAGCTCTATGGTGTAATGAATACCAAAATTTTGGGTGTCTTTTTGTATCTTTTTGTAGTACTAGGTTTAGGCTTTTTGAATGAATTTAAAGCTGTGTTTTGGTATGCTTCAGTTGTAACTAGTGTAATGGGTATTTTATTTTTAGCTTTCGCGGATATAAAACAACCAAAACATTATGCCGATTTTTGGTTGGAGTCTTTGCCTATTTTTTGGTGGTTGCTGTACCAGTTGGGGCAATGGTATTATTAGCTTGTAATTTACTTTTTAAGTAATCGAGATCTTTTGCGTTTAGTTTTTGATGCGGAAACTGCTGCATTAATCGCGTAAGTTTAGCACTCCGTTTAGCATACTTTTTACAGGCTTTACAAAGTAGCAAATGCCCGTAAACCCGTAGTCTTTTTCTCCAACTTATGGGCTGGTATTGCATTTTATCGTAATAAATTGCCAAGCGTTCACAAATACTAGTCTGTTTGTCTTTATGATGTTTCATTACAGCCATTGTTTTTCGAGGCATTCAGCCATTTTTTGGCGCGCCCGATGAATCATTACCCAAAAATTAGACGAAGAAAGCCCCATTTCATTACAAATTTCATCGGTAGATTTGTGCTCAATACTTTTCATAATAAATACTTGAGCTTGTTTATCGGGTAGTTTATTCAGACAATTGAATATGGCCTCGCGTAATTCTAGATTAACCATATGTTCTTCTGCATTAAGACCGGGTTCTCTGGCGAGGCGATCTTCAATATAATTGTTGTTCTCCCCAATAGACAAATCTTTAAAATCGACTCCTGCTTTTTGCTTTTTTGTGCTGGCCTTTCGGTAATAATCTATAATTTTACGCTTTAATATGGCCGTTAACCAGGTGCGTTCGCTAGCCTGGCCTTTAAAGCTCTTTTTTGCTTTAAGACCGGCTAAGAAGGTTTCCGAAACTAGGTCTTTGGTAATTTCTTTATTGTTTAGGCGAACAAAGGCATAGTTAAAAAGAAAATCGGCATAGCGCTCTACCCACTTATTTGGGTTAAGTTTGTTTTCTTTGGGGCTCATTTTTTAAATGAATTTGCTAAGCTTAAAATTACGAATAAAAGTCGAGCTGTTTTTTTAATACTAGATAATATTAACATTATGAAGCATTTGCTTGTTATAGGATATTTATGGCCCGAGCCCAAATCGAGTGCTGCGGGGAGTAGAATGATGCAATTGTTGGAATTGTTCTTAGATAAAAATTGGAAAATCACCTATGCTAGCGCTGCAAAAAATAGCCAGTATGCGGTTACTCTAGAGAACTTGGGAGTAGAAAAAGTTAGCATACAGCCTAACGATGAATCGGTAAATACATGGTTAGCACAACTTGATCCAGATGCGGTACTTTTTGACCGATTTATGATGGAAGAGCAATACGGCTGGCGCGTTGCAAAAAATTGCCCCAATGCTTTACGGATTTTAGATACAGAAGATTTACACTTCTTTAGAAAAGCACGATCTTTAGCCTTGAAAGCAAAAAGAGATTTAAGCAAAGCAGATCTGTTTTCTGATGAGGCCAAAAGAGAAATAGCCAGTATTTTGCGATGCGATTTGACTTTGATTATCTCTGAAGCCGAAATGGACTTATTGCTTAAAACCTTTAAGATAGATGAGAATTTGTTGTTTTATCTGCCTTTTCTGCTCGACGAAATTCCACCAGAACAACAAGAAAATCTACCAGAATTTAGTCAGCGAAAAGACTTTTTATTTATCGGCAACTTTTTACACGAACCCAATTGGGATGCTGTCCGTTTTTTAAAAGAATCGGTTTGGCCAAAAATCAGAAAAGACTTACCCGGCGTTAAACTGCATATTTATGGCGCTTATGCTAAGAAAAAAGTGAAACAATTGCACAACGAGCCTGAAGGTTTCTTGGTACACGGTAGAGCAGATGACGCACTAGAAGTAATGCAATCGGCTCGACTATTATTGGCTCCACTGCGTTTTGGTGCAGGTTTAAAAGGTAAATTTGTAGAAGCTATGACGGTGGGGACCCCAAGTATTACCACCATGATAGGGGCAGAGGGTATAGGCGGATCGCTACCATGGAGTGGCGAGATAGCCAATACAGCCGATGAATTGGCTCAAGCTGCCATACA
Organism: uncultured Mesonia sp.; assembly: GCA_958296185.1. Classification (GTDB taxonomy): domain Bacteria; phylum Bacteroidota; class Bacteroidia; order Flavobacteriales; family Flavobacteriaceae; genus Mesonia. The sequence goes on from CATQIB010000006.1 coordinate 111,384, forward strand.
ATTGTATACCCGAGAAAAACGCTGGCTTACTGCTCGAAAAAATGGATTTGCTATCATAAAGAATCGTTTTCAAAAAAATGAGTTTGAACCCATTTTCATGCAGCAGGTAGAACATTTGCTCAAGCGGTTACCCGCTCATCGAGAAAGAAACTTTATGGGGAGTTTATTGCAACATCATACGCTACAAAGTACCAAGTATATGGCGCGGTGGATTGAAGAGAAAAACAAAAAATAAGCATGGCCGGTATCTATTTACACATCCCGTTTTGTAAGCAAGCTTGTCATTATTGTGACTTTCATTTCTCTACCGTTTTAAAGCGTCAACCCCAAATGGTGGAAGCCTTAAAAAAGGAATTAATTCTGCGTAAAGCAGAACTGAATCAAAATGTGAAAACGATTTACTTTGGAGGAGGAACGCCCAGCCTTTTAAGCATCACGCAATTAAACGAACTACTAAGCTGTATTAAAAATAATTATGCGGTAGATGAAAAAGCCGAAATCACCTTAGAGGCAAATCCAGATGATTTAAGTAGGGAAAAGTTAGAAGCACTATCTAAAACAGGTATAAACCGACTGAGCATAGGAGTGCAATCTTTTTTTGAATCGGATTTACAATTGATGAATCGCGCACATAATGCGCAAGAAGCCCAACAAGCAATTGTTTGGGCAAAAGATTATTTTGAGAACCTTTCACTCGATTTAATCTATGGTATTCCAAAAATGAGTCTGCAGCGTTGGGAAGAAAATATAGACCGAGCCTTATTGCTTGATATCCCACATATATCGAGTTACGCGCTTACCGTTGAACCCAAGACTGCATTAGAGAATTTTATTAAAACTGGAAAAATACCCCCTGTAGATGAGGCTTTGGCTAAAGCTCATTTTGAATTGCTGCAAAGCAAACTAAAAGCACAAGGTTTTATAAATTATGAGTTTTCTAATTTTGGTAAACCTGGCTTTTTCTCCCAGAATAATATGGGCTATTGGTTGGGTAAACCTTATTTAGGTATTGGTCCTGGTGCCCACAGCTACGGCAACGGGCAGCGTTCTTGGAATCTTGCGCACAACATAAAGTATATACGCGCCTTACTTCAAGATACAAGGCCGTTTGAATATGAAGAGCTTACAAGTAAAGATGCTTATAATGAGTTTGTTATGACGCGTTTACGAACAATGTGGGGCATTCCTTTAATTGAGGTGCAGCAGCGTTTTGGTAGTCTATTTTCTCAATATTTGCTAGCACAAGCCAGTGAACATTTGGCGGCAAGCCGTTTGATTCTCCGTGACGAACACTTGATCATTGGCTCAACCGCTAAATTTTTAACCGATGGCATTGCTGCCGATTTGTTTTGGGTAGATTAGGCTTTATTACGCATTAAAATATCCGCTACAGCGGCATTAATTTTCTCAAGAAAACGTTCATCTGCTTCGTTAAAGGCATTGGCAGTATTAGAATCTATGTCTATTTGGCCTATGTTTTCGCCGTTTACAAATAGCGGAATCACCACTTCACTCTTCACGTTGATATTGCAAGAGATATAATTATCTTGCGCCTGCACATCGGGTACTACAAAATTTTGGTTAGACTCGGCCACTTGTCCGCAAATACCCTTTCCAAAAGGTATGATGGTGTGCTCGGTTGGTTCGCCGGCATAGGCGCTTAACTTAAGCTCGGGCTTTTCTCCATTTTTAAAGTAAAATCCTACCCAGTCATAGTAGGCTACCTTTTCTTGTAATAACTGGCAGACCAACTCCATACGTTGGTCTATTGTTAATTCTTCTTTATTTAAAATAGAAAGCGCCTCTTGTTCTAACAGTTTGAAATCCATAACTTTTTTTGGCAAAAGTATATTTTTCTGATCAAGGTTATAAGTTAAAAAATCTTAAATTTGAATAGAATTTTTGCTATGATCAAAATACTTAAAAAGAACAAGGCCGTTTTAAAATTTCTTGGTCTTTTTGGCGGTAGCTACCTGCTTTTAAGCTATTGCTACAATCAATACTTGAATTTAGATTTTTCAGAGAAATATTACCCCGATTGGGTGACGCATTGGGTTACCAGACAAAGTTTAAGTCTTACTCAGTTTTTAGGTTATGACGCGCATGCCGTGCCGCATCCCTACGAAGCCAGTATGAAGTATTTTGTAGAAGGCGAATATTTAGCGCGTATTGTTGAGGGGTGCAATGCTGTGGCGGTAATCATTCTTTTTATCGCATTTGTAATTGCCTTTCATGCACAGTGGCTAAAGACAATAGCTTTTATTCTCTTTGGATTGGTGTTTATTTACCTGCTCAACGTTTTGCGGATTTCATTGTTGTGTATTGGTATGTATGAATACCCTGATTACCAGCGCGTTTTACACGATATTGTTTTTCCTGGTTTTATATATGGGGTGGTATTTGTACTTTGGTTATTATGGATGCGCGTAGGGGTCGAAAAAAAGAAGTAAGATGCATATTATTAAATATTTAGGGGTTGCTCTTTTGATACTTGCTTTGGTTGCTGTACGTTTTTTTGAAAACGAATTATTTGCCGATCCACTGATCGATTTCTTTAAAGGGAATTTTTTGCAAAAACCAAGGGCTAATTATGATCTAGGCGAGGTACTATATCCTACACTATTGCGGTATTTACTCAATAGTTTATTAAGTATAGGGGTGTTGGTTTTACTTTTTAAACGCCGAGCGGTAAGGTTGTTTGCTATAGTATTTTATGCTTTTGCGCTATTTCCGTTAATCGGACTGTTTATTTATTATTATGAAAATTTAGGTCCCGATACCTATATGAGCTTTTTTTATATACGGCGATTCTTAATTCAACCTTTGTTTTTACTTTTATTAGTGCCCGCCTTCTATTACCAACAAAAGCACACCAAGATAGAATAATCTATAGCTTTACGGATTTTATATATAAAAAAACCGACGCCTAGGCATCGGTTTTTTTTGTAATTAATAAGATGAGATTGTATTAATCATTTGGATTTAAAATGGCATCTATTCGTTCTACTAGATCTTGTAAGTGATATCTACTCATACGATCTGAGGTACGTGAGATGGCGCGTTGCGCTTGTCGATTTAAATTATTTAATTCGGCGCGTACCACTGGTCTAATATCACTTTGAGCCACATTAATACCACTCTGATTAATCCAGCTTCTTAATCTTGAAGGTATCTTGTTCTGTTTTTCGGTCATCAAGTATTGCATACGGTCAACATAAGCACGCTGTAGGTTTCGACGATATACATCAATAGTTTTACCCTGTGCCAATTCGCTAAAAATCCCCGCTCTCAACTCGGTCATCATATCTAAAAGACCATAAGCATTTTCGTTTATGTTCTCATTTTCGATTAACCTAGCCATTCTTCCAAAATCAAGTAGATTATTTAGGGTACGTACTTGGTAAGCTCTAATTCTTTCTACACTTCCGTCATATTCTATTTTATTGAATATGTCTTTATCAAGCATCCAATCTGGAGTGGTAAATAAATGCTGCTGTAAGAAAGCCATTGCTCGTTTTTGTTTTTCTTTATCGACGTGCGTATAAACAGCACCTTCTTGGTCGTAAGTTTTATAGTGCTCGTAAATACCACCAATGTTTGCAGTAACATGCCCCATATATCGATTAAATTGCCCTAACACTTGCTTATAAAGTTCGCCTAAATCTTCATAATTTTTACCGTCTTCTGCAGTCCATTCAATTAAATTAGGAACAATACGCTTTAGGTTTTTAATTCCGTATTCAGAGGCGAGCATACTGTCATGCCCTAGATCTTCGGTTTGCGAACTCGGATCGATAACACTACCCCCTTGTTGTTTTCCAAAACGGTACATAGGGTCTCCCGCATGTTTTAAAATCCAGCTATCTAAAATAGGCTTTTCTTCTTCGGCTGTTTTATCTAAGATGGGTCTATACCCCCAGTTGATGCTGTACTTGTCATAAACACCAATATTAGGCATTAAAGCTACATCGCCATCGCCAGGTTGAGCGATATAATTAAAACGCGCATAATCCATAATCGAAGGAGCGGTGCCGTATTTTTTTGTAAACTCAGGATCACGCAAAGCTTCTACGTTATAAGCAACACTACTTCCCATATTGTGAGGTAAGCCTAAGGTGTGTCCTACCTCGTGCGATGATACAAAGCGAATGAGTCTTCCCATTACCTCGTCTTTAAATTCAACCCCTCTTGCATCTTCGTTGATGGCAGCCGTTTGCACGAAGAACCAGTTTCTTAATAAAGTCATTACATTATGGTACCAGTTGATATCTGATTCTAAAATCTCTCCCGATCTAGGATCAGATACGTGCGGACCGTTGGCGTTAGGTATAGGAGAAGCCAAATACCTTACTACAGAATAGCGAACATCTTCTGGGCTCCAGTCTGGATCTTCTTCTTTGCTTGGCGCTTCTTTAGCGATTATGGCATTTTTAAATCCTGCTGCTTCAAAGGCAACTTGCCAATCTTCAACACCTTGTTTAATGTAAGGAATCCATTTTTTGGGTGTAGCTCGATCTATATAATAAACAATCTGCTTTTTAGGTTCAACCAACTCACCAGCAAGAAACTTTTCTCTGTCTTCTTCTTTAACCTCTAATCGCCAACGATCTAAATATTTTACGCTTTTACTTTTTTGCGCCTCTAGACCATAATCGGTTTGGCTTCTTGCAAACCAACCTACTCGCTCATCAAAGTATCTTCTTTTCATGGGTTCTTTAGGTAATAACACCATAGAGTTACTCATTTTTACAGAGATAGAGCCTGTTGAAGAATTGGAAGGAGGGTTACCCGCTTTGTAAGTTTTTACATGACGTATCTCAATATTTTGCGGATAAGATCTAATGGTGTCTATATACGACCTGTTTTTATCTAGACCTCCTATTTTATACGATTTTCTCCTAGCTTGAGGAAAACCTAAGGCTGCTACGTCTTTCTCGAATAAATCTGTTGCATCAATTACCGTAGACTTACTTAAAGAATCTTTTTTAAAGGCCTTAATAGGGAAGGCATATAGGATGGGTTCAAAATTTGAGTTGACAACCGCTTCGTGAACCGGTAAGCTATCGGCTGCGACCACATTGTGCGATACTACTCTAAGTAAAACACGGTCGCCCTTTTTTTGCCAACGCAATACTTTGGTGTTTTGTTTACCACCACCAAAGCCAATTCCGCTAGCGGTTTTTGCTATTCTGGTAACCATTAACATCTCGCGATTCAATAAAGAATCGGGTATTTCAAACATATATTTTTTATCAAGGTAATGTACCTTGAACAGTCCCTCGTCTGTTTTAGCTTTTTTGGTGATTACTTGTTCATACGGTTTTATATCCCCTTTGGTTACTGCGTTTTTCTTGGCGGGTTCGGTTGGTTTTTTTTGAAAAACCCCACAGCTTCCCAAAGATAAGCACAATCCGACCAAGGCCAGTTTGGTTAATGATTTACTCATTTTTATTAATTTAGAATGTTTCTATTAAAAAGACTGCGAAATATAACAAAGGTTTAATTACGAATGCGATAAATTGGAAGCTTTCTTTAATTTATTTGAAAAAAGTAGTACCTTTCCTAATAAAAATTAAAAGTATGTCTTCTATATTAGATTTATTAAAGACCACAGCAGGACAAGAATTGATTGCTGGGGCGAGTGAAGAAACGGGAGTTTCTAAAGAAAAAACAGGCAGTGTTTTGTCTATGGCTTTGCCTGCCATTCTAGGTGCTATGAAAGGAGATTCTAGCGGTTCACAGGAGGGTTTAGAAAAAGCCTTGAATTCTAGCGAGCATAACGGGTCTATATTGAATAATTTAGGCGGTTTGTTGAGTGGAGATAAAAGCGAATTGTTGAATAAAGGAGGAAGTATTTTAGGTCATGTGCTAGGCGGTAGTCAACAAAATGCGCTTACCCAAAATATTTCTAAAATGACTGGAGTAGACGCCAGTTCTATTGCTAAAATAATAAAAATGGCCATGCCAGTAGTAATGGGCTTTTTAGGAAAACAAAAACAAGAGGGAGGTGCTAATCTTTCTTCGCTTTTAGGCTCGGCAATGGGTACTAGTGGAAAGCAAGACGGCTCTATGCTAAACGCATTGCTTGATGCCGATGGCGATGGTAGCGTTATGGATGATGTAGCGGGAAAATTATTTGGAGGAGATAAAAAAGGAGGAGGTCTAGGCGGACTGTTCTAATCGAATCAAAATTTACTTAAAAAAAGGAATCTCGCTTGCATGTGAGATTCCTTTTTTTAAGCAAAAATTAAATTTATGAAACTCCTTATTATTACATTTTTCACGTTATTTTCTATAAAATTAACTGCTCAAAACTCATACAAAGAGTTAAAAGAGATGTATCATGAAAAAGATACATTGTATGTGTATTATGACGAAGGGAATAATCAACAAACACGCTTAATCGGTTTAAAAAATAGATCTTATGCAGGAGATTATGACTATTGGAAGACTATATATTTTAAAAATAATGTATTTTATGAAAAAGATTTTATTACATTTATTAAAAGTCGGTATTTAAATGCTTCTTTAAAAATCCCCGATTTAAAACTTATAGACACCACTTGGATCAAGAACAACCAAGATAAAATCTTATATCCAGAACTTTTTGAGCGATTTGATGTTATAGAACTTTATAATATTTTGGTCTATAAAACCATATATTTAATAGAAGAAGAGAATTTTTTTGGAGCAAAAGTATATGCAAGAGAGGTAAAAATCTATTCTAATTATAGTCTGCCAGAATAATGAAAAAGTCAAGCTAAGAATTTTAAAAATTAAAGTAATAAAGCCAAAATCTGTTTAGATACTACTTGGTAGCGAAGTATATAGCACTATAACCATTTTAATATTAAATAACTTATTCTTGCTTCAGCTGGTACAAAAAGAAAAGGAATCATTCGGTTTTGAATGATTCCTTTTACTATTCATTTTAAATTTATAAAAGAATTTATTCTTCTAGGGCTACTAACAAACCATCATCGGTTTTATTGACTGTGGCAAGATTATGTTTGCGTAAACCTTTGATGGCTTTGTCCCATTTTTTATTACTTAAGCCAGAAGACGCTTTAATACTTTCTAAGGCTTGCGGAGAATCTTTTTTTAGTAATTCTAAAACCGTTTTTTCCTCTTCCGTTAAATCCACCTTTTTACGTTCAGGTTTCATTTGAGGGAAAAACAATACTTCTTGTATAGATGGATTGTTGGTTAAAAACATCATTAATCTATCCATCCCAATACCTAGGCCAGAAGTAGGGGGCATACCATATTCTAATGCACGTAAGAAATCTTCATCTATAAAACCTGTAGCCTCATCGTCTCCTTTTTCAGACAAACGCAATTGTTCTTCAAATCGCTCTCGTTGGTCAATTGGGTCATTTAACTCAGAATAGGCATTGGCAATCTCTTTACCGCAAACCATTAATTCAAATCGCTCGGTAAGTTCAGGATTATCCCGGTGTTCTTTGGTAAGCGGACTCATATCTTTAGGGTAATCGGTTATGAAGGTAGGTTGAATATAATTGCCTTCGCACTTTTCACCAAAAATCTCGTCAATAAGCTTTCCTTTACCCATGGTTTCATCTACCTCAATTCCCATATCTAAAGCTGCTTGGCGGAGGTCTTCTTCAGATTTTCCTGTAATATCATAGCCAGTAAATTCTTTAATTGCATCGGTCATGGTAACCCGTTTATACGGAGCTTTAAAATCCACTTCGTGCTGTCCAAAAGTAGCTTTGGTCGTACCGTTAACAGCGATGGCACAATGCTCTATTAGTTTCTCGGTAAAATCCATCATCCAATTGTAGTCTTTGTAAGCCACATAAATTTCCATTGCGGTAAATTCTGGATTATGGGTTCTATCCATCCCTTCATTTCTAAAATTTTTAGAAAATTCATAAACCCCATCAAAACCACCAACGATAAGTCGCTTTAAATACAACTCATTGGCAATTCTTAAATATAAAGGAATGTCTAAAGCGTTGTGATGCGTTACAAAAGGTCTAGCAGCTGCACCTCCTGGTATAGACTGTAATATTGGCGTTTCAACTTCAAAATATCCTCGCTCATTAAAAAACTCACGCATGGCGTTAAACAATTTGGTGCGCTTTATAAAGATATTTTTAACTTTAGGGTTAACCGCCAAATCGGCATAACGCTGGCGATAGCGTAATTCTGGATCATTAAATTTATCATACTCATTGCCCTCTTTGTCTACCTTGGGCAAAGGTAAAGGTTTAAGCGCCTTGCTCAATAAGGTAAAGTTTTTAACCAATACGGTTTTTTCGCCCACTTGTGTGTTAAAAAGCTCACCTTCGATTCCTATAAAATCTCCTATATCTAAAAGTTTTTTATAAACTTCATTGTATAATGTTTTATCCTCACCGCTACAAATTTCATCTCGATTAAAATATACTTGTATGCGGCCTTCGCTATCTTGTAGTTCTGCAAAAGAAGCTTTTCCTTGTATACGTCTAGACATCAGTCTACCAGCAATACTTACCTGTTTCCCTTCTTTAAACTGATCTTTTATGCTAGCCGATGTATGACTAACGTGATAAGATTCGGCTGGGTAAGGATTTATACCCATCTTTTTAAGAGAAGCAAGTTTTTCTCTTCTTACAAGTTCCTGTTCAGATAATTGCATAACTATATTTTATTATTAAAGGCGCAAAGATACTTACAAACTTTATAGCAATCAAAAATCTCGATTTATTTCGTTTACAGATGTTCATAAAACCTTAAGCTAAGCTTAAAATTCATTCCTCTTTTAGAGAGGAATTGTATCTTTATCCTCATTTTAAGACCTACACACATATTAAGACCTACACACATAAGAGATGCAAAACAAATCAATTGCTGTAACCGAACTAGGATTCAAAGATTTTCAAGAAACTTGGAATTTTCAAGAACAATTATTTCAACAAATCATAGATACTAAGGTGGCCAATAGACGTGAAGATAAAAATGATGCAACAAAAAATCATCTACTTTTAGTAGAGCATCCGCACGTTTACACCTTGGGTAAAAATGGAGATGCTAAAAACTTGTTACTCGATGAAGCTAACTTAAAAAACATAGGTGCGCGTTTTTATAAAATTAATCGAGGCGGCGATATTACTTATCACGGACCAGGACAATTGGTGGCTTATCCTATTTTAGACTTAGAAAATTTTTTTACCGATATTCATAAATACCTTAGGTTTCTTGAAGAAGTGGTTATTTTAACTTTGGCCGAGTATGGTATTAAAGCCCAAAGAAGCGAAGGCGAAACAGGTGTGTGGTTAGATGTGGGTACTCCTTTTGCACGCAAGATCTGTGCGATGGGGGTGCGTGCTAGTAGATGGACTACTATGCACGGGCTGGCGCTCAACGTGAACACCAACTTAGGTTACTTTGACCATATAGTTCCGTGTGGTATAGAAGATAAAGCGGTTACTTCGCTGAATGTTGAGCTAGGAAAGGAAGAAATTCCGCTGTCGGAAGTGAAAAGTATAATGCTTAAACATTTTGAAAAACGGTTTGAAGCACAATTGAATTATGATTTATGAACACCCAAAGAATAACATTCACCAATAGAGAGGGCCATAGCTTAAGAGCTCATTTAGATCTTCCCGCTTTTGCTAAACCCAAGCAATATGTGTTATTAGCGCATTGCTTTACTTGCGGAAAAGATTTAAAAGGTTTTAGAAACATTAGTAAAGCGCTAACTCAAAATGATTTTGCCGTATTTCGGTTTGATTTTACTGGTTTGGGACAAAGTGAGGGTGATTTCGCTGAGACTACTTTTTCTAGCAATGTCACCGATTTGCTAGATGCCGCAGCTTATTTAGAAGAGAATTACCAAGCGCCTAGCTTGCTGGTAGGGCATTCGCTAGGAGGAGCAGCAGCTATATTAGCAGCACGCCATTTACCCACTTTAAAAGCTTTGGTTAGTATTGGCAGTCCCAGTCATACTAGCCATGTTAAAAACCTATTTGGTGCTGCACAAGAAGAAATACAGAAAAAAGGGGAAGCACAGGTGGTGTTAGCCGGACGAAAATTTACCTTTAAACAAGAATTTATTCAAGACTTAGAAGAGCATAATCCGCTTAAAGCGCTAAAAGAATTGCGTCTTCCTTATTTGAATTTGCATGCGCCTCACGATGAGGTAGTTGCTATTAAACACGCACAAGAACTTTATGTTGCCGCGATGCATCCTAAGAGTTTTGTGAGTTTAGACAGCGCAGACCATTTACTTTCAAATGAAAATGATGCTGTTTATGCAGGGCAATTAATAGCATCTTGGGCCCAACGCTATCTCCCAGAAATAGAAAGCGAAGTAGCTCAAACACAAGATTCGGCTACCGCAAATTTGCACGTAGAAGATGGGTTTACTACGCACATGCAAGTAGGGAGTCATTATTTATTAGCCGACGAACCCAAGAAGGTTGGAGGTAAAAACAAAGGACCTAATCCATTTGAATTTTTAGCAGGAGGACTTTCTGCTTGTACCGCCATGACTTTACGGATGTATATTGATCATAAAAAGTGGCCAGTAGAACAAATTAATGTGCTCACCCAACATGATAAAATAGAACGAGAAGAAGCGGGCAAAAGCATTAAGCAGGATGTGTTTAAACGAAAAATCACTTATAAAGGGAGTATTGATGCTAAACAAGAGCAGCGACTACTTGCGATTGCCAATCGTTGTCCCGTGCATAATACACTAATGAGCGTTTCTGAAATCGAAACCGAAATAAATCAACAAAACCAATAAGTTTTAATTAAGTTGATAAATTAAAACACTGTTTTTTTCACCTTGTACAATTAATTCTAACTTACCCTTAGCATCAATATTTTCTATGCTTGCGCGAGAATTACCATAAACGGGGAAACCAGGTAGCAGTTCTCCGTTTTTATCAAAAACATAGACTTTTTGTGCTTGAGTATCGGTTATGGTAATATAGGTTTGTTTATTGAATTCAAAAATAGCGGGTTGGGTGTATAAACCGTAATCAAGTTGAATACGCTTATCATTTATAAGCAACTCATTTTCGTTACTAATGGCCCAAGTACCATTTTTAAAGGCAGCAGTATGATTTTCTTGCAAACCTAAATCCTTCCGCGTAAGCTTAGCTTTTTCATCAATTAATATTTTACCTTTAGTATCTAAACTGGAAAATTTATTTTTTTCTACTTGCCATTGCGCTGAGCTAAAATCTATTTTCTCTTTAATTTTTAAGCGCTCTTCACCGGTACGACTTAACAAGTGTAAGTTGCCATTTTCTTCGGGTACACTGATGTAATCTCTAGATTCAATGCGTAAATGATTAGGCGTGTTTAAGATAGGTGATGAGGTGGGTTTCATTTGAAAGCCTTTTACCGGTTTTCCGTTTTTATCCCACATTAAGACTACATTGTTTTGGGTGGTTACAAATCTATAATTGTGGTTGTTAGCATAATCAAATACGCCCAAGGCTTGGGTTTGTGGCGATTTAAATTGAAGGGGAAAGGGTTTTACCGATTTACCATTTACCGCCAAAATATGCAGTTGATGTGGAGTGGAAAAAGCGAGTTGCAAACGGCTATTATTATAAAGATCTACTACTTGAGGTTCTCCTAAGATGGGTCCTTCTAACGCTTTGCTAAATATAAGCTCTCCTCTGTAATTGAAAACTTGCAGCAAATGGTCTATGTCTTGAACTGCAATATATTGCTCACCCGTACGCCAATATGGGAAGAAAAAAGGAGCTTTGTTAATGGGTTTCTCTGTTTTTATGGTGCCTACCTGTATGGCGTTTTGATTACCCTTTGACCGATTAATTTTTTGCATAACCATATGCACGTGGGCAAAATTAGTGTCATATACCAATTGCGTGGCAGCTATAGGAAATCCACTGGTTTTTATTTGCTCTATATCTTTTGTAAGACTTGATTTAAGCCTATCTTTTAGGAGGTTTTTGAAGTTATCGTTTAAACTTACGCTAAGTATACTCGAATAATCGCTTAGCGATGAAAGTGTTTCTTTGTAGTAGTTTTGATTGATTAAGGTAGACTCGTTTAAATAATTGGCAATAATATGCTCTATATTCGCTATTTTTTCAGCAAAGATGAGGTAATTATCTAAAAAGCAGTAATAACCTAGTTTCTTTGCCGTAATTAAAGGATAGAACTGTTTTCTAAACAAGTCAGCATTATCAAATTTAAAAATATCTATAGATCTAAAATTTTTGCTTACTTGCGTATGGGCCAATAAAGCTTCTTTACTCAAACTAATATCTAGTGCTCGCGCTGCAACAACTTCCCCTTGAGGTAAGTGTATGCTACCAATTTCTACTAAAGTTTCGGCTAAACTGAGGCTGTCTTTGGTTTTGGAGTTCTTTTTTTCATTACCTAATGCTTCAATAAGTTTTTTGCCTTGGTCAAAAGTAAAACTGGTGTAAGCGTAGGCATTTAAAGGCACCACGGCGGCCAATTCACTTTTTTGTGGTTTAACCGAAGCAAAAGCGTTTAGCGTAGCGCTTTGTGCAGGAACAGCCTGAGTAATACCGTCTAACTGAATTTTTTCTTTCTCTAGATTGATTTCTAACATGCTCCAGCCCGTAAACTCTTTTAAGTTATTAAAAGTGCGGGTAGAATATTGATCAAAATGCGCTATAACCTCAGGGAAATTAAAGAAAAGTGCAAATTTTGCGCTAGCACCGGTTTCATAAATTTTTTCTAGACCAGCCGGTTGCGGAATGGATGTTTCAAAATTTCTAATAATGTTTTCTAAGACTAGTTTTGAGGTGCTCACGACATAAAGTTGATCTAATTGTACCGTGTAGGCTTCAACGCTATTTAAGTTATAATGCTTTACGGTAGCTTTGTTATAGGTGTAACTGGTAACTTTCTTGTCTTTGATTTTCTCTAGATCAACTAACTCTGGGGTATGCTTGCTTAGTAAGGTGATGGCAGGGCTATCCTTACCAGCAGGGGTAAAACAAATCAGGCTCTCTTCTTCTAATTTTAAATAGTTGCCGTTTAAAAATGATTGTGTAAAATATGTCAAAAACCCATCATATTCCTGTTGATTCAACCATTCTTGATTATTTAATTGTTTGATAAAGAGGGAAAGGTCACTTGTTTTTAAGACCGCAAACGTCTTTGGAGGTATGGCTTCAAATAAATCTCGTTGAAGCTGCTTTTCTTTTTGGCAACTCGAGAGTAAAACGGAAAAGGTTAAAAATAAGTATAATATCTTTCTTGTCATCTTAGGCGTAACTTGTTTAAACAAAATTATAAAATTATAAGGCTAAAGTATATTGTTCTGGTAATAACCTAAAACTTTTTCTGTGATGTGAACTGGCTCCATGCGAGCGAATAGCAGCTCGATGTTCTGCAGTAGGATAACCCTTATTCTTGGCCCAATTATAAATAGGGGCTTGCTCATGAATTTGCAACATATGTTGGTCTCTAGCAGTTTTAGCCAAAACAGAGGCCGCGGCAATATTTAAAAATTTGGCATCACCTTTTACAATGCATTGATGCGGGATTCCATTTATGGGAGTAAACTTATTGCCATCAACAGCAATAAAATCTGGCTTTATACTAAGTTGCTCAATGGCTCGTCGCATAGCTAATAGCGATGCCTGCAAAATATTTATTTCATCTATTTCTTGTTCACTTACGTGTACTATGGCAAATGCTAAAGCTTCTTTTTTGATGATAGGGCAAAGTTTTTCGCGCTGGGCGGGTGTTAGTTTCTTGCTATCGGTTAAAAAAGCATGTTTAAAATGTGGCGGAAGAATCACCGCTGCAGCGGTAACAGGACCAGCAAGACATCCGCGTCCAGCTTCATCGGTTCCGCATTCGTAATTATGAGTACTATATTGTATTGGTAGCATAGTACAAAAATACAAGATAATTAAAAAGAAGTACTTATAATTTGATAAATCCTGTTTAACAAAAAAATGATACTTTTGCCTTACTTAAAAAGCACTATGTTTAAGAATTTATTCCTTTTACTAATTATTCTCGTTGGCCAAAATATTTGTGCACAAACGCTTCGTGGTGATGCTGGTCAGTTTGGTAATAGATCAGACCAGATGAAGCAAAAATCGGTGGTTGACAATCGTGAAAAGCCGCCCATAACAGATTATAAAATAATTAGTCATACTCAGGATACCACTTTTGTAGATACTACACTTAGCATTGCAAAATTTTATAAATACAATTACCTGCGTAAAGATAATTTTGACAAACGGGCGTATTCAAATATAGGGGAAGGATATACGCAATTAGCTAATAAAATTAAGAATAATGCGATATCAGATATAGGAATGCACGCAAAACAACACCCAATTTTAGGTTTAGAAGATGTGTCCTATTATCACGTACCCACCCCGTTAACCGAATTGTATTTTAAAACCACACTGGAGCAAGGCCAAAGTTTAGATGCCTTTTTTACCTCAAACATCAGTAAAAAGCTTAACTTTTTTATAGGGTATAGAGGTTTACGCTCACTAGGTCGATACAAAAACAACTTGACCAGTCAAGGAAGTTTTAGGCTTGGTGGTAGTTATACGAGCGATAATAAACGCTATGTATTAAAGACCCATTTTGTTTCTCAAGATTTGAGTACTCAAGAAAACGGCGGGCTAACGAACTTAGCGATTGAACAATATAAAAGTAAATCGGGAGAGTTTGATGACCGCACCCTACTGGCAGTCAATTTTCAAGATGCCGAAAGCAAGTTTTACCACAAACGTTTTGTACTCGATCAAACGTATCATCTCATTGCAGCCGATAAGAATGCAGGAGCTGGTGCCTTATCGCTCAATCATTACTTTAATTTCACAGACAAGGAGTACAACTATTTTCAACAAAATGCCTTTGACGGATTTGGTGCTAGCTTTACCGAATTAAAAATCAACAATGAAACCGAATACCAACAACTAAACAATGCTTTTAACCTGGCATCAAATCTTAAAAATATTGGCTACCTAAAAGCCGGATTGGAATATAGTCATTTAAATTACGGCTACAGGCGCAAGGTTGTTCTCAATACCCAGACAATTCCAAATAATTTGAAAGATGATATTTTGCAGTTCAAAGCTTTTTATTCTAATCAGTTTAATCAAATAAGCCTACGAGCTAACTTGGTGGCCAAGATACTAGGAGAGTACGCTGGAAATATATTGGATACCGAAGCAGCCTATCATTTTGGCAAAGAAAATAAATTCGGAGCTAAATTGCTTATAGAAAAGACAAGTCCAGATTTACAGTACCATATGTTTCAAAGTGATTATAAAGCATACAATTGGCGCAAAGACCTTGATGAGGTAGAACAGCAAAAATTTACTGCTTTTCTGCAAATGCCCAAGTGGGTTAATATCGAAGCTTCTTTTTCTCGAATTAAAAATCTAACCTATTTTGAATTTTCAGATAGCCCACAAGCCATTTCCGATTCTGTTGTTAGTGTAACTCAAGCATCGTCTAAAACCATATATTTTGATGTAAAAGCGAATAAAGAAATTGCTATGGGGCCTTTTAAATGGGATAACACCTTATTATTTCAAAAAGTAACTCAGAACAACGAGGGGCTCAATCTTCCCGATTATGTTTTTAGAAGCACATTATTATATGAAGACAAGTGGTTTAAAGATGCCTTATTTTTTCAAACGGGCATAATGCTTAATTACGCTTCCCAATTTTACGCCGATGCTTACAACCCTATAGTAGGTAATTATGTAGTGCAGAATAAATGGGAGGTAGACGTAGATCCACAAGTCGATTTCTTCTTTAATGCCAAAATACAACAAACCCGTCTATTCTTTCAATTAGAAAATGTATTAGACGCATTCACAACCAATAATGCATTTGTTGCACCAGGTTTGCCTTCTCGCGATTTCAGTATCCGATTTGGTTTGGTTTGGAATTTCTTTTTGTAGAAGTTACTTAGCTATATCTAGATAATTTATCATATAATTAATATTTGTTGCATAGATGTCTTGAATTCTTATCCCTTCGCTTTCGCGGAATTATTCACGTTTCCTATTATTAATTAGACTAACATAGGTAGGAGGGAAGCGGGTGATCATTATTCAACCCTGAGTTTTCATTATAGCAGTAAGCCTTTTTTCTGTAAGCATAATTTAAGTATGCTTCCATTTCGGTAGACTTGGATAAAAACTTTGAAAAACTTCAGGCGGTTAAATCACTTGTTAGCAAGCTATTAGTATATCATTAAAAAATAAATCAAAAAAAAGCCCATAAAAAGTTTGCGCAATGGAATAAAGGTTCTACATTTGCACCCGCAAACGGCGCAAGTCATTGTAAGTTCATTAAAAAGCGAAATAGTTTAGTTTAAGGGTTGTGAGATAAAGAAAGACTTTTTATCTTTGCCTTCTTAAATAAGCTAAGCGGCTATCAAAAATAAATTTTAAAAAAACTTTAAATTTATTTTGGCAGAAACAAAAAAGTTTCTATCTTTGCAGCCGCTAACACAACAAGTGTTAAACGTTCTTAAAAACAAGATGATTGGTAAATAAAATAAAGGTTCGATTCCTTTACATCTAACAAACGAAGTGGAGGTTTTTTTTAAAAGCTGAAGCGGAGTAAAAAGTTCATTGATTTATTGAATTGACAGTGTATATTTTTACTTGGAGACAAGTAGGAAATGCGAAATTAAAACAAAGGCTAAATAGAATAGTTTTGAGTCGAGATACTTAGTTAAATAGGTATTGAGAGAAATTCCATACAGTTATAACTTATGTATTGTAAAATATTTAAGAAACAACGATGAAGAGTTTGATCCTGGCTCAGGATGAACGCTAGCGGCAGGCCTAACACATGCAAGTCGAACGGTAAGGCTCCTTCGGGAGTACACGAGTGGCGCACGGGTGAGTAACGCGTATACAATCTACCTATTACTGGGGTATAGCCCGAAGAAATTTGGATTAATCCCCCATAGTATATAGATATGGCATCATAATTATATTAAAGCTTAGGCGGTAATAGATGAGTATGCGTCCCATTAGTTAGTTGGTAAGGTAACGGCTTACCAAGGCAGCGATGGGTAGGGGTCCTGAGAGGGAGATCCCCCACACTGGTACTGAGACACGGACCAGACTCCTACGGGAGGCAGCAGTGAGGAATATTGGACAATGGAGGCAACTCTGATCCAGCCATGCCGCGTGCAGGAAGACTGCCCTATGGGTTGTAAACTGCTTTTATACAGGAAGAAACCTCCCGACGTGTCGGGAATTGACGGTACTGTAAGAATAAGGATCGGCTAACTCCGTGCCAGCAGCCGCGGTAATACGGAGGATCCGAGCGTTATCCGGAATCATTGGGTTTAAAGGGTCTGTAGGCGGGCTGATAAGTCAGCGGTGAAAGTCTGTCGCTTAACGATAGAATTGCCGTTGATACTGTTGGTCTTGAGTCATTATGAAGTGGTTAGAATGAGTAGTGTAGCGGTGAAATGCATAGATATTACTCAGAATACCGATTGCGAAGGCAGATCACTAATAATGTACTGACGCTGAGGGACGAAAGCGTGGGGAGCGAACAGGATTAGATACCCTGGTAGTCCACGCAGTAAACGATGGTCACTAGCTGTTCGAACCAATTGAGGTTTGAGTGGCTAAGCGAAAGTGATAAGTGACCCACCTGGGGAGTACGTTCGCAAGAATGAAACTCAAAGGAATTGACGGGGGCCCGCACAAGCGGTGGAGCATGTGGTTTAATTCGATGATACGCGAGGAACCTTACCAGGGCTTAAATGTAGTCTGACGTACTTGGAAACAGGTATTTCTTCGGACAGATTACAAGGTGCTGCATGGTTGTCGTCAGCTCGTGCCGTGAGGTGTCAGGTTAAGTCCTATAACGAGCGCAACCCCTGTGGTTAGTTGCCAGCGAGTCAAGTCGGGAACTCTAGCCAGACTGCCGGTGCAAACCGTGAGGAAGGTGGGGATGACGTCAAATCATCACGGCCCTTACGTCCTGGGCCACACACGTGCTACAATGGTAGGGACAGAGAGCAGCCACTTTGCGAGAAGGAGCGAATCTTCAAACCCTATCACAGTTCGGATCGGAGTCTGCAACTCGACTCCGTGAAGCTGGAATCGCTAGTAATCGCATATCAGCCATGATGCGGTGAATACGTTCCCGGGCCTTGTACACACCGCCCGTCAAGCCATGGAAGCTGGGGGTACCTGAAGTCCGTTACCGCAAGGAGCGGCCTAGGGTAAGACTGGTAACTGGGGCTAAGTCGTAACAAGGTAGCCGTACCGGAAGGTGCGGCTGGAACACCTCCTTTCTAGAGCATTCTCTTCTTAAGAAGAGAGTCGCAATATAAAGTTAGGTTAATTGTTATTGGAACTTAAGATAATTTTTATTTAGTCTTTGCTGTCAATTTATAAAAAGATGCAGTCTCATAGCTCAGCTGGTTAGAGCGCTACACTGATAATGTAGAGGTCGGCAGTTCGAGTCTGCCTGAGACTACGAATTAATTAAGGATTATAAATAAGTAGTTTTTAATTAAAAAGTTCATTACAAATTGAAAGGAAATTTTAGAGGTTGAGTAGCCGTTATAAGTACTGTTAACTAATAACTGGTTAACTGATCACTAAGAGACGGGGAATTAGCTCAGCTGG
>CATQIB010000006.1:135000-283205 GCA_958296185.1 uncultured Mesonia sp.
AACCGATGCTGACAAGCTAAGGATCGCAGCCGTCATTAAAAAATTTTTATAAATAGTAGTATGGAAAGCACGATTAAAGAAAGAAGAAGTATTTTTCCTAATCAATTTACGGGAGAGGTTATTCCTGACGCAAAGATTACAGAATTATTAGAATTGGCTCATTGGGCGCCTAGCCATCGTAAGACTTTTCCTTGGCGCTTCCATGTCATAGGCGGTGAAGCTAAAATCGCTTTTGCGGAATTTTTGGCGAATACATATAAAAATACTGCTGCTAAATTCTCTGAATTTAAGTATAATAAATTAAAAAAAAAGGTTTTAAATAGCAGTCATATAGTGGTTATCAATATGCAGCCAGACCCAGAAAAGCGTGTACCTGAATGGGAAGAGCTAGCGGCTACGGCGATGGCGGTTCAAAATTTGTGGTTGGGAGCAACAGCAAAAGGCTTAGGAGGTTATTGGAGTTCTCCCAGTTTAATTGATAAAATACCTAGCTACTTGAAGACTGCTGATAGCGAGCGTTGTTTGGGTTTGTTTTATTTAGGTGTGCCCGGTGAAGCTGAATTAGTAAAGCGCGAACGCCCAGAACTTATAAATTATGTTAAATGGGTTTAGAAAAAGTTATTCCAGTGTACTACCACTTGGTAAATAAATATTCCTAAATAAATACAGGCCGTAAAAAAAGCCATAAAGGTAGAGGCTAAAAACCCTATAAAAGACCCTACTGCAGCCTTCAATGATTTCTTGAATGTACTGGCTTTAACAAATAATAATTCTCCCAAAAAAGCACCTAAAAAAGCACCTATTAAAAAACCAAAAGGTATGGGTACAAAAAGTCCAATTATTAAGCCAATACTGGTGCCGTAAGCAGCGGCCTTTCCTCCTCCAAACTTTTTTGTTCCTTGGGCAGGAATGATATAGTCTAGAATTAAAATGACAATACAAATGAATAGGGTGATACCTAGAAGCCAATAATTTGCAGGAACGGCCTTTGTAAAAGCCAGCAGCACTAAACCTAACCAGCTTAGACTAATACCTGGTAAAACTGGTAAAAAACTACCTGCAATTCCCGTACAACAAAGCAAAAATCCACAAATAAGTAAAAATACGTCCATCTTTTTGAAATTGATTTCGAGATAAAAGTACTTTTTTTATTTAATTCTCAGGCATTTAATTTTATAACTAAAAAATTAGTTTAAACTAAAAATTTAGTTATATTTGAATAATCATTATAATTTAAATGAACCAGAGAGGTATATTTTTTACTGAATTGAAAATAAATTTTTAAGAAAAAACTGCTATATGAAAGAATTGACCAAGGCTGAAGAAGAGGTAATGCAACAACTATGGAAATTAGAAGAAGCGAATGTGGCATCTATTATAGAGGAGATGCCAAAACCAAAACCCGCTTATAACACAGTTTCTACGATTGTAAGAATTTTAGAAAGTAAAGGTTTTGTGGGTTATAAAAAAGTTGGAAGAGGGCATATTTATTTTCCGTTGGTTAAAAAAGATAGTTACAGCAAATTTTCTATGACCAAGCTTATGAACAACTATTTTGATGGATCTATGAAGAGCATGCTTTCTTTTTTTGTAAAGAAAAATGATATGAGCACCGCAGAACTGGAGGAGATTTTAAAAGAAATTAATAAAAAACAATAAGATGGAATTATATATAGTACAATTCAGTTTATTCTTAGCGGTCTTTTATGTGGCTTACCTGTTGTTTTTAAAAAAGGAAACTTTCTTTAACTACAATCGACTCTATTTACTATTAACGCCTTGTTTAGCCTTGCTGTTGCCATTGATAACCTTAGATTTTTTAAGACCAAAAGACTCAACAGGGGCAGCATTTATAAATTTACCACCCGTTTTATTAGGTGATTTTGCGGTCGCAGCCGAGGAAATTCAAGCCGTGAATAATAATTTGGAAGCCTTTAATTGGAGTCAATTTTTATGGCAAAATGGATTTTTAATTCTTTACGGAATCGGTTTTAGCATCGCTTTCTTACTTCTGATAAAAAAATGGAATCAGTTTAGAAAATTTAAGCAAAGTGGAATCCAAAAACAACAAGATGGTATTTTTTATAAAGAAATACAAAATAGCAGAATTGCTTGTACCTTCTACAATCAAATATTTATAGGTAGTGAGATTAAGGAAAAACAAAGACAACACATATTACAGCATGAATGGGTTCACGTAAAGCAAAACCACAGTCTTGATTTATTGTTTTTTGAAATTTTAAAACTCTTGTTTTGGTTTCATCCTGCGGTATTTGCTTACCAAAGACAAATAACAAGTCTGCATGAATTTATAGCCGATGAATACGTTACGCAGAATACCTCAAAAATTAATTATTACCAAAGTCTACTTAATGTAGCTTTTGGGACTCATCGCATTTCATTCATCAATCAATTCTTTAATCATTCATTAATCAAAAAACGAATCGTTATGTTACAAAAATCAAAATCAGCTGCGCAAGCAAAGCTAAAGTACTTAATTATTTTGCCGCTAATTGCAGCCATGCTCACGTATGTGTCATGTTCAGAAAATATAGAAACTGTAGAAACTAATCAATCTGAGCTTCCAGCCCCACCGCCACCGCCAGCTCCTCCTGCTAATTTATCTCAAGAAGATGCTCAGTTAGTAAATGAGCTTCAGGAAGAGTTAATGAGAATGAAAAATGATGGTAAGACTACTAAAGAAATAGCTAAGGAGTTTTATGATGTTGATATTTATAAAAGCACACCTTCACGGGAAAACTATTATAGGAGTATGCTTTATATGAAATATACTTATCAAGATTATAATAATAGTGTTGATAGTGATAAAAAAATTGAAGATTTTGAAATTATTCCATATGATGAGTATTTGGAATTTAGAAAGTATACCAAAAATACACTTCTTCCACCACCACCTCCGCCAGCAACTCATGAAGAGGGTGTTCCTTTTTCAGCTATAGAAACGGTACCTACTTATCCTGGTTGTGATGAAGGATCTAATAATACAATAAGAAAACAATGTTTTAGTGATAAAATAAAAGATTATGTAAATAATAATTTTGATGTTGGTTTAGGGAAAAGACTTGGTTTGACTGGAAAAAATAGGGTTTATGTACGATTTGTTATTGCAAAAGACGGAAGTATTAAAGATGTTGACTCTCGTGCTTCTCATCCAGAATTACAAAAAGAAGCAGAACGAGTAGTGAATAGTCTGCCTAGAATGCAACCTGGAATGCAAGACGGTAAACCAGTTAATGTTTTATATAGTTTACCTATTATATTTAAAATTGACTAGAT
The DNA here is from genome assembly GCA_958296185.1 of uncultured Mesonia sp. Lineage (GTDB taxonomy): Bacteria > Bacteroidota > Bacteroidia > Flavobacteriales > Flavobacteriaceae > Mesonia. Next base: position 138,298 of record CATQIB010000006.1, read on the forward strand.
GTTAAGAATATTGGGTTTATTTATTTTATTAGGAATTTTTCAGCGGGTCGATGCACAAACTTCGACCCTTGCTTTAGCAGATAGTTTGTTTACTATCGGACAATACGACGAAGCCCTCAATTTATATCAAAAGCAAAAACCAAAGAGCGTTCGTGTTTACCAAAAAATGGCTAGTACCTATAAAGCAATGGGTAATTTACAAGCCGCAATAATAGCTAACGAGCAAGCAATTAGAATTAATCCTGACTTGCTAGTGGTCAAAATAAACTATGCCAGATTACTTAAAGCTAATCACGAATATTTTAAATCCGATAGCGTTTTCACGGATTTGATAAAACTTTATCCCAATCAGGCTAACTTTTATTATGAGTTAGCTTTAATCCGTAAAGTTTCTAAAGCAAAGCCTTACCATAAACTGCTTTTACAGAGCATAGAAATTAATCCTAATCATTTTAATAGTCTTTATGAGTTGGCTTTATTTAACTACAAGCGTAAGAATTTTAAAGAAGCAGACAATTATATAAATAGGGCTTTAAGAATAATTCCGAAAAATACTAAAGCCCTACTTTTGGCTGGCTTAAATGCTTATGCACTTCAAAATACAAAGCAAGCCATTGATTTATTTGAAAGCCTAATCGAGTCGGGTTACAAAACTGAGCAGGTTTATGAAAAATTAGGGGTTTGTTACGCAAGGCTTAGACATAATCAAAAAGCAATTGGCTGTTTTAAAAAAGTTATAAAACAAGATGATAAAAATGCAACGGCTCATATATATTTGGGCCGACTTTACAATTTAGAAGAATCCTACACCCTTGCCGAGAAGCATTTGCTTTATGCACTTTTATTGAGTAAACCCGATCTAAGTTCGCTATATCAATCTTTAGGAATTACCTACAAACAACAGCGAAATTATAAAAAGGCCATGGGGTATTTTGAACTTGCGATTTTAAAAAACCCTGATCTGGTTAGGAGTGGTTTTGAACTGGCTAATGCCGCTGATAACTATTACGCTGATCTAGATTTGCGCATAAAATATTATAGTATTTTTATAGAAAAGTATAAAAATAAATCCAATGTACAGAAATGGCTTAATCTAGCTAAGTACCGTATATCAGATTTAAAAAAAGAGAAACATTACAAACAAATTCCAGGTAACAAGCCATAAATAAATCTTAAATTACTTAACCCCATCCTATACAAAATCATTTGTTTGTACCTTTGAAAGAAAAATTATGAAGAATTTTATTTACGCGTGTTTGGCTTTGTTTACTTTGACAGCATGTGGCCAGCAGAAAAAGCAAAACAAGGATTCGAAAAACATGGAAAAGCAAAGCATTTATAGTTATAGTGTTGATGATATTTATGGTGAAACCTTTAATTTAAGCGAATTAAAAGGCAAGAAAGTAATGTTGGTGAACACCGCCAGTAAATGTGGTTATACTCCCCAATATAAAGACCTGCAGGCTTTGTATGAGCGATTTAAAGATGATAATTTTGTTATAATTGGTTTTCCTGCTAATAACTTTGCCAATCAGGAGCCTGGTAGCGAAGAGCAAATTGCTCAATTTTGCGAAGCCAATTATGGGGTGACCTTCCCAATGATGAGTAAAATTTCTGTAAAAGGAAGTGATATACACCCAGTTTATAAGTTTTTAACTCAAAAAGAATTAAATGGGGTTATGGATAGCGAAGTGAAATGGAATTTTCAGAAATATTTAATAGATGAACAAGGCTATTTAGTGAAAACGCTACCTTCATCTACCTTACCTACAGATGAGGCTGTAGTAAGTTGGATCAAACAGAGCTAGTCGGAATTTTTTTGATAGTAAACTATAAACCAGTAGGATTAATACCTTACTGGTTTTTTTTTGCAGGATAATAAAAGTTATTTTTAGATTATCTTTATATTTAGTTTCGTTACTTTTACCCTATGAGAGTTATTGTAGCTATACTGTGTTTGGTACTGCTAGCCAGCTGTTCATTTTTTGAAAAACAAAAAATGAATCCAAAAGATTTGGTTGAAGAAGAATTAAAACAAATCGACTGGCACCAAGTAGAGCAATACCCCGTATTTAAAAGTTGTGCCCATTGCGACGGACTCCAAGCACAACAGCGTTGTTTTGAGATAACACTTACAAAGTGGGTGATCGAAGAGTTGAGTAAGCAGCACGCTTTGGTAACCGATTCTATTCATGAACAATTGGTGGTTTATTTTAAAATTACACGAAAAGGGGAAATTTTTGTAGATTCACTAAAGCAAAATACAGGCCTAGCCCATCAACTACCTGAATTAAAACAATGGCTAACCGAATCTATAGAAAACTTACCCGAAGTATATCCGGCTCAAAAGCGTGGCGTTCCAGTACAAACTACCTTCCAACTTCCTGTTCAAATCATTAGTGAATAATTACTAGCGCTTGTAATATTTTCCTTTCCAATTAAAGCCTCCTTTTAAAGCAAATAAAAAAATCAATACCACAAAAAAAGGGTAAACTAAGGCAGAATAAATAAATTTATGCGAACAAAAAGGAACTCCTATTTTTTTTGCCGTTGCACTTAAAAAAGATATATCAATTAATAGTTTAGAGACCCAAAGGCCACCAAAAAGAATAAGATAGCTTATTCCAAAGAGTCCGCTTAGAATCAGTAAAATTATTAAAGTAGCATTGACAATAAAAACCAATGCGCCCAGTAATTGACTCCACCCAAACTTTAAATGCGTGTTTTTTGCAGCCCATCGAACACGTTGCATAAATAAATCTCGCCACGATTTTAAGGGATAAGTAAAAACGGGTTCTGCATAAATTAAACTATACCCAATGGGTAGTCCATTAGCTTTAAACTTTTCGAGAACAAATGTGTCATCACCACTACTAATATGCAAATTGTTTTTAAAACCACCTAAAGCAAGGAAACTATCTTTGCAATAAGCCATATTGGCCGCGCTGCAAAATAATATAGACCCACCACCAAAACTTCCTAGGCTTACTCCCTGTAAACTTAAATAATCATGTGCTTGAAATTGACTTAAAAAACCTTCACTTGGTAAATAAGTAACCGGACCAACAACGAGCTTTGCTTTATTCATAGAGATTTCGTGTGCAAAACCTTTCAGCCAACTTTTAGGCAATAAAACGTCGGCATCTGTGGTGGCGATATATGAAAACTGACTGGCATTAATGGCCAAATTCAAGGCCTCTTTTTTGGGTGCTTGTTGAGCTGTTTTTTGATGCAGTAGTCTTATGTTAAGATTTAGATTTTCTTGTATAAAGCTTGTAATTATTGATACAGATTCATCAGTGCTGCGGTCATTAATAAAAATAATTTCATATAGCTCTTCAGGATACTCCAAATCTAAGATTGATTTTAATAATCCAGGCAAATGTTCAGCCTCATTATGCATAGGAATACAAATGCTAAATCTAATCGAGGTTGTTTTACTTGTTTTTGGCCTATATTTCACCTGATTAACTCCGTAGCCCAACCAAATTAAAACCAACGCATAGAGTATGAAAAAGCCAATTGCAAGCATGTTATCTTGTGGTTTTATAAGGATAGAACAAATTTAAAATACCCCCTAAAAGTGCAGGCAGGATAAAATTTAAACACCACATTAATAGCATCGCCAAGGCAATAGTTGCTTGTTGGTTGGTAAGCCAGCTAAAAATAAGTACGGCAAATCCTGTTTTAGTTAAAGCGTCAGAAAATAAAAATTGAGGAATAGTACTGGCAAGAAGATATACCAACCAAATTCCGCAAATAGCGTTGCTATAAGAAACTTGTACTTCAAAAAGCATTAGAAGAAACACAAACTGGTGCGAGAAAACCAAATGTCTTGCAAAACTTAAAGCTACAATTTTTCTTTTTGTTAATAGCGGTATAATATCCGTAAAGTTTAACCGATCTTGAAGCCATTTTTTAATAAACTGGTGTCGCCATTCCAATAAAATTAGAAAAATAAAAGTAACCGATATACCAAAGCTAAAATAAACCTGTGTCTTAGTTAAACCAGGAATTAAGGCCTGTGTAAGCGCATAATAGAGCAAAGCTAAAAAACCAAAAAACAGGGTAGCTAACATTTGTAAAAAACTAGTCCAGGTTTTACGGCTTAGTATTTTTTTGCGATGCTTCTTTGGGTAAAAAAGAATTTTAACACCAAATTCTCCGATTTTATTTGGGGTTAGTACACCTAGCGCGTGGGCAATTAAGTACTCTCGAATGGAATCTTTGAAAGACTTAAGCTTTAAATTTACAGTTAATATATGCCATTTTTTGATCTCTAGCCACCAATTTATAGAGGTAAAAACTAAACAACCAAGTATACCCCAAAAACTAATATTCCGTTCTGTCAAGGCGATATTAGCCGTTTTGAAATGAGAGGATAATTGAAAATAAATAAAAATGCAAAGCCCACCAAACAGAAACCATTTGACGCCAACTAAAAACATTTGCTTAGCTTTGTGCTGAGATACTTGCATACGCAAAGAAACAAATAAAATAGCAGTTGAAAACAGAAAAAATAATTTTGGGTATAGACCCAGGTACTACCATTATGGGATTTGGCCTTATAAAAGTTCAGGATAAAAAAATGGAGTTTTTACAGCTCAATGAACTTTTATTAACCAAATATGATGACCATTATGTAAAGTTAAAATTGATTTTTGAGCGTACTTTAGCTTTGATAGATGCCTACCATCCCGACGAAATTGCTATTGAAGCACCTTTTTTTGGAAAAAACGTGCAATCTATGTTAAAACTAGGTCGTGCGCAAGGAGTTGCGATGGCCGCTGGTCTAAGCCGTGAAGTTCCCGTAACAGAATATTCGCCCAAAAAAATAAAAATGGCTATTACTGGCAATGGTAACGCCAGCAAAGAACAGGTCGCCAAAATGTTGCAAAATCTTTTGAAGTTAAAGAGTTTGCCCAAAAATCTTGATTCAACCGATGGTTTGGCTGCTGCTGTTTGTCATCACTACAACTCGGGTAAAAAAGTACAAAGCAAAAATTACAGTGGTTGGGCCGCTTTTGTAAAGCAAAATCCCAAAAAGATTAAATGATGAGCAAGAGGGCAATCCCTCTCTTTTTCAAGAGAGGGCGGGGCTATCCGTGCTACACGGTAGCTTGCTACTATCCCAATTGCAAAATGTACTATTTTAAAAGCCCTGCTCTTTTTAGTAAAGCATCTGGATTAGGCTCTTTTCCGCGAAAGCGTTTATATAAAACCATTGGATCTTCGGTACCACCTTTACTCAAAATATGGTCTTTAAATTTATCGGCTACGGTTTTATTAAAAATTCCTTCTTCTTGAAAATACGCAAAAGCATCGGCATCTAAAACTTCTGCCCACTTATATGAATAATAACCCGCCGAATAGCCACCTTGAAAAATATGGGAGAATGAAGTGCTCATACAGTTCTCTGCCACATCAGGGTACAATTTAGTGTTTTCAAAGGCATCTAACTCGTTTTCTTTTACAGATTTAATGTCTGTAGGGTCTACTGCGTGCCAAGCCATATCTAACATTCCGAAACTCAATTGGCGTACCGTTTGCATTCCCTCGTGAAAGTTGGCCGATTTTTTTATTTTCTCAACTAACTCCATCGGAATTACTTCATCGGTTTCATAATGGCGAGCAAATAAAGCTAAGGCTTCTGGTTCATAACACCAGTTCTCGAAAACTTGACTAGGCAGTTCGACAAAATCCCAATACACCGAAGCTCCCGATAAACTAGGGTAGGTTGAGTTGGCTAACATGCCGTGCAACGCGTGACCAAACTCGTGAAATAATGTAGTAACCTCATTAAAAGTAAGTAAGGACGGTTTTTTAGAAGTGGGTCGGGTAAAATTGCAAACGTTAGAAACATGCGGTCGCTCGTTTTTACCATCTTTCATTTTCTGGTCTTTATAAATGGTCATCCAAGCGCCATTTCTCTTGCCTTCTCTCGGGTGAAAATCGGCATAAAATAGTGCCATAAAGTTATGATCACCGTCGTAAACTTCATAAGTTTTTACCTCCTCGTGGTACTTATCTATATTGAAAACTTCTTTAAAATGTAGATCATATAATTTTTTAGCTACCGTAAAAACTCCCTGAATTACATTGTCGAGTTTAAAATAAGGCTTGAGCTTTTCATCATCTAATTGAAAGCGTTGTTGTTTTAGCTTCTCTGCATAATAAGCGCTGTCCCATTTTTCTAAATGGTCGATCCCATCTAATTCTTTTGCAAATTGCTCTAGTTCTTTAAATTCCTGTTCTGCGGCAGGTTTCGCTTTTTCGAGCATTTCATTTAGAAATTCATTTACTTTTTCAGGGCTTTTTGCCATACGTTCTTCTAAAACAAAATGCGCGTGGGTTTTGTAACCTAATAAATTAGCCCGTTGGTGACGAAGTTTTGCAATCTTTAATACATTTTCTTGATTGTCAAGTTCATCATTCTGAAAACCTTTTGCCCCAAAAGCAATCGAAAGTTTTTTACGCAGTTCTCGGTTTTCTGCATACTTCATAAACGGAATATAACTCGGGTATTGAAGCGTAAAAATATAGCCGTTTTTTCCTTTTGCTTTGGCTAATAAATTAGCATTTTCTAATTCACTTTCCGGTAAACCTTTTAAATCTTTTTCATCTTCAATATGAAGCTCGAAACGATTGGTTTCTGCTAAAACATTTTCGCCAAACGAAAGTGAAAGTTTAGAAAGCTCTTTATCGATTTCTCGAAGTTGCTCTTTTTTATCTTCCGGTAAATTAGCCCCGTTTCTAGTAAAACTCTTGTAGTGTTTATCGAGCAGTGTTTTTTGTTCTATACTCAATTCTAAATTTTCTTTTTGCTCGTAAACGGCTTTAACGCGCTTAAAAAGCTCTTCATTTAAGGTGAGATCATTACTAAATTCACTTAACCAAGGAGAAACTTCTTGAGCGATTTGCTGAATTTCTTCATTGGTTTCTGCCGAATTTAAATTTAAAAATATACTGGAAACTCGACTTAAGGTTTCGCCTGCAAATTCTAAAGCTTCTAGGGTATTCTCAAAAGTTGGCACTTCATCATTAGAAGTAATGCTGTTGATCTCTGCTTTGGCTTTGGCAATGGCTTCTTGAAAAGCCGGTTTGAAATGTTCGTTTTTTATCTTAGAAAATGGAGCAGCATCAAAATGCTCCAATAAAGGGTTTTCCTGACTCATAATTTATTTTTCTGTACAAGTGTAAAGATACAAAGAGTAGGAGAGTTGAGGTCTTAATTTTTAGTCAAAAAAGGTTTGGCGTTTAATATTACGTTTTTAATATTTTAAAATATTTATTATGATGCAATTCAGAATTGTATTTTAAAAAATTAACGCTTTCCTTATGGTTGTTTTCTTATTTTTACGGCGTAAGCTTACACAATTTAAAACTAATAATTAATTAAAAAATACTAAATAAAAAAAAATCTTATTCATTTATTAGGCGGATTGTCACTTAGCTTTTTGCTTTATTTTGCAGCTAATCTTGATCTAAAAACGGCTGTTTTTATAGGTTTAGGATCTGCTGTATTATATAGGATATCTTTAAAAAAACAAATCTAATTTAGATTCTTGAAGTTTTAATTTATATGCTATAATTATCGAATGTTATTTTTTAAAACCCTAGTTTATGGCTAGAAGTTGAAACAATCAGGGAAAATAAACGGTAACTATTCGTTGCTGCTAGACGCTTCTAGCTCTTTATTATAACGCAGCCAAAATGATTCATCAAAAGCTGGTGTAAAAAGAATTTTTAGCTTCTCTTTTTCATTAACCGCTTTAAAATCCGCGAAAGCAATGGGTTGCGGATTAATTAGCATCAACTCATTTAAAACATTGTTTTGCTGCTCTATTTTAAGGTGTAATTTAAGTTTTGTTTTTTCGCTAGGTTTAGCATTGTTTTCCTTTATCTTTAATGGCCTATTGAGGTAAATATACTGCCCTGTCTTCCAATTTATGTATCGCGGTAAATACCGATTGCTTGCACTATCTCGCTTGAATATTATTTTAGCTTGGTGAACATTTGCCACATATTTTAAGCCTAATAAAAATTTGAGATTAATATTGCGGTCTACACGGTTTTCTGCTAGTTGGTAGCTGGCTTGTAAGATGGCTTTGCTAGCCTTGCTTATATACAATTTGCCAGAATAATCGGCTTTTTTATTTTTTGGAGTAAAGTGCAATTCATAAACCAATTCATCTTGAAACAATCTAGTTTTTACGTGTTTCCAGTTGTAATTAGTAAACTGTTGGATGAAATCATATTGATCTAGGTTAAGCGGACTGCGATTAAAAAATAGGCTTTTGTAAAAATCACGTTCATTATCTGTTTTAATACTTTTACTTTGACTGCTGTCAATTTGAAAAAGCCGTTTTACTTTGTGATTTTTACCCAGAGGAATCATCCCAGACTTTATTTTAAAGGTATTTTCGCTATCGAGCTCTTGTTGAATGAGTCGAAAGGTTTCTTTTAAAAAATTGTTTTTAGGTGCAAGGTATCGCTCGTTCCTAAGTTGATTGACTTGCAACAATTTTAATTTTAAAGAATCTTGGTTTGGGGCAATATATATCTTTGACTCAATTTGCCTTTGTTGGCTGGGTAAATTGTTTTTAGAGTTGGCTAGACTTTCTTTAATTTGCCGATTAAATTTTTGTGTTAAAGCTTTGCTTAAAAAGCTAGCTTTGTCTACCTCAAATTCGGCATCTTTTAAATGGTTCTCATCGCTTTCACGTATGAGCACTTCAAAACACAAGCCGTTTGCATTATGGTTTTTTCTATAGTTTAAATAGACTTGTTGAAGAAGGTCAAAAATATCTAATTTTTGACTTGTCAAAATCACTTCTCCAAGTTCTTCTGCCAAAGCAACTAAAGTAATCGTTGGTTTTTCTTTTAGTTCGCTAATTGGCAGTATTACAGTTTTATAACCCAATGCGCTTATTTTAAAAATAGCATCTGTGGGGTAATCTTTTAGATTTAAGGTATAAACACCTTTTAAATTGCTGGCAACACCCATTTGATCCCTGTATTGAATGTGTGCATATGCCACGGGATTTGCTTCTTGATCTATAATTTTACCGATTAATTGCTGACTTAAACAAGTTACAGTAAAAGTGAGATTAAAGAGTAAGAGGCAAATTAATTTAAGAGCATAAGATGGCATTACTATTTGATGTCAGATGAAGATTGGGGCATTGGTGTTGCTTGGTTAAAAAGCATCTCTTGTTTAATCTTTTCTTTACTGCCTTTTGTGAATTCTAGCTTTAATCGATTATTGCTTTTGTTTCCCTTTAGCTTAATAGTCCTATTGCCCCATAATTTACTTGTTTTATGAATTATAAGATGCGCAGGAAAGTATTTACCATTAGCTAGTTTTTGATAAATAATTGTTTTATCTAGCTCGGTAGTTACGGTCTTAAAGCCCAATAAGAATTTGGCATTAAAAGAATCTGTGGTGTGACCTGGTAATAAACGATAGTTCAGTTTTACTATTGCTTGAGTTTTTAGGTCGATGTGCATACTACCAGTATAGGAGGCTTTTTCTTTTTTAGGTTTAAACTCAATTTCAGCAATAGCTGTAGAATCCATTTCTTTAATTGATTTAATGCTGTAGTCATAATTATAGGTTTGGTATAAGAAATCATACTCAAACTTTCGCGAAGTTAAATCTGAATCTTTCAGGCCTTCCTCAATATCTAATTTCAAATTTTCAGTATTAGCTGTATAATTATTACATTGATCTAAATTAGCATTTTCTAGGCAAGTGAACATACCCGATTTTAATTGGTAAGTGTCTTTTTTATCAAGTTGCTCGGTTAAAATTTGATAAATAGGAGTGGTGGGGGAAATGAATCCAATAGAATCACCACCCTTTGCTTTCTTTGTAAAGTCATTGAATTGAAGCTTTTTGTTAATTATACTTGCTTTACCTTGGGTTAATGTTTTGTACTGGTTGGTTAATAAGGGTTCTTTATCAATTAGTTTTTCTACTTTGCGTTGCAACTGCTTAGTAGCTTGAGCTCCTAGTTCGCTATGTTTTTTAATTTCTATTTGCAACTCATCAATCAATTCATCTTTATTTTCCTGATAAATAAAATCAAAATTTACTTGATTAAATTCATAATTTTTATCTAGCTTTTCTTTGGCCATTTCAACCAATTGCAGTGCTCTTATGTTAGTATTTTGAGCAGATAACTGCCATCCGCAAATGAATAGAAGGCTTATGAGGTAATAAATTTTAGCCATACGTTTAAATTTTTACTAAAGATGAATAAAATGTATAAAAAAACCTCATCAATTTGTAAAAAAAATAATGAGGTTTAAAGGAAGATTTAAAAATTAGTTGTGATTTTTAAGGTTTTTTGCTCCTTCAATCACCTTTTGCTTAAGTCCTTCTTTATAAGTAATAATTTTATCGAGCACACATTTATCTGATGCGCCTATAATTTGAGCAGCCAAAATTCCTGCATTTTTCGCACCGTCTAAAGCAACCGTTGCCACTGGTACGCCGCCTGGCATTTGCAAAATAGAAAGTACAGAATCCCAACCGTCTATTGAATTTCTAGATTTTACAGGTACACCAATTACGGGTAAAGGAGAAAGCGAAGCGATCATTCCAGGAAGGTGAGCCGCACCGCCAGCACCAGCAATAACCACTTTAAAGCCTCTTTCGTGTGCATTTTTACCATAATCAAATAATTTTTCTGGTGTTCTGTGAGCCGATACAATGTCAACTTCTACTTCAATATCGAATCCGGCTAAAATATCAATCGCCTCTTGCATTACTGGAAGATCACTTGTACTTCCCATAATTATCCCTACTTTACTCATGGTAATCATTTTTTAATGTTCTTATTTTCGGTTAAACCGGATTAAATCCGTTAAGCATAAAAAAAACCAGTAAATTTAATGGTTATTTTTAACGTGTTTTGTCTATTTTTTTAAGCTTATTACTTTAATTGACTGCTTCACTTGTTCAGCTATTTTTCGAGCTTGAATTAAATCTTTGTTAACTATGCAAACGTGTCCCATTTTTCTAAAAGGGCGGGTTTCTTTTTTACCGTAAATATGCGGTGTTACCCCAGGTAACTGCATAATTTTTTCGATATTTTGATAATGTACCGGCCCGATATAGTTTTCTTCACCTACAAGGTTAACCATCACTCCACCTACTTTACTTTCGGTTTCCCCTAAAGGTAGATTTAATACTGCGCGAATGTGCTGTTCAAATTGATTGGTAAAACTCGCTTCGATACTATAGTGCCCGCTATTATGCGGTCTGGGTGCGACCTCGTTTACTAGAATTTGGTCATCTTGTGTTTGAAATAATTCTACTGCCAACAAGCCCACGTGTTCAAAAGACTCTGAAACTTTATGCGCCACGGCTCTAGCGTTTTGAGCCACCTCATCTGCAATTCTAGCAGGGCAAATAACATACTCTACTTGATTGGCCTCTGGGTGAAATTCCATTTCGACTACGGGATAAGTTTTTACTTCTCCATTGGCATTTCGCGCTACAATTACCGCTAATTCATTTTTAAAAGGAATCATTTCTTCGGCGATGCAGGGCACATCGGGTAAAGGAATTAAATCTTCTTTGTTTTTTATAACGGCAACCCCTTTACCGTCATAACCTCCTGTACAACTTTTCCAGATAAAAGGAAAAGTTTTCTTTTTTTGAGCCCAATCGGTGACAAGCTCATCTTTACTTTGATACCTGGTAAAAGGAGCGGTAGGGATTTCTTTTTTTAAATAAAACTCTTTTTGGTCTCCTTTGTTTTGTATTTTCTTTAAAGTAAAAGCGCTAGGGTAAACCAATTTACCTTTTTGCTCTAAATACTCTAAAGCCTCGATATTAACCGATTCAATTTCGAAAGTAAGTATATCTACATCTTGACCAAAATTCACTACGGTATCGTAATCCATAAGATCACCTACCACAAATTTATCACAGGCCAAACGTGCAGGAGCAGCAGGGTTGGGATCTATTACTTTTGTGCAAATGTCGTATTTGCGGGTTTCATAAAGCATCATCTTACCCAATTGGCCACCACCTAAGATACCAAGCGTAAAATTTGAAGAGAAATAGTTCATGTAGTGTTGTGTTTAGGCAAAAATAAGATTTATCAACTAGATTAAACAAGTTTTTTATAAGAATTGGTTTGCCTGAAGTCGCTATCTTTAATTCGAAATATTTATCTTTGCAGCCTGATTTTAATTTAGATCTATGATAAAAATTCACGATCTTACCTTTACTCCGTTTATTGATAAGTCTCAAATTGACTCGGCTATAAGTAAAATGGCAGAGAAAATCCAAAAAGACTATGCAGGAAAAACCCCTGTTTTTTTAGGTGTTCTTAATGGTGCATTTCCTTTTGTGGCAGCCTTAACGCAAAAATTTAATGGGAATTGCGAAGTAGAGTTTACCAAGTTAAGGTCTTACGCAGGTACCCAAACCACTCAACAAGTGCAAGAGCTTATCGGCGTAAATAACTTAAAAGGAAGAGATGTAATTGTTTTAGAGGATATTGTAGATACAGGACATACCCTAACCAAAATTATTAATATCTTAGAAAATCAGAAGGTGAGCAGTTATAAGATTGCAACCTTATTTTATAAGCCAGAAGCTTATCATCAAAACCACTCTTTGGATTATATCGGAATAGAAATACCCAATAAATTCATAGTAGGATTTGGATTAGATTATGATGGTTTAGGAAGAAATTTACCCGAAGTTTATCAATTAATCGAAACACAACATGATTAAAATAGTATTATTTGGCCCTCCAGGAGCCGGTAAAGGAACACAAGCAAGCATACTTAAGGAAAAGTATAACTTAATTCATTTATCTACCGGAGACATTTTTAGGTATAATATGAAAAATGATACTCCATTGGGGGTTCAAGCCAAATCCTTTATAGAAAAAGGGCAATTGGTTCCAGACTCGGTAACCGTTGACATGTTAAAAGATGAGGTGTCTAAGCAAAAACCAGCGAGTGGATATATTTTTGATGGTTTTCCTCGTACAAAAGTTCAGGCAGAAGCGCTGGATGCCTTTTTAGCAAAACACGATGAACAGGTAAATGCTATGATTGCTCTAGAGGTAGATGATGAGGTTTTGGTTGAACGATTGTTAGAACGAGGTAAAACCTCAGGTAGAAAAGATGATGCCAACGAAGAAGTAATACGAAAGAGAATAGAGGTATACCATAAAGAAACGGCCGTGGTAAAATCATTTTACCAAAAACAGAACAAATACTTTGGTGTTAATGGAGTAGGCAGCATCGCCGAAATTACCGAAAGAATTTGTCAAGTAATCGATAAGTTAGAAAACTAAAAAGAAGTGAAAGAAGGAAATTTTATAGACTACGTTAAATTACACGTTAGCTCAGGTAATGGCGGAAAAGGTTCTATGCATTTGCATAGAGAAAAATACATTACTAAAGGCGGTCCCGATGGAGGAGATGGCGGTAGAGGGGGCCATGTGATTATTCGTGGTAATGAAAACCTTTGGACGCTTTACGAATTTAATTTTAAACGCCACATCAAGGCAGAGCATGGCGGAAATGGCGGTAAACAAAGAAGTACGGGAGCCGATGGGGAAGACGTGTATATCGATGTTCCATTAGGAACGGTAATTCGAGATACCGATACCCAAGCTATTATCGATGAGATTACCGAGAATAACCAAGAAATTATTATCGCTCGAGGCGGAAAAGGAGGAAGAGGAAATTGGCATTTTAAATCTTCTACCAATCAAACTCCTAGATATGCACAACCTGGAATACCAGGAGAGGAGCGAGATATTACTTTAGAATTAAAAGTACTTGCAGATGTAGGTCTTGTTGGTTTTCCTAATGCAGGAAAATCTACATTGCTTTCGGTTATCACCGCGGCCAAACCCAAAATAGCCGATTATGAATTTACGACCCTTAAACCCAATTTGGGTATTGTAAAGTATCGCGATTATCAAAGTTTTGTAATGGCAGATATTCCTGGAATCATAGAAGGTGCGGCAGAAGGGAAAGGCTTAGGCTACCGGTTTTTAAGACATATAGAACGTAACTCGACGTTACTTTTTTTAATTCCCTGTGATGCAGATGATGTGATAAAGCAATATGAGATTTTGTTGGATGAATTGCGCCGATACAATCCAGAGTTATTAGATAAAGATCGCGTAGTAGCCATTTCTAAAAGCGATATGCTTGATCAAGAGTTGCAAAGCGAACAACAAGAAGAACTCGACGCTTATTTTAATAAAATTCCCTATTTATTTATATCAGCTGTAGCGCAGCAAGGAATAGCCCAATTAAAGGATGTATTGTGGGAAAACTTAAATAAAAAGCCTATTTAAAATTTAAATAGTGTTTTGTTTTTCAGTATCTTGTGGTAAATTTATAAGCATGACACGTATTTTAGGTTTGGTTTTTTGTTTGTTTTTAATGAGTTGCGGTCCAAAGGTTTATGTAGATTATGATGCTAAAGTAAATTTCCAAAATTACCGCACTTATCAGTTTTATTCTCAACACAATATTGCTGCTGGTCATTTAAACGAGCTAGACCAAGAACGCCTGATAAAAGCTGTTGAAGACGTCTTAGCCCAACAAGGTTATGTAAAAAGCAGTAATCCCGATTTTAAAATTCTTTTAGAAACCGACGTGTTTCAAGAGCGAAATAACTCTCAAATAGGAATTGGCTTTGGTGGTGGAGGAGGTCACGTTGGCGGTGGGGTTTCAGGAGGCATACCAATAAGCACAACCAAAACCATATTGAGTTTAAGTCTTAATTTTAGTGAGGCCCAAACCAACGAATTATTTTGGCAAGCGGTTGTGGAAGATCAATATAAACGCCAAATGAGCCCAAAAGAAAAACAAGTATTTTTTAATCGCCTAATCAGTAAAGGCGTAAAGAAATTTCCGCCAAAATAACAATTTATAAAAAAAGCGATTAGGTTATCCCTAATCGCTTTTTTTTAGCCTACAATTAGAAATTCAGGTCATATTTAATTTTTTGTTCGTGGCAATAATTCAAGTCGTTTACCTTTGGATTGTACTTTAATTTCTGGTGCATACATACTTTGCAATTCCGATAGTCCGTTTGAAAAATTACCTGCATTAACCACCCTTAGGTTGTATTCGAATACATAAGTGCCCGCCGGTATTTTATCAAAAAAGAAGTGTGTTGCTACATCTTTTGTGCTCTGGTAATAACCTAAACCATCTTGCCATTTGTATTTGGATATTACACCAACTGGTTCTAGACCAGCTGCGCGGCTATCTTTTAAATGCATAAAATTAAAATCTTCTTTTGCCTTTATTATTAAACGAACCCTTATTAAGTCTCCTACACGAAGTTGATCTACCAATATGGGCCTTAATACACTCCCTTCAGTGGTTTCTACTTTCTTGTATAATTCTTTCTTAATCTTAAGGTTTTCTTGGTTACTGGCTTGCACGGCATCAGACTCTTCAAAGTACTGCCAATACATTGTGCCATACTGTGCGGTTTTTGAATTATTCTTAATAGCTATATTGGCGAGTTCTTTAGTAATGGAATTGCCTTGCCATATTTTTTTTACATAACCGGCAGCGCTAGAATTGTCAAAGCTAATTTTTTCTTCACCAATTTTTATGTTAGGAGATTCTTTTTGCAGTGTTGCTTGCTCTCCGTAAATAAGTAGTGCATAAATAGCTTCTGTAGTAGCTTTTGTTGAGTGCCAAGCTTGGTTTTTTCTTTGACGTATTAACCAAGTTTTGAGTTTCGTAATCGTTTTTTTATCTCCTGCAATTTCCGCGAAAGCTTCAATTGCCCTAACTTGTGTATTAATGGGTTCATTATGCCAGCCATAATTTTTCTTTAGTTCTTTCCAATACATTCCGTGCTTTGAATTTATTACAGCACTTTCTCGCAGAGCGGTTAAGATCTGTTTTGCCAAATCTGTATTTTTATGACGCTGCGCTAAAATAGCAAGGTTTAGCTGTGATTGTATAGTCAAAGACGTCCAATTATCTTCATAGGCTTCAAACATAGTTTCTATGTAGCGTTTAAAATCAGCCGTAGCTTTTAGGTCATAACAACTTTTAGCATAAGCGTATTGAATAGCTGATGGGGTGAACGAGTACATTTTTTCACTGTCATTTGGCTGCAGAAATTCAAAATCTAAATAACTGGCTAATTGCTCGGTTATTTTTTTAACCTCTGGCATTTGAGCTATTGCGGAATCTAACTTCTGAAGTTTGCCTAACCCAGCATAAATGTGCAGAGAAATGAATCTGTTGGCACGACCGCCCCCAAACCAAGGGAATCCTCCGTTATCAAGTTGTAGGTTAGATAGTTTTTTTAAGGCTTGGTGAATATTTTGTTGCGTTCTTTCTATGTCGAGTACTTCTGCAATTCTTTTTTGTTGTTCCGCTGGGGTTCCTGCTGTTTTTAGCCAGGGGCTTTCTTCCCAGAGCATTTGTTTTAAATCGGTATTTTTATGCCAATCGGGAATAGTGGTTTTATCCTTTTGCCATTGAAGCAATACCTTTTTAATTTCCGGATTTAATTCTTGCATTAGCTTTGTAAGATGACTCGCATAAAATTTTGCAAATATTTGTTCTGAACATTCGTGCGGATATTCGACTAAATAAGGTAGCGCCAATAAACTGGTCCAAGCCGGATTTGAGGTATACTCAAAAACCAACTGGTGATTTTCTTTGGTTGGTGAATTATTATTTTTTAAACTATTAAAACTATACTCTTTCTGCTCATTCGGATTAACCCAAATGGGCAGTGTTTCGGTGGCTAAAACACGATTGGTAAACACCGGTATAAGCCCTTCTTCACCATCGCCTAGATTATCGGCTTTTGCTACAATACGATACTTGACTGCCGAAAGACCTTCTGGAATGGCTATTTTCCAGGTTACCTCGGTATTATTTTTTGCGTTTAGACTGAAGTTTTTAATTTGTTGTGAATTTGTGAATAAGTCTACTGGGCTTTGGTCCTTATTGGTGAAAGACAGTTGAATGATTCCTTCTATTGCTTCATTCGAGAGATTACTAATTTTTGCCGAGATACTTAAACTATCTTTACTTCTAAAAAATCGAGGGAAATTAGGAATGAGGTTAAGTTTTTTCTGGGTATTGACATAAAGGTTTAACTTATCTTGATTAAGTTGTTTATCGTGAGCAAAAGCTTGAAAATGCCATTTTGTTAATGCCTCTGGACTTTTAAAATTGAAGATGATTTCTCCTTTTTTGTTGGTTTTTAATTGAGGCAAGAAAAAAGCGGTTTCATTCAAGTTAGTGCGCGCCTCTATTTGTTGCAGTTGATCTTTTGGTTCTTGGTTGGTTGTGATAAGCACAACGCCATTAACGGCTTGAGCACCATATAGAGCTTTAGCACTGGCTCCCGAAAGCATTTGCATATCGATAATTTGATCTGCTGGTATGTCTTTAAACTTGCTAGCGTCAATTATTTTGCCGTCTATTACATACAGCGGTACATTATCTAAAACACTGCCATTACCACGTATACGAACCCTTGTAGCAGCACCCAATTGTCCATAACCTCCTCCTACAAGCTTTAGACCTAGAGCTTTATTCTGAAGTAGATCTTTGAACCGCGGATAGTTATCAGATAAAATGGAAGAACTTACTTCTTCAAAACTGTATTCAACAGCGCTATAATGGCTTAAGAATTTATCATTGTTGTGAACAAATCCATTCTCTAATGTAAGGTTGTTGTATTTTTTTAGCTATAATTTGTGCTTTACTATGTCCTATATATCTAACAAACAATAAGTCGCTAGGTTCTCCTTTCAGAATGAAGTACCCGTCAAAATTGCTTAAAGTTGCTTGTCTTTTTGTTTGGTTAAAAATTTGTACACCCGGTAAGACTGTGCCTAAACGGTCGGTGATTTTACCTGCAATATAGCCTTGGGGTGTGTTTTTGGCTTGGTATTTATTTACAGCCAGTCCTTTTAAATAGGTTTTGTTGGTTAGGCCGGTGTAAATAAAATGGTAACCAAAATAATTAAATCTAGCATAATTCGGAGAGAAAAAATTATACCCATGGCTATTCAAATGTTGATTAACCCTTGAAATGTAAACTTGGTTATAGTGTCCTAAATGATTGACACTGTGGGGAAGTCCATTTTTTTCAGGTTTAAAATAATTATGCTGCAATACATTACTCCAGCGATGAGGTTTAAATTGATCTAAGGAAGCGTCATACATACTCGCGAGAACTTCCGCTTCAGCTGGACTTCCATCTTGATTTAAAACTTTAAGTTGCCATTGTTCGGCTTGACCGGGTTCAAGTTTATCACGAAAATGTAAAACTTCAAATTTTAGCTTTGATTTGTTTTTAGTTGGTGGGAGAAGTTCAATTTTATGGCGCTTATTTCCGTAACGTCCCAAGTAGTTGTAAAAATACGCTAAATGTAGGTATTTAGCATTTTTAGGGATCGAAAGAATGATATTCTTTTCATTTTGATTTAAATGCATAACCTCTTGTTGCAGTTGACCATCACCGAAAGTTAGATTGGTTAATAAGTGTAAATTTTTAAACGAGGTTTTAAAATTAAGCCTTATCTGCTTTTTTTCTTGGTCTAGGCTGTAATCAAAATTTATGGCTTTTTGATCAAGATTTAAATTTGGCCGATTGGGGTTGACCAGGGTAATTCGTCGGTTTACTTCAACGGGAAATTTACGGATATCTTGGCCTTTATAAGCTAAAAGATACTGTCCGCTTTTAAGTTGCTTTTGGTAAGCTGCTAGGTTTATGCTTTCTGTTTGGTTTATTTTGATAGGAATTTTTAAAATTTCAGTTTTTGGCCATTTTTCGGCTAAATCTAAACTGTCGTATGCCGTATGCGGAAAATTTTTAATAAACTCATTGTAAGGTATTTGTTGTATTTCTGGTAAAGGAATATCCCTTTTTAACAAGTTACGGTTTGGTGTTTTATATTGGTATAAATAGAGATGACCATCTACTTTGGTTGGTAAACCATTTAAATCGGTAGCTTTTACTAGTATGGCTGCATTTTTACTTAAATTGACAACATTAGAGTAATTATTGGGTAAATCAAAATAAACATCTGCTGCGTGATACCCTAAACGAATTTGTTGAGAAGCACTTTGTGTTTCACCATTTACATCGGTTACAACCGCATTTATAGTATAGGTGTAAATGGGTTTTAAATCAGATTTAATATGATTAGGAGCCAGGGCTTTAAATTCAATTTTAAAATTCCCGTTTGCATCGGTTGTTGTTGCCCCCTTGTATAATCGTTTTTTCTTACTCTCGTGATAGGGTAAACTATATCGATAAGAATTAAATATTTCACGATCTATCGTGTAAGTTACCTTAGCTTGTGTTAGGCTTCCGCCGAAATATGCTTTGGCTTTTCCGCCTAACGAAATAGAATCATTTATAACATTTGTTGTCTTAATGCTGTCAAAGAGAACTTCAAAGCGGGGTCTTTTATATTCTTCAACGTTGAAATAACAATAAGTTCCTCTCCAATCTGCACCAGCATAGGTGCTATCTGATGCTAATTCTTCTTTTAAAAATAATTTATAACTTCCCGTAAGGCCATTTTCTGGCAGTTTAAACTTTCCATGTCCAGAGCCATAGGAATTGGTGGTAATTTGCAAACTATCAATTACTTGATGATTTGCATTACGCATATAGATGGTAATATTTTGGTTAGCAACTGTTTTGCGTAATTTTTTTCCTTGTACGGTCAAAATTGCTTTAAAGTGTACCTCTTGTCCAGGCCTGTAGATGCTGCGATCTGTAAATAAGCTTCCTTTTAATAAGAAATCATTTTGGCTATCCTCATCAAAATTTTGTTTAAAAAAAACAAGATCAGTGTGCAACGTGTCGCCATCTTTTGCAATAGTTATGGGGAGTCTCTCGGTTTTATTTATAGCTGGTGCTGGTATAGTGGCTAGCCCTTTTTGATTGGTTCTGTAGTATTCGTTTGGTCTATGCTTAGCGTGAATTTTTGCATTTTTAATGGGTTTACCCGAGGTTCTACTAGCAATATAGACTTGTTGATTAGGGCTCAAATTAAAACTGGTAAGGCTTAAATCAGTTACTTTAAAATTATGGTACAGAAATTCTTCACTTTCAAAATTCAAGTTTTCTTTTTTAGTAAAAATCGCTAAATAATCCCCTGCAGGTAGGGCCTCCAGCAGAATTTCTGTTGAGTAGGTATAATGATCTGTTTTTTTGGGCAGAGAAAAGGATTGCAAACTAAGCTTTTTAGCACGCGCGTAATTGGCTTTAATCACAGAGTCCTGCTTAGTGCGCGGATATTTAGAGTGGTGTAACTTAGATTTATAAATATGTACGTACAAGCTATCTATATTTTTATAATGTACAAGAGCTCTAAACTTTTTATGAGCTAATGGCTTGTTGTTAATGGTAACACGATATTTTTTATCTAAAATAACATACTCGAGATGCGAAGATTCTACAGCAGGATAACTGTCTGG
This sequence comes from uncultured Mesonia sp., assembly GCA_958296185.1. Classification (GTDB taxonomy): domain Bacteria; phylum Bacteroidota; class Bacteroidia; order Flavobacteriales; family Flavobacteriaceae; genus Mesonia. The sequence goes on from CATQIB010000006.1 coordinate 158,779, forward strand.
GGCAATTTCTTTAACCTTTTTAAGATGGGTTAGACTTTTATTTAAATAATCGGGGTGACTATTTTTTTCGGCTTCATCTAAATAAAATCGAGCTAGGTAGTAATGAATCCAAGCGAGTTCCTTATCGGATTTCATCTCGTTTTTAAGAATTAGAATTGCGTTTTTATAAAGCGTATTTCGATCTCTTCGGTGATCTTGGTCTTTTATAAAGCTTAAACGTTCTAAGGTAGTTACTAGTAAAGAACTTCTATTTTGGTTTTTCTGATGCTGTCGTGTTAAATGCTGGTACACTTCTAATCTTTTAATAAAGCTGCTATTGGCGGTGTCTTTCGGTAACTGTAATTGAGAAAATTTTTCCGGTAGAGCATAAAGATTATTTGACTCGATTAAGTCTATGTCAATTTTAGTTTTGGTTGGAGACTGTTGCTTTGTATTATACTGAAATAGGTTGACCTTTTTTACGGTCTTTTTTGGTTGATTAACTACTACTTTTAGATAGTAAGTTCAGGTAAATTTACATTATTTTTTCGATAGGATCTGTATTTGATCGTTGGATTTTTGTGGACTTCAGCTGGCTTTCTTAAATCCAGGCTAAAATGTGTTCTTAGGTTATTGTAAATATACACTGCTTGTGCTGTCATTTTCTGCGCTAATTCAGTGTTTTTAATCGTTTGTTTTAATCCATATTCATATTTAAGTGTCCTGTTAATACGCTCTGCAACTGCGTTTTCATAAGGATCATACTGTTCGGTCATACTCATAACAATATTATTTTTTTCAGCAAATTGGGTGTATTTGGGGTTACAGTATTGAAAACCTCTATCGGAATGATGGATGAGTCTTTCACTTGGGTATTCTCTATTTTTAATGGCCATAGCGAGCGCATCTATGCAAAGCGATGTTCTCATATGGTTATCTAGTTTATAGCCCATAATTTGCTTGGAATAAGCGTCTGTAACAATGGCTAAATAATTATGGCCGTATTGTGTTTTAATGTAAGTGATATCGCTTACCCATAATTGTTCTGGACGAGTAGGAACCTGATCTTTAACTAGGTTTTTATATTTTTTGTACATATGGTTTGAGTTGGTGGTGGTGATGTAATTTTTACGTTTTGGAACTAAAAGATTATTGAGTCTTAAGAAACGGTAAAACTTATCCCTGCCAATCTTAATGTCAGCGTTTATAAAGTCTTGTTTTAGTTCTGCATAAAGTTTAATCCCGCCCGTTTTTGAGCCTACTTTTTTACGGTAGTCCTTAACCAATTTGATTAACTTTTGATGGTCTATTTCTTGTTTTTGTTGTGCTTTGATTCTTTTGTAGAAAGCTTGTTTAGATATCCCAAAACATCCATAGAGCCACTTTCTTTTATACGTGCTTTTTTCTTTTGCTCTATCTCTTTTACTAATGTTTTGGGCAATGACTTTTTTGCCATATCTACCCCTGTAATAAGTTCCATATCAGCAATAATGTCTTGCTGAAAGTCTTTCTGAAACTCCAGTTCCTCAATCTTTTCCTTTAACTTTTTAATTTCATCGTTTTTACTCATACCATTACTTTGTTGTACTAAGGTACTGTATTTTCTTAACCAATAGGTAATAGTTGTTCTAGGAACATCATATTTTTTGGAAGCTTGCGTGCTAGAGATGTGTCCGGTTAGAATTTGGTCAACGACTAAAAGTTTGGTTTCTAGATTGACTTTTTGATAGCTTTTTTTTCGCCAGTGGTCTTTTTTTGTTTTCATAAGTGACTATAATTAAGGGTTTAATTTTTAGTCAACCTATTTCAGGAAAGTTCACTTCAAGTAATTTAAATAACGATTGGCGAGTAAATCTAATAATGTACTTCTAAAACGACTATAATTAATACCGTAATGTAGCGCTGGCTCGAGTGCGTTTAAGTTTGTAGCTAGCAATAGTTCTTTTTTAGTAAGCGATTTATTGTAGTAAAAATCAATTTGATATTTAAAATGTTTAGCATCCCATAACCTATAATCATTGGATGGATTTTGAACCGGTGTTCTTCTGTCGATAGCCCTTCTATTCGCTCGATAGAATTCATTTAAATTTTCGGCTAGAAAAGAATATAGGATTTGCTTAGTAGGGGCTGGTTGTTTTTCTATTTCAGTTAAGAAGTCTTGATAAACTTCATAATGACTATCTTCTTTTAAAAGGAGTTTGTATTTAGAAACATAGAGAAAAGCTTTTATAAACTGAGAAGCATTTTCTTTTTTATCTGCTTTTTTTAAAATTAACTCGGCTTTTTCAAGAGCACTACTTAATCTTCCTTCTTGCTCCAATTGCTCAACCGTCGACCAACGTTTTTCGAAGCTTTTTTGAGCAAACTGAAGTTGGCTAGTAAGCACCAATAACAACCCTAAAATGTATCTTTTCTTCATAAAATCTCTAATTTTTTTAAAGATACATAAATAGATTTAACTTTTTAAATATCTAATTTAGTCGAGTTAATCTTCAATTTGGTCTCGATTTTGCTATTTTTACGCCGTGAAGAATTTACTACCATACCTATGTTTTCTGTGCTGTTTTACGCTGTTAGGCCAAACTGCATTTGAAAAGGGAAAGGCTTATTACAAAGACCAGCAATGGGTGTTGGCTAAAAACCAACTGATGCAAGTTGAACCCATTTCAAAGAATTATTTTAAGGCTTGCGAATATTTAGGAGATATTGCAGCCCATGAAAAAAAATGGGACAAAGCGCTTCACTTTTATGACTTGCTGCTTAAAGAAAAACCTGATAATGCTAATTATAATTTTAAATATGGTGGTGCTTTGGGGTTAAAAGCTTTGGAGCTATCAAAGTTTCAGGCTGCTTTTTATATTTCAGATATTAAACATTATTTAAAACGTGCGGCTGCCTTAGATCAAACGCATCTAGGAGCAAGATGGGCTTTATTAGAACTTTATTTAAAACTTCCTAAAATTTTGGGTGGTGGTACAGATGTGGCTTTAGGCTATGCTAATGAATTAAAGGCAATAAGTGAAATTGACGGATACCTAGCTTATGGAAAAATCTACCAAGAAATTGAACACTACAAACAAGCAGAAAAATATTTGGTTAAGGCATTGAAATTAGGTGATTCTGTAACCTGTTATCAGAAGTTGTTAGAACTATATATTAAGGCAAATTTTGCGCCAGAGAAAATTAATGATCTTCTGCAACGGGCAAATCGGGCCCACCCCAAAGAAAATTGGAATGCTTTTATAGCAAAATCTTCTTAATACTGCTGGCATTTAATATCTTTACGCTAGAATTATTTTTTATGCATATTCATTTTATAGCTATAGGCGGAAGCGCTATGCACAATTTAGCATTAGCGCTTCATCAAAAAGGAGAAAAAGTAACTGGTAGTGATGACGCCATCTTTGAACCCAGTAGGTCGAGATTGCAAAAAGCCAATTTAATTCCACAGCAAATGGGCTGGTTTCCTGAAAAAATTACCACAGCTATAGATGTGGTTATTTTAGGAATGCACGCCAAAAAAGACAATCCAGAGTTGCAAAAGGCTAAGGCACTTGGATTGAAAATTGTATCTTATCCAGAGTTTCTATATGAACACAGCAAAAATAAAACCCGTGTGGTTATAGGAGGTAGCCACGGTAAAACAACTATTACCTCTATGATCTTACACGTTTTGCACTACCACGAAAAAGAAGTAGATTTTATGGTTGGGGCACAACTTGAAGGTTTTGATACTATGGTGCATCTAACTCAAGAAAATGATTTTATCTTGCTAGAGGGTGATGAGTACTTATCTTCACCCATAGATCTTAAACCGAAATTTCATTGGTATAAGGCTAATATTGCTTTGATAAGTGGAATAGCTTGGGATCACGTTAATGTTTTTCCTACAGAAGAAAATTATCAAGAGCAATTCAGTCGTTTTACCGAAACGATGGTACCGGGAAGTATTTTAATTTATAATGACGAAGATGAAGTAGTAAAAGCTATTGCAGAAGCCGCACAAAATCCTACGCGAAAACAGGCTTATAAAACACCTTTGTATAACATAGAGGATGGAGAAACCCTTATTGATACCCCAGAAGGCCTTATGCCAGTAGCGGTTTTTGGCAAACATAATCTTAATAACCTGGCTGGTGCTAAATGGGTTTGTCAACATATGGGTGTTGATGAGTCAGACTTTTATGAAGCCATTGCCAGTTTTAAAGGTGCTTCAAAACGATTGGAGCGCATTGCAGAAAATACAAAATGTGTGGCCTTTAAAGATTTTGCACATAGTCCCTCTAAGGTTAAGGCAACAACTCAAGCTATAAAAGAACAATATAAAGACAAGAAGATATTGGCTTGTTTAGAGTTACATACTTACAGCAGCTTAAATGCCGAATTTTTAACTCAGTATACCCACACACTTGATGCTGCCGATGAGGCCGTGGTTTTTTATTCGCCCGAAGCCGTGGCCTTAAAAGGTTTAGCTCAAATTGATGCTAGAGCTATTGAAAGTGCTTTTAGACATAAAAACTTGAAAGTTTACACGGATCCACAAGCCTTTCAAGCATTTTTAAAAAATTATTCTTTTATCAATCATGCGGTTCTTTTCATGAGCAGTGGGAATTACGGCGGGCTTGATTTTGAAGAAGTAAAGGCTTGGATATCTTAGTTTTATGCTGTAATTTAGATACTTATCTAATTACACATGACTGAATCTACCTCCTTTTCAATTAAATATTGGGCAGAATCTGATAGGCCTAGAGAAAAACTTTTGTTAAAAGGCAAGACAAGCCTTTCAGATGCCGAGCTTTTGGCCATTCTAATTGGCTCTGGTAATCGAGAAGAAAGTGCCGTAACTTTATCGCAAAGAATTCTGCAAGCTAGTCAGAATGAGTTGGGCCTTCTCGGAAAAAAATCCGTTAAGGAACTCATGAAATTCAAGGGTATAGGAGAAGCAAAGGCAATTAGTATTGTGGCTGCTTTAGAATTGGGTAGAAGACGAAGAGCAGAGGAGCCAAAAAAAAGAGTTAAAATCACCTCTAGTGATTCTGTTTTTGATTTGATGCAACCTTTAATAGGTGATTTAGGCCATGAGGAATTTTGGGTGTTGTTTCTAAGTAACAGCAACAAAGTTTTGTCTACCTTTCAATTGAGTAAAGGCGGAATTACCGGTACCTTGGTAGATGTGCGCTTAGTATTTAAAAAAGCCTTAGAAGAAAATGCTGTAAGTATAATTTTAGCTCACAACCATCCTTCTGGAAACCTAAAACCTAGCATGGCTGATAAAAATTTGACGCTTAAACTTAAAAAGGCGGGTGAAAGTTTAGATATAAAAGTTCTAGATCATCTCATTGTAACTGAAAATGCTTACTTTAGCTTCGCTAATGAAGGTCTTATTTAATAGCTCATGTTTTTAATTTACGTAAAAACACTTACTCCCCGAATTTCATATACGTTTAAGCACCTGCTCAATTCAATATTAGGTTATGAAATTCAGTTTACTTCAAAAATTGAGGAGTTTATCGCTCATCCGGGTTTGAAGATTTCTTACGGTAAAAAAAAATTGGGTAATGAGTTCTTTGTACAGCAGCACGACTTGCTTGACCAACAAGGTATTCAAGATATAGAAATAAATGTAGGAAATTGGGAGGGTTTACCTTGTTTTTTTAAATGTAGTCAAGAAAGCGATGTGCCCTTTGATATTTTTGCGGCCAGTTTTTTTCTACTTAGTCGATATGAAGAATATTTACCGCATGTGAAAGATGAGCTAGGAAGATTTCCTTTTCAGGAAAGTTTAGCTTTTCAAGAAGACTTTTTAGAGTTGCCTATTATAGATTTATGGACCTTAAAGTTTCGAGATTTACTCGAAAATCGCTTCGAGAAGAAAATTCCTTTACAAAGAGACTATCAAGCAAGTTCTATTATGGTAGTGCAAGAAGTATTTAAGTACAAAAAGAAAGGTATTGTAAGAACTTTAGGAGCATTGGTAAGAGATCTTGCAAAATTTCAGTTTAAATCTAGTCTTGAAAGAATAAAGACCTTAACCTTTTTACAAAATGATCCCTACGATATATATGATAGGCTTATTGACCGTGCCAGATTGCACAAAATGCAGTGGACTTTCTTTTTTCAGTTAGCTGATTTTTCAATGCAAAATAAAAATATAAGTTTTCACAAACTCAGTTATCAAGCGCTCATAAAATCTATGGGAGACTATGGAGAATTAGGGTTGTTGCCTGGTTTTGATGCTCTTGATAAATTGGCTACTTTACGAAAGGAAAAAAAAAGATGGGAAAATATTGTAAATACGCCTTTATCTCGTGTTTTAAGCTTTCAATATGGTACTAATTTGCCTCAATTTTATAACAACTTAGATAAATTAGAAATAAGTCAGGATTTTTCTATGGGATACCCTAAGCATCCAGGTTTTAGGGCAGGAACCTGCACCCCCTTTTTATATTATGATATTAACTTTGAAAGAATTTCCCCATTGACTATTCACCCTTATGCGTTAAGCAGTCTCTGTTTTCAAGAGTTTTCTTTTTTTGATATAAAAGTGAGAATTGAGGCAATGAATAGTAAAGTGCGCGAGGTGAATGGTGAATTTTTGTGTTTGATTGAAAATGCACTTTTAAATCCGTGGGACGACCAAGTAAAATATTTGTCTCTTTTAGAAAAATTACAAGCCAATGATTAAAGATGTATTTTTTGACCTAGATCATACCTTATGGGATTTTGAGAAAAATTCGGCGCTAGCTTTTCAAGACATATTCAAGAAAAATAGACTTCCCGTAGATTTAGAGCGTTTTTTAGCGCATTATGTACCTATCAATTTTAAATACTGGAAGCTCTTTAGGGAAGAAAAAATAAGTAAGGAAGATCTACGTTTTAATAGATTAAATGAAGCGATGCTAGCTTCGGGTTATACCATTGAGCCCGAATTGGTTCATGTTTTGTCTCAAGCATATATTGAGCATCTACCATTGAATAATCATCTTTTTGATGGTGTAGAACAAATGCTACAAGAATTAATAAAAAAAAAGTTGAGGTTACATATTATTACTAATGGTTTTAAAGAAGTGCAGGCTATAAAATTAAAGCGCTCTAATCTAAGTCATTATTTTACTACTTTGACTACCTCGGAAGATGTAGGTGTAAAAAAACCCAATCCGGCCATATTCGAGCACGCTTTGAATAAGGCTAATGCACAAAAACAACAGAGTATTATGATTGGCGATAATTTAGAGGCCGATATACTGGGTGCAGAATCTTTTGGCCTAAAGTCTATTCTATTTGATCCTGAAAATAAAACTCCTCATACGGGGAATAAAATTTTACATTTTAACGAATTAAAACAATTCTTTTAAACAATACCTATGAAATTAAAATTTTTAGCACTACTATTTTTTTCGATATATTTTGTTTCAGTTAAAGCACAAGAAAGTGAGATTCAAAAATTAAATGCTTATAAAAATGTTATTGTTCCGGTTCAGTTTGATTCGGCGAAACAAGAGAACGAGTATTTGTTGTCATCTCTTGCAAGACACTTATTAAAACAGCACGGTTTTGAGGTGTTTATGGATAATGAAACTTTACCCATAGCGGCTCAGAAGGATCCCTGCCTAAATTTGCGGGCTAGCGTTTTAACACAAGGCGGAATGTTTGCCTTCACCACCGAAGTTACGCTGGTATTTTATGACTGTCGTAATCAAGTTATTTATAAAGCCCAAGGAAGTAGTAGAGAAAAAAAATTTGATAAAGCGCATCAAGAGGCGCTACGCGATGCTTTTGATAATTTTGGCGGATATAGATACACCTATGAACCTTTACAACTAGATAAACAGCATAAAGCTCAACTGCAAGAAAAGGAATCAATTCAAAAACAATTTGCCAATCAATATAATTGGGAAGGTAAACAATATCAATTACAAGAAATAGAAGTAGGCTATTTATTGCTTGATGCAGAAGGGAATAGGAAAGCGGTTATTACCGAAAATTCAGACAAACAGTATCTTTTTAACTCAGCTGATATAAATGGAAGTTTAAAAATCGATGCCAATCAAGATTTAATTGTTGAATATTTTAATATGCAAACGGGTAAACAAGAGAAAATAATACTCACTGCAATAAATCAATAATTGTACTTATTTCCCCAACGCTGTTTTAAAAATTTTAAATTAGAGCTTTCGCGAATGTTTTCCCCAGGATCATAAAATTTTTTACCTTGAATGGCGTCTGGAAGAAACTCTTCCTCTACAAAATTGTTTTTGTAATCATGAGCATACTTGTACGACTTACCATACCCTAAGTCTTTCATCAGCTTTGTAGGTGCGTTGCGTAAGTGTAAAGGTATTGGTAGGTCTCCGGTTTGTTTCACTTGCTGTTGGGCTTTATTTATGGCCATATAACTGGCATTGCTTTTTGCCGATGTAGCTAAGTAGATTACACATTGACTTAAAATAATTCTGGCTTCAGGCAAACCTACCGTGCTCACGGCTTGAAAAGTATTATTCGCTAGAATTAAAGCGGTCGGGTTCGCTAACCCAATGTCTTCACTAGCCGAAATAATTAGGCGTCTTGCAATAAACTTTACATCTTCACCACCTTCAATCATACGCGCTAACCAATAAACCGCTGCGTTGGGATCACTACCACGTATAGATTTTATAAAGGCCGATATTATATCATAATGTTGTTCGCCCGTTTTATCGTACCTAGCAGGATTGCTCTGTATTTGTTGGCTTACTAACGCATTAGTAATCACCACCGGATCTTCGGTAGAATTGCTTACCAATAACTCAAAGATATTAAGTAATTTTCGTGCATCTCCGCCCGACGCTCGAAATAAAGCGTCATACTCTTTTATTTCAATCGATTTTTTACTTAAATATTTGTCTTTCTCTTGGGCCCGTTTGAGTAATTCCTTAAGATCGTCTTGGCTAAATGGGTTAAGCGTATATACTTGGCAGCGAGAGAGCAACGCGGGTATTACCTCAAAACTTGGATTTTCTGTGGTCGCGCCTATTAAGGTGATGATACCTCTTTCTACCGCACCCAATAATGAATCTTGTTGTGATTTGCTAAAGCGATGTATTTCATCTATAAATAGAATTGGATTCTTTGTTGTAAACAATCCGTCTTGCTTTTTGGCTTTTTCAATAACCTCTCGCACTTCCTTCACACCACTATTGATTGCACTTAAAGTAAAAAAGGGGCGCTCAGCTGTTTGTGCAATAATCTGTGCAAGCGTGGTTTTACCCACTCCCGGCGGACCCCAAAATAATAAAGAAGGCAAGATACCCTGCTTAATTTGTTGTGTTAGGCTACCCTGTGGCCCCACTAAATGCTGCTGACTGATATAATCCTCTAAATTCTGCGGACGTATGCGTTCGGCTAATGGTGTGTTCATAATACAAAAGTACAAAAGTAACTGACAATATTACTGGAATAAGTTTTTGGTTAAAAATTTGATTACCTTTCAATATGCAAAATCAAAAACAAATTTACACTTGGTCTGCGGGTACCTTATTAATTCCATTGTTTAGTGTACTACTACTGTGGATAGTATACTGGTTTGAAGTAAAGTTTCATATCAATTTAAATTCATATGGGGTAGGACCAAAATCCTTTAAAGGATTAATAGGTGTTTTGTGTGCCCCTTTTATACACGGAAGTATTAATCATTTGTATAACAACAGTATTCCACTATTCGTTTTATTGATGAGTTTGTTATACTTCTATAAGCCGATAGCAGGTAAAGTACTTCTTTACGGATTTTTAATAGCGGGTGTCTTAACTTGGCTCTTGGGAAAATCTGGAAGTGTGCATATAGGAGCAAGTGGCATCATTTATATGTTGGCTAGTTTTTTATTTTTTAAAGGTATTTGGTCTAAGCATTTTAGGTTAATCGCCTTAGCTCTTTTGGTGGTATTTGTTTACGGTAGTTTGGTTTGGGGTCTTTTCCCGGGTGAACGCGGGGTGAGTTGGGAAGGGCATTTGGCTGGTTTTATTGCTGGTTTGAGTCTTGCTCTTTTTTTTAAATCTCGCGTAATTGAAAAACCGCCGGTTTACGACTGGCAAAAGCCAGATTATAACGAAGCTGAAGATGTCTTTATGCAACATTTTGATGCCGATGGCAACTTTGTACCGAGTGAACCTCCTCTACCAAATGATAAAGAGGTAGATGTCAAGATAGATAAAGATAAAAAAAAGGACGATTCAGTTGACCACAACTTCTGGGTTACTACTACGACACAAGATTAGAGCCTTTGACGAATAACTTCATATAAAATTGCGCCGCAAGCAACCGATACGTTTAACGAACTTGTTTCGCCAAAAATTGGCAATTTTACTTTAACGTCACTCATTTTTAAAGCTGCTTTAGTTACACCTTGGCCTTCACTTCCCATAATGATGGCTATAGAATCGCTTAAATTTACATCATATACCAATTTAGAAGCCTTTTCGGTTGCTGCTATGGTTTTTATGCCATATGATTTTAAATAAAATAAAGCATCCTTGGTGTGGTCTACTTTGCATAGTGGGATATTAAATATGGCACCTGTAGAGGTCTTTACCATTTGCTCATTTATAGATGCACTACCTTGCTTGGGGAAAATAATAGCGTCAACCCCAACACTTTCTGCCGTACGAATAATAGCTCCAAAGTTACGTACGTCTGACACGCCATCTAGAATTAAGTACAATTTTGGTTTTTCTGTTTGTTGATTTTCTTCTAATATAGCTTCAAGACTATGAAATCGTATTGGTGAAATTTTTGCTACGATTCCTTGATGATTACCATTTTTAGCTAATTTGTCTATTTTTTGATGAGGTACGTAGGCAATTTGTACACTGGCATTTTCGGCTAACTTTAAGATATCTTTAATTCCTGCTGATTGGACGTTAGCATCTACAAAAATTTTGTCTAGGGTTTGATTGCTTTTAATTGCCTCGTGTACGGCATGTATGCCAAATATAATTGTACTCATTTTAATATCTTTAAAAAAACAAAAATAGGGTTTGATTTACTCAAACCCTATTTTTATAAACTAAATTAAATAGGTTTTATTCCACAAGAATCTTGTGTTGGTAAGTATTACCTTTAACGTTAACTTGTAAAATATAAACACCACGTTGTAGTGATTCTGTAGATAACTTTAGGTTACCATTAGTATTTAAATAATCTTTATTGGCTACTAATCTTCCTTGTAAGTCATATAATTTTACTTGGGCATTAGCATTGATATTGTCTCCCAAAGCAATATTTATATCGCTAGCTCCACGTACAGGGTTTGGCCAAACTGAAATATCTTCTGAAAGAGTAAGCTGTTCTGCGCTTAGACTAGTAGAATCAACTCCAGAAACAACTATACTTACCATTTGGCTGTTTCCACTCAAATTTCCCTTATGCGTTACCTTTATTTCATAGGTATTTGCGTCTGTACTTTCAACTAGGATGCTTTCAACGTTATCCACGGTATTGTCACCTAAAGTGGCAGGTGCAGCTACATTACTTAAGTTTAAACGATAAGGCAATAAAGTGGTATTGGTAGTTTGGTTGGTAACACGTAAATCTAAATCGTTTACAAGGGCAGGAGTAGGGCTATTTAGTTGCCCATCTTTGGCATTTCCTGCCGGATCGTTCCAAGCAATTGTAACGCGTAAATCTTGATTAGGATTTTTTGTTACCGTAAAAGTATAAATTTCTCCTTGGTCAAGATCAACTTCTTCAATTCTTGCATTGTCTGTTTGAGAATCTTGAATTAATTCAACTGCTTTTTTTGCATTTACTAATCCCCATCCGTATCTAGCGTCTGGTCCTGTGTTACCCAAATCGTCGGCGGTATGAATGGCAAGCGCCCTTAAACTTGAAGATAACATGAAATTTCCTTTTTCTTGATTGTAATATTGCTGAACTAGAGTTAACGTACCGGCAACATTTGGAGCAGCCATTGAAGTTCCTGAGAAAGTGGCGTAAGAGGCCGTAGAAGCATCAACAGGTGAAAATAATTGCGTGCCGTTTCCTACAACATCGGGTTTTATACGGCCATCATCAGATGGTCCTTGACTACTTCCTGAATTAATAAAAACAGGAAATAAAAGTTCACCGCTGCTTGGATCAACACTTGCGTCTTGTGCATTTCCTACTACTAAGTTATTTTTGGCATTCTTCTCTCCAGTTAATTTATCATATCCAGCCTTTAAACCGCCTTGGTAACTCGATTGTCCGTCGTTACCAGCCGATACTACCATTAAGTAATAAGGGTAGGCATTAGCTTTTAAATCCCATAGACGGGCTTGGGTGTCATAACAACCCATCATCCAGGTAGGTGCGTTTTGACTTCCACCATCGTTTACAGGAATACCATATGAATGGTTTGAAATTAAGAGGCCGTTTTGTGCTTCTGTGTCTACTTCGCTTAAATCTGAGGTCCAGTTGTAAGATACTAAAGTAGCCTGGGGAGCCATACCTTTAGCGTTAGGATTTGTTCCTGCCGCAGCCATGGTTCCTCCTACGTGTGTACCGTGTGAATCAAATTCATCTTGATTAAATGGCGAGGCATCTCCTAATACAACTCTAGAACCCGAAGCAGTAGCAAATTCTTGGTGATCTTTTCGTACGCGACCACCGTCCCATATTCCTATGGTCATGTTTTGTCCCTCTATATTTAATCCTAAAGCGCCTCCTTGCCATAGAAAATTAGCACGAGTTGACACGGCTGCATCGAGGTTATGTGTAGTTCGGTAAATAGGTTTACCGTTTTCAAAACCTACTAAATTATAGCGTTTGTTGTTTTCCAGTTTATCGGTAGAAATACCAAAACTTTCAGCTTTTTTTCTGGCTTCATTTCTTTTAGCTTCAAGATTGTTTGCAAGTTCTTGAGCTAATTCTATTTTAATTGGTTGGTTTTGTTTCTGAATTTCTCTTACCTCGCTTGCTGTTTGAGAAAAAGCTAAACCAGAGGTTAAAACAAAACCCAGTGATAATAGTTTATTTAATTTCATAAAATTTTTTTGCACAATTTAAGATTTTTTTTAGAAAAACGAAAATGTAAATAAAAAAAAGGGCTAATCAATGTGATTAGCCCTTTTTAAAACCGTTAGAGAAATACTCTTAGTTTTTTGGTGTTAAAACAACCTCTACTTGGAAAGGATTTTCAAACAACTCTTGGTCTAAGATAATAGTGATATTACCTGTCGCCTCATTATAATCACCGGTTCCTCCAGGTAAACCTCCTTCGTCACTTGAGTAGGTTACTACGCCTAAGCAATCGATGCTTAACACTCCAGCGTATTGGTAGTCTCCTGCGTAATCAGGATTTCCAGTTGCGGCAGCTACGAAGTCTCCCCAAATGGTGGCTACGTTGTACTCATTTAAGTTACCAGTAGGAACTAATTCAACATCGTAAGAATTTACAGGACCTTGACCTACAATAGAGGCAGTTCCGTTATATTCTAATGCGATATCAAATGGGCAAAACTGACTTAATTTTAATTGGTATACATTATCGAAATCTGCAATATTAGAGCCCTCTATACTTTCTAATTTTAAAGCAAGAATAGAACCTTCTAAAGCAATATTGTCATAATCTCCTTGTACTTCAATATATCCAATGTGCTCGTTCGCAGGAATTACAAAAGAAGTACCAACGCTATACTGATCTGGTGTTGCAGTAGTCAAATCTGCATCAACACTAACGGTAAACGTTCTGTCGGTAGCAGCTTTGTCGGTTACACCAACAGGAATTTTATATCCTTCAGTAGCATTTTCTTCAACAAAAAATGTACTTGTTGTTCCATCAGCAAAATAGGTTAAACTATCACCCTGATAAGTTTGTGGATCTTCATTCTCATCACAAGAAACAAATGCGAATGAAGCTACAAATAATAATAAAAATAATTTTTTCATAGTTTTAATTTTTTAGTAACCTGGGTTTTGTGAAATGTTATCATTTGCAAAACGCTCAGATTGTGGAATTGGTAAAGCAAATCTATAATCACCGCTATCTAATGAGCAAGCTCCAGCAGCGTTATCACAATCGTTAGGTAAACGGTCTACACCTAAGTCATATCTTCTCAAGTCAAACATTCTATGCCCCTCGTAAGCCAATTCAATTCTTCTTTCTTCTAAAATATCTGCTAAAGCATTTTCTTTAGAAGAATAACCCACGGTTACAGTAATGTCTTTTCTTGCATTTTTTAAAGTTTCCATATCAGCAGAGGCTAAACCTAATTGGTTATCTCTGGCGTATGCTTCTGCACGAATTAAATACATTTCTGAAGTTCTAATCATTTTTATATTATTTAAAAATGGATTAGCTTCTGAACCTAAGTATTTACCAACTTGTAGGTTGGCAGGATCAAAGTTTTGTGTATCTAATACAGCAAATGTTCTATGGTCATCTGTCCAATCATTGTTGTTTAATGTATTTAACATTTCCTCAGAAACATTAAAGAAAACATCTCCGTTGGTATCGGTAAATAAAGTACCAATTGCTCCTTGACCAGGTGTTCTGGCTAATTGCCATAAAGTTTCACTAGTGAACTCATCTGCCCAAATACCTAAGTATTCAGTTTGAGAAGAAGCTAAGGTAGAGTTATTAATTACTTCTGTAGAAAAATTAATGGCTCCAGTTAAATCTCCAGTATACAGAGCCAAACGCGCTTGGTAAGCGGTTACTGCTAAACTAGACATTCTGTTGATGTCTGTAGAGGCAGGTAAATTTGCAAAAATATCTTGAGCTGCTTTGAAATCATCGCTAATAAATTTTGCTACTTCTGCAACAGTATTTCTAGCCGGCTGCTCGTATACCCAAACACGGTCTACGATCGGCACAGACTCAGCATTGGGCTCGTAGCTTGCAGAATAAAGACGCATTAAATCAAAGTGCGCAAATCCGCGAATAGCATGCAATTCAGCAACAATTCGGTCTTTTTTCTCTTGCTCTGCTTCTGTAGTAGCTTCAATTCCCTCTGCTGCACGTAAAATACGATTAGCACGGTTAATTACAACATAGTAATTATTCCAGATTGATTCTGGCTCATTTGTACCTGAGTTGATTGACCACGTGAATACTTGAATTCCTTGTCCACGGTTAGAAGCCGCAATTGTTAAGTCATCAACAAACTTTGAGGTGAAATCGATTAATGCAGATCCAGATATACCGCTGTACACCCCGTATAAACCGGTCTCTAACTGATCAACAGTATTAAAAGCGTTCTCTTCAAACACTTCATCTTTTGGCTCAACCTCATAAGCATCTTTACAAGATACCATGGTAAGAATGGCCAATAAAATTAATTTAAATTTAAATATATTTTTCATAGGAGATTAAAATTTTAAGTCTACACCAAAAGTGATAGTTGTTGGAGTAGGGTATTCGTACTGTGCGATATTGTTATCATCTTCAGGATCAAAACCTGTAAACTTGGTCCAAGTGGCTAAGTTTTGTGCCATACCATAAACGCGGATTCCTTTGAAATATTTTAAAGCATCTACTACGTCATCAGAGAAGTTGTAAGATAAAGTTACGTTTCTCCATCTTAAGAAAGATGCATCTTCGATATCTTTAGAGGTAAACTCTCTGTTGTAAAGGTAGCTCTGTACTTCAGTTACATCACCAGGTTGTTTCCACATATCTAACATTTTAGTACTTAAATTGTACTGTGCAAAGTTAGGATTTTCTTGGAAGAAAGTTTGGTTGTTGAAACGGTAGTATTCTGCTTGGAATGTGAACAAGGTAGATAAGGTGAAACCTTTGTAAGAAATATCTCCACCAAAACCACCAGTGTACTCAGGGTTAAAGCTTCCAAAATCTGCTCTAGAGTTATCCTCAGAGTATACGTTAGTTACGTTACCGTCTTTGTCGGTATACAATGGTTGTCCGTTTGCTGGGTTTACTCCAGCCCAACCTACAATATAGTGAGTTCCTAATGGTAATCCTTCACGGATAATTGAAGTACCTTGCTCAAACTCGTTAACTTGTCCTAAATCAACGATTTCGTTTTTGTTGTAGTTACCATTAAAGCTTAAGTTGATGTTTACCTCATCACGACCTTCACCTCTTAAAAGGTTGTAGTTTAATGATAAGTCAACCCCTGCATTTCTCATTTCACCATTATTACTTTGAATAGCAGTAGTTCCTGAGGTAGCACTTAAGGTATAATTTACAAATAAATCTGTAGTTAAATTGTTGTAATATTCAACACTTCCTGATAGTCTATAATCGAATAAATCGAAATCAAAACCAGTATTCAATTGTTTGGAAACCTCCCATCTTAAATCTGGGTTACCAATGTTGGTAGGAGCAAATCCTGGTTGACCTGCATAAGATACTTGTCCGTATCCAGTAGCATATTGAAAAGCGGTAATCGCATTTTTATTTCCAGAAGTACCGTAACTTGCTTTGAATTTTAAGTTATCAACAAAGCTTACATCTTGCATAAAAGTCTCTTCACTAATGTTCCAACGACCTGCTACAGACCAGAAAGTTGCCCATTTGTTCGATTCAGCAAATAAACTAGAAGCATCCCGTCTGATCGAAGCACCGATACCAAATCTATCATCGTAACCGTAATCAGCAATTGCGAAATAAGAGAATAAACCTTCTTCGAAATCTGAGCCTCCTACAGTAGGAATAAGTTCGTTCTCTGGAGTACCAGCAGTGATACCGCCTGGATAACCAACTAATAATTCGTTGATTCCGTAGCCCGTAAAGCTACTAGATCTGAAATGATTCTTAAAATACTCTAAATAAGCATCGAAACTGAAGTCGTGCTTTTCATTAAAAGTATTAGCATAGCCAATGTTGGTAGTAGAAGTAATATTGGCGTTGTAAGAGTTAGCTTCATTATAACGTCCTGCATTTCCAGGGGTAGTAGTTCGACCGTATTCCGTGTTAGGATCTGTAAATCGAACAATGTTAGTCTGCTCATAATCTACCCCTAAGTTGATTCCAGCGGTTACATTGTCAAAGATTTCTCTTTTGGCAAAACCAGAAGCAACAATTTTAGTTCTTAAGCGATCGTTATCACTTCTTAATAAGTGCTCTAATGCATTGGGACCTACACGTCCTCCACCAGTTGCGAAATCTCCGTTTTCGTCATATACTGGGTGGTAAGGTGATCCTAAATAAGCGGCTGCAAAAGGGTTTTGTAAGGTAACGGAACCTTCCGAGTCAATTCTAGATTGTTTGGTAAACGCTAACTGGGTGTTTAAACCAATTTGTGTTTTTTCGTTTGGTCTGTGCTCTAAGTTGTTACGTAAAGTAAAACGTTGTAATCCAGAACGCTTGATTAAACCTTCTTGGTCTAAGTACTGGGCGCTGCTAAAGAAACGCGTGTTTTCATTACCTCCGCTCATACTTAATTCTTGTGTATTAATTACACCAGTTCTAAAGAATTGCTCGCTCCAGTCAGTATTTACTTGAGCTAACTCAGCGATTTGAGCATCCGTTAAACCAGCTCCTACACCACGATTGATAGTTCTTTGGAAATTTAATAACTGGCTAGAGTTCATCATATCAAAGCGAGGTTCGCTAATTTCAGAAAAACCGATTGATGATTTGTAGTTGAAAGTAGTAGCTTGTGAGAAAGAACCTTTCTTAGTAGTTACTACAATTACACCGTTTGCTCCACGAGATCCGTAAAGAGCGGTTGCACTTGCATCTTTCAATACATCTACTCGGTCAAAATCGTTTGAGTTTAAAGCAGAAAAATCTGCCGCCGAAATTTGAATACCGTCTACGATGTATAATGGGTTGTTATCTCCATTAATAGAACCGTTACCACGAATTCTAACACGTGCAGATGAACCTGGTTGACCAGAACCCGCAGAAACCTGAAGACCTGCTGCTTGACCTTGTAATACTTGGTCAAAAGAAGGAATTGGCACAGACTCTAATGCCTCAGACTTAACAGTTGAAATAGAACCTGCATACTTTGTTTTGTCTATGCTTGAGTAACCAGTCACAACGATCTCGTCTAATTCGTTACCTGCTTTCATAGATACATTGTAAGTGTTTGCCGCACCAACAGTAACTTGTTGAGTTTGGAAACCAATGTAAGTAAATTCTAAAACATCTCCCTGGGTAGCATTTAAGCTGTAATTACCATCAAAATCTGATTGAGTACCAGAAGACGTTCCTTTAATAATAATGTTAACTCCTGGTAACGGCATACCGGTGTCGTCGGTAACCGTTCCGGAAACTGATTTTTGTTGGGCAAACGATAGTTGCACCATAAACGCTAGAAATAGCGTCAAAATTCCACTAAACTTTGTTTTCATTTTGTAATTTATTTGAATTAGCCAACGTCAAAAATCTTAATAAATACTTAATAATGCAACTTATTTTTACTAAAATTAATTTTTAACACTTTGAGTAAGCAAGAAATAGGAGGGTTTTAAAACCTGCTTTGAAGACGGAGGTGCACTAATGTATTTCTAAATTTAAAGCCTGTGCCGGGGTATTTGGCATTAGCAAACATTACCTCTAGTTTACCTGCCTTGGTGTTTAAAGCCAAACCAAAACCTAGGCTAGTTAAACTTTCCAGAGAAGAGTTAGGGGTAGGTGTGTATAAACCATAATCTAAAATGCTATGTAAATAAAAATTGGAGGCAAACTTAAAACGGTATTCGGTTTGGAGTAAACCGTAAAAATTTGTCGTTAAACTGTTTTCTTCAATTCCGCGAAAGCTGTTGACTCCTCCGAAAAAGCTTAATTCATTAATAAAATAGTCTTTGCTCTCAAGATAGTGAGCTGTAAGGTGGGTGCGTATTCCGCTGCGTTGCCCAATTTGTAAAAAGTGCTGGTGTTGTAGCGTGTAAATTTGCTGAGAGCTATTGATAGTTGCTTTTCGTGAGCCAAAAGAAGTGCTTAGGTTTAGATAACTGGGCGGGGTGAAAAAATCTTTTCTTTGGTTTGCGTCGAGGCGAACACCTACTTGAAAGAATTTAGCGCGGTAATTGCTAAGATTTGCTTTTTGTGAATAGAATGCGCTTGACTGGGTCTGATTTGACTTAATAGAGGTGTAGCCCATATAGGGTTTCCAGTTTTTGATACTATAATGTATCTGGGCACCAAAAGTGTTTCGTGTGAAAGTACTGTCTTTTCGAAGTAAATCGAAATGTAGATTAGCACCAATTGGGGAATTAAATAGGTAAGGAAGCTCTGCTGCTATTTTAAACTCTAATTGAGATTCGGCATTATTTAAATAGGAGAGGTTTATTTGTTCGCCTTGGTTGAAATTGTTTAGTAGAGATAAATTTAAATAGCCGTTTAAGTTAAATTTTCCTTGCTCTTCATTTGAAAATCCTAAATAGCCGTCAAATTCATTTTGCTGCTGCTTGTTTAAAAATAGATATAGCTTGGTACTGTCTTTTTGGAATAAAATTTCTGGAGGTTTTACGCTTGACGCAAAATTTAATTGCCGGATTTCTTTGTATTTCTCTAATATCTCTCCTTTGTTGAAATTCTTTCCAGTAATAAGTTGTAAGCGATGCTTTAAAAAAGATCTGGGAAACTTGGTGTAGCCTTTTATAATAATTTCATCGAGTTGACGCTTTTTAGATGATTTGACCTCAAGAGTAGCGGAGAGTCGGTTGTCTTGTTTCTGAATCTTGACTACTTGTATTTGTAAAAAGGGTTGGCCTTTATTGGCTAAACAATTGTTAAGTCTAGTGAGTTGTTCTTCTAAACCTACTATTGGTAATTTAATTGTTTGGTTGAAAATTTTTAAATCACATTCGACTAAATCCACGACTAGACTATCTGTTATTTTTAGATGGATGTACTCAAATTGCTTGCCTTTTTCTAACTCATATATATAGGTGTTCTTTTTTTGTGCTTTTAAAGAGGTGAATGCTGCGTCTATATAGCCTTGCTTGTGCAAATCGGTTATCTTTTGGCTTAAAACCTGTTTTAATTCCTTTACGGATTTTGTTTGTAGCACTTCGAGTGTATCTGATTTTGCTTGAGAGGTTGCTGGTTTTAAAATATAAGCTTTCACTGTTGTTTGGGAAAAACCAAAAGGACAACTTATTAACAGTAGAAATAGTATTTGTATAAAGGTGCGATTCACTTATTTTTTTATCGGTGCTTTTTAGGGTAACGAAATTAATGGAATAAACTTATGCGTGCAAAGTACAATTGTATTGAAAATTAATCGATTATAATTTGCTTTTTTGAAATTAATTTCTACATTTGCAAACCCGAAAAAACGGGAATTAATATTTTAATAATTAGTGTAAAAGAAATTATGCCAACAATTTCACAATTAGTAAGAAAAGGAAGAACCAAAATAACTAAGAAGTCTAAATCGGCTGCTTTGGATTCTTGTCCTCAAAGACGTGGGGTTTGTACGCGTGTTTACACCACTACGCCAAAAAAACCAAACTCGGCTATGCGTAAAGTAGCTAGGGTAAGGTTGACCAATGGTAAAGAAGTAAATGCTTACATCCCAGGAGAAGGACACAATTTGCAAGAGCACTCGATAGTATTAGTTAGAGGTGGAAGGGTAAAAGATTTACCAGGGGTTAGGTATCATATTGTTCGTGGAGCATTAGATACGGCCGGAGTAGAAGGTAGAACGCAACGTAGGTCAAAGTACGGAGCAAAACGCCCTAAAAAGTAAAAGTTATTTGTTAATCGCTAAAAGTTGAGAAATACATTTATCCATTAACAATAACCGTTAACAATTAACTTATTTAAGAGAAGACATGAGAAAAAGACAGGCAAAAAAGAGACCTCTTTTACCAGATCCTAAGTTTAATGACCAGTTAGTAACTAGGTTTGTTAACATGATGATGTGGGACGGTAAAAAGTCAATCGCTTTTAAGATTTTTTATGATGCAATTGATATTGTAGAAGAAAAAAAGCAAGACGAAGAAAAATCGGCTTTAGAGCTATGGAAAGACGCTTTATCTAACGTAATGCCGCACGTAGAAGTGCGCAGTAGAAGAGTTGGTGGAGCTACATTTCAAATACCTATGCAAATTCGTCCAGATAGAAAAGTTTCAACCGCTATGAAGTGGTTGATTATGTTTGCGCGTAAGCGTAATGAAAAAGGGATGGCGGCAAAATTGGCTGCAGAAGTTTTAGCTGCTGCTAAAGAAGAAGGTGCTGCGGTTAAAAAGAGAGTAGATACGCACAGAATGGCCGAAGCAAACAAAGCATTCTCACACTTTAGATTCTAAAAAACAATGGCACAAAGAGATTTAAAATTTACAAGAAATATAGGAATTGCAGCGCATATTGATGCGGGTAAAACAACTACCACAGAGCGTATTTTGTTTTACACTGGTGTAAATCACAAAATAGGTGAAACACACGAAGGTGCTGCAACTATGGACTGGATGGAGCAGGAGCAGGAGCGTGGTATTACCATTACTTCTGCTGCAACGCACTGTACCTGGAACTATAGAGATCAAGAATACGTAGTAAATATTATCGATACGCCAGGTCACGTTGACTTTACTGTTGAAGTAGAGCGCTCATTGCGTGTCTTAGATGGTGTTGTGGCTTTATTTAGTGCGGTTGATGGTGTTGAGCCGCAGTCCGAAACCGTATGGAGACAAGCTGATAAATATCGTGTACCGCGTCTAGGTTTTGTGAACAAAATGGATAGACAGGGTGCAGATTTTTTTAACGTTTGTAACCAAGTGCGTGAAATGTTAGGAGGTAATCCTGTTCCTTTGCAAGTGCCAATCGGTGATGAAATTGACTTTAAAGGAGTGGTTGATCTTATTTCTAAAAAGGCAATTATTTGGGATGAGGATAACTTCGGTATGACTTATAAGGAGATCGAGATTCCTGCTGAATTAGTTGATGATGTAGATAAGTATAGAGCTCAACTTGTTGAAGCTGTTGCTGAATATGACGAAGAGTTAATGGAGAAGTTCTTTGAAGACGAAAACTCTATTACCGAAGATGAGATTATTGCAGCTTTAAGAGCAGCTACAATTGACATGTCTATAATACCAATGATGTGTGGTTCGGCTTTTAAAAATAAAGGAGTTCAGGCTATGCTTGACTCGGTAATGCGTTATTTACCTTCACCAGTAGATATCGATGCTATCGAAGGGACTAATCCGCAAACAGGAGATGCAGAAGTGCGTAAGCCTAATGTAGACTCTCCTTTTTCTGCTTTAGCATTTAAGATTGCAACCGATCCTTTCGTAGGTCGTTTAGCATTCTTTAGAACCTACTCAGGGTCATTGGATGCTGGTTCATACGTATTAAACAATCGTTCTGGTAAAAAGGAGCGTATTTCGAGAATGTATCAGATGCACGCCAATAAGCAAGAGCCTATCGATCGTATCGAAGCTGGTGATATTGGGGCTGCAGTAGGTTTTAAAGATATTAAAACCGGTGATACCCTTACCGATATGGATAATCCAATCGTGCTTGAATCAATGACTTTCCCTGCGCCAGTTATTGGTATTGCAGTAGAGCCAAAGACAAAAGCTGATGTTGATAAAATGGGTATGGCTTTGGCAAAATTAGCTGAAGAAGACCCAACTTTCCAGGTAAAAACTGACGAAGCTTCAGGGCAAACTATTATTTCAGGTATGGGAGAATTGCATATTGAAATATTAGTAGATCGTTTAAAAAGAGAATTTAAAGTAGAGGTTAACGAAGGTGAGCCACAAGTAGAGTATAAAGAAGCTGTTACACAAACCGCAGAACATAGAGAAGTTTATAAGAAACAGTCTGGTGGTCGTGGTAAGTTTGCAGATATCGTATTTGAAATGGGGCCTGTTGATGAAGATTTCGAAGGTACTGGTCTTCAGTTCGTAGACGAAATTAAAGGGGGTAGAATTCCAAAAGAATTTATTCCTTCGGTTCAAAAAGGTTTCGAAGAAGCGATGAAAAACGGACCCTTGGCAGGTTTCCAAATGGATACTTTAAAGGTTACTTTAAAAGACGGATCATTTCACCCTGTTGATTCTGATCAATTATCGTTCGAATTGGCGGCTAAATTGGGATATAAAGCGGCAGCTAAAAAAGCAGGTGCTATTATCCTTGAGCCAATTATGAAAAACGAAGTGGTTACTCCAGAAGAAAATATGGGAGATATCGTAGGTGACTTAAACAGAAGAAGAGGTCAAGTTAACAATATGTCTGATAGATCTGGTGCAAAAGTTATTAAAGCCGAAGTGCCATTAGCAGAAATGTTTGGTTATGTAACTACATTAAGAACCTTATCTTCAGGTAGAGCTACCTCTACAATGGAATTTTCTCACTATGCTGAAACTCCTTCAAATATATCTGAAGAAGTAATCAAAGCAGCAAAAGGAGCTAACGACTAATATCAAGGAAACATGAGTCAGAAAATTAGAATAAAATTAAAATCTTACGATTACAACTTGGTAGATAAATCTGCTGAGAAAATTGTAAAAACAGTTAAAACTACGGGGGCTGTGGTAACGGGACCAATTCCATTACCTACGCATAAAAAAATATTTACAGTGTTGCGTTCGCCGCACGTAAATAAAAAAGCACGTGAGCAGTTTGAGTTAAGTTCTTATAAAAGATTATTAGATATCTATAGCTCATCTTCTAAAACAATTGATGCTCTTATGAAATTAGAGCTTCCAAGTGGAGTAGAGGTAGAGATTAAAGTTTAATAATTTTACCAAGCTATCACTTAATTACGATTGATAGTAACATGTCCTGAGCTGCGAGCGAGGGAAAAACGGAAGAATATAGTCTAGGGGTTAGATATATTTTTCTAACCCCTAATTTTTTTAATATAAATGTTTAATAATAAATAATAATTATGTCTGGGTTAATAGGAAAGAAAATAGGCATGACCAGCATTTTTGACGAAAACGGAAAAAATATTCCGTGTACCGTTATTCAAGCAGGACCATGTGTAGTTACCCAAGTCAGAACCATCGAGGTTGACGGGTATGAAGCTCTTCAACTTGGTTTCGATGACAAATCAGACAAAGCTACTACAAAAGCGGCTGCAGGTCACTTTAAGAAAGCAGGTACTGGTGCAAAACGCAAAGTTGTCGAGTTCCAAGGATTTGAAGAAGATTACAAATTAGGTGATCAAATTACTGTAGAGCACTTTACAGAAGGAGAATTTGTTGATGTAGCAGGAACTTCTAAAGGTAAAGGTTTTCAGGGGGTTGTAAAGCGTCACGGTTTTGGTGGTGTGGGACAACAAACACACGGTCAACATAACCGTTTAAGAGCTCCAGGATCTATTGGTGCGGCTTCTTACCCTGCACGCGTTTTTAAAGGAATGCGTATGGCAGGTCAAATGGGAGGCGAAAGAGTGAAAGTAGAAAATCTTAAAGTGTTAAAAGTGGTAGCAGAAAAGAACCTGCTTGTAGTTAAAGGATGTGTTCCTGGCCACAAAAACGCTTACGTAACTATTCAGAAATAATGAAAGTAGCAGTTTTAGATAAACAAGGTAAAGAAACAGGTAGAGAGGCAAACCTTTCTGACGCTGTTTTTGGAATTGAACCTAATGAACATGCTGTTTACTTAGATGTTAAGCAGTACTTGGCAAATCAAAGACAGGGTACACACAAGGCTAAAGAAAGAGCCGAAATTGTAGGAAGTACTCGTAAGATTAAAAAGCAAAAAGGAACAGGTACAGCTCGTGCCGGAAGTATAAAGTCGCCTATCTTTAGAGGAGGTGGACGAATTTTTGGTCCTAGACCACGTAATTATGGTTTTAAATTGAATAAAAACCTTAAGCGTTTGGCTAGAAGATCTGTACTTTCTCAAAAGGCAAAATCTAACAACTTAATGGTTGTTGAGGATTTTAATTTTGATAAACCAAAAACTAAGGATTTTTTAAGCTTTTTAGCTAATTTAGGCTTAAATGATAAAAAATCATTGATAGTATTGGGTGAAACAAATAAAAATGTATATTTGTCATCACGTAATTTAAAAACCTCAGAAGTTGTAACTGCCTCAGAAATAAGCACTTACAAATTAATGCATGCAAATAAAGTTGTGTTAACTGAGGAGTCGTTAGAAGAAATTGAAAAGAATTTGAGTAAATAAGCGTTATGAGTATCTTAATAAAACCTATTATTACAGAAAAAGCAACTAATGATAGCGAATTGAATAATCGCTTTGCTTTTGTTGTGAATAAAAAGGCGAACAAGATTGAAATAAAAGACGCAGTAGAGTCTGCTTATGGCGTTTCAGTTGAAAAAGTTCGCACAATGATTGTCCGTCCAGATCGAAAAACTCGTTATACTAAAACGGGTGTCGTGACTGGTAAAACAAATGCTTATAAAAAGGCAATTGTACAGGTGGCAGACGGAGAGACAATAGATTTATATACTAATCTTTAAGAATTAAAGGATGTCGGTTAGAAAATTAAAACCAATCACTCCTGGTCAGCGTTTTAGAGTAGTTAATGGGTATGACGCCATTACTACTGATAAGCCGGAGAAGAGTTTACTTGCTCCGAGAAAAAGAACAGGAGGTAGAAACAGTCAAGGAAAAATGACTATGCGCTATAGAGGTGGTGGTCATAAGAAACGTTATCGTATTATCGATTTTAAACGTAACAAAGCAGGTATTCCTGCAACTGTTGCTTCAATCGAGTATGATCCGAACAGAACTGCGTTTATTGCATTATTGAACTATCAAGATGGAGAGAAACGTTATGTAATTGCTCAAAATGGTTTACAGGTAGGTCAGAATTTAGTTTCTGGAAACGATGTAGCCACAGAAATTGGAAACGCAATGCCTTTAAAGGAAATTCCTTTAGGTACTGTGATTTCTTGTATTGAGTTAAGACCTGGTCAAGGAGCTGTGATGGCTCGTAGTGCAGGTGCGTTTGCTCAATTGATTGCAAGAGAAGGTAAGTATGCAACGGTAAAGTTGCCTTCAGGAGAAATTAGGTTGATCTTAAGTGAGTGTATGGCAACTATTGGTGCTGTATCAAACAGTGATCATCAATTATTGGTTTCTGGTAAGGCAGGTAGAAAGCGTTGGTTAGGAAGAAGGCCTAGAACTAGACCAGTTGTTATGAACCCAGTTGATCACCCAATGGGTGGTGGTGAAGGTAGAGCTTCAGGAGGTCATCCAAGATCTAGAAAAGGTATACCAGCCAAGGGTTATAGAACTCGTTCTAAAACCAAAGCGAGTAATAAGTTTATTGTAGAACGTAGAAAGAAATAATAAGATATGGCACGTTCATTAAAAAAAGGACCTTACGTTCACTATAAGTTAGAGAAAAAGGTAGCGCAAAATGTAGAGTCTGGAAAAAAGACTGTTATCAAAACGTGGTCTAGAGCTTCGATGATAACTCCAGATTTTGTTGGTCAGACTATAGGAGTTCATAACGGTAGACAATTTGTACCTGTGTATGTAACTGAAAATATGGTAGGGCACAAGTTAGGAGAGTTTTCGCCAACTCGTTCTTACAGAGGGCACGGAGGTTCAAAAAATAAAGGTAAAAAATAATTGAAGCTATGGGAGTTCGTAAAAAAGAAAGAGCAGAGCAGATTAAAGAAGCTAAAAAACAAGTAGCTTTCGCAAAGCTAAATAACTGCCCTACTTCGCCAAGAAAAATGCGTTTAGTGGCAGATTTAGTTCGTGGTGAAGGTGTAGAGAAAGCGCTTCAAATATTAAAGTTTAATACAAAAGAAGCATCTATTCGTTTAGAAAAACTTTTGTTGTCTGCAATCGCTAACTGGCAAGCTAAAAATGAGGATGTTAGTTTAGAAGAGGCAGAACTTTATATTAAAGAGATTCGAGTTGACGGAGGAAGTATGTTAAAAAGACTAAGACCGGCACCTCAAGGAAGAGCACACAGAATAAGAAAGAGATCAAATCATGTAACTATGGTTTTAGGGTCTAAAAATAATACACAAAGCTAAGAAGTAGTATGGGACAAAAAACAAATCCAATCGGGAATAGACTTGGTATCATCAGAGGATGGGAATCCAACTGGTACGGAGGAGACAACTACGGCGATAAATTAGCTGAAGACGATAAGATTAGAAAATATATCCATGCTCGTCTTTCTAAAGCTAGTGTATCTAGAGTGATTATTGAGCGTACGCTTAAACTTGTAACCGTTACTATCACAACGGCCAGACCAGGTATCATTATTGGTAAAGGGGGTCAAGAGGTAGACAAGTTGAAAGAAGAGCTTAAGAAAATTACTGGAAAAGAAGTTCAGGTTAATATTTTTGAAATTAAAAGACCAGAACTAGATGCTCATTTAGTAGCGGCGAGTATTGCAAGACAAATAGAAAATAGAATTTCTTACCGTCGTGCAATAAAAATGGCTATTGCTGCTGCAATGCGTATGAATGCTGAAGGTATTAAGGTGCAGATTTCAGGTCGTTTAAACGGTGCTGAAATGGCACGTAGTGAAGCCTACAAAGAAGGTAGAATACCTTTATCAACCTTTAGAGCCGATATTGATTATGCTTTAGTTGAAGCCCACACTACTTATGGTAGATTAGGTGTAAAAGTATGGATCATGAAAGGCGAAGTATACGGAAAAAGAGAATTATCTCCGCTTGTAGGAATGTCTAAAAAGCAAGGAGGTAAATCTGGATCTGGACGAGGTGGTAACAAATCACGTCGTAGAAAGTAATTTTTTAAATTAAGAGAAATGTTACAGCCTAAAAGAACGAAATATAGAAAGCAACAAAAAGGTCGTATGAAAGGAAATGCCGGAAGAGGGCATAGACTTTCAAACGGTACTTTTGGAATCAAATCATTAGATTCTAGCTTCGTGACAGCACGTCAAATAGAAGCTGCGCGTATTGCAGCAACAAGATACTTGAAAAGAGAAGGGTCTATTTGGATTAAAATTTTCCCAGACAAGCCAATTACTAAAAAGCCATTAGAAGTACGTATGGGTAAAGGTAAGGGTAATGTAGAGTATTGGGCAGCTGTTGTGAAACCTGGAAGAATCTTATTTGAAATAGGAGGGGTTCCTCAGGAGTCAGCCAAAGAAGCCTTGCGTTTAGCGGCTCAAAAACTGCCTGTAAGAACTAAGTTTATTGTTGCAAGGGATTATCAAGAATAATTTTTGAGTTATGAAACAATCAGAAGTAAAAGAATTATCGGTAGCCGAATTGCAAGAGCAATTGGCTATACAAGAACAATCGTACAGAGACTTGAAAATGGCTCATGCGATCACGCCTTTAGATAACCCGGCGCAAATAAGAAACGTGAGAAGAAGTATTGCACGTATAGCAACAGAAATCACAAAAAGAGAATTACAATAATTCTGCTGAGTAATGGAAAAAAGAAATTTAAGAAAAGAACGTATAGGTGTTGTTACTAGTAACAAAATGCAGAAATCTATTGTGGTTTCTGAAGTGAAAAAAATGAAACACCCTATGTATGGAAAATTCGTTTTAAAAACGAAGAAATACGTAGCGCACGATGAAAAAAATGACTGCAACGAAGGAGATACGGTTAGGATTATGGAAACTAAGCCTATGAGTAAGTCTAAATGTTGGAGATTAGTAGAAATCATAGAAAGAGCTAAGTAATTATGGTACAACAAGAATCTAGATTAAAAGTAGCAGACAATACTGGAGCCAAAGAGGTTTTGACTATCCGTGTATTGGGCGGTACCAAGAAGCGTTATGCTTCTGTTGGAGATAAAATTGTGGTAAGTGTGAAAGAATCTACTCCTAACGGAAGCGTTAAAAAAGGAGCTGTTTCTACCGCAGTAGTGGTGCGTACCAAAAAAGAAGTTCGTAGAGCAGATGGTTCGTACATCCGCTTTGATGATAATGCTTGTGTGTTGTTGAACCCAACTGGCGAAATGCGCGGAACTCGTGTTTTTGGTCCAGTGGCTAGAGAACTTCGCGATAAGCAATTTATGAAAATTGTATCATTAGCACCAGAGGTGCTTTAATACAGAAAAAATGACAAAGCTTAAAATAAAATCAGGAGATACCGTACGTGTAATTGCTGGAGATCATAAAGGTCAAGAAGGTAAGGTGCAAAAGGTATTGGTTGACAAAAAGAAGGCCATTGTGGAAGGAATCAATTTGGTTTCTAAACACCAGAAGCCTAGCGCTTCTAATCCACAAGGTGGAATTCAAAAGAAGGAAGCTCCTATTCATATTTCAAATCTATCTCTTATTGATAAAAACGGAGAAACTACACGTGTAGGATTTAAAATGGATGGAGAAAAGAAAGTGAGATTTTCTAAAAAATCTAATGAACTAATTTAGTTATGAGCTACGTACCAAGACTTAAACAAGAGTATAAAGACAAGGTCATTTCTGCTCTTACAGAAGAATTTAGTTACGAAAATAAAATGGAAGTGCCTAAACTTACTAAAATTGTAGTAAGTAGAGGTGTAGGTGCAGCTGTTGCTGATAAAAAATTAATTGATCACGCTGTTGATGAGTTAACCACTATAACAGGTCAAAAGGCCGTTGCAACCATTTCAAAGAAAGATGTTGCCTCTTTTAAATTACGTAAAGGTATGCCTATTGGCGCCAAAGTTACTTTAAGAGGTGAGCGTATGTATGAATTTTTAGATCGATTAATCACCGCTTCTTTACCAAGAGTGCGTGATTTTAACGGAATTAAGGCCACTGGTTTTGACGGGAGAGGTAATTATAACTTAGGAATTACTGAGCAAATTATTTTTCCTGAAATAAATATCGATACAGTGAACAAAATATCAGGTATGGATATTACATTTGTAACCACGGCAAAAACCGATAAAGAAGCGAAGTCTTTATTGACAGAACTAGGTTTACCATTTAAAAAGAAATAACATGGCTAAAGAATCAATGAAAGCCCGCGAGGTGAAGAGACAAAAATTGGTAGATAAATATGCTGAAAAGAGAAAGGCTTTGAAAGAAGCTGGAGATTATGAAGCATTACAAAAATTACCTAAAAATGCCTCTCCAGTTCGCTTACATAATAGATGTAAATTAACCGGAAGACCTAAAGGTTACATGAGACAATTTGGAATTTCTCGTGTGATGTTTAGAGAAATGGCCAACAAAGGTTTGATACCTGGTGTAAAGAAAGCTAGTTGGTAATATTGTTTAACTGATTGAAGGTTCTAAAAAAAAAGAAGAAAACCACAATCATAATATTTGTAAGATGAATACAGATCCTATCGCAGATTATTTGACAAGAATTAGAAACGCTATGGCGGCAAATCACCGTGTAGTTGAAATTCCTGCTTCTAATCTAAAAAAACAAATAACAAAGATTTTATTCGATCAAGGATATATCTTAAGTTATAAGTTTGAAGATACTACCGCTCAAGGAAGTATCAAAATTGCGCTTAAATATGATAAGGATACTAAAGAGAGTGTAATTAAAAAATTACAACGAATTAGTAAACCCGGTCTGCGTAAATATGCAGGGGCTAATGAAATTCCAAGAATCCTTAACGGGTTAGGAATTGCTATTGTTTCTACCTCAAAAGGGGTTATGACAGGTAAGCAAGCCCAAAGAGAGAAAGTAGGTGGTGAATTACTTTGCTACGTTTACTAATTTTTAAAAGACAAAAATTATGTCAAGAATAGGAAACAGTCCAGTTTTGATACCAGAAGGAGTAACTGTAACCCTAGATGAGGGGTTGATTACTGTAAAAGGTAAGTTAGGAGAGTTAACTCAAGAATTCTCGGATATCGAAATTAAAATAGAAGATAACGAAGTTATTTTAGAGCGTTCTTCAGATAAAAAGAACTTTAAAAGTAAGCATGGTTTGTATAGAGCTTTAATCCAAAATATGGTTGAAGGGGTATCAAACGGTTTTACTAAAGAATTAGAATTAGTGGGGGTAGGTTATCGTGCCTCTAACCAAGGGCAGGTTTTAGACTTAGCCTTGGGATTCTCTCATAATATTGTTTTAGAGTTGGCGCCAGAGGTTAAAGTTGAGGCAATTTCTGAAAAAGGAAAAAATCCAATCGTTAAACTAACTTCTCATGATAAGCAACTTGTAGGTCAAGTAGCTGCAAAAATTCGATCATTCCGTAAGCCAGAGCCTTACAAAGGAAAAGGAATTAAGTTTGTAGGAGAACAATTAAGAAGAAAAGCAGGTAAATCAGCTTAAAAGATTGTAATTATGGCATTTTCAAAAGAAAAAAGAAGAGAAAAAATCAGAAGGAGAATACGTAAAAGTTTAGCTGGTAACGCTTCTCGTCCTAGATTATCTGTTTATAGAAGTAATAAAGAAATCTATGCGCAGTTAATCAATGATGTAGACGGAGTAACCCTAGCGGCTGCTTCTTCTCGCGATAAAGAAATCACCGCAAAGGGAACCAAAATTGAGGTTGCTCAAGAGGTAGGAAAATTAATTGCAGAACGTGCAAAGAATGCTGGTGTAGAATTAGTAACCTTTGATCGAGGGGGCTATTTGTATCACGGTAGAGTTAAATCATTAGCAGACGGTGCTCGAGAAGGAGGACTAAAATTCTAAAATAATATGTATCAAGATTATAAAAACGTAGAACTTGTAAAACCAAGTGGTTTAGATTTAAAAGATCGCTTAGTAGGTGTACAACGTGTTACAAAAGTTACTAAAGGTGGTAGAGCTTTTGGATTCTCTGCAATCGTAGTTGTTGGAGATGAAAATGGTGTAGTAGGTCACGGTTTAGGTAAATCTAAAGAAGTTGCAGAAGCTATTGCAAAAGCTGTAGAGGATGCAAAGAAGAATTTAGTTAGAATTCCTTTATATAAAGGAACCGTTCCTCACGAGCAAAAAGGTAAATACAGCGGTGCGCGAGTACTAATTTTGCCTGCAGCTCCTGGTACGGGGGTTATCGCTGGTGGTGCCGTAAGAGCGGTGCTCGAGGCGGTAGGAGTGCATGATGTATTGTCTAAGTCGCAAGGTTCTTCAAACCCGCACAATGTTGTTAAAGCTACTTTCGATGCGTTATTGCAATTAAGAAGTGCAGAAACAATTGCCAAGCAAAGAGGAATCTCATTAGATAAAGTTTTTAACGGATAATACAGGAAGTCATGGCAAAAATTAAAGTTACCAAAGTACGTAGTGCTATTAACCGAACCAAGAACCAAAAATTAACATTGGAAGCTTTAGGGTTAAAAAAGATCGGACAAAGCGTTGAGCATAACGATACTCCTAACATTCTTGGAATGATAAATAAAGTAAAACACTTAGTTTCTGTAGAGGAAGCGAAATAATTGAACACGATGGAATTAAATAATTTAAAACCTGCAAAAGGTTCAGTTCGTAAGAATAACAAACGTGTAGGACGAGGAGAAGGTTCCGGTAAAGGAGGTACCGCTACTCGTGGGCACAAAGGGGCCAAATCTCGTTCAGGTTATTCTAAGAAAATCGGATTTGAAGGGGGGCAAATGCCACTTCAGAGAAGAGTACCAAAATTTGGATTTACTAATCGTAATCGTGTGGCTTATCAAGGTGTTAACTTAGATACGTTGCAACGATTGGTTGATGAAGGAAAGATTAAAGAAGAGGTTACGGTTGAAACTTTGGTAGAAAACCGTTTAGCTAATAAAAGAGATTTAATCAAAATATTAGGAAGAGGTGAGTTAAAAGCAAGTTTGAAAATTACTGCTCATAAATTCACTGCGACTGCAAAGGAAGCTATTGAAGCGGCTGGAGGAGAAGCAACAACCTTATAATAGAGAAACAATGAAATTTTTTGAAACTATAAAAAACATCTGGAAAATTGAAGAGCTCAAAAACCGAATATTGGTTACCCTTGGGCTTCTACTTGTTTATCGTTTTGGAGCACAAGTTGTTCTTCCAGGAATAGATGCTTCCCAACTAACAGATCTAGCAAACCAAACTGACGGTGGTTTGCTAGGTTTACTTAATGCCTTTACAGGTGGAGCATTTTCAAATGCATCTATCTTTGCATTAGGAATTATGCCTTATATATCAGCATCGATTGTAGTACAATTGATGGGAATAGCAGTGCCCTATTTGCAGAAACTGCAAAAAGAAGGCGAAAGCGGTCGTAAGAAGATTAATCAAATTACCCGTTGGCTTACTATTGCTATTACTTTAGTACAGGGGCCGGGGTACATTTATAACCTTTATGCTACACTGCCAGATAGTGCATTTTTGTTAGGAGATTCTTTCACGTTTATAGTTTCATCGGTTATTATTTTAACAACCGGATGTATTTTCGCAATGTGGTTAGGGGAGCGAATTACCGATAAAGGTATTGGGAATGGTATCTCATTACTAATTATGGTGGGAATTATTGCTACACTACCACAATCTTTTTTACAAGAAATACAATCGCGTGTTGCCGAAAGTAATGGTGGTTTGATTATGATTTTGATCGAATTAGCTATTTGGTTTGCAATTATTTTTGCTTCGGTAATGTTGGTAATGGCCGTTCGTCAAATTCCGGTGCAGTACGCAAGAAGAAATGCCACTGGTGGTTACGAGAAAAATATTTTTGGAGGTGCTAGACAGTTTATACCCCTAAAGTTAAACGCTTCTGGAGTAATGCCTATCATTTTTGCACAAGCCATTATGTTTATACCGGCGGCTGTTGCTGGACTTTCAGATTCAGAAACAGCGCAAGGTATAACCTCGGCTTTTCAAAATATCTTTGGCTTCTGGTATAACTTAGTTTTTGCTTTATTGATTATTGTATTTACATATTTTTATACCGCAATTACGGTGCCTACCAACAAAATGGCCGATGATCTAAAAAGAAGTGGCGGTTTTATCCCAGGGATTCGTCCCGGAACAGAAACTGCGGAGTATTTAGATCGTATCATGTCACAAATCACCCTACCGGGTTCTGTATTTTTGGCTTTGATCGCCATATTCCCTGCCATTGTAGTTAGCTTTGGTGTACAGCAAGGTTGGGCATTATTTTTTGGAGGTACCTCTTTATTGATTATGGTAGGGGTAGCCATTGATACTATCCAACAAGTAAACTCATATTTGTTGAATAGACATTATGATGGCTTAATGAAATCAGGTAAAAACAGAAAAGCAATAGCTTAATTATGGCAAAACAACCAGCAATAGAACAAGACGGAACAATTGTAGAGGCATTATCTAATGCGATGTTTCGTGTAGAGCTAGAAAATGGACACATTGTTACAGCACACATCTCAGGTAAAATGCGTATGCATTATATAAAATTATTACCAGGAGATAAGGTAAAATTAGAAATGAGTCCTTACGATTTAACTAAGGCTCGTATAACATATAGATACTAAAAATCTAAAATTATGGTTTTTGAAAAAAAATTAGTACTTTTGCGTGCTGAAAAATTAGAAGCCATATAAAAGGACAAAAACTAAGCAAGATGAAAGTAAGAGCATCCGTAAAGAAAAGAAGCGCCGACTGCAAAATTGTACGCAGAAAAGGTAGACTTTATGTAATTAACAAAAAGAATCCTAGATTTAAACAAAGACAAGGCTAATTATGGCAAGAATAGCAGGTGTTGATATACCAAAACAAAAGCGAGGAGTTATAGCGTTAACCTATATCTTCGGAATAGGCAAAAGTAGGGCTCAAAAGATCCTTAACGATGCCCAAGTAGATGAGAGTACTAAAGTTACCGACTGGTCTGATGATGAGATAGGTAGAATTCGTCAAGAAGTAGGTAAATATACTATCGAAGGTGAACTTCGTTCTGAGGTTCAATTGAACATTAAGCGATTAATGGACATCGGTTGCTACCGCGGAATTAGACATAGAGTAGGTTTGCCATTAAGAGGACAGCGTACTAAGAATAATTCTAGAACCAGAAAAGGAAAGAGAAAAACAGTTGCTAATAAGAAAAAGGTAACTAAATAATAAGTAAACATGGCAAAAGCAAAATCTAAGTCAACCTCAAAAAAACGGAAAGTTGTAGTTGAGTCTTTTGGAGAGGCACATGTTACGGCTTCATTTAACAATATCATTGTTTCTTTGTGTAACAAAAACGGTGATGTTATTTCTTGGTCGTCTGCCGGAAAAATGGGCTTTAGAGGAAGTAAGAAAAACACTCCTTATGCAGCGCAAATGGCCGCCGAAGATGCTAGTAAAGTGGCTCATGAGGCTGGTTTACGTAAGGTGAAGGTGTATGTTAAAGGTCCTGGAAATGGAAGAGAATCTGCAATACGTTCTATTCATAATTCAGGGGTTGAAGTAACCGAAATAATCGATGTTACCCCTATACCACACAACGGTTGTCGTCCTCCTAAAAGAAGAAGAGTTTAATAAAAGTATTAATAAAAAAAACAGTAAGGTTATCGAAGGATTAAACTTTAGACCTTAATTCATAACCTGTTTTTTATAAATCAAATTTAATGGCAAGATATACTGGTCCTAAAACGAAAATAGCACGTAAATTTGGAGAGGCTATTTTTGGAGATGATAAATCTTTTGAAAAAAGAAATTATCCTCCAGGTCAACACGGAAATAATAGACGCCGTGGAAAAAAATCTGAGTATGCAATCCAGTTAATGGAAAAGCAAAAAGCGAAGTATACCTATGGTATCCTAGAGCGTCAATTCAGAAATATGTTTAAGAAAGCAACAAGTGCACCGGGAATTACTGGTGAAGTTTTGTTGCAATACTGCGAGTCTAGATTAGATAACGTTGTTTACAGAATGGGAATTTCGCCTTCTAGAAGCGGTGCTAGACAATTAGTTTCACACAGACATATTACCGTAAATGGTAATATCGTAAACATTCCTTCTTACCAATTAAAAGCTGGAGATGTAGTAGGGGTAAGAGAAAAATCAAAATCATTAACGGCTATTGTACAATCTCTAGATAATGCAAATGCTGTTTATGAGTGGATTTCTTGGAATGCAGAGCAAAAGCAAGGAACTTTTGTATCTGTTCCATCAAGAATCCAAATACCAGAAAACATCAACGAGCAATTAATCGTCGAGTTATATTCTAAATAATTAATAGACAGAACTCATAATATGGCAATACTAAATTTTCAAAAGCCCGATAAAGTTATCATGATAGACTCTACTGAGTTTGAGGGGAAATTCGAATTTCGACCGCTCGAACCAGGTTATGGTCTTACCGTGGGTAACGCTTTAAGAA
The DNA here is from genome assembly GCA_958296185.1 of uncultured Mesonia sp. Lineage (GTDB taxonomy): Bacteria > Bacteroidota > Bacteroidia > Flavobacteriales > Flavobacteriaceae > Mesonia. The sequence continues at coordinate 194,737 of CATQIB010000006.1, forward strand.
GAGTGCTGTTATCTTCTCTCGAAGGTTTTGCAATTACTTCTGTGCGTATTGAGGGAGTAGATCACGAATTCTCTACCATTGCAGGAGTAGTTGAAGATGTAACAGAGATTATTTTAAACCTAAAGCAAGTTAGGTTTAAAAGACAAATCGAAGATATCGATAACGAAACAGTCACTATTTCTCTAAGTGGAAAAGAACAACTTAAGGCAGGTGACTTTCAAAAATTCATCTCAGGTTTTCAAGTGCTAAACCCAGATTTAGTCATTTGTAATATGGAGAAGAATGTAAGCCTGAATATTGAGCTTACCATTGATAAAGGAAGAGGTTATGTGCCCGCCGAAGAAAATAAAAAAAGTAATGCAGCCTTAGGTACTATCTTTACGGATTCTATTTATACACCTATAAAAAATGTAAAATATAGTATTGAAAACTATCGTGTTGAACAAAAAACAGATTATGAAAAACTGGTTTTTGAAATCGTAACCGACGGTTCAATACACCCTAAGGATGCGCTTACCGAAGCGGCTAAAATTTTAATTCATCACTTTATGTTGTTCTCTGATGAGAGAATTACGCTCGAGGCGGATGAGATTGCACAAACTGAAACTTATGATGAAGAATCATTGCATATGCGCCAATTGCTTAAAACTAAATTGGTTGATTTAGATTTATCAGTGCGTGCTTTAAACTGTTTAAAAGCGGCAGAGGTAGATACCTTAGGAGATTTGGTAACCTATAATAAAAACGATCTAATGAAGTTCCGTAACTTTGGTAAAAAGTCTTTAACAGAGTTAGAAGAATTGGTAAGTGTGAAAGGACTTACTTTTGGGATGGATCTTTCAAAATATAAATTAGATAAAGACTAAAATAGAAAGTATAGTTTAGCTATATTTCTAATTTCATAGAACTATGAGACACGGAAAGAAAATTAATCATTTAGGAAGAAAGACTGCTCATCGTAAAGCAATGCTAGCCAATATGGCCAGCTCTTTAATCGAGCATAAAAGAATAAACACCACAACAGCAAAGGCCAAAGCCCTTAAACAGTTTATCGAGCCTTTAGTTACCAAATCTAAAGAAGATACAACACACAATAGAAGAGTTGTTTTTTCTAAATTGCGTGATAAGTACGCGGTTTCTGAATTATTTAGAGAGGTAGCACCCAAAGTAGGAGATAGACCAGGAGGTTATACAAGAATTATCAAGCTAGGTAACCGTCTAGGAGATAATGCTGATATGGCTATGATTGAGCTTGTAGATTTTAATGAGCTTTATAATGCCGGTGGGGCAACTAAAAAGAAATCAACTCGTCGAAGCAGACGTGGAGGTAAAAATACATCTGGGGCTGAGTCAGCTAGCAAACAAGAAGAATCTTCAACCAATGAAGAGGAGTAAGAACATGATGATGTATTACAAGCTATAATATAAAAAGGATAAACTGTCTTAAGTTTATCCTTTTTTTTTAACCCTTTTTTACTTAAACACAACACAATGAAATATCAGAAAAGAAAAAAAGCACTGCTGCTTTTAGAAGATGGAACCAAATTTTGGGGTAAGGCTATTGGAGACTTAGATGGTACGTCCTTTGGAGAGGTTTGTTTTAACACTGGTATGACTGGTTATCAAGAAATTTTTACAGACCCTAGTTATTTCGGTCAAATTATGGTAACTACCAACGCGCATATCGGTAATTATGGTGCCTCTGTTGAAGAGGTTGAATCAAATAGTATTAAAATTGCAGGCCTAGTATGTAAAAACTTTAGTTATAACTATTCTAGACCTAAAGCAGATTTTACTTTGAAAGAGTTTATGCAAAAGCATCAACTTCTTGGAATATCTGATGTGGATACACGAGCTTTGGTAAGTTACATTCGTGATCATGGTGCAATGAATGCCGTTATTACCACAGATGTTGAGAATTTAGAAGATATTAAGCGGCAATTGGCTGTTCAACCTAGCATGAAAGGTTTAGAATTGGCATCGAAGGTCTCAACGCATAAGCCTTATACTGTCGGAAATCCTAGCGCCAATTATAAGATAGCAGCTTTAGACCTAGGAGTCAAACAGAATATTCTAAGAAACTTAAGTAAAAGAGACTGTTTTATAAAAGTCTTCCCTTACAATACTAGTTTTGAAGAACTAAACGAGTTTAATCCAGATGGGTTCTTTTTATCTAATGGTCCAGGTGATCCTGAACCATTAATTTCGGTAATTGAGACAGCAAAAAAAATTATTGCGAGTAATAAACCAACATTCGGTATTTGTTTGGGTCATCAAATCATCGCCTTAGCTCACGGGGTGAATACTTTTAAGATGCACAATGGGCATCGCGGAATAAACCATCCTGTTCTTAATTTGAGCACGAAATGTGGTGAAATCACCTCGCAAAATCATGGTTTTGCAGTGAGCCGAGAGGCTTTAGAAAACAATAATAGTCTAGAGATTACCCATGTGCATTTAAATGATAATACCGTTGCAGGTTTAAAAGTGAAAGACAAAAATTGCTTTAGTGTTCAATATCATCCAGAGGCAAGCCCAGGACCAAATGATTCCTTATATTTATTTGATCAATTTTTAGAAAATATAAAAATATTTAAAAACTAAGCTTTTGTTATCTTTACAGAGCTATTATTAAAAACTATAAGAATGAGTATCATAATTGATATAAAAGCCCGTCAGATTTTTGACTCGAGAGGAAACCCTACAGTAGAGGTAGATGTTTTTACCGAAAATGGTTTTATGGGGCGTGCAGCGGTTCCTTCAGGAGCCTCTACCGGAGAACATGAAGCGGTAGAATTACGTGATAACGAAAAATCTTTTATGGGTAAAGGCGTATTAACGGCTGTAAACAATGTAAACACTATTATTGCAGACGCCTTAATGGGATTTTCCGTTTTTGAACAAGAGGCTATAGATCAATTTCTAATTGATTTAGACGGTACACCCAACAAAGCAAAATTGGGTGCTAATGCAATTTTAGGAGTTTCTTTAGCAGTGGCCCACGCTGCAGCAAATGAAATGGGAATGCCATTATATCGCTATGTTGGTGGGGTAAGTGCCAAAACATTGCCTATTCCCATGATGAATATAATAAATGGCGGTTCACATTCAGATGCACCAATAGCTTTTCAAGAATTTATGGTAATGCCAGTTAAAGCACAAAATTTTACCGAAGCACTTCAAATGGGGTCAGAAATATTTCACCACCTAAAAAAGGTCTTACATAAAAGAAATTTAAGTACAGCTGTAGGAGACGAAGGGGGTTTTGCTCCTAAGCTAAATGGTACAGAAGATGCGCTGGAATGCGTGAAACAAGCTGTTGAACTGGCAGGTTATAGTTTTGGAAAAGATATTATGCTTGCTCTAGATTGCGCTGCCGCGGAATTTTATGAAGATGGTGTGTATAACTATAAAAAATTTGAGGGTGAACAGGGGCAAGTAAGAACTTCTCACGAGCAAGCAGCTTATTTGGCAGAATTGTGCCGTAATTATCCGATTATTTCCATAGAAGACGGTATGGATGAGAATGATTGGAAAGGCTGGAAAGAACTAACTCAGTTGGTTGGGGATAAAATTCAACTTGTAGGAGATGATTTATTTGTGACCAACGTTAAACGATTAAGTAGAGGTATATCCGAAGGGATAGCAAACTCTATTTTAATTAAAGTAAATCAAATCGGTACTTTAAGCGAAACAATAGCTGCAGTTAATATGGCTCATCAGGCAGGGTACACCGCAGTTATGTCGCATAGATCTGGTGAAACCGAAGATGCTACAATCGCCGATTTGGCTGTGGCCCTTAACACCGGGCAAATAAAAACCGGTTCGGCATCCAGAAGTGACAGAATGGCAAAATACAATCAATTGTTGCGCATAGAGGAACAACTGGGTGATACAGCTGTTTATTTGCAAGAAAAAGCTTTTAAAATAAAAATATAGACCATCAGATTAATAAAATCTTAGTTTATTAAAAGCAACCTAACTTATATTTTTGTTAGGTTGTTTTTTTTTAAGAATATATTAACCAAACATCCACGAAAAAGCTATAATTTTAGAGGGATTTACATAAAAAAATACTAGTATTTTTTGTAAATTAGCAGCAGAAAAATTAAAAATAATATAGTTACAATATGTCAAAAAAAGCTACGATAGAATTTGATGGAAAAAAATATGAATTTCCAATAGTAGTAGGAACCGAAAATGAGGTTGCTATTCAAATCAAATCCTTAAGAGGAGATACTGGTGGGTTAATAACTTTAGATCCTGGGTATAAAAATACTGGATCATGTGAAAGTGCAATTACTTTCCTAAATGGAGAAGAAGGGATTTTGCGTTATAGAGGATATGCCATCGAAGAATTAGCCGATAATGCTAGTTTCCTTGAAGTAGCGTATTTATTGATTTTTGGAGAACTTCCAACTCAACAGCAATTAGATAAATTGTATGCCGATATAAAGCGCGAGTCCAATGTAGATGAAGAGATGAAGAAAATCTTAGATGGTTTTCCTAAATCAGCGCATCCTATGGGAGTTCTTTCTTCATTAACCAGTGCTTTGATAGCATTTAACCCAAGTGCCGTTAACGTTGACTCCGAAGAAGATATGTACAATGCTATCATCAAACTTTTGGCTAAATTCCCGGTTTTAGTAGCTTGGACTTTACGCAAAAGACAAGGTCAACCACTTGATTATGGTGATAGTAGCTTAGGTTATGTAGAGAATATTTTAAAAATGATGTTCAAGAAACCTAGCGAAAATTATGAGGTAGACCCAGTAGTGGCTTCGGCCTTAAACAAACTATTGATTTTACACGCAGACCACGAACAGAATTGTTCAACATCAACCGTACGTATTGTAGGTTCTTCTCACGCAGGTTTATTTGCATCGATTTCAGCAGGAATATCTGCTTTGTGGGGTCCTCTTCACGGGGGAGCAAATCAAGCGGTTATCGAAATGCTTGAGGGTATAAAACAAGATGGTGGAGACACTAAGAAGTACATGAAAAAAGCTAAGGATAAAAACGATCCTTTCAGATTAATGGGCTTTGGACACCGCGTTTACAAAAATTTTGATCCTCGGGCAAAAATCATAAAAAAATCTGCAGACGAAGTTCTTGGAAAATTAGGGGTGCAAGATCCTGTGCTAGATATTGCTAAAGGTTTAGAAAAAGAAGCATTAGAAGATAGTTACTTTGTAGATAGAAAATTATATCCAAATGTTGACTTTTATTCAGGAATTATTTATCGTGCACTAGGTATTCCTACAGAAATGTTTACGGTGATGTTTGCTTTGGGTAGACTCCCAGGCTGGATCGCACAATGGAGAGAAATGCGCTTAAAGAAGGAGCCAATTGGTAGACCAAGACAAGTTTACACTGGTGAAAATTTAAGAAGTTTTAAACCTATGGAAAATAGATAGATTTAAAATATAAATCCAAAAAAAGCTTCATTAAAATATGAAGCTTTTTTTTAATTAAAAGAGATATAGAATGTTAAATTTGAATATAAAAAACGAAACATCTCGCTTGCGATCGGTTATTCTAGGAACGGCCGAAAGCAATGGTCCAACACCAACTATAGAGGAGGCGTATGACCCAAAATCTGCAGAGTATATTAGAGCAGGAACTTACCCTCTAGAAGAAGATATGCGCAAAGAAATGGCAGCAGTTGATGCAGTTTTAAAGAAGTATGATGTTCAAGTTTTTAGACCAGAATTAATCGCTGATTACAATCAAATCTTTTCTCGAGATATAGGTTTTGTGATTGATGATACCTTTATTAAGGCTAATATTTTACCAGACCGGGAGCGTGAATTGGAGGCCATTCAATACGTTATAGATCAAATTCATCCGAGTAAAGTTATTCGACTGCCAGAAGATTGTCATATTGAAGGTGGAGATGTTATGCCCGTTCAAGACTATATTTTTATAGGAACCTACAGAGAAGCAGATTACCCCAACTACATAACGGCCAGAACCAATATGAAGGCTGTTCATAAAATGCAGGAGATTTTTCCTAACCGAAAAGTAATATCATTTAACTTGCGAAAATCTAGTACAGATCCTCGCTTAAATGCATTGCATTTAGATTGCTGTTTTCAACCAGTCGGAAAAGACAAAGCTATAATTCATGAAAATGGTTTTTTAAATAAAGATGAATTTGAATGGTTGGTGAATTTCTACGGTAAAGAAAACTTATTCTTTATTGATAGTGATGAAATGTATTCAATGAATAGCAATATCTTTTCAATCGCGGAAGACGTAGTGATTTCAGAGAAAAACTTTACTCGCTTAAATAAATGGTTACGCGCAAATAACATAACTGTAGAAGAGGTTCCTTACGCAGAAATTTCGAAACAAGAGGGGCTTTTACGTTGCTCTACCTTACCCCTTATTAGAGACTAATATTTAGGCTGAAATTTTATAAGAAAATTATTATGAAACAAATAACAGATAGTATTTTAATGATAAGGCCCGTTGCTTTTCGGATGAATGAAGAGACGGCAGTTAATAATTATTTTCAAAAAGGAACCGCTACGGCGAATGATGAAATTACGCAAAAAGCTCAATTTGAATTTGATACTTTTGTAAGTAAGTTAAGAAAGATAGGGGTTAAAGTTACAATAGTTGATGATATTTTAGAAAACGATACGCCAGATTCTATTTTTCCAAATAACTGGATCTCTTTTCATCAAAACGGTGATGTAGCATTATACCCGATGTTTGCAGAAAACAGAAGAAGGGAGAGGCGTGAAGATATTTTAGATATTCTAGAAGATGAAGGCTTTGTAATCAATAATATTTTTGATTATACAAAAGCAGAACAAGATGAAATTTTCTTAGAAGGTACAGGAAACTTAATTTTAGATCGGGTAAACGCTAAAGCTTATTGCGCTTTGTCGCCTCGAGCAAATGAAGAATTGTTAATTGAATTTTGTGAAGATTTTGAGTTGTTCCCTGTTATCTTTCACGCATATCAAAGTGTAGAAAACGAAAGAAAGCTAATTTATCACACCAATGTTATGATGTGTTTGGCTGATGATTTTGCGGTTATTTGTTTAGATACAATTGATGATAAAAAAGAAAGGAAACTTGTAATTTCAAGTCTTAAAGAAGATAATAAAGAAATTATAGCTATAAGTGAAACTCAAATGCACGCCTTTGCAGGAAATATGTTGCAAGTTGAAGGTGCTTTTGGTAAAAAATACTTGGTTATGAGTACAACGGCTTACAACGCTTTAACCAAAGAGCAAGTCTCAAAAATTACAGCCCATTGCGAAATATTGCATAGTGATATTTCTACCATTGAAACTTTAGGTGGTGGTAGTGCACGTTGTATGATGGCCGAAGTTTTTTTACCCAAGAAATAAAACTAAACTTGAGCAATTTTTTTTAGCATTCCGGCAAATATAAAATAGTGAAAAGGCAACATGCTGTACCAATACAATCTGCCTAATAGACCTCGAGGTCTAAAGGTGGCGGTTTGGTGTATCACGTTGTCTTTATCTATCTTGAATTCTAACCAAGCTTCGCCAGGTATTTTCATTTCAGCAAAGAGTAAAAGGCGTTTTTCTTCATAATCGGCAAATAAAACTCTCCAGAAATCTAATGAATCGCCAGTATTTATGGTGTGATAATTTGTTCTTCCTCGGCGAAGACCAACACCACCTACTAGTTTATCAATAAATCCTCTAATTTTCCACAGATGGTTAGCATAATACCAGCCATTTTTACCGCCGATTTCCCAAATTTTATCCAGCGACTTTTCAGGCGAATCGGCTTTTAAACTTTGATAGTCCACTAAACAACCATGTGTGGGCACCTGAATAAATTGATTAAGATCAACTTTTGTAAAACGACTACTTACTTTAGAGTCTTTCCAGCTTGATATAACTTGATTTTGTTCAATTTTATCGAATGCCGCCCGTATGGCCTTTTCATAAGTAAGTGGTCTAATATCTAGTAGTTTTGTTAAATGGTTGTCTTTTGAAATCACCTCTACTTTCATACTATCAACAAGATTTACTGCCAAATTGTAAGAAGTGGAAGTGACAAAATACAACCAATATGATGATAATCTAGGCGACATAAAAGGAACGTCTAAAATATGGAGTTTTAAGCCTCGAATTTTGCAATAGGTTAGCATCATGTCCCTATAGGTTAAGACGTCTGGTCCGGCTATATCAAAAGCATCATTGTAGGTTTCTTCACGGCCCAACGACTTTTCAAGAAACTGTAAAACATTGCGAATAGCAATGGGTTGCGTTTTTGTTTTTACCCATTTAGGAGTGATCATAACGGGTAATTTTTCACATAAATCTCTTATTATCTCAAATGAGGCACTACCAGAACCCACTATAATTCCTGCTTGAAGACAAGTAAGTGCAAAATTACCTTCTTTTAATATGTCAGCTACTTGTTTTCTTGAGCTAAGATGTTTTGAGGTTTGATTTTCGTTGGTCATACCCGTTAAATAGATTACCTGTTTAACATTTAAGGGCGCTAAAAGTTTATTAAAATTGTTGGCAGCCTTAGCTTCTAACTCATCAAAATCTTTGGTAGAACCACTCATAGAGTGTATTAAATAATAGGCTGCATCAATATCACTTGGTAAAATATTGTTATTTTTCTTTTCTAAAAAATCTATTTCAACAATTTGTACTTTTCGTTTAACACTAGGACTTACAGAAAATCGGTCGGCACTACGTACAGCGCAAATAACCTCATGACCTTTTGCAAGTAAAATAGGAAGAAGGCGCATTCCTATATAGCCGTTTGCGCCTGTTAAGAAGATTTTCATTTTAGTTTTTCTTATGTTATGCAATTATTTCTGTAAATTTATCCGTAAAAAGTAATTGCTTTCCATTATGCAAAATACCTTAAAATATGTACTTCTATTATTTGGCGTAATCATTATCTCGCTAGCAAGCCATAAAATATTATTTGATTTTCAACCGATTAAAAGTGACCAACCTTTTACAGAGCAGCCTTTACCTCAAAATATAGCAATGCTGTTTACAGGATTACTATTACTATTAGCTGGATTCTCCTTTAGAAAACGCAAATAATTTTAGGAGCAAGCTAAAACCTTTTGTTGCATTACTTTTTTTATAAATTTATGGGTTTTATCACGATCTGCCTTTAACTTTAAAAAATAATGATCCATGTAAATGCTGTATTCCTGGGCTTTCCCTTTGTATAATACCAGTTTATAATAAGGTATTACCAGTGAATAAGACTCTAACAAAGACCTAAATCCAATCAAAATACCTTTTGGCCTTAACTCGATATTACAGCAGTTTTGGTTATTGTCTAAAATCAATAAGTTATGAATCGCTAAACAGGTAGAGTTTATAATAATTTTACCAGATCCTATGCCTTTTAATTTAAAGCGTTCGCTTAAAGTAAACGGCTCCCCTACCAACATATTAATTTTGCGTTTTAACTCTGGTTTATTATAAGAAACATTAACCAACATTTTTTATTTTAAAGATAACTAAAACAAACCTTTTAATTTTATCTTTGCACAAAATTTAACCTATGTTCAATACTGACTTTTTATCGAGTAAAATAAGTGCAGCCCTAAAAGAACTGTACCAAGTAGATGTGCAAGATTTTGAATTTCAAGCAACACGTAAGGAATTCCCTGGTGATCAAACCTTAGTGGTATTTTCTTTGTTGCGCCACATTAAAACCAACCCAGTAAAATTAGGGGAGGACATAGGTGCATTCTTAAAAAAGAATGTAGATGAGGTTGATGATTTCAATGTAGTAAAAGGATTTTTAAACCTTGAATTTTCTGATTCTTATTTTTTAAATCAGGTTAAGGCTATTTATTCAAAAGAAGAATATGGCCTTGTTGCAGCAGATGAATCTTCTCCCAAAATTATGGTAGAGTATTCTTCACCCAATACCAATAAACCATTGCATTTAGGGCATATAAGAAATAACCTTTTAGGTTTTTCTGTAGCCGAAATTTTAAAAGCAGCAGGAAACCAAGTTTATAAGACGCAAATTATAAATGATCGTGGTATACATATTTGTAAGAGCATGTTGGCTTGGCAAAAGTTTGGAGAAGGAGAAACTCCTAGCAGTTCTAACTTAAAAGGAGATAAGTTAGTTGGAGCATACTACGTAAAATTTGACCAAGAGTATAAAGCCCAAGTAAATGAACTCAAAGCTAAAGGCTTAGATGAAAAAGAGGCTAAGGAACAAGCTCCTTTATTAAAAGAAGCAAAAAAAATGCTTCAAGCCTGGGAAGCCGGCGATAAAGAAGTGTTAGCTCTATGGGAAAAAATGAATCAATGGGTATACGATGGTTTTGAAAAAACGTATAAGCGATTAGGAGTTAACTTTGATAGAAACTACTATGAAAGCGACACCTATTTATTGGGTAAAGAAGTGGTTACAGATGGTCTTGAAAAAGGAGTTTTTTATAAGAAAGAAGATGGTAGTGTGTGGATAGATCTTACCGATGAAGGTCTTGATGAGAAAATTGTTCTTCGTTCAGACGGCACCGCCGTCTACATGACACAAGACATTGGTACGGCTATACAACGTGTAAAAGATTATTCTATAAATGGTATGGTTTACACCGTTGGGAATGAGCAAGATTATCATTTTAAGGTACTTTTTTTAATTCTTAAAAAGTTAGGTTTTGCCTGGGCAGACCATCTATACCACCTAAGCTATGGCATGGTCGATCTGCCTAGTGGAAAAATGAAAAGTAGAGAGGGTACAGTTGTAGATGCAGATGACTTAATGGATGAAATGACGCAAACGGCTAAAAGGATTTCAGATGATTTAGGCAAGTTAGAAGGATTTTCACTCCAAGAAAAAGAAGAGCTTTACGAAACTATTGGCTTAGGCGCATTAAAATATTATATCTTAAAAGTAGATCCGCGAAAGCGTATCTTATTTAACCCAGAAGAATCTGTAGATTTTCAAGGAAATACCGGTCCTTTTGTACAATATACCTACGCCCGTATTCAATCGATTTTAAGAAAGGGAGAAAAATTACTTTCGCAAACTGTTGAGGATTATACTTTTGAAGAAAAAGAAAAAGCAGTAATCAAACATTTGCTTGCATGGCCAGAAACAATTCAACTGGCAGCAAAACAATATAGCCCCGCAATAATAGCCAATTACACTTACGACTTAGTACGTGATTTTAATTCTTTTTATCAAAACGTTTCTATTCTAGCAGCTGAGCAAGAAGATCAGCAAATTTTGCGGGTGCAATTAGCAAAGCTCACTGGAGAGGTAATTAAAAATGCTTTTAAGTTGTTAGGAATAAAAGTTCCTAGTCAAATGTAGTCTGTGCCATTTTAATGAATTTTTATTCTAAAAATTAAATTAGGTGTAATTCTTAAAGCCTCCTGTTGAATAAAAAATATTTCGCTGTTTTCTTGTAAATAATAGGCATTAATGATATTGGAAGAGTTGAATAAGTTCCAGACAGATAGGCCAATATAAGCATTTACCTTTTTGTCTAGTTTAAATTCTTGACCTGCAGAAAAGTCTGTTCTAAAATAGCTGGGGAGTTGTGCGCTATTTGATGGAGAATATAAAAACAGGTTATTGGTTAAATTTTCTTGGCTTATTGGGGTGTAAGCTTTCCCAGAACGCCACTTGAGACCTAGAGAAACTTGAAGTCCATTTTGTTCATAACTGGTGTTAAAACTTAATGAATTGGCAATTGCCGTATTACTTGGGAAACTATTTTGGCTAATCTCGTTAAAACGATAGTCATTATTTGTGAGCGAATAGCCAGCCCAAAAATTAAACCTTTTAAACTCTTTACGGATTAAAAAATCTATACCTCTAATATAATAATCGCCAGAAAAGGGTGCATACTGGTATTGATCTTGAAAGCCCTGACTAGAAGCTGTAATGTTGTTTACCTTTTTGGCGTACCCTTCAATACTCGCTAACCAATTGTTTTTAGTATAATGTAAACCTAAAGAAAGTTGCATACTTTGCATTAATGGTATATCTTGATTATTAGCTCCTTGCCATTTGTTGTTTTGAATGCCTAAGAAATCTTTTTGGGCACCGTTAATTTGTGTATGGTATTGACTCTTTACTTCTCCCAAGAATTCAAAGGCCAAATTCTCAACTACTTTTTGGTTTAAACTAAAACGCGGCTCAAATTGAAACTGGTCTAGTTGTGAAAAATAATTGAGACGCGAACCCAAATGCAAACTGGTTTTATTGTCTATACTCTTAAACGAATAGGTGCCATAGATGGCTTGAGTCGAGGTGTATCGTGTTGAGAAAAAACCGTCAAGCGGATTGCTTTGGCGGGTAAAATTCTCAATTTGCGCGTAAATATGTTCAAAGCCTATTTGTAAATCAGATAAATGGTTAAGATTTAAAGTATTTTCAATTTTCAAACCATGTTCCCTTACCTTATTTTTTTGACGGCTGATTCTATTTTTTTTTCGCTCTTCATTGCTAGCTTCTAAATTATAAAGCGAATAATAGTATTGTAGCTTAGTTTTTATACCTTCATTCCATTGCCGGGCATAATTCAATCCAATTCCTAAATTATTTTGGGATAAACCGCTGGTTTTTGGATCAATTTGATTGCCCTGTAAGAAATCCTCACGATAGTTTAAGTTGTTAGATAAATAAATGAAGCTTAGCTTAAATTTGTTTCTTTTATTTGGTTGGTAGAGGTAACGAAGGGTGGTGTCATAAAAATGAAACTCGTCATTCTGTTTAATGCTTTCCTGTTCAAGCGGGTCTAAGATAGAATTTTGAAAGGCCTGCTCGTAGTATTGATTGTAAGTGGGTGTTCTGAAGTAATTGTTTATAGAGCTCCTAGCCGCCAGTCTTAAACTTGAACGCTTACCTAGTGGAGTGTCAATCAAACCAAAACCATAAAGATAGTTTATTCCTGCTTCAGCACTGAATTTTCGATTTATTTCATCGCTTGTTTGTAATGATATTACTCCCGATACGCTGTTGCCGTAAGAAGCGTCTGTACCATTCTTGACTAATGCTACCTCATCTACGAAATAGGGGTTTATGGCAGATATAAGGCCAAAAAAATGACCGTATTGGTACATACGAATTCCATCCCAAAGTATCAAATTCTGGTCGGGTGTTCCCCCTCGAATATTTAAATCGCTAACTTTTTCGTTAATGCTTTCTATTCCTGGTAGCACCTGAAGTGCTTGTAAGGCATCGGGTTCAATAAGACCAGGGAACGTAGGAAGCTGGTTTAGGTCAATATCAAATACACCTTGGTCTTTTTTGGTAATACTTTTATTAAGGTAATTTTGAATAATAACTTCTTCCAAATCTAAAACTTTATCCGCTTCAAGCGGATTTTTAAGACGTATCGCAATAAAATCCTGACTTAAAAACTCAAACTCGAGGTTGCTATTGCGTTCAATTTCAGCAATTATTTGCCTTGGCGATAAATTTGAATTAATTGTAAAGGGAGGTAGTTGCTCTAACTCATTTTCAAGGTAGGAAAACTTAAACGATGTTTGTTTCTCAAATCGTTTAATAATATCTAAAATACTAAGGCTCTCCTTGGTTTTTACCTGTGCTAAAAGTAGGATAGGAAAAAGCAAAAAAGTAAAAAACAGCTGAACTTTAATTTTTTTGTTCACTTAAGTTTACGGATTTTCCATCAATATGATACGTAAGCCCAAACGGAATGCAGACAGATTTTAAGGCCATATCAAGATTGCTATGGGTGAAACTCCCAGTAAAATAACTATTTTTTTCTAAATCTATGTTTTTGCGAAGCACTTTAACGTCATATTGGCGTTCAATTTCTTGTATTACCAGTATTAATGGTACTCTTTTAAATTTACTCTGTCCGTTTAGCCAACTGGGTTCTAAATCTTCTATTTGACCAATTTTGTATTTTGCGTTATAAAAATTAACCATTTTGCCCGCTGGTAATTCTATCGTATCTTGTTCTTGAATAACGCGCACCAAACCCTCAAAACAAGAAACACCAAAATAGTTTTGTCGCTGCTTTACGTTAAAAGCGGTTCCTAAAACTTCTATCTTCCCCAACGGAGTATGTACACTAAATTTTTTCCCTTTTTCAACTTCAAAATAAGCTTCTCCTATTAGATCTAATTGGCGTTCATTTTCCCACTTATTATTATGGTATTGTATTTGACTTCCAGCATTGAGTTGTGCCAAAGAGCCATCTGGCAATTCTATGCTTTTTTGTTCAGAATTTACAGTATTAATTAAAATAATGTTTTGCTGGTTGTACCAAAATGCGGCTAAAGCAATTATAACAACAGCCGCAGCGCTACTAGCCCAAGTGAGTATTCGTTTTTTTCTTTTTTGTTTTTTAGCCCTTTTTAAAAGGTTTGCACTATTATTTTTTGCAAGAACGGGAGCTTTAAAATAACCAGCATTATCGAGCAGTTTTTTATACACTTGGTAATCGGGGTGTAACTCCAATTCATTTAATTGTGATTGGGTTAGTGCTTTACCCATTAACCATTTATGTAAAATATCTTCTTTTTTCATCTCATTGTACTTACCTCTATAACAATTTAATAAGCTATTTTCCTACCTTAAAGTTCTGTTAATTCTACTTTTAATTTTTTTAATGCACTATAAAGGTGCTTTTCAACGGTTTTTGTCGATATGTCTAGCAAAGCCGACACTTCTTTATGAGGTTTTCCTTCAATTTTACAAAGGCTAAATACCAGTCGTTGTTTTTCGGTTAATGAGCTAAGCGCGCGCTCATATTTCTCTAGGTATTGTTTTTCTTCTAGTAAAAATTCTGGACTTTGTTTATTAGTATTTTCTTTAATGTTTTTGTTGTATTTAAGTTTTACTTTTTTATGTTTAACCTCGTTAAGCATTAAGTTATTAGCAACTGTAAAAAGAAACGACTTGGCTTTACTGTAAGTAACATCTTCGCATTTATGCCATAGCTTTACGAAGGCCTCGTGCATTTTATCTTCGTGATTGTAGCCATTACCAAATTTGTAGTACAAAAAATCATGAAGATCTTTTGCATAATCATTGTATATTCTTTCAAAAACAGAATCTACACAAATATTCTCGAATATTTTTTTAGGCATAAGCTTTAATTCTAGCTAAAAATAATAAAAAATCTGTTATCCAGAAGGAGTCTTGATTTTCTAGAGTTGCGTGATTACTAGCTTTACGGATTAAAAATCGGTTCTAAACAAAATTAAAGTATATTTATGAGAAGTTTTTAATCTTAACAATCTAATTCATAACTTTGCAACTCTTAAAAACAACCGAAAATTATGTTTGATAATTTAAGTGATAAGTTAGATAAAGCCTTTCATGTTCTTAAGGGGCACGGTCAAATTACCGAAGTGAATGTTGCCGAAACCTTGAAAGAAGTGCGCCGAGCATTGGTAGACGCCGATGTGAATTATAAAATTGCTAAAGATTTTACAAAGACTGTAAAAGATAAAGCGATAGGCCAAGATGTACTCAGCAGTTTAAAACCTGGAGAGTTGATGGTGAAGTTGGTGAAAGACGAGCTTACTGCGCTTATGGGTGGCGACGCAAAGGGTATCAATTTATCAGGAAATCCAAGCGTAATATTAATGTCGGGGTTGCAAGGAAGTGGTAAAACTACTTTTTCAGGTAAGTTAGCCAACTTTCTTAAGAACAAAAAAACCAAAAAACCTTTATTAGTAGCTTGTGATGTATACCGGCCAGCGGCAATCGATCAGTTGCATGTTGTAGGTGAACAAATTGGAGTTGAAGTTTACTCCAATAGAGAGACCAAAGATCCTGTAAAAATTTCACAAGACGCTATTGCGCACGCAAAAGAGAACGGGTATAATGTGGTGATAATAGATACCGCCGGTCGATTGGCAGTTGATGAAGCCATGATGACCGAGATATCAAATATTCATAAGGCTATTCAACCACAAGAAACCTTGTTTGTAGTAGATTCTATGACTGGTCAAGATGCGGTAAATACGGCAAAAGCTTTTAATGATATACTAAATTTTGATGGTGTTATTTTAACCAAGCTAGATGGTGATACTCGTGGCGGTGCAGCGATTTCGATTAAATCTGTTGTAGACAAACCCATAAAATTTATAGGTACGGGTGAGAAAATGGAAGCTATTGATGTTTTCTACCCTGAACGTATGGCCGATAGAATTTTGGGGATGGGTGATGTGGTGTCATTAGTTGAGAGAGCCCAAGAGCAATATGATGAAGAAGAAGCTAGAAAACTTCAAAAGAAAATCGCCAAAAATCAATTTGGTTTTGATGATTTCTTGAATCAAATCCAGCAGGTTAAGAAGATGGGTAACATGAAAGACCTTATCGGGATGATACCTGGCGCCGGAAAAATGATGAAAGATATAGACATTGATGATGATGCTTTTAAACATATTGAAGCCATTATACATTCTATGACTCCAGAAGAAAGAGCCAAACCAAGTATTATAAATGCTAGTCGAAAAAAACGAATAGGAAAAGGTTCTGGTACTTCCGTAACGCAAGTAAATCAGCTGTTAAAGCAATTTAATCAAATGAGTAAAATGATGAAGATGATGCAAGGCGGAGGCGGCAAAAAGATGATGCAAATGATGAAAGGATTAAGATAAAACAAGAAAAGCTGAGTTGGAAACAACTTGGCTTTTTTGCATTATATAACACACGACATGACAATTTTAGACGGTAAAAAGGTAAGTAGCGATATAAAAGATGAAATCGCTATTGAAGTAGAAAAAATGAAAGAACGGGGCGAAAAGGTACCCCATTTAGCAGCCATTATTGTTGGGAATGATGGTGCTAGTATGACCTATGTAAATTCTAAAGTGAAAGCTTGCGAGCGGGTTGGTTTTGAATCTACTATGGTGAGAATGTCTAGTAATTCTTCAGAGATAGAACTGTTAGACAAAATAGAGGAGTTAAATAATAACGAAGCCATAGATGGTTTTATCATTCAGCTACCTTTACCACCCCAGATAAACACCCAACGCGTTTTAATGGCGGTTGATCCCGATAAAGATGTAGACGGTTTTCACCCTACCAATTTTGGTAAAATGTCTTTAGATATGACATCATTTATTCCGGCTACACCTTATGGAATTTTAGAGCTGTTGGAGCGTTATGATATTCCTACAAAGGGAAAGCATACCGTTGTAATAGGGCGAAGCCATATTGTAGGAAGACCTATGAGTATTTTGATGGGAAGAGTTGGCTTTCCTGGAAACTCAACGGTTACGCTCACACATCGATACACCAAAAATATAACACAAATAACTTCTCAAGCAGATATTATTATCATCGCCGTAGGAACACCTAATTTCCTTAAAGCCGAAATGGTTAAAGATGATGCGGTTATAATAGATGTAGGGATCACTAGAGTACCAGATGATAACGCTTCAAAAGGATATGTGATAACCGGTGATGTTGATTTTGAGAATGTAAAGAAGAAGGCTTCTTATATTACTCCTGTACCAGGGGGGGTGGGACCTATGACCATTGCCATGCTGCTTAAAAACACTTTATTAGCGCGAGAACGACATAGAATGAGAAACCCATTAAATTAATTAAGAAATGGCCCTTTTGAAATAGGGCCTTTTTTATTCTTCTTTGTTAATTTTCCAGTCCAGGTAGTTATGTAAATCGCTCTCTATAAATCGCAAGGCAAAGGTAAACACACTTAAATCATCAATATAGCCTAGTCCTGGAATAAAATCGGGAACTACATCAAGTGGATTTAAAACATAAATGAGCGAAAATACAATAGATCCTATGGTAAACCAAGGTACCTCGGTATATAAGCCTCGCCTATAATCCTTGAGCATCAATAGCATCTGCTTAGCCATCTCTGCGTATTTTTCAAATACCCCAGCGTTTTTAATTTTCTGTTCAATCTCATTTTCTTGCGCCAATGTATTATCGACATCACTCTTGGTAATGCCAGAAACTTTACGCTCAAAATAATTTTCGTCTATCTTTTTCCTACTTGTAGCCATATGTTACAATTTTTTGTTTTGGTGTAAGTTATCTAATTCGTGATTTTCTGTGTCAGCGGTTTCGGTTGAGTTAACTTCTTTTTTTCCATATTCTTTCTTATAAATTTTTACCATTAATAAAAATAATGAGATAAGTAGAGGGCCAAAAATTAGACCAATAAAACCAAAAAGGGGTACCCCTACTACAACTCCGATAAGGGTTAAAAGCGGATGGACATCAGATAAGCGTTTTAATACATAAAGTCGAATAATGTTATCGGTAGACCCGATAACTACTACGCCATAAATGAGCATGGCAATAGCTTCCCAATTTTGGCCTTGGGAAAAAAGCAAAATAGTTACCGGCAGAATTCCAATAGCTGTACCCACAAAAGGAATCATAGAGCCAATGGTGGTAATCACAAACCAAAAGAATGGATCTGGAACTCCTAGTATTAAAAAGCCTATAAGGGCTATTATACCCTGACAAATAGCTACTAGAGGTATGCCAATGGCATTTGCCTTAACCATGGATGTGCTTTCTTGTCCGATTAGGGTAAGGTTTTCTTTATTGATAGGAATATAATCACTTAACATTTTTCGCATTTCGTCTCTCTTGGTGAGCATATAATACAGCAGAAAATACATTATACCTATGGCTATAAAGGCATCAAAAGTGCCCCCAGCTAAGTTCTGAAGGTTGCTTGAAATTAAATTGGTAACCTCATTCGTGTTTATTTGTTTGGTAATATCAAAGTTAGAAGAGTATTGATTGATAAGCGTATTTAAATCTTGTAATTGTGCGTTGATAGCCTGTAATACTTTTTCTGAGTTATTAACGGCTTTACTTACTTTTGAAGTAAGCAAAAGGACCATTCCACTTACTGGTATTAAAATTCCAATAAAAGAAAACAACATCAAAACCGTTGCGGCAAGATCTTTATTCCAGTTTCTTTTTTCTAGTTTTACCATCCACTTTTTTAGGAGTACATAAAAGGTGATAGCTCCAAGAACACCTGAAAAGTAGGGTAACATTTCAGCAAAAATCAAAAATCCGGAAACTCCTATAATTAGAAGAATGAATAATTGTCTGACCAATTTAGGATGTAATTGTTTCATTAAACGCTGAATATTTCGTTGGTATTTTTATAGGCTTTAAACTCTAGAGCGTTTCCAGAGGGGTCTTTAAAAAATAAAACTTTTTGTTCTCCGGGTTGATTTTGAAATCGAACACAGGGAGGAATGGTGTAATCGATATTTTCAAGATCTAACTGAGCTGAAAATTCATCGAAAAAAAACCAGTCTAAAATCAGCCCAAAATGAGGAACCGGGACCGTTTGATCATCAACTTTATTGCCAAAGGCAGGAGGCTGATACTGCGAAACCTCATGTATAACTAATTGGTGACCACCAAAGTTATAATCAACCCAAAGTGGGCTGCTTCGACCTTCTTCTAGTTTAAGACGTTGACTATAAAAATACCTTGATACCGTAAGATTTTTAACGGGTATCGCCAAGTGAAATAAGGGAACTTCTTTCATAATTAGTTATTGCGTAGGGCTTTGATAAGTTCATCCTTATTCATATTAGACCGACCGTCAATATCAACTTCTTTGGCTCGATCATATAATTCTTGCTTAGTCCAATCCTCATAAGACGAAGCCTTTCCTCCTTTTTCACCAGCATTTTTGGTATTGGCAATGCGAGCGGCCTTTTCTTTGCTATATCCCTGCTCTTTTAAAGCTTCGTATTGTTCTTCATTTTTTATACTTGGTCTGCTCATATCTTATCTTTTGCTTTAAATTTACCAAGTATTTTTAAATATCCCCCTTAAAAGAATGTTAGATTTTTGGATTGACCATTTTATTTACCTCGTGAATGTGTTTTTTTTGAGTTCTTGAGAATGGTTTGTAGATCAGTTAATTCTTGTTGGGTCAGTTCCCTATACTTGCCTACAGGAACATCTAGAGGAATATTTATTATTCGCGTTCTTTTAAGTTGAACCACTTGGTAACCTAAATACTCGCACATGCGTCTTATTTGCCTGTTTAAACCTTGAGTAAGGACAATTTCAAAATCGTGACTTCCTGTTTTCTTCACGTGGCATTTCTTTGTGACCGTACCTAAAATCGGGATTCCGTTCGCCATACGCTTGATAAATTGTTGGGTTACCGGCCGATTCACTTTTACTTGGTATTCTTTACCGTGGTTGTTGTTAGAGCGCAAAATTTTATTCACAATATCTCCGTCGTTGGTTAATAATAATAAACCTTCACTAGGCTTGTCTAACCTACCTATAGGGAAAATCCTCGTAGGGTAATTTATATAGTCTATTACATTATTTTTTTCAACGCGAGTATCGGTTGTACAAACAATTCCTACCGGTTTATGAAAAGCAAGATAAACAGGTTTTTCTTTAGCGACAACGATTTTACCGTTTACGGCTACCTGATCTTCTGGTTGCACTTTTGTTCCCATTTCGGGTATTTCCCCGTTTATAGTTACTACTCCAGCCGCAATGAGTTCATCGGCTTTGCGTCTTGAGCAAAAGCCAGCTTCACTTAAAAATTTATTTATTCTTTTGCCTTGTGGGGTATCACTCATGACTAATTTGCATTTAAAAATTTTATTATTTCCGTGTTCACTTCGGGGCTGTATAATGAATGACCTAATCCTTCTGTTTCAATCAAAAACGAATTTTGCCAAGCATTATGTATACTTCTCGATGCATAAACGGGCGCAATTTTATCATACTTATCGTGAATTATTAAACCAGGTACCTTTAGACTCTTAGCAAATTTTGCAATAGAAAAATCATTGTATTTATAGCCGAGATTTTTAAAAAAATAATTTTCTAAATCCTGAATTAATGCAGGCCTAAGTTTTAAAATAGCTTGGTAATCGCTTATTATTTTTTGCAATTCTGATGGAGGGCCAAGTAAAACCAATTTTTCAATTGGTGATTTATAGGTGTATTGTTCGTAAACGCTAGCCATAGCGCCCATGCTGTGCCCAATAACATAGGCGGGATTTATTTTTTGTAGCGATTGATGAATTACTTGAGCATATAGAGGCACGTGTATGATTTTTCCCTTTGAATTGCCGTGTGCTGGAGCATCTAACGCATAAACATCAAATGATTGCTCTTGGAGTTCTTCAATAAGTTTTTTCCACCGGTGTGTATTGCTTTCCCAACCATGAATTAATAAAACCTTTTTACCTTCTCCAGGCCATCTGTAGCATTGAATTGAGGTGCCTTCAACCATTATTTCTTGGGTCTTCGCCGGATTTAAAAATGTATTATGGTGAGGTTTAGCTTTTCCTAATCTTGGCGTACAAAAAAGCTTAAAGGCTTTTTTAGTGGCTTTTGCCGAATGTACTAAATGTAGCGAATTTAGTTGCGCTCCTATTATTTTAGGTAGAAATTTTTTAATGGTCTTTTTCATATTTCCGAAAAGTAAAAAATATATTAATTAACCTGATGTGCTTTAACAAATTTTAAAGCAGCCTGCTCGTCTTGCCAAGAAAGCACTTTCTGGTAAGGGCCCAGTCGGTAATCTTCAAAATATCTATTTATTGTTTTGATAATGTCAAGGTGGTTGGTGGCGAGTTCTTCAAAATTTCGAAAGGGAGGCCAAAGCCCAGGAGGGTTAGATTCAATTCCCACTAATTTATAAGTGATAGAGTCTTGAGTAGCAATTTCAAGTAGTGCCAATAATTTCACATCAATGGTTTGTGCCTGTTTGGCATTAGTATTTAGCAAAAGAACTTCTAGTGGTCTTCTTGATTTGCTCAATTGAATTTGGGTAGCTGGTATGAAGCCAATACTAAAAGGCAGGGCAAGGTACTTTATGTGGCCTTGTTTTAAAAAACTGGTATCAGCAACAAATCGGTTATATTTAATTTGATAGGTGTTTTTGGTTATTGATCCTGCTGTTGTGGTTATAACCGATTGTAAATCACCATTTTTGAATGTATTTTGATCATATAAGTTGGTTAAACTAGGGGTTTGTTGTCTACAGCTAACCATGCTTATAAATCCCATAAGCAATAACCAAATCTGGTATTTACCGCTTAGTCCCATCCTAAATAAAGGTGTTTGATTGTTGCTTGATCTTGAATTTGACTGGGTGCAATGGGTAAATTGGTATTGAATTTGGCATCTCCGCTTACAAATTCTTTATCGATGCTTAAGTATAGATTCTGCTCGTTTAGAAAAATTACCGCTGTACGTAGCGTATTTTCAATTCGGGAAATTTTATAATGTTCTTGAATATCTTTGAAAGTAGAATTTGTTGAGAGCCCTTTTGAGGTTTGAAATAAAGAGTCTTTGATTTGAATATTGGCTATAGTGCTTGTAGAATCAAACCCCTTTTTTGGTATTAAAATTAGACGTTCCCGACCTTCTTTTGAGTAGACAATAAATTCATCTTGGCTGCTAAACCTACTATTAACACTCCGCTTCACAACCGAATCATTCTTAAATATAGCGTCTAAAGAATAGATAGGCGTATCCTTTTGTAAAGAGCCAATTTGGTTAGGCTGAATCAATAAGGATTGGTCGGTTTTTGAAGGTTGACAGGCATTTAAAACAAGGATAATTAATAGGGCGCTTAAAAGTCTCATAAAGTTAAAAAATTAAGCTGCAAAATTAGTAATACTAACTTGGTTCAAGAAATTTAAGTATATAATATTTGTTAAGTCTACTTTTTAAAAAGGGTATTGTTTATCTTTGCGGCCTATGACAAATAAAGAACAGGAAAAACTGGTAAGTACGGGCGAAATGTTACCCTTGATGGAAGAATTCTACACCATACAAGGAGAGGGTTTTTATAAGGGAACAGCCGCTTATTTTATAAGAATTGGAGGCTGTGATGTAGGCTGTCATTGGTGTGATGTTAAAGAAAGCTGGGACGCAGAAAAGCATCCGCCAAGTTTAACCACAACCATCGTAAAGAAAGCTTTAGATAATAGCAAAACAGTGGTAGTTACAGGGGGAGAGCCTTTAATGTGGAACATGAACCCTATCACTAAAGCCATAAAACAGGGGGGTGGCAATACCCATATCGAAACTTCTGGCGCCTATGAAGTTACTGGAGTTTGGGATTGGTTTTGCCTATCGCCAAAGAAAAATAAATTACCAACTTTAGAAGCTTATAAACGCGCAAATGAGCTTAAGGTAATTGTTTACAATAAACACGATTTTAAATTCGCAGAAGAACAAGCTGCTCAAGTAGGCGAGGATTGTATTTTGTATTTGCAGCCAGAATGGAGCGTTAGAGATAAGATGATTCCGTTTATGGTTGATTATGTAATGCAAAATCCTAAATGGAAAATCTCATTGCAAACCCATAAATATCTTAATATACCTTAATCTGAAGTTTTTTTAAAAGGAATCTTTATAAAAGTATCGTCCCAGCCTATAAATAAATTGATGCCGTTTTGGGCCGGCTGAAAGGCTATAGAGAAAACTTCGATTATACTAGCCGCTCTTTGCGCAGGAACCTTTACTCTAAGAGCATCAAGCTTTTCGTTATAATTAAAGGCACCCCAAGCATTTTGAGCTTTGTTAAAAATAACTGTCCAAATTTTTTCGTCAGGAATGGTGTAAAGACTATACGTGCCCGGGTCTAGACAAATACCGTTAATATACAACTCTTCATAAAGAGTAATCTCTGTAGACTCATTGGCACCTGTGCGCCAAACTTGATTAAACGGAACCAGCGCGCCAAAAATTTCTCTATCCTTTTTACGAGGTCGACTGTAAATAATTCGAGCCAACGGCGAGTTATCTATATTTCGAATAACGCTTACATCCATAGGGCTTTCATCTAAATCTTTGAAGTCTTGTGCCCAACCCGTTTGGTAGGTGCTTAAGAATAAGAAAAAGATGATGAGGTAACGCATAACTATTTTTTTGCTAAGATACTAAAATTGAAAACCAGACAAAGAGTAAAAAAATGTTAATAACTTAAAATTGAATGGAGAGTTAGGCTTTTTTTACCCACGTGCTTTTGCTATATTTGTTGATAATAAGTTAGACCTATGAGCGAAGAAAATAAAAAGAATTATTCGGCCGATAGTATTCAGGCCTTAGAGGGGATGGAGCATGTAAGAATGCGTCCGTCTATGTATATTGGAGATGTAGGAAATAGAGGATTGCATCACTTGGTTTATGAGGTGGTAGACAATTCTATAGATGAAGCCATGGCAGGTTATTGCGACTCCATAGACGTAATAATTAATGAAGATGGCTCTATTACCACCAAAGATAATGGGCGGGGTATACCTGTAGATATTCATAAAAAAGAGGGAGTTTCTGCGTTACAGGTGGTTATGACCAAGATTGGAGCGGGAGGAAAGTTTGATAAAGATTCTTATAAAGTTTCTGGAGGTTTACACGGTGTAGGAGTTAGTTGTGTGAACGCATTATCTGTTCATTTGCACGCCGAAGTGCATAAACAGGGTAAGGTATGGGAGCAAGAATATGAAAGAGGTAAGCCTTTATATCCCGTTAAAAGTACAGGAGAAACAGATTACAACGGAACAATAGTTACATTTAAGCCAGACGACCAAATTTTTAAAGAAGGTACACGGTATAATTATGAAACCTTGGCAAGCCGCTTGCGCGAATTGGCTTTCTTGAATAAAGGAATCAAAATTTCTTTGACAGATAAGAGAGAGCAGGATGAAGATGGTAACTTTAGAAGTGATGCTTTTCACTCTGAGGAAGGATTAAAAGAATTTATCCGTTTTCTAGATGAAACTCGTGAACCTATTATTCAAGATGTAATCTCAATGGAAGGAGAAAAAAATGAGATTCCTGTTGAGGTAGCGATGATTTATAATGATTCTTATAATGAGAATTTGCATTCTTACGTAAATAATATTAATACACACGAGGGAGGTACGCACCTTAGCGGATTTAGAAGAGGCTTAACATCTACATTAAAAAAATATGCCGATGCTTCAGGAATGTTAGATAAACTTAAGTTTGAGGTGTCTGGAGATGATTTTAGAGAGGGATTAACAGCTATAGTTTCAGTAAAAGTGGCCGAACCCCAGTTTGAGGGGCAAACCAAAACAAAATTGGGTAACCGTGAGGTGACTTCAGCGGTTTCGCAAGCCGTTTCTGAAATGCTCGAAAACTATCTCGAAGAAAACCCTAACGATGCCAAAACCATTGTTCAAAAGGTAATATTAGCGGCTCAGGCTCGCCACGCTGCCAAAAAAGCAAGAGAAATGGTGCAGCGGAAAACCGTTATGAGCGGAGGAGGACTTCCGGGTAAATTATCCGATTGCTCAGAGCAAGATCCAGAGCAATGTGAGGTGTTCCTTGTCGAGGGAGATTCGGCAGGTGGTACGGCTAAACAGGGTCGTGATAGAAATTTTCAAGCAATTCTGCCACTTAGGGGTAAGATTTTGAATGTCGAGAAAGCTATGCAACATAAGGTTTTCGAGAATGAAGAGATTCGGAATATATATACCGCTCTTGGTGTAACTATTGGTACAGAAGAAGATAGTAAAGCACTCAACTTGGAAAAATTAAGGTATCATAAAATTGTAATTATGTGTGATGCCGATGTGGATGGTAGTCATATTGCTACCTTAATTCTTACCTTTTTCTTTAGATATATGCGCGAGCTTATTGAAGCTGGACATATTTTTATTGCGACACCACCTCTTTACTTAATTAAAAAAGGTAGTAAAAAAAGATATGCTTGGAGTGAAAAAGAGAGAGATGAGATTTCTAATGAATACGCAGGAGGTATAACCATACAGCGATACAAAGGTTTGGGAGAAATGAATGCTGAGCAATTGTGGGATACCACTATGAATCCAGAATTTAGAACGCTACGTCAAGTGACCATTGATAACGCCAGTGAGGCCGATCGTATTTTTTCAATGTTAATGGGAGATGAAGTACCTCCAAGAAGAGAGTTTATTGAGAAAAATGCAATTTACGCAAATATAGATGCATAACATATTTTAGCTTCGTTTAAAAAAAACCTGCTTATTACAGCAGGTTTTTTTATAGAAAAAAATGTACATTTAACAAAAATTAACGCTTTTGATTGTTAGAACCTATTCCTTATGCATTCTTTTTTTGATTAGCTGTCAAATTCAGGCGCAAGAAGATTTAAATACATTTGTCGAGCATTTAGTTAAAGATGTGAGTCAATTTGGTGAAGCTTTTGTAGATCCTGCTGCAAGTGGGCTAATGTTTAATGTGAGCAATGCTTGGTATAGTTCGGCTAAGACCAAAAAATGGGGTGAATTAGATTTTAGCCTGGCCTCTAATATAACCTTTGTAGATCGTAGCAAAAATAGTTTTACCCTCAACACAAAAGATTATTATAATTTAAGATTTAAAGATGGTAGTGACATTAAAGATGTAGCCAGCATCTTTGGTGCAAACGAGCCAGATGTAAATGTATTGATAGATTATCAAGTAGGAGATGAGCAGGAAGTTATCGAAATAAGATTGCCCCAAGGTGTAGACGAAAATTTTAGATTGGCTCCGCAGGTTTTTATGCAAGCTGATATTGGTTTGCCTTGGGCTAGCGAGCTTAAATTGAGGTATTCACCAAATATCGCTTATGGTCCAATCGAGCGTAGTATGTGGGGGCTAGGTTTGCAACACGAACTCACCCATTGGTTCAAAACCGAAAACTGGTCTTTGTCTGCCTTAATCGCTTTCAATAAATTTGAAGGCTTTTTTGACACAAAGGAGTCTGGTGAAATTCAAAATGAGAAGCAAGGAATCAATACGCAGATGGATATTGTACATGCTGCTCTCATAGTGTCAAAAGTTTTAGGAAAGTTTGATTTTTATGGAGGGGGAGGTTTTTTTACTGCGAAAGCCACTACGCATTTTAATGGTGTTTATGAAATTGATAGACAAAATGAATTATTTCAATCCCTTGTGAAAAAGTTTTCTGTTGAAAATAAAGCAACCAATTTCAATTTTACTGCAGGTGTAAAATACAATATTAGCAGTGCCTTAAGTACAAGATTAGCTGCAAGTTTACAGCAATTCTACGCCATTCATTTAGGGGTTTCCTATAAAATATATTATAGATGATAAACAAGTCAATTTTTAAGACAGGAATTCTGACGTCACTTTTATTAATTGGATTCATCGCTAAGGCGCAGACAGAGGTTCAAGATATTCTGCAAGCCGGTTTAAGTGACGCCAAAACCTACCTTGGAAAATATATAGAACCAGCAACTTCAACCCTGGGTTACTTGGTAAATACAGGCTGGTATTATCGAGGTAAAGCAAAAGATGCGGGACGTTTTGAGCTTTCGCTGATTGCTAATGCAGCTTTTTTACCAGAAGAAAAGCAAAGATTTTTATTTAGAGAATCAGATTATGAACATTTGATTTTGCCCTCTGGTCAAAAACAAGATTATGTGCCAACTTTAATGGGCTCTAAAGAAAGTGTAAATGTTTTGGTGCGATTTGAGGATGAAAACGGAGATACGCAAAGTTTTTCATTAATGTTGCCTGGTGGCTTACTAGATGAAAAACTTAACACTGTGCCTTCGGCATTTCTACAAGGATCGGTTGGTTTAGGATGGGGCCTTGAACTTAAGGCTCGAGTGATACCTAAAATTAATTATGACGATGTAGAAACTGGACTTTATGGGGCTGGACTGCAATATGAAATCTCAGGGTTGTTTAGCAAAAAAGATGATGCTAATATTGCTGTTTCATTGTTAGCTGGTTACACCAGGCTTGAGGCTAGTTATGCCTTAGAATCTGCACAGGTTTCATCCGCGAAAGCGAACTTAGAATCAAATGTTTCGGCCTGGCAATTTGCTTTAGTAGGTTCTACCAATTTTAAAACTTTGAATTTTTATGGGGGCCTAAACTATAATCTGCAAAATAGAGAGACTGGTTTAATGGGGCGTTATACTATAAGTGAGGGGGAGTTGGCAGGACAAACCATTACCAATCCGTTTACAATAGTTCAAGATGATGCTGTGGTCTCAGGAACCTTGGGTTTGAATCTGCGGCTTGGTTTTTTTGACCTGAACGCAGCCTATAATTTTCAAGAGATAAATACCCTAAATGTGGGATTAAATTTTGGTATTTAAAGTCTGCATTTAGCTATAAAATAAATGCTTTTTGTATTTTAGCATCTCAAAATCATTCAATTAATTAAAATATATAAAACTATGAAAGTTACTGTTGTAGGTGCAGGAGCAGTTGGTGCTAGTTGTGCAGAGTATATCGCTATTAAGAATTTTGCTTCAGAAGTGGTATTGTTAGACATTAAAGAAGATTACGCAGAAGGGAAAGCGATGGATTTGATGCAAACCGCCTCGTTAAACGGATTTGACACCAAGATAACTGGAAGCACAAACGATTATGCTAAGACGGCAGGCAGTGATATTGCTGTAATTACAAGTGGAATTCCACGTAAACCAGGAATGACAAGAGAAGAACTTATTGGTATTAATGCGGGAATTGTAAAAGAGGTTTCTAGCAACATTATTAAGCATTCTCCAGATGTTATAATCATTGTAGTAAGTAACCCAATGGATACAATGACCTATTTAGTGCATAAAACTACCAATTTACCTAAGAATAGAATCATTGGTATGGGAGGGGCTTTAGATAGTGCACGATTTAAATATAGATTAGCAGAGGCTTTAGAGGCTCCAATTTCTGATGTAGACGGTATGGTGATTGGAGGGCACAGCGATAAAGGAATGGTTCCCTTAACGCGTTTGGCAACTCGCAATAGTGTGCTGGTTTCAGAATTTATTTCTGACGAGCGTTTAAATCAAGTGGCTGCAGATACTAAAGTAGGCGGAGCAACCTTGACCAAGATGTTAGGGACTAGTGCTTGGTATGCGCCAGGAGCCGCGGTTTCTGGTTTAGTACAGGCAATCGCGTGTGACCAGAAAAAAATGTTTCCTTGTTCTACGCTTTTAGAGGGTGAGTACGGATTAAACGATCTTTGTATTGGAACCCCTGTAATTTTAGGTAGAAATGGAATTGAAAAGATTGTTGAAATCGAACTAGATGAAAACGAAAAGAATCAACTTCACGAAAGTGCTGAGGGTGTTAAAAAAACAAACGGTTTATTAGATTTGTAAACCACAATATATCAAGATAGGCTGTTTAAAAAAAAATATTTTGTCTTCTAGCAAGATGATATTAAGTTTTTTAGACAGCCTTATTTGTGAAATTTATCTTTATAAAAATATTGGCAATTCTTTTTCGAAAGCCTATATTTGTCCGTTTTATAAAAATAAACTATTAATTAACTTAAAGAATAATGCAGAATAAGGGAATAATCAAGCTATTCGCAATTCTATTCGGTTTGGTAAGTATTTACCAATTATCGTTTACATTTATCGCAAACAGTGTCGAGGAAGACGCAGAGGCATATGCGAAGCAAAAAATAAGCACTGAGGTTCAAAATTACTCAAGTTTAAGAGAAATTGAAGAAGGTAGATATCTAGATTCTGTAGGGAATCAAGAGATATTTGCTGGTATAACCTACAATACCTCAAAAGACAAAGAATTAAATAAGGGGTTAGATCTTAAAGGAGGTATAAATGTTATTTTACAGATTTCTGTAAAAGACATTTTAAGAGAATTGGCGAACAATTCTAAAGATCCTGCCTTTAATAAAGCTTTAGCTAGAGCCGATGAGTTGCAAAAAGAATCGCAAGATGATTATGTAAACTTATTTTTTGAAGCATTTGAAGAGACGCCTGATGCCAAAATGGCCTCACCTGATGTTTTTGCCAATAAAAATTTGAGCGACGATATCAATTTTGAGATGAGTAATGCTCAAGTAAAACCAATCATTAGAAAACGTATAGATGAAAGTATAACTTCGGCATTTGAAGTACTTAGAAAGCGTATTGATAAGTTTGGTGTTACCCAACCAAATATTCAACGTTTGGGTAATTCTGGAAGAATCTTGGTAGAGCTTCCGGGAGCAAAAGATATAGATCGAGTTAAAAAATTACTTCAAAGTACAGCTCAGTTAGAATTTTGGCATGTATTCAAAGGGCAGGAATTAGCCCCCTTCTTGGCGCAAGCAAACGCTAAGTTGAAGGAAATGCAAGCATCAAAAACAGAAGAAGTAGCAAATGATAAGCCACAAGATTCTACAAGTACAGATCAAGATATTGATGATCTTATCGCAGATGCGGAAACTGATGATGCTGCTGATATCGCTAAAAATAATCCTTTGTTTAGTAAATTACAGCCTGTTGCTGGTCAAGGGCCAGTTTTAGGAACTGCAAATATTAAAGATACGGCTGCGGTTGGCGCTTACCTAAGAATGCCACAAATTCGCAATTTGCTTCCCGCTAATCAGCGTTATGCAAAATTTGTTTGGGGAAAACCAGTAAACGGCAGCGAATTTATTGACTTATATGCTCTAAAGGCGAATAAAACCAATACACCAGACCTTAGTGGTGGAGTAATTACTAACGCTACCCAAACGTATGATCAATTGGGGAGAATAGCGGTTTCTATGGAGATGAACGGGAAAGGAGCAAAAACCTGGGAAGAAATGACTACGGTAGCCTTCAACAACCAATCTCAAATTGCTATTGTTTTAGATGATATTGTATATTCTGCACCAGGAATTTCGAGTGGTCCAATCTCAGGGGGTCGTAGTGAAATAACAGGTAGTTTTACGATTACTGAGGGGCAAGATTTGGCCAATGTTTTGCGTGCGGGTAAACTTCCAGCTTCAGCAGATATCGTGCAAAGTGAGGTGGTAGGACCTTCTTTAGGTCAAGAAGCAATAGATAGTGGTATTCTTTCTTTTGCTATAGCACTAGCTTTTGTCCTACTTTGGATGGTGTTTTATTACGGGAAAGCAGGTCTTTTTGCAGATGTTGCCTTAGCCGTTAATATCTTATTTATCTTTGGTATTTTGGCAGGATTAGGCGCTGTACTTACACTTCCAGGTATTGCTGGTATTGTTCTGACCATTGGTATGTCTGTAGATGCCAACGTACTTATTTTTGAACGTATTCGAGAAGAACTTGCCAAAGGTAAAGCGCAAGTGGACGCGATTAAAGACGGATTTAGCAATGCTTTATCCTCTATTTTAGACGCCAATATTACAACTGGTCTTACCGGAATTATTCTATTGGTTTTTGGAACTGGACCTATTAAAGGTTTCGCTACAACCTTGTTAATTGGTATTTGTACATCTTTATTTACGGCTATTTTTATTACTCGTTTGTTTATTGGCGGTTACGGTAAAAACGGTAAATCATTAGATTTTGCTACTGCAGCAACTAAAAATCTGTTTAAAAATGTAAATATCAAGTTCATTGTAAAACGTAAGATTTCTTATGTTGTTTCAGGGATTTTAGTTGTAGCCAGTGTGGCAGCCTTATTTACTACTGGGCTTAATCAAGGGGTAGATTTTGTGGGAGGAAGAACCTATACCGTTCGTTTTGATAAATCAGTTACTGCTTCAGAAATTGAGACCAAATTGGTAGATGTTTTTGGTAGTGCAGAAGCTAAAACTTTTGGAGCCGATAATCAGTTAAAAATTACCACGAAATATAAGGTAGAAGAAGAAGGTACAGAAGTAGATAATGAAATAAGCAATATGCTGTTTGATGCGCTTAAAGCGGATTTACCGGAAGGATTAACTTACGAAGAATTTAACCTTTCAAGTGGAGAAGGTCACCAAGTTGGAGTGATGTCTTCTATGAAAGTAGGGCCTACCATAGCAGATGATATTAAAAAAGCTTCTGTTTGGGCCGTGTTAGGTTCATTAATCGTTGTATTCTTATATATTTTATTCAGATTTAGAAAGTGGCAATTTAGTTTAGGAGCGGTAGCTGCGGTATTCCACGATGTTGTTATAATTTTAGGAATATTTTCAATTGCAAAAGGTTTTATGCCTTTTAGCATGGAAATAGATCAAGCCTTTATTGCGGCTATTTTAACGGTTGTTGGATATTCATTAAATGATACGGTGGTAGTATTCGATCGTATTAGAGAGTATTTTAATGAGCACACCACTTGGCCTTTTAAGAAAACTATTAATGCTGCTTTGAATAGTACCATTAGTAGAACAGTGAATACATCGTTAACAACGCTTATTGTTTTATTAGCAATTTTCATCTTTGGTGGAGAAAGCATTCGAGGATTCATGTTTGCATTAATTATTGGTGTGTTAGTAGGTACTTACTCATCTTTGTTTATCGCAACACCCTTAATGTATGATACGGCTAAGAAGAAAAGCGATGAGTTATTAGCTAAAAAAGAGGAAGAAATTGAAGAAGAAGTTATAGCTTAAATCTTGCTCAAATAAATATTTAAAAAAAAGTTGCTTCACTAATTGAAGCAACTTTTTTTTTAAAACCATTTTTCTGAGAAATAATATATCTTTTCGCATCAATGGGAATCCCGAAAAAACAAAGAGTTAAAAAACGGATTGTGGTTTAGAATTTTTCAATTACCTGTTCAGAAACTTTTAGAGGTTCATCGAAATACAGTGCAGAAATCAACAAAATAAGCTAAAATAATAATGGTTTAAAAGGACCCAGTAGCAACCTTAATTTTTTTTAATGGATTTAAAAGGGTTGTTGTAATTGGCCGTTATTGTCTTCGTACTTTATTTGTTTTGTAATTCAATAAGTAAACGTACATACTAGTCTTATTATTTGCGGTGACCTATATTTTAAAATTCGCTTTACGGAAATGTCGAATCTAAGCATTCAGGTTTAGGTTTACCTGATTAATCGATTTTTTCATCATAAAAAAAACAGTAAAATATCTTTTACTGGTTACATAATAAAGTCCGGTTAAGTTTCCTTTAAGGGAGGCAATATTAATTCTTCGAGAATTGTTGCTGGGCGCGAACAATTAATAATAAACCGATGGCAATGAAAGGTAAACTTAGCCATTGACCTGTATTTAAAGCCCATTCGGCACGTTGATCTACTTGTGCTTCCTTAACAAATTCTACCATAAAGCGAACACTCCAGAGCATTACTAAAAATGCCCCGAAGATAAAACCAAGTTTTTCTTTACTATTGGTGCTCCAATAAAGATAAGAAAGGATTATGAACACGATAACATAACAGCCGGCCTCATATAATTGCGCTGGATGTCTGGGGAAATTTTCTCCCAATTGTGCAAAAATTACTCCATAGTCTGAAAAAGTAGGTTTACCTATAATTTCAGAATTAATAAAATTACCTATCCGAATAAAAACCCCACCAATGGCAACAGGTAATACAATGCGATCTAGTATAAATAGCATTGGTTTTTTTAGAATTTTTTTGGAATACAGATACATCGCTAAGATAATACCTATGGCCGCACCGTGACTGGCCAAACCTTGAAAACCTGTAAATTCAAATTCTGGATTAAATCTGGCTGGTAAAAGAATAGATAATGGGTCTTCAAAAATTAATTCAGATTGATAAAAGAAAACATGGCCTAAGCGAGCTCCTAGTAGCGTCGCGATAACGGTATAAAGAAATAAAGGATCTAGTTTTTCTTCCGAAATATTTTCGTGGGCAAACATCTTTTTGATGATATACCACCCCAATGCAAACGCAATAACATACATCATACTGTAATATCTAAGCGTAAAAAAGCCTAAATCAATTCCTAAAGACGGATCCCATACTATGGCATTACTTATCATATACTAATTTTTACTGTTGACAGCGTAAATATAAGGATATATTTAGCTTAGAGTAGAGATTGTAGAATTAAATCCGTTGTTTGAATTAAGGAACGGGATCATAGCCACTTTCTCCCCAAGGATGACATTTTAAGAATCTTTTAAAGCTTAAATAACCACCTTTAAATAATCCATGTTTTTTTAGTGCTTCTTGTGCGTAAGAAGAACAGGTTGGACTAAATCGACAAGTCGCAGGTGTAAGCGGCGAGATAAATTTTTTATAGAGCCAAATTAAAGCTAAGAAAGGCGTTATAAATATTTTCTTAATCATTTTTAATGGTAAAAGATGTGCCTTCACGGCTATCTTTTAACTGAATACCCACTTTATTAAGCTCATCTCTTATTAAGTCACTAAGTGCAAAATCTTTGTTGTCGCGAGCCTTTTTTCTTAAACTAATAAGTAATTCTACTAATTTTTCTACGCGATTTCTATCTTGATCACTAACAAGGTTAACATTAGGAATTAAGCCCATAACATCAAAAACAAAATCATGCATTGTTTTAGATAGAAGCGCTTTGTCTAAAGCGGTTATTTTCGCTTGATCTGTGCGAACTGCGTTTATCATTTTTACCGCTTCGAAAAGATGCGCAATTAGAATTGGACTATTAAAATCATCATTCATAGCATCGTAGCAGTTTTGGCGCCATTTACTGATGTTCAAACTGCTTTGATTTGATTCGGGAAGTGATTCGACTAAACTTATGGCTTCCATTAAGCGATTAAAACCTTTTTCTGCCGCCTGCAGAGCTTCATCTGAAAAATCGAGAATACTTCTGTAGTTGGCCTGAAGCATAAAAAATCGAGTAACAGAGGGACTATAAGATTTACTCAATACATCATTGTTACCAGAAAATAATTCTTTTGGTAAAATATTATTACCGGTACTTTTGGCCATTTTTTTACCATTTAAGGTAAGCATGTTGGCATGCATCCAATAGTTCACAGGAGACTTATCGTGTGCGGCTTCTCCTTGAGCAATTTCACATTCGTGGTGAGGGAATTTTAAGTCCATTCCTCCTCCGTGAATATCAAATGACTCTCCTAAATATTTGGAGCTCATTACGGTGCATTCTAGGTGCCAACCGGGAAACCCAACACCCCAAGGGGACGGCCAGCGCATAATGTGCTGCGGTTCAGCTTTTTTCCATAAAGCAAAATCTTGTGGATTCTTTTTATCTGATTGCCCGTCGAGTTCGCGGGTATTCGCAATCATATCTTCCAATTTTCTTTTGCTCAGAATACCATAGTGTTTACTTTGGTTATATTTTATAACATCAAAGTAAACAGAGCCGTTGGCTTCATAAGCTAAGCCTTTTTCAATAATTTTTTTGATCAGTTCTATTTGCTCAATAATATGACCTGTCGCAGTAGGCTCAATGCTTGGCGGTAAGTTATTGAATTGATGTAAAATTTGGTGAAAGTCTACCGTGTATTTTTGAACCACTTCCATGGGTTCAATTTCTTCTAAACGAGCCTTCTTTGCAATTCGATCTTCGCCAGTTTCGGCATCGTTTTCTAAATGACCAGCGTCTGTTATATTACGCACGTAACGCACTTTATACCCTAAATGCTTTAAATACCTGAAAACTAAATCAAAAGAAATAAAGGTTCGGCAGTTCCCTAAATGCACGTTACTGTAGACAGTGGGGCCACAAACATACATTCCCACATAATCTTTCGTGATAGGCTTAAAACGTTCTTTTTCTCCCGTAAGAGAATTGTAAATTTTTAACTCTTGATTTTCGTATAAGGGCATGGGTATAATTTTTAACTTGGTGTAATGAATTTAAAATTTTAAAATTCAGTATCCATATTGATGTAGTCTAAAAACTCTCTTTTTATATTCTTGTCTTTAAACTTACCACCAAATTCGCTTGTAACGGTACTACTTTCAATATCTCGTATTCCTCGACTGTTGACACACAGATGCTTGGCGTCGATAACACAAGCCACATCGTCTGTGCCTAGTGCTTTTTGAAGTTCAGCTACAATTTGCATAGTTAAGCGCTCTTGCACTTGAGGTCTTTTGGCATAATAGTCTACAATTCTATTCATTTTTGATAGGCCCACAACAGTACCATTTGAAATATAGGCCACGTGAGCGCGACCAACGATAGGTAGTAAATGGTGTTCACAAGTAGAATAAACCGTAATGTTTTTCTCTACTAGCATTTCCCCATATTTGTAATTGTTTTGAAAAACAGAAGCTTTAGGTTTTCTCTTGGGGTGTAAACCGGCAAAAGACTCATTCACAAACATTTTAGCAACGCGAAGAGGAGTTCCTTTTAAGCTATCGTCTTCTAAGTCTAAACCTAAAGTCATTAATATATTGTGAACGTCTTGCTGTATTATGGCAATCTTTTCTTCATCTGTTTTTTCAAACGCATCTTTTCTTAGCGGATTCTCTGCGCTAGAACTTACATGGTTGTCACCAATTTCATCTATATTTTCCAAGATATTATCAATTTTCATTTTATAAACCTCTATCGATTTTAAGTGGGCAAAGATAAGCATTTATGTTTTTCTAAACTAAAGCTTTATTCGGCAAGGCGAAAACATTATAGTTTTTAAC
This sequence comes from uncultured Mesonia sp., assembly GCA_958296185.1. Classification (GTDB taxonomy): domain Bacteria; phylum Bacteroidota; class Bacteroidia; order Flavobacteriales; family Flavobacteriaceae; genus Mesonia. Next base: position 230,962 of record CATQIB010000006.1, read on the forward strand.
TTAATTTTGGCCTATGATTAAGTTTTCAAAAATTGTAACAAAAGCTTTACACCTAAAGAATTGGTAATAAACAGACAGAACTTATACTGCTTGCCTACATATCAAATATAAAACTCATTATGTAGTTAGAATCATTTCTTTCTAATTGCACGGTATTGCTTAAGCCTGTTTTTAATAGGTCTTGTTGCATGTTTACCTGATAGTAGCTGTAGGCAAAATCTATTTTTATTCGACCAAAATTATATCCTAAACCAGCTGAAAATCCGTAAAGATCGTCTTGTAAATCCTTATTTTCAAATGGGGATTGTTCAAAACGAGCTCCGGAACGTAAACTCCAATTCTTAATACGATGTTCTGCACCCATCTTAATGCTTGAGGCAGCAGTTAGTCCATCGCTTAAGTTTTTATTTTGTATTTCAAAGTTTTGATTTTCTCTAGATTGCAATTTAATATTACCATAGTTTTTATAGCCATAATCTAAACTAACTAGTGTTGAAGGTGCAAAAATCAAAGCTGCACTTGCTTTAATTTGACCAGGTGTTCTAAGTTTATAATTTGGAAAAACATTCACAATAAAAGGATTAGCAGTGGCATTACCAAATTCTTGACTTGAGGTGCTTAGATATTGAGTCGTTTCGTCAGAAATGGTGTACCAGGTGGGGGAGTCGTAACTTAATCCAAGTCGTAAAACCTCATTGACCTTAGCTATTCCACCTAATTGAAAAGAAAATCCAGAACCTATTGTGCTCAGGTTGTTTTCGAAGTAAATTGAGGATAATCTGCTGCCTTGATTTGGTCTTTCAAAATAACTTGTAATGCGTTCATAATTAATGAAATGAGCGTTTAGGTTGAGACCTATATAAAATCTATTTTGCAAGGCTAAGGAACCGTTTAAAGAGAATTTGCCGTTAAAGCCTGTGCCTTGTTGGCTATAGGAATGATAAGTGTTATTGGTGGTAGTATTTGAAATATATTGCGTGTTTTCTATGTCATTCGGATCTGTTGGATCAAAAAGATAAGTTTCGTAACCCAAGTAAGCTGTTTGTAGTTCGGAGTTTGTAACTCCTAGGTTATTAAAATTAGTTTCACCCAAAAATCGATATAAATCATCTAAAGATTCACCAGGCCGTGTGGTGAACAAATCAAGGGGAATACCATTAGCTAAATTTGTAAAGTAGGAACCGATAGACTCGTTGCTTGTTCCGCGAGCAAGAAAATTTTGTTCCAAATTTTTTTGCTGATCATAGGTGAGACCAAAACTGAATTTATTTACAGTGGCTTGCGGATTGTAATTTTCAAAAACATAGACTGCTCCAGCTTGAGGAATGTGAAATTCATCTTCTTTCGCAGCTCCATTTTTACCGGCAAAAGAAGAATTGTTTTTGAGATGCTGGTAACCAAAGGTAAACCCAGCGGTGTTATGCAGAAAAATTGAAGATCCAGCAGGATTTACTTGGAGCGCAGATAAATCACCACCTAAAGCGCCGAAAGCTCCGCTCATGGCCGTAAAACGTGCCGTTCCTAAAACATCAGACTGTCCAAAATTGAGAGCCTCATTAATACTTTGAGCAGCACCTATTGTTGAGATAAATGCTGCTGTTATTATACTTATATATTTCTTTTTCATAAAGATGTTTTTTATCTAGGAGAACGACGAGAAGAACTACCTCTGCTACTTCTTGTTCCGCTACTTGATCGGCTAGAGCTAGAAGATCTTGTAGAGCTCGAACTGCGGGTTGATTGACTAGGCGAATAAGTGCGATTACTTGAATTTGTAGACCTACGGTTTATAGAGTTCGAACTTCTGGTGCTAGGACGTGCGCTTCGGTTGTAGTAACCACTTCTTCTACTGTTTTGAGTAGCCGATGAATTTCTGTTTACGCCTCGATTGCTTTGGTAACGGCTATCACCTCTCGCATTAATGCCACGGGTGTTTTTTATGGTCGTTCTTGATTGACTTCTCCGAATGCTATTATTGCTACTTCTGTTTATACCGCTATTTGAATTTCTACGGTAGCTTTCTGAGGCATTTCTACGATAGCTATCACCGGCATTGCGTCTGTAATTGCTATTACGCGTGTTGCGATAATTTCTAGTTGCATCGTGATAGGCTATTGAGTGTCTATAATTATGATAGGCAGGATGATAAGCCACGCCACCATAAAATGGGTGATTCCAAGCGCCCCAGTAATTATAAGGGTGTCCCCATCCCCAATAGGCCGATCCCCAGCCAAATCGAGGGTTGTGCCAACCCCATCCCCAAGCGCCGTAATAACCGCCATACCAGGCGCCGTGAAAAGGAGCGCTCCATATCCCCCAAGGGTGATAAAAACCAGAAAATAAATAGGGATTTCTATCGATAACGGTGATGTTAACCTCGGTTGGGTTAGATCCCCAACTAGCATTGTTGTAGGTGTATTCCTCATCTTCGTAGATTATATCTTCCTGACCGTTGTTTTGATAATTGCTCTGCGTAGTGTAATTGTCAATATCGGTAAAAACTTCATTCTCTTGGTTTACTCCTTGAGCCATAGTGATTTGCTCGCCTTGCTCTTTAAAGTAATTCTGGTAGTAACCAGCTTTTTCATTTTGTCGTTGCTGTTGTGCAGCAGTAGGTCGATTTAAGTTTTGATTGTAGATGCCATCTTGAGGAATAGACGTATTCTGATACGTGCCACACGATAGCAGTAAAAATAGCATCCCTATCCCAAGTGGCCAAGATGCGTATTTCAATATATTTATAGAATTAAGATGCATATCTTTTGTATTTTATTGTTGAACATTTCAAATTTAACTAGTTTTGCCTAAACTAAAAATTCATTAATAATAGCACAAGCATTGTGCCAAAGATAAATATATGGCAAATAAGCTAACCTCAAGAAGTACAGATTATTCAAAGTGGTATAATGAGCTTGTTGTACAAGCAGATCTAGCAGAGAACTCTGCTGTTAGAGGGTGTATGGTGATTAAACCTTATGGCTATGCCATATGGGAAAAAATGCAAGCTCAGCTAGATAAGCGTTTTAAAGAGACGGGGCATCAGAATGCTTATTTTCCTTTATTTGTACCGAAAAGTTTATTTGAAGCCGAGGAAAAAAATGCCGAGGGATTTGCGAAAGAATGTGCGGTAGTAACTCACTATAGATTAAAAACTGATCCTAATGATGCATCAAAATTAATTGTAGATCCAGAGGCAAAATTAGAAGAAGAACTAGTGGTTAGGCCAACCTCAGAGGCTATTATTTGGAATACCTACAAAGGTTGGATACAATCTTACCGTGATTTACCTATTAAGATTAACCAATGGGCCAATGTGGTACGCTGGGAAATGCGTACACGTTTGTTTTTAAGAACAGCCGAATTTTTGTGGCAAGAAGGGCATACCGCTCACGAAACAAGAGAAGAGGCTCTGTTTGAAACCAAGCAAATGAATGACGTGTATGCTGATTTTGTAGAAAATTTTATGGCAATTCCGGTTATTCAGGGTAAAAAGACCGAAAGTGAACGTTTTGCGGGTGCAGAAGAAACTTATTGTATTGAAGCCCTTATGCAAGATGGGAAGGCCCTTCAAGCTGGAACTTCACATTTTTTAGGTCAAAATTTTGCTAAAGCCTTTGATGTGAAATATGCTAGCAAAGAAGGTAAATTGGAACACGTTTGGGCCACAAGTTGGGGGGTGTCTACGCGATTAATGGGAGCCCTAATTATGACCCATAGCGATGATAAAGGACTTGTATTGCCGCCAAAATTAGCTCCTAACCAAGTAGTTATAGTTCCTATTTATAAAGGACAAGAACAGTTGAAACAAATTAGCGAAAAGGGGCAAATAATTGCTCAAAATCTTAGAGAAGCTGGTATTTCTGTGAAATTTGACGATCGAGATACACATAAACCAGGCTGGAAATTTGCTCAATATGAATTACAAGGGGTTCCTGTACGTTTGGCGATAGGGCCAAAAGATTTAGAAAAAGGTACAGTAGAGTTAGCTAGACGCGACACTTTAACTAAAGAATTTGTAAAACAAGATGAGCTTGTAGAGACAGTGAAAGCTCTAATGATTGAGATTCAAGATAATCTCTTTAATAAGGCACTTAACTATAGAGATGAACACATTTCTAAGGTAGAAGATTTTGATACGTTTAAGAAAGTATTAAAAGAGAAAGGTGGATTTATTTCGGCTCACTGGGATGGGACAACCGAAACGGAAGAGAGAATTAAAGAGCTGACTAAGGCAACCATTCGTTGTATTCCTTTTGATGCTGAAAATGAATCAGGTAACTGCGTATTGACTGGTAAGCCGTCTAATCAACGTGTTTTGTTTGCTAAGGCTTATTAAAAAAAGTTTAAAAAAAAATGAAATTTTGTTTGGTGCATTTAAAATAAGTCTTATTTTTGCATCCGCATTCAAACAATAATGGTCCGTTCGTCTAGGGGTTAGGACGCCAGGTTTTCATCCTGGTAACAGGGGTTCGAATCCCCTACGGACTACAAAGTAACAAACAACTGGTTTGTTTTTGAAATAAGTAAGCTAATGGTCCGTTCGTCTAGGGGTTAGGACGCCAGGTTTTCATCCTGGTAACAGGGGTTCGAATCCCCTACGGACTACAATTTAATTAATGAGATAAGAAATAGAGTTATGGCAAATCATAAGTCGGCATTAAAGAGAATACGTAGTAATGATGTGAAGCGTTTGAGAAATCGCTATCAGCATAAAACTACCCGTAATGCCATAAAGAAATTAAAAGCGGCTGATAAGGCGGAGGCAGAGAAGCTATATCCTTCTGTTGTTTCAATGATCGATAAATTAGCGAAGAAAAATGTAATTCACACTAATAAAGCAAGTAATTTAAAATCTAAATTAGCAAAGCACGTTGCTGCTCTGTAAGTTTTAGTTAGTGTTCAAAAATTTTGAAACCTTCCTTTATGGAAGGTTTTTTTATTTCTAGTTAGAGCGTGAAGTTTTTATAGCTCTTAATAATAAAAAAACCGATTGGTATGTATAATCCCAATCGGTTTTTATATTGAGTGTCTTACGATCTTTTTATCCGTTCATAGAGATAAGAAATTCTTCGTTGTTTAAACTATTTCTTACTTTGTCGTTTATAAACTCCATGGCCTCTATAGGGTTCATATCTGCTAGATATTTTCTAAGTACCCACATACGCTGAATTGTATTCTCGTCGTGTAGCATATCATCTCTACGGGTACTTGAAGAGGTAAGGTCTATAGCTGGGAATATTCTGCGGTTAGCAATTTTACGGTCTAACTGCAGTTCCATATTACCCGTACCTTTAAATTCTTCAAAAATCACCTCATCCATCTTAGAGCCTGTATCGGTTAAAGCGGTCGCTATAATAGATAAAGACCCTCCTTTTTCAATATTTCTTGCCGCACCAAAAAAGCGTTTTGGTTTGTGTAAGGCATTTGCATCTACACCACCACTTAGTACTTTTCCACTGGCGGGTTGTACAGTGTTGTAAGCTCGTGCCAATCGGGTAATAGAGTCAAGTAAAATTACTACGTCGTGGCCGCATTCAACCAAGCGTTTTGCTTTTTCTAGTACGATATTGGCAACGCGAACATGTTCGTGCGCTTCTTTGTCAAAGGTTGAAGCTACAACTTCACCATTTACGTGGCGCTGCATGTCGGTTACTTCTTCCGGGCGCTCATCTATTAATAAAACGATCTGATAAACTTCTGGGTGATTGGCAGCAATGGCATTAGCGATATCTTTCAATAGCATCGTTTTACCGGTTTTAGGTTGCGAGACAATCATACCTCTTTGCCCTTTTCCTATAGGAGAGAATAAATCAATTATGCGCGTAGATAAATTGCTTTCTCTTTCGGCTAGTTTAAACTTTTCTTGTGGAAATAGAGGAGTAAGGTGCTCAAAAGATACACGGTCTCTAACCACTTGTGGGTCTAAACCATTTATTTTACTAATTTTGATTAACGGGAAATATTTTTCGCCCTCCTTTGGAGGTCTTATTTGTCCTAAAACGGTATCTCCAGTTTTTAACCCGAATAGTTTAATCTGTGATTGAGATACGTAGATGTCGTCGGGTGAAGAAAGGTAGTTATAGTCTGATGAGCGTAAAAACCCGTAGCCATCTTGCATAATATCTAGAACCCCTTCACTTTCTATAATGGCATCGAACTCATAATTGGGCTCGCGGTATTTATTGCGTTTATCTTTGTTACCATTTTGTGATTTATTTTTATGCTGAGGGTCTTTTTTATCGTTTGATCGATCGCCCTGCTTTTTACTTTGCTCGTGTTTGGGGTGCTGGTTTTGCCTTTCTTTTTGGGGATTCGAGCGACCAGAATTAGAATTAGAGCTCTCGTTTGCTTTTTTTCCTTGATCAGGATGCGAAGTGGTCTTTTTAGTTTGTTTGGAGGGTTGTCTTTTAGATCTATCTGATTTTTGATCTTTCTCTCCTTCTTTATGAGGAGATTTTTTTAACGGCTTTGAATGATTGTTAGGTTTTTCTTCCTTTCTAGCCTCTGCAATATTTTTTTCTTTAGGTTTTGTTTGTGGCTCTTCTTCGCTTAACGCCTCCTTGGTTTTGTGAGGGTTAGCCGCTTGATAATCTAAAATTTGATAAACTAAATCTAATTTTTTTAAGCGGTTGTACTTAGGTACATTGAGCGATTTGGCAATCTCTTTAAGCTCGGGTAGCTTTTTTGCTTTTAATTCTGATATTTCTAACATCTATTGAGAAAATATATTATTGAATGTTTTGTGTTAATACCCAAACCTTTGTATGAAAAAACGACGGTTTGGTAAAATGTATGTTTTTTTGAAAAAATTATGAAGTTCTAAGTAACCTTGTTTGAAGTGGTTACGTATAGATACTGCAATAATACAATTTTATTTTCTTTTTTAGGGTTTTCAAATACAATAAATATTATATTTTTGTATCCATATCAAAAGGTAAAAATGATTCAACGCATTCAAAGTATTTATTTATTGCTGAGTATGGTAGTCAGCGTTTTGGGGGCATTTGTATTTAGCTTGTGGTTGAATCCCAATGCAAATCCAATTTATGCCACAGATCTACCTTATGTTTTAGCCGGACTTCTGTTGAGTGCTTTATTGGCATTGGTAAGTATCTTTTTATTTAAAAATAGAAAATTGCAGTTTGTTATGAACAGACTCAACATCATATTAAACTTTATTTTACTAGGATTTTTCGTGTACTGGTCTCTAATCGTACCTGGAGAGATGAATATCTCAGAGAAAGGTATTGGGTTGTTTCTTCCTATCATTTCTATCGTTTTTTTAGTGTTGGCTAATAAAGCCATCAAAAAGGATGAAGCACTTGTAAAATCTGTAGACCGATTGCGATAAACCTAATATCTTAGTAGTATTAGTGCGTAAAAATCCAGTGGTTTCCACTGGGTTTTTTATTTTAAATTACCCCGTTTTCCTAGCTCAATAACTTCTAGCTTTTCAATTTTTTCTTTATTAATTTCGAACCGGAGCATTGTGCGAACATGATGAAAACCGTGGGTACCACAAGCACCAGGGTTCATATGTAAAACCTGATTGTTTTTATCGTACATCACTTTTAAAATGTGTGAATGTCCACAAATAAAAAGTTGAGGTTGTTCGGCTTTGATCAAATGCTTCACTCGGGCATTATATCTTCCTGGATAGCCACCAATATGAGTCATATATACTTTTACTTGCTCGCAGTTAAAGATCAAGTCTAAAGGGAAACTGCGCCGGGCTTTATCATCGTCTATATTTCCGTATACAGCTCTTAAAGGTTTTATCCTACTTAAAGTATCGGTTACTTCTAAATTTCCAATATCGCCGGCGTGCCATATTTCATCCGCTTGACGGGCATAAGTAATTATGCGATCATCAAGATGTGAATGGGTGTCACTTAAAAGAAGAATCTTTTTCAAAAAATAAGAGGTTTTTAACAGGGTTTAATGCTTTAAGACCTACATGGTCTATAGATTCTTGTATATTTGCAAAGCAAAAATAGGTAAATAGTTTGAGGTATTTTATCGAATTGGCTTACAACGGTACAGCTTATTTTGGCTGGCAGAGGCAACCGAATGTAATTAGCGTACAAGAAGTCTTAGAAGAAAAGCTGCAAATTGCTTTGCAAAATTACACGCCTGTTGTGGGTGCAGGCCGTACCGATGCTGGTGTTCACGCTAAGCAATTGTTTGCTCATTTTGATTGTGATGAAAGCTTAAACGAAACCGATTTCTGTTTCAAAATGAATACCCTGTTGCCGAAAGATATTGCGATTTCTCAACTTTTTGAGGTGCCTGGTGAGGCACATGCGCGCTTTGATGCCACTGCGCGTAGTTATGAATATATAATTGATACGCAAAAGAATCCTTTTACAAATCAAGGAAGTTATTTTGTGAAACGTCCGTTAGATATAAAGAAAATGCAAGAGGCGGCCGATATTTTATTGGATTATACCGATTTTGAATCTTTTTCAAAAGTTAAGACAGATGTTTTTACTTTTGATTGCTCGGTTATGCATGCTAGTTGGAAGCAAGTGGACCATCAACTTATTTTTAGTATAAAAGCAAATCGTTTTTTGCGTAATATGGTGCGGGCCATTGTAGGAACTTTGCTAGAGGTAGGAAAAGGAAAACGCGAACCGCAAACAATGCATCAAATCATTCAATCTAAAAACAGGTCTAATGCTGGGGCTTCTGTGCCAGCGCGAGGGCTTTATTTAACGCAGGTAGATTATCCTGCAAATATTTTAACCAATTATGGCAAATAAAACGGGTAGCGCATTTGATTTTAGGTTGTTTAAGCGTTTGCTCACGTATACTAATCCGTATAAAAAAACCTTTTATTTTGTAGCTTTTACAGCTATTTTACTCTCCTTACTTGGGGTGGTTAATCCTTACTTAACAAAAGTGGTCATCAACCAAAGCATAGTGCCTAAAGACGCAAGCCTGCTGGTCAACTTTTTAATGTTGATGCTTGGAGCTTTACTTTTGGAAGTGCTTACCCAGTTTGGATTTATTTATTTTGCTAATTGGCTTGGGCAGCAAGTTATACGCGATATACGGGTTAAGTTATTTGCGCATATGCTGCAATTTAAAAAGCAATATTATGATCAGTCTGCTGTAGGTAGATTAGTTACTCGTGCAGTAAGTGATATTGAAACCATTGCAAGTATTTTTAGTCAGGGTCTTTTTATGATTATTAGTGACTTGTTAAAAATGCTCGTGGTAGTTGGGTTTATGTTATATCAAAGCTGGAGGTTAAGCCTGTTGGTTTTCCTTATCCTGCCACTGATTATTTATGCTACGCGTGTTTTTCAAAAAAAAATGAAAGTGGCTTTTGAAGAGGTTAGAACACAAGTTTCTAACCTTAACACATTTGTGCAAGAAAGGCTCACTGGAATGAAAATAGTGCAGATTTTTCACCGAGAGAAAGTAGAATATGCCCGGTTTAAAGCCATTAACGAGAAGCACAAAAATGCTTGGATTAAAACGGTTTGGTACAATTCTATCTTTTTTCCTATTGCAGAAATGGCAACTTCGGTGGCCATTGGTTTAGTGGTTTGGTTCGGAGGGCTACGAGTTATTGCAGGTGAGGAGTTAAATTTGGGAATAATCGTCATGTTTATCCAACTGATACAAATGTTATTTAGACCTTTAAGGCAAATAGCCGATAAATTTAATACCTTGCAAATGGGAATGGTAGCCGCCAATCGTGTTTTTGCGGTCTTAGATACACAAGCTACAATAAAAGATCAAGGTACTCAAGTTGCCAAAAATCTTCAAGGAGATATCGAATTTAAACAAGTAACTTTTGGGTATATACCAGATGAGTTGGTGCTCAAAGGCATAGATTTGAAGGTGAATGCTGGTGAAACAGTAGCTATTGTTGGTGCAACTGGTGCTGGTAAAAGTACTATTATAAATTTGTTAAGCAGGTTTTATGAAATTAATGACGGAAGTATTAGTATAGATGGTATTAACATAAAGGATTTTCAGCTTAGATCTTTACGGAATGAAATTGCTGTTGTATTACAAGATGTTTTTTTGTTCGCCGATACTATTGAAAATAATATTACGCTAGAAAACCCCAATATTAGTTTGCAGGATGTAATCGCTGCAGCAAAAGAAATAGGTGTACACGATTTCATAAGTACTTTACCTGGAGGGTACAAATATAATGTAAAAGAACGCGGCACGATGTTGTCTAGCGGGCAACGGCAATTAATAGCATTTTTAAGGGCCTATGTAAGCAAACCAAGTATATTGGTTTTAGATGAAGCTACCTCTAGTGTAGATAGTTATAGCGAACAATTGATTCAAGAGGCTACCGATAAAATTACGAAAGGAAGAACCTCTATTATTATAGCGCACCGATTGGCAACTGTTAAAAAAGCAGATAGGATTATCGTAATGGATGCTGGTAAAATTGTTGAAATAGGAACACATCAACAATTGCTTCAAAAAGAAGATGGGTATTATAAAAGCCTTTATGAAGTGCAGTTTCTCGAATACGATTTGTAATCATAATTTATGAAATAGATGAGCTCTAAGAAAGATCTTCTTCTAACTTTTTTTCTAATTCTTCCAAATCATCGTATAAATCAAAACTTCCATCTTTGATATAGGAGGTATGCCCAGTTTCCTCACTAACCACTAAGGCAACAGCATCTGTTTTTTCAGTTATGCCGATAGCAGCCCGGTGCCTTAGCCCAAAGCGCAACGGAATGTTCCTATCATTAGAAACAGGTAAAATAACTCGTGTTGCTGTTATAGTATTGTCCTCGATCACCATAGCTCCATCGTGTAAAGGAGAATTAGGGTAAAACACAGATTCTATAATAGGCTGGTTTACTTTGATTCGCATACTGTCTCCTGAGCTTTTTATAAAATCTAAACTGGTATTTCTTTTAATAACAATTAACGCACCCGTGTTGTTTTGACCCATTTTTTGACATGCCTTAATTATAGATTTGAAATCGGTTTTAAGTGGTTTACCATTGTTTTTATTAAATTTAAACTGTCGCAGAAAGTTTCGCCTACTGCCAAAATTGGTAGAGCCAACCATCAGTAAGAACTTTCTTATTTCTTGCTGAAAAACCACAATCAATGCAAACATCCCAGCCCCAATAAACTGACCTAAAATACTGCTCAGCATCTCCATTTGAAGCAATTGGGTTAATTTCCATACCAGGTAAATAATTACAATTCCTATAAATATATTGATGGCTGCACTGCCTTTAACCAAGCGGTAAACGTAGTATAGTAGTATAGCCACCAGTAAAATGTCTATAATGTCTAATATTCTGAGTTCTAAAAAACTAATGCTATCCAAAAAAAAAGATTTTCGTAAATTTATAAATTAATCTTTAAGTTGATCTAGTATACGCACACATTCTTTAGCTTCTTTAACATCGTGAACCCGAAGAATCTGCGCACCCTTTTGTAACGCCAGTGTGTGTAAGACCGTACTTCCGTTCAAAGCTTCTTGGGCGTTAGTGTCTAAAAGCTTGTAAATCATTGATTTTCTTGAAACGCCAATTAAGATTGGTGATTGAAGCTGCTGTAAAAGTTCAAGCTCATTTAGCAAGGTATAATTTTGAGTCAAGGTTTTAGCAAATCCGAATCCTGGATCTATAATAATATCATTAAGACCAAGATCACGAGCTTGCTGTGTTTTCTTTGAAAAGTAAAAAATAATTTCTTGAGTAAGATTTTGGTATTGTGTTAAGCTTTGCATGGTTTTTGGGTTTCCTCGCATATGCATCATAATGTAGGGCACCTGTAATTTGGCTGCTGTTGATAACATAGCCTGATCTAATTCTCCTGCAGAGATATCGTTAATAATTGCTGCTCCTGCGCCAATGCTCTTTTTGGCCACCTCACTTCTAAAAGTGTCTATAGATATAAGTGTCTCAGGAAAGTGTTTTAGAATAAGCTCTATTACTGGTAGCACGCGCTGGCACTCTTCAGTTGCACCCACTTCTTTTGCTCCTGGTCGAGAACTATATCCGCCAAGGTCGATAAAATCAGCTCCTTCGCTAAGCATTTTTTCAGTTTGCCGAAGTATTTGTATTTCAGATTTATATTGTCCACCATCATAAAAAGAATCGGGTGTTAGGTTTAATATTCCCATTATTTTAGGCGAACTCAAATCGATGAGACTTCCTTTGCAATTAATTGTCATCTTAAAAATTGATTATTTTAATTATAAATGCGAAATTTACGCAAAATTCATCTTTTCTATGCAACAAACAGCGCAGCAATACGATGCCGTAATCCAAAAATGTAGAGCTCTTTTTAGTCAGAAAATGCAAGATTACTCCAGCGCATGGCGTATTCTGCGATTACCTTCCTTAACCGATCAAATATTTATTAAAGCACAACGCATTCGCGGATTGCAAGAAAATCAAGTTCAAAAAGTTGACGAAGGAGAAATTCCAGAATTTATAGGAATCATCAACTACAGTATAATGGCTTTAATTCAGCTTAAAAAGGGCATCGCACAACAGCCCGACTTGTCATTAGAGCAAGCTTTAGAAGTCTATGATGAGCAAATTGCGGTAACTAAGCAATTGATGTTGGATAAAAACCACGATTACGGTGAAGCTTGGCGCGAAATGCGGGTAAGTTCTTTAACCGATTTGATTTTGCAAAAATTGTTACGCGTAAAACAAATCGAAAATAACCAAGGCAAAACGCTTGTGAGCGAGGGTATTGATGCTAACTATCAAGATATGATAAACTATGCCGTATTTGCCCTTATATTACTTAATTTCAATCAGCAAAAAAAATAATTATGAAAGCAGTTGTAAACTTTGCACGCATATTTGTAGGTGTACTTTTTATCTTTAGCGGTTTAGTAAAACTTAACGACCCCGTAGGGTTTTCGTTTAAGCTACAAGATTATTTTGCAGCCAGTGTACTTAATCTACCCTTTTTAGTGCCCTATGCATTGGCTTTGGCGGTTTTCATTGTAATTTTTGAGGTGCTTTTGGGCGTAAACCTACTGCTAGGTTACCTTAAAAAATTTACCAGTTGGAGTTTGTTGTTAATGATTATATTTTTCACGTTTTTAACTTTCTACTCGGCCTATTTCAATAAAGTAACCGATTGCGGATGCTTTGGCGATGCTATCCCCTTAACGCCCTGGGAAAGCTTTTATAAAGATGTTGTCTTAAGTGTACTTATTCTTATAATTTTCTTTAATCAAAAATATTTACAACCAATTTTTAATCCCAATTCCCACAAATGGATATTCTTTGCGGCCTTTATAGGTTGTTTGGGCTTAGCTTATCATGTATTAATGCATTTGCCGGTAGTAGATTTTAGAGCTTATAAAGAAGGGGTTAACATTCAAGAGGCCATGCGAGTTCCAGAAGGTGCACCAGAAGCAATTTATGACTACCATTGGAAATTCAAGGTAGGTGGTGAGGAAAAAATTTACACTACGCAAGGCAACTATCCACAAGTTGATGGAGAGTTTATTGAGGTAGAAACCGAAATGGTTGCTGAAGGTTATGTGCCACCCATCCACGATTTTGCATTAGAAATAAACGGTAAAGACTTAACCGGAGAAATATTAAATGAACCAAAAGTTTTAATCGTAAGCGCTTATAATTTATCTAAAACCGAACGTAAAGGCTGGGCCAAAATCAAGCCATTTCTCCAACAGGCTCAAGAGAAAGGTTATAAAGTAATAGCTTTATCGGCTTCTGGAGCGGCAGAATACCAAGAAATTAATAAAGATTTTCAACTGGACTTAGATTTTTATTTTGCCGATGAAACCACTATAAAAACTATTGTGCGTTCTAATCCCGGTTTGGTTTTGCTTCACGAGGGAACCATCAAACAAAAACTGCATTGGAATGATGCTCAAAAAATTGCTTTAGATTAAATTTTGATAACATATATTGGTAAAAAGATAGTTTATGCAGCCTTAACCCTTTGGGGTGTAATAAGTGTTATTTTCTTGCTGTTTCAAGTTTTACCAGGCGACCCAGCTCAAATGATGCTCGGCCAAAATGAAAGTGAAGAGCAATTGCAAATCATCCGAGAGAAGTATGGTTTTGATCAAAGCTTAACCACGCAATACGGCTATTATTTAAACGACTTGTCGCCAATATCGATTCACGCAAATAACAAAACACACTATACCTCTCTAAAAACGGGTAAATATGACGCTATTGTCTTGTTTAAAACCAACTCATTCACTTGGGTTCTAAAACGTCCGTACCTACGAGAGTCTTTTCAGAAAAACAATAAGCAGGTTGTTCAAGTAATCGCCGAAACGCTACCCAATACCATTGTTTTGGCATTTTCGGCTATTAGTATTGCCTTGCTTTTGGGAGTTTTTATGGGTATTTTGTCAGCCTTAAAAAAAGATTCTTGGTTAGATAAAAGTATTCAAGTGTTAAGTACACTGGGTATGAGTGTCCCATCATTCTTTAGTGCCATTATATTTGCTTGGCTGTTTGGCTTTGTTTTGCATAACTATACTGGTCTTAATACAACGGGGAGCTTGTATGAATTAGATGATTTTGGCGAAGCCAATCACTTGCAGCTTAAGAATTTAATTTTGCCCGCGTTGGTTTTAGGTATCAGGCCATTGGCTGTGGTGATTCAATTAATGCGAAACTCACTGCTTGATGTATTAAGCCAAGATTATATTCGAACCGCAAAAGCCAAAGGCTTAGCCACATCTCAAATTGTTTGGAGACATGCTTTGAAAAATGCTATGAATCCGGTTGTAACCGCCATTTCAGGTTGGTTCGCATCTATGTTGGCAGGTGCTGTTTTTGTTGAGTATATCTTTGGTTGGAATGGTTTAGGAAAAGAAATTGTAGATGCTTTAAATACCTTAGATTTACCTATCATTATGGGCGCTGTAATTGTTATAGCATGCATGTTTATGCTTATCAATATTTTAGTAGATGTAATCTATGCCTATTTAGATCCAAAAATAAGAACGAATTAAATAAAAAATTATGCGAGATAAAATTGTTGCAGGAAACTGGAAGATGAATAACAACCTGCCCGAATCAATAACTTTGTTAGAGGCTTTAAAACAAAATGAAATCGATGCAACGGTAAAAGTGATGGTTGCGCCTAGCTTTCCGTTATTATTTCCAGTCAAAGAAATGCTAAAAGATTCTGTTATACAAGTAATTGCACAAAACTGTAATGCACATAAACAAGGAGCCCATACGGGAGAGGTTGCCGCTTCAATGTTAACCAGTATTGGAATTAAGACCGTAATTATAGGTCACTCTGAGCGTAGACACTTGTATAATGAAACCGATGAAATATTGGCGAGAAAGGTAAATACGGCGCTAGAAGAATCGATGCAAATAATTTTTTGTGTGGGAGAAGAGCTAGAGGCTCGAAAAGCCAATCGTCAAAATGAAACCATTAAAAGCCAACTTGAAAATAGTCTCTTTCATCTAAATGCAGAGCAAATGAAGAGCGTTATAATTGCCTATGAACCGGTTTGGGCAATTGGAACTGGTGAAACGGCTACTCCCGAACAGGCCCAGGAAATGCATGAGTTTATCAGACAACAGATCACTGAGCGCTTTGACACTGATTTATCTGAAAATACCTCTATTTTATATGGTGGTAGCGTAAAGCCTAACAACGCCAAAGAACTTTTTTCAAAACTCGATGTAGATGGCGGATTGATAGGTGGTGCATCGCTTAAAGCGGATGATTTTTCAGCTATTATAAATGCTTTTTAATGTTTTCGAGCATCAATATTTTGAAACTGCTCCATTGTGAGCAGTTTTTTTTATGACAAAAGTCACTATTTAAAAAAATAAGCGAAATTTATTGAGATGATTTTTTACTTCTAAATGCAAACTTTAATCAAGTTAAAAACAGGTGTAGATTTTTTTGAAAGATAAATTGATACTTATTTATAACTATGCTTGCGGTAAGTTTTTGAAAATTAAAATCTTATAGTTTGGGTTGATAAAGCTATAAGATAAAACTATTCTGTTTTTTTATTTTTTAATCCTTTGTTGATTTAAAGCTAATAAAATTATTGAGATAGGGCCTAAGATAAGGCTGATTTAAGTCATTTTTATCACTTTAAACTAAAACTAAATTTGCTAATAAATAACAAATAAATTCTAATTTTAAATACTATTAATTATGAAAAAGGTAGTTTTAGCATTATTAGTGACTATGCTCGTACCGTTTGCCGGTAAAGCACAAGAAATCTCAAAAAATGAGCAAACCGATTATTCTAAATGGCAATTTAGACTTAGGGGTGTAGTAGTTACTCCAGATGAAAGTGCCAATATCGAGGCTATTGGTGGAGATGTTGACATTTCAACAACAGTAATTCCAGAATTGGATATCACTTATTTCTTCACTAAGAATATCGCAGCTGAATTAATTTTAGGGACGACCAAACACGAGGTCTCGGCGATTAATACGGCTGTTGGAGAAATAGATTTAGGTTCAGTATGGTTATTGCCACCTACTTTAACCGCTCAATATCACTTCTATAATGGTAATTTCAAGCCTTATTTGGGGGCAGGGATTAATTATACCATATTTTATGGAGAAGACGAAGGTCCTGTTGCCGATAATTTAACCTATGATAACAATATTAGTTTCGCCTTACAATTGGGTCTAGATTATACCTTAAATAATAATTGGTTTCTAAATTTAGATGTCAAAAAATTATTTTTAAATACAGATGTAGAGGTAGACGCTACCAGTGCACTAGGGGCAACTGTTGGGGCAGATGTTGATATTAATCCTTGGTTAATAGGATTTGGGGTAGGATATAAATTATAATTTAAAGTAAATAGATAGATAAAACCCGGTGAGATACCGGGTTTTTCTACTTATTTAAATTATTGATTTTATTTTTTAGTTCTTGCATAGAAGCCTGCAATTCCCGCAAAATACCATTGTCTGAGTTGGCATCTAGATTAAAAGTAAGTTTAGAATTGACTTGCCATAATTCCTGAATTTCAGCTACATTTACTTCAAAGGCAGGATACTCGTCATTAAAAGAAATTAATCGAACACGGCTAGGATCGGCTAACTTATGCAATTTTTTTACCACTACACTATCATACATAACCACCACATATACACGGTGGTCATTCGCATCACTTATGCTGGGAACAGCTTTGGCTAACACCCATTCATCTGGTCTAAAATTGGGCAGCATACTATCACCTTCTATTTGAAAACCGCGATAAGTTGCATTTCTAAATTGAGGCAGTGGCATATCAAAAGCGGGCAATTGCCTGTACCAATCAACATCTTGAACATTATGAGGATAACCTGCAGCAGCTTTCTGGTTTACCATAACAATGTTTTCATTCTCTTCAGAATTAAGGCTAATTACCTTTGGCATGGTATCTACTCGATGCAGAGGCAAACGTTTTTGATTACTTTCACCAAACAACCATAAAGGGTTTATACTAAACTGCTTGAGTAACTCCATTACTACACTTCCGCTTAGCTTAGTACGACCGCGTTCAATATCGGCGGTTGAGGTTTTAACTCCTAAAAGAGAAGCAAACTCGGCTTGAGTTGCACCTTGCTCTTCTCTAATTTCTTTAAATCGACGTATTTCTATTGGTAATTCCATATCCAAATATACATTATTTAGCGGATATTTTCCAAAACTTATTCGGTTATTTTCCGTTTAAACGGATTTAATCCGTAAATTTGTATAAAATCCATATGAATGAATTTTGATAGAATCAAAGAAAAACTTAGCATACTAGCCGATGCGGCTAAATATGATGTTTCTTGTTCGAGTAGTGGCAGCAAGCGAACCAATAAGAAAAAAGGTTTAGGCGATTCAAGTGGAATGGGGATTTGCCATACCTATACGGCCGATGGTCGATGCGTTTCACTGTTAAAAATTTTGCTTACCAATCATTGTATTTTCGACTGTGCTTACTGTGTAACGAGAAAAAGCAATGATATTAAACGTGCCGCTTTTAAAGTACAAGAAGTAGTCGATTTAACAATCAATTTCTATAGGCGCAATTATATAGAAGGACTATTTTTAAGTTCAGGTATTTTTAAAAATGCCGATTATACGATGGAACGCCTCATTTTAGTAGCTAAAAAATTGCGGTTAGAAGAAAACTTCAACGGCTATATTCACTTAAAATCTATTCCTGGGGCGAGTGATGATTTGATGTATGAGGCAGGCTTGTATGCCGATCGACTTTCGGTAAATATAGAGATTCCTACTCAAAATGGGTTAAAATTACTGGCTCCCGAAAAAAACCGCGAAGATTTTTTAAAACCGATGAAAAAGGTGCGTAATGAGATAGTTAAGTATAAATCTGAAAAAAAACTGATTAAAAGTACGCCAGTGTATGCGCCGGCCGGGCAAAGTACGCAAATGATTGTAGGGGCTACCAATGAGACCGATGCCCAAGTTATGTATACGGCAGCTCATCTATATAAAAAGTATAATATGAAACGGGTGTATTACTCGGGCTACGTTCCTATTTCTTATGATTCTCGACTTCCTGCAATTGGTACAGAGGTTCCCATGCTTAGAGAAAACCGACTTTATCAAACCGATTGGTTGCTAAGATTTTACGGCTTTTCAATCGAGGAATTATTAAATCAGAAACATCCTAACTTAGACAGTGATATAGACCCAAAATTAAGTTGGGCATTACGAAATTTACATCTTTTTCCTGTGGATATAAACAAAGCTGATAAACAACAACTCGCTCGCATACCTGGTGTGGGATTAAAATCTGTATACAAGATTCTGCAAGCCAGAAAGTACCGTAAACTAGGCTGGCATCACTTAAAGAAAATGGGCATTGCTTTGAATAGAGCTCAATATTTTATTTTATGCGATTCACGTGATTTTCTAAAGGCTGATATGAGTCCGCAACAAATAAAATCAAAAATACTTGCTCAAGGAAATAGCAAATACAAGCCTTTGTTTAATTCTCAATTAAATTTATTTGAATAAAATGAAAATTGTGCTATTTGATCACAGCTTTGAGGGTTTGTTATCTGCCGTTTTTGAGGTGTTTCATTTAAAATTAAAAGAGGCAAAATTGATAGGGCAAAACAACCATACTGCATCTTTTTTTGATGAAGAAATTTGGGTAAGCACAGATCAAGAAAAGGCCGCTCGTGTGGCCAAGGGAATTGTTAAGGTTGGCGGTAAAAGCGATCTCACTTGGTTATACCGATGCTTTTTGAGCGAGTTGGCAGAGGTGCCGCAGTTAATACTTGAATATATACGCCAATTGATGGTTGATAAGCATAGTGGTAAAAATGACTTTAGTCGAAATGTAGTCATACAATTGCAAAAGATTAATAAAATGATTGGGAGAGAAAAGCATCGAATGGATGCATTTGTGCGTTTCGAAAAAACGGCAGACGGTCTGTATTTTGCGGGTATAGCTCCCGATTTTAATGTGTTACCCTTAAATGCTAAGCATTTTAAAAATCGTTATGCCGATCAACATTGGTGTATATATGATGTAAAACGAGATTATGGTTTGTTATACAATTTAGAATCCTTAAGGCATGTGCACTTGCCATCGGTAAATGCCAACTTACATAGTACGCCATCAAATCTGTTAGCTGAAGATGAAGTGGCTTATAAAAAATTATGGAAAAATTACTTTGAAAGTACCAACATTCAAGAACGCGCCAATAAAAAACTGCACACTCAACACGTTCCTAAACGATATTGGAAATACTTGAGTGAAAAATATATTTTGGATTATTAAATTATTTTCTCGCCAATCATACCAATGCAAAACCCTAATATTGCTCCTAGGGTGGGAAGGTAAGTGTTTCTTAATTTACTTTCAGGAATGAGATCTTGTACGAGAAGATATAAAATTCCGCCACTTGCGAAGGTCATTAAATAAGCTGTTAAGTCAGGGTAATCACTTAAGAAATAATGACCTGCTAAGGCACCGCCTATTCCAAAAAAACTTAAAAAGAAAAAAAGTAGCAGGGTTTTACGGGTACTAAAACCACTTTGGGTCAAGTCTCTAAAAGCATTGAAGGCTTCGGGCAAATTTTGCAAACCAATAAAAACGGCGAGTAATTTGGCCATTTGAGACTGTGATGCAAAAACAGCTCCCAGAGCAATGGATTCTGGTATAAAATCCATTAGCATTGCCAGTAAGGTGGCGGTTTGACCGCCTTTTTTACTCAAATACCAATCGATTAATAAAAAACAGAGCGCCCCTGCTAAAAAAGTAATAACGAGCGGCCATACCGCTAACTCCTCAAGTCCTTTAGGAATTAAAACCAAAGTTACTGCCGATAGGATAATCCCTGAGCCAAACGCCATAAAACTATGGCTTAACTCATATTTTATAGGAGTGTCTTTAAGGTGATGATTAAAAAAATAGGCTAGAATTCCGCCAATAAAAACACTAACCCCAGCTAAAAACGAAAAGAATAATAATTTTTCCATAGTTAGGTTTTTAACGTAAAATAAAAAAACCAAACCGGCTGTTGAGGCTACTCTATATTATTGGATCTCGGCACTAATTCCCGCTTCTAGTAAGGCAGAACAACGCGGTTTTAAATCTTCATAATCTCCCGTTTTTACGGCGCATTTCCCTTTATAATGTATAATAAGCGTGCATTGCTCGGCTTGTATAGCGTCGTGATCACAACTCTTAATTAGCATTTCAATTACATGATCAAAAGTGTTGACATCATCATTAAAAACAATAATTTGGTTTTGTTCTTCTTCGGCGGTTTCTGTCGCTCTCTTTTCTAGTACTTCCTCCTGAACACTCATAGTGGTAAAGCTTGTTTCTTTCAAAAATAAATAATTTTGAATGTAAATTTTAATTTTTAACAAATTTTGCACCCACCCAGTTATCTTTAATGAAGTGATTTACATATTGCAATCCTAATTGCTTGCATTTTTCGTTTATGAGACTTAAATCTTCTTCGTAAAAACCGCTTAATAATATAGTGCCTTCTTGATGCAACACCTTTTCGTACATTGGGAGATCTTGAAGAAGAATATTACGGTTGATATTGGCGATGATTAAATCGAATTTTTTAGAACCTAGCAATGACGCGTCTCCTTCAAAAACCTCAATTGACGGGTAGTTATTGCGAGCTACATTTTCTTGTGTGTTTAAAAAGCACCAATGGTCTATATCTATAGCGGTTATATCTGTAGCACCTCGCATACCGGCCAAAATGGCAAGAATACCCGTGCCACAGCCCATGTCTAAAACCGTTTTATCGGTGCAATCTAGTTGCAACAAGTGTTGTACCATCATATGGGTGGTGGCGTGATGCCCAGTGCCAAAAGACATTTTGGGTTCGATAACAATATCATAAGTCGTCTCTTGCTTGGCGTGAAAGGGAGCTCTAATTTGGCAGATATCATCCACTAAAATAGGTTGGAAATTTCGTTCCCACTCCTCATTCCAATTTACCTGTTCAATTTCCTTAACTTCAAAGTCTATCTTAAAATCAGGATTTTGAAAAACGTATAATTCTTTAACTGCCTCGGGTTGATGAAGAGATTTCTCTATATAAGCCTCTAATCCTGTTTCGGTTTCAACAAAACTATCAAAGCCTAATTCGTTAAGTTCAGCGATTAATATTTCGGCTAGCGGTTGTACCGGTTGCAAGCGAAAGAAGTATCCTATATAAATTGGGGTCATGGTTTACAATATTTAGTGCAAAAGTAAGTAAGATTTTTAGTAGCTGAGAAACTTAGTTCGTATTTTATTCCGCTAAAGCGACATTCTTTTCAGTTTTCTTTTGAGGATAAATGCTTACAATCACCTGGGTACCTCTAGGTATTTGGTGTTCATCTATTAAATCAATTATTTTATAAGTGATTTCACCTTGAAAGGATTTGTTATATAATTCTATTCGTTCTTTGATAATTGAAACCCCCATGCTTTTATGTTTTTTTTGCGAATTGGGCTTGGGTCGGCGTCCTATTCCGTTATCGGTGATGCTTATGCTGGTTTTTGTTGTGTTGTGATGGATAACTATACTTATTTTTTTCTTTTTTTTATCACTGAGCATTAAGCCATGCCAGATGGCATTTTCTAAAAAAGGCTGTAACAAAAGCGGAGGTATCTTGACCTCTTGAATTTCTGGCTGATCGTCACCAACAAATTGGATTTCCAAGTCTTGTTCAAAGCGATTTTCTTCTAGTTGTAGGTAATAGTTGGCCAGTTTAAGTTCTTCAGGTAATGAAATAACGTGTTGTTTTGAAGTTTCAAGAACCATTCGGGTATACCTGCTGAATAATTTTAGGTATTTAATTGCTTTATCATTTTGCTTGATTTGAATCAAGTAGGTGATGGCATTTAAACTATTGAATAAAAAATGCGGATTTACCCTTAACCGGGTAACTAATATTTCGGCTTGCGCTAAATTACGTTCGTAAATTGCATTTAGTTTTTCTTTCTCTTCTTGATTAATTCTGGCGTTGGTGGTTTTTCTTTCTTTGTAATTACGGTATTGCAAATACAAAATAATAAGTATTAAAAGCAGACTAATCCCTAGAAAAAAACTGATGAGGTTACGCCTAGCAAGCAATTCATTTTGATTAGCCAGTTTAACAGCTTGCAGAGCTTTATCTTTTTTTAATAGCGCAATTTCATTTTCCTTTTTAGCCAAATTGTACTGTTTGGTAAGTGCGTCTATTTTAACATTTTGCTCATGAATCTTTAAACTATCCGCGAAAGCTTGTGCCTGCTTATAGTGTTGTAAGGCATCGGCAAATTGGTTTTGTTCTTCGTGCAATTGCGCCAATAGCTCATGATTACCTTGCAAAACAGCGGTTTGCTTGTTTGTCGTGGCCAATTTTTGCGATTGTTGTATATAATTATTGGCTTGGGTGTAATTTTTTCTATTTAAAAAAGTATGCCCTAATTGATGCAGTACTTCTGCTTCTTTATGACGGTTTTCAAGTTGAACATAACCCGCAAGCGCTTTTTTATAGTAAATAACAGCTTGAGTAAGATTTTTGTTTTCCTCAAGATAGGTTAGACCCAAATACTCATAAGCGATAGCCAAGCCAAAAACGCTGTTCATTTCTTGATTGATACGCAGTAAGCGGTTAAGGTAAGATTTGGCCAAAACATAATTTTCGGTTTCAATATGATAGTCTGCAATCGATAAATAATTCATGGCTGTACCCAGCTTATTGCCGCGTTGTTGTTCGGCTTTTAAAGAACGATTAAAGTAAGATAAGGCTTCTTTTTGTTTTCCTGGGATTTGACTTAAAGCATTGCCAATACCATTACTGGCAATAGCGATATTTTTTAAGTCTTTTTCCTCCTCGGCCAACTGCAGGGCTTTCATATAAAAATCTACTGCTATAGCATATTTCTGGTTGTACCGACTGGCTACTCCTGCATTGTTGGCAAAAATCATTTTGTACAGTTTGTCAACTGATTTATTTTCAATCCACTCAAAAGCGCGTTGATGATAAGCAAAAGCGGTAGCATAATTTTTATGGTAGCGGTAAAGCAAGCCTAAATTGTCATTTGCTCGAGCCATCAAAAGGGTGTCGTTTAGTTTTTCTGCTAAAAGTATGGCTTGCTGTGCCAAGGCAAATTCTAAACTGTCTTGTTGCTTCTTTTTATGCAACTCACGTGAACGATTTATAAGTGCGAGTACCTGGGTGCTGTCTGGGGCTCGAACAAAAAGCTCTGTATCCATATTTTGGGCTCGACCAATACTAAAACTCACCAAAATATTCATCCATAGAAAGCATAATAGCTTAAGGTTTAAAGTCTTTACAAAATTAAATAAAGTTTGGAGAGCTGTTGATAACAAAATATATTGTATTAAATTACAAATAAATCACTGCCTATACCCGATCGAGAAAATCAGCTTTTTTGTTGCGTGACACGGGAATCTTTATGTTGTTTTTAAGCACAATATAAGCTTCGGCTTTTACAAACTCACATACTTGATCTAGATTTACCAAGTAGCTGTTATGTACTCTAAAAAAATGAGTGTCGGGAAGAAGGCATTGTATGTCTTTTAGCTTTTTTGATAAAAACAATTCATTACCGTCGCATAAATAAATGCGACAATAATTACCGTCGCTTTTACAATAGGCAATTTGCTGTGGTTCAATAAAAACTAATTTTCCGTCAACTGGAATGGCAACCCTTTTTTGATTGTTTAGACGCTCTTCTAGAATATCACTGGGATTTTGCTTTTCTTTATTATACTTTAACCGATTGATGGTAGATACCAAATCATCTGTATCAATGGGTTTAAGCAAGTAATCAAAAGCACTTTCCTTAATGGCTTTTATAGCATATTGACTATAAGCGGTTACAAAAACAACTTCAAATTGACGGCTTTGAAATTTGCTGATGAATTCTAGACCATCCATCTGGGGCATCTCTACATCGATGAATAAGCAATCAGGAGTATGATTTTTTAGGTACAAGAGAGCCTCGTTGGGGTTGGTGAAGGTTTTTAAAATTTTTACCCCTTGACAGTAATTTTCTATTTCCCACTCTAAACTTTTTACGGCTTTAAGCTCGTCATCCAGTAATACAATCTCTAACATTTTGTTGGTTATTTAGTCTATCTAATTTACGAAAAAATTGAATTAGATAGGGGTATATTGTATAGTTTGGATTAAAAACCGTATATCTGGTTAAAATACCTTGATGATTTTCAAGATGTTCATTTTCAGGTATCCAGTGGAGTTTAGTTTAGAAGTCATTTGGGTTATTTATTATCTTCTGAGCGCGTTCTTGATGCGCTTCTAAGGTAGATTTATCCATTTTATTAAGCATACTCATCATCATACTCATACGTTGGTTGTCTTTTAGCTTTTCGCGATGAGTAGCTAGAAAATTCCAATAAAGCGCATTAAATGGACAGGCGCTTTCTCCGGTTTTTTCCTTTACCTTATAATGACAGTCTTGACAATAGTTACTCATTTTGTTGATGTAACTACCGCTAGAGATGTAGGGTTTTGTGGCTACAATGCCACCATCGGCAAACTGACTCATACCGCGAGTATTTGGCATTTCAACCCACTCAATTGCATCTATATATATGCCTAGATACCAGGCATCAACCTCATTGGGATGTACACCAGTGAGCAAGGCGAAATTACCTGTAACCATGAGCCGTTGAATGTGGTGCGCATAGGCAAGTTCTAGACTTTGCGAAATAGCCTGGCTAAGGCAATTCATTTTTGTTTTGCCGGTCCAATAAAAATCGGGGAGTTGGTTTTGGTGGTCCAGTTTATTACTTCGGCGATACCCTGGCATTTCTTTCCAATAAATTCCACGCATATATTCGCGCCATCCCAAAATCTGACGTATAAATCCCTCTACTTGAGAAATATTAATATCGTTATTGGCTTCGTAGTAAGTGTCTAGAACTTTATCGATAACCTCTTTAGGGGATAGCATTTTGGTGTTTAGTGCAAAAGAGAGTCTAGAATGAAAAAGGTAGTTTTCTTGCGTATGCATCGCATCTTGAAAATCACCAAAGTGTACTAAGAGCTCATCGCAGAAATACCGCAAAACTTTTAAGCTGTCTTTGCGCGAGATGGGCCAATTAAATTGTGTTTTGTCTATCTCTCCTATGCTTTTTATATCGGTTTTTCTTATTGCATCTACAATATCGGCTACGTCTTTTCTAAATCCTTTTTCGTGCGGAATCGCAGGAGAGCCCTTCCACTTTTTCCGATTACTTTTATCAAAATTCCATTTTCCGCCCTCTGGGTTTTTCTCATCTTGCATTAAAATACCATGCTTCTTTCGCATAGCACGATAAAAATACTCCATTACCAATTCTTTCTTGCCTTCAAAAAAATCGGCTAAGTCATGGCGTTGGGTAAAAAAATGTTCGGTATCATAGCTTTGGGTTTTTATATCTAACCCATCGGTAAGTTCTTTAAGCTGCTCATCTAGCCTATATTCATCGGGTAGGAGGTACTCAAAGCATTCAATGTCATATTCATCGATTAAGGCTTTTAGGTTGACATTTAAATCATGCTTGTTCTTTTTATCGGTCAGCGTATAGTACACTACTTTATGACCACGCTCTTTGAGGTGTTCAGAAAAGTTACGCATTGCTGCAAAAAAACCTACAATTTTTTGAATGTGATGCTTAACATAATCGATTTCTTGCCTCATTTCGGCCATAAAATAAAGCACATTATCATCTGTAGTAGAGAACCAAGAATGCTTATAATTCAATTGGTCACCCAAAATTAAACGTAAGGTTTTCATGAAAATAGTTTGTTTTGTAGCCAAGTCTGTTGGTATTTACCCGATGCATCGTATCGGTTGGCTTGACTGTTAATATTAAATTTACGGTCCCGAGGGTCATTGCCTACACCGCTGTTATACATCCAATTACCCCAGTTACTGTGCACATCATAATCTATTAGCATACTCTCTAAGTAGGCGGCGCCTATGCGCCAATCTTGTTTTAATTCCTTAGCCCAATAACTGTTGATATTTTGCCTGCCTCTGTTGCTCATAAATCCGGTTTGAGCTAATTCAATCATATTTGCATTTACAAACGGTTCGGCTGTTTTACCTTGTCGCCATTGTTCAAATACCTGTGGGTTGTTATGCCAGTTTAGTTTTTCTTTACGGATCCCTGATTGCTTAAAAATAGCATTACCGTGCTTGAGTGAAATGTATTTGAAGAAGTCTCGCCACAGCAACTCAAAAATTAACCAATAGGTGCTTTCATTTTTTGTAATTTCTTTTTCATAGTTTTTGACCTCCCAATAAATTTGCCTAGCCGATATACAACCCTTAGCCAGCCACGCCGATAGTTTTGAGCTGTAATCTGCACCCAATAGTCCATTTCTCGTTTTTTTGTAAACGCTCAACTTCTGGGTTTTCCAAAAATAATCCTGTATTCTTTTAGAGGCCTCTTGTTCTCCTCCCTTAAAGGGGAAAGCTGAACGAAAATCGGGTTCAAAAGAATGTAGTCCTAGTTCTTCTAAAGTGGGGATAGCTTCTGAATGTTTACTAAGTGTCTGATGGTAGTTTTTTTGTGGTAGTGGTAGGCAAGCTCTTACCTTTGCTTCTTTTTCTACTTTTTTTCTAAATGCGGTAAAAACTTCAGGTATTTGGTTAAAACTAAAGGGAATGTCTTTTGGGTGATATAGCATTTGGTCAAAAAAGGAATGCGCTTTTAGTAGGCTGCACCGATTTTTAATTTTACTATATACCAAAAACTCTTCTTCTGTCCATTCTTTTTGGGAATAGAGAGCGGTAATATTAAATTTTTCAACCAACTCGGGTATTTTATCTTCGGGTTTTGCCCTAAAAACCAATAAGTCTATGCCTAGTTTAGTCTTTAAATTCTGTTTTAATTGCTTTACACTCTCTATAAGAAATTGCGCTCTAAACTTCTCTGTTTTTTTAAAACCATAGGCGGTGGTAGCATAATGGCGAGGATCAAAGCAATAAACCGCATATACTTGTGGGTGTTTTTTGCAAGCCGTGTATAAGCTTTTTTGATCGGTAACGCGCAGGTCGTTTCTAAACCAAACTAGTGCGCTGTCTTTTTGTTTTGTCTGCATCTTTGGCTACAATATTTTACATGTTCCCAATCGCGCTGCCATTTTTTACGCCAAGTGAACGGACGCTGGCAAGTCACGCAAATCTTTACAGGAAGATGTTTCTTATTCATAAATACTTTTGGTGGGTACATTGGGTTTGGCGTAGGCCAGACGATCTAAAAGTTGAGGTAAGGCATAGGCATCTAAACCATTTATACACACCGTATCTTGTTGGGCTAATCCTAAAAAACCATCTTCTGCTGGCGAGGTTTCGGTAGTTACGCCTAAAATCTCTCCTACAATTAATCGGCATTTATTCTCTTCTATAAAATAATGATTTTGCATTTTACAAGCTATTTGTACCGGTGCCTCTGCTACGAAAGGCGCTTCAAAACCGTTTTTATAGACTGGAGTAAGGCCGCTTTTCTCAAATTCCGACACATCACCACTATAGCGCGCCGAGGTATGATGAGCTTGTTGGTAAATCTTTTGGTTCACATGATTAACACTAAAAACCCCAGTGCTATTAAGATTATCCCAAGTGTTGCGAATTGCAGAAGTAGGCCGCAAAATAAAGCCCAGTAAGGGCGGATGACTGCCTAAATGGATTACAGAGCTGAAAATAGCGAGATTTTCAATGCCATCTTGCGATCGTGTTCCAATCAGATTAGCCGATTTATATCCGCTCAAGCTATTGATAAAATTAGCACGATAGCGCTGGTCCATAGCTTTGATTTGTGATCCTGAAAAATACATATGTTTAATAAATTTACTATTGTGTTAAACAAAAGTAAGCTTTTGGCAAAAAAAAGACAGCTAAAACAACTGCCTTTTTCAACAACTAAACTTAAAAATTAAACTACTTTTTGTTTTTTTGATCTTTTATAGTTTTTTCATCAAAATCTACTTCATTGTTCTCGCGCTTTCGATTACCAAATGAATCTAAGGGCTGGTCTTGTTCTTTTCTCTTTCTGTGTTTCTCTTCAATTCGTCCCATTTCTTTTTTCTTTAAAATTAGGCTTATTTTTGGAGAAACATTTTAATAAAAAATTAAAATTTTGTTAAGTAGGTTTAAATTTAGCAAAATAAATTGATTAAGTATAATTTATTGCTATTATTTCTTTAAAATATTTGCTTTACGGATGAAAGCCTTGTTTTGGTTGTAATCTGAAGAAGTACAAAAACTTAAACTTACATATAAAATAAAAGCTCCACCAATACCTATTAGGGCTTGCTCTGTAGAAGCTACTTCCCAAGCCAGCGGTAAATCGGCCCCTAGGGCAATAGCAAAATGATAACTTGAGAATGCTAGACCGTAAAGCATGGTGTAAAAGGCGGCTTGGCTGCTGCCTCTATACCATAGAAAGCCCATAACCAAAGGTACAAATGCTCCGCTGGTTAAAAAATCTGAACCTATCCAAGATACTTTTAATACCGATTTTATTTTTAGTGCAATAAATAAAGCAATTGCAGCCATGAGAAAGGTGGCTACTCGGGCGACCAAGATTTTCTCTTTATTGCTCGATTGGGGTTTCAGGTGGTTCTGATAAATATCTACACTTAGTGCCATTGCACCGGTATTGAGCAGTGAATCCATTGTCGACATAATGGCGGCACTCAAACCTACAAAAATCAAAGCACTTAGCATAGGATGCTCTATTTGCGCAACCATAGTGGGTACAATTCCGCTTGACGGAACATCTTCATATATTACACTAGCGAACATTCCGGTATAGGTTACCATAAGGTATAATGGAATAAAGGCAATAAAACTGTACAGCATCATTCTTTTGGCATCGCTACCGCTTTTGGCGGCCGAAATTCTTTGCCAAACATTGGCTTGTATCATCCAGGAGGTGCCAAAGGTAATCACGTAGGCTAATTGGTCGGGAACCTTATGAAAAAAAGAGGTGAATCCGGTTTTTTGTTGAAGCAGCGCTTGTTGTTGTACCGCCTGCATTCCGCCAGATGTGGTATAAGTAAAATAAAATAGAAAAATTCCCGCCAGTAAGAAAAATACAAATTGGAGTAAATCGGTTACCACTACTCCTTTAAATCCGCCAAAGAGCGAATATAAGAGTACAATACCTGTACCTAAAAGGGCTCCGCTTTCGTAACTTATAGCAAAGAAAGCTTCAAAAAATTTACCGATGACAATTACTTGTATGGCGGCAGCAATAAGCATAAAAAGCAGTATGAAAATACTAAGTAGTAATCCGGTCCTTCGGTCATAACGGGCTTGCATCAATTGGGGTTGTGAAAGATGCCCTAAGTTTCTAATACCTTTTGAAAAAACATACATCAAGCCCGTTGCTAGCAAAACGGGTACTCCATAAATCCAAAAAGAGTTGAGGCCGTTGGCATGAGCATGGTCTACCAAGTCTATTGCCGATCCGCCTCCCCACCAACTGGCAATGAAAGTGACGGCCAGTAACCACGCAGGTAGTTTGCGTGAAGCCAGAAAGTAATCTTCATTGTTTTTGCTCTTGCTGTAATAAATGCCTATACCCGCGATTAGCACGACATATATCACTAAAAAGAGGACACTTAATTCATGATTATTCATTACCCTTATTTTGTGGTCGAAAGTACGAGATTAATTCTTTTTCTTGAGTTGTACCTACCTTAATTGTAACTTAAATTATTAGACTAACATATTTGTTTTTACAGTTTAGCCTAGGAGACAAACAAAATTAAACACCAGAACGGTTTAGCATGATTATTTTGCTTACTTTTGCTTTAAGAAATGGGGTGCTTATTTCATAGGCTGAGAAGATACCCAGAGGTCATCCTCGAAACCTGATCTGGATAATGCCAGCGTAGGGATTTTAATGGACTACTTTTGCAAACAAAAGTCTTGGTCTGCACTTGCCATTTCGTTAAACTATAAAGAAATGGATTCGCTGTTCTACAATTTTACCCTTATTCAAATCTTAGGCACCTGCTTTGGCGTTACTCAAGTTTTACTGGCCAGGCAAAACTATATACATAACTACCTGTTTGGCATTGTTTCAATACTGCTAAGTATCTGGATACACTACCACTCCCAACTATATGCCGATATTGTTTTGAGTTTATATTATCTTGTGATGAGTATATACGGATGGCTGTATTGGCAGTTTGGTAAGAAAAACAATCCGCCACCCATACAATATGCCAATCGTTTAGACTATATAAAAAGCTTTGGCATTGTGTTGTTTTGTTTTGCAGCGATGAGCTTCTGGTTAATCAACTACACCGATTCTGATGTGCCTATTTGGGACGCAACCACCAGTGCTTTTGCTTGGGCAGGCATGTGGTTGATGGCAAAACGTAAAATGGAGAATTGGATTTTTCTCAACATCAGTAACATCATTACCATTCCTTTACTAATTTATAAAGAACTTTATATCTATGCTGCCCTCACCGGTTTTTTATTTGTGGTAGGGGTTTCAGGATATTTAAAGTGGAGAAAATTAATACAAGATGAAAACCAATCTACAAGGCATCAGCCAGCAACAACTTAAAGCCGCCTGTTTAGAGGCGACAAGCTTCTCTAATGAAGTGCTGCACTACTTGGCGCAAGAAAATTTATGGAATATCTGGGTACCTCAAGAGTATGGCGGTCAAGCTTTATCTTTAACCCAAGGTTTAAAGAAGTTACAAGCAATAGCAACAATAGATGGCAGCCTGGGTTGGACGCTCACCTTGTGCAGTGGTGCCAATTTCTTTGTTGGCAATTTAGAACACGAGGCTGCAGCCGAAGTCTTTAAAGATAAACAAAACACCATATTGGGCGGAAGCGGCGGAGTGTTTGGCGAAGCGCATCAAGAAGAGGGGCAATACCGTATAAATGGAACTTGGCATTATGCCACTGGAGCACCTTATCTTACGCATTTTACTTTAAATGCTCGAATTATGAATGCCGGGAAGCCGGTAAAAGATGACAACGGAAACGACTTAATAAAAAGTTTTATTTTGCCTAAAGAAGCGGTGAGGATTATTCCTAACTGGTCGAGTATGGGTTTAAAGGCTACGGCTACACACTCTTTTCAGGTTTCAGATTATCGTGTGGCGCCAAGATTTAGTTTTGTTTATCACGAAGTGAAACATAAGGCAGCTTTGTATCAGATTCCTTTTTCGGTCTTTGCCGATTTTACTTTATGGGTCAATTACATCGGCATGGCGCAACATTTTTTAGATTTAACCAAGTATAAAGCGGCTGAATCTTCTTGGCAAATTTTAAATGCTAGCCTAGAAGACAGCGAAAAACGCATATATGACTTAGCACTACAAACCGAAAGGCGTCTGGATAATTCAACATTTGGTTGGGAAGAATGGGTGGTGCAGGTACACCAAGCAGCCGTAAATTCTGTGCAAGCTATCTCTCAAGCCATTACAGGTTTGTATCCGTTTTTAGGTATTTCGGCAAGTAAAGAAGGCACCGAGCTGAACCAGGTATTTAAAGATTACTTCACCGCAACCCAACACCATATTTTTACAAAGAAGCGTTAGAAATACAAAGCATAAAGAACTAGAAGCGATAAGTAAGCAATAAAATAAAGTTTTTAGGACAAAACTTTATAAGCGTTATTAAGCAATTAAATCTAGAGAGAAACAAATAATCTGTTTTTATTTGAATTTCGAATAATTCATCGCAATATGTTGCTCACTTTATAGGGCATATATCAAAAATAAAAAACCGCAACTGCAATATTATTAAGCAGTTGCGGTTTTATTAAGTGGAGTCGGGGAGACTCGAACTCCCGTCCAAACAAGCAATTCAATGGCTTTCTACACGCTTAGTTTTCACTTGAATTTTCGAGAAAAATCTGGCAGAAAACCGCCTAATCTTTCCTTAGCCTTTTCAATTTCGGTATTCCTTAAAGGCGTCAGAATACCTAAATTTACTTTATCGGTGCCTCCAATGCAAGTGCCGTAAATTAAGGCCCTCGCGAGACATCTCGGCTCCCTGTCTTACAGGGACTAAGCTAATCTTACTATAATTCAGATTATGCAGCCAAGGCGTAATTATTTTCGCCGTTTAAAAAAGTCTGAAACATGAGATTTACGAGCTATATTCCGGCGCTCGACGTGCTTACTATTCAATTCGACTCGCTGTCAAAACCAAATCGACCCCAATAGTAGTATCATTATCTACAAGAACTATTCCCTTTTTACCCTTGGCAGGAAAATTAGCATTTGTCAACTGCTAACGGGATTTTGGGCGTTCCGCTTTTGTGGCAAAAGCGGCGGGCTATCCGCTATATCTTTTAAAGCAAACCAGCTTTAAAAGTATGCCGCTGCTATCCCTAACGCAAAATCGTTTTAAAAGAACAATATCTGTAATAGATAAGGCTGGCAAAGATACAATAAAATCATATATTTACCCAATAAATCCGAAAGTCTTCCGCTGGCTTGTTAAAGATGAAGTGGTTTTAACTTTTGCCGATAAAATTTTTGTGAAAATATGAAAATAGGAATTATAAAAGAACGTAAAAATCCGCCCGACAGGCGAGTGGTGTTTTCTCCAGAAAAACTTTCTCAACTTAAAAAGCAATTCCCTGGCTGTCAAATTGCCGTAGAATCTTCGGCTATTCGTGTTTTTCCAGACGAAGACTATGAGAATTTAGGGTTCGAGGTAACCCAAGATATGAGCGATTGCGATGTTTTATTAGGCGTCAAAGAGGTGCCGATTGAAGCTTTAATACCCCGTAAAAAATATTTTTTCTTCTCGCATACCATCAAAAAGCAACCCTATAATAGGGCTTTATTGCGGGCTATTTTGTCGAAAAATATAGAACTCTATGATCACGAGGTAATTACCGATGCCCAAAACAGCAGACTTATTGGCTTTGGTCGCTACGCAGGTATCGTGGGAGCCTACAACGGCTTTAGAGCTTTAGGATTACGCGATAATTTATTCAATTTACCCAAAGTAGAAGACCTACCCGATTATAATGCTGTGGTAGCCAACTTGCAGCAAGTAAAATTGCCGCCTATTAAAATAGCGCTAACAGGATCTGGAAAAGTAGCGCATGGCGCACAAGAAATTTTAGAACACCTGAATATTAAAATGATAAGCGTTCACGATTTTCTAACGAAAAGCTATGATGAGCCGGTGTATACCATGATAGATGTGCTTGATTATAACAAACGCAAAGATGATAAGGTGCTCGATAAGTATGACTTTTACAATCATCCTGAGCAATACGAATCTGATTTTATGCGTTTTTCGCGGGTAACCGACTATTTTATAGCTGGTCATTTTTATGGTGAAGGCGCACCAAAATTGATTACCCAAGAACAAATTCAACAACCCGATTTTAACATTGATCTTATTGCCGATGTAAGTTGCGATATCAATGGACCCATTGCCAGCACCATAAGGGCCTCAACCATCGCCGATCCGTTTTATGGCTATGACAAAACCAGTGGTAAAGAAGTTGCCTACGATGCAAAAAATGCCATTTGTGTAATGGCTGTAGATAATTTGCCTTGTGAACTACCCAAAGATGCTAGCGAAGGCTTTGGCGATATGTTTTTAGAGCACGTAATACCCAATTTCTTTAATGACGACCCAGATGGTATTTTAGAACGAGCTAGAATGACCTTTAACGGAGAGCTAACGCCAAGATATGCCTATTTAAAAGATTATGTAGATGAGGAAGAGTAGCGCATTTTTTTGCCTGCTATTAAGCACTAGTCTTCTTCTTTCTTGTGCTGGTTTGCAGCGTTTACCAGATGCTAAAAAAGAACCTAATCTTAAGTTGATGAGCTATAACATTAGGTATGCTCAAGAAGATGTTGGTGAAATTAGTTGGTCAAACAGAAAAGAATTGCTCGTAAGGCAGTTAAAAGAAGTGCCCGTAGATATTTATTTGCTGCAGGAACCCTTAGACCAGCAGATCATAGATATAAAAGAAGCGCTAACTGATTTTAGTTTTGTGGGAGACCGCCGGGTTCAAAATGTAAAATGGGGTGGCTATAACGCTATCTTTTATAATGAAGATAAATTTACCTTATTAGAAAGCAATACGTTTTGGTTGTCTGAAACACCCGACAAAGAATCTAAAGGCTGGGATGCAAAACAAGTAACTATTGCTACTTATGCCTTGTTAAAAGATAAAACAACCCGTAAAAAGTTCTATGTACTAAATACTCATCTCGATAGGGTGGGAGAGGTAGCTAAATTAGAAAGTTTAAAACTGATCAAAAGAAAGATTGAAGAAATCAATAAAAAGCATTACCCTGTAATTATAGGGGGTGATTTTAACGCGAAAGAGAACACAGCGCCTATTGCTTATTTTGATAATTACTTTAAAGACGCAAAAAAAGTAGCTCAAACAGAAGCCGTAGGCCCTAAAGGTACCTTTAATTATTTTAATTCACGAATACCGCATAAATACCGTATAGATTATATTTATGTATCTAAAAAGATAGAAGTAAAAAGTTATCAAGTTTTAGATCATCAGTATGAAGGGAAGTATGCTTCAGATCATTATCCGGTTTACGTAGCCTTGATGCTTCCTTAGAGCAAGACTAACTTTTATAGCAAAGCATAAGTTTTAACTAAAGAAAACATAGTCTTTAAAACTATGTTTTCTTTGTTTTATGAGGTAATTGCCGGCTAATCAATGAAAACTACAGCAACTTTTATTGACAAGTTGTAGGCCTTGTAAACACAAGCCTTGGGGTTTGCAATAAAATATTGTACAATATTCCAACAAAAATTGTACAATATTTTTCAGAAAGTTGTACGGCTTATTTTTGAAAGCCGTACAGGTTGAAAACAAAAACCCAAGACCTTAATATAAAAAGTTCTTGGGGTTATGTTTAAAAGTCGAGCAGTTAGTGTTTAAAATTTATGCAACACTAAAGTCAGAGTTAAGCTTTTATAAGGCCTTAACGCATTTTCTAATTTGCACCAGGTTGTGTAAAAGTTTTTCAAGATGCTTAAGATCTAGCATATTCGCGCCATCACTCTTTGCGTTTGCCGGATCAAAATGTGTTTCAATAAAAAGGCCGTCTACATGATTCACCACTCCTGCACGGGCAATGGTTTCAATCATTTCTGGTCGGCCACCGGTAACGCCACTGCTCTGGTTAGGTTGTTGTAACGAGTGTGTTACATCTAATACCGTAGGAGCGTACTGGCGCATGGTGGGAATACCTCTAAAATCAACTATCATATCTTGGTAGCCAAACATGGTACCGCGATCGGTAATCATCACTTGCTCGTTGTGGCTGTCGGTTACTTTTTTAACTGCGTGTTGCATGCTTTCTGGACTCATAAATTGTCCTTTTTTTAAGTTGACTACCTTACCGGTTTCGGCGGCAGCCACCACCAAGTCGGTTTGGCGCACTAAAAAGGCAGGTATTTGCAGTACATCTACATATTCGGCGGCCAGCTTTGCATCGCTCACTTCATGAATATCGGTTACGGTGGGCACTTTAAAAGTTTCGGCAACTTTACGCAAAATTTTCAAGGCCTTTTCGTCGCCAATTCCAGTAAAACTATCTATTCGGCTACGATTAGCTTTTTTAAAACTGCCTTTAAAAATGTAGGGAATTCCTAATTTATCGGTAATATTCACCACTTTTTCGGCAATACGCAGCGCCATTTCTTCGCTCTCAATAGCACAAGGGCCAGCGAGTAAGAAAAAATTATCTTTATCTATATGTTTAATATGGGGTATTTGCTCTAAATTCATAACATTTACTTTAAGACAAAGGTAGAGAATAAATTAAAATTGATTTGCCGCTGAAGAAAAATTATAGCGATTAGGCTTTACTTTCAAAAACAGGGCGCTAGCTAAGTAATTAAAGGTTCATCTGCGGTTGTTTTTTAATTTCGACCATTGTATTTTCTTTATTTATGAGTGAATTATTCCGCTTAAAGCGGATAGAAATCGTTTAAAATAAAGGGTTTATGTAATGAAAAGTCAGTTTCTTTAAACTTCATGTTATATTTTTAGGTTAAAGCTTTAATATCAGAAAATTAAGCGTAAATTTGCAGCCTTTAAATTACTATATGACTTCAATTAGAAACATTGCAATTATTGCACACGTTGACCACGGTAAAACCACTTTGGTAGATAAGATTATGTACCACTGCCGTTTATTTCGTGAAAACGAAAACACAGGCGACCTTATTCTTGATAATAACGATATTGAGCGTGAGCGTGGTATTACCATTACGTCAAAAAACGTGTCGGTTACTTATAAGGGAACCAAAATTAATATTATTGACACCCCTGGTCACGCCGATTTTGGAGGTGAGGTAGAGCGAGTTTTAAATATGGCCGATGGGGTTTTACTATTGGTAGATGCTTTTGAAGGGCCTATGCCGCAAACGCGTTTTGTATTGCAAAAAGCAATTGATTTAGGCTTAAAACCTTGTGTGGTTATCAATAAGGTAGATAAAGAAAACTGTACGCCAGACGAGGTACATGAGAAAGTATTTGATTTGATGTTTGAGTTGGGGGCAGAAGAGTGGCAACTCGATTTCCCATCGGTTTATGGTTCGGCTAAAAACAACTGGATGAGCACCGATTGGAAAAATGAAACCGAAAATTTAGAGCCGCTTTTAGATATGGTTATCGAGCATATACCAGAACCTAAAGTAGATAAAGAAGGTACCCCGCAAATGTTGATTACCTCTTTAGATTTCTCATCTTTTACAGGAAGAATCGCCATTGGACGCTTGCAACGTGGTGTTTTAAAAGAAGGTATGCAGGTATCTTTGGTGAAAAGAGATGGCAGCATTAAAAAATCTAAAATTAAAGAATTGCACGTTTTTGAGGGCTTGGGCCGTAGAAAAGTGCAAGAAGTAGTAGCAGGTGATATTTGTGCGCTAGTAGGTTTAGAAGGTTTTGATATTGGTGATACCGTTGCCGATGTAGAAAATCCTGAAGCCTTAAAGACCATTAGCATAGATGAGCCTACTATGAGTATGTTGTTTACCATTAATGATTCTCCATTTTTTGGTAAAGACGGTAAATTTGTAACCTCTAGGCACATTAAAGAACGTTTGACCAAAGAGTTGGAGAAAAACTTGGCATTGCGCGTTGAAGAAACCGATAGTGCCGATAAATTTATGGTTTTTGGTCGGGGTGTTTTACACTTGTCTGTGCTTATAGAAACCATGCGTAGAGAAGGTTATGAGTTGCAAATAGGGCAGCCGCAAGTAATCATCAAAGAAATAGATGGTGTAAAGTGTGAGCCAGTAGAAGAATTGACTATTGATTTACCCGAAGAAGTTTCTGGTAAAGCGGTTGAAATGGTGAGTATGCGTAAAGGGGAAATGCTTAGTATGGAAGCGCGAGGAGACCGTATGGTATGTGAATTCATCATTCCTTCACGTGGTATTATTGGTTTGCGTAACCAGTTGCTTACCGCTACAGCAGGAGAGGCGATTATGGCACACCGATTTAAAGAATACCAACCTATTAAAGGAGACATTCCTCAGCGTTTGAACGGTTCTTTAGTTTCTATGGAAAAAGGTACCGCAATTCCTTATTCTATTGATAAACTACAAGATCGCGGTCGCTTCTTTATAGATCCGGGTGAAGATATTTATGAAGGCCAGGTGATTGGGGAGAATTCACGTCAAGATGATATGACGGTGAACGTAACCAAGACCAAGAAGCTTTCGAATGTACGTTCGGCTGGAGCCGACGATAAAGCCAAAATTGTTCCGGCTATTAAGTTTAGCTTAGAAGAAGCTTTAGAATACATTCAAAAAGATGAGTATGTTGAGGTGACTCCTAACCATCTTAGAATACGTAAAATTTTCTTAACCGAGAACGAGCGTAAACGCAATAAAATAATCTAAAATAAAAAGCTGTTTTAGTTTTTATATAATAATAACCCCAAACCAGCTGGTTTGGGGTTATTCTTTTTTAGTAGCTTACCTAAAGATTAATCTTCAATAGTGTATCTTCGTAGCTTTAGTAGTTTCGAATGAGGTTTAGGTTTTTTAATACACATCGGCTTTTATTAAAGGCTTCTTATTTTAACGGAATTATTGTTGCGCTCAAAGCTTTATCTGGAGTGGCTACTACAATGGTAGTAAGTCGCGTTATAGGTCCGTCTGGTCTAGCTTTATTAGGAAACTTGCGAAATTTTACTCAGACTACTTCTAGTTTTACCGCCGAAGGTTATCAAAACGGGGCGATAAGATACGTATCAGAATACCAAGAAGACGCTAAGCAACAGCAACAAATTATCGCCAGTATTTTT
Organism: uncultured Mesonia sp.; assembly: GCA_958296185.1. Classification (GTDB taxonomy): domain Bacteria; phylum Bacteroidota; class Bacteroidia; order Flavobacteriales; family Flavobacteriaceae; genus Mesonia. Next base: position 269,708 of record CATQIB010000006.1, read on the forward strand.
CAATTGAGTATGGGGGTAGCGCTAGTCTTTGGGGTAGTGCTTTTTTTATTTTCTTCTTTTTGGAGTGAGGTGGTTTTCAAAACAGATACATACGCAGACATTATTCGGTTGGTTGCCGTTGGCTTACCTTTTTTATCGCTCAATCTATTATTAATTTATATTTTTAATGGTTTAGAGCGCTATAAAAAATTGGTGATACTTAATGGGGTTTTAAGTCTAGGCAATATGCTAATGACTATTGTCTTGGCGCTTCAAATGGGTTTGAGAGGCGCGCTTATAGGCGTTATCTTAGGACCAATATTGGTTTTTATGCTTATGTTTTTGGGGCTAGGAAAAGAAAGGGAGATATTATTAAATTTATTTCGATTTAAATTATTTTCCCTTAGCGCGGTAAAAAAATTAAGTGGTTATTTATTGATGACCATTTATGCTACCGCAATAGTTTCGGTTACTTATTTAATGATTAGAAATTTAGTAATTAAAACCTTATCTACAGAAGACGCTGGTTATTGGGAGGCTATGAATAGATTGTCCTCTTTTTACTTGATGTTTTTTACAAGCCTTACTTCATTTTATTTGTTGCCCAAACTAGCAAAAACCAATGAGTTTGGTAGTTTTAAAAAAGAATTGAAGCATTTTTATACCTTGACGATTCCTTTGCTGTTAGTTGCCTTTTTTATAATTTATTTTTTGCGTACTTGGTTGCTTCAATTGTTGTTGGGCGATGAATTTTTACCTACAGAGCGTTTATTTTTTTGGCAGTTGGTTGGTGATTTTATAAGCATCTTAGCCATCGCTTTGGTAAAGCAGTTCCACGCCAAACGAATGATTAAGGCTTATTTAATTTGTAACAGCGTTTTAAACCTTTCCTATCTTATTTTTAGTCATCTGTTTATTGAGGTTTATGGATTGCAAGGAATTGTGAAAGCCTATGCTTTAGCCTATTTTATCTATTTAGTTCTGGTTTTGTTTTTCGTTTATATGCATTTTAATTCAAAAAAAAATGAATAGAATCCTCAACTTACAAGCCTCTAAAGTGAGTTTAATCGTGTTATTGATTTACCCCATAATTTTGGCGCTGTTGCTGGAGGTAGGTATTCATCAAATAGGGCCTTCAACATTTTTAAATGTTTTAGAAAACACGCTTTTTGGAATAATAATTTATGTGTCTGTTTTAATTTTAAATTCTTTTAAAGGCAGTAAATGGCTTAGTAAGGCCATGTTGATTGGCTTTTACTTGATTTTAATTATTGAAACCGGATTGTATATTCTATTTGAAACCAGATTTAACGCGAGTTATATTTATGTGATTCTAAATACCAATTCCACCGAGATAACCGAATTTAGCGAGACGTTCTCTACCTATTATCTGCTGTGGTTACTTTTATTTTTACTTCCTCTTTTTTCATTTTTTCCGAAATCTATAGCTTCCGCGAAAGCGGTATCAAAACCGAAGATTTTAACCGGTATGGTATTTATTTTAATGTTAGCGGGAGTACTTAAATTTTCTAAGCTTATAATCTATAATTTACCGTATATCACGGTAAAATCTTATGCGCAATACAAGCAGCAGGTAGATGAAATAGAAAAGTTTAGAGCAGAAAATTTACAGATTGAGGTAGCAAGCACTACTCAAAATGAATTGATTGTGGTAGCTATAGGAGAATCTGCCAGTAGAAAACATATGCAAGTGTATGGCTATGATAGGCCTACCAATCCGTTACTAATAGAGCAAGACTCTTTAAGCTTATTTAATGACGTGATAAGTTCTCACGTTTATACTATGGGCTCTTTATATGATGCCCTTACGCTTTCTAATTATGAAAACCCGAAAGCCTCACAACCGCTTATACAGTTTTTGAAAAGTGCTAAGTACAAAACCTATTGGCTTTCCAATCAACGTCCCGTAGGCTTCCATGATAATTTAATTTCTAAATTAGCCTCTGTATCCCATGAGACGGTATTTTTAAATTATTCCGCTTTTAATGAAAATGGAAATTATGACGAGGTGCTGTTACCTTTACTGAAGGAAACTTTAAGTGAAGCAGGAAAGAAGGTTATTTTTCTTCACCTTGCCGGAAATCATTATGCGTATAATAAGCGTTATCCTACTCGTTTTAATTTTTTTAAAACCGAGGAGAAAGACGAAAAAACGAATACTATTAACACCTATGACAACGCCATTCGCTACAATGATTATGTGCTTTCGGAGGTTTTAAAATTAATACAGCAACAAAACAAAAAAAGTGCTTTCTTGTATTTTTCAGATCACGGGGAAGAGATGTATGATGTTGCTGATTTTTTTGGGCATTTTGAAGATAAACCCACTTCTACAATGTATGAAATTCCTTTTATATTTTGGAAATCGCCTAGCTTTGAAATGCCATCTGACTTTGTGATCGATACCAGTAGAGCTTATATGCTAGATGACTTTCCGCATACGCTAACCCATTTAATGGGGATTTCGGCTAAAGGTTTAAAAAGAACTAGGAGTATTTTTAGCGATTCTTTTCAGCCAAGAAAACGCCTGATTCAGGAAGGAGTTGATTTTGATGAATTTAAAGCGAAAGAGAAAAAATGAGTTACCAAATAGGGATTTTAATCGACCGCTTAAACGGGGGAGGAGCCGAGCGTGCTGCAGGAATTATTTCGAAACTTTTATCTGAATTGGGGCATAAAATTTTTATAGTGACCTTGTTTGATGATGTAGCCTATCCCTACCAAGGAAAACTAATTAACTTGGGAAAGTATAAAACCGGTTCACGCTCTTCAATTGCCAAGTATTTAAGGTATAAAAAACTTCATACAACTTTAAAAGCCGAAAATCCCGATTTAATTCTGGATTTTAGAATGAAGGATTTTCCGTTAAGGGAAAAGTTGCTGAATAGATGGGTCTTTAATTACCCCATGGTAAATATGGTGCGCAGTTATAGGTTAGATTGGTATTTTCCGCAACCCAAAAAACTCGCTCAACATTTATACGCGGATTATGCAGGCATCATAACCGTAGCCAAAGAAATAAAGCAGGTGGTACAACAGCAATACGGTTTTAATAATGTTACAGCCATTCCTAATGCAATAGATGTAAAGACAATTCAGCGTAAAGCAAGCGAAAGCCTAAATACACCAGAGGAGTATATTATTGCTGTAGGTAGAAATCATCCTGTGAAACAATTTGAGGCTTTAATCACATCTTATGCTAAGAGTAATTTACCCGAGAATGGTATAAAATTGGTTATTATGGGAGATGGCAACGAGAGTGAAGTGCTTAAGAATAGAATTAGGCAATTAGCGTTGCAAAACCATGTAGAACTGCTAGCTTTTCAAACTAATCCTTTTCCTTTTTTGAAGCATGCTAAATACTTGGTTTTAAGCAGTAAATACGAAGGCTTTCCCAATGTGTTGGTAGAAGCCTTAGCCTGCGAAACTCCTGTGGTGGCTTTTAATTGCTCTTCGGGTCCGAGTGAAATTATTCAACATGAAAAAAATGGACTTTTAGTTGAAAACCAAAATTTTAAAGCCTTAACCCATGCAATGAATAGAATGATTGACGATAGAGCATTATATGAGCAATGCAAAAGTTTTGCACTTGAGAGTGTAACCAGTTTCTCTATGGAGCAAGTTAAGCAACTTTGGAAGCGATACCTAACTGGGCTCAAAAGGGAGTAACCTTAATTCCTCTTTTTATCAAATAAGCTTTTAATCTTTTCAAACGCTGATACATCCAAAACGGACATTCAAGTAAAACTTTCTGTTTAAGGCTGAGCGCCGAAAAATCTATCTCTTGTTTAAATTTTTCAAACAAGGCCTTATTCTGCTGATTTTTATACTGGGAAGCGTAATAATATCGGCTAGCATTAAGGTATTTTTTTAACCCAGGATGAGTTTCCGCTTGACGGTCAAATTTTTTGAAGTCTATTAGCTTTTTGTTGTGAATAGTACTATTTGTCATTTGATTAGGAATGTCTACATAGTAAATTGCACAAGCCTTATAATAGTAAGCCAATTTAAATTTAGAATTGGCTCTAATATTAAAATCTAAATCCTCTCCTATATCAACTGCGGTATTAAAGTTGCCAATTTTATTTAATGCCTTTCTAGTAAACGCAACACAACTATAGCAATAAATAGGGTTGAATAAACTGGCGGTAAAGAAATCTTCAATTTTCACATATTGATTAGGCCTCACCGCTTTGGGAAGGTTTTTTACGGGAATAACGGTATGGTTGTTAATCTTTTCCTCGTAATCGGTTCCATAAATATCGCAATCGGGAAATTTTCTAGCAAGGGTATCAATTGCTGCAAGAAAGTTAGGCTTCCACTCATCATCGGCATCTAAAAAAGTGATAATATCTCCTTTAGCATGAGAAATTCCAGTATTTCTTGAAGCTGAAAGACCTTTATTTACCTCGTGTTGAAGAATGGTTATTCTAGAATCTTCTATTTTTTCTGCACGTGTTAAACTTTCATCTGTAGAGCAATCGTTTACAATGAGCAATTCAAAATCTACTAGTGTTTGTTGCAATACAGAGTGTACACTCCGCTGAATATAATCAGCTTTATTATACATAGGTATAACCACAGAGAACCTAGGCATTTCTATCGAGTTGAATTAAGTGGTACAGACGGTACAAGTCAAAAAGACGCAGAGAAGGTTTGGGGCCTAATAAATTTCTTTCGATCTGGCGTAAAGTGCTTTTTGGTAAGGAGGTGGCAGCACGATCTAACTTTGCTTTTTTTAATTTTTTATGAAAGGCTAAAATTTTAATATAGTCGGGGTCAATAAGTTTATGTTCTTTAAAATACAGGGCAGCTTTTAAAGAATCTAAAGATTTTTTCAAGAACTCTTTACTGCTTTCTATTCCCAAATGATACACCGGATTATCAATGTGCAAGATAGGAACCTCTGCTTGCTGAAGTTGGTAAGAAAATAGGGTGTCTTCGTGCCTTAAATTTGGAATATCTTCATTAAACTTTACCTTTTTAAAAACTGACTTACGGATTAGAAAATTAAGTGTAAGAAAAGATACATAGGGTTTTCTACTGCGTTTTTCGGTGTCTAAAGCTTCTCTTAAATTCCCGTAATGCCAGCGTAAGCGTTGAGCCGCATCGGGTTTTTGAGGAACGTATTTAATACCACCGTAAATAAGGTCGTGATCATTAGAAATAAATTTAAGGTAGTTTTTTATAAAATCATCTTTAATGGGCATCACATCGGCATCTAAAAAGAGTAGCCATTCAAATTTTGCAGTATCTGCTAGAAGGTTCCTAATTCTGCTTCTCCCAATATTTACTTTAAGTACTTGATAAGATGCGTGGTCTAAAGCATTGATCTCTTCATTTTCATCTATACTAGATCGGTTGGTAGAAGCATCATCTAAACAAATAATTTCAAAATCGATTTTCTCGGCAGTGAGGAGTTGGTGTACTTTCTGTACCAATGGAAAAATAATATAGTTATAAGTGGGAATCAGGACAGAAATCATAAGTAAATCTTCTTTTTAAGCCGTTTTCTGCACTACTTCAAACACTTTTTGGCCGTCGCATTTTAAAGTTTTAGACGGGTATTTTAATAGCAACGCATAATCGTGTGTAGCCATTAAAATGGTATTGCCGTTACGGTTTATTTCTTGCAAAACTTCCATTACCTCTACAGAGGTTTGAGGATCTAAATTACCCGTAGGCTCATCGGCTAGTATTAATTCGGGGTCGTTAAGTAAAGCACGCGCGATAGCAATACGTTGTTGTTCACCACCAGAAAGTTGGTAGGGGTATTTAAAATTTTTGGTTTTCATACCCACTTTGTTCAATACCGTATCAATTTTTTCTTCCATTTTAGCCTTGTCTTTCCACCCTGTAGCTTTTAAGACAAACATTAGATTTTCTTTGATATTACGGTCGTTCAGTAATTTAAAATCTTGAAAAACCACGCCAAGTTTGCGGCGTAAGAAAGGAATATCTTTTTCTTTAAGTTTACGTAAATCGGTACCTACAATATTACCTTCTCCTTCTTTCAAGGGAATATCACCGTATAGCGTTTTCATAAAACTACTTTTACCGGTTCCTGTTTTACCAATTAAATAAACAAAATCACCTTTATTGATTTCTACATTTACTTCAGATAAAATAAGACTTTCTCTTTGGTAAATCGCTGCGTTGCGAAGCGAAAGGATAGATTGCGCCATAGCTTTTTAAGATTTGAGGCTAAAGGTAACAAAAGTTTTTAAGTTCTATTTTACTAGCGTACTCAATTTATAGGTGTAGTAATAAATTTCATGAGTTTGGTTTTGCGTCAAGCGGATGTAAAGACTGACTAAAATGCTAAATTTGATATAATTATTACCCGGGTTTGGCGTTATGTAGTAAGCAATTCTTTTATATTTGAGTTTTGATAAAAAAGCGACTTTATGTTTAAAACAATAGGATTTTGTTTAGTATTAGGAATCGGTTCGGGTTTCTCGAGTTACAGTCAGCAAACGGCTGTGTATACCGAGAATTTTATGACCTTCCAGCAGGCGACTCGTTTATTTAATAAACAGCAGTACCAAGCCGCACAAAATTTGTTTAAAGAGGCCAAGCAGTTAACGCAAAGCGAAGAGCTTAAAGCCGATTGTGATTATTATATCGCGCTCTGTGCGGTGCGAACACAAGCCAGCAACGCCGAACAACTCTTAGATAATTTTGTTCAAAATCACCCTACCAGTACCAAACGAAATTCGGCTTACTATAACGTAGCCAATTATTATTTTTCGGCAGGCAATTACGTGGAAGCTAGAAACTGGTATAATAAAGTAGATGTAGATGGTCTAAGCAGAGAAGAGAAAACCACTTATTATTTTAATAATGGGTACACCTATTTTAAGGCGGGTAGAACAAACGAGGCAAAGAAGTACTTGAACCGCGTGCGAGACGATCAAGAATTTGGGGCACAGGCTAAATACTATTTGGGTTTTATGGCTTATGAAGGCGATGAATATGAAGAAGCCAACCAGATGTTTGATGCCGTTAAAGGAGATAAACGTTTAGACAAGACCTTGTCTTACTTTCAAGCCGATATGAATTTTAAATTAGGAAAGTTTGAAGAGGCCATTGCTTTAGGTAAAGAGCAGCTAGATCGCTCTAACCGACTTGAAAAATCTGAACTGAATAAAATAATAGGAGAGAGTTACTTTAATCTAGGACAATATGAAGAGGCTATTCCCTATTTAAAAGAATACCAAGGGAAACGCGGTAAATGGAATAACACCGATTATTACCAGTTAGGTTATGCTTATTATAAACAAGGCGAGTATCAAAATGCTATAAATGAATTCAATAAAATTATAGACGGTCAAAATCACGTGGCACAGAATGCCTACTACCATCTGGCAGAATCTTATGTAGAATTAGACCAAAAACAACAGGCACTTAACGCTTTTAAAAATGCCTCTGAAATGGATTTTGAGCCTAAGATTCAAGAAGACGCTGCGCTTAATTATGCCAAGTTGAGCTATGAAATAGGAAACTCCTACAAAAGTATTCCCGAAGTATTAACCGATTTTGTTGAGCGTTACCCCAATAATCCGGCCACGACCGAGATACAAAACCTTTTAATCGATTCTTATATCACCAGTAAAAACTATAAAAAAGCACTAGATCTTTTAGAGGGTAGCAAACGCTTTAGCGATAAGCAAGTGTATCAAAAAGTTAGTTTTTATAGAGGGGTAGAGCTGTATAATGAGAACCGATACAGCGAAGCATTACATTACTTTAATCAATCTTTGGCTAATCGCAGCGATGCTTTGTTTACGGCTAAAGCCACCTATTGGAAAGCCGAGACGCAATATAATCTAGGTAATTTTAAAGAAGCTTTAATTGGGTACAAGGAGTTTTTAGGTATGCCAAAAGCTAATGCAACCGAGGCCGTAAAAGCCATAGATTATAATATTGCCTACGCCTATTTTAAAACCAAAGACTATACCCAAGCCATAAAGCATTTTAAAAAATACAGCGAACAAGAATCGGTGCCTTTAGCACAAAAAAACGACACCTATTTAAGACTAGGCGATAGTTATTTTGTGAGCAGCGACTATTGGCCCGCGATGGAGGCGTATAATAAGGCCATCGGTTTAAAAGGTATTGACTCTGATTATGCGTACTTTCAAAAAGCCATAAGCTATGGTTTTGTAGATAAGAATGAGCGTAAAATAGAAGATTTAAACAATTTCATTGCCAAGTATCCTTCAAGTATTTATAAAGATGATGCCTTGTACGAATTAGGTAATACTTATGTGGCCGAAGGTAAAACCAACCAAGCGCTATCGGCTTACAAACGTTTGCAAAAAGAACAGCCTACTAGTTCGTATGTTTCAAAATCTATGCTTAAAGTAGGATTGCTGTATTATAACAACAATCAAGGTGAACAGGCATTGAGAACATTTAAAAAGGTCGTAGCCGATTACCCCAATACCACCGAAGCCAACCAAGCGGTAAAAACCGCGCGTAGCGTTTATGTAGATTTAGGTCGAACAGAGGAGTATGCTCAATGGGTAAGCGGTCTTGATTTTGTTGAGGTAGCCGATTCTGATATCGATAACGCTACTTATGAGGCGGCAGAATTGCCTTTTATAGAAAATAAAATGACCGAAGCCAAAAAAGGATTTGAAAAATACTTGAATCAATTCCCTAAAGGTTTACACGCTTTATCGGCTCACTTTTATTTGGCACAAATCAATTATGCCGATGAAAATTATGCAGCGGCCATTCCGCATTACCAATATGTAATCAATCAGTCGCGCAGTGAGTTTACCGAGCAATCCTTAGCCCGACTGGGTCAGGTTTACCTTGAACAAGAAGATTATAAATCGGCTATTCCAATTTTAACTCGACTGGAACAAGAAGCAGATTTCCCGCAAAATATCACCTTTGCCCAATCAAATTTAATGAAAGCCTATTATGCGCAAGAGCAGTATGCGCAAACCATCACCTACGCCGATCGCGTACTTGAAAATCAGAAAATAGAAAACAGTATAAAGAGTGATGCGCAAGTTTTTATTGCTCGTGCGGCGATAAAATTAGGCGATGATGCAAAGGCTAGAAAGGCGTATGAAACGGTAAAGAAAATAGCACAAGGAGCATTGGCTGCAGAAGCACATTATTATGATGCTTACTTTTTACGCGAAGATGGCGCCTATAAAAAATCAAACGAGGCGGTGCAAACCTTAGCCAGAGATTATTCGGGTTATAAGAAATTTGGAGGCAAAGGACTTCTGGTGATGGCAAAAAATTTCTATGATTTGAACGATGCTTATCAGAGCACCTATGTCTTAGAAAATATCATCAAAAATTTTAAAGCCTACCCCGATTTGGTTGAAGAAGCTAAAGCCGAATTGATTCGTATAAAAACCAATGAAGCCAAAACCAATTCTTCTGTAGAAACTCCTCAAAATTAGAAAAAAAAGCTATGTTATATAATCATAAAATCAATACCTCTATGCGTTTTAAATTAGGTATATTCATCGGCTTATTCCTTGTTAGTACGGCTTTTAGTTTTGCCCAAGAAGACAAAGAAAAGCAAGGCGATATAGATACCGAACGCTTGATAATTGTAAAACCATATTCGCCCACGGTAAGTGATGCTTTTAAAATTAAGCAAAACCCAGTAATCAATGATTCTACCGAGCGGCAAAAGAAAAAAGTAAACTATACCATTAATTCTTTTCCAGTAGCCTCAACCTTTACCCCTGCAAAGGGTAGAGCGGCGCGAGTGCAGCAACAGGCTTTACCCGCAAGTTTTGATAATTATGCTTCTTTGGGTGTGGGCAACTACTTTAATGTAGACGCTGCTTTTTTTGGACGCATCCCCCTAAGTCGTTACCAAGATCTCAATTTAAGTTTTACCCATCAATCTACTCAAGGAGGAATAGACGGAGTAGACTTAGACGATGAGTTTTATGATACCCAACTCAAGCTAGGTTATGAGCAAGAAACGCGCAGCTTTACCTGGGGTACACAGATTAATGCCTTACACCAGAGTTTTAATTGGTACGGTTTACCGCAAGAATTTTCTATTCCACAACCTTTATTAGACGGTATAGAAACGGGTCACGCTTATTTAGGTGGCGGGCTAGATGCTTATTTAAATACGGGCGAAGGCGTATTTCAAGCCATTGATTTAAGCTATATGCGCTTCGCAGATAATTGGGGTGCAGGTGAGAATAGATTGGTTTTAAGCCCGAAATTTGAACTGCCTTTAACGCAATTGCCTGTAGACTTAGAGCTCAAATTTGATTATGTAAATGGTAATTTCGACGAACAACCCAATAATGTAAGTTTTATGCCTAAATATGCTTACTTGAACTCGAGTGTTAGTCCGCGTATCGTTTTGTCAGATCAAGATTACTCAGTGCAATTAGGGGCCGAACTGGTTTACAGTATGGATGTTGAAAACGAGAAAAATAATTTTTATATCTACCCAAAAGTCAGCGGTAGTTACCGTTTAGCGGGCGATTATTTTACGGTTTATGGGGGCGCTCAAGGCGGATTAAAACAGAACTCTTATCACGGTTTTACGCAAAACAATCCGTTTGTGGCGCCGGCATTGGTAGTTGCTCCAACCGATAAACAATACGATGTTTTTGTAGGTGGTAAAGGTAAGTTTACCGAAGCCTTAAGCTATAATGTAAAAGCCAGTTACCAAAATGAAGTTAATAAAGCCTTATTTAAGCATAGCACAGATAACCAAAATGTAAGCCCTCGTGAGGGTTACGAATATTTCAATAGCTTTGGCGTGGTTTACGATGAGGTAAATACATTACAATTGTTTGCAGAATTGCAATTGGATATTAACGATCAATTTAACCTAAAAGTAAACGGAAGTTTTTATAGCTACGGGGAAGACAAAGAGCCAGAAGCCTGGAATTTACCCCAATTTGAAAGCCAACTTATGCTGAATTATGCGATTGATCAAAAATGGTTAATAAGCGCGAGTATGTTGGCAATGGGTGAAAGAAAAGATAGTCTATTTATCATAAATAGTACCCCAGAATCTAGTGCACAAACCCAAACCCTAGACGCTTTTGTAGATGCCAATTTACGGGTAGATTATCAATTCACCGAGCAATGGGGATTCTTTTTAAGAGGGAACAACCTACTGGGCGATAATTATGAGCGTTGGTATGCATATCCTACACAAGGTTTGCAAATTATGGCGGGAGCCACTTATCAATTTGATTGGTAAAAAGAAATGAATATGAAGAATATACTGTTTAGTTGCTGTATGCTTATGCTTTTTAGCGCTTGTGAACAGCGCGAAGAGGTTGATTTAATTGTAAGCAATGCCAAAGTTTATACCGTTAATGATGCATTTGATGTAGTGAAGGGTTTTGCTGTTAAAGATGGAAAAATCGTAGCCTTGGGAGGTTACGAAGATTTGCGTTTACAGTATAAAGCCAAACAAAGCTTTGATGCCAAAGGCAAAGCTATTTATCCTGGCTTTATTGACGCGCACGCTCATTTTTATAACTTGGGTATGCAGCAGCAAAGGGTAGAGCTAACGGGTACCAAAAGTTTTGATGAGGTTTTAGAAAGGTTAAAAGCTTTTCAAGAGCAAGAACAACGCCCATTTATTATAGGTAGGGGTTGGGATCAAAACGATTGGCCCAAAAAAGAATTTCCTACTAACAAAGCCTTAGATGACTTGTTTCCTGATACACCGGTGGTGCTTACACGTATAGATGGACACGCGCTTTTGGCTAACACCAAAGCTTTGCAATTGGCTAATCTAAATGCCGATACCCAAATACCAGGTGGGCAATTATTAAAACACCAAGGAGAATTAACAGGAGTCTTGATAGATAATGCTATGCAACCGGTGCAAGCTATTATTCCAGAGCCTTCGCGTGCTACCCAAATTGATGCTTTGCTAGCAGCACAAAAGATAGCTTTTGAAAACGGTTTAACCAGTATAGCCGATGCAGGTTTAAACAAAAATAAAATTGAATTGATTGATAGTTTGCAACAGGCAGAGGTGCTAAAGGTTAGACTTTATGCTATGCTAGCCAATAATGCGGAGGAGATTGATTATTTTTTAGAACGAGGGCCACTAAAAACCGATTTTTTAAACCTTAGATCTGTTAAGGTGTTTGCAGACGGCGCTTTGGGTTCTCGAGGTGCGGCGCTAAAACAGCCTTACTCCGATAAAAAAGGACATTATGGGAGTATGCTTATTGGTATAGCCGATTTTAAAGCATTAGCCCAAAAACTTTCTCAATCTTCTTGGCAAATGAATACCCATGCCATAGGAGATTCTGCAAATGCAGTGGTGCTGAGCACTTATAAAAACCTTTTAAAAGACAAAGCCAACAGAAGGTGGAGGGTTGAGCATGCGCAGGTGGTAGCCCCTCAAGATTTCAAGTATTTTAATAAGAATATCATTCCGTCTGTGCAACCTACTCATGCAACAAGCGATATGTATTGGGCAAAAGATCGCCTGGGTGAAAAGAGATTGCAAAATGCTTATGCCTATAAGAAACTTTTAGAGGCGGCTGGATTGGTAGCTTTGGGAACCGATTTCCCGATAGAAAAGGTAAACCCTATGCTTACTTTTTATGCGGCTGTAGCTCGAAAAGATTTGGAGAACTATCCGACCAACGGATTTCAAAAAGCTCAGGCTTTGACACGAGAAGAAGCATTAAAAGGCATGACTATTTGGGCAGCCTATGCTAATTTTGAAGAACAAGAAAAAGGTAGTATTGCCGTAGGGAAATTTGCCGATTTTGTTGTGTTAAACCAAGATTTGTTGAAAGTGAGTGAGCAACAGTTGCCGCTTACCCGTGTGTTGGCAACCTATGTAAATGGCGAAAAGGTGTACTAATTGTATATTATTATAGATAGGTTATTTGTGCTAAATAATCGTAGTGGGTACCCGCTACCAATTGTTTACAAGAAAATCCTTGAGCCGAAGCAGCTAATTTTAATTTTTCAAAATCGATATAAAGCCAGTCAAACCACTGGCTTTTTTGTTTTTTGTATTGTATTTGATATTGAACCTCCCCGTAATAAGTGTCTGGGTTTATTGCTGATGGGCTTTCCTCTTCTTCGTCATATAAGTAACGCAAATCTGAAGAGTCGATGAGCAATTGTCCGCCGGGTTTTAAAATCTTTTTAAGCTGCTGAAAAAAAGAATCCAATTGATTGAGCTTTCCTATAATACCACTGCCGTTCATAAGCATAAGGATAGTATCATATCGTTCTTCAACCTCAAAAAAGCTTTTCACTTGCGCATCTTTAATTCCGCGTAAGCGACATACTTCTATAGCTTTAGCAGAAATATCTATGGCGGTAACTTTTAGGCCCTTTTTTTGTAAGTACAAGGAGTGGCTGCCCGCGCAGCAACCAACATCAAGGCAATGACCAAAACTATTTTTAAGCGCTTTTTGCTCTATAGCTGGCATATCTTCGAAAGCTCTGAAGAGATAGGCGGTGGGAATTTCATCTTCATCGAAATCTTCTTGCCAAA
>CATQIB010000007.1:0-67500 GCA_958296185.1 uncultured Mesonia sp.
TAATGAACAGAAAAAAAGAAAAGTAAGTTAAACTAAAGCCAGCGCGAAGTTTAAACAAAAAAAAGAGCCTGCGAACAGGCTCTTGGTAGCTCCACTTAGTGGGCGTGATCTTCGTGAGCGTGATCTTCGTGAGCGGCATCACCCGCATCGGTTTGGTTCATCGCCATGCTGCGGTCGTATTGGCAGCAATCTGGTAAATTCTTATAAGCATTTTCATCGGCTGCTATTTGCTCGGTATCATAACCGGCGGCAGCGATGGCTTCTTGCACGCCCATGGCATCGGCTTTTTGGGCATCGTATTGAATAGCGATACGTTTTTGTGTACGGTTCCATTCCGCAGAAGCTACTCCGTCTACACTACGCGCCGCTTTTTCGATGGTCTTTTTACACATGCCGCAGTTTCCACGTACGCCAAAGGCCAATTCACTTTGACTCACCTCTGTCGTTGCTTGTGTTTCCACTTGATTTTCCTTTGTTTGTGCCTGGTCTTTACAACTTGTAAAGCTTAAAGCGAGCAGCATAGCAGTTCCTAAAATCATTGTTTTCTTCATGTTTCTTGGGTTTTAATGCCGGTTAGGGCGTGTTAATTGAGTTTAAAAGTTTGTTTTACTTCACCGCATTTTAGCATAGCCGCTCCAAAATACGGATTGCGTATACCGGGCTCGGCGCTTAGCCAATAAGCCCCCTGGTCGCTATCGGCCATTGGGCAATAGGCAACATAAGTGGGCGTTGGCAGTGCAAAGGCCTGCAACGCCTGTATCCAATACAAAGACAGGGCTATAAAATCTTGGCGCTGCTGGTCGAGACTTTCAGATTGACTTATGCTCTTCGCGGTTTCTAGCATACCAGGATATAGTTTTTGCCAATTAGCTTGCGCGGAATCGCTTAGCTTTGGGCTAGCTAAGTTTTTGCGTTTCATTGTAAAGTTGTAGGGCAGCTGGCTGGCCTTTGTTGGTTCACTTTCCACCAAAGCATCTTTTAAGGCCAAGTAAGCCGTATAGGCTTGCTGCAGTTTGCTAGTAAGGCTTCGGGGGCTTCCCATCTGGGAGTATTCGGATTAAAAGACAAGCTCAAGCCTTCGTCGGTTTGCTGGTGATGAGCTTGCTCACTATGCTGGCGATTCATCATCGAGGGTTTGGCTTGCAATTGCGCAGCTGCGTCTAAGGTAAAAGTTCCGTGAGTCACCAACTCATCGCCTGCTTGCAATCCGTCAAGCAGCGTATAGGAATCGCCTATTTTTGTACCCAACTGCACTTCTTTCATTTCAAATACGGGCGCATCGGGTTGAGCTTTCAAGTACACCACCGAGCGTTCACCCGTCCATAACACAGCCGAAGCAGGTATTTGCAATTGTGTTGTGGCATTTGAGGCTTGTTCTAGCTCGGCCGTTACAAACATACCCGGTTTAAATAAACCCTCGGTATTGTCAAGTACCACCCGTAAATTAAGGGTTCGGGTGTCGGCATTCAACAAGGGGTCAATAAAATCGACCTTCGCCTCAAAACTTTTGTCGGGATAACTGGCTGCTTGTACCCTTATACTTTGCCCCGGCTCTAACTGACTAATTTGATGTTCGTACACATCAAAATTGGCCCAAACCGTACTCAGGTTGGCAATTTTAAATAGGGGTTCGCCTTGTGCTACATAGTCCCCTTGTTCTACCAACTTTTGGGTGAGCGTTCGGTTACGGTCGCATAAATAGGAAAAGCTGCTTGTACTTCGCCGCTTTTTTCGATGCGTGCAATTTGTGCATCGCTTATTTTCCATAAACGCAACTTTTTACGCACCGCTTGATACAAGGCCGGTTGCTGCTCTTTCATTTGGCTGGCGGTAATGAGCTCTTGCTGGGCAGCATATAAATCGGGTGCATAAACCTGCGCCAGAAGCTGTCCTTTTTTCACCCTTTCGCCGGTAGCATTCACGTACAAGCGTTCTATACCCCCAGCAAAATAACTCACCTGCACCGCATTGGCCTTTTCGTTTTCGGCAATTTTCCCCGATAATTGTAAGCGCTGTGGTGTACTGCCGGGTTCTCCCACCACTTGAGTTTGTATGTTGGCCAGTGCCATGGCGCGAGGGGTGAGCTTAAACTGCTCGGACCTCAAGCCCTCGGCACCGGTATCGGCCTTAATTAAATCCATACCACAAAGTGGACAGTCTCCAGGTTCGGGTTGCATAATTTGCGGATGCATACTGCAGGTCCACATCTGCGCTTGCGCGGATGCAGGTTCGGCTGTATCAGATGCTTCTTGGTTTCCGCCAAAAAGCCACCATCCTAAACCAAGACCTAGTAGCAAAAGGCCGGCATAAGTAAGTAAGCTGCTAGTTTTCATTTTCTAATCGTTTTATCATGGCTTTCATTTCTTTGATTTCTTTACGCTGCGCTTCAATAATCTCCTTGGCCAATTCCTTTACTTCGGGGTCTTGCAAATCGGCACGTTCACTGGTTAAAATAGCAATAGAATGATGCGGAATCATGGCTTTCATCCACAGTACATCGCCTATGATGGGTTTTTGCATCCGCACCAAGCTTAAAGCCGATGCAAATAGCAATACACTGCCTAATAAAATAGCGATATTCTTCTTTTTATCCTTATACATATTGCGCATAAACGCCCACATTATTACCGCCATTGCAGCTATACCCAAGCAAGTCATATAAAAACGGGTCAGGCTAAAAAATACATGGTCTATCGCATAGGTGTTCAAATACATAGTGATGTACATCGCTACAAACGAAGCACCTAGCATCAAAAAGAATTTGGTATAGGCTCCTGTGGCCGATTGATTCGTGGTTTTGGTTTCACTTTTCATAATTTTAGTTTTTTAAGATTAATAAATTAACATTAAAACAGCCATGACCAACATAATGGCGTTTTCTATAAAAGTAGCTTCGGTCATGGGCAATTTTAGCGCTGTACCCAGGCAAGCGCAACGAATGGCTTTTTTATCGAGCAGCGTTTTGGTCACCCCCACCGTGGTAATGCCCAATACAATAAGGGTGATCACCAAAGCCAAATCTATTTGAAAACGCAGCAAGAACATAAGACCTAATGCTGTTTCTATAAACGGATAAACTTTTCCGTACAACGGAACCCGTTGGGCAAGCGGATCGTACATACTAAACGAAGTGGGAAAACCTTTGAGGTCAAGCATTTTAAAAAAGCTAAACACAATATAAAACAAGCCCATAAAATCGAGCATCATCGCCTCCCAATCGGTACTTTGGTAATGCAACCCAACACTTGCCGTGGTGATATAAAACAAGATGATAAACAAGGGCTTTAACTGCTGAAATTTGCTTTTGTTGTTGGCATCGTCCATTCCTGAAGTTTCAGCAGCAGTGGCGGCAAAAACATCTTGTTGCTTCTTCTCGCTTAAGCTGTATTTATCGGGTAAGGCTGCTTGTAGGCGTTGGGTGGGTATATGCTGCTGCATACTGATTTCGGCCTCGCCAGCTGCCAAGTTTACCTTCACTTGGGTCACTCCCTCTACAGCCGATAAATGTTTCTCGACTCCGGCTTTACAGTTTTGGCAGGTCATGCCTTGAATATTATAAGTATGTTTCATTGTTTTTATGGTATTAAGTAATTAAGATTTGCTTGTTCTAAATAATAATCCTTTACGGATTCAATTTGTTGCATTTCAAAATCCAGTTGTAAAGATTGTAAGTCTAAGACATCATTAAAATCGATACTTCCGGTTTCATAGGTTTTTAGCAATATTTGCATCGCACGCTCTGCCTGGGCTAAGTTTTTTTGCTGAGTAGTATAGCGTATGCGGGCTTGCTCTCGTTTGGCTAAAGCCTGCACCCAAAGCGATTTAAGCTTATTGTGTTTTACTTGCTTTTCCGATTCCAAAGCCTGCTGCTGCAGCTCGTTTTGCTTGGTTTTAGAGGCGTGTGGAGCATTGAACAGAGGTACTTTTAAAGAAAACATCGGCATCAGCATATCCTTATGACTGCTCGTAATCATAGGGCTGTCTTCTTGGTTGATGTATTCTAAACCAATACCCCATTTTGGTTTGCGTTCTTGTTGATTCAGCGTCTCAGCTTGACTCACCGATGCATACCATTTATCATATTGCAACAATTCCGGGTTCACCGCCAATCCATCAATAGCATAAATGGTATCTTCCTCTGGCAAAGCCAATGTATCAACGATTAAAAGCGATGCATTGGCCGCTCTATTCAACTGAGCGTTTAAGCCGGCTTGCATACCTTGATATTCTTGCTGTAAAATGGCTTTTTGTTGCTTAAGTTCATTTTGTCTTATCTGCAGACGCAGCACTTCTACCGCCGAGGCTTTACCCACTTCAACGCCGGTAAGCGCCATCTCTTCGTAAGTGGTTAACAATGCAATATGATTGTTGAGCACCTTTTGTTTGGCTTGTAGGGCATAGAGTTGATAGTATAGACTACGCACACTCAAAGCCAATTTTCGTTTGGCGATAGCAATTGAAATAGCCGATGCATCTGCTAAACTGCTGGCGTAGGCTTTTCGGGCATCTCGTGTACCAAACCAAGGCAGCATTTGCATTGCCGATACGCGAAAGTTGGCCATAGGCATATTCATTTCCGGTTTAACCGCCATTACCCCCACATTAAATTCGGTTGAGGGCAAGCTGTTGGCTTCATTTACCTTTTCGGCTGTGCCTTGGTATTGGTATTCCATTTGTTGAATCTCAGGATTATTCGTCCACGCCTCTTTGATGAGTTGTTCGGGCTGTTGGGCTTGTCCTAGCGCGTAGAGCAACAAAAAAACAATCAGCCACAAGCGCTTGTTGCGAATAAAAACAGCCGATAAGCAAGACCTGTGTCTATTGGCTGCTGCTATGCGTGTAAGTTTCTGTAAATGTTTCATTTTTTTTATCCTTTAAGCATTAAGCTTGATACGGTTTTACTTGATTGTTTCCTTTTTGCTTGGCTAGTTTGTGCTCGGCATGCCAACTGTATAGCACCGGCACCACAAACAAACTGATTAAAGCTACTAGCATACCGCCAAAACTGGGTATGGCCATGGGTATCATAATGTCGCTTCCCCTTCCGGTAGAAGTAAGTATCGGCAATAATGCCAATAAAGTGGTGGCGGTAGTCATCAAACACGGTCTGATGCGCTTTTCTCCAGCTTCTACCACCGATTCTCGAATACTTTGTCTGCTAGCAGGTGAATTGCGTTTAAAGCTTTGGCTGAGGTAGGTAGCCATTACCACCCCATCATCGGTAGCAATACCAAAGAGTGCAATAAAACCAACCCACACGGCAACACTTAAGTTGATGGGCTGTAGCTGAAATAACTCGCGTAAATTGACGCCAAATAAACTAAAATTTAAAAACCAATCTTGACCATACAGAGCCATCATAATGAATCCGCCGGCAAAGGCTACGGCTATACCGCTAAATACCATTAAACTGGTGGCCACCGAACGGAATTGAAAATACAAGATCAAAAAGATAATCGCCAGCGCTAGCGGAACCACCAACGACAGCGTCTTCTCGGCTCTGACTTGGTTTTCGTAATTACCTGTAAAGGCGTAACTAATTCCCGGTTGCACTTTTAAATGCCCTGCGGCAATCTGATTGTCAAGATAATCCTGGGCAGCTTCGACTACACTTACTTCTGCAAATCCGTCTTGCTTATCAAACAACACATAACCGACCAAAAAGGTGTCTTCGCTTTTAATTACCTGCGGACCCTTTTCGTAGCGAATCTTTGCCAAGCTGCTTAGGGGTACGGGCTGCGCATTGGCTACCGGCACATAAATATCATCTAAATCGCTGGGGTGGTCGCGTAATTCTCGTGGGTAACGCACGCGCACATTATAACGTTCACGGCCTTCGACCGTCTGTGTAAGCGGCGTACCGCCTACTGCCACTTGCAAGACCTCTTGCACCGCCTCAATGCGAAGTCCATAACGCGCCAGCTGCTCCCGATCGATATCAATGAGTACATAAGGTTTCCCAACAATACGATCGGCAAAAACGGCTTCGGCTTTTACACCTTCTACCTCCTTGAGCAATTGCTCCAACTCCATGCCAAAAGCTTCTATTTGTTTTAAATCTTGGCCTTTAATTTTTATACCCATTGGCGCACGCATACCGGTTTGTAGCATCACCAAGCGGGTTTCTATGGGTTGCAATTTGGGTGCCGAGGTAACCCCTGGCAAACGTGTAGCTTGCACAATGGCTTCCCAAATATCCTCGGGAGATTTGATTTCGGGGCGCCAATTGCGGTAAAATGCCCCTTCTTCATCGGGAATCAAATCGGTGCGCGTTACGGGGTATTGAAACGCCATTCGCGCATTCGCCGCTTGTGCAGTTTCGAGCGAAGTTGTGGTGTTGGCATTGTATAACAAGCCCCCATCTTGCATCACAAACAGCCCCTCCTCATTGGTGCGGTAGCCTTGGCGTTCTCCTTCTTCATTGAGCATATACTCGGGCTTGTATTGTATAATGTTTTCATACATCGACAAAGGCGCCGGGTCTAAAGCCGATTCGGTTCGACCGGCTTTACCAACTACCGTTTCAATTTCGGGAATACTTGCTACTGCCATATCCAATTGTTGTAAAACGCGCTTATTTTCTTCTACACCAGAATGTGGCATTGAGGTTGGCATTAACAGAAAAGAACCCTCGTTTAATGATGGCATAAACTCTTTACCTGTATTTTTCATAATGAAAAAACCTGCAATTACAATTGCTGTTGGGACAGACAAAAAGAGTAACTTATTATCTAAACACCACCTTAAAATGCGTGTGTAATATTTGATGAATAATGAGAAAACACCTAATAAACCAAAGCAAATAACACTCACAAAAATGAGATTCCAAAAAATGCTTTTATCAACGCCTAATGGTCTCCAATATTCGGCTAACAAGAATACAATAGCTGATACCGAAATAATGATATTGATAAGATTAGCTTGCTTGTCTGTTATCTTACTTTGAAGATTGAGAAATGCTGTAATCCCAAACGCAATTAAAATTAATCCTAACCAATATCCATAGACTATGGCTACGATTCCCAATGCTATTAAAACACCATTTAAAACATATTTAAAAGTGTTTTTGATGTTTTTCTTTCTGAATAAAAATGCAGCAAACGGTGGAATTAAAAACAACGCTACTATTATAGAAGTTGTTAATGCAAAAGTCTTTGTGAAGGCTAATGGTCTGAATAGTTTTCCTTCCGCTCCAATCATTGTAAATACAGGAATGAAACTGATAATAGTTGTCATAACTGCGGTTACGATTGCACCAGACACTTCAGCTGTTGCGTTATAGACTACTGTGTTTATGGGTAACTTTTTATGAGATTCCTCGTCGCTCGTTCCTTGCTCTGTCGGAATGACATTTTCGTTTTCATCCAAATGCCTTATAATGTTTTCTGATAGTATGACACCTACGTCGACCATTGTACCAATAGCAATAGCAATACCTGATAATGCCACAATATTAGCATCAACACCAAAGAGTTTCATCGCAATAAACACCATTAAAACCGCTACTGGTAAAAGTCCAGAAATTAGTATGGAAGCTCGAAGATTAAATACCATAATGATAATGACCAATATGGTAATGAGTATTTCTAAAGTTAAGGCTTCGTTTAATGTGCCTAATGTTTCTTGAATCAATTCTGTTCTGTCATAAAATGGGACTATTGTTACTTGGGAAGTTCTACCATCCGCCAATACTTTTGAAGGTAATCCTGCACTTAATTCATTAATCTTCTCTTTCACATTATTGATAACTTCCATTGGGTTGGCACCATAACGAGCCACCACAACAGCACCAACAACCTCTGCACCTTCTTTATCTAAAATACCACGTCTTGTTGCAGGACCTAAAGACACTTTTGCAACATCTTTAATTTTTATAGCTGTGTAATCTTCTGAAGTGACTACTGCATTTTCGATGTCTGAAATAGACTTGACATAACCTAACCCACGTACCAGATATTCGGCTTGATTAATTTCTAAAGTCTGCGCTCCAATATCTTTATTACTTTCCTTTACGGCTTTTACAATTTGGTTTAAACCAATATTATATTGACGCATTAGTTCAGGGTTTACATCCACTTGGTATTCTTGCACGTAACCACCAATAGATGCAACCTCTGAAACACCACTTGCAGAAGATAGAGCATATTTTACATAGTAATCCTGAATACTGCGTAACTCTTGCAAATCCCAACCACCCGTTACATTTCCGTTTTCATCACGTCCTTCAAGTGTGTACCAAAATATTTGTCCTAATCCTGTGGCATCTGGACCCAAAGCAGGATTAACACCTTCGGGCAATAAACCACTTGGTAAGGAATTAAGTTTTTCGAGAATACGACTTCTACTCCAGTAAAACTCTATGTCTTCTTCAAAAATGATATAGATGCTTGAAAAGCCAAACATAGAGGAACTACGAATGGTTTTTACTCCAGGAATACCCAATAATGATGTGGTTAATGGATAGGTAATTTGGTCTTCTATATCTTGTGGCGAACGTCCATCCCATTTGGTAAAAACGATTTGTTGGTTTTCGCCTATATCTGGTATGGCATCTACAGCAACTGGATTACTTGGTAAGAAACCAGTATCCCTATTGAAAGGTGCATTAACCGTTCCCCATCCTACAAAAAGGACGAGTAGCAGAACTGCTACGAGTTTGTTTTCTATTAAAAATTTGATGCTTTTATTGAGCATTGGCTTTGATTATTAAACAGTTAAACATTGGTGTTGCCCTAAAGGCATAAAAAAGCAGGCAGCCCAGGGTGCAAAAGCACAGGGCGCGTTAAAAAAACTGTTTAATAAATCAAATGAGGTAAGTCTCGTCTAGCTTATAGATAGGCTTGACGACCAGTGGTGGTTTGTAGGTTCTAAAAGGGACCACTTTTGTAGTAGGCTCAGCGAATAACTGACTATAAGTGTAAACCATTGTAGCAACAAACACCTGCTTGTTCCAGCTTAGCTGGTCGCTTTGCTGCGGCAATTCATCTTGGCCGTCAATGGTTTCTTGGGTATTATCACAGCAATTCGGTTTATCGATAGAGCAAGCATCGGTAGTAGGCTGATTCATTTCCATACCACAACCCTCTGCTTTGGCCCAAACCACTTTCTCGACCAAGGTGTCTCCACAGTAATGCATATTTACCGTTAATGAAAAGGTAGATGCTAAAAGCACCACACTCATCACCCAAGCCGTTATTTTATAAAAAAAGCTGTTCATTGCGCTACAAAGATATACAATGCTTTTGGTATAAACGCAAGGCTTAACTATTTTTTTAATTTTGGCTAATCCTACCAAGCTTAATAATACGCAGCCAATCAATAGGTTATAATACTATCTACCTGGCAGATGTTTAACTCACAGCCTTGTTACAAGAGAATATTATGACCGCTTTCGGTGTAAAGCATGCCTATTTAAAACCCTAAGTTGTTTAGCTTTAAGCTGATAAATTTTTCTTAATTCCAATTTTAAAAGCAAAATAAATCTTTAGCTTTAAGGAGCAAAACACAAAAGGCTTTGCAGCGCAGCGGCTTAACAACCCTTTTATCAACCTTTAAAATAAGTAAATGGGGAATTGGAAAAAAGTAGTACGAATTGTCATTGATGGTTTAGCCATACTCATCGCCTTAGCCAGTATACTTTCGGTTTTTAGAAATACCGAATGGCGGTACCTTAAATTTTTAGACTTTCCGCGCATACAACTTTTTTTTACTGCCCTAGTTGGTTTTGTACTCATCGCTTTGATTCCGCATAAGCATAAATTAACGCAATATGTGATTATGGCTTGCCTTATAGTGGGCTTAGGTCTTAACCTGAGGTACCTCTTACCCTATACCATCTTAAGTCCGAAAGACGTACCCCAAGCCGAAAATATAACGGCTAAAGACCAAGTGTTTTCTGTTTTTTTGAGCAATGTTAAAATGAAAAACAATCAACACCAAGCCCTACTGGATTTGATTAAAGAAAAAGAACCCGATTTGGTTTTACTTATGGAAGTCAATGCCCGCTGGGATCAAGCGATAAAATCATTAGCCAAGGATTACCCTTTTGTTAAAAAAGCGATCAATGAAAAAGCCTACGGTATGGCGCTTTACAGTAAAATACCCTGGAAAAATGCCCAGGTGCATTACCTGAATAATGAGCATGTACCCTCAATCATTACCGAAATGGAATTAGCATCTGGCAAGCGCTTTACCTTGTACAATATGCATCCCGTTCCGCCTAAGCATTTTGAACACCTCCCCGATAACAAAGGCCAACAAGAAAAAGAATTGATTAAAATGGGCCGAATGATTAAGCAAAACCAACAGGCTTGTTTGGTGATGGGCGATATGAACGATGTGGTCTGGTCGCATGTTGACCCCCTAACCAAAACCAAAGATCTTTTAAAAGATGTAAGGGTAGGTCGTGGGGTTTTTCCTAGTTTTCATACCCAAAAATGGTATATGCGTTGGCCTTTAGATCATATTTTTACGACCGAAGGCTTTCGAGTAAAAACCTTAGAACGCTTACCCAGCATAGGCTCCGATCATTTCCCGCTTTACGCGGAATTGGTACTTTAGCCGCTTAACTAAAAAACCTCACTCACCAAATTTAATCTGCCCAGCCACTAAACTTTGGGCTTAGCTTTTGATTTCGGCTCCTTAACCAGCGTAGGCTTACCTCTAAGCCATTTTTTTAAAGCCCGACTGGGTTGGTAATTGATATGAAATTTTTTAACCTTTTTGGGCGATAATTCTCGAATTGTAGTCGCGGACTCCGATTTAAATCCTACCTTAAACCGACCCAAATTATCGAGTTCAACCACTCGGCCTTCAGACAGATGAAACTGTACTTTCTGACCCAAAGCTTTTAAAACCGCTACCACATCAGCTTGACTTAGCGTAGATTCATTACTGATTTCATAAGCCAAACGCTCCGAATCTATTTCTCCCGTATGTACGGCCTGCATCATATAGCGCAAAGACTCAGACGGATTTAAATTGTTTTTTCGTTTTCCAATGCTGTACTGTACGGGCATATTTTTTAGTATTAAAGGGTAAAACAAAATAAAGTTACGGTACAATTAATCTTTTGATCAGTAACTAATTTACAAAAGTTATACAATTTTAGAAAAAATATTGTACAACTTTTATATAAATATTGTACAATTTTTGAGTAAATATTGTACAATATTTTATTACCTCTTCAAAGGCTTTTGTTTAAAAGCCCTTGAAGCTAGGATAAAAAGTAGCGGTAGTTTCTTAAAAAATATGCTTATCCTTCTATTTTTCACAAGGCATATTAAATAGAAATCGCCTTTAAATCGTTTTTAAAAAATGCTGGTAGTGGGCTAGATAAAAGTTGTTCTTCTACACAAGAAATGGAGAAAAAAAGAAGATAGATTTAAATGGAAAATAACCGAGCAAGGCAAAATGAGCTATCGCTAAAACCAACTATGGTTTTCTTTATTTGCGGGCGATTATTTCCATCCGCGTAAGCGACATTAAAAACAACCAAACTATGTGGATTACGATACTTAGTTTACCGCCCAGAACTCGTAAAGATAAACTACGCCATACAACCAGCCCACATATAAGAAGGTATAGATGCTCGCGTACAGCAGCGACAAACCTAAATCTTTTTGGGTGTCTTTAGATTTTCTAAAAACCATGCGCATTGCTCTAAAAAACACCCAATATAACATGGTGAGTAAAACAAATAGAGAGAACCAAAAAAAGACTTCTAAAAAAAGTAACATGACCAGACAAAGAATGGTCATGGCAATCCATAAAATAACCGATAAAAACAGGCCTGCAATGCCATCGCCAGTATCAATCTGTGGCATTTCATACTTTTCGGGTGTGATATGCTCAAAAAAATGGCCGCGTTTAAAATGCTTAAATTTGGGGAAGTCGTCTATAAGTCCTATACCCGTATAAAGCCCATAGGTCATAAATAAAAACAAGCAAGAAGCAATTAGACTTAGGGCCGTGTAGATCTTCACCTCAAGTCTTTTATCAAACGAAAGTCCTATACTGTAAACCAAAACCACACTGAGCCCTAAGACTAAAAGTGAAATGATAAAAACATATTTTCCGCTTAGGTATTTTGGTCGCGTTGCCATAGTCCTGATTTTACACGTTAAAATTGCTTTTTAAAATTGCTAGGAAATCCTGATTTTCTTGGTGGCGAACCAAAATAATATAGGTCTCCAAATCGTGACTCACCACATACTGGGTGATATAAGCCTGCGCCTCTTCAAGCGCTTGAAGGTATTTTATTTTAATGATTTCGGCGCTACCATAACGCAACATTTTGGCCTCTAAGCGTTGCATTGCCAATCCTTCTTTAGAAAAATGCCTTTCGAGATCGTTTACATAGTAATTGATTAAGGGTTTAGACAATTTGGTATAATCGGCCGGCATAAAAGTAATGCTATTCACCCCATTTTGCCGATCCACAAAGAGTACACTATTAGCATCAAAATTAGCCAAATATTCGGCTGCAGCCTCATTATCCTCTTTGTGCACGGGCTGGAAACCAGCAGGTAAATATACCGATTGGTTTAAAAATCCCACCGCCTGTAAGTTGTTGCCGGTTAATGCGGCTAGCTTGTTTTTCTCAACGGTATTACAGCCCAAGGCAAAGCATAAAATAAATAAGACTATAAGGTTTTTCATTTTTACTGTTAGTTATAAGATATAAGGTAAACAAAAACTGCAATAGGCACCTTACCCCCTAATTCATACACATTTGGCTTCTACCTATCCTACTAAATTAACAAAAAATTATGAATTGAATACTATGTATCTGCAAATTATTAATGGACAGCTCTCGCATAGACTGAAAAGCTTGTTGCCAACTGCCACCCCCAGAAATACATTTAAACTATTAGTGCGCTAGCCTTTAATCTAGAACCAGAAAAGAACAAAACGGTATGATTTTAAAAAAAAGTTGGATTTCAGTGTATCTTTTTGGTCACTTTTCTATCTACTTCATGAACCCTAAAAACAAAAAATTATGAATACTTGCACATGTACACAATGCGAATGTAAAAAATGTAACTGCGTGAACTGCGCGCAAAAGAACTGTCTTTGTGATCGTTGTGAATGCAGCCAATGCACTTGTTGTTAAACCAAAAGCTTGGTTTTTTAACCAAGCTTTTTTATATTGTCTTATGCTTACAAAAGAACTTTGGGAAGAATACAAAAAACCAATTTACTACTTTATCTTAAAATGGGTAAAGCAGCCCGAGACCAGTAAAGATATCTTACAAAATACCTTTTTACGGGCCCACCTAAAAAAACACCAACTGCGAGACGATAAAAAAGCTAAAGCTTGGTTGTTTCAAATTGCCCGTAATGAAGTTTATACCTATTTCGCTCAGCAAAAAACGCATCTACCTTTATTGGAAAACGAGGCTGTAGTCGAAAACAACGCTGCCTTTACCCCATGCTGTTGGGAACGCTTTTTAAGCGAGCTACCCCCATCTTACCAAGAGGTGGTAAAATTATGTTTTATTGCCGGTAAAAAACAACAAGAAGCCGCTGCTCTACTAGGACTTAGTTTAGCCAATGTAAAAGCACGTATTCGCCGAGCCAAGACTTGGTTGCAAGAGGCTTTGGTAAACTGTTGCGGATATACCCTAGATGAAAATGGAACACTTAGCGGCGAATCGCATTGTGCGCGTTGCGCCCCTAGAATTTAATCGATTTGTGCTTCGATTTGTTTAATGAAATTCATACGTCGCTGCACCAATTCTTTAGTACCCGCTTTTGGCCAGGCTCCCAATTGCACCACTACCAAGTTTTTACTCGGATTCAAATAAAGAAACTGACCAAAAATTCCGGCGGCTGCATAGGCACTATGCTTGGTACGCCACCACAAATAACCATAACCACTCCCATCGGGTTGGGTTTGGTACAGCGCCTTACTTGCATTTTGGCGGTAGGCATCGGCAAGTAAGCCGGTGCTTTCTCTTTCTTCTTGCATCATAACAAGACCCAAACGCGCAAAATCACGCAAGCTCGCCGATAGCCCACTGCCCCCTAAATTTAAACCGCTACACTCGTCGGTAAGCCAAAAGGCACAATCTTGCATGCCGTATTTTTGCCAAATGTGTTCAGCGAGATAGCTCGCCAAACTTTGTCCCGTGGCTTTTTGTAAAACAATACCCAGCAAATCGGTTTCACCCGTATTATAATTCCATACCTCTCCAGGTTCATGCGCTTTCTTCAATCGCTTCATATAGCTTAATATATGCGCTTCCCCACCTTGGCATTCGCCTTGATACATACGGGCAACATCAGATCCGGGATCTTGGTAATCTTCGTTCCAAGCAATGCCCGAAGTCATGCTTGCCAATTGGCGCAAACTCACCTCACCATAGTCATAACCCGCCAACTCTGGCACATAGGTTTTAAGCTTATCATCTAGATGTTGAATATCGCCTTGTTTTAGCGCCACGCCCAGCAGCATAGAAGTAATTGATTTTGCCACCGAAAAGCTGGTCCATACGCCATCAGCTTTTAAGGGCGCTGCATAACGCTCTAACCGAATGTGGCCGTCTTGCCAAACCAACAATCCCGTAAGCTGGTTGTCTTGCATATAACTGCTTATCGCTTGCTGTTGCGTCTCATCTTGAAACCATACATCGGCTTTGGTAAGAGGTTTCGCTTCCGCGGAAGCGGGTATAGCTATACTAGGAAACAACCGATGCATGTTACCAAAGCGGTTTAACTTTTCTTCATTGTTCCAAAACAATAAACTCTCTAGTTTTTGACCCATGGTCTCGCCGGGAATCTGATCGCGATCTGCAGACAAGTCTTGGGTTGCCACACCCTCACAATGCTGTGCATAAATGGGAGAAACCCATAATAATAAAATCAGGCTTAAAGCCGAAAGCGGTAAATTACGCATCTTTTTTTTTGACAAAGATAATCTACTTAGGGCAGAGCCACCTCTAGAGCACTTATAATTTATACTCTTTAGACCGGTTTGTAGATGAAAAATTAGTTTAACCGGCAGGCTAATTGATAAAAAAAGAATAACTTGGAGCTGGTTTATGAAAAAGTCAAAACTTAGCCGAAGAAAATTCATTAGAGGTTCGCTTTTAGCACTTGCGGGCGTCTTGGTATGGGATATGTGTTGGTTTGAACGCTATGTTCTTGATTGGAGTGTTCATGTGCTGCCTAGCGCACCAAAACACCCTATTCGCGTGTTGCAAATCAGTGATTTACATATGCAGCAACTCGGCCGCAGTCAGCGTAAAATAGCTAGAAAAATTAAAGCTCAACCCCCCGATTTATTGGTGCTTACGGGCGATGTTATCGATGAGCAAAAAGGCTTAACCGCCTTAGAAGAATTTCTAGCTTTACTCCCCAAAAGCTTGCCTAAAGTAGCGATTCTAGGCAATTGGGAATATTGGGGGAAAGTGAATTTAAGTCAGCTTAAAAATTTATATTCCGCCTACGGTGTCCAATTGTTGGTCAATTCGCACACTCAATTTACCCTTAATGGACGTAGCATTGGTATTTTGGGTGTAGACGATTGGGTGGCCGGTTTGCCCGATTGGACCACAACCACAAAGGACTACGTTCCGCAAGAGGTTAACTTGCTTTTATGCCACTGCCCTGCATTTCGCGATCTAGTAATGGCACAGCCACCCAATTTTACTTTGCACGCATTGCTAGCCGGTCATACCCACGGGGGTCAATTGAATTTTTTTGGGTGCACCCCATTTAAACCTAGAGGAAGCGGTAAGTATTTAAGCGGTTGGTACACCCAAGGCGGTTACCCTATGTATGTTTCGAAAGGAATTGGCACCAGCATCTTACCCCTGCGTTTTGGTGCTCGAGCCGAAGTAGTAGAATTGCAGGTTTAATACTAATGAATTACATTTAATGACTTATTAGGAACAATAGCGAGTAAACTATGCCAGTAGCAAATGAAATACAGGATTTAGCCTTAGAAAGTGAAGTTTTACCGCTGTTTGATTTTACCTTACAAGCGCAGACTAAGCAACGCTTAAAAGCACTCTTGCAGCAAACTTTACCCAACGCAGCAGCCGTAGAAGCGCAGCAAAATACTTTAAAAGCTTTGATTGCTCAGCACAAGGTATTGGGAAGCTATACTTACAGTCCGCTTTATTTCAATGAAGTATTTGCTTTTTTACAACAAGAACATATAGAAGACCTATCTGCACGCGCTTGGCATTATCGCTTATTCAGTACGCGAAAGCAAAAGCACCAACAGCAAAGTCAATACAAATTATTGGTTTTGTTTTTACATAAATTAGAATTCAACTACTTTTCTCTATTGTCATTAACGGATTTTCCTGAAGCCTTTAAACGAAAAATACAAGGTATTCAGGTTTTTTTAGCCGGATTTAAACTATCGGGTTATCAGGCAGCCATTCAAGCCGATGCTTTCAAGCTCTCGCATAGTATTGCTTTGAGTCAGCATGTACACCAATTAAAAGAAAAAGGACTGGTAAAAGCATTCTGGGAAGATTTATTTGAATTTGAGGCCTTATTATCGGTAAGTATAGCGATTAGCAAAAATGATTTTGTTTTTCCTGAATTAAGCGCAACAAAACTGCTACTCCAAGGCTTTTATCATCCCGCTTTAACCGAACCTGTAAAAAATGATTTTAGCAGTAATCAACGTGTCAATTTAATTAATGGCGCCAATATGTCGGGCAAATCTACTTTTTTAAAAAGCATCAGTTTATGTGTGTATTTAGCGCATTTAGGATGGGCGGTCCCCGCAAAAAAGGCATCGCTCCCCTTTATCGATTATTTTGGCATTCACCTGCACAAACGCGATGCACTACAGCAAGGCTACAGTCATTTTATGCAAGAGCTAATGTACTTTAAGCAAGCCTTGCTACAAGCCCAACGCGGCAAGTCTTGTTGGGTGGTTTTTGACGAGTTTTTTAATGCTACCAATGCAGAGGATGCGCGAGTGCTAATGCAAAAAAGCATCACTGGGCTCAATCAGTGGCAACAAGGCTACTGTTTTATTGCGACGCACCTTTTAGACTTATCCCAAAGCTGCCTCAGCACTGTTGGGACTTATCATCTGGCGTGCCAAATTAAAGAGCAGCAGCCACAGTTCACCTATCGCTTAGTGCCAGGCTGGTCTACGCTGCAAGTGGGGCAATTGCTTTTTAAGCAGGAAGGTCTAGAACAATTATTAGTACAAAACACCACCTGGTACCTGGGCGGCCAAAGTGTTAAAAAATTAGGCTAATTCAGTACAAACCATTACTTTGCCCCAAATTTATTTTTTTAATCAGACGTATATGATAAAAACACAAGGCATTGTTCTTTTATGTTTTGCGCTTATCGCCACCTTTGTAGCCTGCGATAAAATAGATGAGTTAACACATTTAAACTCGAATACCAAAAAACCGTTACCATACCCTCGTCGGCGGTTGTTGATTTACCCTTTAATGTGCAGTCGCCCGAGATTGAATCGAATGCCGAAACCGAATTTGAAAGCAATCATACCCGTAAGGATTTGGTTGAAAAAATTGAACTCACCAAAATGGAGTTGCGTATAAAATCGCCAGAAGATGGTAATTTCAATTTCTTAAACAGCATCGAGGTGTATATTTATTCTGAGCAACACGAAGAGGTGAAAATTGCTTATTTAGAAGATATTCCTGCCGATGGCCGACAAAAATTAAAGTTAAACACCGTACGCAAGAATTTAATGAAGTACATCAAAGAAGATCATTTTAAATTGCGTTTGGCCACCCGTACCGACGAGGTGATTACCCGCAATCATGAAATACTAGTAGACACCGAGTTTTTTGTAGACGCAAAAATATTAGGCATTTAGCCTTAGCACATCAAGCCTTATGCTTACTTTTTAGCCATAAAGAACCCCAAATAATTTGGGGTTTTTTGTACTTGAAGCTTTGTGAAGTACTTCTTACAATTGCTGGAAAAAGCACTTAACTTATAAGCGGGATTAGTCGATTACCTCAACGTTTACCGCGTTCAATCCTTTTCTACCGTTTTCGGTGTTGAATTGAACTTTGTCATCTTCTCTAATTTCATCGATTAAACCTGTACTGTGAACAAAAATATCCTCACCTGTTTCGTTTGATTTAATGAATCCAAATCCTTTTGTGTTGTTAAAGAATTTTACTGTACCTTCTTGCATTTTACTAAATATTAATTTGTTATTATAAATACATCAGCAACCTATTTTTCAAACTACCAGCTCATCAGCTCTCAGAATGTTAAACATCCTTCAATTAGATAAAAACAAATATTAAAAAGTAAAAAGGAAATAAAATCGATAAGAATGCGAGTTGAACTCGAAAAACAAATAATAATATAAACTACTACTTAGAATTTGAAGTGGTTTCTAATGTTAAGCAAACATACCACCTTTATATCTCCCACAAGCTTTTAATATGTTAAAGTTTTAAAAATAAAAAACATAGCAGCCAAAGCAATCCTAACAAGCTGTTAATATACAAGGCTTTGGCGGATTTACTGCCGATTATTATTTAAGTTTGTATTTCAACCCACTAAAGTCCAACCTATGAAAATGTTTTTTGCCTTGGCCCTTTCCGCTTTAAGTTTATTGGCCTGTAAACCTAAAAACCAACAAGCTACACCCACTGCTGCTGCACAAGACAGTTTAACACATAAAAACACCCCTCCTAAACCCGACAATGCGCATTATGCGCCGGCTTTTGAAGGCCAAACCCGCGCACCGCACGTGCAAACCCAAACCGATTATGAGGTGATTTTACGCAGCGATAAGTTACAAGAGCCTTGGGGAATTACGGCTATGCCCGATGGTAACCTTACTGCTTACCGAAAATAAAGGTTTTATGCGCATCCTAAATCCGGAAACGGGTAAAATACTTCAAGATATTAAAGGATTTCCCGACGTAGATGATCGCGCTCAAGGCGGAATGTTAGGCCTGTGCCTTTCTCCCGAATTTGAACAAGACCGCATGGTTTTTTGGACCTTTACCGAGCGGGTAGCCGATGGTAATCATACCGCCGTGGCCAAAGGAAAACTGCCCCAAGGCGCCGATAAAATAGAACAAGTAGAAATTATTTATCGTGCCAGCCCTACCTACGACGGGCGTTTGCATTATGGCGGACGAGTATTATTTGACGATACAGGAAATTTATTGGTGAGCATCGGCGAGCGTTCCGATAAGCAAACCCGAGTAAAAGCTCAGGATTTAGACACTTCATTCGGAAAAATCATTCGCATTACAAGGGAGGGACAGGCAGTAGCTACCAATCCGTTTATAGATCAACCTAGCGCCCTACCCGAAATTTACAGCTACGGGCACCGGAATCCGCAAGGCTTAGCCATACATCCCGAGACTCGAGCGCTATGGAGCAATGAATTTGGCCCCCGTGGTGGCGACGAACTCAATCTTATTGAGCCCGGAAAGAACTACGGTTGGCCCGTAATTACCTATGGGGTAGAATACAGTGGCGCCGAAATTGGCGATCCGCCGATACAACAGAAAGAAGGCATGGAGCAACCGGTATATTACTGGGATCCTGTACTCTCTCCTAGCGGTATGAGCTTTTATTCTGGCGATGCAATTCCCGAATGGAAAAACAATCTTTTTCTGGCCGGATTAAGCAGCCAACACATTGCGCGTTTGGTACTGGAAGACAATCGCGTGGTGGGCGAAGAACGTTTGTTAGCCGACAAAGGCGAGCGGTTTAGAGCGATTACTGAAGGCAAGGATGGTAAGTTATACGCGATAAGCCAAAGCGGAAAGTTATTTGTTATTCAAAAGAAATAAATCTTGTATACCGTCTCTTTTACTCTTTTTACAAAGGGTCTAGCAAGCCTTTTTACTTCTTTCTTTGGACGGTCAATAAAATTTCGCTTGCTTCTCGGCGGATTAAGCCTTTTAGGGTTGGGGAACGGTAACGCCCAAAACAAAGACAGCACCGCCGTTGATGCCCTTAATAGCGTGCATATAATTGCCCATACAAATCGGCAGCCGCTGCAGCAGTTAAATACGGCGGCGCAGATTCTTGGGCAAGCTCAGCTTTCGGCTACTTATACTGGTAGTTTGGTACCCGCCTTGAATCAGGTGGCCGGTCTGCGAATGGAAGAACGTTCCCCCGGCAGTTATCGCATCGCTTTACGCGGAAATTTAATCCGTTCGCCATTTGGCGTGCGTAATTTGCAGGTTTATCTCGGTGATTTTCCGCTTACCGATGCCAGTGGAAATACCTATATCAATTTAATAGATCCTGCGGCACTCGCCCAAGTGCAAGTTTTAAAAGGGCCCAATGCGTCGTTATATGGTGCCAATTCGGTTGGGGTGATTCGCCTTGAGCCCAAAGGTTTTAATGTTCAAGAAAATAAACAACAAATAAGTTTGGGTGGTGGAGCATATGGCTTGTTTCGAGAGCACTTTAGTCTACAAAGAAGTTATGAGCGGTATTCATTTTCTATCGATCAAATGTATCAACAATCAGACGGATACCGAGACCATACTGCGCTGAATAAAAAAAGTATACAAACCGCGCATCGCTATCAATATGCGACCAATAGTGAGTTGCGTTTTTTACTTTTGTATACCGATTTGCATTATGAGACACCAGGAGGCTTGACGCGTGAGCAACTAGAGGAACAACGGCGTATGGCCCGACCCGCATCGAGCCGATTTCCATCAGCCGAAGCTCAGGAAGCCGGCATTCAAAACCGAAGTCTCTTTGGCGGCATCACCCACCAGATCGCAATCAATAAGCATTGGCAGCATCAAATCAGTTTGTTTGGCTCTTACACCGATTTTGAAAATCCGTTTATTACCAATTATGAATTCCGTAAAGAAGAAAATATTGGCTTGCGCACATATCTTTCTTACCAAAATCAAATCGCCACTGCTTGGCATTTTGAAGCTCAGCTGGGTTACGAAGGGCAAAAAGGTTGGTATGCGCTTCAAAATTTTGACAACAATCAAGGAGAACCACAAGGCTTACAAGCCCAAGATGATTTAACCAACGGCAGGCAAAATTATTTTTTACGTACACAAATCGGCTGGAAAGAAAAACTCAGCATAGAAACCTCCCTGGGTTACCATAATTTTACTTTGGGCTATACCACGCATTTTCCTTCTAAAGCTCGTGCCCAAGGTGAGGTTAATTATGATGCCATTTGGATGCCCAGGATCGCGGGTCGTTATACCTTTAATCGGCAATGGAGTATGCGTGCGTCTGTGGCCAGAGGGTTTTCTGCGCCCACACTGGCCGAGGTTCGTTCTTCTACCAATCAAATCAACACCGATTTAAAGGCAGAAGAAGGTGTAAATTATGAGTTAGGCTTTAGGTTTCAACACCCCAAACAATGGTTGGTGTTAGACCTAAGCGCCTATACCTACCCTATTGAATCGGGGATTGTAAGGCAGCTCAATGCCGCTGGAAATGAGTATTTTGTCAATGCTGGCGAGTTAAAGCAAAACGGAATGGAATTAACGGGTGAGTTTAGGCTCTTGCCTGAAGACGGCTCTCGGTTATTGCATAATTTGCAGTGGCATACAGCGCTAACGTACAACCAACATGAATTTGAGCGTTACATTGTTAAAGAAAACAACTATAGTGGCAACCCCGTAACTTCTGTACCCGACTGGATGCTCGCCAATAGCTTAAACTTTGCGATGGGAAAGCCCTGGAGTATGGCAGTTAAGCATAGATACACTTCGCGCATCCCATTAAACGATGCCAATACCGTTTTCAGCAAGGCCTTTCATTTGGTTCAATTACAACTGAATTGGCAACAGCGCTTTGGATCCGCAATGCGTTTTCGCTTATTTGCAGGGGTAGATAATCTATTAAATGAGCGCTATAGCTTAGGAAACGACATCAATGCTTTTGGAAAACGCTATTTCAATCCGGCCCCCGAGCGTAACATCTATGCGGGGCTTCATTGGAGGTTTTAAAGCCAACAAGTGACCAAAAAAGTACTGTAATAAGTTAAATTTTCATTTAAAAATAAAGGCAATTTAACAAGGTATTAAGCCTATCTGTACTACAATCGCTTTAAAGAACAGGTCAATTATTGTAAATTGCAGCCTAAAGAAAGTAAGAAATAATGGAGCAAAAAAATATACAACAGCAATTAAAACGCATACTCGCCCATACGCCAACAGACTGGTTAAGCTTAACTACGCATCGGCTAGATATTTACGAGGAAGACCAGGCTAAAACACAGTTTCTGCAAGCCTTTGAAGAATTAATGAACTCTGAAATTAGTGGGGCAGCATTTACCGAACGACTGGCACAATTGCCAACGGCTTATGACTACATTCGTTTAGGGCATCCCTTATCTAGTGTATTGGAGTGGAGTTTAGCACAGTTACAAGGACTATCGGCAGATCGAGTGATTTGCTTTCAATCTTTAAGCATGCCGCTTTTAGCCATAGCCCGTAAAAACAGCCTGGCCGGTAAGGTAACCCAAATCGCTTATAGCGGAAACTTACCCGCAGCACTAGATCAAGACTTAATTAGAAAGGTGTATGGCTACGAAATCGAGTGGTTGGCAGTAGAAAACCCTAGTCAAATTCAACACGCCCCTGGTTATAAAGCATCAGCAAGTCTGGTATATGTTGAAAGCAATTTTGATTGGACCGCACAACAGTCGGTTTTAACTGCTGCAGATCATCCGGTAGATTACTTTGTAGGATTAGATGCCGCATTAGGTAGCGTTCTATACATTGGGCCAGGCCAAGAAGAAGCGAGCATAGGCGCAATACAGCATGTTAGGAGACGCGAAACCGTAGCCATTACTCCGTTAAACGCTTACCGCGGATTACAACGATTGGCAAATGAACCCTTAGAACAACCCGAAAATCATCAAGCTTCCAACCAAAAAGAAGTAGCCGATAACATTCGGTCGATAACGGGTACCAGTGGAGAAGTTCTGGTTGCCTCCTCGGGATTATCGATGCAATACGCCATTATGATGGGCTTGGTTGATTATGCTCTAGAACAACATCCGGGTAAACAGATAAAATTTATCGTCCCTCCAAATTGCTATGGAGGCACCAATGATCAAGCGCGCAGGTTAGCCCAAAGTTTAGAGCAAGTTAGTATTGTAGACTTACCCGTTGATCGTGATAATGATATGGTAAGCAGTGTAGAACAGGTTTTGAGTCAATTGGCGCAAGAAGACGCAGTACCTTATATCATTGCCGAAATACCTACCAACCCAAGAGTAGAAGTACCCGATTTAGAAGGTTTAGCAGCAGCTTTACGAAAATCTAGACAGACCCCAAACGGCACGGCTGCTATTGCACCCGTTTTTATATTAGACCAAACTTTTTGTCCGAATGTTCCCTTTTTAAGTCAGAAAAGCGATGAAAACAACAATAATATATTAGCGGAAGGCTATGCTTTGGCCTACGCCAGCGGATCTAAATTCCCTAGCGGAGGAAAATGTACGGCCGGTTATTGTGTGGGCAACCAGCAATCTCAAGCGATGATGAACAAAATAGCCACGCATTTGACACTGTGCGACAATGAAGCTACCGCCAGACAGTATGCTAAGTTGGCCGAACAGCTACCCAGTATGCTTGAGCGCATAGAAAAAGCCTATCGCAATACACGGGCATTTGTGGAGTTTATTAAAAAAGAATTACCCGAAGCCAAAATTAATTTTGTTTCAGAAGATTTAGCGCAACGCGGATTTACCCCATCGGTATTTTCATTAGATCTCCCTACCAAAGGCGATACGCCTCAAGAACGGGAAACCTATAAAAGAGCATTAAATCATAAGCTGATACAGATGATGATCACGCAAATTCCTAAGGAAAGCAAATATTGTGTGAGTTATGGGCAGTTGAAAGGTTGTTATTGGACAATACCAGCCACCTCAACCCAAGGAACTACCAAAGAAACCGATAAAGATTATATCGTACGCGTTTCTTTAGCTCCCGAATTGGATTTGGAACGCCACCAATCGGTTTTTCGCGATTTTGTGCAAAAACATATTTAAAAAAAAGAGGCTTTCGCCTCTTTTTTTAATCTCTGGCCCGAGCATTTGTGTGGTTGGCAGTGCTAAAAGACAGACAAAATTTGATTACATTTGTAGTAACCAGGAAACTTTTATTAGGCCTAAGTAACATTTATCTTGAAAAAATCTTTTAAAGTTTTAGCCGCTATTGGTTTTGTATCCAAAGGATTAATCTACGTCATTATCGGTGTCTTATCACTTTTGGCAGCGCTAGAATTAGGCGGACAAAGTTCGGGTACCAATCAAGCTTTATCTTTTTTAAAGCAACAAGCCTTCGGACGTACACTCCTCTTTTTACTGGGCAGCGGTTTGGTTTGCTACTCGGTTTGGATGTTTATTCAAAGTATTTATGATCCTGAACAAAAGGGCAAAAAACGCCAAGCAATTTTAAAGCGATTCGGATTATTTACCACTGGTCTAGTGTACACCGGAGTGGCCGCTTTGGCCTTTTATCATTTATTCACCCAAGACTATACAGGAGATCAAAGCACTTCCTATGCGCAATTTATCGGTTCTACCGCTCTGACTTACGGCTTTATCTTGATTGGTATAATCTTAGCGGTACAAGGCGTAGTGCTCATTCGCGGCGGACTACTCGATCAGTTTAATTTAGAAGGTCAAAAACACTATCGACTCATCAGAGCGATGGGAAAATTTGGTTTTTATGCCCGTGCCTTTGTGGTTTTAATCATTGCTTATTTCTTTTTGCGTGCTGGCTTTTATTCGGGCAACCGAGAAATTAAAGGTATTCAGGATGCCTTTGCCTTTTTAGAACAAACTTTTTGGAGCCGTTTGTTAATGATTCTTACCGCAGTGGGCTTTATAGCCTACGGCGCATTTTTTATAATTTTATCGAAATACAGGCGTTTTCAAGCAGAAGAATCTGATAAAGCAGATTAACTCGCTGGCGGCAGATCAAAAGCAATTGGACTGAATTGTTTTATCTAAAAAATTTATCGATTTCATTACCCGACTCCGAAAAGAAGCGAGAAACCTTATATTGATTTACTTAAAAATGCTAGCAATAGCTTATATTTAGCCAAGGCCAAAGGCAAAGAAATTTAGATTTTTATGAAGGAATTACTACTTCGTCTGCAATCGGATCCTCCTCAATCGGTAAAGGAAATGGAGCAATTATATCGCCACCATCCCCTAATACCCGATGATGTGTCGGATTTGCTCTCAATTTTAATGACTCATAGTCACTTAGAATCCATTTGTACTTGGTTGATCAAGCGCTATCAAAAAGATGGTAAAGACCTAAACCCGAGTCATGTAAGCATTCTAATCGACAATTTAGCGCATTTAAAAACAACCCACGGGAAACTGCATGTGCTACAAATTTTGAGTCGGTTGCATTTATCAAAAGCCCTAAGTGCGGAATTAATCGCGGCGGTAGAACCCTATTTAAACGACAAGCATAAATTTATTCAAGCAAGCGCTTTTGACGCTTATGCCGCAGCGGCCCGGCATTTCCCCAGCTTAGAAGCAGAGTTTAAGCAGCGCTGCGCCTTAGTGTTACCACAGGCCAATGCATCATTAGCTGTTAAACTAAGGCGTATTTTAAATGCAAAAAAATCATAAATTAACTTAAGGCTTTATTTTAAGGGTTTTATTTCCCGATACAGAATGTAACTATTGTTGATATTGTTGAGATGCGATGGTTTAGGCAACAAATAGGATACAAAGTAATTCAGAAAAAGGATAATTGGCGGCAAATAATCACAAATGGTAAACTATCATTATTAGGTCACTAAGATAGAAAATTTAATGAATAGAGCATAAAAAAACCGCTCACAAAGAGCGGTTTCTTAACTTCAATCCTAAGACTTATTGAGCGGTTCCAGAGCCTAAATAAGTACTGTTA
This sequence comes from uncultured Mesonia sp., assembly GCA_958296185.1. Taxonomy (GTDB): domain Bacteria; phylum Bacteroidota; class Bacteroidia; order Flavobacteriales; family Flavobacteriaceae; genus Mesonia. Next base: position 25,869 of record CATQIB010000007.1, read on the forward strand.
GATACTTGACTGCCATCTGCATTAATGAAAGCTGCAAACAGTTCTACAGTATCTCCAGCGTAGGTAGTCGGAATAACTATGGTTTGACTTCCTGAAGTTCTGAGGTTACCATCAGTTACAGAAATGGATTCTTTCTTTGCTGGATTGTAAACCAATAGCATTGCTTTATCGGTCGTATTAGCATTTCCTTCTACCGAGTTATCATCCCAGTCGAAAGTTACTTCACCAGGGTTGGTTAAATCAGTAGTTCCATTTAGAACACCTGAAAGTCCTCCACGGCTAACTAAAGCATCATTGTAATTGACGTTAAAGTTAGGTGCAGTACCTGTTACCGCATTGTTCAAAATGTACGACATAGCTGCGTTAAACTCGGTTTTCTTAATCGCGAGCGATTTGTAACCTTGTTTGATAAACGGCTTAATTGCCTGTAAAAATTCTAAAGTCACAGTAAACCTGTTTCGTTGGTTTACCTGACCTTCAGTACGTGGATTGGCTACACTTGAAGGTTTAATTCTAATGTAGTCAATTCCTTTCCAGCTTCCACCGATAACGTTTCCAACCTTACCTGAAAGCCCACCTAAGATTCCTTGTGCTATTTTACCCATTGTTCTGATTTTTTGGGGTTAAACAAAATTTGATTCGGACTTGGTATGGCTTTGGCCTGAAGCAATACCAGTTCTGCGTAATATATGGCAACTTCTGTGCAAATAGATACTATCAGTTTAGGTTGCAGACTTTTGCTGTGTTTTGCATTCAACTAAGAAAATGAACACATTTTTTTAAAAGAAAAAGAGAAAAAAGAAAGCCGTTTTGCTGATGGCGTGGCATTTCTGTCAAGCTTTTTGGAAAAAATCGTGCGCTTGGATAAGGTTTTAAAAAAAGTACGCCATTTTGTAGCGTACTATTTTTTTCAAAACCCTTGGGGCTTGAGCTTTACTGGAATATAGCGGTGGGCGTTGGAAGCCATCTATATTTGCCTTCTTTTTACTCTTTTACTATCTTTAGTATTTAAATTAAATTTATAGACAATGGCAAAATTTGAAATTTACAAGGATGCAAAAAGTGAATACCGCTTTAGATTAAAAGCAGGAAATGGTCAAAATATTTTAGCAAGTGAAGGTTATTCTTCAAAAGCTGGATGTGAAAATGGTATCGAGTCTGTTCGAAAAAACTCGCAAGATGATAGCCGCTACGATAGAAAAAAGTCGAGTAATGGCAAGCATTACTTTAATTTAAAAGCTTCGAATGGTCAAGTTATCGGTACAAGTGAAATGTACGAGAGTTCATCTGGAATGGAAAATGGTATTGATTCCGTAAAAACTAATGCTCCTGATGCAGAAGTAGTAGAAGTATAAATATTAACTTCATAACCTTATATCAATCTAATATAAAATCAGATTGTATATAAGTTTTACTCAGTTTGTTGAGCAGGTAATCCAAAAGGCGCGAGCCGACTGCGAGATGAGCGAGGGTGCTGTGAGTGATAGCCTGTAGCGAGTTTATTTAATTGAAATTCCTTTTTTTGAGGATATATCGGTTGTTTGATTGATTCGAGCGGAAGGCTCTCACGGCTATGTAGCATACACAAGGCTGGCGCTGTTTTTTGATGCGGTGGGAAAGGCAAGTGCAGCGATTGTAGGAAGCAATTTATTTCGGTGGCGGTGGGTTATCATCTTTCTTTAAAAAGGTGGTTTAAGGAATTGCGGATTTTGAGGAAATGGGTGATTTGGGATTTACATTCCAATGTGAGATGTATAACCTGCCGTAGTGCGTTGGCTTAAATTGCTGACGGAATGAGCTGCTCTTGCGAGCGGTTGCAATATGTAATCATCCGCTGTTTGATTGTGGTTTAAATGTCATTTAAAGATGGTTGCTTTATTGTTTCAATTCAGTTTTATAGAATGGCAGCGGTGATTTCATATTGTGACTTGGATGCACTCAAAAACTGTGACAGCCTGTAGACCTAAGCCCTATAGCAGACTTCCTATTCCGAAGTCAAAAAACGCGTCGAACTCAATCGCTTTGCTTCTTTAAAATCCTTCAATCGTAGTTACCACTATGCTCTTGTATTTTAAAGATTGATTTCTTAGCGTTTTGACCTTCTCATAACGAAATTCTGCTATGGGGTTTAGGTCGTAGCCCGAAGCGACCCGCAGGCTCGCAAAACATTAAGTAGCGGTAACACCCCAAAAAAACACTTGCGCGATAGCGCAAAACCTAATTGGGGTTTGGGGTGATAGAGTAGCTACGGGTGAGGAATGCGTGAAATGTGTGCAATAAAACAAATAAATAGTGCCAGCGAGGACGTGTCGCCGCAGTGGGGCTATTTATGGTATATGCAAGCCATACCTGTAAAAGTGTTATTTGTATTTAAGACCTCTCGACTGCGCTCGAGGTGACAATGGAAAATCGATGCTGGCTTGCAGATATGTTTTATGGAACTAAATGGAACAACTGACGAACACCTTATTACCTGCCTTCCCGAATGTTTATTGTTTGTACTGCTGTTTAATTGAAAGAGAAAACCCGAGGGCAAAGGCAAAAAGCACGAGCAATAGTTTTGAACTTCGTTTCTTTAAAAATCCTATGCTTAATAAAACTATTGCTGGTGCTGCGCGGAACCGTAGGCTTTTGCGATTGAATGAGTGTAGCGCGCGGAACGAATGAATGAGCGAGTGCCGAAGGTGGGGCTTTTAGTGTGTTTCATTTACTACCAATAGTTTTTCTTTTTAGATTTTAACGTATCTCTATCAACATCCTTTAGCAGATCGACTTCTTTTTCTATAAAGGGGTCGTACCAATCTGCTTTTTCCTTTGCCCATTTAATCCACTCTTGTTTATCGGGATCAAGCGTTTTTGAATCAAGTGCATATTTTTCAAACTCATTGATGTAGTTTCTCAGGTATTGAGATTTATGCCATCGAGATGCGGTATCAAATAATTGTTGAAAACGATTCAATTCATTATCCTTTAATGCTTGTAGTTGCTTTTCTCTTTCTCTTTCTTCCTCAATTTTTTTACGCCATAGAGCTCTTTGGATTGCTTGTTCCTCATCTTTTTTGGCCCTGATTTCTAGCCAAGAAAGAATATCAAGAACTCTTTCTTCTAATTGTTTAGTTTTTGAATCCGCCCATTCTTTTATAGGTGAGTAATCATCAATTTTTAAGCATAATCTACCCGTGGGAACAAAAACGTAAGAGTCCCAACTTCGATTGTCTTCTCGTTTTACTCTCTTTGATTTCTCCGTGATGCGTATTGAGTAGGATTGCCCATTTATGGTTACTTCTGTCTTTTTATTTGAGGAAATCTTGTAACCTCTTTTGTCAAAAACTTTAAGTAACGTATCAAATATTCTGAGGGCTCTTGGGACTAAGCTTTCTGACACATTTATATTCAAAGCATCTGATGAATCCACATCGCTACTCCAGCCACCTCGTTTTCGTATTATCTTCAACTGTTTGTGATACTCTTTGGTGGCCGTTACATACTTATGCGGTTTTGATATGCGATCTGGAACTGTAAACGTCAAATCCTCTATTTCCTTAAGTTCCTTTTTCCTTAAAGCCATCTGAGAATTGATATGGTTGCCCCCAGAAACGACAGAGATAGACTTCTCTAAAGTGATTTGGGGATTATCGTCTTGCTTAGGCAGTTTTGTTTTAGTTACTTTTTTATTGAATTTAATTTTAGACCAATATCCATTTTTAGGTAATGGAATGTTATTCTTTTTGCAAATCTTACGTATACCATTGTCAGAAAACCCATATTCTTTAGCAATATGGGTAACTGGTTTACTCCAAACTAAATCATATAGTTGTTTTCTTGTTAAAATATTTTCTGACATTATAAAATTATTTAATTGATAAAACTTTCATTCTTGCTCTGATTGATTTGGTTGAGCGTTCTAGGGTTGTTGCGATCCCTTTGATAGTAATACCATCACGTAACCCCTGTTTTAGTATTTGGTCTTGTTCAAACGTCCAAGGTGTAAAGGCTTTCGGGTACTTTTTTTGAATTTCTTTTGCAATAGGGGAATTTTCATCGATTTGTTGATCTTCTTCTGCCGGGACGGTAATAGGTTTAATATTGGGGGATGATTTAAAATAATCGGGAATGTAATTTTCTGGAATTACCAATGTATTCTTCGCCCTTGTTATGGCTACATATAAGAGATTTATTTCTTCATTTATTCTATCTGCTAATAAACCTTCGTATTCGTCTTGTAGGTGCTGTATTCTATCTTTATCAATAAAATCTGCTGCCAACTTTACCGCATCATATTCCATACCTTTACTGCGGTGCACGGTTGAAAAGATGATTTCTGCTTCATCCTTTCTATCGCTATTGATGTGCTTTGTTTTAATTTCCTTAATAATGGCAGGAATTTTATCGCCGTATTTTTTTACTACCTCTACCATTAGGCCCAATTGAACATCTTCGGTTTGCTTAATATAATCCTCTAAATCCTCTAAATCCTTCATCCCCTTAATCAGTGTATCTCTAATCAGATGTTTTTTGTCTTGATATAGATTTAAAATATCGTAAAGCGATGCCCCATCTTCAGCATAAGTATAAGAATTAATATTGCCCTCAAAGTAAATTTTAGATGCTTTGTTTTCTTCAACAACATATTCTATTGCATTGACTAATAAACCTAAATTGGTTCGTGCTAATATTGCTTTTGTTTCAATTGTATCACAATTTCCCTTACCTTGAATTGATACCGCATTGTACTCCACTACATTTCGTTTTAGGTCTAATGTGCTTTTGGCTAAATCTGCAATATCTTGATTAAACCTAAAACTGGTAGATAAGTTGTATGTCTTAAACTTTGCCTTTTCTAAAGAGTTTACCGCATATCGCCAGGAATAGATTTGTTGATGTGTATCGCCTACAATTACCTTAGTTGCCTCTTGGCTCATAAAAATATCGAGCATAGCTGCTGAGGCATCTTGACCTTCATCAAATAGTATGTAATCATACTTTAATTTAGGAAAAGAGAGTTGGTACTTTTTGAGGTAGAAATCGTGTATGATATCTATTTCACCTTTATCCATTCGTTCGATGAAGTATTCTGTTTTTTCAACTATGGTGTCTAAATACTTTGAAACAAAACCTTTTGCCTTTGGGTCTGTTAGTGTTTCCAAATATTTTAAATCGCTTACTCTTTCAGCATCACTATTACAGTAATATGATGCTAACTTGTTGATGTGATTTGCTAATATGTACGCACCGTGACGTTGTGAATCTTCGAATAAACCTAATATTGGTACTAACTCGTGTGACTTGTATCCTTGGCAGACTCTATAATTGTGTTTCCTAACTATGTAACGATGTGCCAGAGAGTGAGCAGTTTCTACTTTAACGTTGGATAAGCCCTTTTGTTTAAACTTGTGTATTGCTTCTGTTTTAACAGATTTATTAAATACCAAGTATAGAATTTTAGCTGTTTTGGGTCTGCTTGCAGCATATTCAATTACTGTAGTCGTTTTGCCCGAACCAGCAATAGCGTTAATACGAATGTTGCCCTCAGAATTGATTATAGCCTTTTGTTCTTTAGTTAATTTCATAATTATAAAAACCAAAGTTTATTTTTTGCTTCCTCATCAATATCGTTTTTAAAACGTGGTACTAATTGTGCAACCATTTCAGGGTATTTAATTGTTATAGGTACATTTTGAGGTTTTAAGGATTTCCAGTACAATCTACTAAACTGAAAAACTTGTGTTAGCAACTCAGTAATTACATTTTCATCTTCAAAAGCATCTTCATTAGGGCTACTCATACTGACTTTAATTGGAAATGGAAAGCCATCAGAATCATAAAAGCGTTCGCCTTCAAATCTACCGTTGTTAAATAACAAAAATTTACGCTCGCCTAAGCGTATGAATGTACCGCTATAAGGCATCAGATTATCTACAAAATCTGTGTCGTATGCTATGATGTCTTTAGTTTCAGTTTTATTGATATTAAGAATGTAAATAGGCTTGTTTTCCAAGTTAAGGTTATGCATACCTTCAAGAATGGGTTGCATTTCTTTTTTACTCATTTCCTTATAAAAGTGAATCACAATCTTATCTGCTTCGGTCTGGTTAAAAAATGTTCGGATTGCTGTAACGATGCTTCCTGCTAATACCTCAGTTTCTGTTTTTGAAAAACAATTGAACCTATTGAAAATACCATTATTTTGAAAGCTAAATGCACTTGCTACATAACGGTGATTTTTTTCTTGATTAGTAAATGCGCCTACACCAATAACCAATTCTTTCTTTTCGGTAAGCGCGAGTTTCCAAGGTTTACCGCCTAATTTAGCGTGAATGGCCAATGAAATGTTGTTTAGGTGCCATTGATAGTTATTGATGTTGCGTTGTAAATCTTCAAAATCTATAGCTTGGGTCATAATGTCTTCTTTAAGACATAATTCTTTTAACTGATAATAAATATTCTTTAGTTCGGGGTCGGATTCAAAACGGGTGTATGGGCTAATGTAAAATGCGAGGTATGCAACTGATGGATCCCATTTTAAATCACCAAGTTTTTCTTCTATTTCAGGAATTGGGTTTTTCTTATTTTCAAATTCTATGAAGTGCTTTGGTGCTGAATTGACAGGAATATCGATGAATTTTTTTAAACCTTGGTAGTATTTACCTGTCCCTTTTTTAAGATACCCCCATAGTTTTTTTATGGTTGCCTCGTGTTCTTTGTGATAAATAAAAAAGAATTTGATGTTTGGATTGGGTGGCCTAAAATAAGGTCTGTATCTATTAAGTTCTAATTTTGGTGTGATGCCAGTTTGCTTATTACCCTGAGCATTTTTACCATATTCTAATAGACCTTTGTCTTTAGGTATATGACCTATGCGGCTTAATGGAGCATCTATAAATTCTTGACTTCTAAAATCGCATATCTTTTTAAAATCTTCGGTATAAAGGTATTCTTTGGTGAATTTTTCAATTTTCTCAAGATATTGGGTATATCTGTTTTCAGTTTTTTCAAATTTAAAAGGAATGTTGAGCGCTCTTTGAAGTTTAGGATTTAAACGCGGGAACACTTCTTCTAAAATCAAACTGTTGTAGAATTCTTGTTTTTCAGGTGTATCTGTATCAACTTGTAGATTTACTACTCTATTTCTGTAAATAGCCTTGGTTGCCAGATGTGAATCTTCTAGTTCTAGTATTGATTTTTTTAAAATTTTTGATGTACCATTGTAAGACACGACCAACTCGGGGTGTTTTGAAACTTGGCCTATTTGAATTTTAAGCGTGAATCTATCGTAATAGTGATAGTCCTTATGATATCTGTCTTTATCTACTACCCAAACCTGTCTATCTTTAAGCACACCGTTTTTGCGATTAATGATGTTTAGGCTATCAAAATACTTTCTTATTTGAGTGTTAAGAAACTGCTTGTACAGGTCTAGATTGGCATTGTTACAATCTACTTTTAAAGCTTTGAAGTCTTTTTTGGGTGTTGTAAAAGTGGTATAAATTTCTTCTTTCCCCTCTAATTCTTCCTTACTGAACACATCGGTTATGTTATATGGAAACTTTCTGTAATGAATGGTGTCTACACCTTCTTCTTTATTGAGTGACACGTAAAAAGTTAAAAGCTTACGAGGCCAATTGAAGTTAAGTATGTTGAATTTGATGTGTTCTTTCATAACATATTATTTTTTTAGTTTACATATTGGGCTTGGGGTTTTTTGTAATTATTATACTTCGTTATTAATTATTTCCTGAGTTTTTTGCTTGTTTTAGATGCTTGTCAAAATCTGAAATGATTTTTTGGGTTTTATTAAATGTATCATATTCTTTAGCTGCTTTTGCAACTGCCTGTTTGTTTGAAATACGTCCTTTACCTTCTAATATTTGATATTCGTTAAAGTTTAAAAACTTGTCCACGCTTTCTGCAAGACCTTGCATAGTAAAGGTGTTACGTCTTTTGATTAGGTTTTCGATATAATCGAAGTAGCCAGAAACGTTGCGCTCTAGTTCTTTAATTTCGTCTTCTTCGAGATAGTTTTTTGCGATTTTAGCATCGGTTTTTAAGACTCTGCCGTCTGGTGCATTTTTATAGGTGGTTAAGCCCATTTTTGGCTTTTTGCTGTCTGCTCTTTTATGAATGATTTCGGCTGCTGTTTGTCCTGTAATGGCGAAATGAAACTTGTTTTGCACCATTGCATAAAAGTTTTTAGTAATCTCGCTTTTAGGATTATAATCAATACTACACTCTGCAAATATTTGTGTTACTTGATGGTAAATGCGTTGCTCACTAGCACGTATAGAGCGTACTCTATCGAGTAACTCTCTAAAATAGTCTTTGCCGAATGTGCTTTGTGCTTGTTTTAAACGGTTATCATCTAAAACAAAGCCTTTTATAATATATTCGCGTAAGGTTTTGGTGGCCCATATACGAAATTGTGTACCCTGAAGCGATTTTACACGATAGCCCACAGAAATAATAACGTCTAGATTGTAAAATTTGGTGGTATGTGTTTGTGTTTTACCCTTTATAGCACCGTGTTTTGTGGTTGTTCGGAAATTCCGAACAACCTCTTCTTCTATGAGTTCACCTTCTTGAAATACATTAGAAATATGCTCGCTAATGGTAGATTTTGCTCTGCCAAACAATTCTTGCATCCCTTCTTGTGTGAGCCAAACGGTTTCGTCTAAAATAAGTACTTGCAAGTTTACCTCGCCTTGCGGTGTTGTGTAAAGTAAAAACTCGCTTTCTTGTGGTAATTGGTTTGCCATACTACTAGTTATTTCAATTTATTTTACGAACTATTAACCTGCTTTTGTACGTTATAATGTTAATCATTAATTCTGCTATTTAAGAAATTTTCATTTCTAAAAATTGATTCAAACTTTTTCTCAATAAATCTCTACATTCTTCAGCTGATTTTAAATCTAAAGTGCTGACGTGTGCTGCTTTATTTCTATATTCTTTTTGAATTGTCTGTATCTGATTTAAGAAATCTTCACTTGTAATTTCTTCTTGAAAATAGGTTGTGCAAAATGCTCTGAAATGTTGTAGTAAGAGACTTTTTTTATAGGTACTTCCTTTTGGCTTCATTAAGTTTAAAATCCAATGCATATCTCCTAAAGGATAATGTGTATTGTTTCTTTTGACATATAAAGCAAATTTTGCTGCCTTTGTTCTATTTTCTATGTCATAAGTTACAAGTTCTTCAATATTTACATTGGCTAAACCTTCTGAATGATATTTTTGAAATAGTTTTATTAATATCTCATTTTCTAGTGTTCGGCAATATTGTAATACAAAAGGTGAAAAGTCAGGTTCTTTAAGATTGACTAATTCATCATATAAAAATTCTGCTAAGGGTAAGAATTTTTTTGATGATGGATGTAATTCTTCCCATAAATGAAGCCAGCGTTGTGTAAGTAATTCATATTCTTCAATGGTTTCTCGCTTTTCATCTAAAACCGATTTAATGCGCCTATCTAAAGATGATAACAGTAAGAAAATTTTTTCTTCATCATCTCTGTAGTTGGACTTGATTCTAATAAAATCATCCTGTAATGTATTTAGTACTTCTAAAATAGAATCTAGCTTAGTTCCTATTTTTTGTAATTCGTCTAAAATCTTTTTGTCTCTATTCTCCAGTATTTGCTTGAACCCATCTATTGAAATGGCATTACGTTTATGCTCTTCTAGCTTTGCTTTATAATACTCTACTTGCTCTTTAAGTTGTTCTAGCTCTTCTTTGTCTGCGTGTTCTATAGCATCATCACCCCAACTACTAATATCCTCAATTGGAAATATTGGAATTTTAATTCTTTTTAAACTTGAAATAGAAATTTGCGGAATTACCGCTCCTGTTTGTAAATCTTCTGTTTGGGTTTTGAATATTTCTCTTCCTTTTTCTGTATCAAAATACACTTTGAGGTAATCATTATCTATACCTCTTAAAATGACCATATTATTGGATACTACGATTGGTGGATCATTTTGCTTAACTCTATATATTTTGCCTTGGTTAAAAACAGTTGAAATAAGTATATCACCAGGTTGTGCTAACGCCCTTTCTTCAGCTTTACTATCAAGCACATTTATATACCTTGACTTTTCACTCACAAGAACGGTATTATCTTTTATATCAATTGGTCTAATTAACAGATAATTGCCTTGAGCTTTTTTTCTATCCTGCTTTATGTATGCCCCTCTTATAATTTCTGCAAGGTCTTCTAAGTTTTTAGTTTCAAATTCATCTATAAAATCATATTTACCTGAATTAAGGCTTAAATAATATTCAGGGTTAAGGCGATTTTCAAGGTCTTTTTTGGGTAATGTTAATGACAAATGATTTGTAATAGTATTTTTGATATCTTTCATTTTATCTATTACCCCAAAGTGCATATTCTCTGTATGTGTTTTTGTAAGATGTACTAGATAGCGTTTGACACTTGAATATGAAGGATTAGCAACAGGTAAGGCTACTATAGCATTTATGTTTGGCATAATACTTTCTCTAACATTTGCCGATGATGCTGTAGTAAGAAATGCATTACTAGAAAAGAGAAAGGCTTCTCCTTTTTCATTCAGTAACTCTAGTGTTTTAAGTGTAAACGCTTCTTCCGAAGACATTTTTTTACCTTGATAGTTTAGCCGTAATCCCAAAGGTATGTTCGCTACTATAAGGTCGTATGTGTTATAACCTGTATATGTTAAAGCATCTGCACTGTTAATTTCTGCATCAGGAATGAGTAATTGCGTTATTTTGGCAATAGTAGTATTAATTTCTATACCTGTAAGTTTGGCGTCATCAAATTTATTATGAAGAAAATACAAGATATTACCTAATCCACAGCAAGGATCTAATACCGTTTTAGGTGTTTTAGATACAGAATTTGTAATTAAAGAAGAGAATTGATTAGGTGTATAGTGCATATACAATTGTCTATCTTCTTTTATATTTTCAAAGAAGGATTCTCTATAATCTTCATTGTTAGATTTTGCTAGTTCCTCTAGCACTGTAGCGTAGTGTTCTAAACCTGTTGTAAAATCTCTACTTTGAAAATAACTCATTAATTAAGGTTTTTAGTATTCACATTAATATATTCTAACCCTTTATCTTCGCCTTCTTCAATAGCTATCTCTACTGCTCTTTTGGCTACTTCGAATAAATGCTCACTTTGTTTTTTTAGCGCAAAGCTTTCTTCTACTAAAGCTGCAATTTCTTGTTGTTTTATATAGTCTATTACTGGCACAAGTACATTTTCTATTTCGCTTACCCGCCAATGCAAAATAATAGAACCACCTGCATCTCTTTCTGCTTGCATTTGCACTACTTGGGAATTTAAAGCCAGCGTTAAATATTCTGGAATAATTTTAGACTCATCTTTTACTTTTAAATGCAAAATTGCTCCAGAGGTAATACCATTGAAATCTTCTCTTAAATGATAAGCAGTTCCTACACTACCATCTTTTGAAAATAAAATAGTTCCTTTCTTAGGCTTTAGCTTTTTAATCTTATCCTTATTTTCGGAAACAAAATCTGACGCTAAATACTTTTGAGGTTCTGTTAAGCCAAATTTAGAATAATCTGCTACACGCATAAAAGGTAGCCCTTCTTCGCTATAGTTTTTAGAACCTGGCTCAATAGACTTTTTAATGCTTACAATATTTATTAAACTAACGTAGGGTTGTGATTTTATTTTCTCTACTATTTCATCATATTTAGGTTGGTAATACTCTGCATCTAATCTACCTGTATCCCCAAAACTATTTGAAAGTGATTTAACATTAATACCATCTGAACTTGGTGTGAAGTCTTGTAAGCCTAATTGTTCGAGCAATAATTTTTCAGCTTGTTTGTAGATTTGTTTTCCTTGTTCTCTATTAAGTTTAGATTCAACAACAATATCATCAATTTTTCCTTGAAAATCTTGAGACAACAGAGGTACTAAAATTGATTTTACTTGTAATAAGTTTAAAAGCGGCTGTACATTTCCTGTCGAAAATCTCTCAGTCTGATACTTACCATAAGATGAATTTAAAAAAGTAGATAAAAACTTGGGATTCAGATTATTGTCAATTTTTTTTATTGTAGCAACATTTCTGTCGGTATTTGCTAATACATCATCATAAACAACACTTGATCTACCAATAGTACCTACAATTGACATTAACACATTGTCAACTTTAAGTGCTGAGCGTAAGTTTTTTAAATGTAATTTTTCAGAACACCTTCTGGTGTTATCTAAATCAAGATAATTCTCTTTTATATTATGACCAGATAAATATAAGATACCACTATTCTCATCAAGGTCAGGAGAACCGTGTTCTCCATCGGTAACAACTGCTAATTCTGATATTTTTTTTACAACATTTTGTTTAAGTTTTATTTCTTTATTTAAAAAATCACTTCCAAAAAATTCACTGTCAATTCTTCCAAAATCATTATTAATAACTTCTTTGAAATTCAAAACACTAATCTCTAGCCCTTCCAACAGTTCCCTATAACGGGTTTCGTTAAAAGGGCTTAACGCTTTCCCACAAAAGACAGTTTTTCTTTCTTGGCAAACTCTATAAAGGCTTCGGCTATACCGTCTTTGGTTAATCCATCGTGGTTATATAAGTCGTGTTTAACGATGAGGTGACCGTGGGTATCTAATAAATATTCATCAAGATTTTTAGGGGTTTCATCATAATGATCTACTGGCTCTGCTACAGCATCATCATCAACATCTTTGTTAGCTGTTTTAGCTTTTGGAAACTCACTTTTCTTGACAAAGATTTTTTCACCACTACTGTCTTTACTTGGCTCTTGCATTGTTGCAAAGAAAATAGGATAATCGTCTACCTTAGGGCATAATGTATCATCCCATTTTTGTACAAATAACACGGATGTTTTAGTACCTGTATGTGGTTTAAATACGTTACCGTGTAAACCTACTACTGCTAATATGCGGCAATGCTCTGCAATGTAATCGCGTATGTTTTTATCACTACTATTGTTAAACCTACCTTGTGGCAATACTACTGCCATACGCCCACCAGGTTTTAAGAAATCGAGATTGCGCTCTATAAACAGAATGTCTCTACCTACTTTAGTTTGGTATTTGCCGTTTGGTTTTTTCCCTAATTCATACTTAGCTAATATTCTACTTTCTTTAATATCTCCGGCAAATGGTGGATTTGCCATTAATACATCGAAATTGAAATCTCTGTTAGAGCTACTACTAGCTCTTTGCTTTCTTAAGTTTTTCCAGCCTGTGTAATAGGTATCTTGCCAGTTTTCATCATCTGTTTTTTCATCCCAACGCTCATAATCTAATGTATTTAGATGCAATACATTGGTTTGACCATCACCAGCAATTAAATTTAATGTTCTGGCTACACGTACCGCTTTTTCATCAAAATCTATAGCAAACACATTGTTTTGTACATAATCTTGAACTCTTGGTATCGGTGGCTTGGTTGTCATTAATTCATCATCAACAATACCTTCCTCCTTGTGAATTTGATTTTTTACGTGAAAAAAGGAATGTACAGGAAACCCACAACTCCCAGCTGCCGTATCAATAATAGTTTCGTGTTCTTGTGGATTCATCATTTTTACACACATATCAATAACATAGCGCGGTGTAAAGTATTGTCCTTTTTCGCCTTTACTACTTTTATTAATCAAGTATTCAAACGCTTCATCTACCACATCTAAGTTTGAGTTGAATAGCTTTACATCCTGTAAGGAAGACACACAAACCGATAAGTGGGATGGTGTCAACATTAACTTAGCATCTTCTGAAAATACACCTTCCCATTTGCTATTTGCTTTTTCAAAAAGCTTTTGAATTTTCTCTTTTAATTCAGATTCTGTATCTCCATAATTACGGAATACTAAATGTCTGGTTTTATTTCTACCGCTTTCCATTTCATCATACAACTTGGTAAAAATGAGTTTAAAGAGTTCTTCAAATACATCTACACCTGCATTTGCTAATACCTCATCTTCCATTTCGAGAATCAAATCTTTTAGAGATTTTTTCTCTGTAACAAGTTTGTCTTTTTTGATAAGATCATCTATCGTCCAACGCTCAGAAAGTATGTCTGATAATTTTTCATTGGCGTTTGGTATTGCTGAAATATCTTCGAAATAGTTAGGGTCTTTTCTGTGATAGTATGAAATAGAATCTCCGTTACTCCAAACTCCAATAGGTGCGCCTGTAGCATTACAATAGGATTTTAATTGCTCTTTACCATCTTTTAACTTTGGCTTTTTAAGCTCTACCATTAAGTAAATAGCCCTTGTATCCTTCTTGTCAAATACGACAATGTCTGCACGTTTCTTTTCACGTCCGAAACTTACTGCGTATTCTAGCTCCATACGATCAAACGAATAATCGTATACTTCATTGAGCACCATTAGGTACAGTTGTCTAACCGCTTCTTCGGGTGTTAACTTTATATCCTTATTACGTACTAAACATTTAATATATGGTGTTTCTTTTCCTCTTACATCTTTGGTAAAAATAGTAGCCTCTAAACGCTCTATTTGTTCAGGTTGAAATTGGGTTAACTTGTAGTTGGAATCTTTTAATATTTCGGTAAGTGTCATTTTGTATGATGATGTTATTTTATTCTAAATCTTTAAAGTTCTTAATTTTTTCTTCAGCAATTTTGAGGATTTCCGTACTGTTCTTTTCCTCTTTTAGCATTTCTGTTATTTTATCTGCCATCCAGATTTTTAATAATTCCGTTTCATTTTCATTGAGTGCTACTGCTAAAGCTTGTACTTGCTCTTTTCTTGCTATACGTGTGCTACGTTCAATTTTGCTAAGTAAGGCTGTATCGATATTCATTTGCGATGCGACCTCACGTAACAATAATTGCTTTTGCTCTCTTAGCTTTCTAATATGTTCGCCGAACGTCATTTTTGGGAAAATTTTGACTTGTCAATATTTGTCTAATATAAGAAAAAGAAAAAAACAACTGATAAAAAGAAGTGAACAGTTGTTAACAATTTGAAAAATAAAATATTGTAGGAATATAAATATTAATATATTTGGGGAAAGAGCTGGCTAGCCGGTATGTACGTTTTCTTATGGTATTCTAGCTGAAGAGTTGGAATGCACCCAACTATGGGTTGTCCATAGTTTGATTGAACATTCCAAAGTGAGGCATTGTATCTCTTCCCTTTAGTAGGAAAGAGAGCAGTAACCTTACAAGGAACTGTAATAAGCTGTTAATGAGTAAATGTGTCATATTGTTTGATATATTTATAATAATAATTAATACAGCAATAAGTATTCTAATTAGCGTAGGGACGCTATCTATGAGCGGATTTAATTCTGCAATAAAGTAGCAATGGATGTACTACCACATATAGGCGAAAATATAGTCCCGGTCAGCTCATTTTTTTATTATGGCTGTAAAAGATTGGTACAAACTAAAACAATATCCACATATTGGTCTTCCTTTTAAACCTAGAGATAAATCTTGGTTAGTTGAGTACGTAAAAGATCCAGATAGAATAAAAAAACACAGGTTTACACCATTTATAAAACGTGAAATAATACAACGTAAGTTTCGACCTGAAAACTCAGATAAAAATGTATATGGAAAGCGTATACGTAAACCTAAAGACCCACCCAAAAAACGTCCTATACTTTATGCATCCCATTTAGATTCTCTAATATTCAGTTATTACAGTTACTATTTGAGTGTTATGTATGAATGTTATTTGAGAAGAAAAACTTATAAAGATTGCCCTGTAGCTTATAGAAAAATAAGAAAAGGGAATAAAGCAAAAGGTAATAAATCTAACATTGAGTTTGCTCACGATGCATTTTCTGCTATAAATAATTTTAAGGGTAAACCTGTAAGTATTATTGTGGCAGATGTATCTAATTTCTTTGATGAGTTAGACCATAAAATTTTACATCATCATTGGAAGTTGGTTTTAAATAAATATGATGATAAGAATAGGCTAACGATGCCTGACGACCATTACAATGTATTTAAAGCACTCACTAAAAAACGTTATGTAAAAATTAATGAACTGCATAATACTTTTTATGATAGATTGTGGGTTGAACGCAATAAACCTAATAACCCTAAAAAGATTATCTGGAAGCAGAAAAAAGTATCTAAACGTGTGAACTTTAAAAGAGAACGTGTTATAGCATTTTGTAAAAAGAAAGATTTTTATAAATATCACAGTCAGTTGGTATACTCTGAGCGACGCGGTGAGAAAGGGCTAAAACAACACAAAAATTCTTTTTCTAAAAAAGGGATACCACAAGGTAGCCCTATGAGTGCTACTTTAGCGAACATCTATATGCTTAGTTTTGATGAAGCTATGTATAATGCTATTACATCTGTAGGTGGCTTTTATCAGCGTTATAGTGATGATTTGATATTGATTTGTCCGAGAGAGTCTGAAAATTTTATTCATCAAACTATGCTTGATGCTATTAGGGATACGAATAGTTGTAATCTTAATATTCACCCAGATAAAACTAAACTCTACAGGTATTCTTTTATTGACGGTTATTATAAAGGCGGATTAGTATGTCCTGAAGATAAGGTTAATACCTACCATCAACTAGAGTATCTTGGTTTTGAATATACAGGTAAAAGGGTTTATGTTAAAGCACAAGGGATTTCAAAATATTACCGTAGTATGATACGCAGTATCAAACGCGGTAAATTTTATGCCAATAAAAAACATCATAAACACAAAGGGCTTTTTAAGAATAAACTTTTTAAACGTTTTACCATACTAGGTGGTAAGCGAGTTTTAAAACGAATACCTGATCCTAAACGTCCTAATAAATATCTTCCAGATCCTGAGAAGACTTATAATTGGGGGAATTACTTTAGCTATTTAATGAAAGCTAATTCTGTAATGAAAGATTTGAATGAAAATGAAGATACGATAAACAAGCAAACTAGAAAATTTGAAAGTAATTTTCACAGGTTGATTAGAAATAAAAAAACTAAATTGAAACCGACTAAGCGCAGATAATTACAAAGTAAAACCGAGGTATTCCCTCGGTTTTGTTTTAAGATGGCTTTTCATATTTGCCGTGAGCATCCCTATGTACAAGTCCTGTTTTTACAAAGTTTGTAATGTAGCCCTCAGCTGTTTTATGCGGAATTTTAAGCTTGCTCGCTACTTTTAAATAATCTTGTCTCGTAAATTTTATGGCTAATTGCTCTAGAAACCTTTCTTTTTTGTTAAGTCGCTTTTGTGTTTTAGGCTCTACAGGTAAATCATTAAATACCTTACTGCTATGTTTTACTAATATGTCAATCATCGCAATAGCGTTTTGAAAATCTTCATCCTCACACTCCTTAATTTTATTTACATCGCCATCTTCCATAATTCGCAAGGCTGTAAAAAGCATTGTGAAGCGAAACGCGATTAGGCCTAAGCGTCTTACCGTTGCAATATATTCTTCAGGTTGCAAGTTGATATATTTAGTTTGCAAGGCTGCAAAAAACTCATTGAATTGCTGCTGTTGCTTCCGCGAAAGCGTCACTTCAATAGGCGGATTGTTTTTGAGGGTTCTGTATAGTCCTAAAAATTCCTTGCCCAGTTGCTCATAATGTTCTTCCAAACCAAGCTTTGCACGTTTGGCAAATACATCTTTCCAGACTGGTTTGATGTTCATATAGTAGAATATAAACCTGCTGAATAAGCCGTTTTCTGCATTAGGAACTAATGCTGCTATTTGTTTAGGTGTACCTGATAACACCGTAGATAAACAAGGGTTTTCAATATCTACATATTCGCGATCTGTTCTACGGTAATAGCTAATTGTTTCGTGATGAAATGCTTTTCTAAATCCATCACTATAATTACCATAATCACTTTTAAAAGCTTGTGCTAAAGTGTCTCCTTCGGTTTCAAACATTAAGCCCTTTCCCTTGTTATCTGAAATTAATTGATAAACCCCAGTCACACTATTGTTTGCAGGAATAAAAAGCATACGTTCTGGCGGTTTGCCCGGTTTCTCAAGGTTTTCATTTTTACCCTTATTCATATTGTATGTAGCCATTTCACTTTCAAATTGTTGTTTCAGCGTTTTGGCTTGTTCCCGATGTAGCTTGTGGATGGGTGAAACCAGCTTTTTGATTTGGTTAAGCTTTCCCTTTCCTGCGCTTGCTGGTGCGGTTACGAATAGGTACAGATTGCTGTACACCTTGCGTTCATCATAAATGCCAAACAGATTAGGGAAACAGGCACTAAAAGCGGTAAGCGCACCCAAAAGCATAATGTCTCTTTCTTCATTACTGTTTGCTGGCACAATTACCTGCTTTAGAAAATCAGGTATCGTGTCGTAGAGACTATCTGGAAAGGTAGGTAGTTGCTCTTTGGTTGCTTCTGCAACTGGCAAGGTTGCAACCTGTGGTTGTGATCGTTGCGGTTTTATTCCTGCCTGATGTGCATAATGAAAGAATGTTGCAATCGTGATGCCGTGCCCTTTGGCATTCAGGCATTTTGTGTACTGTTCGTCACATTCCTTTTGGTCATAACCAGTATAGTGGCGACTGACTCTGTGATAGTACTCTCTGCCTTGTTCATTGTACGCTTCCGCAAAAGCAAAACCAATATCACGCCAGCGCGCATAATCGCCAGTAATATCTATTCCAGATTGTTCAATGGCCGTGATGTAGGTTTCAATGTCATTGTTATCAATGCCAACCGCAGGGGTTGCTTTTGGGGTTGCTATAGGTTGCTCTGCAATCTTAGGTTGATGCAACCAGTCTTTAGGATTGAAGTTCTTTTTCATAGTAGTCTATGTCTTTTATGTAAGTAGGCATTGGCATCGTGCGGTAAAAAACAGGCTCTGGAAACGTCTTTTCCCGATGCGTCAACCTCAAGGTTATAGGTATGTTTGATGTAATTTGTAATTGCCAAGAAGTTCTCTTGATGCGTGAATTCTCCCAGCTCAATGCGAACAATCCATTTTAAGCCATCGCCAGATGGTGAAATGAAAAGCATTTCGGTTTCGAAATATTCATCATCAAGTAGTTGTTGCCTGACTTTTTCTATGTCTTGCAAATGGTCAAAATCAAGTGTGATAAGGTTGGAATGCTTTTGCAGAAACTTATCATTTCTGCGTTCAAATACTCCTGAGAATGTGACGTAATCAAAGCGATTAGCTTTGAATTTCCGTTTTTCCTTACTATCCTCGATTGCCCTAAGTTTCTCGGTTATGGCTTTATACTTATCGCCAACAATTAATTGATGGATTTTGCCCAAACGTAAGGTTTCCGAAGGAAATACATTGCGTACCGGTGCTTTAAAAAAACTACAGTCTGTATACCAAGTATCATCTGGTTTATTTACCCAGCTTAATTCATCTTCCTCTTCAACTGTAAGGTTAAGATGCAAGGCATCGTTAATCTTGTTCAGTAATTCGTCTTCTGTTTTGGTTTCAAAATAGAACTGTGCAAAGTCGAAGGCATCGCCTGAGAAACTTTTGTATTCTGTATCACTATGAAGAGCCATACCGTCCTCAATACGAATCGATAAGATTTCCTTATCTGCATTAAAAGGGTTACGCGTTATCCCGCACGTCCTTCCCGAAAGGGAAAGGACGGTTGTATCGGGATAGAATTGTCTCAACACATAGGCATATATCTTTATGCCATAATGTGTTTTTGCCAAAATGTTCTTTCTACTTAACTCCATCACACTTAAAATTTGGGTTATAGTAATTGCTTTGAAGTAGTTCCTCTATATCAGAAACCTTGTAGTAGAATTTGCCTTTTACTTTGCTATAAGGTAACGTGCCATTCTTGCGAAAGGTTTGCAATGTACGCTTGCTTATATGCAAGGTTTGCAAAACATCTTGGTTGTCAATCCACGAGTCTTTTAATCGCTCTGCTCGTGATTGCTTTAAAAGCTGAATATATGCTTTTATGAACTTTATTTCCTGTGAGAGCGCCAGGATGAGGTCGATTAACTCTTTCATAACTGCACCTTTCCTTTCTTGATTAGATAATCGGCAGCTTGCTGCTCGATTTCATCCCTTGAGTCCATACGGTTGCGTAGCAACCATTGGTCAAGTTCTTCTCGTTGGAAATAAATTTTTTTGCCGTTAGGCTTGTAATGAGGTACTGCGTTCGTACTTGTCAATTTGTACAAGTGAGACTGCGATAATTCTAAGTAAGCACAAGCTTCATTAAAATTGAGTACCGTTTTTTGCATTGTCTGCTGTTCTGTAAGCAGTTTTTCAATGCGGTTTAATTGTTCTTTAATGTTCGTGTCCATCTTCTTTATGGATTAAATTGAATAAGGACATCAGCGCTAATGTCGCCCTTGCTCGTCAAGGACAGTACATAGGTAATTCAAATAGAAACGGATATGAATTGCGGAAATGGAAATACAAATAAGCCATTGAAAAACAACGGCTTACAGTTTAAAATGGAAATGATAATTGGAACTAAACCAATGAATTACCGAATTTTATTTGGTAGGTTTTTTAGGATGTATTCGGCACTTATTAAGTCATTGCGCTCTGCATCATTGTTCTCAAAAGTTTTAAATTGCTTTCGAGCATCGGTATTGTAGCGATGGTTTAGGAATCGTACTATATCAGTCGATTTAATCCGCTTAAAAGGATCAGTTGTTATTTTGTTGAAGTAGTCTTTCTCAATAAATAGGAAATAGAGTACGCCCAATACTGATTTGTTTTTATGCTTTGTGTTGGGAATGAAATTGTAATCCTTATCGATAATATCGGCTTCAAACATCATTTCTTCCGCTCTTGCTAAACTTTTTGAATGCTGCACAATATCTTTATAGGCAAGTACCTTATCTTTGGGGTGTCTATGAGGCAAGTCGCTTTCGATTGCATTGAATGCTGGCTCAACTGTTCTTTCTTTGATTGCAGTTTTGCCGATTTCCGAAGGCTTAATTTCGAGTTCATCCAAAACTTCATTAAAATGATATTGGTAGATTTCCTCAGTAGTTAAAATATCTTCATCGCCATATTTTCCAAATCGTTCCTGAAGTTCTAAATAGAGCCAAATCATATTAGCCTTTAAATACTGAATTATAAACGTATCCTCGTTGCGGATGGACTCCCGCGAATGCTCGTATTTATCTATGTAGCTTTTTACCCGTTCAAGGTTTGAATGATGCTGATTGAACAGCCTTTTATAATTAAAGATGTGTTCTGGTTCGGTGGCACTCGCAGGAAAGCTTGAAATGATCTCATTAAATTTTTTATTGGCTTCCTGGTCGATTAAGTTCTTGTAGTATTTGCGTTTGTCGCCTAAAGCTCTTTCTGGAAACTCAATCATAAAAAGTGGCGCTTCCTTGTACTGCATCTTTACATTTTGGTTGCAGACTAAATCCCTGAACTCTCTATCAGTTCGTTTATCCCTATGAAGACCTTTGGTGATCGATATTAGTGATGCAAAAATGTCTTTTATCATTATAAATCGAGTTTAATACGGTTAGACGCTTCACGCTTTTTATCATCGATAACTTTAGCATAAATCTGCGTGGTGCGCAATTCTTTATGCCCTAATAGCTTGGAAACTGTATAAATATCTGTTCCTAAAGTGAGTTGTAAGGTTGCATACGTATGACGAGCGCAATGGAACGTTATCGTTTTACTTATTCCTGCATTCATCATCCATTGTTGTAGCTTTAGATTTGTCCACGCACTATAATGTAAGCCAGGCAATACTAAATCATCATCATTACCGCGCTCGCCTAATAATTCAACAGCTTGGTCTGAGATAGGAAGGGTTTCTGCTCCTTTGGTTTTTTTCTGTCTGAATCGCACGTAGTAACCTCTTTCTTTGGAATGCTGTATTTCTGACCATTTCATCTTTTCAATATCAGACCAGCGTAAGCCAGTAAGAGCAGAGAAAATGAATGCCTTTTTGAGTTGTGGCAATTCACATTCAGTATTTACTGCTTTTTGAAGTTCTTCCAGCGTAAGGAACTCTCGCTGTGGTTCACCTTGTTTGAAATTAGAAACATCATTTGCAGGATTGGATTTTAAGATGCCATCTGCTACGGCTTGCTTTAAAGCTGCATTAAACTTACCATAATAAGAATACTTGGAATTTTGAGATAGCGGTTTGTTTGCTCTACCAATTGCTTTTTTGTCCAGATAGTCTTTAAAGCCCTCTACAAACTCTTTATCGAGGTCTTGAAACGTAATGTCTGTTGGTCGATACGCCTTGAAGTGTTTAAGCATACTGTACCAATTACCATAATTACCTGAACTTGTGTTTTTCTTTTCTGCCAAAGCGGTGATGTAGGTTGTAAAACTGCCTTTAAGCTTCTCAATATCATTAAAGCCATATTGACCTTGCTGAATTTCAACTTGGCGTTGCGCCCAGATAGTTTCCGCTAACTCGCGTGTTTTCTTATTAACGGTACGCTCATTTTTCGTTTTCGGATTTGGAATGAGATACAAGCTGAGGTACTCAGTCTTGCGTTTGCCTTTGTTGTAGTAGTCGAGGTATAAGGCTATTTTTCCGTTTTTCTTGCGTTCTCTGAGTGTGACTTTCATAAGGCTACTAATTAAAAAGGTTTTCTATCTGGTGACGGGCAATAATATGTTTTCTGCCAAATGGCACAGCTTTAAGCTGGCCACGCTTAATCATTCTTTGAATGGTCCATCTGCTAACACCTATCAGTTTAGATGCATCGGTGATGCTTAAAAAATCCTTGTTGGATAAACTGTCTGTTGAAACCGTTACCGAATCTTGTGCTTCTTGATTTGCTTTAGTTTCTTGAAGCGCAGCATCAATTTTCTCTTTTCTCTTTCGTGCCTTGTAAGCTTTCTTAGCACAACTGTCACTACAGTATTTGGTTACGGTTGTACGTGCTGTAAAGAGATTACCGCAATGCTGACAGGTTTTTGGGATGTAAAGATTACTGCTCATAAATGGTACATTATGTAGCGTTATGGTGCAACGTGGGGCAATATGGTGCATCATTTCGCCTTGTTTCCTAAACCTGAGAATTGGGCAACAAATACCTATATCAGGCAACAGATATACAACAAATATAGCTTAAAAAAAGCAAAAAGGCAACAAAAAAGAAGTAATAACTAACGCATAAACCCTTGTATAACAAGAAAAAGATAATAAAAGGAAAAGTAATTACTTTCCGATACAGAAGTTTGCGAAAATATTCCCCAGGATATCGTCATTTGACACCTGCCCCGTGATCTCCCCAAAATGATATAAGGCTTGACGAATATCTATCGCCAGTAAATCGCCTGTTAATCCCATTTGCATTCCTTCTTGCACTTTATTGATTTCTTCTTGGGCTTTTAGCAAAGCCTCATAGTGTCTTGAATTGGTTACAATAGTATCATTACTCTTTAAAGCGCCTGTATTTACAAAATCTAACAACCGATTTTGTATGGTTTCTACGCCCAGTTTTTCTTTGGCCGAAATCAAATGCAGATCGGTTATTGCTTCTTTATAAGCATTTTGTTCTTCTTGAGTAAGACTATCTTTTTTGTTAGCGATGATTAATAAAGGTTTACCCGGAAATCTATTTTTTATCTTTTCGATTTCGGTTTTCACTTGTTTAATACTCAGTTGATCGTTTTTGATTTTACTGGCATCGAATAAGTACAATACTACTTGAGCTTGTTCGATTTTTTGAAAGGTTTTTTGAATACCTAAACCCTCAATAGTATCGGTGGTTTCCCGGATACCTGCAGTATCTATAAACCTGAATCCCACGCCGCCAATAGCGATTTCATCTTCGATGGTATCTCGAGTTGTTCCCGCAATATCGCTCACAATGGCTCGGTCTTCATTCAATAGTGCATTTAACAAGGTAGATTTACCCACGTTGGGTTCTCCTACAATGGCCACAGGGATCCCGTTTTTCAAAACATTACCCACCGCAAATGAATCGATTAGCTTATTTAATACTTTTTGAATTCGATTGACCAAGCGCTGGAATTCTGCACGATCGGCAAACTCTACATCTTCTTCCGAGAAATCGAGTTCCAACTCAATCAAGGAAGCAAAATTGAGTAATTCATCTCGTAATAGTTGTAATTCTGAAGCAAAGCCTCCACGCATTTGCTGCATGGCAATTTGATGACTGGCCGCATTATCACTGGCAATTAAATCGGCTACAGCTTCGGCTTGACTCAAATCCATTTTTCCATTGAGAAAAGCACGCATAGTAAACTCTCCAGGTTTCGCCATACGGCACCCCTGTTTAAGCATTAGATTAATGATTTCTTGCTGAATATACGGACTTCCATGGCAGGATATTTCTATGGTAGGTTCGCCCGTATAGGAGCGTTTACCGTGAAAAACACTCACCAAACTTTCATCAATTACCCGTTCTTGATCTACTATATGACCTAATTGCAGGGTATGCGTAGGTTGTTGAGTGAGCGGAACTTTATTTTTAGCTTTAAAAACCGGATTTGTTTTTTCAATGGCATCGGGTCCCGACACTCTGATGACCGCTATTGCTCCCGCTCCTGGGGCACTGGCCAAGGCTACTATGGTATCATCTAAAATCATAGCACAAAGGTAAGAAAGTAATCAAATTTTGCCTAAATCTAGCGGCTTATAAAAACTTGATGTATTTTTGCATTTCTAATACGAATACTATGGAAGTTATCAGCGAAAAAAAGCAAGACAGTCAGCTGCTCTATTTAATGCACCTCTCTCAATTACTCAACTTGGTTACAGGAATGGGTGGCTTTATTGTTCCGCTTATTATTTGGCTTTTAAAACGAGACGAAATTGAAAATTTAGATTATGAAGGCAAAGAAATATTAAATTTTCAAATAAGCATATTTCTTTATTTCATACTTAGCGCGATAATGATTGTATTTTTAGTAGGGTTTGTGTTCATTGGCTTTGTAACAATTATTGCGATTGTAACGCCTATATTGCAGGCCAACAAGTCAAAAGCCGGCGAAGAAGTTCGTTACCCCTTAACTATAAGATTTATTCGTTAGTTGGTTTTACTAAATCAGGGAACTGCCGCTTAAACATTTCATAACGCTTTTTAGATACGTTTTGAATATAGAGGTTGTTGGGGTTATTGGCTTCGTAATCTTGATGATAGTCTTCTGCCTCCCAAAATTTGTCAAAGGCTTTAACCTCAACTGCTACCGGTTGATTGGTGGTTTGCTTAAGACGCGAAATATAATTTTCTATAAGCTTTTTTTCTTGGGGGTTGTTGTAAAACGCAATCGACCTATACTGGCTTCCAAAATCTGGTCCTTGACCGTTTTCTTGAGACCAATTAAGGGTTTTAAAGTAAATATCTAGCAGCGTGGAAAAATCAATAAAATTAGGATCGTAAATGATTTTTACCGCCTCAGCGTGACCGGTTGTACCTGTATTGGTTTTTTGATAAGTAGGATTTGCCGTATACCCACCAGCGTATCCCGAAATGGCCGCCTTTACCCCTATAACATCTTCGTAAATGGCCTCTACACACCAAAAGCAGCCACCCGCAAAATATGCGGTAGCGTATATATCTTGAGCCTCATTTAAGCTAAAAGTATTGACATTTTGATTATTTACCTTATTCGCTTTTGGCGGCTGATTTGATTTTTCTTGGGCTTTATTTTCACAGCTATAGCAAAAAAAGATAAGCCCTAGTAAAAGTCCCCAGTTCTTCATTGTTTTTTATGCTAAAGGTAAACTTTTATGCCGCAAAAATTTTTAAACAAATCATAAAAAAACCCTTTAAAACAAATGTTCTAAAGGGTTTGAATATTAAGTCTTGTTGTCTTAGAATTTTTTAAACAATTCATTCATCTTTTCGCGCTCTTCTTCTGCCAGCTGCGAATCAACTAGAATACGTCCACTGTGCTCATCGGTAATTATTTTCTTACGCGATGCGATTTCCATCTGCACTTGTGGAGGAATGGTAAAAAATGAACCTCCAGAAGCACCACGTTCAACCGGAACAACAGCCAAACCATTCTTTACGCTTCCGCGGATACGTTCGTATGCGGTAACCAAACGAGTTTCAATGCCTTTCTTAAAGTCTTCAGACTTTTCGATTAACGCTTTTTCTTCGCGTTCGGTTTCGCTTAAGATTTCATCTAACTCGTCTTGCTTATGCTGTAAGTGGTCCTGTCTAGCTTCAATTTTTTCTTGAGTGGCCGTAATCACCTCATTTTTATGCTCTATCTGTGCTTTAAACTCTCGAATATGCTTTTCGGCCAATTCAATTTCTAATTCTTGAAATTCAATCTCTTTTGAAATAGCATTAAATTCGCGATTGTTACGCACATTTTTTTGCTGCTCGTTGTATTTCTTAATCAGCGCTTTTGATTCTTCTATAGCATTTTTCTTATCGGCTATATTTTGGTTAAGCCCTTCTAAATCAATATTTAATTTTTCTAAACGCTTGTTTAAACCAGCTACCTCATCCTTCAAATCTTCTACCTCTAAAGGCAATTCTCCGCGTACATTGCGAATCTCATCGATGCGGGCGTCTATTAATTGTAAATCAAATAATGTTCTTAGCTTTTCTTCTACGCTAATTTCTTTTTTCTTGGCCATAATCAACTATATTGAATGGGGTTGGTACTTTTCTCTGATAAAACGATGGCAAAATTAGGGAATTTTTTTGTAAGTAAAGCATGTAATAAGTTTTTTGTGAACTGCTCACTTTCATAATGCCCTATATCGGTTAATAGAATTTTGTTTTCCGCTTTAAAAAAATCGTGGTATTTCAAATCGGCGGTGACCAATACGTCTGCTCCTTTAGCCATTGCAGCCGAAATGGCAAATGCTCCACTCCCCCCCAATACGGCTACCTTTTTTATAGGTTTTTGCCTTAAAGCAGAATGCCGAATTACCGGAGTTCCAAAGACCTTTTTTAATTGATTTATAAATTCTTTCTCACTTTTGGCTTGCGGTAACTCTCCCAGCATACCAATACCTATTTGCTGGTTCTCATTGGCTATAGGTATAAGCTCATAAGCGACTTCTTCGTAGGGATGCGACTCAAACATAGCGCGCAATACTTGGTGCTGTTTATGTTTTTCGAACACCACATGTAGCATTTTTTCTTGACCCACATGCCACTGGTTAGCTTTGCCAGTATGGGGTTGCGCCTGATCGTTGGGCTTGAAGCTCCCTTCTCCCAATAGACCAAAACTACACGAATCATAGTTTCCTACACTTCCTGCTCCGGCATTAAATAAGGCTTGTTGTACAGCCGAATAATGATCTAAAGGCACGTAGGTATTCAACTGCATCAAGGTGTTTTTTTGCGGAATTAATATTTGGGTTTGGGTTAAACCTAACACCTCAGCCATTTTAAAATTCACCCCATGAAGGTGATTGTCTAAGGCCGTATGAATAGCATAT
This sequence comes from uncultured Mesonia sp., assembly GCA_958296185.1. Taxonomy (GTDB): domain Bacteria; phylum Bacteroidota; class Bacteroidia; order Flavobacteriales; family Flavobacteriaceae; genus Mesonia. The sequence continues at coordinate 53,196 of CATQIB010000007.1, forward strand.
ATTTGCACGTCATGTTTAATTGCTTTCTGCACCACACGTTCTACATAGGTCTTACCCGTCAGTGCTTTTAATCCGCTAAAAATAATAGGGTGAAAAGCTATTATTAGGTTACAATCTTGTGCTATAGCCTCGTCAACGGTATCTTCTAGCGTATCTAATGCCACTAAAATACCGGTGAGTTCTCGCGTATCATCTCCTACCAATAAGCCTACATTGTCAAAATCTTCGGCGTAACTTAGGGGTACACTTTCTTCTATTTGCTTGATTACTTCTTTTATTTTCATAACTTGAATCCTTAAAAGGTAAATATAAAAATTATACTTTTGTGGAATGCGTCAATTACGAAAAATTCTATACCCGTTTTCTTTGCTTTACGGAGGTATTTTGCGGTTAAGAAATTATTTATATAATCATCAAATACTAGAATCAAAGGTTTACGATTTCCCCGTAATTTGCGTAGGAAACTTGAGTATGGGTGGCACAGGCAAATCGCCAATGATAGAATATCTGGTACGTTTATTAGCTACACATTACCGCTTGGGTACTCTATCGCGCGGTTATAAAAGAAAAACCAAGGGTTTTGTAGAAGTAAGCACAGCCCATACCGCACTAGAAGTGGGGGACGAACCTTTACAGTTTAAACGCAAATTTGAACCCTTATTGGTAGCGGTTTGCGAAGATAGACGAAAGGGAATTGAACAAATGCGTAAGCGCCAAAAACCGCCTGAGGTCATTTTATTAGATGACGCTTTTCAACATCGCCGCGTGCAGCCAAATTTATCTATATTGCTAAGTGCCTATAACGACTTATACACCCAGGATTGCGTTTTACCTGCCGGTAACCTTCGCGAACCTAAAGTCGGAGCAAGAAGAGCTCAGCTTATTGTGGTTACAAAATGCCCTGTAGACTTGGGCAAAGCGGAGCGTCAAAAAATTATTAGGGCAATACAACCAAAACCCGATCAGCTGGTTTTTTTTAGTTCTATAACCTATGCAGATCAGGTTACTAACGGTAAACAACACATACCTTTGCCTGTACTACAAGATACTTTTACACTGGTAACGGGAATTGCTAAACCTAAACCTTTGGTTGATTTTTTAAAGGCAAAAGGGTTTAACGTAAATCACAAACAATATCCTGACCATCATAATTTTAGTCGGCAAGAAATTGAGACATTAGAAGAAGAACCTTTTATTATCACTACAGAAAAAGATTTTGTGCGCTTACGCGATTACATTTCTCCTGAAAAATTATTTTATTTACCAATAAAAATGGAGTTTATTAATGATGCAACTTCTTTTGACCAGTGCATCAAAAAACATGTGCAAGCTTAGGCTTGGGATTGAAGTAACACTTCATAAATTTTTTGATAAAACATTTCTGTTTTATAAGGCTTAGGGATAACCGTCACAAATCCTTGCTTTATGTACTTTTCTGAAGATTCTCCTAGACTAACTGCGGTTAATGCGATAATGGGTAATTTAGGTTTATGGCTTTTAATTTCTATTGTAGCCTGTATCCCATCTAGGATTGGCATATTAATATCCATCAAGATTAAGTCGTAATCTTTTTCTACCGCTTTATTAATCGCCTCTAAGCCGTTTTTGACCAAATCGGTTTCAAAGCCACGACGCAATAAAATTTTATTGGTTAATTTTAGGTTGATGATGTTATCTTCGGCAATAAGTACTTTTTTACCTTTAAAAAATTCATCCATGCTCCGCGGATCATCTATAGCCACTTGAATTTGGTTTTTACCTATCTTCTCTTTTGGCTGATGAAAAACAATATCAAAATAGAAGGTACTTCCTTCACCGAAAGTACTCTCTAAATTTATTTCTGAATCAAAAAACTCCAATAAACTTTTCACGATAGGAAGCCCTAGACCGGTTCCTCCATAATTGGAAGATGTAGAACTCTCTCCTTGATGAAAGTTATCAAAAATTTTTTGTTGAAACTCTTCTTTAATACCTCTACCGGTATCTCGAATACTAAAACGAATCTTACTGCGGTTTGTTTCTAAATTCAAGCAAGTAATGCTCAGCCAAACCTCCCCGTTTTCAGTAAATTTTATGGCATTAGAAAGTAAATTAATTAAAATTTGCTTAAGCTTAAGGATATCGCCAAATAACTTTGAAGGTACTTTTTCATCTATTTCCAGATGTAAAGTTACCGCATTTGCCTCTGCCGCATTTTTAAAGGAATAGGTTAGTTCTTCCATTACCGATTTTACCTCAAAAAAGCTCTCTGTTTTGGTCACCTTACCTGCCGCCAATTTATTTAAGTCTAGAATATTGTTGACCAAAGAAAGTAAATGTTCACCGCTGTAGTTAAGCGCTTTGATATGCTCTAGTTGCTCGGGCCTAGGGTTTTCTTGTTTGAGCAAATAGGCAAAACCATTAATAGCGTATATAGGGGTTCTTAATTCGTGGGTTATGGTAGAAAGAAATTGATCTTTTACCTCATTCGCTTTTTCGGCTTTCATTTTAGCAGCCAATAATTCGTTGTTTTTAGTTTTTAGCAAATTGTTCACTCCGGCGCGAAGACGGTTGTTTTTGTATAAGGCTAAGGTAAATAATGATAAGATAGAAATTAACAATACACTTAACACAACTGCTAATTGATTGAATTTCAACTTTTTTTCCTGGGCAGTTTTTTCCTCTTGTAATTTATTGTAAGCTGTATTAAAAGCTGCATTTGATGCCCAATGTTGAGTTAAATCTAAATTAACTGTATTGTTTAAAATAGAATCGGCCTCTTGACGGTACCGAAGGGCTTTCTTATAGTTATTTTGACTGGCGTGAATTTCACTTAGCAGTTTTAAGGCTTTTATCTCATAATCTAAATTGGCATTATCGCGTGCATAGCCTTTTAATTTGAGGCTATACTCTACTGCATTGGCTATATTACCTTGATTAAAATTAAACAAGGCTTTATTAAATTTAACCAGTAAAGCGTTATGAAGGGAGTCTTCTTTTTTTTCTTGCTTTATTGCAGCCTGATTTGATGGCGCAGCTTGTTCGTGTTGCTTAGGAATCCAATCTTTTTGCTGGCTTACTTCAGCTTGACTGCTTTCTACAAAAAGCAAAAAGCAGCATATAAAAGCCAGAAAAAAAATGTGTATTTTCATAGAAGCCCGTACTGATGGTATAAATATACTATTTAATATCACATAGTTTTATAATCAAATCGATAATTCTGCTACTATAACCGCGCTCATTGTCATACCAGCCTATAAGTTTAACCAAATGCCCATCGATAACCGAAGTCATTAAACCATCAAAAACGCAGGAATGCGAATTACCAACAATATCTATAGATACAATAGGATCTTCGGTATATGCTAAAACTCCTTTTAAGTAACCTGCTGCGGCCTTCTTAAAAAGATCATTAATTTGGTTTATACTGGCTTCTTTTTCTAGATGCAAGGTCATATCGGTTAAAGAACCATTAGGTACCGGTACTCGAATACCACAGCCCCCAATAACCTGAGCAAGATCTGGGAAAATTTTGGTAAGCGCCTTGGCTGCTCCTGTAGTGGTAGGAATAATAGACTGTGTGGCAGCACGCGCTCTACGCAAATCGCGGTGTGGCTGATCGTGTAGGTTTTGATCGCTAGTAAACGAATGTACGGTTGAGATATAGGCTTGCTTCACACCAAAATGCTGATGCATTACTTGTAGCATAGGTGCGGCATTATTGGTGGTACAACTAGCATTAGAAATGATGGTATCGCTTTCTTGAATGATATGATCGTTTACGCCTAAAACTACCATAGGAATATCTTCTGAAATCGGTGGCACACTTAACACTACTTTTTTTACGTGTTTGCTGAGATGTTTCTCTACTTCTTCACGGGTCTTGAATTTACCCGTTGCTTCTACCACCAGTTGAACTTCTTGCGGCCACTTTATATTTTCAATTTTGGCTTCTTGCGAAAAGACCACTTGTTGGTTATTAGCTAGTAAAGTATTGGCCTTAATCTCAATGTCGGTTTTAAAATTACCATGAATACTATCGTATTTTAAAAGATGAGCCAAGGTGTTAATATCGGCTAAATCATTTACGGCTATCACTTCAAGAAGCGGATGCGCATCTAAAAGTCTGAACAAGCTTCGCCCTATTCTGCCAAAACCGTTTATTCCTATTTTTATCTTATTTGCCATTACACTATGTTAGGTGTTTTTGTGCTTTGTATGAAGAGCGTACCAAAGCGCCGCTTTCAACATGCCTAAAACCTAAATCTAATCCAATTTCTTCGTATTTTTTAAATTGATCTGGAGTAATGAATTGTTTTACTGGCAAATGCTTTTTACTAGGTTGTAAATATTGTCCAATGGTAACGATATCAAGGTTTACCGCACGTAAATCTTTAAGAGTCTGAATTACTTCTTCTTCTTTTTCACCCAGTCCTAGCATTATACCAGATTTAGTTCTGGCTATACCTTGGTCTTTTAAATACTTAAGTACAGCTAAACTTCGATCATATTTGGCTTGTATACGCACTTCACGCGTTAGACGTCGCACGGTTTCCATGTTATGGGAAACTACTTCCGGTTTAACCGCAATTATACGGTCGAGATGTTTTTCTATACCCTGAAAATCTGGAATTAAGGTCTCTAAAGTTGTGTTCTTATTCATACGCCGCACCGCTTTAACTGTTTCGGCCCACATGATAGATCCCATATCTTTTAAATCATCTCGATCTACACTCGTTAGCACTGCGTGCTTTATATCCATCAGTTTTATAGAACGCGCCACCTTTTCTGGCTCATCCCAATCTAAAGTTTCTGGACGCCCAGTTTTCACTCCACAAAATCCACAGCTACGGGTACAAATGTTTCCTAAAATCATAAAGGTTGCCGTACCTTCACTCCAACACTCACCCATATTGGGACAGCTGCCCGAAGTACAAATGGTATGCAAATCGTAGCGATCTACTAATTTTCTTAAATTGGTGTATTTTTTACCAGTGGGTAGTTTTACCCGCAACCATTTTGGTTTTTTTATGGTTGTTTTATTTTCAAGAACTTGAGGAGTCATCAATAAAATATTTTTTGAGAAAACAAATATAAAAAATTGCAATGCGCTACCCTATTTTTAAAAAAGTATATTACCTCAGGGATTTATTTTTAACTTTTTAAATAAGCTTGTTTAAATAAAGCTATATTGATTTTGGTGTATTTTTAATTTTATCGGCCAGCATTTTTTTGGCTCTTAAGAGCTTTACCTTTATATTGCCAAGCGGCTCATCTAAATACTGCGCAATCTCTTTATAACTCATTTCACGAAAGTAACGTAGCCGAATGACCTGCTCGTAATTAGGTTTAAGCTGTTTGAGATAATACAATAAAATATTCAGGTTTTGCTCTCGAATGATTTGATCTTCAGCGGTATCGTTTTCATCTACCAAAGCTTCGTATTCTTTAAAATCAATCAAATTTGCGGTCGTAGCCGATTTAACCCGACTCAGATCAATTTGAATGTTTTTTGAGATTGTAATGAGCCAAGTTTTGAAATTATACGATTCTTTAAAAGTGCTTATTTTTTCAAAGGCTTTGCTAAAAGTTTGTATGGTTATCTCTTCGGCCTCATACTCGTTACCTGTTCTCTTTAATTGAAATCGATAAACATCTCGCCAAAAGAGATCTAGTAGGTATTTAAAAGCATGTTCTTGGCCAGCTTTTGCTTCTTGTATGTACTTAGTATAATCTGGCAAACTGATTTATCGCGCCCAAGTAGTAGGCTTTTTGTTTTGGTTACTAACGAATATAAGCATTTGTATCGTAACCAACCCCCATTCTAGTAAAGGAAATAATCGTAGCAGCCTTTTTTCTTTAAAGACACGTGTAGCCTTTGCAAAAACAAGCAAAACCACGAGGTAACGCAGCAACATCACAATCCAAAGCAATTGGAGTACATCAGCTTCAAATTTAAAAATCAATAAAATATTTGTAAGTAGAAAAAAAAGTCCCATACCCAATTGACTGGTATAAAAAAGACCTAGGAAAAATTTATGCCGGCCCTTATAATGTTTGGCCGTACTAATATGTCTTTTCTTTTGAAACATCCAATCTTTCCAATTATTCTCTGGATCACTTAAGGTAAAAGAATTCTTATTGGTACAATAAGCGGTGTTCTCTCTATTAGCACTTTCATTAACAAACAAATCGTCATCTCCAGATAGTATGTTCATATGGTTGACAAAACCATTGTGTTCATAAAACAATTTTGAGGTATAGGCTAAATTTCGGCCAACCCCCATATAGGCAGATTTATAATGGGCGTAAGCAAAATACTGAATTGCCGTTAACAATGTTTCAAAGCGTATAAATTTATTGAGAAGTCCTTTTTGAGTCTTGTATTTTCCATAGCCCAGCACCAATTGCTTTTGCGAATTAAAAGCAGTAGCCAAATATTGTAACCACAAGTCACTTGTCGGTTGACAATCTGCATCGGTAAAAACTAAAAATTCATTTTTAGCTTTCTTAATACCAAGTGTTAAGGCGTATTTTTTGTTACCCCAAAAATGCTCGTTTGGAAGTACGTTTACAACTTTCACTCTGTCATCGGCTTTTGCAAACTCCTCCATCACCGACAAAGTGTTATCTTTAGAAGAGTCGTTGACCAGAATAAGTTCAAAATTTGGATAATCTTGACTTAGAATATGAGGGATATTCTTCTCTAGGTTTTGTGCTTCATTTTTAGCACAAACAATAACAGAAAGTGGTTTTGCTAAAGTTTTTCCGCTAGGCTTAATCAACTTACGCCGCCATAAAAACCCTGCAAAAAAAGCATAAAAGAATAGGTTTATCAGCGCGAAACCAACAAACAACCACAAAGATAGGTTTAGCATAATTTAAGCCGTTTCTGACTTACATTCTGCTTCTTCTGGCAACTTACCACACATACTGCAGGCCTCCCCATCTTTATTTAAAAACGGACTCTGACTTGCGCAAGTTCCTGCAAATTTACCATCTTTTTTAGCCCATATTTTTATCGCAATACCGGCAACCGCTAATCCTAGTAATATAAGAGATATAAATAGTAATTTCATACTGCAAAAATACAATTAAGCCCGGGTAGAAAAAAGCTTTTTTTAGAATTAATATTTCGTTTACATAATTTAACGATATTTTATTTTATTTACTGATTTTTATCAGCTTTTGCATAGTATATTAGCTTTGTAAAACCAAAATTAAATTTTATGAAAATCACAAAAACAATTGCTCTAGCGGCCTTTGCCCTAATCGGTTTAACCGCATGCAAAAACGAAAATGAAAAGGATAAGGAGAAGGAAATAAGTATTGAAAAAGAAGAAGTAATAACTACAGATGAGCAAGCTGACAAAAAGGAAGAAGATTTGGTAGCGGTAATTGGTCAATCGAAGCAACACACTACGCTGGCTTCGGCATTAGAAAGTGCAGGATTGGTAGCCGTTTTAAAATCTGAAGGACCCTATACTATTTTTGCTCCAACTAATGAAGCGTTTAATAAAATACCTAAAGAGAAGCTAGATGAACTTATGCAACCCGAGCAAAAAGAAACCTTAGAAGGTATTTTGAGTTACCACGTGGTACCGGGTGAGATTTCTGCCGATAAGTTGACGAGTTTAATTCAAGAAAGCGGATCGGGTAGTTATGAACTGGTAACGGCCAATGATGGTAAATTAAAAGCTTCTATTAAAGATAACGCTGTTGTTTTAACCGATAATACCGGAACCGAAATTAAAGTTACCGATGTAGATCGCGAAGGGTCAAATGGTTATATACACGTTATAGATGGTGTATTAATGCGCGAATAAGTTTTAGACACCAACAATAAAAAAGGGCTTTAATTTATTTAAAGCCCTTTTTTATTTATATAATATTCACTTCCATCTCTAACATTATATTGAATTTCTGATGTACGGTTTGCTGAATTTCTTTGGCTAGAGCCAAAATTTCTGCCCCGCTTGCTTCTCCATAATTCACTAATACCAATGCTTGTTTGTGATGCACGCCGGCATCGCCACGGCGCACTCCTTTAAAACCTAATTGCTCGATAAGCCATCCTGCTGGTATTTTAAAACTATCGCTTGAAACAGGATAAAAAGGCATTTCTTTAAATTCGCCACGTAATGCCTCAAACAATTGTTTTTTGATCACAGGGTTTTTGAAAAAGCTACCGCTATTCCCTATCTCTTTAGGATTAGGTAGTTTTGTGGAGCGTATAGCGATTACCGCCTCTGCAACATCGGCTATACCAGGATTTATTATTCCCGCTTTATCCAATTGATTTTGAATAGCACCATAATCGGTTTTTAGCCTATGCTTGCGCTTTGTTAATTTAAAAAGCACACTTGTAATGATATAAGTGCCTTTATATTTGTTTTTAAAAACTGAGTCACGATAACCAAAATTACAATCTGCTTTTAAAAAGGTTTTTTTTGAAAGACTCTGCCTATGAATCGCATCACAAGAAACAAATACATCTTTTAACTCTACCCCATAAGCACCGATATTTTGAATGGGACTTGTACCTACATTACCCGGAATAAGCGAAAGATTTTCTAGTCCGCCAAAACCTTGATTAATACACCAAGACACAAATTCGTGCCAATTCTCGCCGGCTTGGGCTTCTACCCACACAAAATCTTGGTCTTCTTTAACCAGTTCAATTCCTTTAGTGGCGAGTTGAACAACCGTTTTATCTAATGGTTGGGTGAGCAGTAAATTGCTACCCCCACCCAAAATCAAAATTTCGTCGGCATAAAACTGCTGTAAGACGGTTTGCAACTCTGAATTGGTTTGTACCTTAACAAATTGCTTAGCCGGCACATCTATCCCAAAAGTATTCAAAGCCTTTAAAGAGAAGTTGGCATGTATCTCCATTATTTTATTTGGCTTGATATTTCTCTAATCCTTTTCGTAAAATTTCTACCGCCTTTTTTAAATTATCTTGTTCTAGAACATAGGCAATTCTCACTTGATTATTTCCTGTATTAGGAGTCGAGTAAAAGCCCTGAGCAGGAGCAACCATAATAGTTTGACCATTATAATCAAAATCTTCTAGCATCCATTTTGCAAAATCTTCTGCATCGTTTACAGGTAATTCTGCAATACAATAAAAGGCACCGTTTGGTTTTGCTACTTTTACTCCAGGTATACTCTCTAAGCCTTGGATTAAGGTATCTCTTCTTTGAACGTATTCTTCAATTACTTCGTCAAAATAAGACTGAGGGGTTTCTAAAGCCGCTTCACTAGCGATTTGTGCAAAGGTTGGCGGACTTAATCTAGCTTGTGCAAATTTCATAGCTGTTTGCATCACTGCTTTATTTTTAGACACCAAACACCCTATTCTGGCACCACACATGCTATAACGCTTAGATACACTATCAATCATAATCGCATGTTCGGCTAAGCCTTCTTGAGCCATTACAGAAAAGTGTTTTAAACCCTCATAGGCAAACTCACGGTATACTTCATCGGCTACTAGAAATAGATCGTATTTTTTTACCAAAGCACTCAATTGCTCAATTTCTTCTTGAGTATACAAGTAACCTGTTGGGTTGCCTGGATTACAAATTAAAATGGCTTTGGTTTTATCTGTAATCAGCTTCTCAAACTCAGCAATAGGAGGCAGTGCGAAACCGTTTTCAAATTTTGCTTGAACCGGCACCACTTCTACTCCTGCAGAGGTTGCAAAACCATTGTAATTGGCATAAAATGGTTCTGGAATAATCACTTCATCTCCCGGATCTGTAATACTACCCATGGCAAAAAGCAAGGCTTCAGAACCTCCAGTAGTTATAATGATGTCTTCTGATTCAACAGGCAATTGTACCCTTTGATAATAACCGGCAAGTTTCTCTCTATAGCTCGCAAAACCAGCGGAATGACTATAGGAGATAATCTCTAAATTATTATTTTTTACAGCATCTAAAGCTACTTGAGGCGTTTTAATATCGGGCTGACCTATATTCAGGTAAAAGATTTCTTTTCCTTGCGCTGTTGCTTTCTCTGCATAAGGTACCAATTTGCGTATAGGCGATTCGGGCATAGCTTGCCCCTTGGCTGAAATATTTGGCATACTACAAAATTTTTGTGCAAAAATGCGAAAAATAAATGGGTCAATTCAATTTTGATGCAACAAAAAACCTCTTTCTTATTCAGAAAAAGGTTTTATATTAATTAAGGGTGGTTAAATTCTATTTTTCTAAAACACTTTTAGTGTCTTTTTTGGCTACATAACCTTTAATTTTTAAGGGTGTAGGAGAATTTTGCGCATTAGAGTATACCGTTACCGTTTTACGAATAGGCCCTGGTCTTTTTGTATCATACTTAACCTTAATCTCCCCTTTATTTCCAGGCAAAATAGGCTCTTTAGGTTTTTCTGGAACCGTGCACCCACAAGTAGAAGAAACTCGACTTATAACTAAAGGCTCATCACCGGTATTGGTAAAAACAAAGGTTCTTAAACCATCACTATCGTAGTCAACATTACCATAATCTATAGTTTCTTGCTCAAAAGCAATTTCTGCTTGTGCTTGCATTGCAAAACTGGTCATTAAAACAACAGCTACTAAAAATATCTTTTTCATTGTATAATAATTTGGTTACTAAATTAAACTTTAATCGCTTGATTGCAAAAAAATAAGAATAACATTTTATAATCTTTTAAAATCAAGCCTTAATAACTACTTTTGTCTCTTGTAAATCAAAAAACAGACCAAAATGCCCATCGCTGCCAATTATAATCCAAAAGAAATAGAAGAAAAATGGTATAAGTACTGGTTAGAGAACCGTTATTTTCACTCTGAGGTCAACGATAAAGAACCTTACACTATTGTTATTCCTCCGCCAAATGTAACTGGAGTTTTACATATGGGACACATGCTCAACAATACCATACAAGACGTGCTTATTCGTAGGGCTCGACTACAGGGATATAACGCCTGCTGGGTACCAGGAACCGATCACGCCTCTATTGCAACCGAAGCCAAAGTGGTAGCTAAATTAAAAGAAGAAGGTATAGACAAAAAGAGTTTGTCTCGTGAAGAATTTATGGAACACGCTTGGGACTGGACCCGTAATTACGGTGGAGTTATTCTCAATCAGCTTCAAAAATTAGGTGCCTCTTGCGATTGGGATCGAACCAAGTTTACGCTAGATGAGCAGCTTTCGGCTTCGGTAATTAAGTCTTTTATAGATTTATATAAAAAAGGTCATATTTACAGAGGTTACCGAATGGTCAATTGGGATCCCGAAGCAAAAACCACCCTTTCTGATGAAGAAGTGATTTATGAAGAAAAACAAGGCCATCTTTATCATGTTGCTTACCCTATTGTAGGAAGCGATGATCATTTGACTATAGCGACAACAAGACCTGAAACTATATTTGGGGATACCGCAATTTGTGTACATCCCGATGATGAGCGTTACCAGCATTTACATGGTAAAAAAGTTATTGTGCCTGTAGTAAATAGAGAAATTCCTATTATAGCTGACGAATATGTAGATTTAGAGTTTGGTACGGGTTGTTTAAAAATTACCCCAGCCCACGATGAGAATGATTATGCTTTGGGACAAAAGCATAACCTAGCAATGATAGATATCTTTAACCTAGATGGGAGTTTAAATAAGCAAGGTTTACACTACCAGGGCCAAGACAGGTTTGAAGTAAGAAAACAATTCCGTAAAGAACTTGAAGAAAAAGGCTTTTTGGTAAAAATAGAAGACCACATTCATAAAGTAGGTACTTCTGAGCGTACGAAAGCGGTAATCGAACCTCGATTATCTGACCAGTGGTTTCTTAAAATGAAAGAGATTGCTCAACCCGCTATCAAAGCCGTTTTAGAAACCGAAGAAATAAAGCTATTTCCAGAAAAATTTAAAAATACCTATGCCCATTGGATGAATAACATTAGGGACTGGAATATTTCTAGACAACTTTGGTGGGGACATCGCATACCGGCTTATTATTTTGGAGACAGCAAAGAAGACTTTGTAGTGGCCGAATCAATAGAAGAAGCGCTATTACTAGCCCAAGAGAAATCTGGGCAAAAACAATTAAAGTTAGAAGACCTGAAACAAGATGAAGATGTATTAGATACTTGGTTTTCTTCTTGGCTCTGGCCGATGAGTGTTTTTGATGGCATTTGCCAACCCGATAATAAAGAATTTAACTACTACTACCCTACCAACGATTTGGTTACCGGACCAGATATTTTATTTTTCTGGGTGGCTAGAATGATCATTGCCGGTTATGAATATACTGGTAAAAAGCCATTTAATAGTGTTTATCTAACTGGATTGGTGCGTGATAAGCAACGTAGAAAAATGTCTAAATCTCTGGGCAATTCACCTGACGCTTTGCAATTGATAGAAGATTATAGCGCAGACGGAGTGCGAGTAGGTTTATTGCTCAGCAGCGCTGCAGGTAATGATTTGATGTTTGATGAAAGTCTTTGCCAACAAGGAAAAGGATTTGGAAACAAAATATGGAACGCTTTCAGACTTATTGATGGCTGGGAGGTCGATGCACAATTAGAACAACCAGAGTATGCTCAAAAAGCAATACATTGGTATAAAAATCAATTTCAGGTAAGTTTAGCCCAAATTGAAGATCATTTTAGCAAATATCGTATTTCAGATGCATTAATGACCACCTATAAATTAATTTGGGATGAATTTTGTTCTTGGTTGTTAGAAATGGTTAAGCCAGGATATCAAATGCCTATTGACCAGCAAACCAAGCAAGATATATTGCACTTATTAGAAGAAAACTTAAAAATTCTTCATCCATTTATGCCTTTTTTAACCGAAGAAATTTGGCAAAATCTAGCAACAAGATCAAAAGAGGAAGCATTAATTGTTGCAGAATGGCCAGAACAATCCACTTTTGACAAGTCGCTTATTGCGGATTTTGACATGGTTAAAGAAGTTGTATCAGGAATAAGAAATATCCGTAAAGATAAAAATATATCATTTAAAGAAACCATAGATTTAAGTCTAATAAACTCTGAGCAACTTAGCGATACTTACGACAGCATCATAAAAAAGTTAGGAAATATAAAAGAACTTTCTTATGTAGAACAGCAATTGGATAATGCCTTATCGTTCCGTGTAAAATCCAATGAATATTTTATTCCTATGCAGGGTGCTATCGATGTAGATGCCGAAATTGCTAAGCTACAGGATGAATTAAAATATAACGAAGGCTTTTTAAAAGCTGTACAAAAAAAATTAAGCAACGAACGATTCGTTAATAATGCACCAGAAAAAGTTGTTGCAATGGAAAAGCAAAAACAAGTCGATGCTATGGCTAAAATAGAAACCCTTAAGCAAAGTCTTGAAAGTCTAAAAAAATAATAATTGTATCTTATTAAAATCTTAAATTATTTGTAATACCTGAAACATTTGTGATATTTGATTAAAACAATAAGTATTATGAAAGTATCTTTTAAACATTTAGGATTAGGTTTAGTTTTAATCTGTAGCTTATATAGCTGCCGCGATCAAGAAGAGAAAGACACCAAAACAATTGAAGGCGTTGAAGTTAGCGATGATGCCGAAATTGAAGTTAGCGATGATGGTGAAAAAATTGAAATTGAAGACGGTGATACCGAAGTGAAAATTAAAAAAGATGAAGATGGCAACATCGAAAAAAAGAAAATTGAGACTGAAGAAAAAGAAGTAAAAGTAAAAATGGAAGATGGCGAAGTAGTTAAAAGAAAAGTGGACCAAGAATAAGCTATTTCTCCCCTTTAAAAACAAAAAAGCCTCGCAATCGCGAGGCTTTTTTTATACTTATAAATTTCATAAGCATTTATAAAGTCTTGGCATTCTTTACCTTCTGCTTGGTAATAGCTTTTTGTAGCACTTCTTTCATATCGCTTACATAGTGAAAGGTTAATCCTTTTAAATAAGTATCATCTATCTCTTCAATATGCTTGCGATTATCTTCACATAAAATAATTTCTTTAATATGCGCCCTCTTGGCCGCTAAAATCTTTTCCTTAATTCCGCCTACCGGTAATACTTTACCTCGTAGTGTTATTTCGCCCGTCATAGCCAAATTCTTTTTCACCTTGCGTTGGGTAAAAAGAGAAACCAAGGAAGTTAACATAGTAATACCAGCACTTGGTCCGTCTTTTGGAGTAGCCCCTTCAGGAACGTGAATATGTACATTATACTTTTCAAACATACCTGCATCTATTCCAAATTCTTCGGCATTAGCCTTGATATATTCCATGGCAATAGTAGCAGATTCTTTCATCACCTTACCAAGGTTTCCAGTGATTGATAGATTTCCTTTTCCTTT
>CATQIB010000007.1:77500-259155 GCA_958296185.1 uncultured Mesonia sp.
TATCATTTCAGAATCCCAAACACGGTGTAAATTACTGGGTTTTCCAAACCAAATAACATCAATGTCATTTCCGCCCCGATCTTCTGCCCTACCCACATGCATGGGTTGGTGTAAATCTCCTACCAAATGTATAAGCATTTTAAGATGGAACTCTTGTTCTTGCTCTGAACGCTTTGAATCTTTTAAAACTTCAACACATTTTTCAATCGCCCAAACTATATTCTCTTCTTTTAGATTATTGATTTGAGCTATACTTGCATCCTCATCAATATTGATATAATGCCAAGCATTATACTTTCTAAAAGCTCTATCGCTTTTAATTTCATCAGAAAAAGTGGAGGCCACGGCCAAGCTCTCACCTTTTAAAATTTCTTGAACACGTTTTAGGGTATTCTTTTTAAGATATTGCTGAGCGATTTGCGCAGTTGAACGGTGACCGTTTTGCCCCCAATCGCTAGGGGTATTTTTTGCTACTGCGGTTAGCGGCAGCAGGATTAAGCAAAAAGCCAAAATTAAATTCTTCATATTTATTTTTTATGCAAATATATTGTTCCCAAAAAAGATTTAAATAAAATAGCTGATTTTTTTATGTATTTAAATACACCCCTTGTGTATCCCGATTAATCATTGAAATCACTTTCCAGTTTTGTAAAAGTATTTATATTTACCAAAATTGATTTTACCTATGGAGAATACCCCGGTTTTTACCAATGATGCCATCGTTTTTGGTTTATTGATGGTTGTTTTAGCACTGGTCTTTTACACCAATGAATCGAAAAATTCATTTTGGCAAAAGTTTTATAAAGTCGTACCTGCTTTATTAATGTGTTACTTACTCCCTGCTATTTTAAATACATTGGGAATTATAAGTGCAGAAAGTTCTCAGCTATATTTTGTAGCTAGTAGATATTTGTTACCAGCATCTTTAGTTTTAATGACACTTAGTATTGATTTAAAAGCAATTTTTAATTTAGGTCCAAAAGCATTGATAATGTTTTTTACTGGCACATTAGGTATTGTCATCGGTGGCCCCATAGCTATACTTCTAATATCTATGGTCTCCCCAGAAACTGTTGGAGGCGCGGGACCCGATGCCGTTTGGCGCGGATTAGCAACTTTGGCCGGAAGTTGGATTGGTGGTGGAGCCAACCAAGCAGCTATGTTAGAAATTTTTAAGTTTAATCCCGAAAAATATGGCGGGATGGTTTTTGTTGACATTGTAGTGGCCAACATATGGATGGCTATTGTATTAATGGGGATTGCTAAAACAGATAAAATTGACAAATGGCTTAAAGCCGATTCTAGTGCTATAACAGAACTTAAGCAAAAGGTTAGCGATTACACTGCAAGCATCTCCAGAACACCAAAACTGTCAGATTATATAATTATGCTAGGCTTGGCCATGGGAGCTGTAGGTCTAGGGCATTGGGGAGCCGATGGAATTTCTAACTTTCTCAAAGACAATTTCTCCGTTTTTAACGACAAAAGCTCGGCACTATCCTCGTTTACTTCTACCTTCTTTTGGATGATAACCATAGCTACTTTTATCGGTATTATTTTGTCTTTCACCAAAGCAAAACAGTATGAAGGTGCGGGAGCTAGTAAAATAGGGAGCATTTTTATTTATATTCTTGTAGCTACCATAGGAATGAAAATGGATTTATTGATGATTTTTGACAACCCTGGATTAATTGCAATAGGTTTAGTATGGATGGCCATTCACGCAGGCTTATTAATTGGCGTTGCAAAAATAATAAAAGCCCCCTATTTCTTTTTGGCTGTGGGTAGCCAAGCAAATGTAGGCGGGGCAGCCTCTGCTCCCGTTGTGGCTGCAGCCTTTCACCCATCACTGGCAACCGTTGGAGTTTTACTAGCGGTCTTAGGTTACGTAGTGGGTACTTGGGCAGCTTATTTATGTGCTGTGCTTATGGAAGTAGCCTCTAACTCTATTTAAATTATATCTTTAAACCCATTATGAAAAAGACAATTACCCTATTTTTAATTAGTTTTCTCGTATTAGCTTGTCAAGACAAAGAAACCAATTTTACGCTTAATGGAAAGGTAGACGGTCTGAGAAAAGGAACCCTTTATTTACAAAGGGTAAAAGATTCATTTGTAATTGACCTTGACTCGATTCACATTCGAGGCGAAGAAAGCTTTAGTTTGAAAACCAACTTGAAAGAGCCAGAAATCTTATTCGTGTATTTAGATAAAGGAGTTGGTGAAAACAGCGATAATATTGTAGAAATTTTTGCTGAACCCGGCACGCTAAACTTTAAAACTGATTTAAAAGAATTTTCCTACAATGCCAAAATCGAAGGGAGTACTAACCATAAGCTTTTGCAAGATTATTTCGCGGTTATAAAAAAGTTTAATGACGAAAGACTAGATATTGTTGAAGCCAGCTTTAAAGCTTACCAAGATCAAGATGAAGAAGAGACGAAAGCCATTCAAAAAAAATTCAATCAGCTTTTAAAGCGCAAGTATCTCTACACTGTGAATTTTGCTATTAATAATAAGGACTACGAAGTTGCTCCTTATATTATGATTACAGAAGCATTTGATGCTAATGTAAAGTATTTAGATACGGTTTATAATTCGTTGCCAAAACCAATTAAAAAATCGCGCTATGGTAAAACTTTTAAAAATTTAATTAAAGAGCGTAAAAAGCTTAGTAAATTAGAAGAGAAGAAATAACCTAAAATTTTTTTTTTCAGAAAATTAATCTAGGGAGAACAAAAACTTCTTTCCGATTAGAAGTCCCCTCAAATAAAAAAAGATTTACTCCATTTTAGAGTTTAAAAAAAGTACTCCAAAAATCATAAAAAAACGCGATCGTTACCGATCGCGTTTTTATTTATTGTGATTTAAAAAAGTTTATTTTACCTCTTCAAAATCTACATCTTCAACATCGTCTTTAGAAGTGTCGCCTCCTGCTTCACCTTGCGCACCGGCGTTGCCTGCATTTTGGGCGCCAGCTCCATTTTGCTGTGCCTCTGCCTGCGCTTTGTACATCTCTTCAGATACACTCTTCCAAGTTTCATTTAACTTGTCTAGCGCCGGAGTTATTGCTTCTAATTCTTTGGTTTCATAAGCTTTTTTAAGCTCTGCTAACGCATCTTCCACCGGCTTTTTCTTATCATCAGATAATTTGTCGCCAAATTCTTTCAATTGTTTTTCAGTTTGAAAGATCATCGCATCAGCTTCATTAAGCTTATCTACTTTTTCTTTAGCTTTTTTATCCGCTTCAGCGTTAGCCTCTGCTTCACGCTTCATTTTCTCAATTTCTTCCTCGGTTAATCCAGAAGATGCCTCGATTCGGATGTCTTGAGATTTACCAGTAGCTTTATCTGTAGCGCTTACTTTAATAATACCATTGGCATCAATATCAAAAGTCACTTCAATTTGTGGAGTACCGCGTTGCGCTGGTGGTATACCGTCTAAGTGGAACCTTCCTATGGTTTTATTATCGGCAGCCATTGGTCGTTCTCCTTGTAACACATGTATCTCTACAGAAGGTTGGTTATCTGCTGCGGTAGAAAATATTTGTGACTTCTTAGTAGGAATGGTAGTATTGGCTTCAATTAACTTGGTGTTTACACCTCCCATTGTTTCAATACCCAAAGAAAGTGGTGTAACATCAAGCAAAAGAACATCTTTTACATCTCCTGTTAATACCCCACCTTGAATTGCAGCTCCTAAAGACACTACTTCGTCAGGGTTTACACCTTTACTTGGTTTTTTACCAAAGAAATTTTCAACCGCCTCTTGTACAGCTGGAATTCGCGTAGAACCTCCTACAAGAATTACTTCGTCAATATCGCTTTTTGATAAACCTGCTGCTTTCATAGCCTTTTCACAAGGTGCTATAGTTCGCTTCACAAGATCACTAATTAACTGCTCAAATTTAGAACGAGAAAGTTGTTTTACCAAGTGCTTAGGTCCACTAGCAGTAGCCGTCACATAAGGCAAGTTAATTTCTGTACTTGAAGAACTTGATAATTCAATTTTAGCTTTTTCTGCAGCTTCCTTAAGACGCTGTAAAGCCATAGGGTCTTTGCGTAAATCGATATCTTCTTCTTTTTGAAACTCATCGGCCAGCCAATCTATAATCGTTTCATCTACGTCATCTCCACCCAAGTGTGTATCACCATCGGTAGCTAAAACTTCAAATACGCCATCCCCCAGTTCTAGAATAGAAACATCGTGCGTACCTCCACCAAAATCAAATACTACTATCTTTTGGTCTTGTCCTTTTTTATCTAAGCCGTAAGCTAGAGCTGCTGCAGTAGGCTCATTTATAATTCTACGAACTTTTAAGCCCGCAATTTCACCAGCTTCTTTGGTAGCTTGTCTTTGCGAGTCATTAAAATAAGCCGGAACAGTAATTACCGCCTCACTTACGTCTTGACCTAAATAATCTTCGGCAGTTTTCTTCATTTTTTGAAGAATCATAGCCGATAATTCTTGTGGGGTATACAAACGCCCATCGATATCTACACGTGGGGTGTCATTATCTCCTTTTACCACTTTATAAGCAACACGATCTGCCTCTCTATTTGATTCAGAATACTTGTTACCCATAAAACGCTTGATAGAAGCTATTGTTTTCTCTGGGTTAGTCACCGCCTGTCGCTTAGCCGGATCTCCTACTTTAATCTCACCATCTTCAACAAAAGCTATAACAGACGGGGTAGTTCGCTTACCTTCAGCATTAGGAATTACTACAGGCTCATTCCCTTCCATAACAGAAACACAGGAGTTAGTAGTACCTAAATCTATACCTATTATCTTACTCATAATTTATATATTTTATTTTTTTTAAACTTTAAATTCGCTTAGCATTATTCAATCTTTGTGCCAGCAGAGCAAATATGACATCATGTCACCTTTATGCTTTTATTGCTTGTCATTGTGCCTGTTGGGGGTTCTTTCTTTTTATAAAAGACATAAAAAGAAAGCCGGGCTATTCGCTTAAAGTCCGCAAAATCAAGCTTTTTCAAAACTTGATTTTTTACGGGCTAACGCTGCTATCCCTAACCCGATAAAATACACCAAGCATTTAAAATAACAATCAAATAAGTAAGCAGACATGTGGAAAGATGAAATTTTTCTTTCATCTTTGTAGTTGCCATAATTTAATTGGAAGAAATGAAAAAAGTTGAGTGCATCAGTGTTTTTGATATGCTAAAAATAGGTGTAGGGCCATCTAGCTCCCACACCCTAGGCCCTTGGCGTGCTGCCCAGCGTTTTATAGATGAACTAAAAGAAGAAGAAATCTTTAATCGAGTTACAAAAATCCATGTTGATTTATACGGCTCATTATCGCTAACCGGTGTAGGTCACGCTACCGATATCGCCGTGTTATTGGGCTTATTAGGCTATGACCCCGTAAAAATGGATTTAGAATTGCTAGACCCTAGTATAACTAAAATTAAAGAAAGCCATATACTTCATCTTAACCAAGAACGAGAACTCAATTTTGACCCTGCCAAACAAGTGATTTTTAATAAGAAATTTCTTGATTTTCATCCAAATGGTATGACCTTTATTGCTACAATAGATGATGCAAGTCAATATAAAGCTACGTTCTATTCTATTGGTGGTGGTTTTGTAGTTAAAGAAGAGCGAGAAAATGCTAAGAAAAAGGTAGAGGTATTTAAACAATTCCCTTTTAGTATAGAGAAAGGGACTGAGCTATTGGCTTTCTGCAAGCAGGAAAATAAAAATATTGCCCAAATTGTTTTAGAGAATGAAAAATCGCTAAGAAGCGAAAAAGAGATAGATGAAGGCTTAAAAGCCATTTGGGATGTAATGCTCGAGTCTATGTATCTAGGTTGCCATACCCCTGGAATTTTACCAGGCGGTTTAAAAGTACAACGCCGAGCATTTGGAATTCACGAGAAGCTTATTGGTATTCAAGGTTATTCCAATCCTCAAGAGTGGCTGGAAGCCATACGTAAAACAGAGGTGAAATTCAGACAAATTTTAAAATGGGTAAGTTGTTATGCCATTAGTGTTAACGAAGTAAATGCTAGTTTAGGCCGAGTAGTAACTGCCCCCACCAATGGTAGCGCTGGTACCGTACCCGCGGTAATGATGTACTATATGACGATAGAAAATCATCAAGCTACTTTTGAACACCTTAAAGAATTTATGCTGGTTGCTGGCGAGATAGGCAGCTTGTTTAAAAAGGGAGCAACCATATCGGCAGCTATGGGTGGGTGTCAAGCAGAAATCGGTGTTTCATCGGCCATGGCGGCTGGAGGTTTAGCGCATCTTCTTGGAGGAACGCCAGAACAAGTACTTGTGGCAAGTGAAATTGCTATGGAGCATCATTTAGGCTTAACCTGTGACCCTATTGCTGGTTTAGTTCAGGTGCCTTGTATAGAGCGTAACGCGATGGGCGCCATTAAAGCGATAAATGCCGCCGAAATAGCCTTAGAAACCGATGCTACCAAAGTAAAAGTACCACTAGATAGTGTTATTGAAACAATGTGGGATACGGCAAAGGATATGAATTCAAAGTACAAAGAAACCTCAGAAGGGGGCTTAGCCGTAAGAGTAAACTTAAGTGACTGTTAAAAAAAAATCCCTATTTCGATAGGGATTTTTTTATTTTAAATTATAAGTTTTCTTGTATTAACTTAAACAATACTTGTTTATTATCTTTGTGTAATTTTAAATGGTCGCGAACGCGTTTTTTGTAGTCCTGATGCTCATTGAGGTAATAGGTTTCGCAAGATAAATCGTCGCATTCTTGGATGCCATTAGACACTACATCATAATCGATTAACTCTTCTAAAAACTTTTTGGTAGTCTCTAGATTTTCGGCTAATATCTGTTTAACTTCTTTATAGTTAGGCGAAGTATTAAATTTTAGTTCATCTTTAGCCAATAACTGTTTAAAAAATGTTATTTCGGTAACCATAAACTTAAGTTCATCTACCCAAAAATTCAAATCTTTATTCATGTTGAGTATTTGGATTTCTTCTTCGCTGTAATGTTCTTGTATTTTATCGGGCATAACCTAAATTTTTGCATTGTGGCGATGAAATTACAAATTTTTAAGGTAAAAAAAACCTTCTCCATATCAATTTATCTTTTTGTTGATAAGATAAATTGATACAAGAAGGTTTAGTTTCTTTGAAAGAATGATTTTATGGGAAAATTCCGCGTTGTTTATAAGCCATTTCTATTCGATAAATAGCCAAAACATAAGCAGCCGTTCTCCAGTCTGTTTGTCTTTCTTTTACCTCGTTTTCAACTTTCTTAAAAACGCCGGTTAGTTTTTTCTCTAAACGAATCATAATTTCATCTAGCTGCCATAATTCTCCGTTTCGGTTTTGTAACCATTCGAAATAACTACCAATTACACCACCCGAATTACATAAAATATCAGGTATAATAGTAACCCCATTTTCTAATAATATCTTCTCTGCTGCATCGGTGGTTGGCCCGTTTGCTCCTTCTGCGATTAAAGGCGCCTTAACATCGGCTGCATTCTCTTCGGTAATTTGATTTCCTAGGGCTGCTGGAATTAAAATATCACATTCTAAGCCAAAAAATTGTTTAGGGTCAATTTCTTTATCGTCTGCGAAACCAGCTATAGAATTCTTTCTAGGTTTGCTGTGCTCAAACAAATCTTCTACGCTAAATCCTGCTTCATCGTGTATGGTAGCATGCGCATCTTGAACTGCAATTAGCTTTGCACCATCTGCCTCTAAGAATTTAGAAGCCCAGTAGCCTACATTTCCAAAACCTTGCACAATAAAGGTTTTACCTTTTAAAGATTCACCTCTACTTTCGTGGTATAATCTTATAGTTAAATAAACTCCAAAGCCTGTTGCACGGTCTCTACCTTCTAATCCTCCAGAACCTACAGGTTTACCGGTCACTACGTGTTGATGTTTTGATCTTTCAGATGGAGATTTAGTACTCATATAAGTATCTGCAATCCACGCCATAGTTTGAGCATTGGTATTTACATCGGGCGCAGGAATATCATGCTCGGCACCAATATTTTCTCCCAAAGCATAAGTAAATCGTCGCGTGATTCGCTCTAACTCGGTAATAGAATATTTTCTAGGATCTAATTGAATTCCTCCTTTTGCACCGCCGTAAGGTAATCCTGCCAAAGAGGTTTTCCACGTCATCCAAATAGCTAACGCCTTTGCCGCTTCTACATCTACGTCGGCGTGGTAGCGCAAGCCACCTTTGTAAGGCCCTAGAGCATTGTTATGCTGTACGCGGTATCCAGTAAAAATTTCTACATCACCATTATCCATCCTTACGGGAAAATGAATAATGATCTCATTATTAGTTACCGCTAAGATTTTTCTGATATTCGGATCTAAATCCATGTAATCTGCAACTTTATTGTATTGCTTCATTACATTATCATACATGGTTTCTTTTTTATTAGCCATATATTTTTATTTTTAAATTTTTAGAGCAGTATAAGAACAATAGCTGCTCTACCCTGCTTTCTTTTTAAACAATTATTTATCAAATTTATGAAACCTAAAAGACCTAATCAGCATGATAATTGAAAAATATTAGAATATTTTAATTATTTTACCAATCGATTAATTTACAGAAACTTACAGCAAACTCTTTCGTTCTCTAGCCATAAAAATTTTCATATGAAAATTGGTTCCTAAGTTTCTAGCTAACTCTTTGGCTCTTTCGGCGCGTTCTCCCTCGTACAATTGGTCTATGGTCTGCCACCACAAATTTAACCACACGCCAAAATGCTTTGCCTCAATACTATTATCAAATTTTTGGTCAACCATAATGTGTGCCCTACCGGGGCGGCCTCTAAACTTATCTACATAAAACAAATTGCTTTCCCAAAAGTCGGTTAATTTCTCGAGGTGTTCCTCCCAGTCTGATATGGTCTCATTAAAAAAATGTCCTATTTCTTTATTCTTACGCACCTTTTGGTAGAAGCTTCTTACCAACAAAGCCACGTCTGCTCGTTCTTCAATTTCTTTTAACATCTGCAGGCTAATTTTTAGTTATTCAATCGTTCATAGGCTAATTTACTCAATTCTTCTTGATGATCGGGGTGTGCTATAGAAATTAACGCCTTTGCTCTTTGCTTTAAGCTTTTTCCAAATAAATTTACAACTCCGTTTTCGGTAACCACATAATGAACGTGTGCACGTGTTGTGGTTACCCCTGCCCCTTTCTTTAGGTAAGGGGTGATTTTTGAGATGCCTTTGGCGGTAATAGAAGGCATGGCTATGATTGCTTTACCGTCTTCTGAAAGACTTGCTCCTCGTATGAAATCCATTTGGCCTCCAACTCCAGAGAATTGCATTTTTCCAATGGTATCTGCACAAACTTGTCCAGTAATATCTATTTCAATTGCCGAATTTATGGCAGTTACCTTAGGGTTTCTACGTATAATAGAAGTGTCATTGGTATAAGCCGCTTCTTTAAAATGCACCATTGGGTTATCATCAATGAAATCATATAATTTGGGAGATCCCATAGCAAAACAGGTTACAATTTTACCGTTTTTCACCATTTTCTGACTGCCATTTATGATTCCTTTTTCTACTAAAGGAAGAATACCATCTGAAAACATCTCGGTATGAATACCAAGATTTTTATGGTTTTTTAAATTATTTAAGACCACATTAGGTATGGCTCCAATACCCATTTGTAAGGTAGCACCGTCTTCTATTAATTGGGCTACGTGATTACCAATAGCTAATTCTGTAGCCGTCGGTTCAGAAAGAAATACTTGGTGTATAGGTTCATCAACCTCTACCATGGCATCAATTTGCTGTACGTGAATTATTCCATCGCCGTGAGTTCTCGGTACATTTGGGTTTACTTGTGCAATTACACGTTTTGCATTTTCTATAGCCGATAAGGTTACATCTACAGAAGTTCCTAAAGAGCAAAAACCATGTTTATCTGGTGGAGAAACTTGAATAAATGCTACATCTAAAGGCAATATGTTACGCTTAAACAATAAGTGAACCTCACTTAAAAATATGGGTATATAATCTCCTTGTTGTTGATTGACTGCTTTTCTTACATTGCTACCAACAAAGCAAGAATTTACTCGAAAGCTTTGATTGTAAGGCTCTTGGGTATATTTAGCTTCTCCTTCGGTGTGCAGTTGTACTATTTCTACATTATCTAATTCTTTATATCGATCGCACAGCGCTTTAATGATTAACTTTGGGGTCATCGCGGCTCCTTGAAAAAACAACCTAGAATTAGATTTAACTTGTTCTACTGCTTGTTGGGCGGTAATATATAACATAATAAGTACTTTAAATTTTATGCAAAATTACACGTACAGAGCGAAGTAAACTATGATATTTATTAGTTTTGTGGCAAATTTGGTGCGCAGTCAAAATTTGCTTCGGGCGACTCAATAAAATTAACCGATTCTGGCGAAACATAAGGAATACCTAATCCTAACCCTCGTAAAATAAATAGTATTCCAATTACGACCAAAGCATATGGTATTATTTTTTGAAATCTATTGCGCCATTTTTGATTAAGGAAATCTTTTGCATATATCACTAAAGTCATTAAGGGTATTGTTCCTAAACCAAAGAGCAGCATATAAGCGGTGCTTAAGGCCATAGACTCGAATGTGAAGGTTGCAAATACCGCCATATAAAGTAACCCACAAGGTAAAAATCCGTTAAGGAAACCAATAGTAAGGAATGTATCTGGTGTACGCTTTTTTAGTTCTTTACCTAAAGCCGATTTTACTTTTGCAATTAATTTATATATAGGATTAACCACATTTATTTTCCTAAATGTACGGCTAGGTAGAACAACCACTACAATCATTATCACCCCAATTACAATAGAAATAAGCTGCTGAAAACCAAATAAGTATAATCCTTTACCTATTAAGCCGAAAAGTAAGCCAATGATGCAATAGCTTATTAATCTACCTAAATGATACAAGCTTAATTGAAAAGCTTTACGTATACGATTCGTGCGGTCTAGAGGCAGCATAAAGGCAATTGGCCCGCACATACCTACACAATGCAGGCTGCCCAACAAACCTAATAGAAAAGCAGACCAAAGCATAGTTATAAATGAAGCTCTTTTTTAAATCGGTAATTTTTATTGTTTTCTTCCCATTCTATTATAACCGACCAAATGCCCCCGACCAATTTTTCTTTGGGTACAAACATTTCTCCATTCTTCAGTTGAAAAGGCAAGGTGAAATCTAGTTTTTTGTTCGATGGTCTGTACATAAGAAGTGTACCTTTAGCCAATTCACTCACCTTATCTTTAGGCATTTTGACACGTAAATCTCCAGCTATTTCTTCGACTACAATATCTTTTTTAAATGGTAATACATTTTGCTCTGCCTCAATTTGTCCGTTTAACTTTAACTCTTGTTTGTAATACTCTTCTACTACCAAATCGTGCTCATACGCATCATTGGTAGAAACTTTTATAACAAAATAAAGTATAAAGCTTATAAATCCTATAAAGGCAATCACGATACCCCAACCCCAATTAATTTTCATAATTTTTCTTTTTTATCTGAAACTTCTTGGTCCTAAAAATGCAGTTACCGTAGTTTCAATTAATTTTTCACCGCTGTAAACACCAATTTTTAATCGTTCTCTATCGCTCTCAATGGCTGGCAAAGGAATTTCAATAAATAAAGTACCCTGTGCCATACCTTGTTCTGGAACTTCAAAAGAGTCTTGAGAGACAACCTCTATAGTACCCTTATGGGAAATTAACTTAAAATTTACATCTTCAATTTTTGAAGTAGTTTTATTAATTAATTTATAAGTGTAGACATTACTTATAATATTATTTTCTTTCTTCTCATACAACTCTCCAGGTAACCGCAAAATACTGGCTTCAACATCGTTACGCAAAAACAACATACCAATAAGCACCGCTATTAATATACCCAATACAGCGGTATAACCTTTTAATCTTGGAGAAAAAGTAAAAGGCTTCTTTTCGGCTATATTTTCTTCACTCGCATAACGAATAAGTCCTTTTGGTAGATTTACCTTTTCCATCATAGCATCGCAAGCATCTATACAGGCGGTACAGTTTACGCACTCAAGTTGGGTGCCGTTTCTAATATCTATACCCGTAGGACAAACTTGCACACATTGAAAACAATCGATACAATCACCCTTACCGCTGGCAGCTCGATCTTCGTTTTTCTTAAACTTAGCTCTTCCTTTTTCTTTTTCACCACGTTTATAATCATAGGCTACAACAATAGAGTTTTTGTCTAATAAAACCCCTTGAAGTCTTCCGTAAGGGCAAGCGATTATACAGACTTGTTCTCTAAACCAAGTAAAAACAAAGTAAAATACACCGGTAAATATAAGCAATGGCAAAATAACATCGGTATGCGCTAAGGGACCATCAATAATGTATTGAATAAGCTGATCGCTACCTATGAGATAAGCCAAAAATACATTTGCTATTAAGAATGAAATGATAAAAAATATAAACCATTTTAAAGTTTTCTTCTTTATTTTATCAGCATTCCAATCTTGCTTGTTGAGTCTAATTTGTTTACCACGGTCTCCTTCTATCCAGTATTCAATACGTCTAAAAACCATCTCCATAAAAATGGTTTGCGGGCAAATCCATCCACAAAAAATACGCCCAAATGCTACGGTAAAAAGGGTAATAAACACCACACCTATTATCATAGACATTACAAAGAGGTAAAAATCTTGTGGCCAAAAAGGTAAACCGAAGATATTGAATCGCCTTTCTAAAACATTAAACAAAAGGAATTGATTTCCGTTGATTTTTATGAACGGTGCGGCAAATAGAAACAATAATAAAAAATAGCTTACATATTTTCTATAATCGTAGTATTTACCCACGGGTTTTTTAGGGTATACCCAAGCTCGTTTTCCTTCGTCGTCTAAGGTTCCTATTGAGTCCCTAAACTTTTCATTACCTTCTTCAAATTTACTCATACTGTAAAATGCCTATTATGATAATTCAACCTTTTCTTAAAAAAAAGACTTCTAACCAAAATCAGAAGTCTTTTATCGTGCTAAGATTTAGTTATAATTTTGATTTGCAAAAACAAGATACTACTCATTACCTGCCCATAAATCGCCTTGTGGTTCTTTTGCGCCTTCTGGGTTGGTACCACCTAATGAAATAACATAGCTGGCTACTTGTGCCATTTCAAGAGGCTTCAAAGTTTGTTTCCAAGCTACCATTCCTTTACCATCACGACCTCCTTCTGAAATGGTTTTAAAGACGTTTTTCACCCCACCGCCAAGTATCCAATACTCATCGGTTAAATTAGGCCCAATACTTCCGCCTCCATCGGCTTTATGGCAAGCAATACAATTTTGCATATATAAGTTTTCACCCGCTTTTAAATCTGAAGCATCGGTCAACAAGGTTACCGTATTGATATCGATCAAATCTTTTGCTGTTCTCTTATACTCCTCTATTTCCTTTTCGGCTTGAGCCAACTCCATTTCGAATTCTTCGTGTTGCGTATAATCAACGAAAATGTGAAAACGTACCATATAAACTAC
Organism: uncultured Mesonia sp.; assembly: GCA_958296185.1. Classification (GTDB taxonomy): domain Bacteria; phylum Bacteroidota; class Bacteroidia; order Flavobacteriales; family Flavobacteriaceae; genus Mesonia. The sequence goes on from CATQIB010000007.1 coordinate 91,042, forward strand.
TGCAAAAATAATAGTCGCATAAAACAAGTAGGTCCACCAAGGCGGCAAGTTATTATCAAGTTCTTTAATACCGTCATAATTATGATCTAAAATAATCTCATCTTCATTCTCGATTGGCTTTTTATCAAGCATTTTATGATAAGTATCTTTTAACCAAAGCATAATTTTTGATTCTTCAGCTTGACTGGCCTCAAAACCAAGTTTTTTATCTTCAGGTAAGGCTTTATATAAAACACTATTTAGCGCCTCAACAGCAATTTCTAAAGCTACCACAACCAATACCGCAACACCAAAAACTAGCCAAGCTATGGGGTACACCATAAAGGTGGATTGATCTCCTGTTTCTACTGTATACTCTATAAGCAGATACGCTAAAAGTACAAATAATGCTAAGCGGATGTATGAACCGATTGTTTTCATAATTCTTGATCGTTTTGGTTATCTAAAGGCAAGTTACTTACCTCTTTTATATAGTCTTTTTTGGCGGTAAATACCCAGTAGAATAATGCTGAAAAGAATAGGAAAAATATTAGCAATGAAATAATTGGGTAAATCTCGATATTTTCGATGGTCTCTAAATGACCTTTTACAAATTTAAACATCGTGTAATGGTTTTTTAGTTTGTACTAGAAACTTCTTCTTTTACATTAATATCTGTACCTAATCGTTGTAGATAAGCAATAACGGCAACTACTTCTCGATTTCGCATTTCAATAAACTCCAATCCGTTTTCTTGAGCATAAGCTTTATCGGCTTTATAGGTCTCGGCAAAATCGGGATCGGTGTGTAGGTTCTCCTCGATAGCAGCACCTTGTTCCTCCATCCATTTTTGCGCATTGGCAATCTCTTCATCGGTATATGGAACACCCAGTTTTACTAAGGTACGCATCTTCGCTTCTGTATTCGATTTATCTAAGGCATTGGTGATTAACCAAGGGTATCGTGGCATAATACTACCCGCCGAGGTAGTCTGCGGATCATAAAAGTGATTGAAGTGCCAGTTATCAGAATATTTTTTACCGATTCTGTGTAAATCTGGACCAGTACGTTTACTACCCCATAAAAACGGACGATCATATACAAACTCTCCTGCTTTTGAATACTCCCCATAGCGTTCTACCTCACTTCTAAAGGGTCTAATCATTTGCGAGTGACAAGAAACACAACCTTCACGGATGTAAATATCGCGTCCCTCTAGCTCTAGTGGAGTATAAGGTTTAACGGTAGAAATAGTCGGGATGTTGGACTCTACCAATAGGGTAGGTATAATTTGTACAGCTCCTCCAATCAAGATGGCAATAGTGGCATAGATAGTTAATTTAACGGGTCTTCGCTCTAACCAAGTGTGATAACCCTCACCTGCAGTTCTTTTCTTTGTAACTTTAGGTAAAGCTGCAGCTTCGGCCAATTCATCGGTAACGGTAGAACCTTTTCTTACAGTCATAACCACATTATATAATAAGATAAATGCACCTACAATGTACATAGAACCACCAATGGCACGCATCCAATACATAGGCATAATCTCGGTAACGGTTTCAAGGAAGTTTCCATACACCAATGTACCATCTGGGTTAAATTGCTTCCACATAGAAGCTTGTGTAAATCCGGCTACATATAGCGGAAGCGCATACAGAATAATTCCTAAAGTTCCCACCCAAAAATGCACATTGGCTAGGGCAATAGAGTATAATTTAGTTTTAAACAAGCGTGGAATCAACCAATAAATCATTCCAAAGGCTAAAAATCCGTTCCAAGCAAGTGCTCCCACGTGAACGTGAGCAATAATCCAATCGGTAAAGTGACCAATAGCATTAATGTTTTTTAATGATAGCATAGGTCCTTCAAAAGTGGCCATACCATAACCGGTAATGGCAACTACCATAAATTTAAGAATAGGATCTGTTCTTACTTTATCCCAGGCACCTCGTAAGGTCAATAAACCATTAATCATACCTCCCCATGACGGAGCGATAAGCATTACCGAAAAAGCCACCCCTAAATTTTGAGCCCAATCTGGTAAAGAAGAGTACAATAAGTGGTGCGGTCCTGCCCAAATATATATGAAAATTAACGACCAGAAGTGAATAATAGATAGTCGGTAAGAATAAACGGGCCTATTGGCTGCTTTAGGCACAAAATAGTACATTAAACCTAAGAATGGTGTGGTTAAGAAAAACGCAACCGCATTGTGCCCATACCACCACTGCACCAAAGCATCTTGAACCCCAGCATATGCAGAATAGCTTTTCAAGAAAGTTGCAGGCAATGCTAAACTATTAAAAATATGTAAAACGGCCACCGTTACGAACGTAGCCAGGTAAAACCAGATCGCAACATACATATGACGCTGTCTACGTTTTAATATAGTAGCTATTAAGTTCCAACCAAAAACAACCCAAACTACCGCAATAGCTATATCTATTGGCCACTCTAACTCAGCATATTCTTTTGAGCTGGTAAAACCTAAGGGTAAGGTAATTGCTGCAGCTACAATGATGAGCTGCCAACCCCAGAAATTAATATTACTCAAAGCATCGCTAAACATACGTGCTTTAAGAAGGCGTTGAGTAGAATAATACACTCCTGCAAAAATCGCATTCCCTACAAAGGCAAAAATCACCGCATTAGTATGCAGTGGTCGTAGCCTACCAAAACTCAACCATGAAATGCCGTCGGTTAGGTTAGGAAAAATAAACATAAAGGCTAATAGCAAGCCCACAGACATTCCTACGATACCCCAAAATATGGTTGCATACAGGAATTTTTTTACAATCTTATTGTCATAATAAAATTTTTCGATTTCCATAATATAATAATTAGTCTTTGGTTTTTATTGATTGTTTTTGATTTTCTTCTTTAACCAATTCATCTTCAAAAAGCATTCTCACGGCGGGGGTATGTACATCATCATACTGCCCACGTTTTACAGAATAAATAAATACTCCAAAAAAAATAAGGGCAACTAAAATACTCAATGCCAATAAAAGATAAATTACACTCATGTTTAAATTCTAGTTTTCAAAATTACTTGTGAAAGCTTTCTTAAAAAATGACAATTATCAATTTTTAAATAATTTCAACTTTCTACTGGTATAATTGGTTAGCAAGGTAACAAAAATCAATACACTAATAGAGCTTAAGGGCATTAAAATAGCCGCAATCACAGGTTTTAGCTGTCCGGTTACCGCAAAATAAAGTCCGATTACATTATACAAGAAAGACAAAACAAAACTATATTTAATCGTGTTCACTGTCTTTCTAGCTGCTAACAAAAAACTTGGCAGTTTATGCATTTGTTCGGCATCTAAAATAGCATCACAAGCTGGCGAAAACACATTTACATTTTCAGAGATAGCTACCCCTACCTCACTTTGAGCCAAAGCTCCAGCATCGTTTAGACCGTCACCAATCATCATTACTTTTTCACCTTTCTCTTGCAGTCCTTTTACAAAATTTAGTTTGTCATCGGGTTTTTGATCAAACAACAATTGGGTGTTTTTGGGTAACATTTTGGCTAGTTGTTCTTTTTCACCTGCATTATCACCCGATAAGACTACCAACTTATAAGAACGGGACAGCGCATTAAATACTTTTTGAACGCCAGACCTATACTGGTTATTAAAAGTATACTTTCCTTTGTATACTTCATTGGCTTTTACATGAACTGTTGTTTGCAATTGACGCTCCACCTGCGGACTTCCAACAAAAGAAGCTGAACCAACCTGAATGCTATTTTCTGCTTGTCGAGCTACCATCCCCTTACCAGTAATTTCTTCAAAACTGTCTAGGGTGCTAATAGATTGGCTAGCTAAAAAAGTGTACAAAGATCTACTCAACGGATGGTTCGATGCCCGTAAAGTGTTTTTCAACAAAGAAGCCTCCTCCTCGGTTAAATTCATACCTTCATAAGTAATAGCTACTTTTTTATTAGTGGTTAAGGTGCCGGTTTTGTCAAATATTATCGTATCGAGATCATTTAATTTTTCAATTACGTGGGCATTTTTTAAATAAAACTTTGCCCTACCAAATATACGAAGCATATTTCCTAAAGAGAAAGGAGTTGACAGCGCAAGCGCGCATGGGCAAGCGATAATTAGCACCGCAGTAAAAACATTAAGTGCCATGCTAGAGTCATAATAGATCCAAAATGCAGTTGCTACCAGCGAAATAACCAAAAGTACACTTGTAAAATACTTGCTTATTTTATTGGTCAGATTTACAAAAGAGGCATCTTTATTCTGACTAAACACATCATTACTCCATAATTGGGTCAAATAACTTTGCTCTACAGATTTTAAGGCCTCCACTTCAATTGCGCCATCAAGTTGCTTACCACCAGCAAACAACTTATCGCCAGACACTTTACGCACCGGGTCTCTTTCTCCTGTAACAAAACTATAATCTATTTGTGCCTCGCCATTAATTAAAATAGCATCTACGGGTAAGAGTTCGCTGTTGCGGATTAAAAGCCTGTCTCCGACTTCAATATCATATACTTGAATGTTCTCTTCGGATTTATTTTGTTTGTCTATCCGGGTAACCGCAATAGGAAAATAAGATTTATAATCTCTCTCAAATGAAAGGAAGCTATAGGTTTTTTGTTGAAAAAATTTACCCACAAGCAAAAAGAAAACAAGACCAGTTAGCGAATCAAAAAAGCCTGTACCCCAATCGAATATTATTTCTATGGTACTCCGTAAAAACAAAACCAAAATACCTAATGCTATGGGTACATCTATATTTAAAATTTTAGCCTTTAAACCTTTATAGGCTGATATAAAATAATCTGTCCCCGAATAAAAAACCACGGGTAGAGAGAAGCTAAACATCAACCACCTGAACAAGTGCTTGTACTCTTCAAGCCAATATTCCTCTACCTCAAAATATTCTGGAAAAGACAAGAACATAACATTACCAAAAGCAAATCCGGCAATAGCCAACTTATAAATAAGGCTGCGATCAACTTCTTTTTTTCCTTTATCAAAATCATCTAAGCTGATGTAAGGTTCATAACCAATGCGACTGAGCAACTGCACCACCTCTTTTAAGCTTAAAGCGGATGATTTATAGGTAATTCTAACCGTTTTTTTAGGAAAATTAACCTGAGCAGTTCGAATATGCGCTTGTAATTTATGCAGATTTTCTAAAATCCATATACAAGAACTGCAATGCATATGCGGAACGTACAAATTTACCACTTGTATGTCACCATCATCAAATTCAACAAGTTTCTCAACTATTGTCTGATTATCAAGATAATCAAATTTACCAGCTACCTCTTCGGGAATGGCACCAGGAGCGTCTTGCAAATCGTAATAACAACCTAAATCATTGTTAGCAAATAACTCATAAATGGTTTTACAACCTCTACAACAAAAATCTTTTTCGTCATATACAATTGCATCTTGATCACAAGAGTTGCCACAATGAAAACAATTTTCCTGCATAACAGCTTATTTTACCTTGCAAAGGTCTTTTTAATGTACCAATATAACAATGACCAAAATCATCGTTTAATACTGTACTAAGTTAAAAAACCCTTTTACAGATAACCACTGTTGCGCTTAAATCATAATCGTTCTAAATAAAAAACCATTCCGAGTCACAACTGACCTGAAATGGTTTAAGAGTAATTTTATTCTAGTATCAGACAAGCTAAAGTGCCTTAAAACGAAGTAGATAAGTTGAGTGTAAACCCTGTGTTTTCGGGTACAAAGCGGCAAACGCCACCAACACACACCAAACCTCCTCGTTGGCGTCCGTAATTTAAAGCTATTCGTGTGGCCCCAAAACGATAGGCTCCTCCAAAATTAAAGTAATGATTTTTTTCTGCTTCTTTCTTGGTACCGTAGTTGTAAATATCCCAAAAGTAAACCGATAGGTTTCTATTGAAGTTAAACTCTACAGTTGCTCCTGCCCAATTGCGCCTATCGGCGTCGGCCCACATATGCTCTAACTCTACCCGCAAAGATTTTTTATTGGGAAGGCTAATCACATTCTCTACTGCCACTATATCAGCGTTTACTTGATCTCCACCTTCTACCAATCGCTTATCATAATACTGGTGTACATAATAAAATCCGGTTCGCCAATTTTTACTAAATCGTTTGCGAACTTCTAAGTTATAATCTGAAAAATACTTTTGCCCTCGTCCAAAAAATTGCGTATCATATTCTTGAGGAAAATACCGGTATTCTCCCGCTAAATTGTACCAACTGGCAAAATTGGCTGCTATTTCTGTTCCGTATTTACCCCCCAAACTTGTCCCTTTTTTAAAGGTATAGTATACATCAAGCTGTCCGCCGGTTTCACCAGATTTTAAAATATCAACATCTAGATTTCCTACACGGTATTGCGCTTGAAATACATAGATATTAGCTAGATTAGAGTGATGTTGTTTGGTAAGACCTGGCACATAGTTCATAATTTTATCGTTGTAGTTGATACTGGTATTGTTCGCATCAATCACTTCGGGCTTACGTTCGGAGAAAAACCCCATATTTTCAAGCCTTCTTAAAGTCAAATCTATACCCAAACCACTTTTGGTGTACCCCAGGTTTATTTGATACGCAGAACCATCTTTAACCAAATCGTTTGAAATATCATTGTTGGCATTAATAACAGCATCTTCGGTTTTATAATTAGCTTCTCCATTTACGTAAAAGGAACCCAAGTAGTAATTAAATCGAAAAGCCATTGCACTGGTTAATTCAGAAAAATCTGGATTCTCGATATTGGTTTCCTCATATCGTCCTACGTAAGAAGCCCCCACCGATAAATCTGATTTTTCTAACTGCAACCAATCGGTTAAATAAAATTCACTATCAAATCCGTAAATATCCCCATCGGTTACATCAAAACCGCTACGTTGTTTTCCGTAAAGGCCCGTTAAACGGATGTTATGATTAGGTCTGTACACTATACGTGCTCCACGAAGCGCATTATTGATTCCTAAAGCGCGATCTTCCCAGGTTCGTAAAAGCAATCCGCTACCAAACTGTTCATAAAAATGTCCTAAAGTAATGTCTACTTTATCACTTTTGTAATTGACATAAAATGTTGCCAGATTAGTCCCTTCAAACTTAGGGTTATAATTAAGCAGCGAGTTAGCTTCGTAGGCTTCTACTTGCACTCCCGCAGTAAACTTTCCGTAATTATAGTTGGCGTTTAAGTAATTGTTAGATCTAAAACGATCATCGAACTCAAAATCGCCCAATTTTGGGTCATCTACATAATATTGCATATTGGATTCAAGCCCACCATAAAATCTACCTTTAATTTTATTTTGATCCTCCGTTTCTTGGGCTTGAGAAATCAAACCGCACGCCAGTAAAACTACTAGCGCTGATATATTCTTTATCATTACAAAGCTTTTATTTCTTCGAACAATTCTTCTTCGGCACCTTCGGCATAGCCGTTAGAAACATGTACTACTTTTTGGTTTTTGACCACAATGGTATGCGGTACATTGTTGATTTGTAATTTGCGTTTAAGTTCTTGGTTGGTATCTAACAAAATTTCATACTCCCAAGCTTTACCATTTACCATTGGTTTTACTCGTTTTACGGTACGAGCATCGTCTATTGAAATAGCGATTAGTTCTACATCTACCTCTTCTTGCCAGTCTGTGTAAACCGCTTTAATCGCCTCTAATTCGTTAATACAAGGCGCACACCAAGTGGCCCAAAACGAAAAAATATACACTTTATCTTCTTCGGCATAATCTTTATAAACATTTTTTAATTGATTGTCCATATTTTTCAATTGAACATTAGGCATTTGAGACTGAGCCTGTGAAAAATTAGCCATCAAGACGGCTACAAAAATTAGTAGAATTCGCATAATTTTATTAATTGATTGTTAAAGCTGAGCAAATATATAATTTATAGCCTAGATAGAAAGAAACTTCATATTTTAAATTAAAAAAAAAGCAACTTTTGATATTAATTGTATATTTGTGATAATCTTAACTTTTAAAACTAAACTTAGATGAAAAGAATTTTACTCAGCTTGGCTTTGCTTTCGGGTAGTATGGCTGGTTTTGCACAGACCATTGTGTCTACCACACCCGAAAACAAAAATGTGATTCTAGAAGAATTTACAGGTATCTACTGTGGTTATTGTCCGCAAGGGCACGCAATTGCTCAAAGTTTAAAAACCAATAATCCAGGTGATGTTTTTCTGGTAAACGTGCACACTGGTGGTTATGCTAATCCTGGGCCTGGTGACCCTGATTTTAGAACAAATTTTGGAGCTGCTTTGGCCTCACAATCAGGCTTAACGGGGTATCCTGCCGGACAGGTAAATCGTCACGAATTTCCTAGTTATGGGATGGCAGCAGGAGCAACCGCAATGGGAAGGAATTTCTGGACCGCTGCAGCCAATACAATTTTGCAACAGCCTTCTTATGTAAATGTAGCAGCAACAGCAAACATTGATCTGCAAACAAGAGAACTTACCGTTTATGTAGAAGCTTACTATACTGGGAATAGTCCCGTTACCACCAACAAACTTAATATTGCTTTAAACCAAAACAATACTACTGGACCTCAATCTGGAGGAAATATGGGGAGTAATTACAATCATATGCACCGCCTTATTCACTTTCTAACAGGACAATGGGGTGATGTAATAAGCACTACCACACAAGGAAGTTTGTTTACCCAAACCTATACCTATACCATCCCCGCCGACCACAATAGTATTCCTATTGAGTTAAGTGAATTAGAAGTGATTGCTTATGTTGCTGAAGGCAACGAAGAAATTATAAGCGGTAACGAGGCAGTGATGACTTTAACCTCTAGCTTTAATGACGAAATTGAATTAGCTGAAATTAAAGAAATAGAAAATACTTGTAAAACAGAAGTTACTCCACAAGTTTCCATCCAAAATAATGGAATGAACACGCTAACCAGTTTGGCGATTGAGTATAGCATTAACGGTGGAGCAATAAATACGCACAATTGGACGGGTAATCTTTCTATAGGTGAATCTGAAGTTGTTGATTTACCCGTAATCAATTTTACGCTACAAGCCTCTAATACCATTGACATAAACATACCTAATGACGATGATAACACCAACAACTCTGGACAAATAACCTTTGATGAGGCACAAGAGGGTTCAAGAAATATTATTGTTGATATTAGAACAGATAATTATCCTACCGAAGCTAGTTGGGAAATACTAGACAGTAGCGGTACCGTAGTAGCCTCAGGAGGTAATTATACAGGCCCTCAAAATGGAGGTGGACCAAACGCAATGACTACTATTAGTACTACACATGTCTTGCCAGCTTCAGAGTGCTATACGATTAAACTAAAAGACTCTTATGGTGATGGCTGGTCTTATACCAATTCTTTCCAACCTGGCATAGCCATCAAGTCTCAAGGAAACATTATTTACAACAAAGATGTAGGTAATTTTGGATCTGAATTAGTGCTTGAAGGAGCCTTTAGAACAAACACCACCTTAGGTACAGCCGATCATGATACTTCTGTAATTTCGGTTTACCCTAATCCTGCTCAAGATGCTATTTTTGTAAATAACCTAGACAATTTTAACATCGAAATATTTGATATTACTGGTAAGCTGGTACATAGCGCTAAAGAAGTGACAAAAGAGCAAGCTATTGGTATCGGGCATTTAGAAAATGGTGTTTATTTTGTAAACCTAGCAAGTAAAACCGTAACTTACACCACCAAATTAATAAAGAAATAATAGATTAAACGGCACCTAGCGTTTTTCTAGGTGCCTAAAAAAAACAAACTATGAAAAAAATTACCCTACTTTTTACCTTATTTTTGGCCAGCTTAACCGCTATGGCGCAAATTACAATCACCGACCCTGCACAAGGAATCACCATTGCAGACGGAGATAATTTTTCATTTTCTACCTTGGGTCAAAAAAATGCGGAAGTACAATTAAAAATAACCAATAATGGCAGCAATGCGGTAAACATAATGGCCGAAGTTACTCAAGTGACTAACTCAGATGGAACCAATCTTCAGTTTTGTTTAGGTGACACCTGTTTCAATACAATTACAGCAGGAGCAACCTATCCACAAAACGGAGCATTAACACTAGCACCAGGGGCATCTAACAATGATTTTGACCATTTCTTTAATTCTAATCCGGGAACTGATCCCAACCAACCTGTAGTTTATGGTTTTAGATTTTTTGAGGTAGATGCTAACGGTAACGAAGTTGGAGACATTCTTTCCTTTACCTATACTTATGATTCTTCTTTAAGCACAAAAAATTACAACTTAAAAGATATGGGCGTTAACCTAATGGCCTCTACTTTTAAGCAAGAAATAAACTTTAATGCCCAAGAAATAGGAAAAGTTAGCCTATATGATTTAACGGGAAAAAGAATCATATTTCAAAACTATCAAACAGGACAAAACACTTTATTTTTAGGTAATTTAAAGAGCGGAGTTTACCTTTTAGGTTTTGAAACTAAAAATCAAAAAGCTACCCTAAAGGTGGTTAAAAAATAATTGATTATTAAAATGAATCATTTTAAAATACTCATCCTTGTTTTTTTTATCAGCTTTAGCTTTACAGGTTGTAAAGAAGAATATACCATATTACCTTCTGAGGATCCTATTTTGCTAAGCACCAATAATGTCTCGAGTTTAATAGACAATAGTATTGTTTTTACAGCCACTAAAGGAGGAGAAGAAATAACAGCGCTAACCACTATTTATGTTAATGATGAAGCCATTCAAGGCGACACATTTACGTCAAGTGTTATCGGGGAATATACAGCCTATGCAACTTATGACAATTTAAAGTCTAATGAAGTTGTTTTTAATTACCACGATGGCAGCGAAATCAACTTTAAAAAGCGAGTACTTATCGAAGACTACACAGGTACTTGGTGCGGATATTGCACACGTGTAGCCAAAGCAATTGAACAAGTTTTCACGAGTACAGACAATGCCGTAGCAGTGGCCATTCACAGAGATAGCTCAAATCCTAATAGCGCTACCTATGATCCTTTTAATTATGATGCCAGCGTTTTAGAAAATTTACTAAATACACCGGGATATCCTAAGGGATTTTTGAACCGTACCATTTTGTGGAAAAACCCAGAAACCGAATATGTAAACCAAGTACTTGATTTAACCCAAGGAGAAAATCCTAAACTAGGATTGGCCATCACTAATAGTTTAGCAAATAATCAGCTAAATATTGAAGTGAATGTAAAAAAAGCCAAAAATTTTGGAGATTTAAAACTAGTGGTTTATGTTTTGGAAAATGGTTTAATTTATGAACAGAAAAATTACACCAATTATTACAACGGCGTGAATCCTGTTCCAGATTTTGAACACAACCATGTTTTGAGAAGCTGTTTAACCGATTTATTAGGAAACAGTATTCCTAAGGAAGAATTCATCAATGATGTGTATACCGTTAATTACGAAATAGCTGTACCAAGCAACGTGGATAACGCGGACAATATCGAAATTGTGGCATTTGTAATTGATGAAAACGGAAACGCTATTAATGTACGTAAAGCAAATTTAGGAGAAGATCAAGACTTTGAACAGATTTAGCGATACTAACAAAATGTTTCAAAAAAAAATCCGCTTCCAATTAGTAGCGGATTTTTTTCTACAATTTAGTTATTGACCTGTTTAATTTTGTCAACCGCCAATTGTCTTATCAGCGCAAACTGCTCTTTTATATTCATATTGCTATTATCAATCAAAACCGCATCTGGCGCTTGTTTAAGCGGACTATCTTCTCGGTTACTATCTATAAAATCCCGTTCTTCAATATTTTTTAACACCTCTGCAAATTGAACTTTTTCACCTTTAGTTTTCAATTCATCATAGCGCCTTTGCGCCCTTTTATCCGCAGAAGCAGTCATAAATATTTTGAGTTCTGCTTCGGGAAAAACCACTGTACCAATATCACGACCATCCATTACAATTCCTTTGTCTTTTCCTAGTTCGAGTTGTTGCTTCACTTGCATTTTTCTAACCTCGGGAACAGCCGCAACCGCGCTCACAAAATTAGAAACTCTTAATGTTCTTATAGCTTCTTCTATATTCTCTCCATTAAGATAGATTTCTCCGAAGCCCTTATCCTCATTGAAAATAAAACTTAACTCTATATTATTCAATTGCGCTATTAAGCCTTCACGATCAAAATGTTCTTCACTTATAAACCCATTATGCATAGCGTAATAGGTTACCGCTCTATACATTGCACCGGTGTCTACATAAATATATTCTAATTCTGTTGCGAGTTGTTTTGCAATGGTGCTTTTTCCTGTACTTGAATACCCATCAATGGCAATGATAATCTTCTTCAAATCAATATTATTTTTCAAAACAAAAGTAGTTTTTTTAAATGAATTAAATTCGGCTTGACCTTTATAGGTAGATCGTTATATACACTTAAGCCTAGGTTAATATCTATTTTGTAAATCGATAATTAAACCAAAAAAACTGGAATTGGCAGCACTGCTAAATTGTGCGTAGGTATAACTGAGCCTAATTTTATTGAATTTAATCGATAAGCCTGCACTGATCCCGGCGAAAGCTCTTTGGTCTAAAATTCGTAATTCTTCTCCCCTACGAAAACTATAACCCAGCCGTAAGTTAAAACCGCTTTCAGGAAAAAATTCGGCACCTACAATGGTATGCCGCAATACATTATTAAAAAAACTAGGATCATCTTTGGTAACATTACCATTGAGATCAGTTTCATTTCTGTTAGAATTGCTAAAGGCTATATTCCATTCTTGAAGGTTTTCAAAAGTTATATGCCAACGAACGGGGATGTTTGATGCAGTTTGCGAAATACCTAATATAAATTCAGTTGGTAAAGATTCTTGAAGCTCATGATAGGTGGTAAATTGCGTACCTAAATTTCGTAATGCACCAGCTATGACAAGTTTTAAATCTTCATCATAATAGGTAACACCTAAATCTACGGCTCCACCTGAAGAGGTGTATTGCTCTAATTTTGAGGTGATTAATTTAAGTTGAGCTCCTATAAAAAAATTTGTTCTAGGCAAGTTGTAGGCGTAACCAAAAGACAGGGCGGCTTCCCCTCCGCTAAAACTGCCCGTTGCATTTCCAAATTCATCATAACCATCGAAACTTCCATAATTTATATATTGTATTCCTGTATGAAAAACTTGTGTTCTTCTATCAAATAAATAAGCATAGGAAGCTGAGCCATAATTAACATCGGCCAGATAGTTGATATAGTTTAGGGAAATTTGGTTATCCATTTCGGCATTAATCGCAGCGGGATTGTATAAAGCATCTGTAGGATCATAAGAATACCCTGTGATGTTTTTACCTCCTAAAGCCGCTTGCTTGGGTGATGCCGAAAGGTTTAAAAACTGATAAGTTGCTTGTCCTCCTATTTGAGCCGAAAGACGCCAACCCAGTATTAAAAACAAAATAACCCCATATTTTTGCATAGGCGCAAATGTAAGTAATTATAGTATTTAACGTAGATTTTCTGTAAATATTTTGCTTAGCTGGCTTTTAAGAAGTACTATAAAAACACCCTCACTTAAAGATATAAATGAGGGTGTTTTACAAATAGCATAAATTAAAATCCTTAAAATACCTTAGGATCTAAATAGTCTGGTGTACCATCATTATCGGTATCTATAAAATCAATTTCATCTGCGGTAATTATACCGTCTTCATTAAGATCGTTCACTTCTATTTCATCGGCGGTTGGAACTCCGTCATTGTCATCATCGGGGTCATTAAAGTCTGGTATTCTATCGCCATCACTGTCATCATCGAAAAACATATTGTTGTTTCTATCTTCTAGGTAAGAAGGAATCCCATCGTTATCATGATCCATTTGTTTTCCTGCATAGAGTTGAAAGGTAAACATAATAGGTTCATAGGCACGAATACTAGCACTAGGCGGTGTGGCGTAATAACCCAAACCAGATGGAATAAAAACAGCTCCTATTCCGTAATCATCTGCGTAGGTAATAGTTCCATCGCTGTTTTCAGTAAAATCAGATGCACCGCTAAACTCAATCAATCCCAACATAAAACCACGAATCACACTTCCATTTAAAGAAGTAGGCAAGGTAAATTCAACGGGGTTAACACTGCCATCAAAATTATCACCGTTTAAACGATATCCCGCATAGCCCGCTATAGCATTATCAGCAAAAGTAGGCTGGTAAGCTGTTTCGGCCCCTTTTCGCACTTGCAAATAATACAAAGTATAATTTACATCATTGGTTTCGATGTTTTTTGATTTTAATTCGGGTGAATCAAAAATAGAAACTTTATCGGCATTAGCCCCGGCTATTGTATCAAAAACAATTTCTTTAAGGCTTGGATTATTGACGTCGGTACGCACTTTAAAATAATGCGTTTTTAAATATTCTTCTATTTCAATACGATTTTCTTCATAAACCTCGGCATAATCTCTTAATTTCGCATTACTACCACCGTCATCATCGGGGCTACACGCTGCAATTACTATAAGGCAAGCAACACCCAGACCGTAGATCCAATTTTTTACTTTCATCATTTCTTATTTTTAAGCCTGCAAGATACAATTTTCTTTTATTTTTGTTTTTAAATACAAAATAGATTTATGCGAGTAGATAAGTATTTGTGGTGTGTTCGGTATTTTAAAACGAGAAGTATTGCTACGCAAGCTTGTAAAAAAGGCCATGTAAAAATTAACGGCGATGCATTAAAACCTTCTCGCGAAATTTACCCTGGCGATGAAATTGAGGTGCGCAAAAATCAAATTAATTATAAGCTACGTGTGCTCGACTTACCCCCCTCACGTGTTGGGGCTAAATTGGTAGCTATCTATGCTACCGATATCACGCCTAAAGAGAATTTAGAAAAGTTAGATTTACTAAAATATAGCAAGGATTATTACCGCAAGAAAGGGACCGGAAGACCTACAAAAAAAGACCGTCGTGATATTGATGATTGGTTTGACCAACCCCAAGACCCAGATAAATTAAGCGATAACGACTCTAATTTTAAAAAAGATGAAAACAGCCATTCTTAACCAACAAGAGATTCAATACAAAATAAGACGAATTGCCTTTCAAATTTATGAGAGTAATTTAAATGAACCACAAATAATACTAGCCGGTATAAAGAACAAAGGCTATACTTTTGCCGAAAAAATAAAGATATGCTTGGAGGAAATAAGCGATATTAAAATTAAGCTAGTGAGTCTCAAACTGGATAAGAAAAATCCGTTAAACGGAATTGAAGCCAGTATTGCCGCTTCAGAATATAAGAATGAATCGGTTATCATCGTAGATGATGTTTTAAATAGTGGTTCTACCTTGATTTACGCGGTTAATTTTTTTCTCGACCAACCGGTAAAAAAAATACAAACTGCCGTATTGGTAGACCGAAGTCACAAAAAATATCCCATTAAAGCAGATTTTGTTGGTTTATCGCTTTCTACTTCTTTAAGCGAAACGGTAAAAGTTAATTTTGACAAGCCTTACACAGCGTATTTAATGGAGTAATTGCCTTATTGCATTTAAAGTTTCGTTAGCATCCTTAGTGGGATTTAGACTAAAATGGGCTTGCTGGTAATAATATTGGCGCTCAAACAAATGCTTGCGAATAAAATCTTCGAGATCTTCTATTTTATTTAAATGAGCAATCATAGGGCGTTTGTTTTTTTCTTCCCATAAAATATTCAAAAGATAACTTAAATCTCGTTTTAAATAAATACTCTTTAGGTTGGGTGTGTTTACAATCAACTCTAAATTATTTCCATAGCAAGGTGTTCCGCCTCCCAAGGCTAAAACAAAATTATCTTGAGTTTTTAATAGTTCGTCTAGTAATTGGTTCTCAAGTTTCCGAAAAAAGATTTCTCCTCGACTAGAAAAAATAGCGCTTATACTTTTTCCTGCTTTTTTTTCAATCTCAATATCTAAATCAAGGTATTTAAATCCTAACTCCTTAGCTAACAGCTGAGCATAGTAAGATTTACCACTACCCATATAACCCATCAAAACAATTTTCATAAGCGCATATTTTATTGAATTCTCTTTTTTTTTGAAATATATGAAAATTCTCTCATTTTTTTCTTGATAATTTGAATATTGATTATATATTTGCACCCGCGTTCAGGCAATAAAAATATTGATAAGATCTGGTAGCTCAGTTGGTAGAGCATCTCCCTTTTAAGGAGAGGGTCCTGGGTTCGAGCCCCAGCCAGATCACTTTTAAAGTTTTAATTTTTGTTGAATTAAAAGTTCATTCTAAGAATAATCTTTTAATTCAAAGAAATTACCACTTAGATTAACAAATGAGACCTATTTATAGGTATCGTTCTTTTAAAGTTGTTTAAACAACAAAAAAATTAAGATCTGGTAGCTCAGTTGGTAGAGCATCTCCCTTTTAAGGAGAGGGTCCTGGGTTCGAGCCCCAGCCAGATCACAAAAACCCTGCTTTTTTTAGCAGGGTTTCTTGTTTAAACGATAATTTATCCAGGTGAAATTAAACAAAAGTAATTATCTTTATTAGTTTAATTAACCTATAGCACCTTATAAACGCCCAGGTGCTGGAACTGGTAGACAGGCATGGTTGAGGGCCATGTGTTCATTAGAGCGTGTGGGTTCGACTCCCATCCTGGGCACAATAAATACCTCCAAAACCCTGTAAATGCTACGAAAGAAATTTTCAGGGGTCACTAGAGCGGGAAGTAATCCCCTTTTATTCCGCTTCAAAGTTTTCATCATTTAATGCATAAAATTAGATTACTCAATTATGTAATATTGAGTTTGAGATGTCTGTTTGAGTGGAAACAAGAATCTAATCTATAGCCGTTTACTAGACCTCGGCAATTCCTAGCGATTCTTTAGGGGTAGGTTGCAAACAAAAATAACCGAGCAAATGCCCGGTTATTTAATTTTATTCTTTCAGACTATGCTGCCGTATCTGGCGCCCAACTCGAGCACAACATACCCTCTGCTGCTTTCTGCGGATGCGCACAAGTAGGTCCCTCGAAACGTAAACAAGTCAAACAATTCCGCTCGTTTTGAATTTCTGCCTTCATATCAAATTGATCACAAGTATAGTTAGCACTCACTTTTACCTCATGAATTTTGCATTGCATCGCATCATTTGCATTTTTACAATTAACGCAATTATTTCCCATTCTTATAGCCATAACATTAATTTTTTAAGATTATAACCAAATATAAGATGGATTTGATTTAGAAACAATATAAACAAAGGCGATCAAGTCTACAGGCACTATCTTAATTATTGAGGCAATTTTTCAGGTGCGGGCTCCCTATATATGGTAGAAGACAAACTTAATAGAAATGCTTCAAGTTGTTCTTGTTCTTTTATGTTGAGATTTAGCGGCTTTAACAATTCCGATTTCACTGGAAAAAGGCTGTCTTTTTGTTGTACCTCATTCGGTTTTAAACTAACCATACCTGCATTATACATATTAATTATACCTTCTAAGTGCGGAAACAAACCATTATGCATATAGGGGGCGGTATGCGCTAATTCACGTAAAGAGGGCGTACGAAATTTACCCACATCTTCGGCCTTTTTAGTTACTTGGTACCTACCCAAATCTTCATATTTACGACCGTAATATGATAATCCTAAATCATGAAATTGTCCGTCAGAAAATAAAGGAGAATGATGACAATTGATACAGCGTGCTTTGGTTCTAAATAAATGCAAACCCTGGACCTCATCATTGGTGAGTTGGGTGGTATCACCCGCAATGAAACGATCAAATCTGCTTTTGCGACTCACAATGCTTTTTTCGAAAACGGCGAGAGCATCTAATAAGTCTTTACTGTTGATTGTTGAATGCCCATAAGCTTGTTCAAAAAAGGATGCATAACCAAGTATTGCCCTAATGGCCTCAACAGATACTTGCATATGCTGATTCATTTCAATAGGATTTTCCATGGCTTCTTGTGCTTGAGCAGCAAGGGTCTCGGCTCTTCCATCCCAAAAAAATGAAGAAACGTAAGCAATATTTAAAATAGACATAGTGTTGCGTTCGCCAGTAGCCCTATTATGACCGTGGGCTACCCGTTTTCCATCTGCCCAGCCCAAATCGGGATCGTGACAAGAGGCACAAGCTATCTGTTTACTACCCGACAGCCTTGGATCATAAAATAGCAATTTACCCAATAGCCTTTTGGCTTTGTATATTGAATCATCCTCAGACAGGCTTAAGGGTGGAAGACTCCCGATTTCTTGAAAATCTTGTACACTTGAGTCTAATTGAGGGGCTGGCCATTGTTTCAAATCTCCGCTTCCGTAGCGTGCTTTTAATTCGATAATACTATAAGAATCTGATTTTGATTGCTTGTTTTGACATCCGGAACATGCTATCAATAGTATAATATATAAAATTCTTTTCATCGCATTAATAGGATAAGGTGATGCCTAAACCAACAAAGGAATTGATTTTATTATTCGCATCAAAATTTAAATTTTTATCGACCGGATGAAGTGCCGTTTCTAGTGCGTACTGCAGATGTAATCTTAAACTTCTTTCATCATCAATAGATCGAGTGTAAGCCATGCTTACCCCAGTTAACAACCTATTGGTACCCTCATACGCCTGATCGGGAAACACAACTTCATCTATGAAAGTCGTATTTTCTGTTACTTGCTGCCAGTCCAATTTCTGTTGTAGAGCGTGAGAATACAAGCTTTGTAATGCAACAAATAAATTATGCTGGTTTTTCTGATAAATCGTACGACCTATTTCGATTTCTGTTACTAAAGTTTGTATCTCTTTATGCGTATAACCCAACAGGTCAATATATTCTCCTACAAACAAATTCATATTAGCTTTGGTTTGCCACAAGATACGCTCCCGCTCTTCTCTCAAAAGCTTTAAATTTAAACCGATTTGTTCTTCGGTTAACCTGAAATTTTGCCCCCCAGCTTGTTCAATATAATTATCGCCTTGGGTATGTTTATAATGCAAACCCCCAGAAGCATCTAGTTTGCTGCTTTCATAATCAGCTTGAATGCGCAGATTTTGTTTCTCCTTGCGATAAGCGTGACTAACTAAACTTTCATCATAATAAACCTGGTTATTGGCATCAACAGCATAGAGTTTGCTCACACCAGTTTGATAAGTATAAGCGCCAGAAAGTACCCAATTAGTAGCTGAATATTGGTAGGCGAAACCCCAAGTTTTGGGTATTTCTCTTCGCAAATGTTTGAAATAAGAGTCATTAAAAGTCACCAAGCCATAACCCGAAGTAAATTGGGTGAAAGTATCGGGATAGGCGGGAGAGTTTAAAGCATCGTCTACATAAAGCGATTGGTGGTTTTCGGTTCTTCGTCCTATCCCTACCTGTGCTGCAATTTTATGCTTTCCTTGAGTGTAACCTAGGTGGGCATTCGCTTTGTAAAAAGCAGCGGTAATTTCGGGCCTAGGGTCTTGTAATCGGTAGGCCTGTTGATTCTCGTAGCCTACATTCAAAGCAAAAGACCAATTTTTGCTTAACAAGTAACTTGCTCCTCCTGCTATTTGGTAGAATTGACTTTCCCAGTCGGCTTTTTTGGGCGCAAAGAAATAATGCGGATCTAATACAGGCTGCTTAGTGCTTCGACCTAAGCCCAGAGTATAGCCCAAATCTTTTTCAAAACTTTTGGTAAATAAAAATTTGCCGTACAACCTCAACCGTGAATTAATAGCATATAAACCTTTTGTATTAAAACGCCATTCGGTGTTTTTTGAAGGAGTTTGCACTCGTTTGAATCGGCGTTTTTCTTGCACAAAAGCTACACTGCTTTGTGTGAAGTTTTTATAACGGTACTGGCTATACAAAAGAGGTTGCTCCAACAGGTTTTGCAAGCTGTTTTTATGGTACGTGTTTTGACTTAAATCTACACTATCTTTAAGCTGTGCCCAACTTAAATTAGCCCAAAACGCCAACAGAATAATAATACAACCTCTTTTGTTTAACATACTTTATTGTTTAAAATCCTTTAGGGTTAGCTTTATTCATCACTTTAAAGTCCAGTGCAGAGTTGTTGCTATCTTCTAAGATTATACGCCCGTTAACAGTAGTCTTGGTTTTACGCATAACGCTTTGTGAATTATATATACCATCTACGCTTATCGCGGAAGCGTCTACCGTAGAAGGTAACATTTTTGGACGTTGCGAGGATGGGTTATAGTGTTGCAAATCTACTCCGTCAATTAACTGAGCAACGGGAATTTGCAGATAAAAATTAGTATTATCTTCAATTTGCACCACAGAGGGGTCGCTATAATTAGCATAGGCGGCAAAATCTTGGTCATCTGCTCTAAAAATGGCAAAACTATCTCTCCCAAAACTATCTAACACAAAGTCCTTATTATTGCTAAAATAATTTTCTCTTCCCCAGAATGCTAAATTTACATCTTGCACTGCCGGATTTTGAATATCCCATTGGTAAGGCTGCTCGCCAATGGCTACTCTAAAATCTCCCAAATACACTTCAAACTCTGCAGAGCTTAAATCTACTGTAAGCGATGGATCCCCAATTTCTATAGGATCACCATTATTATCTACTAAGGGTTGTTTATGATTTAGGGCGTTTTGAGCTATAACGAAGCTTTCTCCCGGTTGTAAAGGATAGTCGGTCCCCGAACCTGGAACTTGCAACACATAGTCTGCATATACATAATTTGTGTTGGCTTGAATGCCCATGCTCATCCCTATAGACTGGCTCCAGTCAAATTGACCTGTGGGTAAGGTGTAGGCTGCACTATTGGTTTTTGATCGTCCGTACAATTGCGCAACATACAGACCGTCTGCATAAATCACTTCGTTAGAATTGTTATAAATTTCGATAAATTGATCTCGAAAAAGAGCTCCATTTTTAGTGTCTGAACCGGCATAGTAAATTTGCTTAATTACTAAATCTCCAATTCTAGCGGCGTCTAAAGTTAAATTAACCGAAATTGTATTGGCGTTAACAACAACATTTTCTTGACTGGCATTAAATATAACCTCTTCGCTACTTGGAGCATAACCAAAGTTTTGCTCAAAAGTTTGCGCGTTTAACGTTAAACTAGCCGAAACATTATAAGTACCTGGTAATACAGCTTCAAAGCTAGCCACACCCTTACTGCCCGACGTGGCTTGATAGGCATCTCCTGTATTGGTATTGGTTAGAATTACCTCTCCTTGGTTTACAGGTTTCCCGTTAAAACTCTGATCGTCATAATTTAAATACACCGAAAAACTTTGGGTTTGTAGTCCGCTTCCTCCAAAATCATCATCATTTGAGCAAGCACTTAAGCCTAATAGCACTAAAAGTGCAAAACCGAATTGAATTAATCTCATTGTTATTGATTTTATATTTATTAATGTTTAAAATTGATATTCTATTTTAGTACCAAATGAAAGCTGCACTACATCTGGATTGCTGCGCTTCACCATTTGTCCGTTTTCCATCACCAGCCGAGTTGGTTTTAGATCTAAGAAATTATTTACATAAAAACTAAAACGAAATCCGTTAAGGAAGTCTTTAGAAATACGCAAATGGTAGTTGTGATATACCTCGGTTTGCGGCTGAACATA
Organism: uncultured Mesonia sp.; assembly: GCA_958296185.1. Taxonomy (GTDB): domain Bacteria; phylum Bacteroidota; class Bacteroidia; order Flavobacteriales; family Flavobacteriaceae; genus Mesonia. The sequence goes on from CATQIB010000007.1 coordinate 112,610, forward strand.
ACCTGCGTCTGATTTTATAATGTCACCAAATAAATCGGTATTACTCTGCTCACTTGGTAAAATACTTACTTTATTTAACTGACTATCAATATAGGCATACGGGTAGAGCGACGCTCCTCGCTGATAGTTATCGATTAAGATATGCTCTGACCGAACGTTGATTAGCAAACCTATTTGTGGAATATGATAACTTAGGTTTTCTCCTAAATTAAGTTTCTCTCGGTTTACGATTCCACGTTTATATAACCCAAATTGAATCGGTGTAGATGCATCTGATGATTTTACGAATCGATCATTACCAGGAAAGTCTTGTGTACGTACATAACTGGCCTGCAAACCAAAGCTTAACTGCTTAAAAACCAGAGACGGAAAATTAAGAAATGTTTCTACCCCATAGTCTTCAGACTCAAAAACATTAGCGATTTGTGACTCAGTATAGTAATAGGGTCGATAACCAGTAATTTGCAATTCGGGGTTTTGCAAGTCGCTATCATCAATAGCTACTTCGGCTAAATCACGACGAACAGGGTACGACTGACTGGATATTCCTTGAAAAAGTTTGTTGTAAAAAGCGGTAATATTTAGCGTAGCAAACCCAAACTTATAATCGGCTCCTAACTCCGTTCTTAAACTACGCGAGGGTTTTACATCGGGGTTATTTTCGCGTTCTACAAAAGTTTGAATAGCGCCAATATTATACACACCAGGATACCTAAAATCGGCCAAGACCACATCATAATACCTGTAACCGGTATAGATTTGATTGAGCGAAGGGGCTTTGGCCGTAAGTCCTAAGCCAGCTCTTAATTTTATTTTGTTAAAAATCAAAGCCGAATTTACCCGCGGAGATAGACTTAAATATTCATTTTGTAAATCGGCTCTCAATCCTGCCGTGATACGCAGGGTTTTATCTTTATAAAAACGGGTGAAATCATCTTCTAAGAAAAGAGAGATTTGTGATTCAGCTTGAACTTGATCGGCATAATTATAAGGTCTAAAAGCTGAAGAACCAGAACCGGTTTGATTGGTAAACTGACTGATACTGGTTTCTGGCGAACCCAAACGACCTGCCCCCAAATTATCACTTAATCGGTAATTAAAACCAGCCGATAGGTTATGGGTACTGTTTAAATTGCTAATAGACTTATAAACCAAACCGGCAGCATAAAGCGATAGCGGCTTACCCTCTACTTCTTTAATAGAAGTATAACGCGGTGCGGTATAAACACCTTCATAAACCCCCTCACGCGTTCCAAAACCAACCAATTTACCCCCGTTATTTACTGCTTTACTCTCAAAACTATACTGCGAAGAGAAATTGAAATTAACATTAAAATCAAAATAGTCTAGGAAAGTCTTAGGCTTAAAATGGTAGCTAAACCTATTGGTTAAGCGCCAATCTTTTTGTTCGTTCTTTACTTTCTTTCACTGCGCTCCTCTTTGTCATAATTTACATCATCTAAATGAAATCCGTATTGCAAGCTAAGCGAATTTTTGATGTTTTTCTCTTTATTGGCCCAACTCCACATCAATTGGCTATTCACTCTTCTATAATTGGTATAGGCTTCACGCGGATTTGCTTGTGCATCTAAGAAGCTAGTCGAAACATTTAAGAAGCCTAATCCGCTAGGAAGTGTCAAACCCTTATTTACCCCATACTCGGTAGTACCTTCTCGCAAAGAAGCGTAGGCCAAATAAGGCGAACGTCCAGCTTTTTGATCAATTTTAATTAAACCCGAAGTAAGATCGCCATATTTAACCGAAGGAATCCCTTGTACCACTTCAATTTTTTCTATGTTCTGTGTAGCTATTTGCCTAAGATCTACTCCAAAATTAGCATTCGAAAAGGTGCCGTTAAATCCGGTTCCTGCACGGTTATCGCCAAAGCCTAGATAGTTGGCCGCAAAAGGAGAAGCCATATTAGCCGTGTAACTCTGCATATTCTCATTATTGCTCAAAGGTATATCATCAACCACTACAGCAGTTCCAAAAGATTTATTGCCAAAACCGTCATCTGAAACCGTATTGGGGCGCACCGTTCTAAAGGCAATGGGTTTAAATTCGTTTAAACTAAAATTGCTGATTTGCTGTCCGGGTAGTTGTTCTAAAACTTCGTTAAGCGAGAAAGCTTGCACTTGATTTATAGCTTCCTCTTCAAAAAGAACCTCAGAAAAAGTATGACCTTTGGTAGCTTTAACCACAACCTCTTCTAAGCGCAAATTTTCATCTGCTAAAGAAATTGTAATATCATTTAGGCTATTTTTTGTATCAAACCAACGGGTAATTGTCTTTTTTCCTAATAATTGGAATTGCAATTCTACCCGCTTTAATTCACCTACCCCAATACTAAAATCACCTTCCTCATCGGTTAATACCCAAGTATTGGTGGTTAAATTGATAACGCTTACATAAGGTAACTTCTCTAAGCTTTCCGCATCTTGCACACTACCCGTAATCCTTTGCTGAGCAAACACACTGATAGGCAATAAAAAAAACACAATAAAAAACCGCAAATCTATAAGTTTTCTGTTTTTGCGATGCAAAACTAATTAATTAATTTTATTTAGACTTAAAATAAATAACATAATTTAACCAATACCTATTATACTATTGGTATAAGCTAACGCTAATCCAATAGCTTAACACTAGGCTGTTTTTCAATCGCTTAAGAGCAAAAAAAAGAGAAACAAAGTATTATTAAAAATTTTGTTTAATGATTTAACTTTTTATTTAAACAAAAATAAACTAAGTTTGTTTAGCTTTGACAGTAAGATACAAGAGTTATGGAATATGTAAAAAACGAATTCAACATCAAGGATTTAGAAGCCCTTAGCGGAGTTAAGGCGCACACCATCCGGATTTGGGAAAAAAGATACCACATCTTAAAACCCGAACGAACCGATACCAATATAAGGGTTTACGACACAAAGGCCTTACAGCGCTTGTTGAATATTGCATTCTTAAATGAAAACGGATATAAAATATCTCGAATTTCAAAGCTTAAAAATGATGAAATAGATAAACTCACTCACGAAATTAGAACAGCTAATAATGCAGAGAATAGAGCTATAAAAGCTTTTTTTGTATCCATGTATAATTTTGACCAAAGCCTTTTTCTAAATACTTACAATGCGCTGCTTGAAAAAATGACTTTTCAAGAAATTTATGAAGAGGTATTCATCCCTATGTTAAAGCAAATAGGTGATTTATGGCAGACCAATACGGTAAAACCAGCGCATGAACATTTTATCTCGCATCTTATCAGGCAAAAACTATTCAGCAATATCGAAAAACTACAAATCGAGCCCGCGTTTAATAAGGAAAAAGTCTTTATCTTATTTTTGCCCAATAATGAAATACACGATATTGGCCTGCTCTATCTACAGTATTCCTTGCTTAGCTTAGGTTATAAAGTAGTATACTTAGGTCACTCTATTCCTTTAGAAGACTTAACCAGTTTTGCGAGCCAAGACAAATCGGTTTATTTTGTGAGTGTTTTTACCATAAAACCTGAAAGTCCAGAAACTTACCTTAAAGAGTTTTATGATAAGATACTAGCTAATGGAGATTCCAATCGTTTCCAATTAGCATTACTGGGCTTAAAAACCAAAGCGTTAAATATAGAAGATTTACCGCCACAAATAAACATTTACGAAAATCCAACTACATTTATACGCTCCATTTAATGAAAAAAAATATATCTATAATAGGCTCAGGTTTTGCCGGTTTGTCCGCCGCTTGTTATTTAGCTAAAGCAGGACACAAAGTGCAGGTTTATGAAAAAAATAAAAGCATTGGTGGCCGCGCTCGTCAATACAGAAAAGACGGTTTTACTTTCGACATGGGTCCAACATGGTACTGGATGCCTGATGTATTTGAACGTTTTTTTGCTGATTTTGATAAACAACCCAGTGATTATTATGAGTTGATTAAACTAAGTCCCGCCTACAGTATTTATTTCAGCCAAAATGAGCGAATTACAATAGGGGATACACTTGATAAAATCTATGCAGAATTTGAACGTATAGAACCAGGAAGTGCTAAAAGTCTGGCTAAATTTATTGAGTCAGCCCAAGATAATTATAACATTGCTATTAAAGATTTAGTGTATAGACCAGGAGTATCTCCTTTAGAGTTAATCACTCCAGAGACAAGCCTAAAAATCGGGCAGTTTTTTAGCACCATTTCCAAACAGGTGCGCAAGCGTTTTAAAAATCCGCAGTTGATTCAGGCCCTTGAATTTCCGGTTTTATTCCTAGGCGCCAAGCCAAGCGACACACCCGCTTTTTACAACTTTATGAATTATGCCGATTTGGGTTTAGGTACTTGGCACCCCAAAGGTGGAATGTTTGAAGTAATAAGAGGAATCGCCCAATTAGCTCAAGATTTGGGTGTTAGCATTCATACCGATTCGAATATTAGTAAAATAGAGGTCGATGAACAAAACCAAGTGAAAGGTTTAGTTTGTAACGAAACATTCATTCCTTCCGATATCGTTCTAAGTGGTGCCGATTATCACCACACCGAAAGCCTTCTCGATACAAACTATCGTCAATACAGTGAAAAGTACTGGTCTAAAAAAACATTTGCTCCCTCCTCCCTACTCTTTTATGTAGGTTTCGATAAAAAATTAAAGAATGTAGATCATCATACCTTATTTTTCGACGTAGATTTTAAAGCGCACGCTTACAGTATCTACGATAAGCCTAGTTGGCCAGAAGACCCCCTGTTTTATGCTAGTTTCCCTTCTAAAACCGATAAGGTGGCTGCACCCGAAGGCCAGGAAGCAGGTATTTTCTTAATCCCCCTGGCACCGGGAATTGAGGACAATGAACAACTACGCGAATCTTATTTTGATAAGATTTTAAGTAGATTTGAAAAAATAACTCAACAAAAAGTTAAAAAAAATATTATATTTAAAACAAGTTATTGCGTAAATGATTTTGTAAACGATTACAATTCATACAAAGGGAACGCTTACGGGCTAGCCAATACTTTGCTACAAACAGCATTTTTAAGGCCCAAACTCAAAAGCGCTAAGGTAAACGGACTTTATTTTACAGGGCAACTAACCGTTCCAGGCCCAGGGGTGCCGCCCTCTTTAATATCGGGTAAATTAAGCGCAGAACTTATTGATAAAAAAAATTAATATGAAAGCATTATTCGACCTTGTTTCTCATAGATGTAGTAAAGCTGTTACCGAAAGCTACAGTACCTCATTTTCTATGGCTACGAAACTACTGGCACCAAGTATTCGCCAAGATATTTACAATATTTACGGATTCGTGCGCTTTGCCGATGAAATCGTAGATTCTTTTCACGATTACGATAAAGCCTTTTTATTTGAGCGTTTTGAAAAGGATTTGCAAGATGCACTCGAACATAAAATAAGCCTAAACCCTATTCTCAATGCCTTTCAAGAAACGGTTTTTCGCTATAATATTCAGCCCGAATTATACCAAGCTTTCATGCGAAGTATGAAAATGGATCTCACCAAAAAGAAATACCATACACATCAAGAGTATCAAGATTACATATATGGTAGCGCAGATGTGGTGGGTTTAATGTGCTTAAAAGTTTTTGTAAAAGGTGACGAAAAAAAATACAACCAACTCAAAGATGATGCAATGCGTTTGGGCTCAGCTTTTCAAAAGGTAAACTTCTTAAGAGATCTAAAAGCCGATCACGAAGACCTCAACCGTACTTACTTTCCAGAAACTAATCTTAATGAATTGGACGAAGCGAGTAAACAAAAAATAATTCAAGAAATAGAAACCGATTTTGCCAACGGCTTACGCGGGATTGTTAAGCTTCCCGTAGAAGCTAAATTAGGAGTCTATACGGCCTATATTTATTACTCGAAATTATTAAGTAAACTAAAAAATACACCATCTTTGCAAATCAAAGAAAAACGTATACGCGTTTCTAATTATCAAAAATTTGGGTTAATGGCACAATGTTATGTGTCATGCCGATTAAAACTTATTTAATTATGCATGTATTATATTGGATATTAGTATTTCTCGCTACTTTTTTCTTTATGGAGTTTATGGCTTGGTTTACCCATAAATATATTATGCACGGCTTTTTATGGAGTCTTCATAAAGATCACCATCAAAAAGACCACAGCCATTGGTGGGAACGCAATGATTTATTCTTTATTTTTTACGCTCTAGTTAGCATAGGATGTTTTTTGCTTTGGCGCTATGAAGACATCTGGTTTGCACTGCCTATTGGTTTAGGTATTTTTGCCTATGGCTTAGCCTATTTTACGGTACATGATATTTTTATCCATCAACGTTTCAAAATGTTTCGCAATGCCAATAACTGGTATGCTAGAGGTATAAGACGTGCGCACAAAATTCATCACAAGCATTTAGGTAAAGAAAAAAGCGAAAACTTTGGTATGCTAATCGTACCTTTCAAATATTTTAAAAAATAAACTACCTCAAGGCATCAACGGCTTATGCTCAATACTGGCTTTCATTATGTAATTGTTGGTGCAGGATGTGCAGGACTACAACTTGCCTTAGCTTTGGCTGAAGAAACCCAAGCAACAAATAAGAAAATAGCTTTAATCGATAAGCGTAGGCCCAGTGAAAACGATAAAACCTGGTCATTCTGGGAGGCTGGGCCAGGGCAATGGGACCCAATTCTTACTTCCTCCTATTCTCAGGCTTTTTTTAAAGCCCCCAAGACTAAATTAAAGTTAGAATTGCCTCCGTACACTTACAAAAGTCTTAACGCCAAAGATTTTTATGATTACGCTTTTAAAAAACTCAAAACCTACTCTCATCTTATTTTTTTAGAAGAGGAGGTTATTGGTATTAACGAAAATAGAAAAGAAGCTCTTGTTAACACCGCTTTAGGAAGTTACCGCTGTAGCCACGTATTTGATAGCCGAATTCCAGCAGCTTTTTACAACCAGAACCGTTACATTAATGTTAAGCAGCATTTTAAAGGAATACGCGTGAAAACAAAACAACCAGTTTTTGATACCAAAGTTTTCACGATGATGGACTATCGCTTATCTTATCCAAACAGTACTAGCTTTATGTATGTGTTGCCTTATAGCCCAGACGAGGCCTTAATAGAATTTACCTTTTTTAGTCCGTTTACAGTCAAAGAAAGTGTTTACGATCAATACAACCGAGAATACCTTAAGACCTTTTTCAACCTAACCGATTTTGAAATTTTGGAAGTAGAAAAGGGTAACATTCCCATGAGTAATTACCCTTTTCATAAGCACCACACGAGCCGCATCACAAAAATAGGTACAGGAGGAGGTTGGGTTAAACCCTCAAGCGGTTATTCTTTTAAAAACACCGAAAAAAAAGTCAAGCAAATTATAGAGAATATCCAAAGAAACCGAATTCCTTCTCACGGTCTTTACAGCAAAAAATACAATTTCTACGATACTATATTTCTAAAAGTTTTACACGATAACAACCATTTAGGTCCTTGGTTATTTACTCAATTTTACACAAAAAATAATGTACCCACTATGTTTCGGTTTTTAGATGAAGAAAGTCGATTTAAAGAAGAGTTTAAAATTATGCGAAGCTTATTTAGTTGGGCATTCATCAAAGCTTTTTTTCAAACCCGCTTTTGATCAATCGGATAATAATTGATCTAGAATATTTCTTGTTTTATCGCTGTTCCAACTTGCCGCTCCTGTTTTTTCTAGCACGATCTTCCCTGATTTATCTATAAAAAAAGTCGTTGGTAAAGCATTGCTTTGTAAATTAGTAGGAGGCTGACTTTGCGGATAATATACAGGCATGCTATAATTGTGTTTATTCATAAAGGCTTCAACCTTTTCCACATCATCTTGGGTAATAAAATAAAAACGTACACGATCTTTATAAGCATTGTACAAGTTTTCAAAATCGGGTATTTCGGCTACGCAAGGCGGACACCAAGTTGCCCAATAGTTCAAAACAATAACTTCCCCTTGAGCTTCTTCCAAATTATGCATTTGCCCATTAACATCGCGCAAGACCCAAGAAAAAGATTCTAAGTGCTTTTGATCTGCAGCATCTTGCATACTCGGACTAAAAGAAATAATTCGGTTTACCGTTACCATAATAGGCATTCGTGTTTGCGGAATGATTAATAAAATCAAGAACAGCACAAATAAAATACTGCTCCAGTGTTTTTTAAGAAATTTCATTTTTATGTTTAGTCGATTATAGATTTTAAAACTAACAAAAAAGCCTCTGAAATCAGAGGCTTTTTTGGTTATTTAGGTAAGATTACCAGCTTAAGCATTCATCTTCTTAATCAAGTTAAGCGCAGAACCTTCTTTATACCATTCGATTTGATTCTCGTTATAGGTATGATTCGCTTTAATCACATCCTTAGAACCATCGGCGTGTACCACTTCAATAGTTAGCGGCTTGCCTGGTGCAAACGATTCTAAATCCGTAAAGTTAAAGGTATCGTCTTCTTGAATTAAATCATAATCGGATTCATTCGCAAAAGTGATACCTAACATACCTTGTTTTTTCAAGTTGGTTTCGTGAATACGGGCAAAAGATTTTACCAATACTACATATACCCCAAGGTGTCTAGGCTCCATAGCAGCGTGCTCTCGTGAAGAACCCTCACCGTAGTTGTGGTCTCCTACTACAACTGTAGGAATACCTGCAGCTTGTATTCACGCTGAGTATCGGGAACACCTCCATACTCGCCAGTCAATTGATTTTTAACAAAGTTGGTTTTCATGTTAAAGGCATTAACCGCTCCAATCAAACAGTTGTTTGAGATGTTATCAAGATGCCCTCTAAAACGCAACCAAGGTCCGGCCATTGAAATATGGTCGGTGGTACATTTACCATGTGCTTTAATTAACAATTTAGCACCGGTGATATTTTTACCGTCCCAAGGCTCAAAAGGTGTTAGCAATTGTAAACGCTCAGAAGTTGGCGCCACTTTCACTTCTACCGAGCTACCATCTTTACGAGGTGCTACATAACCCGGATCTTCAACATCAAATCCTTTAGGAGGAAGTTCTAATCCTTTTGGTTCTTCTAGCATTACCTCTTCCCCATCTTCATTGATTAGTTTATCGCGAGTAGGGTCAAAATCTAATCTTCCCGAAATTGCAATGGCGGCTACCATTTCTGGCGAACCTACAAAGGCGTGGGTATTTGGGTTTCCATCGGCACGTTTTGAGAAGTTTCGGTTAAACGAGTGCACAATGGTATTTTTCTCTTCGCCCTTACGGTCGCTTCTATCCCATTGCCCAATACAAGGCCCGCAAGCATTGGTAAAGATAGTTGCATCTAAATCTTCAAAAATTTGAAGCAATCCATCGCGTTCAGCCGTATAACGAATCTGCTCTGATCCTGGGTTGATTCCAAAATCTGATTTTGCTTTTATGTTTTTATCTACTGCTTGTTTAGCAATCGAGGCGGCACGGGTAAGGTCTTCATAAGAAGAGTTGGTACAAGAACCGATAAGTCCCCAATCTACCTGAATAGGCCAACCATTCTTTTGCGCCTTCTCGCTCATTTCTGAAATAGGAGTAGCTAAATCTGGAGTAAATGGTCCGTTTAAATGCGGCTTAAGCGTTGATAAATCAATTTCGATAACTTCATCAAAATACTGCTCTGGGTTCGCGTAAACTTCGTCATCTCCGGTCAAGTACTCACGCACTTCGTTCGCAGCATCGGCCACATCATCACGATTAGTTGCGCGCAAGAAACGCTCCATCGAATCATCGTAACCAAAGGTTGAAGTTGTGGCTCCTACTTCGGCTCCCATATTACAAATGGTTCCTTTTCCTGTACAAGACATCGCCTTAGCACCCGGACCAAAATATTCTATAATCGCACCAGTACCTCCTTTTACGGTTAAGATACCGGCTACTTTTAAAATAACATCTTTAGAGGCCGTCCAACCGTTTAATTGACCGGTTAACTTTACCCCGATTAATTTAGGGAATTTCAACTCCAAGGCATTCCTGCCATTACATCAACAGCATCTGCACCTCCAACACCAATGGCCACCATTCCTAGTCCACCAGCATTTACCGTATGTGAATCGGTACCAATCATCATTCCACCAGGAAATGCATAGTTCTCTAATACCACTTGGTGAATAATACCAGCTCCTGGTTTCCAGAAACCTATGCCGTATTTGTTTGAAACCGACTCTAGGAAATCAAAAACCTCATTACTGGTTTCATTGGCACGTTGTAAATCTTTTGCGGCTCCCTGTTTAGCTTGAATTAAGTGATCACAGTGTACCGTAGTAGGTACCTCCACTTTCTTTTTACCCGCTTGCATAAACTGCAACAAAGCCATCTGTGCCGTTGCATCCTGACAAGCAATACGGTCTGGGGCAAAGTTTACATAATCGGTTGCTCGCTTATAAGCCGTAGTAGGCTCACCATCCCAAAGATGGGCGTAAAGTATTTTTTCTGAAAGCGTTAAGGGTTTACCCACAATCTCACGCGCCTTGTCTACACGCTCTGCGATTTGGTTGTAAACCTTTTTAATCATATCAATATCGTATGCCATAGGTTTAATTGTTTTAAAGTGCTGCGAAAATAAGCAATTCCTATCAAATTAAAAAATAACTAGGCTTTTTAGCTTTTATCAGAAAAATAAGTAACAAAATCAAGAAAACCTTACTTAAAACGAGTCTAAATAAGGTTTTTTACTTAAAATTTAGCAGTATGAAAATTTTAATTAACTATCTTACGATTCTATTAAAAATAAGGATAAAAACTTAACATAAAATCAATTTGTAATATTTACAGTAGTTCAGCGATAATGCGTTCTTCGGTAAATCCTTCTGCTTCGGCTTTGTAATTTTTAATGATTCTATGTCGTAATATTCCGGTGGCAACCGCTTTAACGTCTGCTATATCGGGTGAAAATTTACTTTTACTTGCGGCATGTGTTTTCGCCGCTAGAATTAAATTTTGTGAGGCACGTGGACCAGCACCCCAGTCTACATACTCCTTCACTAAATCGGGTGCAAATTCTCCCGCGGGTCGGGTTTTACCTACCAGTTTTACCGCATACTCTACCACATTGTCGGCAACTGGCATCTGCCTTATAAGATTTTGTAAAGAAGCGATTTCATCGGCAGTAAATAGCGCTTTAATATTTTCTTTACGGATATTAGTCGTATTCTTTACCACGTTTACCTCTTCCTCATAGCTAGGGTACTCTAATAGTATAGAAAACATAAACCGATCTAACTGAGCTTCGGGCAAGGGATAGGTTCCTTCTTGTTCAATAGGGTTTTGAGTAGCCAAAACAAAATAAGGCAAGGGTAAGGCATAACTTTTTCCGGCCACGGTAACATGCTTTTCTTGCATTGCTTCTAGCAGTGCGGCTTGGGTTTTAGGTGGGGTTCGGTTGATCTCATCGGCCAGAACAATATTAGCAAAAACAGGTCCTTTAATAAATTTAAATTGACGTTTTTCATCCAATAACTCTGCACCTATAATATCGCTCGGCATTAAATCGGGTGTAAACTGTACCCGTTTAAAATCGAGCCCCAAAGCTTGCGAAATGGTTTGTACCATTAGGGTTTTTGCCAATCCAGGCACACCGATTAACAAAGCGTGACCTCCCGAAAAAACCGACCATAATATCTGATCAACCACTTTCTCTTGACCTACGATTACCTTGGCGATTTCGGTTTTTAATTCTTGGTATTTAGCTACAAACTGTTCTAGTTTTTGAACTTCTGTCATATTTTATTGCTTTAACCAGTTACTTTTAAAATCGCATTGCTTATAGTCATCGTTGATTTTGATGTAGGTATCCATAATTTTTTCACGCTGCCATTTTTCTATGGATTTCAATTGTTTTTCGCGTAAAGCAAGCTCTTTAATTTTGGTGTAGTCTTGTGCATAATTTGCCAAGTGCTCCTCATGTTTTTTATTAACCGTTACTAATTTGAAGAATTTAGTTCCTGTTCTTGTTTGATCCATTAAAACGGAAGAAACTTCTCCCTCTTCCAAATTGTTTACCTGATCGTAAATAAGCGGATCGATGTCGGTTAATTCAAAACGGGTATCCCCTGATTTTGGATTGATTAATTTACCTCCATCTCCTTTGGTTTCTTTTTCTTCAGAATACAAACGTGCCGCCTCGTCAAAAGTAATTTCATTATTTACAATTTGAGTACGAATACTATCGATTTTCTTGCGTGCCGCTTGCACGGTTTCTTCGGTTACCTGAGGTATTAAGATAATATGTCGAATATCCAACACCTTTCCTTTTATCTTATCTAACTGTACAATATGGTAGCCAAACTCGGTTTTAAACGGCTTACTTACCTCGCCTTCTTGCAAACTAAAAGCCACTTGCTTGAAGTCTTTGTCTAAAGGATCATTACGGGTAATACTCATTTGTCCTCCACGCATACTGGTTCCGTCTTGAGAATACAATACGGCCTTGGTAGAGAAACTAGCTCCGTTTTCTACAATATCGGTTCGCATTTCATTTAGACGGTCAATTACCTTTTGCTTTTCGCTTTGAGGTACTTCGGGTTTAATCACCAAATGTGCAATTTCTACCTCATCGCCAAATAAAGGACGTTCATCTTCTGGAATCGAGTTAAAAAAGCTACGCACTTCTTCGGGAGTTACTTCCATCTCGCCAACAATTTTATCCTGCATACGGCTACTTAAAGTACGTTCTTTATTGATTTTAAAAAGCTCCTCGCGTAAATCGGCCTCGGTATCTTTGCGATAAAAAGCCAGTACTTTTTCTATATCGCCCACTTGAGCCATCATACGGTCTAACTGCTGATCGATCATCGCGTTAATTTCATCGGCGCTTACCACAATGGTACTATCTAGCTGAGCGTGATGCGCATAGAGCTTATTCTCCATTAATCGCCCTACCAATTGGCAGTCGTTAATCTGGCTCATATCCATACCTTGGGTTTTGGCATCAGCCTTCATTTTTAAAATATCACTTTCTAAAATCAAGTAATCTCCCACTACGGCAGCAATTCCATCCGCTTTAAAGCGCTGAAAGGTTTTCACCGAATCGGCTTGTTGAGCGAGTAATAATTGCTCTTCCTCGCCGGTGATTACCAAAGTACTGTCTTGTGGTGTGGTTTGCCCCCAGGCAGTTGCCAGAAGACCTAGACAAAACACCATGCTGCTAATAAAACTCTTCAAATTTTCTATTTTTAATTGCATTATCTATAATTTCTTTTTCTAATTCATCGGCCAGTTTCAACTTGCGTCGGTTGATTAAAATTTGTTTAATCGTCGGCTCCACATATTCTACCGGAGCCAATTCATTCCGAGCTTTAAAGTCTTTTATTTTCACTAAAAAGACGCTGCTCGAATCTTCAAGTTGCAAAAGTCTGGCTTGATTTTCTTTTATTTTTTGCTCATCGAGCAAAGGTACATCTTTTATCACTTCCGCTAAGTTATACCAAGTAGAATCATTAAATCTAAATTTTAAATAGGTGATGGCCTTGTCTTGTATATCAATTTGATCGTCATAATTAAACCGATCAAAATTCTTTTTCAATTCTTTGGTGTTTTTAAAGTCCAATGGAATTTCTATATAACGCAAGCGCACTAAATTCTGATTGAGTTTAAAGTTTTCCTTATTCTCTTGGTAATAATCACGAATGGCTGTTTGGCTCACCGTAGTGTCTATACGTTGCCCTATGAGCATACTCTTATAAGCTTCACTGTATAGATTTATTTTATACTGCTCTACCAATCGGTTAAACTCTTGTTGTTTTTCTTGAGATAGATTTATCTTCGCACGGTGCAGCAACAATTGCTCAGTGGCCCAATCTTTTACATAATTGCGCAAAAAAATCACACTATCTTCACCTGTTAATTGCTTAGGCATCAAATCTAGTACTTGCTCTTCGTACAAGTAGTTATCATATACTTTGGCCAGCGGAGTTTTTGATTCTGTAGGAACCAAAAGATCACACTGCACCAGTAGAAGTGCCAGTAAGCTAAGCAGGCTTAAGCGGATTTTATTCAAGTTCTTCTTGTAATTTTTCAAAAACCGACTCATTTATGCTTATATTATTTTCGGCGCGCAACTGGGCAATCCAGTTTTCTTCCAATTGGTTTTGGTAAGCATTGGCTACTTCCCCTCTAATTTCGGCCAAAGGCGGTATACCGGCTGGCTTCAACTCTTCTACCCATAACCAAACATACTGTCCGTTGTGTTTGTAAATCTTACTGCTGCCTGGTTTTGCTTTCAACTTAGAGGGTATTTGCTTATCCTTAAGCGAATAGCGCCCTTGATCAAATAACAGATTTTGTGCTCTAAAACGCTGCCTTAAAGCCGATGCATCTTCTGGATTTTTCGACCAGGCTTTGCGTAACTTTCTAAGTGTTTTCTTATCTGGCCCAGAGGCTATAGTTGCTTTAAATTGCGCTGGTTTTTTAAAATCTTTTGCATGTTGTTCATAAAACTGTTGTAAACCAAGCGAATCCTTATTGCTTGCCTCCCATACTTTCTGCTGCATCAAATCAAACAAAAGCAAACCGTTTTTGTACTCTTCTATTATACCAGCATACTCTGCATTATACTCATCTAAATGTTCTTTATAGTAGCGTTTCTTTTCAAGCTTAATGTAGTTTTTAAGCAATTGTTTTACCCATTGGTTTTTAACAAATTCATTTCGCGGCGTTTTCACTTGATTAATCACTAAGTAACTAAAGAAATTCGCGTAGGTTTTGGTTTCTTTAGGAAATTTAACCACAAAATCTTCGGGTAGTTTTTCGCTTAAAGCGGATTTATCTTTAGTGGTAAAAAAAATCTTCTTGAATAAAATCGGTAAAGAATGCCAAAGCCTCAGGGTTTTCTTCTACCTCAATAGTCGAATCAATTTTTTTAATAATATCGGCATCTATCATTTGCGCACGCACATCTTGTTGTACTTGTCTCGCTAATTGATCTTTCATATCGCTAAATGGCAGTAAATCTTGCTTAAAAACAAGCTTGATCAAATGCCAACCAAATTCGGTTTTTACCGGCTCAGAAATAGGGTTTTCTTCGCTCAAAGCAAAGGCAGCCTCTTCAAACTTAGCGCTCATCAAACTAGCTTTTTCAAAGGCTTTTAATTCTCCACCATTTCCTGCGGTATTGGTATCTTCGCTATATTGCTTGGCCATATCGGCAAAACTTGCTCCTTGTTTTATACGCTCGGCAATGGCTTTAATCTTTTGTTCTGCATCTTGCCCACCTTCTTTATCGGTAAGCATAATGTGGGCCACTTTTACGCGTCCGCCAGCCTCGCGTTTTCCCGTTACATGTATGAGGTGATAACCAAATCGGGTTTTTACTGGATCAGACACCTCACCCACCGCAGTAGCATAGGCCGCCGTTTCAAAGGGGTAAATCATTTTAAAGGGTCCGAACCAACCCAGCTGACCTTGGTTCTCGGTTACACTAGGATCATCTGAATATTTCAAAGCCGCCGCTTGAAAACTCATCCCCTCGTCTATTTCTTTCTTTATAGCCACAGCACGCTGGTAAACTGCCAGTGAGTCTTTTGCTGTGGCATCTTTTGGCCATTGCAATAAAATATGGGATGCTTCAAGCACGTGCTGTTTGCGTTTGTACGCCTCTTTTACCAACTCATCTGTAGCGGTGGTATTGCGCATAAATTTATCGGCCAATTGCATGCGATAAATATTATATTCTGCGCGATGACTTTGTAAAGTATCTAATTGCAGTGCATAGGCTTCGTTTAATTTTAACTTATAATCAATAAATAAATCTAAGTACGATTGCGCATCCCTATCTTCTGGATCTAACAAATCAAGGTTTTTAGAGAACACCCGTTTAAACTCTTCGGCCATTACCGGCTCATCGTTAATTTTAAGTAAAACTTGTTCTTGATCTTGAGCCCAAAGCAAACTGCCAAAGCTTAAAAAACAAAGCAAAACGATTTTTTTCATGATTTCTTTATTAATTCGCCCAAAAATAACAATTCTATAGCGTTAAACAAGCATAAATAAAACGCATAAAATAGAAAATTAATATCTTAGCTACCGAAAAATTTTTAGCCCATCGATTATGAAATACAAAATTGAAATAAAGGTAGCGGTTCCTCGCCACGTTTTTATCGAAAAAATGGATTCGATAGAAAATTTAAAGCACTGGCAAGAAGGATTGCTCGAAGCTAGTCCGATTACCGCTGTTCAAGGCGAAGCAGGCAGTAAAATGAAACTGCGCTACAAAATGAACAACCGCGAAATTGAAATGGTAGAAGAAATCATCAGTATTAAGCTTCCCGAATCCATGACTGCTGAATACACCACTCGAGGGGTGAAAAACATTCAACACAATACATTTATCGATAATGCCGATGGCACCACTACCTGGATTGCCGATAACGAATTTATTTTCTCAAGTTTAGCATTGAAAGTCATGGGGTTTTTGATGCCCAAAGCTTTTAAAAAGCAAAGCTATAAATACATGGAGGCTTTTAAAAATTTTGCCAAAAACGGCACCAGTTTAGTAAAAGAAGCATGAGAAACTTAGAACTTATTTGGGACTTCCGTGGTCCTGATGCCGAAAAAACAGCGCAACACCACCTGATTCATCTAAAAGAATACAACCAACGAGAAAATTTAGGGCTAAGTGTTTTTAAACAAGTACAAATTAACGCTATGCATTGGGAGGCTTATTTGGTTTGTCCTGAGTCGTTAATGCCTCGTTTGCGCGATGCGCTAAAACCTCACCGAGCAAGAGTACATCTGCAATAAAAACCGATCACCGCCCATAACCGTAAGTAATTAAACTTAGCTTCATCAAAAACGCCCATCAATAAAAAAATCCCTTGCCTAAATATGACAAGGGATTTTTTTTAATCGTATTAGGCTTTCTTCTAGCTGGTTAAATACATTTTTCTACGCGCATACAAATCATAAAAAGCATCATCGCGTAAGCTATCGATAAATAGTATGCTCTCGCCAGTACTCTTCATCTCTGGCCCTAGTTGTTTGTTTACATTCGGGAATTTGTTAAAAGAGAACACCGGTTGCTTGATGGCATAACCTTCAAGTTGCGGATTGAAATCAAAATCGGTGACTTTCTTCTCCCCTAACATTACTTTTGCAGCATAATTCACATAAGGTTCTCCGTAAGCCTTAGCGATAAATGGTACGGTTCTCGAAGCACGCGGATTCGCTTCAATAATATATACCTCATCGTCTTTTATAGCAAATTGAACGTTGATCAATCCTACGGTTTTAAGCGCTAGGGCAATTTTCTTAGTGTGATCTTTTATCTTTTGAATAACCAAATCACCTAAATTAAAAGGAGGTAGCAGTGCGTTGGAGTCGCCACTGTGAATACCACAAGGCTCAATATGCTCCATAATTCCTATGATATAGACATTTTCGCCATCGCAAATAGCATCCGCTTCAGCTTCAATCGCGCCATCTAAATAATGGTCTAATAAAAGTTTATTATTAGGTATGCTACGCAGTAAATCTACCACGTGTTGTTCTAATTGTTGTTTGTTGATAACAATCTTCATACCCTGCCCTCCAAGCACATACGAAGGACGCACTAAGATAGGAAAGTTCAACTCATCGGCTAAAGCCAAAGCCTCATCGGCTGTTTCGGCTGTGCCAAACTCAGGATAAGGAATGTTGTTCTCTTGTAATAATTTAGAAAAACTACCACGGTCTTCGGCCAAATCTAGGGCTTCATAACTGGTTCCCATAATTTTAATTCCGTAGCGGTTTAATTTTTCGGCTAGTTTTAAAGCGGTTTGTCCGCCCAACTGTACGATTACCCCTTCGGGTTTCTCGTGACGAATAATATCATAAATATGTTCCCAGAATACCGGCTCAAAGTACAGCTTATCTGCCGTATCAAAATCGGTCGAAACCGTCTCGGGGTTACAGTTAATCATAATGGTCTCGTAACCGCATTCGGCCGCAGCCATCACCCCGTGTACACAGCAGTAATCAAACTCGATACCTTGACCTATTCGGTTAGGCCCCGAACCAAGCACTATAATTTTTTTCTTATCGCTCACCTCACTTTCGTTGTGGCTGTATTGTTTACCGTCTGCCGTTTCTACAACATCCTCAAAAGTAGAGTAGTAATAAGGTGTTTTAGCAACAAACTCTGCTGCACAAGTATCTACTAGTTTGTAAACACGTTTAATATTCAGCTCTTCCCGTTTTTTATAAACTTCGCTTTCTAAGCAATTTAGCATATGGGCAATTTGACGGTCTCCATAACCTTTTTGCTTAGCCTCGAGCAAAATTTCTTTATCGATGTTATCTATAGTATAATTACTAGCGATTTCTTTTTCTAGATGATACAGTTCTTCATATTGCTTTAAGAACCACATATCTATTTTGGTGATTTCGTGTATTCTACTTAGCGGAATACCCAATTGTATCGCATCATAAATTACAAACACCCGATCCCAACTTGGGTTGGCCAACTTTTGTACAATGGTTTCGTAATCGCTATAGCCTTTACCGTCTGCCCCCAAACCGTTGCGTTTGATCTCTAACGACTGGGTTGCTTTATGCAGCGCCTCTTGAAAAGAGCGCCCGATTCCCATTACCTCACCTACCGATTTCATTTGTGGTCCTAACAAGCGGTTAGAGCCTTCAAACTTATCAAAATTCCAGCGCGGTATTTTTACAATAACATAATCTAAGCTAGGCTCAAATAATGCCGATGTAGTTTTGGTAATCTGGTTATCCAACTCGTCTAAGGTATAACCCAAAGCCAACTTGGCGGCTATTTTTGCAATAGGGTAACCCGTTGCTTTTGACGCTAAAGCGGATGAACGCGAAACCCTTGGATTGATTTCAATGGCGATGATGTCTTCTTTTTCATCTGGACTCACAGCAAATTGCACATTACACCCCCCGGCGAAATCTCCGATGTTACGCATCATCTTGATGGCCATATCGCGCATACGCTGAAAAGTTTTATCACTCAGTGTCATCGCTGGTGCTACAGTAATAGAATCACCGGTGTGAATTCCCATCGGATCCATATTTTCTACCGTACAAATAATCACCACATTGTTGTTATTATCGCGTAATAACTCCAACTCATACTCTTTCCACCCCTGTAAAGCTTTATCGATTAGCACCTCATGAATAGGCGAAACTTCAAGTCCGTGTGCTAAAGCATGTTCAAATTCTTCTTCTGTTTCTACAAAAGCGGCACCGGCTCCTCCTAAAGTAAAAGAGGCTCGTATTAAAAGCGGTAGACCAAATTCTTGGGCGATTTCTTTCCCCTCTAACATCGATTTAGCTGTTTTGGCAGGTGCTACCGGTATATCGATACGTGACATCAACTGCTTAAACTCTTCTCGATCTTCGGTTATATTGATCGCGGCGATATCTACCCCGATTATCTTCACATCAAAATCTTTCCAAATACCTTTTTCATCTGCTTCAATACATAAGTTCAAGGCTGTTTGCCCTCCCATTGTGGGCAATACCGCATCGATTTGCGGATGCTCTTTTAATATTTCAATTAGCGATTTGGTGGTAAGCGGCTTGAGATACACATGATCGGCCATGGTGGGGTCGGTCATAATGGTAGCCGGATTGGAGTTGATTAAGATGGTCTCAATTCCATCTTCGCGCAAAGAGCGCAGCGACTGACTACCAGAATAATCAAATTCACAGGCCTGCCCTATTACAATAGGACCAGAACCTATGATTAATATACTTTTTAAATCTTTATTTTTTGGCATAACGCTAGCAGTTATAGATGTTTAAATTTAAGTAGATTCTAGATATAAAAAAAGGCGTTACCACTGGTAACACCTTTAAAAATTTTTGATAACACAATCATTATTAGTGCTTATGTCTATTTTCTGAAGAAACAGAAAGTTTCTTTCTACCTTTAGCTCTTCTTCTTGCAAGCACTTTGCGACCGTTAACACTGGCCATACGCTCTCTAAAGCCGTGCTTATTTTTTCTTTTTCTTTTCGAGGGTTGAAACGTTCTTTTCATCTTAAAATATCTTTAATCTTCTGTTGAAATCTTAATTCTAAAAATATAAAAGCCTTGCTGCTTTTAAACTGCGGGCAAATATACAACAAGTTTTTAGTCTCACAAATGGAATATTAATTTTTTTACGGTTTTTTTAAAGTAAACCAAATGGCTTTTCATCGCCCAGGCAAAGTAACAAATAAATACTTGGTTTTAGGCACTTTAAATCTTAATTCTTAGCCTCTCTTAGGCATCAAAAATAATTTTCAAGTCTCCCCAGTATCCAATCTAGCGGGTTTAGTCCGCTTTCACCGATACGGCATTCATTTTTTTTCTTACCTTTGCGGACATTAAAAAAAACAAATTATGTTTAATAAGAACCTTAAACTGGTTTTAGCTGGAGCTATTTTTGCCTTTGCGATTTATCAATTTATAGAAGGCCAAATTGGAAACGGTATTTTTCTAATTTTGCTTGCCGCAATTTTTGTTTTCCTTTATTTTAAAAACGAATTGATTCTACTGGCTTTTTTACGCCTGCGTAAACAAGACTTTGACGGAGCCAAGAAATGGCTCGATAAAATTAAAAATCCCGAAACAGCATTAGTACAAAAACAACAAGGTTATTATTGGTACCTTCACGGATTAATGGTATCACAAAAGAATATGACCAAAGCCGAAAAGTATTTTAAACGTGCCATTAAACTAGGGCTATCGATGAGTCAAGATCTGGCGATGGCTAAATTAAACCTTGCCGGAATAGCGATGACCAAAAGACGTAAGCGCGAGGCACAAATCTTATTGAAAGAAGCTAAAACTTTAGATAAACATAATATGCTAGCCGATCAAATCAAAATGATGAAGCAGCAAATGAAGCGCATCTAAACGATAACTATCATATCACCAATACAAATGCGTGAAATTTATTTTTTACGCATTTTTTTTATATATTTATTGAAGATTAATTCGGTAAATATGCAAAAACTTTTACTATTACTCATTTTACTTCCTTTTTTTGCTTGGAGCCAAGACGCCAAGCAACAGGAGGTGTTGTTTTCTGAAGCTATAGGCAAGCATATAAAAACCTATAAAAAGAAAGCCCGTAAGGCTTATCGGCATAAAGATTACGAACGCGCCCAAATTTTGTTCGATTCTTTGGTGAATCACCAGTTGCGAGGAACCTATCTCGATAATTTTAAGGTTTCTTGCGTGCGCACTGGTAAAACCTGCTTTAACGATTTTAAAAAACCTATGTATCTCATGACTTATGCTTCTTGGTGTGTAGCGAGCAAAGGCGAAGTGCAATCGTTAAATGTCTTAGCAAAAAAATATAAAAAAGAAATTGATTTTGTGGTCTTGTTTTGGGATAAACGCAAACAAGCGCGCAGAGTGAGCCGCAAATATAATCGATTTGTGCACGTGCTGTATGTAGATGAACTAAGCAACCGAGAAGCGCATTTGGTAAAAACAATGAAGCATTCCTTAGGTCTCCCTACCACCTTTTACATAAGCCAAGAAAAAGAAATATTGGGTATTGAGCACTTGTCTAAGCCGCATATCGAACAAAACATAAAGCATGCGGTACAATTCAACGCTCAACAATTTAAAAAAGGAGTACAGGTACTATTGGCCAGTCCCTAGGCTTACAATAACGGAGCCCATAGCCTAGAGAAAGATTCTTTTATCTTTTCCTTTAAAGGTCGTTCTAACCAGCGATCTAATAATACTTCTTCGCAGTCTTGCTTGTCCTTTTCAAAATGCTGTTGCATTTTCTGAGTAAAATCTTCGTTATATATCAAGGCGTTGATTTCAAAATTGATTTCAAAACTGCGGTAGTCAAAATTAGAAGTACCTACACTGCATAACTGACCGTCAATGAGCATCGTCTTAGCATGCAACATGCCTTTACAGTAATGAAATATGCGAATACCAGAAGCCAATATATCCCGAAAATAGGAATGCGTCGCATACTTCGCAGCCCAAGAATCTCCGTCACGCGGACACATAAGTTGAATATCAACTCCACGTGCTGCTGCGGTTTTTAGGGCAACCAGCATAGGCTCATTAGGAATAAAATAGGGGGTGGTGATTAAAATGCTCTCACGTGCCTGATTGATAGCCGTAAATAAAGCCCGCATTATGTGCGGACTGTCGGAATCTGGACCGCTGGCCACAATTTGCATGGCAATCTCGCCACAGTCTTTTACCTTAGGAAAATAATCCTCGGCTATACTTATTTCTTTTGAACCGGTTACAAAATTCCAATTCAATAAAAAATGAGCGTGTAATGATTTGACTACATTTCCTTCTAGCCGCAAGTGAATGTCGCGCCAAAAAGAATCGTTAAGGCTATTTACATATTCATCGCTCACATTAATGCCTCCCACAAATCCGATACTCCCATCAATTACGCACAATTTGCGATGGTCGCGATAGTTTAGTTTACGCGTGAGATTAGGAAACCACACGGGCATAAACGGATAAATTTCTACTCCCGCCTCCTCTAACCTCTGCTTATCACGACTTGCTAACTGACTACCTACATAATCATAAATCACCTTTACAGCAACTCCCTCTTGAGCGCGTTCACAAAGCAAATCAAGCAATTGTTTACCGATTTCACCCTGACCAAAAATATAATATTCTAAATGTATAAAACGCTGAGCCTTACGTAGGGCCTCAAAAAGCGCCTCGAATTTCTCATCTCCATTGTTGAGCAAACGCACATCATTGCCAAAAGTCAGCGGTTTACGTTGGGTGTTTTGCACCAAACCCACCACAGCTGAGTACTGCTCAAGAAAAGACTCTTCATACTTTTCGAGCGACTCCTCATCTACCAACAGTTTTTTCTCCCACTTCTTGATGATTTTATGATTAAACACCCCTTGGCGTTTAAACATTTTATCTTTGCGGTATTCCTGGCCAAAAAACAAATACACCAACAGACCTACAAAAGGAAAAAGCAACAAACCCAATACATAAGAAAGCGTAGAAACCGGATTCCCATTATTGCGAATCACAAAAAAGGCCGTACCTATCGCCAAAAGGTAATTCAGAATCAATAGGCTAATGAGCCAATTATTGCTTATAAAGTCTATCATTCGGGTTGGTAGGTATACACCTCATCAAGCGGAATTTCCAATTCGTAGGCCTTACGCGAGGCATTGTCGAGGTGCGCTTCGCGCAACCAAGGGTTATGGATTTTTAAAATCTTATAATTGATGTCCATTTTCTTAGCAAAACGGGCAAAGTTGGTTACTGGTGTATCTACCACCACAGTTCTGGTGGGCACCGGACTATACAAATCTTCTTTATTAAAATGAAAACCATAGGCTTTTGGCTGACTAAAAATCGTTTTAATCGCTAAAATACGGAACACATACCGACCCGTTTCTATATTCAACAACAAGTCGTAATAATCGTTCACTTCCTGGCGATCTTGTTGTTTACGAATACCATAATTCCCAGCATTATAAGCAGCAGCCGCAAGTGTCCAACTCCCCAGTTCTTCCTTAGCTTTTTTCAAATAAGCACAAGCCACTTCGGTCGATTTGGCGATATGGTAGCGTTCATCGATATTCTCATTGATTTCTAAACCGTACTCCCGCCCCGTGGTTTTCATAATTTGCCAAAAACCTGTGGCGCCCGCAGGCGATACCACCGGCATCAAACCGCTTTCGGCAACCGCCAGGTATTTGAAATCATCGGGGACCCCATGCTTCGCTAAAATCGGTTCGATGATAGGAAAGTACTTGTTCATACGTTTGAGTAACAACAAGCCATTTGACTGCCAATAGGTATTTACCAACATTTCTCGATCGAGTCGCTCCCGAATATCTGGATTATCCAAAGGCACCGCTTCTCCCGCAAAATTGATGTTTTCGGGTATAGGCAAGGCATACACTTTATAATCTTTCACATGCGGCTCAGCCTTTTTAGGCAGCAAATCTTTTTCAATTAGGGCTTCATAATCATTATGCTGCTGGTAACTACTCAGCGCCAGCGCTCCCATTCCGCTCAGGGCAACCACCCCTACCACACTTAAAAACCGATTCATCTTCTTCATACGTATATTTTTTCTTTTTCTTATTCATCTACCAGCACCCCTAGCTCTATATAAGCGGGCAAGTGCTCATTAAACCACCTAAAACGCTCGATAATCATCGCATGCGTACCACCTTGAACCGGAATATAGTCTTTGATATACTTCACCGGAAAAATAGGGTCTTCGGTACCATGTATATGCACCAAACCAGGCAATGGCTTTTCTTGTCTCCAATGCAAGATTTGCTCCAAAGACCAATCTAAATATGCTTTTTGATGCACGCTTAAATATTTCTTATACCATTTTGCTCGCTTGCGTGTATAGGTTCCCACTGGCCAGTCGGCTAGATTTTCAATCTTTTGTGCCCATTGAGTAGGTAAAAGCTTATACAATTTCATGCTCTTTGCCCAACGCAAGCGTCTGGGCATCTCTAAGTGGGTTTTGATACTCGAAATAATAATCACTCGGCGTACGGCTAGCAATTGCGCTAACTCTTGCACGATTATTCCGCCAAAAGACACCCCGATTAATACCGGCTGCTCGTGTTTGATTTCGGGCAGATAGCGCTTCACATAATGCTTTAGACTTTCTCCCCCTTCGGGCATCTTCCACGACAAATACACCAAATCAAACCGATCTTCATCCAATTGCAGGTATTCAAAAATAGCCGGACTAGCCGCCATACCGGGCATAAAATAAACCGGTATTTTTTGTTTTACTGCTGGTGGGGTTTCCACCGATGTAGACGAATCGTTTAACATAATTTACTCGACACAAATCTAATAGGAATATACTAAAAAAAGCCTCTTGTTGGTCAGAAAATATATAGATTAACTTTTTTAATCCGCGTAAGCGTAAAAATTAAAGCCGCCCCTAAAAACCAAGCCTTAAAGAAACGTCAAAGTCAATACCATTACTCAACTACCCGATAATTTTTCGTATCTTTATACCTGTTTATGAGTTGATTAACGCTAAAACTAATCTGTTTAAAATTTAAAAACTATGCCCAGTATTACCGCCCCTTTAAAAGACAATGAATTCATCAGACAATTTGAAGCTCAAGTAGATCAAGTATTTATCGCAATTGAATACAGCAAACAAGAACGCAAAATATTTCTTTCTCGCTTGCATCAAAATCCGCCAGAAGGTTTAACCACCGTACAAGTAGACGCCTTTCTAGAACAGGTATTTGATTATGTTCGCAGCTTAGGCCGATTAAAAATTGTGCCCACCGGTAAAGAAGTATCTCGCTTTTTTAAGGCCCGCAAAAAACAATACGACGATTTGATTCCTATGGGAATGTCGCTTTAAATCGCCGCCTCTTCGCCTACAAAATCAAAGCGCACCAAACCGTCTTCGTCTATTTCGGTTAGTTTTATACGGTGAATGGTATTTACAAAACTAGGGTCCCACGGCATTTTTACTTTCACATAGTTTTCGGTAAACCCGTGTATATAACCGGCTTTATTTTCGCCTTCAAATAACACGCTGCGCTCACTACCCAACTGCGCTTCATAAAAAGCACGTCGCTTTTTAGCCGACAAACCACGTAGCATTTTGCTTCGTTTTTTGCGTTGCTTTAGAGGTACAACTCCCGGCATACTGGCCGCTGGCGTATTCTCACGCTCAGAATAAGTAAATACGTGTAAATAAGAAATCGGTAAATCGTTTAAGAAATTATAGGTCTCTAAGAAATGCTCTTCGGTTTCACCGGGAAATCCTACAATCACATCTACCCCTATACACGCGTGCGGCATTGCCGCTTTTATAGCCTGTACCCTATTTACATACAAATCACTCATATACCGGCGACGCATTAATTTAAGCATCGCATCGCTTCCGCTTTGCAACGGAATATGAAAATGCGGCACAAAACTGCGGCTTTGTGCTACAAAAGCTATGGTTTCATTTTTTAGCAAATTGGGTTCTATACTCGAAATACGCAAACGCTCTATACCAGGTACTTCATCTAGAGCTTGTACCAATTCAAAAAAAGTATGCTCGTGTTTTTTATTGCCAAACTCCCCTTTTCCATAATCGCCAATATTCACTCCGGTTAGAACAATCTCTTTGATATCTTGTGCGGCGATTTCGGCAGCGTTTTTCAATACATTGGGTAAGGTATCACTACGCGATATTCCCCGTGCCAGCGGTATGGTACAATAGGTACATTTATAATCGCAACCGTCTTGCACTTTTAAAAAAGCCCGGGTTCTATCGCCAATACTATAACTTCCCACATAAAAATCGGCTTCATCAATTTCACAAGCGTGTACTAAACCATTTCCGCCATCGAGCTTGGGTTGAGCCAACAATTCATTCAGGTAATGCGTGATTTTAAATTTTTCGGTTGCACCCAATACCAAGTCTACACCGTTTACATCGGCTAGCTCTTCAGGCTTGAGTTGCGCATAACAGCCTACTGCAATCACAAAAGCATCCGGATTTACTTTCTGCGCCTGTTTTACAATACCTTTAAAACGTTTATCGGCGTTTTCGGTTACACTACAAGTATTGATCACATATATATCGGCCGACTCATGAAATTCTACCCGATTAAAACCTTCTTGCTCAAAAGAACGAGCAATAGTAGAGGTTTCCGAAAAATTCAACTTACAGCCTAAGGTATAAAAGGCTACTTTTTTTGCTATTTCTGTCTCACTTCCCACGCGCTATCCAAATTTCTTTTAGTATTATTGCCAAGCTTAACTGCTTGGTTTTCTTTAAAAATGTGTGCAAATATACAACCTAATTCTTGTTTAAAAAAAACTAGCCGCAACTGGCTGCTATTTCGGAATCCTTCCGTTTTAATTTGCTTGTTGCTCAGCCTTTTCTTAGGCTGCCAACCTCAAGCCCCGCTGTACCCCGACACCGCCGTCTTTAGGTATAACGAGCACGCCAATATCACCTCACTCGATCCGGCTTTTGCGAAAGATCAACGCAACATTTGGGCTTGTCACCAATTATACAACACCTTAGTACAGTTAGACGAAAAACTTGAAATTCAGCCCGATTTAGCCGAATCTTGGAGCATCAGCGAAGATGCCACCACTTATACCTTTAACCTCAAACCACAAATTTACTTTCACGAAAATCCGATTTTCGAAAGTCTTGATGATAGGCAGGTGCAAGCACAAGATGTGGTGTACAGCCTAAAACGCCTCACCGATAAGCAAGTGGCTTCACCCGGCAGCTGGGTGATGAACCAGGTAAAAAGCATTGAAGCACTTAACAACAACCAAGTACAAATCAAACTTCACCAAGCTTTCCCCGGTTTTTTAGGTTTGCTCAGTATGAAATTTTGCAGCATTGTACCCAAAGAAATGCAGCAGCTAGACTTTAGAACCAACCCCATTGGCACCGGACCCTTTTATTTCAAACGCTGGGAACCGAATGAGAAATTGGTTTTTAGAAAAAACACCCATTACCACGAAGTCGATCAACAAGGGGAACCACTGCCCTACCTTGAAGCTGTCGCCATCACTTTTTTACCCGATAAGCAAGCAGAATTTCTGCAATTCGCCCAGGGTAAACTAGATTTTTTAAGCGGATTAGATCCTGCCTATAAAGATGAACTGCTCAACAGTCAAGGGCAGTTAAATACGCGTTATAAAGATCAAATCAGCATGCAAAAAGCACCCTACCTTAATACCGAGTACATCGGTTTGTATGTAGATGACCCACAACAGGCCACCCATTACCCATTGTTTCGGCAAGCCTTAAATTATGCCATAGACAAAACCACTATGATGCGCTATTTGCGCAATAATATTGGGATTCCCGCTCAAGGCGGATTTATTCCACGCGGACTCCCTGCGCATACGTCTAGCGGATTTTATACCTACCAGCCAGAAAAAGCTCGTGCGCTCATTCAACAGTTTAAAGAAAAGCAGCCCAACATTCCGCTTCAGCTAAAGATAAGCACTAGTGCCGCTTACCTAGATTTGGTGGAGTACTTGCAGGGCCAACTCACACAAGTGGGCATACAAGCTGAAGTGGAAGTCATGCCTCCTTCAACCTTACGTCAATTGCGTTCGGCAGGAAAGTTAGCGGCTTTTCGAGCCAGTTGGATTGCCGATTATCCCGATGCCCAAAATTACCTCTCGCTTTTTTATAAGCCTAATTGGTCGCCACACGGACCCAATTATACGCATTATGCTTCGCCCAAGTTCGATAGCTTGTACCAAAAAGCAATGGCAGCACCCCAAGCCTCCACCCGGGAGCGCTTATACCGCCAAATGGATTCGCTTCTTATGCAAGCCGCTCCAGTTATTCCTTTGTATTATGACGAGGTGGTGCGCTTTACCCAAAAAAATGTTCACGGCTTAGGCATCAACGCGATTAACCTTCTCGATTTAAAACGCGTGCAAAAAAAACCAATACAGTAAAGTTTTTGTATCTCCTATTTGGCTACCGCTAAAGCACAAAGCACTAATTCACTCCTTGTCCTGTCGTGTTCAGCTTTTGGCAAAAACTATAAAGCCGAGTATCGGGAATCCCGAAGTGTCGGGACTCCCAAAAGGTCGCACTAAGTACGTAGTAGTATAAAACACGCCTTGTCACACTGAGTGCGGGTTTTTGACGATAGGCAAACACCCGTGTATCGAAGTGCAGTCGAAAAGTAATGAATTTATTTACGTTTTCATAAACTACTCTTTTACTATTCACAGATATTACTATGTCCTAATTTTCATTTTCTTTACTTGTATAAAGAAAACGAAACAAAAGAAAGTACACTTTTTCTGAGGTATTTTTCAGACAAGCTGAAAACCACTTGTATTTTGCTAAATTGGCTCCAAGGCTTCGCCAATTCTTCACGCAAAACACAAGTTATACTGAAGAAAAAGATTGCAAAGCCCTGCTTTGAAACGCTTTTTAACATGGGCTACTGGTGTGTAAAATTAATCAAAAACCTACCTTGTCATACCGAGTGGGAGTTTTTGACGATAGGCAAAAACTCTTGTATCGAGGTAAAGTCGAAAAGTAGCGAATACTTTTTCAGTTCCAATTCATTCACTTCTCGATACAACCCAGCAAGTTCAACTACGGCATTAAAAATGCCTGTTGGCTAGGCTGGCCCACTCGAAGTGACAGCGAAGCCTAGGGACTACTGCGTAGCGAAGTAGCGCATATATTTTTAAATAGAAACCCGAATAGTTTCAGAAATAGCGAGTGACAAGCGGAAGTGCGTTTCGCGGTAGCGAAAAAGAGCATGCAGCGATAATGCTTAAAGCTGAACACTTTCAGCTTTAAGCAATTTCCTCAACTGTTCTTGAATTTTTGGTTCGTTTTTGATCAAGCAAAAATGAATGGAAAGAATTTGTAGCTTTTTGCTTGAGGTTGGATTTCGATTGGGAAAGGTTTAGTTATTGTAGATCCTTTTCATTTCTTGCACCAATTGCTCAGAATTAAGAGAGCTGAATAGGTACCTTTTGTTTTTCGTTGTAATGCGCAGCATGTTTTTTCTGTCTTTTACAAGACTGATGGAATCATCCATTGTCTTGCCGATAAATCCAAAAAAGCCTTTACTTCCATAAGTCATTGTCAAATTAGAATAGCTTAATCTGCTTACTTCAATAATATCAACCTTCAGAATCTTTATCTGTCCGATGTTTTTTTGTAATATAATAAAATCCTTTTCGATAATAATTTTTTTCAAAGAGTTGGAGTAAAAGTAAATCACAGAACCAAAAATTAGCAAACTCAAAATAACTCCACCAATAAGACCGTAACTTTTATCGGTGGTAGTTAACATTATTGCAATCAGCGTAACTAAAATCAAAATGCTAGCAGTGGCAATTTTTACAAATATTGAGCTTTTGCTTTGGTAGGTTTTCATTTCTTGATGTATGTTCTTTTAATTGCTCTACAGCGACCCTAGCTGAGAGTAATTACCTGATTTAATCAACTAATTTAGCAAATAAAAACCGAATAGAAAACCCTAGCCTCGTTGTCGCGAGCGTTTCGTTCGTGACTCCTGCACCAGAACAATTGTAGTCTCTGGTCTTTTACCTATTAACGGATAGATGAAAAATACTATTTTTAAAATAGGAGCCTTAATTACAAGTTTCTTAATTCAGAAGGTCTTTATATTGTGGACTTAAGTTTTATACTTGGATTATGAATTCTAGTTTTGAGCAATTGATTGCAATGGGGTTAGGAGAACGCGATGCAATCGCGCACCAGCGAGGAGAACTTCATATTACCTGTATAGACCGTTCATTTTGATTCTAAATTATAAATTACGGTTTTTATAATTTATCATTCAAGTCTTGTCTTCCAACTATAGTCATTATTTCGACATTATTGTTTTTAACTCTATAGTAAATACTATCCACTCCGCACACGCAGCGTCTATATCCTTCTTTTATATAGTCAACCGCTTCAAATGAAAAAGGTTGTTCAGCGATAATGTCAAAATACTCAAAAAAGGTCTCAAAATATTTATCCGCTTGGGTCAATCCAAATTTTTTAATCCCATAATGGTGAATACGAATTAAGTCAGTTTTTGCTTCGTTTGACAATTTATATCGAGCCATCAAGTAAAGACTTTGATTGAGCTAAAATACTTTCTTTACTATCATTAGTAAATCCACTATTCTCAGCTCTTTCAATTTTAGCCCTAATCCAATCAATTTGAACTTGCTGT
Organism: uncultured Mesonia sp.; assembly: GCA_958296185.1. Lineage (GTDB taxonomy): Bacteria > Bacteroidota > Bacteroidia > Flavobacteriales > Flavobacteriaceae > Mesonia. The sequence continues at coordinate 143,252 of CATQIB010000007.1, forward strand.
TTTCGGGCTTGCCGTATTAAGTCGTTCACTAACTCGCTCTTGCTTGAATACTCTTTACTATCTACTTGCGCTTTTAGCCACTCATCATTAGGCTTGGTAAATGATATGCTTTGTCTAGACATGATTTATTTATTTGATGTAAATATACACCATTATCGAATCAGTTGCAAATACTAGTACACTATCCCAAGCAAAAGGAACTACTTTTATTTATCCCTCTACTTTTTTCCATCGCCGAAAAAACTAGCAAAAAGGTCTAGGCTTACGAAACTAAGGCTAAATTGTAAGTTTGCAAGCTAAATTTTAGGAACTCACCCGATTTCCAATCGGGCTTAAACAGCCTAAAATTTTCAACGCTTACTGCACTGCCAATTTTACGCGCTATTTTCGATAGGCCGGGTTTGAAAAGTAGTTATAATTTTTCTTTTTAGGGGAATAACCTACCTTGTCATACCGAGTGGGAGTTTTTGACGATAGGCAAAAACTCTTGTATCGAGGTAAAGTCGAAAAGTAGCGAATATCTTTATAGTTACCATTATTATACACTACTAATCGAAAGCCAAAGATATCTAATTATTATTCCTCTACTTTTTTCCATCGCCGAAAAAAGTAGCAAAAAAGTCTAGGCTTACGAAACTAACGCTAAATTGTATGTTTGCAAGCTAAATTTTAGGAACTCACCCGATTTCCAATCGGTCTCAAACAGCCTAAAATTTTCAACGCTTACTGCACTGCCAATTTTACGCGCTATTTTCGATAGACCGGGTTTGAAAAGTAGTTATAATTTTTCTTTTTAGGGGAATAACCTACCTTGTCATACCGAGTGGGAGTTTTTGACGATAGGCAAAAACTCTTGTATCAAGGTAAAGTCGAAAAGTAGCGAATATCTTTATAGTTACCATTATTATACACTACTAATCGAAAGCCAAAGATATCTAATTATTATTCCTCTACTTTTTTCCATCGCCGAAAAAAGTAGCAAAAAAGTCTAGGCTTACGAAACTAACGCTAAATTGTATGTTTGCAAGCTAAATTTTAGGAACTCACCCGATTTCCAATCGGTCTCAAACAGCCTAAAATTTTCAACGCTTACTGCACTGCCAATTTTACGCGCTATTTTCGATAGACCAGGTTTAAATGGTATTTCTAATTTTTCTTTTTAGGGAATAACCTACCTTGTCATACCGAGTGGGAGTTTTTGACGATAGGCAAAAACTCTTGTATCGAGGTAAAGTCGAAAAGTAGCGAATATCTTTATAGTTACCATTATTATACACTACTAATCGAAAGCCAAAGATATCTAATTATTATTCCTCTACTTTTTTCCATCGCCGAAAAAAGTAGCAAAAAAGTCTAGGCTTACGAAACTAACGCTAAATTGTATGTTTGCAAGCTAAATTTTAGGAACTCACCCGATTTCCAATCGGTCTCAAACAGCCTAAAATTTTCAACGCTTACTGCACTGCCAATTTTACGCGCTATTTTCGATAGACCAGGTTTAAATGGTATTTCTAATTTTTCTTTTTAGGGAATAACCTACCTTGTCATACCGAGTGGGAGTTTTTGACGATAGGCAAAAACTCTTGTATCGAGGTAAAGTCGAAAAGTAGCGAATATCTTTATAGTTACCATTATTATACACTACTAATCGAAAGCCAAAGATATCTAATTATTATTCCTCTACTTTTTTCCATCGCCGAAAAAAGTAGCAAAAAAGTCTAGGCTTACGAAACTAACGCTAAATTGTATGTTTGCAAGCTAAATTTTAGGAACTCACCCGATTTCCAATCGGTCTCAAACAGCCTAAAATTTTCAACGCTTACTGCACTGCCAATTTTACGCGCTATTTTCGATAGACCAGGTTTAAATGGTATTTCTAATTTTTCTTTTTAGGGAATAACCTACCTTGTCATACCGAGTGGGAGTTTTTGACGATAGGCAAAAACTCTTGTATCGAGGTAAAGTCGAAAAGTAGCGAATATCTTTATAGTTACCATTATTATACACTACTAATCGAAAGCCAAAGATATCTAATTATTATTCCTCTACTTTTTTCCATCGCCGAAAAAAGTAGCAAAAAAGTCTAGGCTTACGAAACTAGCGCTAAATTGTAGGTTTGCAAGCTAAATTTTAGGAACTCACCGATTTCCAATCGGTCTCAAACAGCCTAAAATTTTTAACGCTTACTGCACTGCCAATTTTACGCGCTATTTTCGATAGGCCAATTTAAAATGGTATTTCTATTTATTCTTTTATAAAATAGCCACGCCTTGTCATGTCGAGTTTCGGATTTTTGGGCGGTAGAACAAAAATCCGAAGTATCGAGACACAGTCGAAAAGTAGCGAATACTTTTATGGTTACCATTATAATACATTATTAGTCGAAAAGTAGCGAATTCATTTTAAGTTCCAATTCATTCACTTCTCTATACAACCCAGCGAGTCCAACTACGGCATAAATGCCTGTTGGCTAGGCTGGCCCACTCGAAGTGATCCCGAAGTGTCGGGACTACTGGGTAGCGAAGTAGGAAATGCTCGGGACTCCCAAAAGGTCGCACTATGTACCTAGAAGTTTAAAACCTGCCTTGTCAGTTCAGTTTTGAGATTGTGGATAGTGAAACTAAAAAATAAACTACTATTGTCCGCGGAAAAAGATAATGGTACTTAGGGTTTTTAGAAAAATACGAAAGTCTAAATACAAACCCCGGTGTTTGATGTAATACAAGTCGTATTGCAATTTCTCTAAACTATCATTTTCATTCTCGGCATACTTAGCATTTACCTGAGCCCAACCGGTTAAGCCGGGTTTAATCACATGACGAACTTCGTAAAAGGGTATGCTTTCTTTTAATTCTGCCACGAACTCAGGGCGTTCGGGACGCGGACCTATAATGCTCATATCGCCCAAGATAACATTGATGAATTGTGGAATTTCATCCAAACGAGTACGCCGCAAAAATTTGCCAAAGGGCGTTATCCGGCTGTCGTTTTTCTTGGCATATTGAGCGCCGTTTTGCTCGGCATGTTGTACCATACTTCGCAACTTATAAATCGCAAAGCTTTTACCGCGACGTCCCACTCGTATTTGCCTATAAAACAAAGGTCCGCGGTTTGCGACGCTATTCAACAAGGCTACTATTGGTAAAATCAGTACTAAAAAGCCTAAACCCAGTATAGATACCACTACATCAAAAACCCGAGTAAAAAACAGGTACAGTTTATTCTGACCGCTTCGGCTAAACGGAAAATAAGTGTAAAAATCACGGGTAACATCTTTTACCGGCAAACGTTGGGTGAGTTCCTCGTAAACCTGTGCGTATTTTTTAATGTTATAACCTCGTTTCAGCAAACCGATCAAAGCCTCGTGCAATTCGCCTTCTAAGCCTTGAGCCGAAGGCGTATATACAATAATTTCGTTGATCAATTGCTGCTTTAGGAATTCATCCAGCTCTTCGATTTTTAATTGCGGTAGTTCACTTTTTTGAGGGGCATTACAGGTTTGTATATACCCGCATACCACATAATGCGGATCGGCGGCACTAAGTTTGCGCTCCAATTCTTGAATATTAAACGAATCGCCTACAATAAGCGTATTTTTATAAAAACGAGGCGAACTGATAAAAGTGATATACGCCCAACGCCATAGACTTAGCGAACCCAGAATACCCGCAAAAAAGTAAAGAATCTGCATTCGATTCTCGGGTAATGAAGGAGTGTAAAAAGGCGTAAATAGATAAAATAAAACCGTTACCAGCGTGGTAAGCACGCAGTTTTTAAACACCCGATTAAATTCGGTGGTTTTGGGCAATTGGTAAAGCTCAAATATCGTAGCAAACAGCAGGAGGTAAAAGACCAACACCAGGGTCCACGCCCATTTATCGGGAGTAATGCTAAAATAAGAAAAATCAAACAAGCTACTTAGCACATACAAGCCCAGTATACACACCAGCACATCCATCACCCGCAACAAAACTTTGCGTTCAGAGACTTCAAAATGCAACCGATTTGAACTTTTCATATGGGGGTGTTAGGCGAACAAAGATATTATTTTTAAGCGTTTAAGAGGAGCTCCTCCCATTTATTTTTAATCACCGACCAGTCGAGACGCTCGGCTTTAGCGCGAGCAGCGAGGCATCGGGCACGAGTGGCTTCGGGGGCATGCATACTACGGCAAATCGCTTGGTAAAAAGCTTCTACTTGTTGAGGAGGAACCAATAAAGCCTGCCGCTCGTGTTCTACCAGCGCCGGAATACCGCCTACATTGGTGGAGACTACGGCAAGGCCTAAAGCCATGGCTTCCATTACGCTCATGGGCGTATTATCTATACGGGTGGTATTGATAAAAAACGAATAGTCTTGAGCCAGTTGATGCCAAGCGGCTTTGCTCAATTTTCCTGTAAAGCGTACCGGTAAATTATGACGCTCGGCATAGGCTTTACAAACCGGGTAAGTCTGTTCATCCCAAGGCCCCACCATGCACAACTCGGCTTGGGGGTAGTCTTGGTATAAGGCTTCCAGTACTTTTATCGCTAAAAGCGGATCGTAGATTTCGGCAAAAGAGCGTACCCAGAGCAGTTTGGGCACAAAGTTGTTACGGGCTTTAAAAGCATAATCCTCAATGTTAAAGCCGTTGGGAATCACCTGGGTGCTATACTTATACTGCGCAAAACGCTGCGCCAAGAAATCGGAAAGCGCTACATTTGCGGTTGCTTTACCAAATAAAGCCCGACACCAAAAATTACTATTTTGCAGTCTATTTTCCAATAAACCTCCTCGCAGAATACAAATATATTTCAATCCCAGTAGCCTACAGTTCAAAGCGATGCTCACAGCATACCAAAAGTTTAGACTCGAGTAGGTATCGATAAGCACTAGCGGTCGCTGCCGAAAACTCTTCCACAATAAATAGTGCATATGTAAAAAGCGAAGCACTTTATTTTTTTGGGCACTTCCTCGGGTAAGCCTATAGCCCCAAGCTTGAAGCTGATCGCCTAGAAAATCTACCCCTGTGGGATTTTTACCATGTTTTTGCAAGCGGTTGCCGAGGTACAGGAGGGGCGGTTTTCTTTTTTCCATAGGTCAAATGTAGTAAAGCCAGCCCATATATAAAACCCGGAAGCGCAATTCGCATCGAACTATGTGCCATGGTCAAAAAGGCAAAAATGAGAAACGGATAAAAATATAGATTGCGTTGACCTTGTAGTTTACGGATTAAGGGTGCCCCTAAAATAATGCATAAGGCGATAATTCCCAACATACCATGTTCTCCTATAATTCGACTGATTTCGTTATGGGAGGCAGCAGCCTCTCCCAATTCAGCTTCGTGATACACCTTGGAGGAGCCTACCCCTCCGCCTAAAAACGGATGATCGATAAAAGCTTGTATTTCGGCAAGAAACAGATCCAAACGTCCGGTAGTCACATCACCTTTGGCCACTCCGGCTGCATTTTCGTTGGCATAACGATTTTCGAGCAGGCCGCCAGTTTGGCTTACAGCCAATCCCCAGATGCCCAAAGTAACCAGCAGACTGGCCCCTATTTTAAAAAGCAACTTGGCCTTATGCAGCACCGATACCTGTTGAAAAAAGAAAAACACAAATACCAATGCCATCAAAATGGCTACATACACCCCGCCCCGTGAAAAGGTCAACAAAGCCCGATGCGCCATAGCGATTAAAAAAAACAGCATAACGCCGTGTACCAACTTATTCTTATAAGGCAGCAATAGCCTTGTAAACAGAATAAAAACCCCAAGTCCTAAAACCGTTGCAACTTGATTGGGTCCGAATCCTCCTGAGGTAGCTGCATTGGAAGCCGTACCCGTAACCACCGATTGAATATCGGGCGCATACAAATAAATATAAACCGTCATCCCAATAATCGGGTAAAGCATGGCATCTAGCAACTGTAAAAAAACAGTAAAACTTATTCTTCTTCCGTAACAATAAAGTGCCGACGCCATTAAACATAAGGGACCGCTTAAATTAAATAACACATTTTTTCGAAATAAAAACAAATCATCGCTGTAATACTCTAACGCCAAAATTACTCCTGGGAGCAATAAGAGTATATACACCACATAAGGATAAGCCTTGCGCTTAAAGCCGGTATAAAACATACCAAATAACAAAAACAAAATCACCGCATACTTCCCGGTTTCATAAAAAAGCATGGCTTTGGTCATTCTAAAAAACACTTCGGCACCCGCCATATACGCACTGGCAACAAGTATTTCTTTTTCCTTATCGGGCTTGGTTAAAAAACGATAAATGAAATAAGCAAAAACCACTACCAAATACAATCCCATAGCCGGTCGATACACACTGGCCAGTAAGCCTAAACCAACGTGCCCTAAAGCTGCCGCTAAAGGCTTCAATCGGTTGATATGTTTAGATTTTAGTTTCAATACTGGGCTAACATATCTTTAATTCGTTGGCGGTAATGATCATAGGTGAAATGGGCGGCCACTGCATGGCAGGCGCTCGCCTGAGCTTTGCGTTTATTGACATCGGCGGTTAAAGCTTGTTGTATTGCTTTCTGCAGACCAAGCCTATCTATACTTTCCATTTTATATCCGTTCTCCGGCTTGACGTATTGACCAATACAGGAAACATCGCTTACAATGGGGATGCAACCGTAATTCATAGCCTCGGCAATCACTTTAGGAAATCCTTCTGAATCACTGGGCAATAATAAAAAATGTGCTTTTTTATAACACTCAAATACAGCTTCGCGTTCTAAAAATCCGTGAAAACGAGCGGGTAGCTGCTGTGCTTGAGCTTGTTCTTCGTACTGCTCGCGCTTGGCTCCGTTTCCGATAAAATCGATTTGATCAACAGCACTGGCGGGCAAATCAGCAAAAGCATCCAAAATGCGTTGTACGCCTTTTTCATCTTCGAGCCGACCTACAAAACAAAATCTAAAAGGAGCCGCATAGTTTTTTTGAGCGATTATGGCTGCCCCTTCTTCTCGTTCGGTTTGGGTCAAGCAAGGATTTTCAAACGTAAAACAATGCGCCGGCTGTTCTGGCCAAGCTCCGTTAATGGTTACCAGTCGCTTTTGTTTTTTTAACCAATACCGCTGTAAGGCATAGCCCAGTGGTGGTTTATTTTGGTTCCAATTCCCCGCATATTTGAACCATACTTTTGGTGTTTTCAATCCGCTCAAATACGGAATCAGGTAGACCCCCATCCCCGTAGGCGCTCTAAATTGAATCGCATCCACCTCTCCTACTAAGTCGCGAACCGCGCGCAGGGTTTCGGGAATGCCTTTTAAAATCCCCAGTTTTTCGCTCCAGCTTTTTCCCCCTCTAGGGCTTAGCGGTAAAAAATGTATGTGTTCAGAACTATAAGGGAGCGCGCTAGGCGGCGCTTCTTCAGTATGTAAGTATGCCAAATGATAAATCGCCTCAAAATCCTGAATCAAATGATTGATTTCGGTAACCGTAGGCCCCCAACCCACAATCTGCCCATTTGTAGCTTTATAATGTCTAGTATGAGAGATGATCGCTAGTTTCATGCTTCTAGTATTTTAAGGTACTGGGGAATGATTTTAACCCAGCTAAAGTTTTGGGCCCAAGCTTGTGCACCGCGTGAAAAATGCGGATAAGCCGCCATAATTTTTTGTATTTGTTCAAACACCTGCTCCGGATGCTGGGCATCTACCAATAAGCCAGATTGCCCATGCGCAATCGCATCTTCTATACCGCAACCTCGAGATCCAATACCGGGTAGCCCCAAAGCATTGGCTTCTAGAATAGCAATGCCAAACCCTTCTACAGGTCCGACGCCTGTGTTTTCACTCAGCATCATAAAAATATGCGCAGCCTGCAATTGTTTTATTTTTTCGGTTTCACTCACCCGTCCATGAAAATGCAAGCAATCGGCTACACCCAAATCCTCGCCCAAGGCTTGCAAGGCTTTTTGTTCGGTCGGTAGCCCCAGCATATGGTAACTTACTCCAGCAAAATGCTTTTTAAGTAAAGGCAAGGCGTTGATAATATTGTGTTGGCCTTTACGCTGGGTCAGATTGCCCACGGTAATCAGCCGCAAAGGCATATTCGGTGTTATTCTGTTGGCATTAGCCTTGAACTCAGGTAAAGCAAAACCATTAGGAATCACAAGTACTTTCTTCTCCCCAATTCCTTTTACCAAACTTCGGGTATAATGCGATACGGCAATCCGTTCATCCAAGCCTTGGAGACTAAAACGGGTGAGCTGCCGCTGCCAAGCTCGGGGCAGTTGCAATTCGCTACCGTGTAATACGCCAATCTTTTTTCCTTTGAAATAAAAACCCAATCCCGCACCCAGCCAAAGCGAAAACTTCCCCGAAAGCAACAAAGCATCGGTATGTTTTATGGCTTGCCTGGCTTGGCGTATACGATTCAGATAAGCCAAAGCCATCGGCTTTCGGCGTTTGATACGAATGATTTTAAAGTCCTGTGCTGCATCAAACAAGCGCTCCTCCTCTCCCTCAGCCGAACGCTGATCGCTAATTACCACTACCTGCTTGCCTGCCGCCGCAAAAGACCGCGCCAAATGCCAGGCATGGTTGCCAATTCCGCCCGGTTGCGGAGGAAATTCAGAGGTCAATAGCAGTATACGCTTAATCGCTTGGGGCATTTCTATTTGGGTTTTAGCGTACAAAGCTACGCCATTTCAAAAAAACACAAAACTTTTGAATCCCCTAGGCTTTTTCTTGATTTTTTAAATTTCCATCGAAATAGGATGAAACGGGGTTAAAAAGTATTTCTATTAATTCTTTTTAGTGAAATAACCACGCCTTGTCACACCCAGTGGGGGTTTTTGACGATAGGCAAAAACTCTTGTATCGAGGTAAAGTCGAAAAGTAGTGAATTCTTTTTCAGTTCCAATTCATTCACTTCTCGATACAACCCAGCAAGTCCAACTACGGCATTAAAAATGCCTGTTGGCTAGGCTGGCCCACTCGAAGTGACAGGGCGTTTAAAACCTACCTTGTCATGTCGATTTCTATGACAAATCCAAGCTATTTTTATAATAAGTTTGATTTTTAATAAGAGCCAAAGCTATGTGTAAAAGTTTATTTCTTACCGCATTTAAAACGCTCATTTTATTTTTACCTTCTTTCACTTTTTTATCGTAATACACCTTTAATTGATTTTGCATCCTGACTGCTCGCATGGCAGCCATTTGCAACACCCATTTAAGCTTCTTGTCTGCTATTTTAGAGACTCTGGGTTTTGTTTTTAAACTACTACCACTTTGTTGTTCAAAGGGTACTACACCAGCAAAACAAGCTAATTTTCTTGGATCTAAAAGTCGTTGAAAACCCTCTGTTTTTACTGCGATCATCCAAGCTGTAATATCTCCGATTCCAGGAACTGTCTTAATGCGCTTAACTTGTGTAGATAATTCTTTATCGGTTTTAATCTCTGCTCGTATTAAAGCTTCTAGTTCTTTTATAAACTTATCCAATTGCTTGATAGCTCTTTCATTAATTGTAATGAGCCTTTTAGTTGTTTTATTAAAAGATACGTATTTAAGATCAGCTACTTGTTGCTTTAAAGTCTTACGCTGCTTAATTTTTGACCTCCGCTGACTCATTAAGATCTTTACTGTTTTAATGACTTCTCTGGCCGGTTTCCAGGGTTCGAAGTCTTGATGATTGCGCTCAATAAAAACAGCTATTCTTTTGGCATCTACTTTATCATTCTTGCCACGAACCAAACCAATACTTCTCTTGATATGCTTAGGATCTACAACATATACCCTAAAGTCAAAGCCTTCTAAAACTTCATACAAGTTGTAATTATAGTAACCAGTATTCTCCATAGCTATATAGGCATTAGGGTCTATTTTCGCTAAGTTTTTTAGCAACTTTTGAATACTTTTTACCTTATTAGGTATTTTAAAATAGTTTAGATCCCCTTGATTTTGAACACAAAAATCTAATGTCTTTTTACTAATATCAATACCAACATAAATACTTTTCATAACTTTGTAATACTTTTATTGAAAAGAGGGATTTCATCAATAACTCAACTCCTTAATAATGGGCTTAAAATCCCGAATTTCTATTAGAGATTGTTGATGAAAGTCTGAACTTAAGTCTGAATCGACGTATGAATTTTTTAAATTCTGAGTCCGGATAGTGTACTTAAGTTCAGCTCTCTTTTTCTAATTAAACATCCATAAATTTAATTATTTATCTTTATATTTTCTCTTATGCAAGTCTAAAGGAGTGCGATTTTATGGCGTGAGCCATAAAAACGTGTATCGAGATACGGTCGAAAAGTAGCGAATACTTTTATAGTTTCCATTATTATTTACTGCTAATCGAAAACTAAAAGTATCCATTTCTTAATCCTCTACTTTTTTCCATCGCCGAAAAAAGTAGCAAAAAAGTCTAGGCTTACGAAACCAGCGCTAAATTGTATGTTTGTAAGCTAAATTTTAGGAACTCACCCGATTTCCAATCGGTCTCAAACAGCCTAAAATTTTTAACGCTTACTGCACTGCCAATTTTACGCCCTATTTTCGATAGGCCAAGTTTAAATGATATTTCTAATTTTTCATTTTAGGGAAATAACCTACCTTGTCATACCGAGTGGGAGTTTTTGACGATAGGCAAAAACTCTTGTATCGAGGTAAAGTCGCAAAGTAGCGAATACTTTTATAGTTTCAATTCACTCACTTCTCGATACAGCCCAGCAAGTCCAACTACGGCATAAATGCCTGTTGGCTAGGCTGGCCCACTCGAAGTGACACCGAAGTGTCGGGACTCCCATAAGGTCACACTAAGTGCGTAGCCGTATAAAACTAATCGTCTAAATAAGCAATTCGGGCGCCTTGGCGGAGTTTTTTGCTGGATAAATACCAGGAATAACCGACTTGCAGCATTACTAACGGAAAAAGCAGCACCGCAACTAGGGCGCCGACTACCAACATGGCTTTGTTCCGCTTAAAGCGATAGGGCATCACCGAAGGGGGTATAGATTTTAACAACGTCCAACGCGCCGCGGCATCGCCATGGTATTTTCTAAAAAAGTACAATACACTGGGTACCGGGCGCGGTGCCAACCAGCTTTTAGGCCGAAACCCATCCCAACTGCCCATCTCCCGTAAACCGCCTGAACCTACTTTTAAGTGCAATCGCTTGGCATAGGGATTCGATACGTTTAAAAAGCCTGCTAAATATACCCGCATCCCAAATTCACCATCGCCCATCCGCTGTTTTTCAAATTGCCGATCGAATAAACCAATTCGTGTAAATACTTCTTTTCGCAGCATAACGTTGCCGGTGTCTAACTGACTGGAAACCGAAAAATAGGCATAATGAGCCGGTACTTCGGCTCCTACTTGAGAAATGGATACTCCCGAAGATACCTCTGCTTGAAAATAATCTAAGGCTTTCATATGTTCGCTGATCCAATTTGAAGCTACCCTGCTGTCGTCATCATAGAGTAAAATAAAAGAACCTCTTGCCCGTTTGATGGCCGTATTACGCGCCAACCAAAGCGCTTTTTCTTGTTGATGCAACACCTGTACATTCAGATCCCAGCCGAGGTAAAACTCCTCTTGAAAAGGAGTAGATTGGTCCACCACCAGTACTTCAAAGTGAGTATAACCCTGTTGCTCCAAATCCCGCAGCACCTCTTTTAAGTAGGAGTAGCGGTTTAAAGTAGGAATGATAATACTCACCAAGGGCTGTTGTTCTACCAAAGCCGATGCATAAGCAGCATAATCTTCATAAGTGATGCCTTGGTTGGACTGCTGCCTACGCGAGGCTTTTCGGCCTTTTTGGTAGGCGGCGATTTCCTTAAAAGGATTCCGTAAACCCAATAAGCGGATCAGTAAGATATATGCCGACCATATCGGATGAAAATATTTGTGTGCAAAACGGTATTCATCGGCTAGCGGCAAAGCTTCAAAATGCGTATAGGTGGGCGCATCGCCAATATAGCCGGCTTGAATGGCTTGCCAAGATAAATCATAGGCTTGGGCCGTGGTACTTTCGAAATTCGTATCGGCTTGCAGCTGCTGCTGCACTTTAGAAGGTAAGGCCTCAGCTTGAGGAAAAACAAAATCCCCTTGCTTTCGCTTTAACCGAAAATACTGAGTAGGTTGTAAATAATTTAGGAATTGAAACATCAGAGCTTATGGTATTCTTGTTTAAAAAAGCCCCCCATTCGCAATTGGCTTTCCCAGAGTTGTCGGTTGCTTTTTTGCAAAGCTACAAATTCTTCGGGGCGCAAAGCTTGGTGGAAAGCGATTAATTTTTCGGCTAGCTGAGCACGCTCGGCATAATCTACCCAAACCAAATGCTTTTTCCAATCTATGCTATCGTTTAACGGTAAATATCCGTCGGTATGCACATATAGCGGTATGCGCCCCATCATCAGGCATTCATAAAAACGTACCGAGAAATTACCTGCTCCTCTCACGCATAGCACATAGGCATTATCGCGCATATTCCGGTAAAATGCTCGGGTGCTTTCCTCCTTTTCAGCAGCGGTTTTAGCGCCGGCGCGGTATTGTTCTCGTAATATAAAATCGCAGTTTACACCCGTATACTGCTGTAAAGCGCGCAATAATTGCGCCCGTAAATAGCTAGCCGAAAGCAGCGCTTGGGGCTCATCGGCTTTTAGTCCTAAACGACTTAGCGTATTGCGTAAGCCTATTTTTATAACTTCTTTACAGGCATTGCTTTGCGAAGAAATGGCTTGGCCGCAGAAACCTACTTGGGGCAATGCACTATAATCCAAATAGTCGGCTTGTTCCGAGCCGTAATCTTCTTTAAAACGATCGCTAATAAAGACAGGCATTCCCCGATGTCCTAGACGTTGTTGACTAGCATAACCGCTCATACGAAACACTGTTAAATGCGGATACACCGGTACTTTTACCCCAAAATCGCCCTCATTCCAGCTCCAAACCGGCAGATTCAATTCTTGAGCGGCTTGCAGCAGTTTGAACGCTTGAGGCATGCAATGGTGTTTTTGGTAGTAATTCCAACTCATAGTTAAGATCACCAACTCCGCTTCCTCCATGGTTTTTACAAAAGTACAATCTTTGGAGTGCAACTGGTATAAGGCCATACGCTGGGTATCGGTAAAGCCAGCGGCTTTGATGAATGCTTTTAACAGCGGAAACAGAGCTCCTCGCTGTTGCGGATCATAATGTTCTTGGGGATAGTATATACGCATCATAAAGCCTGGGTATAAAATTGATGAAATGCTTTCTGTTGCTGTTCCAAATTAAACTGGCTTTGCACCCGTTGTTGCGCCTGCTGCTGCACCTGCCGGCGTTGACTTTCGGGTAAAGCACAGACCTGCATGATTTGATTGGTCAGTTGTTCAGCATCTATTTCAGGGACTAACCAACCGCTATAATTATCTTGAATATTCTCTCTTATCCCACCCCGATTAAAGGCGACGCAAAGTTTCCCCATAGCCTGAGCTTCCAACAGTGCATTGCAAAAACCTTCGGTATAGCTGCTTTGTATATAAAGATGAGCTTTTTGCATACGAGCTAGGGTTTGGCCATGGCTCTGGGGGCCTAGCAAACTTATAAAATCCTTTAACTGCTTTTCATAAATATGGTAAGCATAGCGTTCATTTTCTGCAGCTGTTCCTCCGCCTATTACTTTCCAATGAAAATTCAGTCCTTTTTGTTTCAATTGATACGCTGTCTCAATCAACACATCTAGACCTTTGATCCAATTGAGGCGAGCCACGCTCAGCAATTGAATTTTATCCTGCCTGTTACTAATCTTTACAGCTGCTAATTTATCAACATCTACTGCTGGGCTTATAATTTGATAAGGTAGGTTTTTAGACAGTCCTAAAGCATAAGCCTTTTGCAACAAATCCTTAGAAATACTATGCAGTTTATCCACTTTTTTCCAGAGTAAATCATAGGCCTGCGGATGTTTAAGCGGGTATACCCCAATATCATAACCGCGCAAACTCACGGCCATCTTGGCGCCAATGGCTTCGGCTACCAGTTCTCGGTCTAATGCCATACTGGCAAAACCAAAATGCAGCCAATCGGCTTGGCACTGCAATAAACGCGCATTCAGGTAAATTTTTTCCAATATACGTTTGGCTGGGGTTTGCTGTTTACGTTCCAATTGCCAGTATCGATAAACCTTTGCCGCATGCGGCAATAAACCCAACAGTACCCAAAACATTGCCGCAAGCTGTCGCAACATATTTCGGTAGCGTTTAGGATGTTTTATATGCTTGCATAAATCAAAAGTCCGCTGGCTAGGCCCCGTCACCAAAATCAGTTCGTGCCCTTGGGCTTGTAAGCCTTTTATTTTGGACCGAAAAAAAGTTTCGGAATACCCCGGAGGGGAAGATAAAACTAAAACGATTTTCATGATGGTAGCATTTTTAGATACAATTGTTCATACGCATCGATTTCTTTATCTAAAGAAAAATGAGTCCTAGCGAGTTCTCTTGCCTCCATACTGGTTTCTTTATATTTCTTTTTGTCTGTATACAAACTCATCAAGTAATTGATAGCCGCATTTTTGTCATCGATTGGCAAACACCTTCCACCCATTTGTTTATCAAAAATATACTGAGTACCACCACCCGAATCACTACATAATACAGGCAAACCACAAGCGAGGCCTTCCAAAACCGATACGGGCAAACCCTCTTTATAGGATGTTAAAGCCAAGACCCAGTGTTTATTTATAACTTCAGGTAATTTACTATGGTTAACAAAAGATTCAAAGTGAACCCGATTGATGAGCTGCAACTCCTTTACTCTATTCTTTAATAATTTCAAATAAGTAGGTTCAGCTTTACCATATAAATAAAGTTCTATTTCTTTAGGTAGGTGATACAATATTTCAATTAAAAATCTTTGATTTTTATTGGCATTGATATTCCCCACACAACAAAGGCTAAAATTGCTCGTTTTTTGTAGATCTTTTAAAGGGTTGAAGTGTTTTATATCGACCCCATGCGGTATGAATTGGATTTTGAATTTCAAAAACCATCCAGAAAAAAATCGTTGCCGCATACTGGGGTTATCATAGGCTATCTTTTTAGCCAGAATACTTTTCAATAACCAACGCTTAGACCAAGATGCATTTTTTTTGGTATATACGTAAGGGACTCTAGCTAAACGACAACCCAGTGCTTCATAAAAATTGGATTTGTAATCCCAAGAATGGACTAAATGTATGTTATTCTTTTTCAGTAAATTTGAAAAATAACGGGCATCCTTTTTTACCGAGTTGGTGTGTTGCTGCTGTAGACGATGCGTAAGCGGAATATCCTCTGGAATCAACTCAGGATAACTTTCAACACTAACAAATGCTTCAAACTCTGAGGTATTTAAACCAGATGCAATACTTTTCAAAACGTACTGACTCCCAGCAGTTTTAAAATTCGGCAAGGTAAAAAGGATTCTATACCGCATAAAATCAAGCTTTTTTATAATAATTTGTTTTAGACCTTCTTTTTATACCAATTAGTTTTTTAATTTTTAAAAGAATGTTTCTAGGACTGTAGCGATAAGATACAATACCCAAATAGGGAACATAAAGCCTTTTTGCATGGGTGCTGTTAATTTTCTTGGCGAATTTTCGCATAAATTTTAAACTAGCATAATAGGGCGTAGTGGATTGCCATTCAGTACCTAATCGTTCGTGAATTATTTTCACTTCACCTTCAAGTATCTTCATGGTGCCTAGACCGTGTAAATTATATTCTTCCGGAATAATAACATAATGTAATTGATTAAAATGTTTTATCACCGCTTCCCTAAAGCCTGGCATATCGATGGTAATTTTAAGTTGTTGGCAGATTTGTAACCAATCTACCATTAGCTTCTGCATAATTGAATTATTTCGATAAACAATTACCCCTGTATTGAATTCAGGAAAAACATCTTCAAAAACCATGTTCTTCAATCTTTTCGTATGCCTTTTTCTCTCGGTGGTAGTTGCAAAGTCTGCCATTTCAAGAAGATCAAATAAGTTATCAATATTAGCACAGACAAAGGTATCACTATCTAAAAAAACAGTTTTTTCAAATGGTGTATTTTGCATCCCAATAATTTTGCTTAAGTAGCTATGTTTTTTTATTTCATTATTTGTAATAATTAAGTCAAAACAATTGCTTAATTCACTATCTATTAGATCATCTGTAGTAATTATCGCAATAGGGAATTTAGTATGTAATTTTAAAGATATTGCTGATTTAAGCGCTTCATATTTAAATTTATCCTTATTTGCCACCAATAAAAATCCGCATTCGCTATTGCTCATAATTTAACTACTTATTAATCAAAATTAATTTTTAAAACCATACTTCTGCCAAACACTTAGGGTGAGCAGCATACTCAAAGGGTGGCTATAAAATACCGCATCTTGGTTTTTAAAGCCCTTATAAATCTTATCAATACTGTCTGCACCTACCCAATCTACAAATAATTCTCGTTGCAGGTAAGTCTGCAGTTGTTGATCATTGCGCTCGCCTAAAAATTGTAATTCCCAGTTGCGCTGTACATAAGCATGCCCCAAGGCAGCTTGAAGACTTCGTTTTAGCTTCTGCTGTACCCTATAAGCCAGATTATACGGCATTTTATTGTACGGGTAGGTATACAAATTAAAAGGCTTTTGCGCTTGCCAGGTTATTTTTGCCAATTTAGGATTACGTTGTTGGATATAGGCAATTTGTATGCGTCGATCGGCTAGAAAAGACTCGGGTAATTCCATAATGAAACGGCACATCCGTTCATCGTAATACGGCAGATGAATGGGATGGGCTTGTTCAAAAATTTGTAAATTGATGCTGGTCCACCGCGGTGCCCAATACAAACTTTTAAAAGCCCGAATACGAGCACCTTGGTGTTCAATTTCAATTTTGGCCAGCAAGGCCGAGAGTCGGCTTTTTAAATAGTCTTGAAAATCACCGGGTAATTTCCAATGTTTCCACAAAGCCTCGCCCAAAGTCAAACCGCCTTTTTTGATAATTTTTTTATATAAAATCGTCACATCTTCTTTGCCTTCATCGGCTGCTGCAATACCCCGATCAAACAACACATCTCCCCAATGGCCCAAAGAGAACTCGCCTTGCATTTGTTTAAAAGCATCTAACACCGCCATTTGACGGGCGTGCGTAAATTCGGAATAGCCAGCATTGATTTCCACCAAATCTTCGATCACCGACCATAAGTAGCCGGGCGGAATTAAAAATCCCTGAAAAGGAAATGCACAAACCCGGGCTATTTTCTCCGATAAATGATGTTCGGGGTAACCACGGGTAAAAGCATACGAATAAGAAGTTACCTCAGCTCCAATATGTTTTAATCCGGCTGCTTGTGAACGGCTATCCAATCCGCCTGAGAGCGGAAGCAGTACCGTATTTCCCCCGGCTTGCTCTTTTAAAATTTGCTCGTACAAATCGGTAAATTCATCTACTGCGGTTTGAAAACTAATGTTGCGTGGTTGGTATTGCCATTTAAAATGGGCTTCTTGATGCTTTATCGCACCACGCTCATCTAGGGTATAGGTTTGCCCAGGTTGTAAAACTTTACGGTTTTCAAAAAAATCATCTTCGCCCAAAAAGAAGCCTGTAGCCGCATAAATACAAAGGGCTTTTTTATTGAGTTTTGCTGGAGCGTCAGGAATGCGTGCAAATTGCTGATGCAACGGAATGCAATCGGTTTTGATTTTCATAGGGTCTTGGCTAAAGCACGAATATACATTTTTTTACACGCATACGTAGTTAATTAAAGCAATTGCTGGTATAAAGCAAGCATGCCATGAATCATCTGCTCTTCTTGGTGCTGCTTTTCTACTTTTTTACGCGCGGCTTGAGCTACTTGTGCATAAGTAGCATTATCTATTGCTGCTACTTGCTCGATTTGGTTGGCCAGCGCCAGCGCATCTCGAGTGGGTACCAACCAACCGTTTTCTTGATGGGTGATCAGTTCTGCCATACCACCGCAGCGGGTCGAAATCACTGGCGTTCCTAAAGCCATAGCTTCTACGGCTACATTGGCCAAACCTTCTTCTATACTGGGTAAGAGCATAAAATCGGCAGCTTGTACCAATGCTTTAACTTCTTCTATGGGCACACGCGGTAATAAACATACTTGCTCTTCCAAGCCGAAAGCCTGACGCAGGTAAAGGCATTCTTCATCTTCGGCTGCTCCGATAATTTGGTAGCGAAACGACAAGCCCCGCTCTTTTAATAGCTTACAGGCGCGTAGTGCCATGGGGTAGTCTTTGATCCAATGACTGCGGCCAACCGAAATCAATTCCAAGGTCTCGGAGTTAGGGCGCTTTTCGCGGAAAGCAAAATCTTCTAAAGCTAACCCTGTGTACACCACAGCTTCTACCTCAGTATGCGGTCGACCGATTTGGGCGCCTACTCGCTGTATCGCCTGGGAAACCGAATGTATACCGTCGAGTTGCGGGTACCATTCTTGTAAATAGGCGAAGTTTTCTGCGTTGACAAAGGGACGCACATTGATATGAAAACCACGCTGACTCAGCAGCAGTTTGAACTGGCGTTGTTCCCGATAAGGCGCTAGCCAGGACAATAAAGAAGGCCATTGTACATGCAAAACATCGGGTTGGTGTTTGGCTAATACAAAAGCTAGGTTTTGTTGTTGTAAAGCTTGGCGGTTGCCACGTAAGGAATGCTTTAGCGTATTCTTAAAGGTAGTCCATGAAAACTTTTGCCAAGCATAGTTCCAACTGGTTTGCAGCAAGCGTCTTTTTGACTGATTGCTGCCCAAAGGTTGATACTTCACCCCTGGGACCGGATGCGGGTTGGTTTCGTTAAACCCAATCACACTCACTTCTATACCGGCTTGTACCAAACCCGCTAATAAGCGACGAATAAAAGCCGTTGTGGCATAGGAACCGTCAAAGAGAAAGATTTTCATGTTTTGATTAATTATTTATTACAAGATTATGAAATTCTCTCACTTGGTTCGCAATTTCCAGCCAGTCATAGTTTAAGGCTTTTTGTCTCGACTGCCTAGCTATATTTTCCCTCTGTTCAGTATTTTCTAAAATTTGTACTAGTGTCTCAATATAGGCTTCTTGATCTTTTAGCAAAAAATTACCCGTATTTCCTAAGTAGCTTGAAACACCTCCAACATCTGATGTTACAATGGGTAAACCACAAGCCAAAGCTTCTAAAATAGAATTACACGCTGTAGCGTCTAGTAAAGGTAAAAATAATACATCTGCCTTTTGGTAAAAAGACCTTAATTCTATATCATTTATATTGTGATGAATCTTAATCTGATCGTGTAGGCGTATTTCAGTAGCATATTCTTTACGCAAAATTACATCAACTTGCAACCCCTTAATCTTTTCAATAAGTACCTTAACAACAGCGTTAAAAGTTTTAAAATTACGTAAATGTTGCCCTACAAATAAAATATTTTTTGACTGTTTTACTGTTGTTTCAGGTACTAAAGGTGTAAAAAATTGTGTGTCTACACCATGAGGTATATATTTAACTTGTTCTAAATGCAAGTATTCTTTTAAAAAGTCCACCTGATTCTCACCCACGCACACAGCTGCATTTAGATTCTTTAAATAACTTAAGTTTGTAATTTGTGTTTTTAATATGGCAGGAGGTTTATGAAAACTTGCACAATATTTTAGTTTTCTTTGCCTATTGTATTTTACATTAAAACGTACATCACGTTCACCGTTAAGATAATGAACTATTTTAGCTTTGCTTTTATTAGATTTTAATACTTTGAAAAGTTCATACTCTTTCATCACACTTGCTGAATCATACAAACCTGCTTGTTTTGAACTAGATTTACTAATCAACTTAGCTAATTTATAAGGTAAAGTACTCTTACCAAAAATGCTCGTTGCTTCAGGAAAGTAATCTATTAGGCGACTATAACCTGAGTTTTTTGCGTGGTGTGATGAGCGGTGATGTACAAAAATGGTGTGCATTATAATTTCTCATTTATAACTGTTTCTAATACCCGTTTAGCTGTTTGTTTTGGGTGAATATATTTTTCGAAATATGCTCTAGCATTAATGGAAAGTTGATTCGCCAACTCCTCATTTTCTAACACTAATTTTATATTACTTATTAGCTCCCCGTCATTTTCAAAGAAAAGCAATTCCTTACCATGTGTTAATGGCACAGGTAAATCTGTGGTTAATTTTTCTGCTATGATCACCTTGGCTTGGGACATATATTCCGCCATTTTCCATGCCGGTGATTTTGCTAAGCCTCTTGTATAAATCACAACTTTAGCTTCCTTTAATGCCTTTAGATATTTATGCGGTTCTGAAGGAACATTGGTTAAAGCATCACTATATTTTTCGGTAGCTAATTCTGATTTTATAAAACCACCTTTAAACCTATTTTTAAAAGTAGAAGCCAAAAGCTTTATAATTTTATAGCGTTGTTCGTGTATTTCTTTAACATCGATGTTTGAATCATCCGCGAAACAACGTGTTTGGAAAAAAACAATTTTTTCGCTAGCTTTTGAATAGTTATTGTAATCCTCTATATATCGAGGGTTTTTCAGAAGCGATAGTTGGTTCTTATGGTAAATCAACTTTTTACTAAGTCTTTTAAAAAGATAACTGTCAATCTTTAGTGATTTGACCACGTTAGTAAATAAATATTTATATTTAAAGCTTTTATTGTTTGTAAAAAAACTTGAATAAACTTTAAATGTTAAACCTAAGCTATATAATTTAGCAGTATGCTCCTTTGGTAAATGATTAACTATATCATATGAAAAATTCCTTTTAAACACGAAATCACAGTTCTCTAATGCATATGATGAGAACTGATTTTCAAAATCATAGGTATCTACAGCAAAAAAAAGAGTTTTAGAAAATTTCCGATTATACAATTCAAAATAAGCAATTTTTGGGAATTCTTGTTCTGTATAACTTACCATTCCTTCATCAATAATTGTTCTGCCCTTCTTTTTTTTGAAATTAATAATATATTTAAATTTTAAACCAACTTGAGCAGAAAACTCTGTCAGCCCGGTTAGAAAAAAAGAAGATTGACTTAATTCCTCAGGAACATAAACCTTTAAACTAAAATCTTTAAAATTTATTTTATTCATTACTCAGGGCATCATTAATAGATTTAGACATAATAAATTTTGTTTGATGTAGGCTAAATTGACTTTTTACTTTTTGTCTTGCGGCTTTAGAGAACTTTACAAGTTGATCACGATCCTTAAGTATTTCACAAAGATTATTTGCGTAATCATCTTTACTGGTTAAAACACCATCTGATCCATGTGTAATAATTTCATCTGGACCACCAGATGCTAGCACTGCCGCTACTGGCGTACCACAAGCCATAGCCTCCACCATCACCATTCCAAAAGATTCATGCTCACTTGGCAATAATAACATGTCTGCTTCTTGATAATACGGAATTAAATCGCTTTGCTTGACAGCACCTAAAAAATTAATCTGGCGCTCTAACTTTAAATCCTTTATTTTCTTTATCAATTTCTCGTGATATACTTTATCGCTTAAAAAGCCAACCACTCTTAACTCTGAAAATACCCCTCTATCTTTAAGTGCTGCAACTACCTCGATAGCAAGTTCTATTCTTTTTAACGGTGTTATGCGACCAACAAAAAGCAATTGTAGGTGTTTTCTATCTATATTTTGTTTTGGCTTAAATTTCTCAGTATCCACTCCCAATGGCAGTATGCGTATATCTAGATTACTAAAACCTGGATGTTTCAATAAATTCTTACGTTGTAAACTTGTGTGTACTATAATATGATGTGCTTGCTGGTAATAAGCTAATGCCTGCTCATGATAGCTCATATTAATACCACCTATCATAGCAATATAAGGCAATTCTTTTTTTCTTAGCATATCGGCATATTTAAAAGTATAACGACTTCCATGCCCAGACATATTGATAATAGTTAAATTTGCAGGTTGAGCGAGGTGGTGCCAGATTGAGTGTTGCGCACGCCACTGTTTGTATCTCTTACCCAAAGGACTCGTTACCGGGTAAAACTTTTTCGTAATTGTTCCTGCTTTTTTATTATAAGGTAAAAGTTTATGTGTAAAATAAGAGATTGACGTTTGATGCCCGGTTTTTTCTGCAAAATGCCTTAATGCGAGTTGATGCGGTTTACTATGCGATTCATAAAGGTCGCATTCTTTTAAACCAATAGCTTCAGCAGAAAATGGATGGAGGAGATTAATTTTCATTTAATATAAATAACTTTTTATTTTCCTTCTAACCCTTTTTTTAAGGCTATTTATTTTCCTTTTTCTCAATCTTTGCCCCTCCTTAACATAATACCCTTGAAATAAATTTTTCAGATTATTGAATAATTGTTGTATAGGTGAATGTTGTTGATAATGTATCCCCTTATAGGAAATATAATACTGCCGTTTAGTGTCTGTATATGTCACTTCTGCAAACTCCATGGTTCTCTTCCAATTGATAAAGTGCAAATACATGACCTCTTCATTGGTTTTGGTATTTAGCATTCGGCCATTGTCCCATAACCAACGATCTAAATAATACTCTTGATGCGAATCTCTACCCCTTTCTTGATTACATAAAATAGAGTCCCACTTGACTTTTATATTCGAGTTTTGGAAATTTTCATTATTTTTGATGTACTCAGTGAGCACAACTTCATCTGTCCATTTAAATTCTGGCAATTCAAACAGTTGTTTATAATTTGGCAATTTTTTATAAAGGCTGTTAATTTGGGCGGTATTTCTAAACAAATTAAAATGACCTGAAATCGCTTCCTTTCTACTGGAAATAATATCGAAACTATTTAGTGTCTCTACTGTCATGAATTTACGGATATCTCCCCATATAATATCCATGTCACAGATTCCCCAAAAATCATATCCTTCAACCTCTTTAGCAAAAATTTCGCCGTAAGCTGGTTTTAAATCACAGAACTTTCTTGGGTTTAATGGGACTTGTGCTTCGACAATAGTATTTACCTTTCTATTTAATTCTGATAAGGTAAATGATAAAAACTTGATATTTTCAGGGTATTTTTCGGGTACCACACAGTTTGTAGGACAAAGCCAGTTGATGCTCGGGTTTTTTTCTACCGATTTTAAATAAGCCTCAAACCAAAGCGGCCATTTACCAAAGTATGGGATAATTAGAAGGATAGACTTCATATGTTAGATCTTCATTTTATCAAAGCCACGACCCGTTATCAAATTATATGCAACGAATATCAAAAACTGGTGATGTTTAAGATTATATGATTTTCTAAAGAAGTTATAATGTTTAAATATGAATACAACTTCTTTTTTTTTTGCAATATACTTATAAGTTTTCCGGCCCTGTCTTTTTGCTCGTTCAACAATTAATGGTTGGTTTGGATTATTTTTTTGTAACAATTTAGATAAATATATCAAGCTATTACTTTTTCTTAAATAGTTACTGTTAGAAATAGAATTTTCACTTTCGCGATGAAAGCTCAAAATTGCATCTATAAAACAATATTTTATCTCTTGATTAAACACGCGACTAAAAAATTCATATTCCTGCGCCTTATAGATTTTTTCATTAAACCTTAAATTAGAAAGAACTACTCTTTTAACTATTACATCATTTGTAATTGCTGTCCTTTTGCCTAGAATAAAATCAATATAAAAATCCTTTGAAAAAAAATAGTTTGATTCAATATTTTTTAAAGTTTTAAAATTATAATTTTCATTATGTTCAGCTATTAAAACTTCTGTATTGTTTTTAGTAATAAACTTGATTTTAATCTCAATTTTATGGGGATGCATCAAATCATCCGAATCGAACCATTGAATGTATTCGCCTTTGCTCATTTTAAAACCATAGTTCCTTGCTCCGTTTCCACCCGGCAAGTGTTCCTCGGGCCGGTGGTAGTAACGTATGCGAGAATCTTTGGCGCAGTATTTTGCCATTAGTGCATCGGTAGCATCGGTACTGCCATCGTCAACTACAATGCACTCCCAATTGGTATAGGTTTGCGCCAAAACCGAGTCCAGGGTCTCTCCTATAAGATGGGCTCGGTTGTAGGTGGGAATAATGATAGAAACAAGGGGCTGTTCTGCCATAAATTTGCCTTTTCTTTTAAGCTACAAGTATACGCATTTTTGTTGGTTCCTAATCGGTAGGTTTAGATAAGCTAGCGGTTAAGCTTCTTTTTTCTCCACCGCCAAGCCGTATTGCTCATACAGCAAATCTACAAAGAACTCACGCTCTTTAGAGAAGCTTTTAGAAAAGGTTTGCGTGGTATAATCTAAACTTCGTGGGTAGTCTTGTTGGTTGTACCAGGTTCTAAAATCATAATCTCGAGGGATAATCAACTGGTCCTTTTCCTGCATTCTGCGGTAAACATAACTCAGGGTGGTTTGGTTATCGGCCTTTTGCGCAATGGCATGGAACAGCAAATAAGCCTGTGGACAACTAAAAATAGCTGTGGGATAATTGATGGCCTTGCTAGTGCTAGACTGTGGCTGGTAGTGAATGGCTTGCGCAAAATGCTGCATAAAATTTTCTTGATCAAAGTCTCCAGTACTTAAATCAAGCGTGTAAATCAAATGATTGGTCAATTGACGTACCCAGCGGCACAGCAGGCGTTTTAAATCATTTTGGGTGGAAATAGATAAATAAGCAGAGTTCACCAAATGGCGTACCGCTTTTATGCTATCGGCTACTGGTGGAAAGGCATAAACCACTGGCAACTCCAATTCGCCTATAAAGTGTTGCGCATAGTATCTAGCAAGACTATTCTCTAGATTGAATAATTCCCGATCCAAATCAGTAAAATTAAAATAAGTTATTGAGCCCATATCCTCGGTGATGAAACGTTCTATTTCGATAAGCTCTGGACTACCTGGACGGTAATCAACTGCGCGATCTATACGCCTATAGGCTTTTTTGTGCTGTTTTAAATAGGCGAGGTAGTTTTGTATTTCTGGATACTCAGAATTCTTTAACCCTTCGATCTCCAATTCACAATGCTCAGTGAGAGGGGAACTCCAAAATCCATCAAAGCCAAGCACCTCTAAATTACCCCTTTGATACTTTTGTCAAAGGAATTTTCGTTTGCTCAAGGGTATCTCCTGGTGTGAAATTGTAAAATTTTGAAATTCTAATGAGGCCAACATGCGTTTGATAAAAAGTTGGTGATAGGCTTCAGGGTCCTTGGGCGTGTTTATAATATCCTCATCTATTTCTCGCTCAAACGGGTTGTAATCGTATAAGTCAGCTATGGTCATAGTGGTGTTCAGGTGTTGGTTAACAGCATAAAGATAGTATATTTTTAAAATTATTTTTTTTCGCGATGCAATCGTGCAGTACCGAGGGGTTGGAATGGTATTTCTATTATTTTTTTGGTGAAATAACCTGCCTTGTCATGTCGATTTCTATGACAAATCCAAGCTATTTTTATAATAAGTTTGATTTTTAATAAGAGCCAAAGCTATGTGTAAAAGTTTATTTCTTACCGCATTTAAAACGCTCATTTTATTTTTACCTTCTTTCACTTTTTTATCGTAATACACCTTTAATTGATTTTGCATCCTGACTGCTCGCATGGCAGCCATTTGCAACACCCATTTAAGCTTCTTGTCTGCTATTTTAGAGACTCTGGGTTTTGTTTTTAAACTACTACCACTTTGTTGTTCAAAGGGTACTACACCAGCAAAACAAGCTAATTTTCTTGGATCTAAAAGTCGTTGAAAACCCTCTGTTTTTACTGCGATCATCCAAGCTGTAATATCTCCGATTCCAGGAACTGTCTTAATGCGCTTAACTTGTGTAGATAATTCTTTATCGGTTTTAATCTCTGCTCGTATTAAAGCTTCTAGTTCTTTTATAAACTTATCCAATTGCTTGATAGCTCTTTCATTAATTGTAATGAGCCTTTTAGTTGTTTTATTAAAAGATACGTATTTAAGATCAGCTACTTGTTGCTTTAAAGTCTTACGCTGCTTAATTTTTGACCTCCGCTGACTCATTAAGATCTTTACTGTTTTAATGACTTCTCTGGCCGGTTTCCAGGGTTCGAAGTCTTGATGATTGCGCTCAATAAAAACAGCTATTCTTTTGGCATCTACTTTATCATTCTTGCCACGAACCAAACCAATACTTCTCTTGATATGCTTAGGATCTACAACATATACCCTAAAGTCAAAGCCTTCTAAAACTTCATACAAGTTGTAATTATAGTAACCAGTATTCTCCATAGCTATATAGGCATTAGGGTCTATTTTCGCTAAGTTTTTTAGCAACTTTTGAATACTTTTTACCTTATTAGGTATTTTAAAATAGTTTAGATCCCCTTGATTTTGAACACAAAAATCTAATGTCTTTTTACTAATATCAATACCAACATAAATACTTTTCATAACTTTGTAATACTTTTATTGAAAAGAGGGATTTCATCAATAACTCAACTCCTTAATAATGGGCTTAAAATCCCGAATTTCTATTAGAGATTGTTGATGAAAGTCTGAACTTAAGTCTGAATCGACGTATGAATTTTTTAAATTCTGAGTCCGGATAGTGTACTTAAGTTCAGCTCTCTTTTTCTAATTAAACATCCATAAATTTAATTATTTATCTTTATATTTTCTCTTATGCAAGTCTAAAGGAGTTTCGGATTTTTGGTGGTAAACCAAAAATGAGAAGTATCGAGACACAGTCGAAAAGTAGCGAGTACACTTATAGTTACCATTATAATAAACTACTAGTCGAAAACTAAAAATACCCATTTTTTATCCCTCTACTTTTTCCCATCGCCGAAAAAAGTAGCAAAAAAGTCTAGGCTTACAAAACTAACGCTAAATTGTATGTTTGCAAGCTAAATTTTAGGAACTCACCCGATTTCCAATCGGTCTCAAACAGCCTAAAATTTTTAACGCTTACTGCACTGCCAATTTTACGCGCTATTTTCGATAGGCCAGGTTTAAATGGTATTTCTATTTATGACTCTTGCGTAAAATAGCCACGCCTTGTCATACCGAGTGGGAGTTTTTGGCGATAGGCAAAAACTCTTGTATCGAGGTAAAGTCGAAAAGTAGTGAATTCATTTTCAGTTCCAATTCATTCACTTCTCGATACAGCCCAGCGAGTCCAACTATGGCATAAATGCCTGTTGGCTAGGCTGGCCCACTCGAAGTGACAGGGCGTTTAAAATCTACCTTGTCATGTCGAGTTTCGCATTTTTGGTGATAAACCAAAAATGCGAAGTATCGAGACACAGTCGAAAACTAAAAGTATCCATTTTTTATCCCTCTACTTTTTTCCATCGCCGAAAAAAGTCGCAAAAAAGTCTAGGCTTACGAAACTAACGCTAAATTGTATGTTTGCAAGCTAAATTTTAGGAACTCACCCGATTTCCAATCGGTCTCAAACAGCCTAAAATTTTTAACGCTTACTGCACTGCCAATTTTACGCGCTATTTTCGATAGGCCAGGTTTAAATGGTATTTCTATTTATGACTCTTGCGTAAAATAGCCACGCCTTGTCATACCGAGTGCGATTTTATGGCGTGAGCCATAAAAACGTGTATCGAGACACAGTCGAAAAGTAGCGAGTTTATTTTCAGTTCCAATTCATTCACTTCTCGATACAACCCAGCAAGTCCAACTACGGCATTAAAAATGCCTGTTGGCTAAGCTGCGCCACTCGAAGTGACAGGGCGTTTAAAACCTACCTTGTCATGTCGAGTTTCGGGTTTTTGGGCGATAGAACAAAAATGCGAAGTATCGAGGTAAAGTCGAAAAGTAGCGAATTCATTTTCAGGCCCAATTCATTCACTTCTCGATACTAGCCACTGCTAATGCGAGTGTCTCGTTGAGATTTAACATTAGGACTACATCAAAAATAACCCTGGAATAACTAAATACTTTGGCAGGGTAAACCGAGAAATACCTTATGCTAAAATTCAAAAGCCGTATCAGGTTCTAAATAATTTCCTTTATTGCTGTATTGCATTCCTAAAATTAAGCAAATCAATAAGCTATTACCGCGTTTTTATAAACATAATAAAGCTTCTGTTTTTGTATTGGTTTTCTCTATAGTTCCTTTTAAAATAAGCTTTTGAGTTAGCATATCTATGCAACCACCGTTGAGAAAAAAAATAGCTAGCAATTAGATTAGCACGAGCGAGACGCTCGTGCTGTGAGAAATCAAAAAAGATTTAATCCATGACAAACTTAAAGCCTGCTGTAATGATATTAGAGCTAAAGCTTGTATCTCTATCGTATTGATAAAATTTTAAGTCAATACTTTTTAGTCCGAATTTCCATAAATGTGCTTTTGCAAATATATCGGTATAGGAAACTCCAAAACCAAATTGGTTTGCTGAGTATTCAGACAGGTCGAAATCTGAGGTATAGAATTCATCTGTTGATAAAGCAGCCTCATGCGGCCTAAAATAATCAGCAGCTGTTTGGGTATAAATTCGATACGAAGGATACAGTGTAAATTTACCTGTTATTTTAATGGGGAGCGCAATACTTGC
Source organism: uncultured Mesonia sp. (assembly GCA_958296185.1). GTDB lineage: Bacteria > Bacteroidota > Bacteroidia > Flavobacteriales > Flavobacteriaceae > Mesonia. The sequence continues at coordinate 171,733 of CATQIB010000007.1, forward strand.
TGTATGCGAATTAATCCCCCAATCGTCAAAATAGTAGCGATAAAAAGTCCTTATTGTTAAAATCTCATTTAAATACCAATTCAGACGTCCACCTATCGCAACTTTAAACCTTGAATCTGGTAAACGTTCGATGGCATCGGCTAGCTGAAAATTATCAATAAAAGAATCTTCCACATCGCTAAAGTAAACTCGTTGAAAAGGGGTTGATAATAAACCTTGTTGTTGTATTAAATCCAATGCTAAAGAACCTTGCACATTTTTATGAAGTATTTGCGAAAAGCTAAACCCTAAAGAATATGAATTACGCCCCTCATCTTTAAATTCATTAAATCTGGGGGAATAATTTAAATTTCCTGTAATTGTATTTTGGGTGAAAAATGAATTATTTAAACCAGAACCCTCCTTACCAAAAGGTCTTAATTCAGATGGATAAATTGCATTCCATGTATCAATATATACATTTCCACTTATACTCACTTCAGTATTTTTTTCATTGAAGAGTTTGGTATAACTTCCCCCAACGCCCAAAGAAAAGTAATCATACTCCGAGGATACTGCTAATTTGGCCGACCAAATAGTATTTCTATCATTAGAACTATGGCTGTAACTTCCTGTTAGATTTGCCCAAAGATCGCTACTTGATGCACCTGATGAAGCTTGATAGGGGTCTGCTGGACCGTCATCAAAAGGATTTACATTACTCGATGATGCTGAGGTATAAGCAGAGACGCCTGCATCTATAGTTAATACATCATCGTCATTTAGAGGTATAGATACGATGAACGCACTGGTCACATCGGTTAATTCTTCTGTGCCAATACCACCACTTACCGCTGCATTATCCCCGTCCTGGCTGTAGTAGCTGGACAAGAAATCTACTTCAACGGTTTCCAATACACGTTTTTTATAGACTGTGGTTGAGTCTTGTCGATTTTGTGCATTCGCTTTTACGAATGCGAACACACAGATAATAAGAATGATATTTTTCAATTGATTATATGTTTTAATTACAGCCGCAGCCTCCACCAGTTTTTCCTCCGTTTGCACCTACCGCTGCTTCGCGATAGGAATGTGCAGTAGTTACATTTCGGTCACATTTCTTTTCTGAAAGTGCCATATCTGGATCATTTATATTGACTTTTTCATACTCCTTAACCACCACGCAATTGCTAAAAAAGAAACTAAGCAAGGTGAAAATTGTTATTTTTTTGATCATAACTTATTTATTTCTATGTTTTTTGATTTAATGATGTTGCCTTTATCATCGATGATGATACATTCTACTTTTGGCAATTGATTTATTCGGTCTAAACCTGCATCTTTTCCCATTACAAATACAGAGGTAGCAAGTGCATCGGCGAGTTCTGCCTTTGGGGCAAATACGGTCACACTTACAATTCCACTTGACGGATATCCTGTTCGGGGATCAATGATATGGGAATACCGAGTGCCATTAAAGCTTACAAACTTTTCATAATCACCAGAAGTAACCACAGCAGCGTTGCTGATAGGTAGAACAGCAAAAACCTTGTTTTTATTCATTGGATTGGTAATGGCTACTTTCCATTCCTTTCCGTTGGCTTGTTTACCCCAAGTATTCATATCGCCAGAGGCGTTTATAATTCCTGATGTCACTCCTTTTGAAATAAGCAAAGCTTTAGCCTTATCTGCAGCATAGCCCTTACCTATTGCTCCGAAGCCTATTTTCATACCTTTTTCTTTTAGAAAAACTGTACTTTCTCCCTTATGAAGCAAGATATTTTGAAACCCTACTTTTGATACAGATGATCTGATTTCCTCTGCTGAAGGTATTTTGGTCATGCTTCCATCAAATTGCCAAATTCTGTCCATAGAGGCATAGCTGATGTCAAAAGCTCCATCTGTAAGCTTAGATAAGCCCATGGCTCGTTCTATTAGTTGATAAAGTTCTTCATCAACTTTAACAGGTTTAATTCCTGCATTTCTATTGATTGCTGAAGTTTGAGAAGTTGGATCCCAGGAAGATATGAGTTTTTCAATCCTGGTAATTTCAGCTACAGCGGTATCAATATATCTATTACCGGCAATAGCGTTTTTTGCTACTACAGTGATATCAAAGCGACTTCCCATTAATTTTAGGGTGCGCTTATAGGGTTGTTGTGCAGTGCAAACAAATGCTAAACATAAACTTATGATAGAAAATAGATACTTCACTTTATTTAGCTAAGGCGTTTAATTCTTCGATGTATTTTTCTGGTGTAGTCTTTTTATAGCTCGTTACTCCTAGTACTTTGCCTTTTGCATCTAGTACCACCACAAAAGGAAAAATTCCATTTTCATTGTATTGCTCTGCAAGTTTAGCGTTGGCTTTTGCTTGAGCTTCTGGTAAAGCGTTCTTCTTTTTTCGAGGGAAATCTGCCTGAAGCATTATATAATGCTCCTTCGCATATTTTTTAAATTCTGCTGTACTCCAAATTTCTCTATCTAGTTTTATACAAGGCGCGCACCAGTCGGAGCCTTGAAATACTAAAATTATTGGTTTATTTTCTTTAGCGGCTAATTGTTTTGCTGTGGCAAAATCTGTTTGCCAATCTTGTGCGTAGCTACTTAAAGTAGCGATAAGCATCAAGCTCATTAAAATAATTTTTTTCATAGTAATTTAGTATAATTTAAAATATTAAACCTTGTCTTTCTGTTAGTTGTATTGATATTTATCGATTTATAAGCTTGTTCTCATTTCTGCAATTTTGCGCGCTTTTTGTTGCCAATATTATCGTTTGTTAAGATGCAGCTTCTTTTAACTGGTATATTTATCTAATTATTCCCTTACATATTTATACGGTTTAAATTGCCAGTATGCTTTTCATTTTTTTCTACTTCTATTCCGTTATTAAATTAAAGGTTCCTTTGGTTAGAAATTCGGTATCTTTTTTAAAGTCCTCTGCATTTACTATTTGAATAAACCCCTTACTTGTAACCCCCACATTTACCGGTACTTTTTTAAAAGTTAAGTCGTTTCTTTTAACCAATACAAAGTAGTTTTTATCAATATTAACAACGGCTTCAACTGGCAATGCCGGTTGTTTTGTTGTTTCGGTCAAAATCTCAGCTTCTATATACATTCCTGGGGCAAATAATTGTGCCTCACTAGGTTTAACCAAATCTCCGTGAATGACCACGGTTCTTTCTTGGGTATGTACTGCTTTGTTCACTAAATGCACTTTGCCTTGGTATACGTTATTCTGGTCGTTTTGTATTCTTAGGTTAATGGGTTGACCTTCTTTAATCAATGGCAAGTCTTTTTCGAAAATTTTCAGCTCAATATGTAAATCATTTGTATTGGTTACCGTTACCGCAACATCTGTAGGGGTTAAATACATTCCTTTTGTGGCATTAACAATAGTGGTATACCCTGTTAAAGGCGATAGCACTTTAATGACAGAACGAATATTGTCTCCAGTTAAGGTATTCGGATTAATATTCATTAAGCTTAATTTTTTTTTGAGCGCTTGATATTGTGCTAGGGTCACCTTATATTCTGATTCCGCTTTTAGGAAATTCTTTTTTGAGGTTATGTTATCTGCTATCAATTCTTTTTGGCGCTCAAAATCTAATTTTAAATAGTTGAGACGGCCTTTGGCTTGCAAAAAATCTTGTTGAACTTGTACATATTCAGGATTTTCAAGGGTGAATAAGATCTGCCCCTTTTTTACAGCATCTCCAGGGAGCAAGTCGATCTCTTTAATATATCCAGCAAAATAGGCGCTAACATCTGCTTGGCTTGCAGGAGGAACGCTAAACATTCCGTTGGCCTTTACTATAGAGCTAAAAGCTTGCTGGCTTATTTTTCCTACTTGCATACCCCCTGCTTTAAATTGAGTATCGGTTAGGGTTATGATATCACGATTTTCGATTTCATCTGGTGTTTCCTTATTCCCCATTTCAGTTTTCTCATTTGAATTGCAGGAAGTTAAAATGATGATGCTTATCATTAAAAATCCCCTGAGGTATAAAGCAGTAGACATTGTGTTACTTAAATTTTTCATTATTGAAAGCTTAGATAGTTTATCTCTAAAACGGTATTGTTATACTTCATTAAATTCTGTAAATAGTTGATTTCAATATTTTTTGCACTCTCTAAAAGTTGCACGTATTCCAAGAAGTCTATTTCGCCACTCTTAAAAGCCTTTGATGCGGTTTTGGTTAATTCTTTTGAGAGATTTTTACCGGTAGTTTCATAGTAATCAATTGTTTCTCGGTATTTTTTTAAATCTGTCAGTAACGCATTATACCTCGATTGCAGTTTAATTTTATAATTTTCAAATTCATGGGTCAAAATATTGATTTGGTTTTTGCAGCATTGATTTTAGATTTGTTTGCACCAAACCATAAAGGTATGCCTAGACCTACTTGAAAACCATTGTAATTGGTTGAATTAACGCCATCATTAGTTCCTTGAAAAATTGAAAAATGGATGTCGGGTAATAACATTTGTTTTTCTAACGAGAGTGAAGATTCTGCCAAACTTTTAGCTGAATTGTAAAACGAAAATCCAGGGTGATCTTCAATGTTGAGTTTTTTTAGTGCCAATCTTGGCAGTTCATTTTCCTCTACCGTTATTATTGAATCACTTTGCACCCAATGGTTGAGTATGGTATGCGCTTTTTTGACCTCCTCTCGTGCTTGTTTCAAAGCAATGGCTATTTCTTTTTGCTTGGTTTCTGCCGTGAGTTTCTCCAATAAATTGGTTCCTCCTACATCATATCTTTTCTTTGCTGCTTTTGCAAATTGGCCATACAAACTATCTAAATAAGTATATTGTTTAACCACATTATTGCTGTAAACCACTTTATAATAAGCCAAGTATACCTCTTTTGTTAATAACCTTTCATTGAGTATATACTCCTGCGCTGCAAGGGTGGCTTCTTGTTGTCTTACTTTTCGCTGTGCAGCATAAATAGTTGGAAATTGAAACGACTGGCTTAAACCAAAAACTTTTAAGGCTAAGCCATTTTCTGCAATATTATTTTGATCGTAACCATAGAAAATCTGTGTTTTATCAATATTCAGAGCACCTCCTACCCGTTGTTCCGATTGGTCGATCCTTTTTGAAGAAGCTTGAAGGGCATGATTATTCTCGATTGCCATTTGTAGCGTTTGTTTTACACTTAACGGATTTTGTTGTGCCTGACCGATAATCGGCAAAAGCAATAAAAGCATAGCACTCGTTGCCTTTAAATTCACCTTAGTTTTCTTTTTAGAATTTTGTTCATTTTTGTCGAATAGGGCGTATAAAATTGGTAGTACAACTAGGGTTAAAATTGTCGCAGTTATTAGACCCCCTACCACTACGGTTGCCAAAGGACGTTGTACTTCGGCACCGGCAGAAGTTGAAATTGCCATGGGTAAAAACCCTAAGGCAGCGGCGGCGGCGGTTAATAAAACTGGACGCAATCTATTTTTTGTGCCTATTAAAATACGTTTATTGATGTTGTTTATGCCTTTTGCCTTCAATTCATTAAACTCTTCGATTAATACTATGCCATTGAGTACCGCAATACCAAAAAGCGCAATAAAACCAACCCCTGCCGAGATGCTGAAGGGTAAATCTCTTATATATAATAATATTACACCACCTATAGCCGCTAGGGGGATGGCACTATAAATCATTAAAGCTTCTTTAACGGAGTTGAAAGCAAAGTACAATAGTATAAATATCAAAATCAAGGCTAAAGGCACCGCTATTTTTAATCGATCTGTTGCGGTACGTAGGTTTTCAAATTGTCCTCCATAGCTTATGGAATATCCTGTAGGAATATTAATGTCTTTTTTAATAATAGCCTGTATATCTCTTACCACCGATTCTAAATCACGATTTCTAACATTCACGCCCACCACTATTCTACGTTTGGTATTATCCCGAGAGATTTTTGCGGGTCCCTTTGTATAGTTTATACTTGCAAATTCGCTTAAGGGTAATTTAATCCCATTAGGAAGTGATACCGATGCGGTTTCTAAATTCTCAATATCTTTTCTGTGAAGGTCATCAAAACGAATCATCAAGTCGAATTGCCTTTCGCCTTCAAACACTGTTCCTGCAGGAATTCCGGCAAACCCCATGGTTATGATTTTGTTTAAATCCTCTATATTCAATCCGTATTTGGCAATTTTTCTACGGTAATATTTAACTGACATCTGCGGCAAACCTGCTGTTTTTTCTACTGAAATATCTGCTGCCCCTTCGACATTTTGAATGGCTTCTTCTATTTCTAGGGCTTTTTGATATAAAACATTTAGGTCTTCACCAAAAACTTTAATAGCCAAATCGGCTCTTACTCCAGTAATCAATTCATTAAATCTCATTTCGATAGGTTGGGTAAACTCAAACTCTACACCTGCGATTTCATCGAACAAAGCTTTTTTGAATTTATCTGCAAGTTCATCTTTTGATTGTGCAGACACCCATTCTCCTTTAGGTTTTAATTTAATGATAATGTCACTTTCTTCCATAGACATGGGGTCGGTTGGAACTTCTGCGGCACCAATTCTGCTCACCACTTGTACCACTTCTGGGAATTTTTTAAGTATTTTTTCCATTTGAGTAGTAGCTTCTATTGTTTTGCTCAATGACATTCCGGTCTTTAATACAGGCTGAATTACAAAATCTCCTTCATCTAAGGTAGGTACAAACTCAGCACCCATTCTAGAAAACAAGAAAGCAGTAAAAATTAACAAGCTTATAGCTATGCCAAGTACCAATCTTTTTTTACGCAATGCCCAGATAATGCTTGGCTGGTATTTGCGTTCTAAAAAGGAAATCATACGAGATGATATGGTTTTTTTTTCGGTATTGGTGGGCTTTATAAAGAGTGACGCCATTACAGGAATATAGGTAAAACAAAGTATCATTGCCCCTATAAGTGCAAAGCAAAAAACCATTGCCATAGGGCGAAACATTTTTCCTTCAACCCCTACCAAAGAAAAAATAGGAATAAAAACTATAATAATAATCAATTGCCCAAATACAGCCGAGTTCATCATTTTGGTTGCACCCTGATAAGTAAGACTGTCGACTACATCTTGCCTTTCTTTTTTGGGAAGCGCCAGTAATTTTGAACGTTTTTGGGTGATTTTAAAGGCAATAAACTCTACAATAATCACAGCACCATCTATGATAATTCCAAAATCAATTGCGCCTAAACTCATTAAATTAGCGTCTACACCAAAAATGTACATTAGTGAAAGCGCAAATAGCAAACTCAAAGGAATCACAGAGGCAACCACTAAACCAGAACGCCAATTTCCTAACAGTAGTACCACTACAAAAATTACAATTAAACAACCTAAAATCAAGTTTTCGGCAATGGTAAAAGTGGTTTTTCCGATAAGTTCACTTCGCTCTAAAAATGGATTTATGGAAATGCCTGGCGGTAAAGAGGGTTGTATTGAAGAAACTCGTTCTTTTACGGCTTCAATCACTGCATTAGAGTTGGCGTCTTTAAGCATCATCACTTGACCAAGTACTTTTTCACCTTCTCCATTTCCGGTAATGGCTCCAAAACGATTAGCGTGACCAAAACCAACTGTAGCTACATCGCTAACATATACAGGAACATCTCCTTTATTGGTTACCACGATATTTTCTATATCTTCTATAGAATTAACCAGACCTTCGCCTCTAATAAAATGACTTTCATTAATTTTCTCAATATAACCACCACCTGCAATGCTATTGTTTTTTTCAAGAGCGGTAAAAACATCAAAAATAGAAACCTTCATCGCACGGAGTCTTTCGGGATTTATAGCTACCTCGTAGGTCTTTAAATAGCCGCCCCATGTGTTTACTTCTACCACCCCGTTAATACCAGAAAGCTGCCGTTTTACAATCCAATCCTGGATGGTTCGCAAATCAGATAACGAGTATTGATTTTTATATTTGTCATCTACATCGATTACATATTGATAGATTTCACCAAGCCCCGTAGAAATAGGGCCCATAAAAGGTTTACCAAAGCCCGCTGGGATTTTTTCTTCGGCACTTTTAATCTTTTCGGCAATTAATTGGCGTGGTAAATAAGTGCCTAAATCATTATCAAAAACAACAGTTACAACTGATAAGCCAAATTTTGAAACCGAACGTATTTCTTCCACTCCAGGTAAATTTGCCATTTCCAATTCTACTGGATAACTCAAAAATTTCTCGACATCTTCGGTCGCTAAATTCCTTGAGGTGGTAATAACTTGTACTTGATTATTGGTTACATCTGGCACCGCACCAATAGGAATGTTAGAAAGAGAGTACAACCCGAAACCTATGATTAAGGCGGTAAATAGTAGCACAATAAGTTTGTGATGAATACTGTACTCTATTATGCGTCCTAGCATTTTCTTGGTTATTTAAATTAAAACTATTCAAATATATGAGCAGTATCTAAGCCTAATCTAAATCCAATCTTAAGATTCGCTTAAGAAAATTTTCGATTTTTAATAAAAAGGTGAGAATTTGAATATTTTATAAGCTTTGAAATTATTTAATTGTTTATTCCACAGCTTCACTACAAGCAATCTTTCGCTATGAAGTTTAAAAAAGATTCAACTTCATTTAAATTTACAGCCGACTTTTAACATCTAGCGGTTCTTTTGTAAAGGTCAAAATTTAATGTATCAAAAAGAGATCTTTTTCTATTGGGAAATATTGCTAATACATAACCTAAATATGGCGGTTTTAAAAGCTTGTTTAAAATTCTACTGTAAAAATGGTACCCTTGCCGAATTCGCTTTCTACACTAATTTTAGTATTAATAGCATCAGCAGCTTTTTTGGCTATTGAAAGTCCCAAGCCATTCCCTGTAACATCTTTGTGTTGAAGCGGATCAGACCTAAAGAAATTATTAAATAAGCGGTGGAGGTCCCCTTCTTTAATACCTATTCCTTCATCTCGGATTTTACAGATAACTTTAGATTCGGATTTCGTTAGAGCAATATGAATTGTGGTTTCATCTTTAGCATATTTCAAAGCATTTTCAATTATGTTTTCCAAAATTAGGTTACCGAAATATTGAGGGATTAAAACTTTATCTCCTATATCATTTTTAATTTTTATGGTTAACTTTTTTTCTGTGACTACATTATTGTGCCTAAAAAGAATTTCTTCGATGATGGAGGTTAAAGGAATCAATGGTTTTTCGGCAGATTTTGATCCTGTATCTAATCTTGCTAATAGTAAGAGTTGTTCTATTATGGATGTAATTCTATTTATTTCTGTTAAGCAAAGTTTAATTTTTTCTTCATATTCAGAGCGTTCCCTCGGTTTACGCACCAAAACTTCCAATGTGCCTTTTAATGTTGCTAAAGGGGTGCGCAGCTCGTGAGAAGCATCTGAAGTAAACTGGCGTTCTCTTTCCAATGCATTTTCGATTCGGTTTAATAAGTCGTTGATACTGGAAGTTAAATCAAACATTTCATCTTTATTTTGAGGCAACTCAACGCGTTCGTTTAGGCTATTTCTTGTAATTCTATTGGTGGTTTGTATTACATTTTTTACTGGAATGATACTTCTTCCTGCAATAAATTTAGAAATAAAATATAGGCTTGCCAGAAGTAATAAATAGACTATTAGTAAAATATTTCTAAGATTGTAAAGTACCATTTGAGAGGCTTCCAATGACATAGCCGCTACTATAAAACCTTTCAATTTACCCTTATCTTCAATGGGTAGTTGTACTTGCCTTATAGGTCTTTGATTTAAATGGCCATTATAATGCCCATTATAATTTGAATTCGCATTAAGTTTTAAATGGTTTTCTTTTAGATTGGGTGATTTATCCATAAAAATTCCATTTTTATCCCAAAATTGGATAAAAACAGGATTAACTTGTACTTCTCTATGCTCTCTTTCTTCCCATTCTCTTTTATTTTTGATCTTAATGCTGTCGCCTATAACTTTTATTTCTCTTGTATGCTTTTTGGCTTCATAAGACAAGTCTCTATCTAAATTTTGATATACAACACCTCGTACGACAAAATATACCGTTAAAAAAGCAACTGCCATTATGATTGCCGTTGCAGCCATATAATACAGCCCTATTCTGTTTCTAAAACTTAAATTCATATTTCTTTTGCAATGTAGCCAACGCCTCTAATGGTTTGAATATAATTTTCTTCTTTTCCAAGTTTCAGTTTTTTTCGTAGCGCATTGATGAATACGTCGATGACCCCAGTATTATAATCAAAATGAATATCCCAAACACTTTCAATGATTCTTGATCGCCGACAAACCAAACCTTTGTTTCGTATGAGATATTCCAATAAGGCAAATTCTTTTTGGGTTAATGCTATCTCTTCATCATTTTTAAAAACTTGATGAGTTGCGGTATTAAGTGTGATATTACCAAGTTTAAATATTGAATGTTCCCCAGTTTTTGGACGTAATTGCACCTTAATGCGTTCGAGGAGTTCTTCAAAATGAAAAGGCTTTTTAATGTAATCATTGGCGCCAACTTGAAGGCCAAATACGGTTTCGTCTAATGTATCTTTTGCTGTTAGAAAAATAACCGGAGTTTCGCGAAATTCTTTACGGAATTGACGGCAGATTTCAATGCCGCTAATTCCTGGAACCATCCAATCTAGCAACAGCAAATCATATTCTCCTGAAAGTGCCATCTCAAGCCCCTTTTTACCTTCTTCGGCTACGTCTACAGCGTAAGATTCCTCTTCTAAGCCTTGTTTTAGGAAATTAAATATTCCTGGCTCATCTTCTACTATTAAAATTCTCATGATACAAAAGTTACAATTTTCATTTAAGTTTAGGTTGGGTTTTTCTTAAGATTGACTTAATATTTAATTTAAAATCTAATTTCTTTTTACTAATATCAATACCAACATAAATACTTTTCATAACTCTGTAATACTTTTATTGAAAAGAGGGGTTTCATCAATAACTCAACTCCTTAATAATGGGCTTAAAATCCCGAATTTCTATTAGAGATTGTTGATGAAAGTCTGAACTTAAGTCTGAATCGAACTATGAATTTTTTAAATTCTGAGTGCGGATAGTGTACTTAAGTTCAGCTCTCTTTTTCTAATTAAACATCCATAAATTTAATTATTTATCTTTATATTTTCTCTTATGCAAGTCTAAAGGAGTTTCGCATTTTTGGTGATAAACCAAAAATGCGAAGTATCGAGACACAGTCGAAAAGTACTGCACATGTTTATAGTTGCAATCAAACTCACTTCTCGATACAACCCAGCAAGTCCAACTACGGCATTAAAAATGCCTGTTGGCTAGGCTGGCCCACTCGAAGTGACAGGGCGTTTAAAACCTACCTTGTCATGTCGAGTGCGATTTTATGGCGTCAGCCATAAAAACGTGTATCGAGACACGGTCGAAAAGTAGCGAATTTATTCATTGTTTCAAAACCTACTTTCTTACTATTCATTGATATTACTATGTCCTAATTTTCATTTTCTTTACTTGTATAAAGAAAACGAAACAAAAGAAAGTACACTTTTTCTGAGGTATTTTTCAGGCAAGCTGAAAACCACTTGTATTTTGCTAAATTGGCTCCAAGGCTTCACCAATTCTTCACGCAAAACACAAGTTATACTGAAGAAAAAGATTGCAAAGCCCTGCTTTGAAACGCTTTTTGCTTTAGGCTGCTGGTTTATAGAATAACTTTAAAACCTGCCTTGTCATGCCGAGTGGGAGTTTTTGACGATAGGCAAAAACTCTTGTATCTAGGTAAAGTCGAAAAGTAGCGAATTCATTTTCAGTTCCAATTCATTCACTTCTCGATACAACCCAGCAAGTCCAACTACGGCATTAAAAATGCCTGTTGGCTAGGCTGGCCCACTCGAAGTGACAGCGAAGCTTAGGGACTACTGCCTAGCGAAGTAGCGAATTAATTTTCAATTAAAAACCCGAATAGTTTCAGAAATAGCGAGTGACAAGCGGAAGTGCGTTTCGCGATAGCGAAAAAGAGCATGCAGCGATAAGGAACGAGTGATGCTTAAAGCTGAAGGATTCAGCTTTAAGCAATTTCCTCAACTATTCTTGATTTTTTGGTTCGTTTTTGATCAAGCAAAAATGAACAGAAAGAATTTGTAGAATATTGTTTGAAGTTGGATTTCGATGGGAAACAAGGTGTTATTTTTTTGTTGATTTAGGAATTGAAAATGTAAACAATTGATTGCAATAGGGTAAGGAGATCGCGATGCAATCGCGTAACAACGTGGTTTTTTATTCAGTTTCATTTATTTTATCGGGATCTTGTCTCGTGTCAAAAACATTCGCGATTTCGATACGTTTAAAGTCATAATTTATCCAATAAACTATTTTGTAATTCTTAAACACTAAATACCGAAATTCACGTTCTCTATGTTTCAAGCTCGTTTCAACTTGTCCAATTTCTGGTTGCTTTTCAATACCAATAGTCGAGTCAAGGATTCCATTAACTAAATTTTCAGCTACTCTTTTACTGGCTTTAATTAAATAATAGCTATAAATATCCTCTAGTTTGTTTTCCGCAACCTCTAACCAGTAAACTGCTAACTCCATTTTTGGATTTTAGCCTTTAAATCCGTTGCTTTTATCATTCGTCCATTTTTTGAGTCTTCCATTGCTTGGTCAATTTCTGCGTTATATTGCTCCATTGTCATCGGCTTGAAGTTCTTTTCAGTCAATTCAGCTTTCTTTTTACGTAAGAATTTTTCAAGTCCGCTAACGATTTCCTCATTTTGAAGTCTTAAAAACTCTTGAACAAATGATATTTTTCTTGCTTCTAAATCCATTTCCTTTGTCTTTTTATCAAAGATACAAAATTATCAATTTCGGTTGATTTTTATGATTTTCGATTTTTTTCAGTTTGTTGCCAACTACTATTTAAAATAAATTACTACTTAATTTAATCTTCTACTTTTTTCCATCGCCGAAAAAAGTAGCAAAAAAGTCTAGGCTTACGAAACCAGCGCTAAATTGTATGTTTGCAAGCTAAATTTTAGGAACTCACCCGATTTCCAATCGGTCTCAAACAGCCTAAAATTTTTAACGCTTACTGCACTGCCAATTTTACGCCTTATTTTCGATAGGCCAGGTTTAAATGGTATTTCTATTTATGACTCTTGCGTAAAATAATCTGCCTTGTCATACCGAGTGGGAGTTTTTGACGATAGGCAAAAACTCTTGTATCGAGGTAAAGTCGAAAAGTAGTAAATTCATTTTCAGTTCCAATTCATTCACTTCTCGATACAACCCAGCAAGTCCAACTACGGCATTAAAAATGCCTGTTGGCTAAGCTACGCCACTCGAAGTGACAGCGAATGCTCAAGACTCCCAAAAAGTCGCACTAAGTACTAGTATTTTAAACCACGCCTTGTCAGTTCGAGTTTCGGATTTTTGGACGATAGAACAAAAATCCGAAGTATCGAGAACACGTCGAAAAGTAGCGAATTTATTCATTGTTTCAAAACCTACATCTTAACAATTCATCAATCTTGCTATGTCCTAATTTTCATTTTCTTTACTTGTATAAAGAAAACGAAACAAAAGAAAGTACACTTTTTCTGAGGTATTTTTCAGACAAGCTGAAAACCACTTGTATTTTGCTAAATTGGCTCCAAGGCTTCACCAATTCTTCACGCAAAACACAAGTTATACTGAAGAAAAAGATTGCAAAGCGCTGCTTTGAATCGCTATTTGAATTGGGCTGCTGGTGTGTAAAATAACTCTAAAAGCTACCTTGTCCTGTGAGGTTTTGATGTTTTTGGGGAGAAAAACTGATATTTAGGGAGCAGAACAACTGTACTTTATCGATTAAAGGGGTTTTTTATCCTGCTTTTTGGGGAGTTTTGCTGGCGTTTTAGTGTTTTTTTGACCTAATACAGGGGATTTTTAGCGTATTTGAGTGGATTTTTTGCTTTAAAAGCTGGTTTTTTGAGCCTGAAAAGGAGGAAAAAGCTAAAAAAGTGGGTTTTGAAAAATCATGCTGAAGGTTCATGCAAATCATCAGCATGATTTTTTAAATCTTCAGCATGTTTTTTATAAATCATGGGCATGATTTGCATGAATCATGCTGATGAAATTTAGGTTTTTTGACCAAAAAAACCGCTTGATCCAAGCGGGACCAAGCGGTTTATTCAACTTCCGCTTACTGCGGTGAGTGCATTAATCAGCTAGACTGAAATCCATATTCTTAATGCGCTTTTTTACATGTTTGCTGGGTCGGTAGTTCAATGCAATACGTTTGATATTGCTTAAACTTACGTCTTCGGCTAAAGCACTCCCAGTTGAACCTACGCCAACTTGAAAGTTCCCCAATCGACCGAGTTCTACTATGCGTCCTTGCTCCAATTCATCGAGCATATTGTGCACAAAGGCGTGCAATACCGCTAAACAATCGGGTTCTCTAACGGTTGACTGATTGGAAATCAAGTAAGCTAATCGGTCAAGATCACAGGTACCGGTGCTTACGGCCTGTACATAATATAACGGCGGCGCCGTACGATCTTGAGGGTTTTTACGTGTTCTAACTTTTAATTTTGCAAGTATATTTTTACTCATTTTGTATAATTTATTACATTAAAATTCCCTTTTTGATTCGGGAGAGCACCTACCTCGAGTAAGCTGTGGTCGCAGCAAAGGTTAAAACTGCTACCTACTTGGTCTCTCTGTTTTTCTTTTCAGGCTAAGTCATGTGATTTCTTTTTTTAATTACTTAGCGCTAAACTAGAGGGATTAGCCAAAAAATGCCCTTTGTATTTTATGAGTTTCAGGCAGAAATTTTCAAGTTTCTTACAGAATCTTACGCGTTTACCCGAAAATCTTAAGAGTGCACTCGTAAGATTTTCTACTCACTGACAATCAGTTAGTTATAAATATTTTTTTTAGTCGGTTTTTAGTCGGTTGCAACCGAATTTTTTAAGGAAATACCAGTACAAGTCTGTTTTTTACTTCAACGAGGTGATTCGTAATAAGGATTAGAGATAAGGGATGCAAATCAGTCTGAAAGTAAGTCGGGATACCTTGAGTTGCTAGGGCAAATAAGCGTCACAAAAAGCAAGCTAAAAGCATAGCTGCTTCGTAACTCCTTCGGTACTTCTTCGTTCATCCCTCGAAATATAAGGATTTATCGATGTTTTATCGAAGGAGTATCGAACTAGCCTCGAGGGAGCTAGGGCGTATCTCTGGGTATGCTAAGCGATTTTTATGACCTAAATAGGCTTTTAGATCGCGAAGCAATCTAAAGCGAGACGGTACCAGCAAAGGGCTTTTCGATTGATTTTGGTTAAAGTCATCAGGTGTTGAGGCGGTTGAACTTGTCGTTTTTTGAGCGGGATAGATTATAATTGATTAAATTTGAGCTGAATAGCAGTAAAAGGACAAGTATAAAATGAAGAAAATCTTTGGGGTATTTATTTTAGGAACACTCTTATTGGCTTGTCAAGTAAACAAGTCCACTATTTCAAATCAGACTGCTGTCTCGAAAAAGAAATGGAGCAACGAGCAATTACAGTTAAGAGCCAATCAGTATTTGGATACTGCTCAATGGGATCAAAAACTACTTCGACAAGATGTAACCACCTATAATAAATATGCCGATCAATTTAGAGACTTTCCTTTAAATCAATCTCCCTTTCCCGTAGCAAAATACGAGTATTCGGTGTTTAGTACTCCGTTTAATATTGTTACAGATAACCTAGTATTTAAAGGGGTTAGTCTTGGAGAATACGAACAGACTAAAGATTCAAAACAAATCTATAAACTCAGCTTACTGGTTTTAACCAATAACATTAATGCAGAAGAAAGTACTTGGGTAAACTCACGCAACTACCCTTATCTGACCGCACAAGGATATTTTAAAACGGTTAAAAACAAATTTGATTGGGTACTTTCTGCAAGTCCCGATGGGTATTCGACATTGGTCTTCAACATGAAACTTTTTGATTTGCGCTTTGGCGAAACAATTTTGATTTATCCGCAAAAAGACCGTACATTTTTTTATCAACAAATCCAGCTATCACCAAATGATTATAAGCATTTTGAGCAATACAAAAAAGCCATCTTACAAAACCCCAAAGTCAAAACTCAGTTGCATAGGCTAAAAAATTAGAAATCTTGTTGGTAAGCTTTCATACCCTTGCGGTAATTTTAGGCGGCAGGTTTTTCCGATAGCGGTAAAAATGGAATTGCATAAAGATTTAAAAACTTTAGCAAAAACACGAGATAGGCCTATACTTTATCCTATTTTCTCTAAATTAAGCCATTCCTTTACGGATTTTATCTGCACCCGTAAATTTATTTTAAAACAGTTGTTCCGCTGGCTATACCCCCAGACGTTAGTTGACCTAACAAAATAATTTTAAGAAATTTTTAAATATTTTTAGGATTAATCAACCTTATTTGCAAAAAGCTTTTATATTTACGCAAATTTTAAGCTTAAATTAACACAAAACTAATCTTTGCCTTTTACTTATGGTAGTAAAGGCTAATTTCAAACACACCTAAACATGAAAAATTTTATTTTCGGGATGCTATTTTTAGCTTCCTTTGCAAGTTTCGCTCAAGAAGAAGTTAAAGAACCAACTTTTATCGGAGAGGCGTTTATTCTAAAAGATAACAATGAAACCTTAGATTTACAAAAAGAACATGTGCAATTAAAAACCCGTGCTGGTGCTACGGTATATTTGGCCGGAATTGGAAAAGTGAAAACTAAAATCGATATTCCTAATTGTTGTTCGTCTACCTCTTATCGTCCTAAGAAGGAAATAAAATTGGTAGT
Source organism: uncultured Mesonia sp. (assembly GCA_958296185.1). Classification (GTDB taxonomy): domain Bacteria; phylum Bacteroidota; class Bacteroidia; order Flavobacteriales; family Flavobacteriaceae; genus Mesonia. The sequence goes on from CATQIB010000007.1 coordinate 188,490, forward strand.
GCGTGCGGTTGATAATGATACGGATCCGTTATCGATTATCCAGGTTTTCAAATTCAAAAAGAAAAAGAAAAAGAGATTGGCTGAATTGTCTTCGGTAGGTACTTTTTCTGGAGGTTCTTCAAACAACTTGGATTACCTAAAGTTTAAAGCCGAAAAGTTTGGTAAAAATTCATACCTGCTTTCGATTGAAAGTTTTGAGCGCGGTGCTGAATATGGGGTAATGGTGAGCAATCCTAACTCATTAGACGAAAAACAAACCATTGTTTCTACCTTTGGGGTAATCTAAGCCAAATTATAAATCAAGGCTCCGTTATGGCTATTAACGGAGTCTTGTTTTTTTATATAAAACAGGATGAAAAGTACTTCCTAGAGTTTTTATTCCGAGCATACTTGTTCTTTTATCCCGTGTTTATTGCAGCAATGGCTACTATAGATTACTCTAAACACCTCCCACCTGCATCCATTTTGTTTTGACCCGTGCCGTAAATGATTTTGCTAAAGAAATCCGCTTTAAGCGAAAAATAAAAACTAGTTAAATGCAACATTCTATTAGCTTAAGCGGAAAAACTTGATAAAAATTTTATAACTTATCGCCTAAAACTTTTTAGCTTATTATTGTGAATACCGAACAGAAAAAACTGATATATGCCATAGCGCAAGAATTGGATTGCGGAATGGATTGTTATTATAATGCAAAAACCCAAGAATTCATCAGCATTCCCGGCGAAGGTTATGAAATGAGTATGGATTTTGAAATGGAGGAGTTTTTTGAGGAAGACCTCGAAAGAGTCAAAGAACAAGAGGAGGACTTTATTTTTATTGAAGCACCAGATTCGCACACTTCTTTTGGTATTATGGAATCTTTTGTAGATCAAATTGATGATTCGCGCTTTAGCACTCAATTGCAAACACTCTTGCAAAACAAATATCCGTTTCGGAATTTTAAAGCTAAAGTAGAAGGCTCTGCCTATCGGCAAGCTTGGTTTGACCACAAACAAAAGGCGCTAGAAAGTCTTGTAGCGGAAACCTTGAATTTTAACTAAAAGCAGCCTATTTTGATCATCAGTCAGTTCATCGCGGCTTTTAAAGGCGCAGCAGTAGGTTTTGTTTGTTTTTTCTATTTTTGGCGACTCAAGACCTTTATAGCATTATGAACAACCTGCCTCACCACCCCTTTTTCCGCAAAAGCGAATCCCAACAAAAGCGTTTTTTATTGCGGCTAGCCTTGCTTTTTATCGGATTTATTTTACTCACAGGGGTTTTGGGATATTATACCGGCTGGTACCTGATACCGGTGCTGAGTATCACCCTAGGTTTATCGCTTATCGCTCCGTTTTTTGATATTCCTGCACTGCAAAAAAAAGGCGATTTAAAGTACTATTCCCTGCTTTTTCTTGCCGAAAAACCCAAAAACCAAAGCATTAAAATTCACGCAGGTAGTTTGTTTGATTACTATTTTGTACTCGATCGCAGTAGCACGCCCCAACAACGCAAGGCTTTTATTATGGAGCAGTTTTTAAGTGGTTTATTGAATTTTATCGAAGCCCAGCAAACACATAAGCATCTAAAAGTACGCGGCACCAGCTATATTATAAATGCACGCACAGCAGAAAAAATCGGCTTTAAGCCACAAAAAACAGATGCATTGCAATTACTCATCTTAAGCTATAACTACTTTAACCTCGTAGTAGCGAATTCACTTGCCAAAGGTAAATTGTCTTTCCCTAAACTGAACAGAACCATTAGCTTTGAAGCGGATATTTCAGCGCTTAATGAACGTAAAACCAGTATTCAAAACTTGCGCGATCGTTTAAAGCGCAGCCAAAAAGCTTAATCTTTTGTATGGATGGGTTCAATGATTTTGGGCGTATTGGTATTGCTTTGTCGCTTATAGAGGTCGCTACTCACCGCATGGGCTTTAAATTCCTGCTGTATAAATCCGTTGTTGATGAGCTCTTGAATATCGGCATCGGCAAGATTCGGATCGAGCCAAGCTCCCTGCTTACTGGGATCTAAAACTAAAGGCATGCGTTTTTTGGTGTTGTGAATTTCAGCAAAAAAAGGATTGGCAGCCGTGGTCAATATGCTTACGGTATAGGTTCCCGAAGCCATTTGCGTATAGATACCGGCAAAACAAAACAAGGCTTGCTGCGGTAAATAGCAATAATAAGGTTGCACCCCACCTGCCTGATGATGGGGTTCAAAAAAACCATCGGCTAAAACCAAACAGCGGCGTTGCCGAGCAGCCGATTGATACATGCGCGAACGCAAAACACTTTCGCTTTTGGCATTGAGGGTATTGTATTTTTTTCGAAAAGCCTTTACATCGGCTTCACCAAAGGGTGCCACTAGGCCCCATTGCATGGCATAAACCAAATGAGCCTCTTCTTGGGGTATCACAAATAAATTAGAATGGGTAAATCCCGAGCGATGATAATAAGGAGTAAACAAATCTGGATTTTTAAATTCAACCCCATAGGTCTGTTGGATTTGTTTATGGGTCTTGTGCAAAGAGCTTTCATAACACATAGGCTTTGCTTTTTAAATTTTAGAGAAGATACATGATTCTATGTGATTTTGGAAATGTCAAGGTGCTGCTTTGAAAAGCTTTATTGCCGTGGGCTGAGACTATGTGAGAGTAGTACAAATCACGCCTTGTCAGTTCGAGTTTCGGATCTTTGGTGGTAAATCAAATATGCGAAGTATCGAGATCCCGAAGTGTCGGGACTACTGCGTAGCAAAGTAGATACTTTAATTTATAATTCCAATTCACTCACTTCTCGATACAACCCAGCAAGTCCAACTACGGCATTAAAAATGCCTGTTGGCTAGGCTGGCCCACTCGAAGTGACAGGGCGTTTAAAACCTACCTTGTCAGGTCGAGTGCGTTTTTATGGTGAGAACCATAAGAACGTGTATCGAGAGCTAGTCGAAAAGTAGTGAATACTTTTATAGTTTCCATTACTATTTACTGCTAATCCAAAAACAAAGAAATCCATTTCTCAACCCTCTACTTTTTTCAATCGCCGAAAAAAGTAGCAAAAAAGTCTAGGCTTACGAAACTAGCGCTAAATTGTAGGTTGGCAAGCTAAATTTTAGGAACTCACCCGATTTCCAATCGGTCTCAAACAGCCTAAAATTTTCAACGCTTACTGCACTGCCAATTTTAAGCGCTATTTTCGATAGGCCAATTTAAAATGGTATTTCTATTTATTCTTTTATAAAATAGCCACGCCTTGTCATGTCGAGTTTCGGGTTTTTGGGCGATAGAACAAAAATGCGAAGTATCGAGACACAGTCGAAAAGTAGCGAATTTATTCATTGTTTCAAAACCTACTTTCTTACAATTCATCAATCTTGCTATGTCCTAATTTTCATTTTCTTTACGGTGTATTCCTCTCGCTGCGCTCGTCGGATACAGGAGAAAACGAAACAAAAGAAAGTACACTTTTTCTGAGGTATTTTTCAGTCAAGCTGAAAACCACTTGTATTTTGCTAAATTGGCTCCAAGGCTTCGCCAATTCTTTACGCAAAACACAAGTTATACTGAAGAAAAAGATTGCAAAGCCCTGCTTTGAATCGCTATTTGAGTTGGGCTGCTGGATATTTCTGTTATTGAATTCAAATAAATATTAAAGGTACTGCCAATTTTACGCGCTATTTTCATTAGGCCAGATTTGAAAAGTATAGTTATTTCTTATTTTTGGAACTCAATATTTTTAGAAGTTTTTTAGGGCTTTGCCTATTGTCCCAAAAGGCTGTGATAATAATTTCTGTATCATTAAATTGATAGTAAATACTATAATTACCCAATGATGCCACTCTTGTACTCTTAAAATTTGTGGCTTTGTAGATTAGTGGATTCTCCGCTATCTGATGGGTTCTATCCGAAACTAATTTTAATAGTTTTTTCGAGTAGTTATTTGACTTGCTTCTTTTAACCCAATACGCTAAAATTCCTACGAACTGTATGTCAGCTGTGCGTGTCCAAATTACATTGCGTCGAGCCACTCCAAATTTCTTTTGTTCATCGCTTCTTGTGAAATCAGTTTCCCTTCTTTTATATCCAGTTCACTCATTTCTAGCATTAGTTTCTGTTCTTTGGTTAATTCAAAAATTTCAGATTCAGATGCACTCAAAGTAATTATTTTATCAAGAGCGATTAAAAAGTCTTTATTTTTAATCGATAGAATTTTTTCAATCAATCCATTTCGTATATTATCTGCTGAGGCCATTTTTATTTGATTTATTGTATAAATATCCGAATAATTAATCATTTTTCCTAATGTCGTACCCGTTCCAATATAGTATTTTATAACTACAGTTTGGGGTTTACTTAGAGATGTTAGTATTTCACTCTTTGCCGAAGTAATGTGGAAAATTAGCGTATTTATTTTTAATTAAAAAACAACGCCTGGACCGTTCGATTTTTCGGATTTTTGGTGGTAAACCAAAAATCCGAAGTATCGAGATTCCGAAGTGTCGGGACTCCTAAAAAGTCGCACTAATTCGGTATAAAATCTACCTTGCCAGCTCGAGTGCTTTTTTATGGTGAGAACCATAAGAACGTGTATCGAGAGCTAGTCGAAAAGTAGCGAATACTTTTATAGTTTCCATTACTATTTACTGCTAATCCAAAAACAAAGAAATCCATTTCTCAACCCTCTACTTTTTTCCATCGCCGGAAAAAGTAGCAAAAAAAGTCTAGGCTGACGAAACTAGCGCTAAATTGTAGGTTTGCAAGCTAAATTTTAGGAACTCACCCGATTGGAAATCGGGTGAGTTCCTAAAATTTTTAACGCTTACTGCTCTGCCAATTTTACGCGCTATTTTCGATAGGCCTGGTTTGAAAGTAGTTTTAATTATTTTTTTGGTGAAAAAACCACGCCTTGTCATGCCGAGTTTCGCATTTTTGGTGATAAACCAAAAATGCGAAGTATCGAGATCCCGAAGTGCCGGGACTACTGCGTAGCGAAGTAGATACTTTAATTTATAATTCCAATTCACTCACTTCTCGATACAACCCAGCGGGTCCAACTACGGCACAAATGCCTGTTGGCTTATTTAAGTTTACTTGAAGGGAGAGCAGAAAAAAACAATATCTCGAAAAGCGGTGGGGTTTCTATTGAATTTCCTATTTTTACTTTTTGATTGAATTTTGTAAATCCAGCTTTCGAAACAGGCATGAGCGACATCATATTAAAAGCCGAAAACATCAGTAAACAATACCGTCTGGGCCTTGTAGGTACCGGAACCTTAAGTCACGATTTAAATCGCTTGTGGCATCAGTTGCGCGGTAAAGACGACCCCTATGCTAAAGTGGGTGCGGTAAACGACCGCTCGGCTAAGGCTAAAGAAGACTATGTTTGGGCACTGCGCGATATCAATTTTGAGGTGAAACGCGGAGAGGTCTTAGGCATCATCGGGAAAAACGGAGCGGGAAAATCGACTTTGCTTAAAATCCTTTCCCGGGTTACGGGTCCGACTACCGGAAGCATCAAAACCAAAGGCCGCATTGCTTCTTTACTCGAAGTGGGTACGGGCTTTCATCCCGAATTAACCGGTAGAGAGAATATATTTTTAAACGGAGCCATTTTGGGAATGACCAAAGCCGAAGTCAGAGCCAAGCTCGATGAAATTGTAAGCTTTTCGGGTTGCGAGATGTATATCGATACTCCGGTAAAACGCTACAGCAGCGGTATGCGCGTGCGCTTAGCCTTTGCCGTGGCCGCACATTTAGAACCCGAAATATTGGTGGTAGATGAAGTCTTGGCGGTAGGCGATGCCGAGTTCCAAAAGAAAGCCATTGGCAAAATGCAAGACATTTCTCAAGGCCAAGGCCGCACCGTTTTGTTTGTAAGCCACAATATGGCTTCGGTAAAAAGCCTGTGTACCCGAGGAATCGTACTCGAAAACGGCACCAGCGTGTTTGAAGGAAGCGCCGAGGAAAGTGTTGATTTTTATTTGTCTAGAGGTAAAGAGCAGAATAAAGAAGCGCTTGCCAAAAGAACCGATCGTCAAGGAAACGGCAAGATGAAGCTGATTGAATTGGCTTTTTATAATAAAAACGGCGCAGAGGTAAATCAAGTGATTTCTGGAGAATATTTAAAAATTAAAATGCGTTTTGACAAAAACAGCGATGCCATCGATTACAGTCGATTGTTCTTAGGTTTAAATTTTTTTGATGATCAAGAACAAATAGTTCTTAGTTTTTTAAGCGACGAGATGGGTGTAGATTTTTCTTTTGTTCAAAATCAAAATGAAATTATCTTAGAAATTCCCCAAATCAATTTAAGATCTGGCATGTATGATATAAGAGTATTGTTAGGAATTGGTACTAGAAATGAGGACTTTTACGATCTAATCGAAAGAGCAAATAGCATTCAAATTTTACCTGGAAAGTTTTGGCCTGAGGGTAAGCTTAATCGGCCTGGAAGTTATGCATTAATTAATGGAAGCTTTAAATGATTACTGTAACTAAAACCTTTTTCCCTCCTATTACTGAATACCAAACCTATTTGGAGCGTATTTGGCAGAATCAATGGCTAACCAATAATGGGGAATTGTTCCATGAATTAAGCTCATCTTTAAAAAGTTATCTAGGCGTAAACCATATTCTCCCTATGACCAATGGCACCTTGCCCTTGCAAATTGCTTTAAAAGCTTTTACTCAAGGCGGAGAAGTAATCACCACGCCATTTTCGTATGTAGCCACTACTTCAAGTATCGTTTGGGAAAATTGCACTCCTATTTTTGTAGACATTCACCCTGAATACCTATGTATTGATGAAACCAAAATCGAGGCGGCGATCACAAGCAAAACCACGGCTATTCTCGCTACACACGTTTTTGGAAATCCGTGCCATATAGCAGCCATCGAGAAGCTGGCAACTAAGCACCATTTAAAAGTAATATACGATGCTGCGCATTGTTTTGGTGTACGATATAAAGGAGAGTCTATTTTTAACTTTGGTGATGTAAGCACCTGTAGTTTTCATGCTACCAAACTTTTTCACACTGGTGAAGGCGGTGCTGCCTTTGTTCAAAATGAAAAAGACTACCACGAGATTTATTACCGGCATAATTTTGGCCATGATGGGCCTCTGCGTTTTCACGGATTAGGAATCAATGCTAAAATGAGTGAGCTACAAGCAGCTATGGGGCTTAGTGTTTTACCGCATATGCCTCATATTTTAGATGCTCGTGCCAAGGTTTGTGAATTTTACGATAAAGCTTTAACTACTACTAGAATACAAAAGTTAAAGATAAGAGAAGGAACAGACTGGAATTATAGTTACTATCCCATTATATTTGAGACTGAAAAGGATTTATTACAGGTAGAAAAAGCGATGAACCAAGAAGGAATTTACCCCAGAAGGTATTTTTATCCTAGCTTAGAGAATTTACCCTATATACAAACAAAAAATTGTCCTATCGCCCACAGTATTGCTTCACGTGTAATGTGTTTACCCCTGTATGTAGGCCTTAACAAGGAAGATTTAAAAAAAATAGTTTCATTTTTATGCTAATAATTGGCGCAAAAGGCTTTGCCAAGGAAATTTTACAAAGCTTAGATAACAAATTGTTAGAATCATTAGCGTTTTACGATGATGTAAATAAAGATATTCCCGAAAAATTATACGGTTGCTATCCTGTTTTGAAGAAAGAAGCTGATGTTTTAAATTATTTTCATAATGTTTCAGATAAATTCTGTTTAGGTTTAGGAAACCCTCAATTACGTTTAAAATTGTTCAAGAAATTTGATGAATTAGGAGGAACCTTGGTTTCTACGATTGACAAAGCTACAAACATCGGCAAATATGCGAAAATCGGCGGTGGAACTAATATTTTAAGTGGTGTTAATATTTCAAATGGTGCCGAATTGGGTAAAGGTTGCTTGGTGTATTATAATGTTGTTATAACACACGATGTAAAAATTGGTGAGTTTGTAGAACTTTCTCCTGGCTGCAAACTTTTGGGCCACGTCAATATTGGCAACTATGTAAGTATTGGGGCTGGTGCTATTATCTTACCAAAGGTGCAAATTGATGAAGGAGCTGTAATTGGTGCTGGTGCGGTAGTGACCAAAGACGTAGCAGCCAATTCTGTAGTTGTAGGTAATCCTGCTAGAAAAATCAAATAAATGACAACTATTTTACATATAGCAAATGATGAAAAATTTATAAATGCAGCAAACTCTTCATTTGAAAAAATTTATCCTTCTCAAAATCAATTTATAATTGTTAGCAAGAGTTCTTCATTAAGATATGTTAAGCCACAAAAAAATATAATCGCTATTGAACCAAGGGACCAATCCATCATACCTTTAATCGAGAATGCGCAAATTATTTTTTTTCACAGCTATACGAATAATATGGCTAGTCTGAATAAATTAATACCACGACATAAAATAACAATTTGGTTCTGTTTTGGAATGGAAATTTACAATGATCCCAACTTTTATCCCAGAAAAAAACTACTAGCATCTAAAGAGCGATTATTAATAAAAATTAAAAAAAGACCTTTTAAGAAGCGTCTTAAGGATACATTAAGACCATACGTAAGGGTATTAAAAAAAGATTTACCTTTAAGTCAATCTGAAGAAAAATTGAAAACCCTAAAAAGTTTTGACTTTATTGCAGCTACCTATAAAGAAGAATTCAATTTTGTAAATAAAAAAATAGGACGAAAAGCGAAATGGTTTAAATTTTCATATTTTTCTTTAGAATATATGGTTGGTAAGATTGGTCGGACAAACTTTAAAGACAAACAAGGTTTTTTCATTGGCAATTCTGGTCACATAACAAATAACCACCTAGAGGTTTTTGATAGAATTCACGAGCAATTGAGTAAATTAAACGAAAATATTCTAGTACCATTAGGCTATGGGAATTCTAATTATATTGAAAAGGTTGTAGATTTAGGAAAATTAAGATTTAGTAATAATTTTAAGCCAATCTTAGACTTTCTTCCTCTTGAAGAATATAATAATTATTTATACAATACAAGAATCGGAATTTTTAACGCTCGTAGACAACAAGGAGTTGGAACAATTATCCCAGTCCTTTATCATGGCGCCAAAGTATTTTTGAGTAAGCATAACACTTTTTATCACTATTTAAAACGTATAGGTGTTTTGGTATTTTGTTACGAAACGCAGTGTAATGCTAAGGAATTATCCGAAGGCCTTACACCTGAACAAATTCTTCACAACCGTAAAATTTTATACCAAGTGCTTAACGAGCAACATCTATTGCAATCCTTAGCACAGCAATTACAACCGCTATTGGGTAAAGCAAAGCAGTATTAGAGTCAATAAACCGCTGATTTACTTCTTAAAAAAATGCTTACCTAAAGTAAAAAAGCCTTAAAATACTGAGCTAAACAGGCTTTTTAAGAAAGGTTTAGCATGGCAACTATACTAAACCGAGAATCGGGCGTTATTTTAGCATAAACAAAAAACACATACTTATGAGATTAGTGAGCAATTTGAAATTAGCCGGTATGGCCTTAGCCTTAGGCGGAATTTTAACCGCATGTTCTAGCGACGATGACGCTGCACAAAACACCAATCAGGGTCAGTTAAAAATTAAATCAACTGCAAGTTATTCGGGCGAAACCGCTCGTAATGCCAATGCTGTTGTACTAAGCAGCTTTATGGTAAACTTCAAAGAAATCGAATTGGAGTATGCCGAAGAAGACAGCAATGGTGTAGATCTTTATTTTGACAGCGAAGATGAGGTAGAATTACGCGGACCTTTTGAAGTAGATTTATTGGCACAAAACAGTGTAAGCTTAGCTACGGTAAATGTACCTAATGGCGAATATGAAGAGGTAGAATTTGAGTTTGATAAAAGCGAAGACAGCAATTCTGCTCTTTTTGGGAAAAGTATGCAATTAGAAGGAAGCATCAACGGTACGCCTTTCGTATTTTGGCATGATTTTGACGAAGAGATCGAGGTAGATTATGAGGACCAAGGTACCAACTTGGTAATTGACGGTAACAGCAGCGAATTGGTAATTAACTTTGATTTAGATGCTGTGGTAGGAATCAACGGTTTGGTAGATTTAAGTATCGCCACCGATTTAGATGGTGATGGCACCATTACCATTAGTCCAGAAGACCAAGACGGCAACCAAGCCTTGGCTGCTGCGCTAAAATCGGCTATCAAAGCACAAATCGAGTTGATGGATGATATGTATGACGATGATGAAGACTAATTTATAGTTCGCTTTCGCGGAATAAAAAGCTGCGTTTCCCCACAGGAAAGGCAGCTTTTTTTTGAATTTAGCCCCGAGTATCTGTAAGGTAAATTAAAACAAAGCTTAAAGAATAAATTTACTGTAAATCATTTCTTTTTTTAACTTTGTGTATAATGAAGAACTGCAGTTACAAAAATAAGCTTGTATTTGTTTTGCTGGTCCTTTTCACTTTTATGAAATTGACCGGCCTGCATGCATTCTCTCACGAAAAAGATCAAGATCATACCGAAGATTGTATAGCTTGTCACTTCGCAAACATTCATTACCACACCCCTTTTCTTAGCAGCACGACTGAGGTGGTTGTGAAAAAATTTGACGCCATTGCGGTTAATATCCCTATTACTTATAAAGGTAACGGATATTTAAAAACCATCGCCCAAGGTCAACTATTCTCTCGTCCCCCACCTTTTTTCCTTCTTACTAACTGTTCATAGGAATATTAGGCAGTAATTCAGCATAAAACATTAGAAAGCAAAAAGATGCGATAGAGCTATATTCATTGCTATTTGTATTTTATGGCTAACCTAAGCTTATGCTATAGTAATTGGTTTACTGCTAATTTTTTCATTCTACAATATCCCGTAAAGGGATAACGCTATAATATCTAAAACCTTATGATTAAAGCCACCAACCTAAAATTTAAATACCCTGGGGGAAATTCATTTCACTTTCCAAATTTTGAGTTAATCAACAATGAAAACCTTTTGATAAAGGGTGAATCTGGAATAGGAAAAACCACCTTATTGCAATTATTAGCGCTTCTATTAAATCCTAGTTCAGGGAGCTTAATTATTGATCATACAGATGTTACACAACTATCTGAACGTAAAAAAGATCAATTTAGAAGAAGCCATATAGGAATCATTTTTCAAAAACCTATCTTTATTCAATCCTTGAGCTTAATAGAAAATTTACAAGTCAAGCTTTACTTATCAAAGACAAAACTCCAGCCCTTTGAAGTGAATGAAATACTTGAAGATTTAAATATTATCGACCTGAAACATAAAAAAACGAATCAATTAAGTGAAGGTCAAAAACAACGCGCATCTATTGCTTTAGCATTGATCAACCGACCTTCTATTATTCTTGCGGATGAGCCAACAGCGAGTTTAGATGATAAAAACAAAGAACGTGTAATTCATCTTTTAAAAAAAATGGCCAAGAAAAACAAAGCAAGCCTTGTCTTGGTAACTCACGATACTCGACTCATGCCAGAATTTAAAAACAGGATTGCCTTATGAACGTGTTAAAAATAAGTTTAAAAAACTTTCTAAATAAACCCACCAACGCTTTCTTAACCATATTATTATTATCATTTAGTGTCGCGTTGATTTCTTTAGCCTATAAATTGCAGGAGCAACTTTCAGAGCAACTTTCAAAAAATGCTGATTCTATAGACATGGTAGTAGGCGCCAAAGGTAGTCCTTTACAACTTATTATGTCCTCGGTATTGCATATAGACAAACCCACGGGGAATATTCAGTATAATCAGTTAGAAAAACTGCAAAAAAATCCTCTCGTAAAAAAGGCTATTCCCATTTCTTATGGTGATAATTATAAGGGATACCGCCTTTTGGGCTCAACAAAAGAATTTAGTCAATTATACGGAATAGATGAAATAGTCCAAGGGCGAAATATGGAAGCTCCCCTAGAAGTTGTAATCGGTTCTAAGGTTGCTGAACGTACCAAGCTAAATGTAGGTAGCGAATTTGTGAGTTCTCACGGATTAGTTGAAGAAAGCATAGAGCATCATAACCATCATCATTTAAAAGTAGTGGGAATTTATCCAGTTACCAATACGGTTATAGACCAACTTATTGTGACCCCATTGGAAACCATATGGGATCTTCATGCTCATGAAAATGAAGTTGCACAAAACGATAAAAAAGCAGACGAGGTGACGGCTATATTGGTACAATTTAAAAACCCTATGGGATTTGTACAACTCCCACGTATGATTAATCAAAGTACCGCAATGCAAGCCGCTTTAACCAAATTTCAGCTGGATAAACTTTATCAGTTTACCGGAATTGGTGTTCAAGTAATACAGTTGATCGCTATCATTATTCTAGGTATTTCTTTTTTAAGTATATATATTAATCTTTATAAGATTATTAGGGAAAGAAAATATGAATTGGCCTTACTTAGAGTATATGGGGCAAATAGGTTTCAATTGATTTTATTAGTGTTTTATGAAGCACTTATCGTGGCCTTGCTGGGTTTTTTACTAGGGATAGGTTTTGCCTACCTGGGTAGCATTTATATGTATGATTATATAAATACAAATTATAACTACTCTATCAACCAACAACTTTTTACTAGTATAGATTTTTATTTGTTTATAGCTATTATCGCCCTACTTATCATCACTAATTTATTGAATATCAAATCAATTTTAAATATTAATATCTCTAAAACCATTGCTCATGCATCATAAAATCTTGCTTATTCTTAGTATTTTTTTCTCTGGATTATCTCAAGCTCAAACCACTAACATTTCTTGGAATGACTTGACAGATGTAAATTTTAAAGAAACTTTTGTAGAACAATATGGAGATTATTTTCTTACCCCTGATTTTGGGGATAATGTAAAAGCTCTTGAAGGCCAAACGATAGAAATAAAAGGTTATGTATTGGATTTAATAGGAGATGGAAAGGTATTTCTTCTATCTAAACTACCTATGGCCAGCTGTTTCTTTTGCGGAATGGCGGGCCCGGAAACAATTATCGAGCTGCAGTTTAATGAAGATCAACAATTGAAAACCGATCAGGTAATTAGTGTACAGGGTAGCTTAAAACTAAATAAAGAAGACGTTAACCACTGTAACTATATTCTTACTAATACTAAAATTGTAAAATGATGATAAAAGATTTCAACATAAAGCAATTGAAGCAATACATAGTAATTTTTGTTTGGGTTGTAGGTCTGAGTAGTTGTTCGGTTAGCTCGAATAATGGAGGGGATGAACAAAATAAAAAATATAATTTCAATCTATATGATTATTTTGAAATAAGTGATTTGGTTAATAAAGAAGACTTTGATTTAAAAGGTCCCGTAAAATCTATGATCAAATATAAGCCTACAAAATCATCAAATTTAATCAAGGTAAAACGAAGTAAAGATTTTGTCGTTTTTTTCGATAAACAAGGAGACTTTCAAAAAAGGATTGTTTATCATAGTGGTAATTATTTTTTTCAAGGAAAGAAAAAGCTTGAGGAGTTTGTTATCAATAAAGATCATAAAAAAGAACTTGTAGAAAACAATTTTCTTTTAGATACTACAATATTAAGGTTGCGCAATGTTTACGATAAAAAAGGCCGATTGCTTTCTACCGAAAATCCTAAGAATAAAATTGTTTATCATTATAATGATGAAGGATATATAATAAAATCAGAAAATTTTAAGAACCCGAACACAATAGGAGTGGTAAATGAAAAACCGATTTCAATCTATACCTTTAAATTCTTAAATGAAACGCATAAAGTAAAAAAACGGACGGATCTTCGACCTGAATTCAATCGGAATGAAGAGCACCTATTTTTTTATCCCGATGGTAGTATAAAAAAAACGATGTGGTTAAACGAAAGGGATACCACCTTAGTAACTTATAACAAAAATCATAAAATGACCTTTTATTCCCGGTCAAGAAATGGAAAAGTAGATGAAAAAAAATCCTATACTTATACGACTGAGGGATTATTGGTCAATGAACATATTTTTAAATATTCTAGAAATTTTCAAGAAATCACTTACCAGTACGATAAAGAAGGGAACCCTAACCTCATCAATACTTTTGACGGAGATGGAAACCTGATTGCAAGTCTTCGCTATTTTTATACCTATGATAATTATGGAAACTGGCTCTCACGTACTTCAAGAAGAACCTATAATAACCAAACGGTAGATGGAGACTATATCACTCGTGAAATCAGTTATCACTAGCAGTTTTCACCTTTATTCACGAAATCTAAAGGATAAAGAAAATTGGTTTTCGGGTACTAGTAAAGAGCCTTCGAGCTCTCGATTTACACGCTTATGGCCCTCGCCATAAATACCTGCTCGACCTAACAAGCTAGGTTTTAATGCTATTTTTCGGTTTTCCACAAAAAAATAACTACTACTTTTCAAACCCTACCTGTCGAAAATAGGGCGTAAAATTGGCAGTGCAGGACCATTGGCTTAAATTGCACCCGATAAGAAGAGTGATACCCAGCAGCTTAAATCAAAAAGCGATTCAAAGCAGGGCTTTGCAATCTTTTTCTTCAGTATAACTTGTGTTTTGCGTTAAAAATTGGCGAAGCCTTGGAGCCAATTTAGCAAAATACAAGTGGTTTTCAGCTTGTCTGAAAAATACCTCAGAAAAAGTGTACTTTCTTTTGTTTCGTTTTCTCCTGTATCCGACGAGCGCAGCGAGAGGAATACACCGTAAAGAAAATGAAAATTAGGACATAGTATTATTGATGTGTTGTTGTGATGCAGGTTTTGAAAAAGAAAATAAACTCGCTACTTTTCTACGTGTTCTCGATACTTCGGATTTTTGGTTTACCACCAAAAATCCGAAACTCGAACTGACAAGGTAGGTTTTATACCAAATTAGTGCGACCATTGGGGAGTCCCGAGAATTCGGGATCTCGATACACGTTCTTATGGCTCTCGCCATAAAATCGCACTCGAGCTGACAAGGCAGGTTTTATACCGAATTAGTGCGACCTTTAGGGAGTCCCGAGTATTCAGTGTCACTTCGAGTGGGCCAGCTTAGCCAACAGGCATTTTTAATGCCGTAGTTGGACTCGCTGGGTTGTATCGAGAAGTGAATAAATTGGAACTAAAAAAGTATTCGTTACTTTTCTACCTGTTCTCGATACTTCGCATTTTTGGTTTACCACCAAAAATCCGAAACTCGAACTGACAAGGCGTGGTTTATACTACTACGTACTTAGCGCGACCTTTAGGGAGTCCCGAGTATTCGGGAAAGCCTTGGAGCCAATTTAGCAAAATACAAGTGGTTTTCAGCTTGTCTGAAAAATACCTCAGAAAAAGTGTACTTTCTTTTGTTTCGTTTTCTCCTGTATCCGACGAGCGCAGCGAGAGGAATACACCGTAAAGAAAATGAAAATTAGGACATAGTATTATCGATGAATAGTAAAAGAGTAGTTTATGAAAACGTAAATAAATTCATTACTTTTCGACTAGCTCTCGATACACGTTCTTATGGCTCTCGCCATAAAATCGCACTCGAGCTGACAAGGCAGGTTTTATACCGAATTAGTGCGACCTTTAGGGAGTCCCGAGTATTCAGTGTCACTTCGAGTGGGCCAGCTTAGCCAACAGGCATTTTTAATGCCGTAGTTGGACTCGCTGGGTTGTATCGAGAAGTGAATAAATTGGAACTAAAAAAGTATTCGTTACTTTTCTACCTGTTCTCGATACTTCGGATTTTTGGTTTATCACCAAAAATCCGAAACTCGAACTGACAAGGCAGGTTTTATACAGAATTAGTGCGACCATTGGGGAGTCCCGAGAATTCGGGATCTCGATACACGTTTTTATGGTTCTCGCCATAAAATCGCACTCGAGCTGACAAGGTAGATTTTAAACCGTATCGATAAAATTCTTCTCGGTTCGGTTAAAGATGATGAGTCCGATGAAGAATATAAGCATCGAAAAAACTAAAGCATATACCAATCCGCCCCAGCTAAATTCGCCAAAATCGAGACTGATAAAACGAAATCCTTCGATGATTTGGGTAATGGGGTTGTACTCAAATGCCCAGCTTAGCTCGGGTAATTTCTCTTTGGCTTTGGCCAACGGAAAAGGGACGGCCGAAACGTACATCAGTAAAGAGGTGGCAAAACCAACCAATACCGTTAGATCGCGGTATTTGGTAGTAAATGCCGAAATAGTCATTCCCAAACCCAGCCCCATCAACGCCATCATCATGACATACACCGGAAACAGCAGCAGATAAATATTGGGGGCAATTGAGTTTCCGCTGAGTACAAAATACAGGTAAAAACCTATGAAAATACCCAGCTGTATCCCAAATTTCAACAAATTAGAAATGGTAATACTCAAAGGCATAATGGCTCGTGGGAAGTATACCTTACCAAAAATCGCTGCATTGCCACGAAAAATATTGGAAGTTCCTGTGAGGCAATCTTTAAAATAATTCCACGCCGTAATTCCCGCCAGGTTAAATAAAAATGAGGGGATGGCTCCGGTAGTTACTCCCGCCACATTGTTAAAAATAAGGGTTAAAATTACCGAAGTAAAAAGCGGCTGTATGATATACCATAAAGGCCCTAAGATGGTTTGCTTATAGAGTGTTACAATATCGCGTTTTACAAACAAAACGAGCAAATCGCGGTAGCGCCAAATCTCCCGAATATTAAGATCGATGAGTTTTTTACGCGGACTTATTTCATACAACCAGTTTTCTTGTTTCATGCCTTTACAAACTTTTCCCAAGTAATGGCCAAACCTTGATCTACATGCACTTTAGGACTATATCCCATTTGGGTTTTGGCTTTAGAAATATCGGCTAAGCTGTCGCGCACATCTCCTTTTCTGGGTGCACCGTATTGGGCTTCCACCTTTTTTCCTGAGGTAACTTTTAAACTCTCCCATAACTTATTTAGGCTAATGCGCTCGCCTACCGCTACATTATATACCTCATTGGCAGCCTCATCGGGCGCAAACATGGCTTTTATATTGGCTTGGACCGCATTGGCTACAAAAGTAAAATCACGGGTTTGCTCGCCATCGCCATTGATGGTGGGCGCTTTTTCTTCTTTTAAGGCTTGCATAAACAAGGGAATTACCGCTGCATAAGCGCCATTCGGACTCTGTTTGGGTCCGAAGACATTAAAATAACGCAATCCTATAAGTTGAGTGCCATAAGTTTTAGCGAACACATCGGCATACAATTCATTTACATATTTGGTTACCGCATAAGGCGATAATGGTTTCCCGATATTAGGCTCTACTTTGGGTAAAGCTTTAGAGTCACCATAAGTTGAACTCGAGGCGGCATATACCAATCGCTTTACGGAAGAACTTTCTTTTTGAGCGACCAACATATTAAGAAAACCACTTACATTAACTTCATTTGAAGTCACCGGGTCATCTATTGAGCGCGGAACCGAGCCCAAAGCCGCTTGGTGACTCACATAGTCTATACCTTGCATGGCTTTTTGACAGGTAGCTAAATCTCTGATATCACCTTCGATAAATTCAAAGTTAGGCAAATCTTCAAATTCCTGAATATTGGCATAATAACCATTCGATAGGTTATCTAAAACCCGAACTTTTTTAGCTCCGTGAGTGAGTAGGTATTCCACTAAATTAGAACCTATAAAACCTGCTCCTCCTGTGACTAAAAATGAAAACTCCCCTAAATCTCCTTGATGAAAGGCTTCTGAATACATCATGTTTGCTGCGCGTTTGTCTTTGCTTGCAAATATAGTTTTTTCTGTTTAATGCTCAGAGATGCAATGTCTTTTCTTTGCTCCTTAACTTTGCTAAAACTATTGCTTTGCTGTGGTAATTTAATAATAATACTGCTACTCACCTATGCAGGTATTTTATGCTATGCTTTACGGAATAAACCCAACAAAAATCCCCCTCAAGGGGGGAAATGTAAAACAACTAGAGGTTTTAATTTTTCTTTTTCACCAATGTTTTAATCCGTTACTAGAAACGGAGTGCAGCTTTACCTTATAAACGCGCATCGATATGATCAAGGGGTAAGCAAGACTTTACATCAAAAACCACGGTTTCTGGCTTTTTAAGTCGGCTTAGATCCATTGTTAAAAACTCGTTATGACTCACACACAGCACTATGGTATCGTATTTTTTATCTAGCTTATCGCAATCGCTTATAAGCTTTATACCAAAAATACTATTCACCTCATCGGGGTTTGCCCAAGGGTCGCAGACGTCTACGTTTAGGTTGTAGGCTTTTAATTCTTCAATCACATCAATGGCTTTGGTATTGCGCACATCGGGACAATTTTCTTTGAAAGTAATTCCTAAAACCAAGGCGTTTCCACCTTTGATCTGAGCTTCTTTTTTCACCATTAATTTTATCACTTCTTGGGCTACATAACGTCCCATCCCATCATTCATACGTCTTCCTGCCAGAATAATTTCGGGATTGTAGCCGGCTTCCTGAGCGCGTTGGGCCAAATAATAAGGGTCAACGCCAATGCAATGCCCGCCTACTAAACCGGGAGTAAATTTGATGAAATTCCATTTTGTAGCGGCCGCTTCTAAAACTGCATCGGTATCGATATCGAGCAATCTAAAGATTTTACTCAATTCGTTTACAAAAGCAATATTGATATCGCGCTGCGAATTTTCAATCACCTTTGCCGCTTCGGCCACTTTAATACTTGGCGCCAAATGCGTGCCAGCGGTGATCACCGAAGCATACAAATGATCAATGCTTTGGGCAATCGCCGGTGTAGAACCCGAAGTCACCTTTAAAATTTGGGTTACCGTATGCTTCTTATCACCTGGATTGATACGTTCGGGAGAATAGCCCGCATAAAAATCTTTGTTGAACTTTAGTCCAGATACTTGCTCTAAAATCGGTACACAAACCTCTTCGGTTACCCCTGGGTAGACAGTAGATTCGTAAATTACCACATCGTCTTTTTTAAGGTATTTGCCTATGGTTTCACTGGCTTTTTCTAAAGGAGTGAGTACCGGGCGGTGGTTTTTATCGGTAGGTGTGGGAACCGTAACGATATACACTTGGGCGTCGTGCAAATCATCGGCTTGCGCACTAAGGCTAAGTCCCTTATCACCCGACAAGTGGAGTACCTCTTGCAGCAGCTCATCACTCACCTCTAGAGTATGGTCGTGACCGCCTTGCAGCTCATTTACACGTTGGGTATTGATATCAAACCCCAGTACCTTATATTTTTGAGCAAAGGCAACCGCTAAGGGTAAACCTACATATCCTAAGCCTATAATGGCAATTTTTGGAGAATTATTCATAGTGCAATAATCTTATTTCTTGTTTTTAAATAATCGGCGGTACCAGCTTCGTTTGATTTCGGGTTCGTGGTAACCGTTGCCATAGTTGCCATAACTGTATCCGTAACCATAGCCGTAGCCATAACCATAGCCGTATTTGGCTTTTTGCTGGAAGTAATTCAGTACAAAACTGATGTTTTTAACCTCACCCGACTTGTATTTTTCGTTGATCACATTCAACATCCCCTTACGGGTATAATTTTGACGCACAATATACAAATTGGCATCTGAGAATTTCGTCAGATTCAAAGCATCCGAAACGAGTCCGATAGGTGGCGTATCCAGTATAATGTAATCGTAACGCTTTTCGAGTTGTCGAATCAGGTCTTCCATCTCTTCTTTCATCAATAACTCAGAGGGGTTAGGCGGCACCGCACCCGAGGTAATCACATCTAAATTATCATAGCGTGTTTTTTGAATGATAGCGTCGATACCATCTTGGTTGATCAAATAATTGACCACCCCTTTATCGTTATTGATTTCGAAATCGTCAAAGATTTTAGGCTTACGTAAATCCAATCCCATCAACAAGGTTTTCTTTCCGCTTATAGCAAAAACCGAAGCCAAGTTCATGGATACAAAAGTTTTACCCTCTCCCGAAATCGAGGAAGTAACCAGCACGGTTTTACAACCTTGCAATTGCCTTTGGCGGTAGATAAATTGAAGACTGGTACGCAATCCGCGAAAGCTCTCTGCTATAGCCGATTTAGATTTGTGGTAAACTACCAAATTGGAAGATAAACGACTTTTGCCCACCATACCCAAAATAGAAATAGGCGATAGTTTTTCAACATCTTTAACGCTGTTCACCTTGTTATCTAGGAAAACAAGAATAAAAACAAACACCAGCGGTATGGCACTACCCAATAAAATGGCCATCACATAATTAAGCTGAGTATTGGGTCCTATTTTGCCTCCGCCTACATCTTTGGCCTCATCAATCACCTGCACATCGCTTACATTGGCTGCTTTTACCAAGCCGGCCTCGTTGCGTTTGTTTAAAAACAGGTTATAGGTTTGCTCGCTTATGGTGTAGCGGCGTTGTATATTCAACAGGTCTTGCTCGTCTTGTGGCAGTTGGCGTACTTTAGCTTCGAGTTGATTGATGTTACGCTTTACGGAATTAATCTCGTCTTGCAACAAGCCAGTTGAACTGGCGATATTCTCTAGCAATACCTCTTTGGTAGCATTGATTTGCCTATCGATATCTTTAAACTTAGGATTATTGGCTTTAGCGCCGTATTCATAGGCGCTGCGCTGCTCAGACAATTGCACGATGCGCCCCACCCCACTCGAGATGCTTGGCTCCTCGATACCCGAAACACTAGGTGCAGGCACATTAGAATAATCGGTGCGCGATTGCAGGTAGTCTTTTAAAGTATTAAAATAGTTTAGCTTGCGACTTAATTCTTGCTCTTGCTCATCGAGTACGGTTAGGCGGTCTCTCAGCTGCTGCGCCTCACCCGTAATGTCTATAATCGAGTTGTTTTTTCTAAAATCATTAAGCTCGTCTTCTACCCCGCGCAATTCTTCGGCACGTTTTTGCAAACTGCTATCGATAAACCGAATGGTTTTGGTTGCAAATAGGTTTTTTCTATCCAGCATATTGCGGCTTAACACCGCGGCGGTAGTATTGAGGTAATCTACAATTTTAGCTTTATTGTTTCCGCGCAAAGCAAGACTCAATACCGAAGAACCTTTTTCTTCTGGTCGTATTTGAATATTTTGGTAGTTTTTAACCACCTGATTAAAATTATGCAGCTCGATATAATACGGCTTACCGACGATTATTGGCATATCATTTGGTAACAAACGGCCTTTTAAAAAAGGCAATTCAATAGGCTGCTTAATTTGGTATTGCTTTTTAAAAGCGCCGGCCGAAAGGGCTACTTGACCCAATTTCTTATCGCTGTAACGCATTGCCGAGGCTGCTGTGGCTTCTTCTAAATTATAGGAGAGCTCATAATGCTTTTCGTCTTTAAAGACAATCTTTAGCGGGGTGTACAGCACTTGGAATGCGCTGCTGTCCACTTCAAATTGAAAAGGCACCGAACCGTAGGCATCGATGAGTTGGTATTTACCTTCTTGCAGGTAATTGACATAGTAATTTAACTCTTCGACCACCTGCTCGTTATGCGAGCGTGTTTTTAAGGTGGTAACGGCGGTACTTACCTTATCGGAAGTACCGCCCCAATTAAAGGTGAGGCTAGTGTTGGAGGTGAAAAACGGATTTTGGTCGTCTTTAATGCTGATGAGCGAACTCAGTTGATAAACCGGTAATTTGCGTACGTTAATATAGTAGGCAATTCCCAAACCCACCGCAATGCTAATGGCAAAGATATACCAATAGCTAAAGACTTTAAAGACAAAGCCTTTAAAGTCAAAATTTTGTTCTTGTTCTTGCAGGGCAAATTCTTCTTCCATCTATAAACGCGTTGACAGTAAAATGATTGAGGTAAATAAGGTAACCACAGAAGCTATGGCACTAAAGGTTTCTAAACCATTGGCCCCAAAGCCTAGACTTTTTTGCGGCAAAGGTTTTACAATAATCAAATCATTGGGTTGTATATAGTAATAAGGAGAATGAATGGCATCGAGATTGGTAAGGTCGATGCGGTGTACCTTTTGGCCTTCGGGATATTGACGTAAAATTACCACATCGGTGCGGTCTCCCGTCACCTCGATATCGCCTGCATTGGCAATGGCCTCCATAATGGTAACTTGGTCTTTGTAAATCACTTGGCTACCCGAACCAATTTCGCCAATGGTAGTATAGCGAACGCCAGCCAGTTTTACAGTTACAAAAATATTAGCTTCTTCTTTAAAATAGTCGGATAGCAGGCGTTTTTCTATTTTCTCTCGAATCTCTGCCAAGGTATAGCCCAGCACATTTACTTCGCCTAAAGTAGGTACGCGAATGTTTCCGTGATCATCTACACGAAAACCATCGTAATACAAACGCTCTTCGCCAGTAGCCGAAATTTCGCTATCGTTAATGGGATTAAACATCGCCACCAGTTCTTGATCGAGTGCCTTGATGCGGATACTCAACAAATCATTGGTTTGCACGCGATAAGGCGGTTGCAACTTGCGCACAGCCATCAAACTGTCTATTTGACTTTTTTCTTCTTGCAAATAGGTTAATCGTTGCGTACTGATACACGAGCTCAAACCCAGTATTAGCAATAAAAAGACGATTAATTGGCTGTATTTCATAGGCGTAAATTAGGCTGTATAAGCCACAAATATAAGTTTTAGCAAGTAATAATAAAACCCAAAAGAAGTAAACTCAAATATTTCTCGTTTATTTGTGTAAAAATCTTACGTTTTGAATTACGCTTCTATAGAAAATATCGCCAAGGCTTATGGAGAGCGGGTCTTGTTTACCGGACTTTCTTTTGGCATCAACCAAGGACAAAAAATAGCCCTTATCGCTAAAAACGGAACGGGAAAAACCTCTTTGCTTAATATTTTATCCCAGCAAGAATTACCCGATGAGGGGCAGGTGGTTTTTAGAAAATCGATCAAAACCGCATTTTTGCCACAAGAACCTCAACTCGATCCCAATTTAAGCGTAGAGCAAACTATTTTTAGTAGCGACAACGAGACTTTACGGATTATTGCTGCCTACGAAAAAGCGCTGAAAAATCCCGAAGACACCGAAGCTTACCAAGTCGCCTTTGAGAAAATGGAGGCCCAGCAAGCTTGGGATTTTGAAACCGAATACAAGCAAATCTTATCACAACTTAAATTAGACCGCTTAGACCAACCGGTTGCTAGCCTTAGTGGAGGCCAAAAAAAACGATTGGCATTGGCCACGGTGCTATTAGACCGTCCCGATTTATTGATTCTCGATGAGCCTACTAACCACCTTGATCTAGAAATGATCGAGTGGTTAGAAGATTTTTTTAAGCGTGAAAACTTTACTCTGTTTATGGTTACCCACGATCGTTATTTCTTAGAACGTGTGTGCAACGAAATCATAGAACTAGAAAACGGGAATCTTTACACCTATAAAGGCAACTACTCTTACTACCTCGATAAAAAAGAGGCGCGAGTAGCGCTAGAAGAAACCAATACCGATAAAGCCAAGCAGTTGTATAAAAAAGAATTGGATTGGATGCGGCGCCAACCCAAGGCCCGTACCACCAAATCGAAATCGCGCATCGCCGATTTTAGCGACATCAAAGCTAGAGCGCACCAACGTCGTAAAGACCACCAGGTACAGCTCGAAATCAATATGGAGCGTATGGGTAATAAAATTGTCGAGTTGCACAAGGTGAGTAAAAGCTATGACGATAAACTATTATTAGACCAATTTAGCTACAACTTTCAGCCGGGAGAACGCGTAGGCATCATCGGTAAGAACGGTACAGGAAAATCTACTTTTTTAAATATTGTAACCGGGGCTTTAACTCCCGATGCGGGAAAAATCATTTTGGGCGAAACCATAAAATTTGGCTATTACACCCAAAAGGGAATCGCCATAAAAGAAGGTCAAAAGGTAATCGATGTGATACGCGAGTTTGGCGATTACATTCCGCTTAAAAAAGGAAGGCAAATTTCGGCAGCGCAATTGCTGGAGCGCTTTTTATTCGATCGTAAAAAGCAGTATGATTTTGTAGAAAAATTAAGCGGAGGCGAGCGCAAAAGGCTTTATTTATGTACAGTACTCATACAGAATCCTAATTTTTTGATTTTAGATGAACCTACCAACGATTTGGATATTGTTACTTTGAATGTCCTCGAAAGCTTTTTATTGGATTATCCCGGTTGCTTGATTGTGGTTTCGCACGATCGTTATTTTATGGATAAGATTGTAGATCATTTATTGGTATTTAAGGGAGGCGGAAAAATCGAAGATTTCCCCGGCAACTACTCCGATTACCGCGCTTATGAGAGCAGTAACACCCCAGAACCAACGCCAGATAAAGACACCAGTGCCAAAACAGCTTACGCCGAACAAAAGCAAGCTAAAAAATTATCTTACAACGATCAAAAGCTGTTTAAGCGTCTAGAAAAAGAAATCACTCAATTAGAAAAAAAGAAAGAGCAGTTGCAGCAGGCTTTTTTAACAGAATTGGGCGAAGAAGAAATCAAAGAAAAATCTATTGCGCTGCAGCAGCTCGAAAAAGAATTGGAAGAAAAAACCGAACGTTGGTTTGAATTGAGTATGGAGCTGGAGTAAAGCTATCCGCTTTAAGCGAAAACAAAAGAAATAGTATATGAATCACCTCTTAAAATCATATCCTAAATTCTGGTTGAAAAGCACCAATGCCCACGGGATACACTCTCCCTTTGTATACGATTGGGTGACCAAATGTTTATACAACAAGAAAGATTATGCGGTTTACTCGCTTATCAAGGCTTATCATCAAGCGATGCGCAATAATCATCAGGCGATTGCGGTAAAAGATTTTGGTGCAGGATCACGAGTATTTTCGCCTAATAAAAAAAGAAAGGTAAGTACGATTGCCAAGCAAGCGGGTAGTACGCTAAAACGCAGCCAACTGCTTTATAGAATTTGCCGCTACTTTAACATTAAACAAGCTGTTGAATTGGGCACTTCATTGGGTTTGGGAAGTATTGGGATGGCCGCTCATCCCAGCACTCAGGTACATAGTTTTGAAGCCTGTGAAGCCACCGCAAAATTGGCGCAAAACCAAATGCAAGAAATGAACCGCTGCAATTGGCGATTGCATTTGGGCCTGTTTAAAGATACTTTAAAACAAGTACCCGATAAAATTGATCTAGCATTTATAGATGGGCACCATGAGGAGCAGGCTACTTACGCTTATTTTTGTACCTTGTTGGAGCATAAACACAACGATAGTGTATTTATCATAGACGATATTTACTGGTCGGCTGGCATGCAGCGCGCTTGGGAGCGGATTAAAAAGCATCCCGAGGTAAGGGTAAGTATAGATTGTTTTTATTGGGGATTGGTATTTTTTAGAACCGAACAAGCCCGAGAAGAATTTGTCATTCGCATGTAACAAAGCCGTCGCACCAACGTCTTATAGAACAGAAAGCAGAAGTATGAATAAAGTTATTGATATTACTCAGATTACCCGAGATTTTAAACTTGGTCAAGAAACCGTGCACGTTTTAAAAGGCATAGACTTGGTTATTGAAAAAGGCGAATACGTTGCCATTATGGGTCCGTCTGGTTCAGGAAAATCCACTTTAATGAATTTGTTAGGCTGTTTAGATACCCCTACCGCCGGAAAGTATATTTTAAACGGTCAAGATGTTTCGCAGCTCAGCGATGATGAGTTAGCCGATATCAGAAATAAAGAAATCGGTTTTGTATTTCAAACCTTTAATTTATTACCGCGCACCACGGCTTTAGACAATGTAGCCTTACCCATGATTTACGCCGGTAAATCAAAACAAGAACGCAACGAGCGAGCGGCCGAGGTATTGCAAGATGTCGGTCTGGGCGACCGTATGGACCATAAACCCAATCAGCTTTCGGGAGGGCAGCGCCAAAGAGTAGCTGTGGGGCGTGCTTTGGTAAACAAGCCTTCTATAATCTTAGCCGATGAGCCAACGGGAAACCTGGATTCTAAAACCTCTGTAGAAATCATGCATCTTTTTGATGCCATTCATGCCGCTGGCAATACGGTAATTTTGGTTACTCACGAAGAAGATATTGCAGCACATTGCGCACAGGGTTATTCGTCTGCGCGATGGTCTTATAGAAACCGATATCAAACAAAAGCCAAAAAGCTATGCAATTTGAGAACCTCTCTCCGCTCACACAAATCTTACTTGTTTTTGGTGGCCTAGTGGTATTATTTCTGGCCGTAATCGCCAATAATAACCGCAACAAAAGCAAGCGTAAACCCAGAAATACGCGAGCATTTAAAGAGCGTTTAAAAGCCAAAAGAAAAGAGAAGGAGAAAAAAGGCTTGGAGTAGCGTCAAGAAGCGATGCTAATAAGCTCAACTTCGTATAAAGCCCCTTCTTATTTTACATTTTAAGCCACAAAAAAGCTAATTGTTTTTTTGACTTACCATTCATCGAAACTTATTTACCATCCATCTAATTTATTGTGCGTACCTGCATTTTATTGTTGACCTTTACCTCAAAATGCTATAAATACACGCATGAAAAAGACCTTAAGTATTTTATTAATTGAGGACGATATGATTGAAGTGATGAAAATGCAGCGCATCATTACCAAGTCAAATTTACCCCATAAAATTATCGAAGCTAAAAACGGCCAAGAGGCGCTTGACTATCTTCGAGGTGATAACAGTCCTACCCGATATCATTTTTTTAGATCTCAATATGCCGCATATGAATGGAATTGAATTTTTAAAGATTTTAAAAGAGGACGAGTTCATTCGCTATCTACCTGTTGTTATTTTAACCACCTCGGCCAACCAACGCGATATACTAGCTTGTTACCAAAATGGCATTGCTGGCTATATAATAAAACCGCTTAAATACGAAGATTATGTTAGTAAAATTGAGGCGGTTTTGAATTATTGGAGCGTTAATGAATTAATCAAAGGTTAAAATATGAAGGGAATAGTTTTCACGGAATTTCTAAATATGGTAGAAGAAGAATTCGGTTTAGCCGTCATTGACGAGATGATAGAAAAAGCCGAATTGCCTTCTGGCGGAAGCTATACCACTGTAGGCACCTATGACTTTTTTGAAATGCAACAATTATTGCATGAATTGAACCGTATTTCTGGTATTCCTGTACAGGAATTAATTTACCAATACGGATTGTATTTTTTTAACTGCCTTACGCGGCAACATCCCAATATATTTAATTACTACCAATCTGCTATGGCTTTTGTTGCTGGCGTAGAAAACCATATTCACGTAGAAGTGAGAAAACTATATCCAAAAGCAGAGCTACCCAGTTTTAAAGTAATCGAGCAATCGGATGATTGTTTACAATTAATTTACACTTCAGAACGGGCTATGTATATGTTTGCACAAGCACTAATGGAAAAAACTTTTGCTTTTTATCGTCAAAAGGTATACATTTATCGAGAACTTTTAAATCCTAAAGGGACTCGCGTACAGTTTACCATAAAAAGCCATGCCAAACCGCACCAAAGTTGAAATATTAGAACGAGCCCTTGCCCGTGAAAAAAAAGCACGAAAAAAGGCTGAAACAATTTTAGAAGAAAAATCTACTGAGCTTTTTTTACTCTCTGAGCAATTAGCCGAATCTAACAAAAAACTTAGTGCTGCCGTTCAAGAAAAAACCAGCCGATTAAAAGGAGTTTTTGATACCATCATAGACCCTTTTGTAATTATCGACTTACAAGGAATTGTGGTTGATATGAATCAAGCCGCCGTTGATTTGTTTGGTTTTGATCACCTGGAAAAGCGCGTCAATTTAATGGATTTGGTTTTACCTGAATATAAGGAGTATACCAGCCTAGCATTTCGAAAACTTTATGAGAAAGGCTCTTTCTCAAACTATAATGTAAAGATAACCACCTTTCATCAAGAAGAAAAAATTGTACAAGTAAACGCTAGTCTTATTTATGATGCACAAGGTAAACCAACCTTAGCACAAGGAATTGCTAGAGATGTTACTGCCGAAACAGAATTGAGACGCTTGCTTCAAGAGCAAAAAAAAGCAGCTCGATATCATCATGGATAACTCCCCTGTTGGCATCAGTTTATCGACTTCAAATTTTGACGGTTTAATTCTGGCCAACAAAACCCTAACTCACCTATTAGGCTATACCCAAGAAGAAATTAGTAAAGTTAATCCGTATGATTTAACCCATCCCGATGATCGGGAGTGGTCTTTAGATTACCTTAAGCGCTTAAAGAAAGGTGAAATCAACCAGTACGCTATTGAAAAGCGCTATATCAAAAAAAACGGCGATATCATTTGGGCAAAAACTTCGGCAAAAGCAGTTGAAGACAATAAAAGTAAGATTAAATATCAAGTAGCCACCGTTGAAGATATTACAAAAGAAAAAGAAATTTTTCAAAAATTACAAGATTCACAAAAGCCGTCTTTCGAGCTTAATAGTTAACCTTCAAACCGGAGTATTGCTAGAAGACGAGCATAGCAAAATTGTTTTGACCAACGAGCGCTTTTGCAAGATGTTTAAAATAGACGCTACACCACGTGATTTAGAAGGTTTACCTTGCGAATCTTTGGTCAAATCGCATAAAGATCTTTTTGTATATCCAGAAAAATTTGTTGAACGTATTGCTTTACTTATTGAAAACAAGAACCGTATTTTAAACGAGGAGTTGCTACTAAAAGACGGCCGAATATTTAAGCGAGATTTTATACCCATTTACCAAGATAATAAATACAAAGGGCACCTTTGGAGTTATACCGATATCACCCTAAAAAGAAAATATAAGACTAACCTAAAAAAACAAAAAGAAAAATACAGTAGTATTATCGCCAATATGAATTTGGGCTTGGTAGAAACCGACTTAGAAGACAAAATAATTTATACCAATAATAGTTTTTGTAAGATGAGTGCCTATGCTAAAAACGAACTGATGGGAAAAGAAGTTCCAGAGTTTCTGCTCACTCCAAAATCAGCCAAGCAATATGCGCTGCAAAAGAAAAAATTAAAAACCAACAAGCAGACTCTTTTGAAATAAGTGTTTACAGCAAAGATGATAAATTAAAATATTGGTTGGTTAGCAGCGCTCCCAATTATAATGTTAATGGCAAACTCGTGGGTCATATCGGTATTTACCTCGACATTACACAGCTTAAAAAATTAGAGAAACAAAAAGAGCAACTGTTAGCAAGCCTTGAAAAACAAAACGAACACCTCAACGAGTATGCCCATATTGTTTCACACGACTTAAAATCACCCTTGCGTAATATCTCTGCCCTATTAAGTTGGACCAAAGAAGATTTTGAAACCAATTAGGAGAAGAATCACTCGTAAACCTAGATTTAATACAATCTAAGGTTGAAAAAATGGATCATTTAATTGAGAATATATTAAAATACTCCAGTATAGAGAGCGATATTCTTTTTGAAGAAAATGTAGCTATAGCTGATTTAATTCAAAATATCAAAGAGCTCATTTACATACCCGAGCATATCAACCTGCTAATAGAAGGAGAAATGCCAGTGATTAAAGCCGATAAAACCCGCATGCAACAAGTGTTTCAAAACCTTTTAAGCAACGCCGTAAATTATATCGATAAAAGAAGAAGGCTTTATTCGTGTTTCGTGTAGCCAGAACAAAACCCATTATCAATTTGCCATTACCGATAACGGCATTGGCATAGCCCCAGAACACCACCAAAAGATCTTTAAAATTTTAATTCTCTGGGCAATCACGAAAAATCAACCGGTATTGGCTTGAGTATTGTAAAAAAAATTATTGATTTATACCAAGGTAAAATTTGGTTAACCAGCGAACCCGGTAAGGGAACTACATTTTACTTTACCTTAAAAAAAAGCGCTCAAATTAGGGCGTTGAATAAATAAAATATACTAAATTGTAAATTACGAAATAGTTTATGCAAGAAGAACCGAACCTGAGCTATATCGAAAAATTAGCCGATGGCGATCAAGCATTTAAAAACCGCCTGCTAGCGATTATTAAAGAAGAGTTACCACAAGAAGTAGCAAGCTTTAAAGAAAACTTATCGCAAAGAAAACTTGCATTGGCCGCCGATGGGGTGCATAAGCTCAAACATAAAATTAGTATCTTAGGGCTCGAATCGAGCTATGCTAAGGCCGAGCAATTTGAAGAAGAGCTCCGCCAAGAAAATATAGTGGGTTTAGCCCAATTTGAGATAACCCTAAGTACAATGCAAACCTTTATTGATAAGTGTTTATGAGCCAAATGGACTGTATTATTATAGATGATGAAAGTACTGCGAGGAGTATTATGGAGCACCTTGTGCTTCAGAATGAAAAACTAAAGCTCGTCGATCAATTTAGCGATGCTATTCAAGCTATTAAATTTTTAAATCAAAGCAGTGTTAGCCTCATTTTTTTAGATATTCATATGCCCAGCTTTAGCGGATTTGATTTTATACAGACCCTTAAAAACCCACCTAAAATAATATTAACTACCTCAGATAAAAATTTTGCTATTGAGGCGTTTGAGTACGATTGTATTGTAGATTACTTGGTGAAGCCCATTAGCCAGTCGCGCTTTAATAAGGCGGTAGAAAAAGCTCACAAATTAAATCGTAAACCCAGTGAAAAAAATACTAGTCAAAATGATCAAAATCAGATCAATGAGCTATATATCAACATAGACGGCGTTTAATAAAGTTAAACCTAAATAATATTTATCTCATCGAAGCGCGCGGTGATTATATTTTAATCAAAACCGAAGAAAAAAACTATACCGTACACTCTACTTTAAAAAAGATCGAAGAAAAACTTCCAGCAGACCTCTTCTTAAAAATTCATCGCTCTTATATAATCAACACAAAGATGATTATAGATATTGAGGATAATAGTGTGTTAATCAAAAAAGACGTGGTACCGGTAAGTAGGTCGAAACGCCAAGAATTAATGAAGCGTCTAAATTTGCTGTAAATAAATAGATAAGTAGTATTATTAATCCAATGGTCTAAAGATAAAGGTTGCTCATCGAAAAACACCCTTATCCAAAGAACTAAGCCTATAAATTTGTGGGTATAATTCAACCCATTAATCATGAGAGGCACTTTATTTCTTTATTTAATTTTGTGGAGTTTTGGCACCACAGCACAAAACTACAACTACCTAGGAAATTACACCAGCAACGGTACACCCCTATACCTAGAACCGTTTAATGATGTTATTACTCCTAGTACCTTTGATATGCTCGCGGCAATAGTACCCGAAGGCTTTCCTGTACCCGACTACAACCCGCATTATATTTCGGCAGGATATGATACCGATATAATCTTAGATCAAGCAGCCGATGTTTGGGTTACTTTTGTACAAGAAGGTGCGGGTTATAAAAACGTACTGGGATTTTATACTTATGATATTCAGAATCCGCCTAGCTCTGCACCAACTGCAGCAGATATCACCATTATTTACCCCAATGTTTCGGCTATAGGATCTGGCGGTGGATTGCAAGCTGGGAATAAAGTGAAAATTGGAAGTTTTCCCGCTCAAACGGGCATTGGATGGGTGCTTATCGCCAACGGCTGGAATAGCAGCCAATCAAGCGTGGGCAACGGTGCCTGGAAGGTTTATTCCAATCCAAATTTTAATCCAGAGGCCAATCCTGATTTACGCCATCATAATGTATTGATAAAAGATGAGGATAACCAAAGAATCATCTTAGGATTTGAAGATGTGCGACGCGACTATGCTTCATGTGACAACGATTTTAATGATGCCTTATTTTATGTAACGGCCAATCCCTATGCTGCGCTTAAAACCAGTAATTATGCCGATGTAAGTAGTGCAAGCGATGTGAGTTCAGCCAATCTAGGCGGTCTGGAGAGCCACGGCGGTTTAGCACGCTTAATTGCAAAACGTAATTTCAAAAGGCAGCAAACCAATTCTTTTGCCCATAAAAAACATATGCAAACCCAGTATAGTCGCAAAACAACCCAAAGCCAAACCAATGCAAATCCTTTTGAACATGTAGGTAGTTTGCTGCCTCAAACAGGCATGATGGGAACTGAACATGCCTTAACCTCTACTCCAACAGATCTTTTAGATATTACCAATGCCGTAGACGTAGCTGCCGTAGATTATTATCAAGGTAGTAATAGGGTAGCTGCCGCCCTAGTAACTAAAACTTTAGATAGCGTATACAGCCATTCTAAGATGATTTGCGACCGCTTAAATGGTTCACGTCTTGAAGATATACGCAGCATTCGCTTTCAAGGTCACCAACTCATAATGCTTCAAATAAAACGGTCAAATAATCAAATTGAATATGCTGTTTTATTTTCCATAGCGCGCGAAATTCAAAATCAATATAAACTACACAGTTACTGGAATATTAGCGATTATCCCATTAACAAAGACTATTTAAACTTTCAGGTATGGGGTACACAAATGGGACAAGTGAGTCATATTACCCAAAGCATCTTAAATGTTTTTTTATCTAGCAATCTAACCAGTACAACACCAATAAAACACGTACCTCGTATTTTTGTCAAGAATGCATCCTATCAAAACGGTTTAATAAATTTAACTTTAATAAATAAAAGTGGTGACACTCAATTAAATCTTAGCGCACAAAAGCGTCTTACCGAATTGAGTAACCAAAGCAATATTAATCAGCAAATTACGCTCACTGGTAATCGTGAAGAGACAATTAGCCTCAATTGGGGATACTTATTCGATGCGGGATTGTCTCTACAAACAGGTGCTAATAATATTCCCGATGCGCTGTATCTTGCCGACGGCCCATGGGGATTAGATTATCTAAACAACGATACGCAGATAAATCAATTTAACATAACCCCAGAAACTGGTGCCTTTACCACCACCCCAGGTGAATATAAACTAGAACGTCAAGTCTATGCCTCGGGCACTACCAAAGGGACAGCCAATATTTTTCGCAATATATTACCAGGCGAACAATTTTTTGACGCCCGTGGTTATAGCAATATTAACTTTAATTTAGCCTGTGACCTCCCCGTAGAAGTGATTTTGGTTACCGAAGGCTTACAACAATGGAGTGAGCGCTTACGTTACTCCTTAATTTCGCCAACAACTACAGGACAAGATTACAGCATTGACTTAAACCAGTTTACCAATCCGCAAGGCCATAGCTACCAAGGAGAAGCCATAAAATCTGTTGTGTTCTCTCTGCAAGGAAATTACCAAACATTTCAAGCCTTTTCTGTATCAATAAAACAAATAGTCTTTAGTGATCAAGCGCTTGGAATCACAGATGATTTTGCTATAAGCAACAAGGAACGAATTAGTTGCAGTCCCAATCCATTTCAAGAGACTACCCAATTGCAATTTACCGAGAAGCCGGGTTTAACTTCAATACAAGTCTACTCTATTTCTGGTAAAAAGGTGTATGAAGGGCTACATCAAATAAACCAAAAAAATATTGAATTACAATTAAAAGATCTTAAGAGCGGTTTGTATCTCTGCAAAGTGGCTACCCCTAAAAAAATCTTTACGCTTAAGTTGGTAGTAGAGTGATTTGTTAAGTTGTTTTTTGTAAAAAGCCAAGTATACAAATACTTGGTTTTTTTTATCTCTACAGGTTACCGGATGGTATCCCTTTACGGATTTATTTTTGGCTGCTAAAAATAGGTTTTGAGGTGATTGACCAATGCAAGCGTAAGCCCAACTGAGAAAAGGTAAATCCCGCAGCCGTTGCCGATGCTATATTACTGTGCAATCCGTAAAGGTTTAGTAAGAAACGATTGCTAAACTTATAACCCAACTTAGCTTGAATACGATAAGTACCTTGGCTTTTTTGATCTTCAATAAACTGGTAACCTAATGCGGTATTCAAGCTATAAAAAACAGATTGCGCTGGCTGGGACTGTTCATCTTGCAACCAATCGGCGAAAATTTCAACAGCGTTAAAACGCAACGGACTAAAGTAAGCTTCTGGTCTTCTTTTATCAAAGCTTAAATATTGGTAATTAAGCCCTAGCTTTACCACTGGGCGATACATAATATGATAGTAGAACGATGTAAACAGCAAGTGCCGATGATTTTCATCGCTCTGCTTAGTATAGAAATACTGTGTAAACCAGCCCCAATTTTTTAGCGCATTAAAGTTATAATTGCCATAAAGATGATTAGCAGCTATATTCCGTTTTAACAAATCGGCATTAAAATCTTGTATTTCTCGTTTAAAGCCAAGCTGAAAATGGTGTCTGGTTTGCGGCTTATAATCAAAATATCCATGCAAAGTCCATTGATTTTGATGCCGATTATTACTTGATGTCTTTTGTATACCACCCAGTAAGTAAGATTTAAGCTTAGGCGAAAAACGATGCTGTATCCCTCCCATAAAATGCTGTGTACTTGCCGATATATCTGTGTTATTATTTTTGGTCTTTCTATAAGAGTAACCAGTCAATACACGAGTTTTAAAAGAAAGCGGAGCTTGAATTTGTGTATGAGAAGCCCAAGCCAAATTATCGCCATTATCTTTTGTAAGCTCGATTTTCTGTTGAAGGCTGGGCGTATTTTTAATCAATATCTTCTTATTTAATGCCGTCGCATCCTTTTGCCCTGGAAACAATTTCAAGGTCTGCTGGGTAAGCTTCTGACTCCATTCATGTTGCTGATTGGCAAAATAAGCGTTTGCCAAGCCCAAATTACCATCAAAAGAA
Source organism: uncultured Mesonia sp. (assembly GCA_958296185.1). GTDB lineage: Bacteria > Bacteroidota > Bacteroidia > Flavobacteriales > Flavobacteriaceae > Mesonia. Next base: position 223,048 of record CATQIB010000007.1, read on the forward strand.
ACACTATTTTTGACAAGCAGGTCTTTATAGAGGCTAATGCTTTGCTCAAATTGCCCCGTATACATACCTAAGGTAGCTTCTAAAGCCACCACCCATTCTTCTTTTCCATATTTTAGCTTTAATTTTGATATTTGTTGTTTGGCTGCTTTGAATTTTCTATTCCATAATAAGGCTTGTACTAAGCGTTCTTCTGCTGTTTTTCGCACCCTATCATTTTGCAGTTCCATTGCTTTTTGTTGGGCTTTGCGGGCCAGATCTAAAGCTTTTTTCTGTTTATGAATTTTGTGCCAGGCAAGTGCCAATCCTTGCCAAGATAAGATTCTATTAACAGGCTTATCGGATTTTAGCAAACGATTATAAGTGGCAATAGCCGCCCTCGGTATATCTTGATCTAAATACACTTGAGCTAGATTGAGTAAACTCTCAGCATCTAAGGGAAAGTCTTCCAAATTTTGCTCTAATAAAACAATGGCTTCTGCATGACGCTCTGCTTTCAAATGTTGGTAGGCATGCCCCAACCGAATGTATTTTAATGAGGTTAACGCATTTGTATTTTGGGGATCAACAACTAAAGCCTTAGCAATCATTTCTTGAGCTTCCTCATAAGCCATAAGGTTGGAATAGGTATTTGCCAAACCTAAAAGAGCATTAAAGTTTTGCGGGTAAGCCTCTACTAGTTTAGTATAAAATCTTTTGGCTTTAGCGTAATCTTTATTCCACAGTAAGGCTTCTGCATAATTCAATTGCACCTCTAAATCGTCTGGGTATTCTTGTAAAATTTCGGCAAAATAACGCAAAGCTTGATCGGGCTGCTCATTTAGACCTAGTGCTCTACCATAACAAATTCGGGCCGTTTTGTTATTAGGATATTCTTTTAAAATCTCAGCAAAAAAAGATTCGGCTTGACCGTATTTACCCGTTTCGAGAAGTTGAAAACCCGGCTCCATATATTGAGCGGTTGCTGTGGTAAGCCAGATAAAAAATAAGCAGGAAATTTTAATTTTTAAGCTTTTAAATGCCATTAAAGGTGTTTTGGTTAAAGTTAGCAATTTACGCTGAGTTCTATTAATTTCATCTACAGAAAACCTCCATTAAACGAATTTAAACCCGGATTGCCTAAATAAGCTTGATCTTTGAAGCAACAAAACCATTAAAACCTAAGAATATGGCATTTTTAATTAGTTCACAAAACGGAGAATTATTATTACAGGGCAATCTAAATGTTGACCAAGTGCACCAAATAAGACCACATTTAATCAATTTTAAAAAAGAAAGGCAACTGATAATTAATTTAAGTGCCTTAGATAGTTTAGATACCGGTAGTGTTTTTGAATTAAAACATCTAAGTCTTTGGGTACGCAAATATCAAAAAATGCTCACTTTCACAGGAGAAAGCAATCAGAAAATAAAAGGTGCTTTTAAGCGCAGTGGTATTGCATTATTTTAATTAATGCAACTCGTTTCATAAACCTATTTATGCAAATACAACTATCTGTAAAAAAAATAAGACTTAAATCCGCCCAGTGGTTTATGCTAAGTGCTTTATTCGTTAATGCTGGTAATTACTTGTATAACTTAATATTAGGTCGGCTTTTGGGTCCAAGTCAATTCGCCGATGCTGCCTTGCTCATTACTTTTTTAATGCTGCTTTCTTTTATAGCCATGACCTTTCAATTGAGTTTGGCTAAATTTACGGCCGCCGCAGAAGATCACGAGGTGCCGCTACTTTGGCATTTCATTAGAAAGTATGCTTTATGGACTGGGATAATTATAGGTATTCTCATTCTTTTATGGGCACCGCAATTTCAATCTTGGTTTAACACCCAAAGCCTTTGGATGTTTTACTTGCTCGGTTTGGGGGTGCCGCTTTATTTCTTAATGAGCGTTAATCGCGGTTACTACCAAGGGAGAACAGACTTTTTAAAACTATCGGCCACCTATCAAACCGAAATGCTAAGTAGACTTATTTTAAGTGTTCTGCTTGTTTTAATTTGGCGAGAAAATACGGCAATTTTGGTAGCAATCGGTATATTATTATCCTTAGGGTTTGCTTTGGTTCCCTTCCCTCGACTACCTAAAATCAACCAAGCTTTAACTTACAGCTTAGCACCAGAGAAAAAAAAAGCAATTCGTTTATTTGTAGGGATCACCGCTTTTTATGAACTCTCCCAAATCATTATAAACAACAGTGATATCCTATTGGCAAAACATTATTTTAAAGCCTACGAGGCAGGGTTATACGCCTCGATGGCCTTAATAGGGCGTATGGTTTATTTTGTTGCTTGGATGCTGGTTATGGTTTTATTACCCCGTGTAGTGCAGTTGGAAAAACAACAAGTAAACAGCCTACCGCTTTTTTTAAAGTATTTAGCAGGCATAAGCTTATTGGTTTTTTGTATTGTTTTGGGAGCCTATTTTTTTCCAAATACATTAGTACAGCTATTATTTGGTGAAGCTTACACGAGTATTGCTCCCCTTTTATGGAAATACGCGTTGGCCACAGCGTTATTCACCCTTGCCAACGTTTTTGTATATTACTTTTTATCTTTAGGCCAATATCTTCCTGTCTTGTTATCGGCTCTATTAGGATTGGCTCAGGTGGGTAGTTTAATTTTCTTTCATCACAGTTTAGAACAAGTGGTAGAGGTACAAATAATTTGCATGGCACTTTTATGTTTAATGCAAGTATTGCTTTTCTTTTATCTGAAAAATAGAAATATTGGTCTAAGCAAATGCCCCATTCATCGAAGAATAAAAGAGTGAAGCTTTAAAAGATTGAGATTTGTAGTATAAACTAAAACAATACTTATGAAACTAGCTCTTGTCACAGCATTCCCGCCTAGCAAAGTAACCCTAAATGAGTACGGCTATCACTTGGCCAAAAATTTTGCTAAGCAAGAAGAAATTGACGAATTGGTACTGCTAACCGATTATACTGAAGAAGCCAAAAACATAGACTTTTCGACAGCACATTGTCAAGTAAAAACCAAAGATTGTTGGAAATTTAATAGTTATAAAAATCTCTTTAATATTTATAAAGCCATTCAAAAAGAAAAACCCGATGTGGTTTTATTCAATTTGCAATTTATGAAATTTGGCGATAAAAAAGTGGCAGCTGCATTGGGCTTACTGCTTCCTATGCTTTGCCGTTTGAACGGAATACCAAATATGGTTTTACTACATAATATTTTAGAGCAAGTAGATTTAAAGAGCGCTGGTTTTACGCAAAATAAATTGGTACAACGCGGTTACAACCTTATAGGATATGGTCTCACCAAATTAATACTTCAAGCTAACTTAGTTGCAGTAACCATCCGCAAGTATGTTAGTATTTTAAATCAAAAATACAAAGCTAAAAATGTAATGCTGATTCCGCACGGTAGTTTTGAGCGTTTACCCTTACCCAACTTTGAAATACCCGATGGGGCTCAAAAAATCATGTGCTTCGGAAAGTTTGGTACCTACAAAAAAGTGGAAATTTTAATCGAAGCCGTAGAGCAATTGCGCAATAGCCAAGGACTTAACCTAGAAATTGTCATTGCAGGTACCGATAGCCCTAACACCCCAGGATACCTTGATCAAGTTAAAGAAAAATACAAGAACATCAAACAAATTAGTTTTACTGGATATGTTGCAGAAGCCGATGTACCTCGGATCTTCGAAGAAAGTACTATGGTAGTATTTCCTTATACTTCAACCACAGGAAGTTCTGGTGTTTTACATCAAGCTGGTAGTTATGGAAAAGCAGTAGTACTACCCGATTTAGGTGACTTAGGTATTTTGGTTAGAGAAGAAGGTTACCAAGGTGAGTTTTTCGATCCGCAGTCGGTTGACTCATTAGCAAATGCCATATACAAGATTGCGCGTAATGCAGAATACCGCAAAGCATTAGCCCTAGCCAATTACCAAGCCGCGGCCTCTTTGCCGATGGATGTAATAGCTCAAAAATATGTGCAAGCCTTTAAACAAATAATCCCACAAAAAGCAGAACAGGTTTTAATAGGTTAAATAAGTTGCTGCGGGTTTAGGTTTACCTTGGGTGGTAAAAAAACCAAAGTGTTTTTGGTACGCTTTACGCCAAGGCCACCTGCCTACAACAGATCGAGGTATAGCATCAAAATCATAAAGTGTCCAAGCCATAAAGGATAGATCATTTTGAAGAATAAAATCATGCATCTTTCGATGATAATCAGCTTGCGCTTTTTTTCCTCCTTGCCAAAAATTAAACCAACCCGAGTAAGAAGACATACCAAATTCCTGCAGGACTAATGGCTTATCAATTAGGTTATTAAGCATCTTATAATCTGCCGCCAATTGCGCAAATGGTTTATAGTAATGAAAAGAGACAAAATCAACTTCTTGCTCTAAATAAATTGCAGCTTCGGGCTTAGACCAACCCACGGTAATCAAATGATTGGGTGCAAAAGTACGCATTTGGGCAATAGTTGTTTTGAGCCATCCTTTGACATTATTTGCACCGCGCGACTCAAAATCTAAATCGGGTTCATTCTTAACATCCCAAGCCAATATGGCCGGATGATCTTTAAATCGAGTAAGCAAGCTTTCGGCGTGCCTATGGGTGTGAGTCCAATCTAAAACGGCATAATTTCCATAAAAATCAAACAAGGTAACCACCACGAAAAGCTGTTTCTGTTTTGCAAGATTTAAAACCTTTTCAAGTTTATCCAGTTTTTCAGGCCTAACCTGTTCTTTACCAAAATCTTCGTAAGGCACAAAGATACGAATGGTATTTAGCCCTAAACCCTTTATCTTACCAAAATCAATAGCCATTTGCTTTAAATCAAATTGATCGCCGTACATATCCCAAGGAGTCTTTTGGGGGTAGTAATTGATACCTTTAAGAAAGAAAGCTTGGTCTTGATAATACAACTTTTTATTTTTTACTTGAAAAACGCCACTTCCTTTTTCTTGTTTGGGTTTCGTAGTGTCAGGCAAACGCTTCATATGCCTTATTCTCCAAAAACCATCTTCTAACATCATCATTACTTGGTAAGTACTGGAGTCTTCTAAAATTGCCAATAAATTCTTGCCTTTAAAAACTTGTTGGTATTCACTAACTGCTTGATCTGTAAAAACCAATAGCTGTCCGTTTTCACTAAAAAATTCTACTCTAGGTTGATGCGATAGACTGGTCGAAACCAAGTGGATCTGTTTTTTTTTGTTTTCACGGATAATTTTACGCAATTTCACACGTGCACTATCGGTAAAATAATCGGCTATTCCCTCTTCCTCATTGCTCTGTAATGCCCTTTGTTTAACATACCAAGCTTTTAAATAATCATCTTCAATCGCTCGTATTGCTTCAGGATGTAAAGACCTTCCTTTCACCGCGGTATAATCCCAAGTGATTTTAGGTTGATAGGGTCTATTTCGTAATTGTTCGGCCTTTAACAAACCGCTTCGATCGGCTCCGGTATTTAAAAAAGCTAAAACGGTGCTAATCCCATAAAGCACTAGTGCATTTAAAATTAAAAAGCTAACAATAAGCAGAATTCGGTAAAATGTTTTATTAAGTTTCTTACTCATAGTTTTTAATTTTTAAGGTTTTAATGGCACCTAGTGTTTTAAGCTCTAGAGCGTATTCCTTAAGCGGATACAAATTGGCTGGAAATTTCACATTCACCATTGCATTGCGCGTGGTAGCCATACTTTCGAAAACCACTTCAGCTGCATTCATCAAACGTATTGACACACGAGTACCTTCAGGCACCTTTTGCCCCATATACCCTAGAATGGGACCTACTTTTAACGATCTTTGAGCAGCATTATAAATTACAGGAATTTCGCTCACAGCCGATTTAAAATAGACCTGAACCGGGTTGCTTTTGGCCAAATTGGCTACTTGCGCTTGTACAGTCCATGTTTGAGGCTCTTCTGGATGAATTGCCTTTGCCCGAGCCACACCATTAAGCGTACTCGCATAAATCTTGGTGTATTCATCCAACCTATTTTTAATTTCAAAACTTACCAAAGTACCGTCTGAGACTGTATTGCCATAGACATCTTTTAAAACCGAAGTATACCACTCTATTACTTGATTCCCATCCGCGAAAGCGTGTGTCTGGTTATAAGCAATTTCAAAGTCAACCGGCGAAGCAGCATAAATTTGACTAAACAGCTCGTTACTAGTGGTTTCTTGGCATGCGGCCACCCAATTGATCTGGCCCGTTTGCGTAGGTGGAACTATTGTCTTGAAAGCCAATAATGACGAGGTAAAAAGTGTGTCTGTAATGATCTGTTCTTTAAAATTATACGTTACTACCACAGGGGTTAAGTTTGGGAGTGGATTATCATATGCGTCTGTAGGTATCGCTATCAACATACTTTTTTGTGCGCTACCCGCCTCTAGATTTTTTGGCCCCAAATAGGTCTCTAGTTGTATCGGTTGATCGAGAGAAGGAATGATATTTAAGCTTCCACTCTCAAGTAATTTATTTTCTGTATGCAATTGGTAGCGCAGGCTACCCGCAGTTTTTTTAATAAAATTAGGAAAAGAAAAGTATACCTTTGAAGCCTTGCGTTGAGACGGAGTTATTACCGTGGTGCCCCAAGTGTTTTTAAGGACTAAAAAAACGCTATCTTTCGTGCCTACCTCCAAAATTAAATCGGCTGCTGGTTGAGATGTATTTTTATGGATTTCTATACCCTCAGCAGCAGGAGATGTACAAGCACCAAACAAAAGCCATAGCATTAACCCGTAGAAGAAAAGAAAGCCATTATGAAAATACAGTTTGGTTTTCATCATTTTAAATTACCTATAAAACTGTTAAGCTGTATGCTAAAGTAATTAAAATTTTTGTCCTTCACTGGCTGCAGGTTCATAGTTAAACCAGAAGATTTTAATGCATTGAAAGAATGCGAATTACTTTTATTTTGCAACCCGTTTACAAAACAGTTATCAGTTGAAGATTGAACTACTTGTATATCATTTAGAGCGGAGAAGGTATAGTTAAAATCTAATTTTCGTTGAACTCTTATACCGTCTTCTAAAAATTTATGTTCTACCCAAATGAGCTCTTTATTTTTATTGTAGTACCCCATTATAATTTGCGGAATGGTAATTTCTTTTGTCCCATGATTAAACAAACGCCCGTGTACCGAACCGCCTTGCACTCTACTGCTGGCTAACGATAAACCTTTATACAAATCTGTCGTAGCCACATTGCTACCGCAATGTAAGCTAAAACTAACGGGAGTTTCTTTTAAATCGATTGGGGTGAACTCATCTGGATTAAAAGTTTCGGGAATTGATTCATCGGGTAGCAACCAGGCAATGCCCTCAAAATCTATACGAAACATCGTACTTTCTTTGGGCAATAATTTATGCTTTACCGCATACTTAGCATTGTAGCTGGCAATAACTTCATTACGTTCATTATATAATTTACCTTTTAGCACCACATCTGCAGGTATATGATCTTTATTTTGTAGGGTACCAATGATCGCATATTGGTTGTTATGACGAACAAGTTTCGCGGTTAAAATTTTAATCCTTGGTTGCTCTAAAACATCTTCATGGTAAGTTTGTTGCGTGGTGATCCGGCGCCGACCGTGATTGTAAAAATGAGTAGTATTTTGACTGAAAAATTGATTAGGTGGTAAATCATTATCAAGTTTCTTGGGTTCTAAGTACCATTTCCCGTTTGATTTGACCAATTGATGCAGGTAAGTTTTTTTAATATTTTGTAAGGGAGTAACATATTTAAGATGCGCTAAAACTTCTGCATTTTTATCTGTCTTTTTTATAACTTCAACCTCAATGGCTTCTACTTTTGCATACGAACTAAGCACCCCATCGGTAACTGAAACTTCAAGCATAAATTGATTTATATCCTGAGCATTTTCTGGATTTAAAAAAGCATGTGCTTTCTCAAAAGCTTTAAAATCGAGTGCATCGTAATAAGCGGTTACTACATTTTTTGGAGATAATTGATCTGTATTTTGCACATAAAACAAATAACCCGCATACGAAATTACAATGCACATAAATACCAGCCAGTAATGCAGGATAGTCGAAATTTTTGATTCAAAATTACGGTATAAAATAGGATATTTAAGAAAATCTGGTGTACTTGTTTTTTTTAATTTTAAGGTTTGATACCAAACTACTTGAAAATTAAATATAAAAGCCACTAGTACTGTAAGTAATGGGATTACCCCCCACATTAATCGAAGCCAGAGGGCGGTAGTTGGTCTCGGTAAAATTTTTGAGAGCGGGGCTACATTTAGCCTTTCCCAAACCATTATACCATTTTCTAATCTTTGTAAACGCTGCCAACCAGAAAAATACAACAGGGGATCATAAAATTTATCATTAGAAAAAATATACTTGAGGTTATATTTATCGGGAACCGTTAAAAATTGTTGTAAGGATCCAAGCCCCTCTATGCCTCGAAACTTCGAGTTCTCTAAACGTTCCACTGCTCGGGTAGTCAATTCGGGCAGACGTCTAGCGGAGTGATAATTACCATCTACTGAAAGCGCATTGGTTTGAGCCGAAAGCCAAGCCATCTGATCACCAAAACCCAAAGTTAGGTATCGCCATTGATCATGCTGGTCTTGATTTAGAAAGTTTACAATTGGTAGCATGTTAATTTTCTGTGGCTGCATAGGCCTAAAATAACTTAAAGTAATGGTAAAGATGGCAAAAAATGAAATCCCAGCAACGAGTATTCCGCCCAGTAAACGATGTAAAACCGCACCATATTTTCGTTGAATTTTCTGTTTTAAATCGGTCTCGATAAAACGGTAAGCAAATTCGCCTAAAATGGGTAAGCCCATTAAAGCAGCCCAAAGGGTAAAACGGTCTAATGTAAGTATATTGAAAGCTGTTTCGCCTAAGAGCAACTTTGGAATAGGCGTGGTACCTCCGGTTCCTAATAAACCTAAGGCGGCAAACGAAAGACCGAAAAACAAATAACGCTTGGCAAAGAAGCGATAAAAAAGATAGGGCATTAAGAACAATGCAATTCCCCAAGGAATAAGAAAAAAAACCAAACCCGAAGAGCTTACCTCTAAAAAGTTATCGCGACTACCATGGGGTATGGCCACTTGGGTAATGGGATTCTGCTTGGTGTTTATCCAATAAGGTAAAATACAAACGATAATAAGGACTAATGCACTTAAACCAAAAATTAAAATCCTTTTAAAAAGATTTAAAAAAGACTGCCAAAAAAGGTCAAAACGAATGTTCTTATATGAGCCAGCTCTATCATAAGCCTTATCCATTACTGCCATCCCCAATAAAGGAAATATAAAAAATACCATCCCAAAAATTGGAGTAACATGATGAGAACTCACCGTTACGGCAACAAGAGAAAGAGCACGCCACAGGTATTTGTATTTACCTTGCTTTACCCACAGGTAAATTTCGGGCAAAGCATGCATCAATAATGAAACCCCTACAATGCTTGGCAACTGCCCAAAAATGTGTAAGGTCTCTATAAAAGTAGAAGAAAACACCCCTATAAGTGCAGCATAACCAGCTACTTTTCTGTTACCAGTAAGCAGTAATGAAAACCGATATACTCCTGTAATGAATAACACCACTGCACACAAGGCTACTGCAAACAATCCAAAATGAAGTCCACCTAGCCAAGAAAACAAAGCCATTACTTGATGTACCAAAGGCGGATAACCCATAACCGTAAAGCCGGTATACCACTTATAATTCCAAGCGTCGAACCAATTATTAGCATAGTGTTCGGCAAAAAATAAATGGATTAAAGCGTCATATGTATTTTCTAAGGTGAAGAACATACTAGCGCCATGAAAAAGTAAACCTAGCACTAGTGCCGCAATCAGATATTTATTGGTTTTTTCTTTCAAAGAGTTCTTTTTTTTATTGAGGTAAAGATAGGTTAAGTAAAAAGCCTAGCCAATTTATTAACCGAAAGCAATCAACCGTTCATCTACACAAAACGACTAAGCAGCCATTTTATGGGAATCTAATAAAGCATTGAACTTAAATTTGTTACCTGATAAATAGCTTATTATATTTTCTCACAAACCAACAGCTTATGAAAATACTGGCCATCGATGATCAACAACTCGTATTGTTACCTTTAGAAAAAAGATTAATCAGCCTCGACTATGAAGTTAAAATAATCGCTGATGCTCAACAAGCAAAAAGTGCCTATGATACCTACCAACCAGATTTGGTAATTGTAGATATCAATATGCCAAAAGTATCGGGCATTGAAATTATCAAGTACATTCGTCAAGAAAAAAAACACGATACGCCTATAATGGTATTATCTGGCAACACCCAGAACGAACTTATTGTAGAGGCCTTTGAATTAGGGGTTGAAGATTATATGAAAAAGCCTTTAAGTTTAGACGAGGTGTGTGCCAGAGTTAAAAGACTTATTGGGGGCCGTAGTTTATATGGGATAAGCAATTACACTAAGACATTGATCGAAAAGCGCTGCGTAGGTGTAGTGATTCCTTGTTATAACGAAGAAGTGCGCCTATTGAGCGAAGACTTTTTGAGCTTTGTAGACACGCACACGGGTTATCATCTCTGTTTTGTTAATGATGGAAGCACTGATCAAACTTTGTCGGTTTTAGAAAATTTACGAAAAGGACGCGAAGACTATATAAGTATATATGACTGCCAGAAAAATGGAGGAAAAGCCGAAGCAGTAAGATTGGGCATGCTGCATTTAGCAAAATTTGATGATTTAGATTATATCGGTTTTTTAGATGCAGACTTATCAACAGACTTACAAGATTTTGATGATTTGGTAAAAACAATAGAAACCAATACCTACCAAATTGTGAGCGGTTCTCGCATAAGCAGAATGGGAGCAAATATCAATAAAGACTCTGCCAGGAAGTTAATTAGTAAAAGTATCAATTACAGTATTTGCAAAATTCTTAATATGAATTTTAAAGATACACAGTGCGGGGCTAAAATAATGGATAAAGAAATAATAAATATTGCTTTTAACCAACCCTTTTATACTCGTTGGTTGTTTGATGTAGAAATATTTTTGAGAATCCGTCAACATTTTGGTCTAGAAAAGGCTCGGCAAATTATATGCGAACAGCCTTTAAAACGCTGGGTTCATGCTGATGGCTCAAAATTATCTTATAAAGATTCGCTTAAAATTATAGGGCAAATTGGTAAAATAGGCTGGTTATATTCACGGCAAAAAGACCCATCTAAATTTTCTTACCTCAAGCCACACGTTAAGATCAAAGCCTAGGAAAAATAAAAAAAAGAGGCCTTTCTTACCATTTTCTTTCTTACTTTGTAGGCAAAAAAAGAAATGAAAATTTACACCAAGACAGGAGATCAAGGTACTACTGCCCTATTTGGCGGAACACGTGTACCCAAACATCATATTCGCATAGAAAGTTACGGCAGTGTAGATGAACTCAATGCCCAAATTGGTTTAATCAAAGATCAGGATATCGACCAGGATACAAAACAAGATCTATTTGCCATACAGCATCATTTATTTACGCTTGGCGCGGAATTGGCCACCGACCCGCAAAAAGCCCAATTAAAGAACGGAAAAGAACGTTTAGCCATTAAAAAAGTCAACGATCAAGAGATAAGCTTTTTAGAAGAACGCATCGATCAGATGAATGAGTGTCTCCCGCAGATGACGCATTTCATATTACCAGGAGGCCATACTACCGTGTCATATTGTCATATCGCACGCTGTGTTTGCCGACGTGCCGAGCGCATGGCGGCCGCTTTAAACGAGCTCGAACCTTTTGATCCGAGTATTTTAAGTTATTTGAATAGATTATCGGATTATCTTTTTGTGCTGGCACGAAAATTGACCAAAGATTTAGGTGTTGACGAAATAAAGTGGATCCCCAAAAAGGATGAAAATTAAGCTTAAAACCAGCTTAATTTGTGAAGCACAAGTTCTTATAAATCAAAAAAATAAAATAATAGATTTTTTTCTTGGATTATTCAATTAAAAATTTATTTTTGCAGAAATTAAACACGAGTATCAGATGTATTGGACTTTAGAATTAGCATCCTACTTAAGTGATGCCCCTTGGCCGGCAACCAAAGATGAATTGATAGATTATGCTATTAGAACGGGAGCTCCTTTAGAGGTGGTTGAAAATTTACAATCTATAGAAGATGAAGGTGATTCTTATGATTCAATAGAGGAAATTTGGCCAGATTACCCCACCGATGAAGATTACCTTTGGAACGAAGATGAATATTAAAAATCAGCAAAATAACTAGAAAAAAGTCTCCCTGTGAGGCTTTTTTTTTGCTTACATTTGACACTTATAAAAACAATTACAAGTTATGGGGTTTTTAGACTCGGTATTAAAAGTATTTATTGGCGACAAGTCTGAAAAAGACATCAAAGCCATCAAACCTATTGTAGAAAAAATCAAAGCTTTAGAAAAAGACTTTGAACAACTTAGCCTCGATCAATTAAGGCAGAAAACAAGCGATTTTAAAGCTAAAATAAAATCGGCTACCCAAAATTTAACCGAAGAAATTGCGGCTTTAAAAGAAAAAGCTAGTCAAGAAGAAGACATCAACCTTAAAGAAGACCATTACAACAAAATAGACAGCCTCGAGAAAGAGGTTTATACGGTTTCTGAGCAAGTTTTAAATGATATATTACCAGAAGCTTTTGCAACGGTTAAAGAAACCGCCAAACGCTTTTGCCATAACGAGCGTTTAGAGGTAACTGCCACCGCCTATGATCGCGAACTTTCGGCCAGCAAAGACTATGTAAGTCTAGAGGGAGAAGATAAAGCCATCTGGTTAAATCGATGGGATGCCGCCGGTAAAGAAGTGCAGTGGGATATGATTCATTACGACGTGCAGTTGATTGGTGGTATCGCCATGCACCAAGGTAAAATTGCCGAAATGCAAACGGGTGAAGGGAAAACCTTAGTGGCAACCCTACCGGTTTACCTTAATGCATTAACCGGAAAGGGTGTACACTTGGTAACGGTAAACGACTACTTGGCCAAACGAGATAGCGCTTGGATGGCCCCGATTTTCCAATTCCATGGGCTTACGGTAGATTGTATCGATTATCATCGACCTAATTCTGAAGCTAGGAGAAAAGCTTATAATGCCGATATAACCTACGGTACCAATAACGAGTTTGGTTTTGATTACCTGCGTGATAATATGAGTCACTCACCTAATGATTTAGTTCAGCGTAAGCACAACTATGCGATTGTAGATGAGGTCGATTCGGTATTGATTGATGATGCTCGAACTCCACTTATTATTTCGGGACCAGTGCCTAAAGGAGATGTTCATGAATTTGATGCGCTAAAACCTCAAATCAGTAAAATCGTTGAAGTTCAGCGCAAGTATCTTGTTGGCGTATTGGCAGAAGCCAAAAAACTCATCGCCGCAGGAGATACCAAACAAGGCGGTTTTTTATTGCTTCGTGTTTTCCGCGGATTGCCTAAAAACAAGGCCTTAATCAAATTTTTAAGTGAAGAGGGTATTAAGCAATTGCTGCAAAAAACCGAAAATCACTTTATGCAAGACAACAACCGTGAGATGCCAAAGGTAGACGCTGAGTTGTATTTTGTGATTGAAGAGAAAAACAACCAAATTGACTTAACCGATAAGGGAGTTGAGTTTTTATCGGGTAAAGAAGATCCTAACTTTTTTGTGATGCCCGAGATTGGTATGGAAATCTCTAAAATTGAGCAAAAAAATCTACCTAAAGAAGAAGAAGCTGCATTAAAAGAAGAACTCTTTAGAGATTATAGTGTAAAAAGCGAAAGAATTCACACCCTGCGTCAACTTTTAAAAGCCTATACGCTTTTTGAAAAAGATACCGAGTATGTGGTGATGGACAATAAGGTGAAGATTGTAGATGAGCAGACAGGGCGTATTATGGATGGGCGTAGATATAGCGACGGGTTACACCAAGCCATTGAGGCCAAAGAGAATGTAAAGATTGAAGATGCCACGCAAACCTTTGCTACCGTAACCTTACAAAACTACTTTAGAATGTACGGCAAGTTATCGGGAATGACTGGTACAGCGGTAACCGAGGCGGGCGAATTCTGGGAAATTTACGAATTAGATGTAGTTGAAATTCCTACCAACCGTCCTATTGCACGTAAAGATAAAGACGATTTAGTTTATAAAACCAAACGCGAAAAATACAATGCGGTTATTGAGGAAGTAACCAAGCTATCTCAAGCAGGACGCCCCGTACTTATCGGTACGACCTCGGTAGATATTTCAGAGCTGCTTAGCCGTATGCTTAAAATAAGAAACGTGCCGCATAACGTATTGAATGCAAAATTACACAAGAAAGAAGCAGATATTGTAGAAGAAGCGGGTAAAGCTGGAGTGGTAACCATTGCAACCAATATGGCTGGTCGTGGTACCGATATTAAACTGAGTAAAGAAGTGAAAAAAGCTGGTGGTTTGGCCATTATTGGTACCGAACGCCACGATTCGAGACGAGTAGACAGACAGTTAAGAGGTCGTGCTGGTCGTCAAGGAGATCCAGGTAGCTCACAATTCTACGTTTCTTTAGAAGATAACTTAATGCGCCTATTTGGTAGTGAACGTATTGCTAAATTAATGGACCGCATGGGGCTTGAAGAAGGTGAGGTGATACAGCATGGTATGATTTCTAAATCTATAGAACGCGCCCAGAAAAAAGTAGAAGAAAACAATTTTGGTGTAAGAAAGCGCTTGTTAGAATATGATGATGTGATGAATGCGCAGCGTGAAGTGATTTACAAGCGTAGATACCACGCCTTATTCGGGGAGCGTTTACGTGTTGATTTGGCCAATATGATTTTCGATTTATCGGAATCGATTACCGAAACCAACAAAAATGCTGCTGACTTTAAAAACTTCGAATTCGAGTTGATTCGTTATTTCTCTATGGATTCTCCTGTAGATGAAAAAACCTTTGAAAAACTAAAGCCTCAAGAATTAGCCGGTAAAGTTTATAAAGCCGCTTATGCCAATTACGAAGAGCGTATGCGGGCCAATGCAGAAAGAGCTTACCCTGTGATCAAACAAATTTTTGAAACTCAAGGCGATCGTTTTGAGCGTATTGGAGTACCTTTCTCTGATGGTCAAAAAACCCTACAGGTTGCCACCAATTTAAAAATGGCTTATGAAACCGAAGGGAAACAATTGGTTCAAGATTTTGAGAAAAATATCACTTTGGCTATTATCGATGATGCTTGGAAAACCCATTTGCGTAAAATGGATGAATTAAAGCAAAGTGTACAACTTGCGGTTCACGAGCAAAAAGACCCCTTGCTTATCTATAAATTTGAGGCGTTTGAATTGTTCAAAGCAATGCTAGACGAGGTAAATAAAGAGGTGATTTCTTTCTTGTTTAAAGGAGAAATACCTCAGCAAGAAACCAATATTCAAGAAGCTAGAGAGCAAAGACCTAAAGAAAATCTAGAGACTTCTAAAGAGGAAATCCCTAATATGGATGAGCGTGCCGCTCAAAACCGAGCAGCAGGTCAACAAGCCTCTCAACAACCACAAGTAACCGAAACCATTGTGCGTGAACAGCCCAAAATCGGTCGCAATGACAAGGTGACTATTCGCAATGTTGCCACTGGAGAAAGCAAAACTTTAAAATATAAACAAGCGATCCCCTTATTAGAAAAAGGGCAATGGGTTTTAACTAAACACTAAAACACTATTATTTTTAAAAGCAAAGCGGTCTTATCCCTAAAAAGTCTTTTGTAGAACTTTTTTTGATAAGGCCGCATTTTGTATTTTTACTTCATACAATAAGTCAACAGAGCAACTCGCATGAAAAATTTTAAAATAGAATCTAAATGGGCCATTTACTTTAGTATTCTCACATTATTCTGGTTGAGTATAGAAAAAGGTGTAGGACTTCACGACCAACATATCGATTTACATCCCATTTACACCAACTTAATCGCTATACCTTATATTTTGTTGTATTACCTCGCATTACGACAAAAAAGAGAATGGTTCTATAATGGCAAAATCACTTGGTCGCAAGCTATGGTCTCTGGTGCCGTTTTATCGGCAATAGTTGCGCTTCTATCCCCACTAGTACAATACATCGGAGCAAGCTTTATAACTCCCGATTATTTTAAAAATGCCACCGAATACGCTATCGAGCAACGTAATATGAACCCCGATTTAGCCAAGCAATATTTTAGTATGCGCAGCTATATCATACAATCTATATTCTTTGCCTTGGCCATGGGTATTGTGACTTCTGCTCTAGTTGCGCTTTTTGTCAAGAAAAAGTAGCTTACGGGGATTTGTATTTTAGCAGTAAATTAGGATCGGGACAATTGTTCAAGTAGTATGGCTTTTCTAAAGCCGTTGCTACGCCTGGATAATCTCCCTCATAATTTTCAAGATCTAAAATCAATTGAAAATGTAAATGCGGCGCATAATCACCATTTACCAAGGCCTCTCCTAGAAAACCAATGGTATCTCCTGCTTTTACAAAATCGCCTTGTTTTAAAAGCGATAGACTGGCTATACTCAAATGACCATATAAACTAAAAAACTGATAGCCTTCAATTTTATGTTCTAAAAGTAACGTAGGACCATAATTACCATAGCCTTCGTTGTTTTTTAAACTGTGTACACGACCGGCTATAGGAGCCACAACAGGTGTTTCTGCAGGTGCCCAAAAATCAACCCCCAGGTGTAGATTTCTCTTTTGTGCTTCATCGGTCAAAAAATGCATACTCCGATCATAAATTTGTCGCAACTCCATATATCCGCCAAAAGCCACTTGAGCTCCTTTTTTTTGCAACCATTGGGTCAAACGTTCTTGCATTTGTAACGGGTTAAACAAAACCGAAGTACTCAACAAGTTTTGATGAATTGAAAGGTCTAAAGGAATATAAGTCTGATGGGCAAAGCCTTTTATTACTGGTGTAAAATCCGAGGTAAGCGATGATAAAAATGCTAAAGGAGGTTTTTTAGACATAAAAAAAATAGTTTCACTTATAAAGCAAAACTATTTTTACACAAAAACCAAATAAAAAAACTAATTAAAAACAACTTTACTAAATTTCACATCGAGATTGATTCGATTATCGGTTGTTTTATCTTTAAAGTAACCTGTAACCAACTCTGTGCCATAAGTGTTATCTCGAGTAACTTTTATACTGGCGGGTAATTTCAAATTGCTTTTACTACCCGTATAATTGAGTTCAAAGGCCAGATTTGGCACTGCTATACTCATATCGGTATTGCTTAAATTAATATCAAGACGATTAAAAGCAGCTCCTATTTTCAAAATTTTTATCTGCCCAAAAGCACTGGTTAATCGCCCAAAACCGTTCCATTCGTTTATATTTAAATCACTTGCGGTGGCCCTTAACGCCATACTATTCACCTTACCTATTTGAGCTTTTTTTACATAGTTTAAATGCAGTTCTCCGTGTTCCCAAAAATTAATATTTATGGGAGCATAAGCTACCTCTACCCTATTGTTTTCTCCTGTTATCAAATCCGCTTTAAGCGATGCATAGGCCAATTGCACCTGAAGGTTACTAACCGGTTTTAGCAAATCTAAACTGCCATAGCGCTGATTGATTTGTAGGCTGGATTGTGAAGGAATTTTAATCTTTATAGTAGGAACGATTAAGGTTTTCTCGGGAACATTATTTGCATTTGAACTCAAGGTAGAGACCATAAAAATTTGAGTTGTTTTTCTGCCGTCTGGATGCTCGATAACCTCTTTTTTTATGTGCGTATTAGGGGTATTTTCGGTCGTTGACCAAGCCGTAATTCGTTCATTGAACTGTGCTTCCATTTGCTGCATCTTGCGCTCTAGTTCTTGGCGCCATGTTTGATTGGTTGCATTTTTTTGCAATTCAGATTGGCGTTGAAGCACTGCCGCATTTTCTTTATCTTCTAAGAAAGATAACACCATATTCTCATAAGCCCTTAAGTATTCTTTACCTTGTTTTTGATAAGCGCTATAATCAAATTTAAGTTTACTGATGTTTTGAAGCGCACTACTGGTAATATTAAGCGCGTTTAACTCAGCCAGCAAATTCTGCATCAATTTCATTTCGCCTGGCTTAGGATAACCTGCTTCAGTTGCACTGGTGAATGTTTCTTTTTGCAACTCGTAAGCAATTTGTTGTGCAGGCCGTGCAAAGGAGCGCAACAAAATACGGTCTCTATCTGCCTTAAAGCTCACCCCCCAGAGTTTTTTAATTTGTTCGATTTGTTTTTCAGACAAATCTATACCTTCAACAAAGGCTTCAATCTCGGTTTTATTTTGGTCCCAAGTTTCAATGATAACTCGCGTGTGCCTAGACTCCAGCTCTAAACTCGGTTGAGCATTAACCTCTAGTTTTTCGTGTAACAAGGTGGTTTTTTGAGCTACCAAGGCAGTGGTCGCCAAACCAAAAAAACCAAGAATTAATATTTTAATATAATAAACAGCTAAGTTTCTCATGCTAAATGCTTATTCCCGTTAACTGTTGCTGCTGCTCTTGTTTCAGGGATTTTAATTTACTTTTTAATCGTTTTAATAGATCGAGTCTTAGCTCTAAGTTTTGAATAAGCGTACCAATCGAAGCCTCGCTCACGCCATATTCTTTAATTTCTTCATTAAGCCTTAGGTATTCGTCATCGAGCTGCTCTAATTGCAGCATAAAGTCATCTATTAATTCTTTATTTTCTGGGGTAATGGTTAAGGCCGCGAGTTCTGTATGCAAGTTGGCCAGGTAAAAATCTTCTATCTTTTTAAATTCTGGTGAGCTCTGGCTCAACATGGTAGCCGGCACAACAGGAAGATGAGGAGAGCTAGAGGGCTGATTTTTTACCAACTGCTCTTGATTTAATTGCGGCGATGTAGGCCAAAACAACACTCCACTTACCAGTACCACCACTAAGATGGCAGCAATTTTATACCATAAAAAATAGTTGTTTTTCTTTTGGGATGCAGGAAACTCAGCCTCTAATCGACTTAAAAATCTATCTTTATGCCCATCTGCCAGGGGCGGATTGGCTTTTTTCTGGGCCTCAAACTGCAACATTTCTCTAAGATCCTGTGCCATGGTAAATATGTTTTAACTGTTCTTGCAACTTTTTCTTTCCTCGGTGCACAAGTGTACGCGACGATACTTGTGTTATATTCAAAATTTGCGCTATTTCTTCGTGGTCATAACCTTCGATTAAAAAAAGCATTAAAGCAAAGCGATATTTATCGGGTAATTGAGCAATACAGTCTTTAACCTGCTCAACACTTATTTCGTCTGCAATACTCCAATTATCTTCTTCTTCTACCTTACCTAAGGTTTGCTCGTTAATCGCAATTAAATTTAACTTTTTAGCTTTAAGCATATCTAAGCTAGTATTAATCACGATTCGTTTTAACCAAGCGCCAAAAGTAACTTCTCCTGTAAATTGATGCAGTTTTGAAAAGGCTTTAATAAAACCTTCTTGCATCGCCTCTTCGGCCTCGTGTTGATTTTTTAAAAATCTCAAGGCGACATAATACATGGCATCACAGTATTTGTTGTAAATCTTCAACTGTGCGCGTCTGTCTTGCTTTCGGCAGCGTTCGATTAAATCGTTTTGAAACAAAATAAAGCTTAATTAGTTTCTATTCATTTTTAAATACGATTGGCTTCTCTTCTTGTTGCAGTTTCTAAAAAATTTTTATCTTCACTTTAAAAAAATATGAAAAGAAGTATTCGCATCTTCCTTATCCTACTTATCGGAGGCATCATTGGCTTCTTTTTAATCAAAAACCAAACCAAATCACATAGTCCAGAAGAAACCATACATTACCGTACAGGAAATTTAAAAGTAGAAGTTTTTTACAATCGGCCCGCGAAACGTGGTAGAGAGATTTTTGGCGGACTAGTACCTTTCAACCAAGTTTGGCGAACAGGGGCAAACGAGGCTACTACTTTTTGGGTTAATCAAGCCATTCAAGTAGACGGCTCGTTGTTAGATGCGGGGCGCTATAGTTTATGGACCATTCCGCAACCGGATTCTTGGAAAATTATTTTTAATAAAAAGATGTATGCTTGGGGTATTGATTTAAGTACACAAGAAGCCGCTCGAGACGAAGCTTACGATGCTTTAATCATTGAAGTACCAACCCAAAAATTACCCGAGACCGTAGAACGCTTTAGTATTCATTTTGAAAAACAAAACCATTTGAATTATATGGTTTTAAGTTGGGACCAAACCCAAGTAAGCTTTGCATTTGATAAACTCAACAAAAAAGCCTAGATGCAAGAGCAACTAGGCTTTTTTTTGAATAAATACTTATTAGATTACTCGTCTAACAACAGATTTAAAGTCACGTCGATATTATCTCGTGTGGCACGAGAAAACGGACAAATTTCGTGTGCTTTATTCACTAATTTTTCCCCTGTTTCAACATCAACTGTTGGCAGATAAGAATCTAGAATTACCGCCAATTGAAAATCACCTTCATCTGTGCGTCCAATACTTACAGAAGCTGAAACGCTATAATCGCCTAAATCTATATTATCTTCTTTAGCCACAGCCTCAAGCGCACCTCCATAACAAGCCGAATAAGCGCAAGCAAAAAAGTGTTCTGGGTTTACTCCTTCACCATCGTCTCCTCCCATGGCTTTAGGAACACTCAAATTCATATCTATTTTACCATCTTCGGTTTTTACGTGACCGGCTCTACCTCCCTTAGCGGTTGCTTGTTCTGTATAAAAAGTTTTCATCTTGATTAAAATTTTAAGTTTAATTTATGGCTTGAAGATAAAAAGCTTTTCATCCGTTTTCAAGAATGAATTCATAAATTTGTGCTAAATAAAAATCCATATGCCTACCCCCAAGAAAAATAAATCCGCTTTAAGCGAAAAGACTTCACAGCACTCGCAATCTATTGGTGCCAAAAGTGCGGCACGCATTAAGGCTTTACGAAAAAAACGTATTGATGCCACCGATTTAGCCCAGCAGATTTTAGCCGGTAATAAAACAGCGTTGAGTCAAGGCATTACCCTAGTTGAAAGCAAACAGGAGAAGCATTTTGAATCGGTAAAAACGATTATCAACACCTGTTTGCCTGCATCGGGGAAATCTATTCGCATAGGCATTACGGGGGTGCCGGGTGTGGGTAAGAGTACATTTATTGAAGCCTTTGGTAATTATCTTATCGAAAAACATGCGAAGAAAGTTGCCGTTTTGGCTGTAGACCCTACCAGTAGCGTTTCGCACGGAAGTATTTTGGGCGACAAAACCCGCATGGAAGAATTAGTAAAACAAGAGAATGCTTTTATTCGGCCAACGGCATCGGGAGATTCGCTTGGTGGAGTTGCACAGAAAACACGTGAATCGGTTATTTTATGCGAAGCGGCAGGCTTTGATGTTATTTTAATCGAAACCGTGGGCGTGGGACAAAGTGAAACCTTGGTGCATAGTATGACCGACTTTTTTTTGTTGCTCAAATTGGCTGGTGCGGGTGACGAATTACAGGGTATTAAACGCGGTATTATGGAAATGGCCGATGCTATTGTTATTAATAAAGCTGATGGCGAGAACTTAAAGCCGGCGCGACAAGCCCAAGCAGAATTTAAAAAAGCGCTACATCTTTACCCGACCAAGGAAAGTACCTGGAAACCTTTGGTGAAAATTGCCAGTGGCTTGCATCAAAAAGGTATAGACCGCATATGGGAAATGCTCGAGACCTATTTTAAATTAACCAAAGGCAACGGGTATTTTGAACAATTGCGGTTAGAGCAAAACAAGCATTGGCTTTTACAAACCATACAAGACCAACTAAAAGCGGACTTTTATGCCAACCCAAAAATAAAGCAAGCTTTGGCTGAAAAAATAGAAGCTCTAGAGCGGCAAGAAATTTCTCCGTTTGAAGCCGCTTTTGATTTACTCCAATTGCATAAAGAAATACGCTAAGCTTTAGCGTTTAACTTTTTTATACTGATTTGATGCAGTTTATAAAATAAAAACCCGATTATACTCCCTATGAGTATACCCGTTATAACATCTCCTGGGTAGTGTTTACCAACGTAAATACGACTATAGCTCACCAACATGGCCCAAATAAATAACAAGGGAAAAGCTAGCTTATACCATTTTTTTAGAATGTTACCCAAAAAGATGGCTAGTGCTGTTGAGCTGGCTGCATGTGCAGAAAAATAACCGTACTTACCGCAATAATCCATCAAAAATCGGCCTTGAGCCATAAAATCTTCTTTACAAGGTCGGGGTCTGGCAAAAGCGTCTTTAAATACATTAGCCAATTGATCTGTAGCCGTTATTAAAAGCGCGATAAAAACCAATGTAATTCCGAGTGTCTTCAAGTTATAGTTTTTATAAAGCAAATACAGCAAGTAGGCATACATGGGTATAGCAGCAAACTTGTGCGTTATAAAAATCCAGAACCAATCCCAAGTAGGCGTACCTAAGTTATTCAGATACAAGAAAAGTTCTTGGTCCCATTGCAACAGTTGTTCTAAGGTGGGCATAGTTTTATTCTTGATAGCGGGCTACTTCACGGTCGTAAAATTGCGAAGCCTCTTCGATTAAATTTTCTACTTCACTTTCCAGTTCTTTTTGATCGTGCGCATCAAACTCCTCCAGCCATTCAATCTCGTCATTTTGCAAATTGATAATAAACCTTGGGTAGTCGGTATGCACAATAAATATAGCCTCGGGAAAATCGGTATTATCGGCTAGTAAAAATTTTGGAAATTCCATAGTTTGAATTTTTTATAAAGGTAAAGAAATACTTCCTTTTTCAATTAATTTTTTGCTAAGGTAGTTAAATCTAAAGTATAGCATTACCGCCGAAGCAGAAAGCCCCACCAAAAGACCAATCCAGATTCCCATACTTCCTAGTACATCTTCCTTACCGAGATAGAAACAAATAGGAAACCCTATTACCCAATAGGCAATAAAACAAAACAAAGTAGGTATTTTTACGTCTTGCAATCCGCGTAAAGCACCTAAAATAACTACTTGCAAACCGTCACTTAACTGAAATAAAGCGGCTATGATAAGCAATTGAGAGGCTAAATAAATTACTTGTGTATTGTCTATATAAAAAGTAGGCAACCAATCTTTAAGCACAATAAAGCCTATGGCAAAAACGGCTTCGATTAAAAATACTAACAAAAATGTAGATAAGGCAATTCGTCTTAGCTCTTTGAAAGCCTTTTTCCCTTTTTGATTACCCACCCGAATGGTTGCGGTTACGCCTAAACCTACAGCAATCATAAATGTCATTGAAGCTAAGTTTAAAGCCACCTGATTTGCCGCTTGAGGATCTGTGCCCAAGGTACCTGCAAGAAAAACCGAACCGGTAAAAACACCCACCTCAAAAAGCATTTGTAAAGCGGTGGGAAAGCCTAAATTAAACAAACGTTTAAATACTTTCTTTTGTAATGATTTTTTCGCCCAAACGAAGTAGGTAGCAAATTTCTTTTTTGATCTTAAAATATAATACAAAAAGAAAAGCATAAAGAAACGCGAAATCAAGGTCCCTAAAGCGGCACCCTCTAGCTCTAATCTCGGAAAAATCCATATTCCGTAAATGAGCAAATAATTAAAAAGCACGTTAACCATATTGGCCCCAATGGTAGCGTACATAGCGTATTTTGTTTGTGATAATCCGTCACCAAATTGTTTAAAACCCTGAAAAACCATTAGCGGAATCATTGAGAACGCTACAATATCTAAATAAGGCATTGCCAATTGCACCACCTCTTCGGGCTGATTGAGGTAGAACAATACAGGTTTGGCCAACCAAAGTACTAGAAATAAAGCAATACCTGTGGTTAAGCACATGATCATACCGTGTTGAAAGTAAGAACGGCCTTTTTCTATATTATTAGCACCATCGGCCTCGGCAATTAAAGGCGTTATTGCAAAACTAAATCCGACGCCAATAGAAAGCGCGATAAAAACCAATGAATTACCAAGAGAAACGGCTGCCAAGGGAGCGGCTCCCAGCTTACCAACCATAATATTATCGGCAAGCCCGACCAACACATGACCCAATTGACCTAACATCACTGGTAAAGCGATGGTTAGGTTCTTTTTAAATTCTTTTGTGTAAGCAGTAAGTTGCATCGCTCGATTTTATTTGGCGTGCAAAGATATTGGAATTAGCGGAATTCTATATCGAAATAAAGTGAAGTTTTAGTCGCAGCACCATCAAATTTATCGGACGCTTTATTTTAGAAGACAAAAAACTGAAAATCAAAACAATGAATCTAAATCAATTTAAATTTAATAGATTAAAAAAAACCTATTAAGGTCTTATTTACTTCTGGGTTTTCTGATGACAGTCTAACTTTATAAACCTTACATAAAAGCAGTATTAGGTTAGTGAGGCGCTTTAATTTTTAGAATTGCTTAACAGCCGTTTCTAAACAAAAAACCTAATTTGTAAATTAAAAGAAACTGCGCGTGAAAAACTATACAAGAAAAACAATACCCAACAACATACAGTCTCAGGTAGAGGAGGCTTTAGCTTATTTTCCTGCCTTGAAAGACACTCCTATACATTTTAAATTTAAGTCATCGATAAAAAAATCGACTATGCAGGCGCAGCCAGCCTTTGGTAGTATTTTTAAGCCCAAGAATGAGCGCGCCTATTTTATTTTAATTTCTGAAAAATTTCATATCGAAAAAGAAAAATTTTCGATTCTAGACGTACCCGATGAAGTTTTAATCGGTTGGATTGGACATGAACTAGGACATATTATGGATTACCTCAACCGAAATGCGTTTGATTTAATTCTTTTAGGGTTTAAATACCTATTTTCTAAAAAACACCTAAAGGAAGTTGAGCGTACCGCTGATACATATGCCATAAAACACGGTATGAAAGACTATATTTTGGCCACCAAAAATTTTATTTTGAATAATGCAGACCTTTCACCTGCATACAAAGCCCGAATTAAAAACCTATATATGTCTCCCGAAGAAATCATGGAACTTGTAAATGAGCTAGGAGCCGACAAACTAAAGCAAGAAGTAGCAAAAAAAGTTATTGAAAAAGGAGCTTTATAAATGACTTTTAACAAAATCTCGAAAAGAAGTGTACTTTTCTTCATCCATCACTTTTTCCATCTTTACTTGACCGCCTTTTTTCTTATTGGCACCACTCCATTCATAAAACAGATCGAGTGGAATGGTATGTACTTTTACCCCTTTAAGTGCTTTAGATCTTGCCACACGGTAATTCTTATTCGCTGCTTTTAAATTCTCATCTAAGGCCTGGGCCAGCTTCTCGTTTTCAATTATTCCTTTTTCATTAACTCCTAGGTGCCAAACATGATAAAATTCACCGTTTTCTTTAATAGCACTCACGGTAAATTCAGGTAGTTTTATACTGAATTGTTTTTCTAGCTCCTGGATGGCTTGATTCATTTTATTCACAGAAAGCTGAGAGCCGACTACATTAAGGAAGAACTTAGTTCTACCCGTAATTTTTATTTCGGCCTTACTTACATCCGTAAAGGCAATGGTATCGCCAATTAAATACCTCCAAGCTCCCGAAACAGTACTAATAAGCAATACATAATCTACGTTTTCTTCGACTTGATCGAGCCTTAAAACAGGGGCATCTTGACACAAAGAGCCATCGGGATTAATGTAGTCTGGCTCAAAAGGTACAAATTCAAAATACACTCCATTATCGGTAACCAATTTCATGGCGGTTGTTTCGGGGCGATTTTGAAAAGCTAAAAATCCTTCTGAAGCCAAATAGGTATCAATTACAGTTATTGGTTTACCCAGCAAGGCATTAAAACTTTTTTCATAGGGTTCAAAAGCCACCCCTCCCGAGGTATAAACTTGTAAATTAGGCCAAACTTCATGAATATTATTTACCCCGTGATACTTAATTACCTCTTTTAGCATTAGCTCCATCCAAGATGGAATCCCACTTAGGGCACCGATATCCCAATTTTTAGCATTTTCGGCTATGTGCTTTACCCGCTCATCCCAATCGTCTATTTGAGCAATTTCTTCTCCTGGTTTATAATAGCCTTTAAACCAAAAAGGAATATTACTAGCACTAATACCACTTATTTCACCTTCGAGGTGCCCCTGATTTTGTTGCAGGTTGGTGCTACTCCCCAACATCATGATCTCTTTTTCAAAAAAATCAGCGGGCAGCTCAAAATTAGCTAAAGCGCTCACCTGCTTTATCCCGGCTTGACGAATAGCTTCTATCATTTCATCGGTTACCGGAATACGTTTACTTGTTTTACCAGTGGTGCCTGAGCTTAACGCAAAGTATTCTGGAGCACCAGGCCAGGTGATATCGGCAAGTCCTTTTTGGGTTTGCCCCCACCAACCTTCTTGCATTTGGTGATAATCAAAATAAGGTACGGTTTCTTGAAAAGCCGCAAGCGGCTCTTCTGTAGCTAACAATTCCTTAAAGCCATAATATTTACCAAAGGCGGTATCTTGAGCGGTTTTAAGCAAATGCATTAAAACTTCTTCTTGTTCTTTGATCGGGTTTGAATTTTGATTGAGCGTACCGCTTACATCGATAACTTTTTTAATAATAGATCCTAAAAGTGGCATAAACGTGGTTTTTACCAAAAATAAGACCTATTTAAAAAGTCAAGCAAACCCAGCGTAATAAAACTATGTTAATTTGTCTCTTGTTCAAGTTCTTTAATGTAATTGGTCAACTCACTTTTAATATCTAGCGGTAGCGTGGGTTCTTTAACATCTTTGAAAGTGGTAAGGCGTTCAAACAAAATTTTAGCCACCAAATAGCGCGCGTATTTTTTATTATCGGCTGGGATGATATACCAGGGGGCTGCTGGTGTACTGGTTTTTTGAATGGCTTCTTGATAGCAGTCTTGGTAGTTGTCCCACAGTTTGCGTTCTTCAATATCTCCGGGTGAAAATTTCCAGTTTTTTTCGGGTTTATGTAAACGCCGCAGCAGTCTATTTTTTTGTTCTTCTTTAGAAAGATGAAGAAAAAATTTAAAAATAAGCGTACCATTTTGAACAAGCGTTTGTTCAAACGAGTTGATTTCTGCAAAGCGTTTTTCCCAAAATTTAGGCGTGATATCCTTTACGGAATTAATTTGCGGCAAATTTTCATTTAGAATGTACTCGGGGTGCACGCGGGTTACCAAAACATTTTCATAGTGGGTTCGATTAAAAATCCCGAATTTTCCACGCTCTGGCAATCTCTTGTAGTGTCTCCATAGATAGTCGTGCTTCAATTCATTTTTAGAAGGAGTTTTAAAGCTATGTACTACCACCCCACGTGAATTAAAGCCTTGAAAAACCTCTCGAATTAAACTATCTTTCCCTGCTGTATCCATTCCCTGTAAACAGACCAAAACCGAATATTTACCATGCGCATATAATTTATCTTGCCAGCTAGCAAGCTCTTTACGGATAGGTTTTAGGGCTCGTTTAGCCTCCTTATTGGTTACTCCTAAATCGATGTGGGTAGGTGCATTTTTTAAATTCACATTTTCTGAAGCGATAAAATGGTTTATATCAATTGATTTCATAATGTTTAGTATTATAGCTATAGCTGCCTGATGAGTATCTGGCTTAAAAGTAAACAAATCTCATAACATTCCTCAGTATTCTCGATAAACCAGAGGAGCCCTATTAAAATAAAAGTGAATTCAGTATCTTTGCGCCTTAAAACATTTTGATTTGGACAAAAATACTATCGTGGAGCGCATGGCCGAGATTTTGAAAGAGACGCCAACCTCTATGGAAATCGTAAAGAAAGATGCGAAAACCGAACAGCGGTTCAAATATTTAGCTACTTATATGATTGATAAAGCAATAGCTAAAGACGCGTTGGTGTTATCTGATAATGAGATGGGTATTGGTATTGTTATTCAAAACAGTAAAGACAAGCCTAATTTTTTCAAAGATAAATGGGAAGATTTAAAGTTGGTTTACCATGTAACGGGTTTCAAAAATATTCCTAAAATTTTACGAAACCAAAAATATGTACGCCAGCAAAGACCAGCTGACCAAGATTATTTATATTGCTGGTTCTGGGGAATTAGTAAAGATAATCGCGGTGCAGACACACAGGTAGCAAAACAAATGAAAGATGAGTTTTTAAGACGAGCGCATAAGTTAAATTTGCCCCTATTTGCAGAAACGCAAATGCGCCGAAATACCATTGTATATCAAAAATTTGGTTTTGAATTATTTCACACTTGGAATAGAGAAGATGGTAAAACTATGTATTTCTTAAAATACGACCCTAAAAAGCATCCTGAATACGAAGACCAGTAAAATATAGAATAAAAAAAGCAGCCTTACAGCTGCTTTTTTTACTTAAATGTTTTTTTTATTTGCTCGCAAAAGCTTCAACATCGCGTTGAGTGATTTCTTTTCCTCCCAAAATCATCAACCGCTCAACCACGTTTCGTAACTCCCGAATATTACCTGTCCAATCATAATCTTTGAGTTGGCTTAAAGCGTCCTCACTAAAGGTTTTGGGCGTGGTGCCCTGTTCTTTGGCTATTTTTTCTGAAAAATAATTCACTAAACTAGGAATATCTTCTCTCCTATCATTTAAGTTAGGAACAGCAATAAGAATAACCGCTAGCCTATGGTATAGATCTTCTCTAAAACGCTTGGCTTTTATTTCTTCCTTTAAATTTTTATTGGTGGCTGCAACTACGCGTACATCAACTTTTAAATCTTTATCTGATCCTACCCTTTGCACCTTATTCTCTTGTAAAGCTCGCAGAACTTTAGCTTGCGCGGATAGACTCATATCGCCTATTTCATCGAGAAACAAAGTACCGCCATTAGCCGCTTCAAATTTACCTGCGCGGTCTTTGTTGGCAGAAGTAAACGCACCTTTTACGTGCCCAAAAAGTTCACTTTCAATCAATTCACTTGGAATAGCAGCGCAATTCACTTCAATCATGGGTCCTTTGGCTCGTTCACTTTTTTGGTGCAACCAGTGTGCTACCAATTCTTTACCGGTACCGTTTTGCCCGGTTATAAGTACCCTAGCCTCTGTTGGCGCCACTTTTTCTATGATTTCTTTTATTTGCACTATAGCTGGCGATTCACCAATCATTTGGTAATTTTTACTTACCTTTTTCTTTAGGCGCTTATTTTCGGTAACCAATGATTTTCTGTCTAGCGCGTGGCGCACAGTATTGAGTAATCGATTGAGGTCTGGTGGTTTGGCAATATAATCAAATGCTCCCTTACGCATGGTTTCTACTGCGGTTTCTAAATCACCATGGCCAGATATCATGACCATAGGAATTTCAGGCTTTATCTTCATGACTGCATCGAGCACCTCAACACCGTCCATTTTTGGCATTTTGATATCGCATAATACCAAATCATAGTCGTTGTTTTTTATGAGTTCTATTCCAATCAAGCCATCTTCGGCTTCACTAACTTCATAATTTTTATTCTCCTCGGTTAATATTTTTTTAAGCACCCTCCTAATGGCTGCTTCATCTTCTATGATTAAAATTTTTCCCATTTATATTTTAAATTTAAGCCCTGAACGAATATACCAAGTATTATCGTTTTCAATAACATAAACATCGTCACGGTTATTATCTCTTATTCTGTATTCATTATAAACTGTATGGCCAACATACAAATAATATTGTAAATGGTCGGTAAAATAAAACTCATATCCTAGACCTAGAGTAACGTTGGTCATAGAAATATTTTCGCCTACGCGGTTTACATTATCTATACGTAAATTGTTTTGAATATTTGCGAAATGATTATCTAAGGAAGCGAAAGCGTGAAGATGGTGCTTATCATTAAACGAATATCTTAATAAAGTCTTCGGCACACCCAAAGTGTACGACCAAGTATCGTTAGGTTTTCTAAAAAAATTAATTAGAGGTAAGGGAAAATTTCGCCCCGGGGTGCTGGTATAAACCAAGCCGAAAATCCAACGATAAGGTTTGCCAATTACTGTACCGTTTTCATCGTGTTGTTTCACATCATTTATGGCATAAACGGCACCTATATATATTAGATCATCCTGCACTAATGAACGCTCAAAATTTGAGGTCAAGCGTATTCCGCCCCTAAAGGCTAAACGCCAATTACTTGCTTTAATTTTTTTAATATAGCCCAAGGTAGCATCTATGCGTTGCGTAGATTCTAATCGGTTATATTCAAAAGGGATGTCTTCTTTAAAATCTAAATCGGTTTTTCTATACTCGGCCCCGAATACTAAATAATCTTCCTTTATGGGAATTGGGGCCTGTATAAATGCCCGAAATCGATTCATGGATTGTTTTCCCTTAGAAAAAGGTATACGTGTATATTCGATTCTTGCAAGATCTGTAGTTTGTGCTTTTAAACCACAAGAGTAGCTTAAAAACAGGATCAGCCAAAAATTGAAAGCCTTAAAAAAATTTCTCATAAAATGATCGAGGTGTCCGTTATCACCGAATATAAGTATTTACAATAAACCTCTTAAAGCATTAACGTTTATTTGACGTGATTTCGTTCATTTTATTAATTTTTTAACCATTTGAATAATTCCTTATAAGTTGGCTTCTTTCCATACATTAAAATACCTATGCGATAAATTTTTGCTGCCATTTTAATCACTAAAAAAACCGAAGCAAATAAAATACTTAAAGATATTAATACTTCCCACCAAGCCACTCCAAATGGAATTCGCATTAGCATAACAATTGGAGAAGTTAAAGGAATATGCGAAAAAACGGTTGCCACGGTGCCGTGTGGGTTTTCAATAACCGTAAAAAAGCCAACATAAATTCCCAGCATTAGTGGTACAATTATAGGAAACATAAATTGCTGGGTATCGGTTTCGCTATCAACTGCGGCACCTATGGCAGCATAAATGGCACTGTATAAGAAATAGCCCCCAATGAAATAAATGAAAAATGAAAGGCTTATTTTAAAGAGCGGGAGTGCCATAATGTTTTGAAAAAGCAAGGCTATCTCATCGCTATCAACAGGTGTCGCCGCACTTGCTATTCCTGGCTCATTTGGTGCTATAAGACTGCTGCTAATTAGCAAAAGAACTCCGCCAAAGATCAGCCAAATTAAAAATTGCGTAAGACCTGCCAAACTAGTACCTGTAATTTTACCCAACATCAATTGAAAAGGCTTTACCGAAGAAATAATAATTTCTACAATACGGTTTGTTTTTTCTTCAATTACACTGCGCATAACCATATTGCCATAAATGATGATAAACATCATAAGCAAATAACCCGCGGCACCACCAAAAATCATTTTAACATAGCCCGCCAATTTAGAGGTTGACTGTCCGTCGAAATCTTCGATTTGTAGGTTTACTTTTGTTTGTGCTTGTTGCAATTGAGTTTTGTCTATCCCTGCATTGGCCAAGTTGGTATCGGTTATAATTCGACTTATTTTTTGTTCTAAATCTGACACTAAAAAACTACTGGGAGCCTCTTTAGCAAAGAATTCTATACTGGGATTAGAGATAGCAGCATCTTCTACAGCAGGCACATAAAGCAAACCATAAAGTTTTTCTTTATCAGCACGCATAATAGCTTGATCTAAAGGGAGGTTCGAAAAATCTACAAAACCAAGCTGGTTGGTGTTGGGTAGTTCTTTATTAATTAATTCTTGCACATCGTGAAGGGCAATTATCTTCTTTTCGTCGTTATTTAAACTGCTAAGGTAAGCGACTAAGAATATCATCCCCACAACGAGAAGCGGACTTAAAAAAGTCATAATGATAAAAGCCTTATTTTTAATTCTGGCCAGATATTCTCGCTTAATAATAAGACTTAAGTTACCCATGTTGCTCTACCGTTTTTATAAATATATCGTTTATTGAAGGAACTAACTCACTGAAATGAGTGATTTCTACTTTTCTATCAATAAGAAATTGCAGGAGCGAGGTGGTAGATTGATGGTCATCTAATTTAACCTGCAGCTTAGCTTGAGCACTAATATCGTTGAAATAAGCCGGTTGTACTTTAAAATTATTCGAAAATTGTCTAGTGATTTCCTCAGCACTTTCCGAGTGAAAACCTACCTCATAAGTTTGTGATCGGTAATTGCGCTTTATGGTTTTTACCGGACCATCTAACACCTTTTTTGACTGATGAATTAGAGCTATATTATCGCAGAGCTCTTCTACATTTTCCATTCGATGGGTTGATAATATAATAGTTGCTCCTTGGTCTTTTAGCGTTAGAATTTCTTTTTTGATCAAATTTGCATTCACAGGATCAAAACCACTAAAGGGCTCATCTAAAATTAACAAAGGCGGGTTATGAATCACCGTAACTATAAACTGTATTTTCTGCGCCATTCCCTTTGATAGCTCCTCAATTTTTTTGTCTCCCCAACCTTTTATATTCAGACGATCAAACCAATAATGCATGCGGTTCTTGGCTACAGTTTTAGACAAACCTTTTAGTTGGGCCAAATAGATAATCTGTTCGGCTACTTTCATACTTTTATACAAGCCTCTTTCTTCGGGCAAGTAGCCAATGAGTTCGACATCTTTTGGTTTAAGTGGTCTACCGTCTAGGTTAATTTCACCTGAATCGGGTTGAGTAATTTGATTCAAAATTCGAATTAAGGTAGTTTTCCCCGCACCATTTGGCCCAAGAAGACCAAAAATACTGTTTTTAGGTACCTCAAACGAAAAACCATCCAGAGCCAATTTATCTCCATATTTTTTAGTGAGGCCTTTTACTTCTAAAAGATTCATACGCAATATTAAGGGATAAATTTACTAAACAAATGGCTAAAAAAACAAAACCCATCCTTAAAACTTCTATGAAATAAGGATGGGAAAAAAATTGCTATGAAAAAGAAAAATATCACCAATATGCAATCGGTGATATTCAAATATATATAAAATTTTGTTAATACTGCAATTATGAGAACATATCTTTCACTTTTTCAAAAAAAGATTTATCAGACTTTTCTGGATTAGGTTCAAAATTATCGTCTCCCTGCATTTTTTCGAAAAATTCTTTTTGTTCTTTATTTAGCGTTTTAGGTGTCCAAACGTTTACATGCACCAGTAAATCTCCTTTACCATAGCCGTTTATACTTGGAATTCCTTTATTGCGCAAGCGCAAAATTTTGCCGCTTTGCACGCCAGCTTCAATCTTTATACGTACTTTACCGCTAACGGTTTGTATTTCTTTAGAAGCCCCTAGTGCTGCCTCAGGAAAACTGATATAAAGATCATAATGCAGGTTATCGCCTTCTCTTTGTAAATGTTGATGTTCTTTTTCTTCGATGGCAACTAGTAAATCACCGGCTATACCATTACCAGGTGCTTCATTTCCTTTTCCTGAAACCTTTAATTGCATTCCTTCTACTACACCAGCTGGAATTTTTATTGATACGGTTTCTTCTTTTTGAATCATACCTTGTGCATCGGCTCCAGCAGGTTTTTTATCAATAACCTGTCCGCTACCTCCACATTGAGTACAAGGAGAAGCGGTTTGCATACGACCTAAAATGGTATTGGTTACGCGGGTAACTTGCCCCGAACCTTGACAAGTAGAACAAGTACTGTAAGTTGTTCCTGGTGCTTGCACCTTGCGTTTTACTTTTATTTTTTTCTCTACACCATTGGCAATTTCTTCTAAAGTAAGCTTTACGCGAATACGCATATTGCTGCCTTTAGCACGGCGTTGACCGCCACCAAAACCACCACCAAAGCCAGAAAAACCACCTTGACCACCACCAAAAGCAGAGCCAAATATATCTCCAAACTGACTAAAGATATCATCCATATTCATTCCTCCGCCGCCAAAGCCACCAGAACCATCAAATGCTGCATGTCCCATTTGGTCATAACGTGCCCTTTTGTCGGGGTTGCTCAATACATCATAAGCCTCGGCAGATTTTTTAAACAGCTCCTCGGCTTTAGGGTCATCTGGATTTTTGTCGGGATGGTATTTCACCGCCATTTTGCGATAGGCCTTTTTAATCTCGGCTTCGGTCGCATTTTTACTCACTCCTAATATGTCGTAATAATCTTCTTTCATCAATTCTATGTTTAATTACTTACCGGTAACCACTTTTGGATAACGAATAATTTTATCCCCTAAGGTATAACCTGTCTCCACCACATCGATTACCTTACCTTTTAATTTTTTGTCGGGTGCCGGAATTTGTGTCACAGCTTCGTGTATATCGGCATCGAACTTATCGCCAGCTTTAACAGCGATAGGGGCTAAGCCCTTACTTTCTAAAGTTCTGCGTAGTTTATTACTGATAAGCTCTACCCCCTTAAGCATATTTTCATCTTCGGACTTCTGAATTTCTTTTAAAGCTCTATCAAAGTCATCTAAAACAGGAAGCATGACCTGCATGATTTCTTCACCCGCTGTTTTAAACAACTCGATACGCTCTTTACTGGTTCTGCGTTTATAATTTTCAAATTCTGCAAATAGGCGTAAAAACTTATCTTTTTCTTCTTGCAAATCATTTTTTAGCTTATCCAATTCACTAATATCTTGGTTGGTATCTTCATCGGCTTCAGCCTGATTTTCTTCGGCATCCTTCTCTATAACATCATTCATTTCCTGGTCTAGTTGCTCTTTATAATTTTCGCTATTTTGCTTTTCTTGTTCCTTGCTCATGATTAATAAAATTAAATCTCTGTTGCCCTATGAGCAAAACTGTTGCCATTCTTACAAAAATGCCAAAATGTCACCTGTGCTTTTTTATCATATTTTTATGATTTTTTAAATGCCAAACATTGTATTTTTGAGCACATTAAAATCAATTATTTATACAACTATGAAAAAAGTATTATTAAACGGTATGCTATTAGCCTTTTTAGGATTAAGCACCGTAGCTTGTAAAAACGAAGCTAAAAATGAAACCAATCCGAAAGAAGCACAAGAAGTTGCCGAAGCTAGCGCTGAGTCTTCAACTTATGCCATAAACGCTGCAGAGTCAAAAATTGACTGGGTAGGTTCTAAGCCAGCTGGTGATCATACAGGAACAGTTATGCTAAGCAAAGGTGAATTCACCGTTGATGGCGATAAACTTTCTGGTGGTACGGTGGTTATAGATATGACCAGTATCGATGTTACTGACCTTGAAGGTGAAGATCGTGATAAATTAATGGCACACTTAAAAGGAACAGTAGAAGGGCAAGAAGATCATTTTTTTAATGTAGCTGAATTTCCTACGGCTAAGTTCCAAATCACCGAAGTAAAGGAAATGGATGGCAAAACGATGCTTGCGGGAAATTTAATTATGAAAGATATTTCTAAAAATATTGAAATCCCTGTAAACTATGAGGTAAATGAAAATAAACTTACCTTAAAAAGCGAGCCGTTTACTATTGATAGAACAAAGTGGAATGTAAACTATGCCTCTAAAAGTGTTTTTGACGACTTGAAAGATAAGTTTGTTAACGACGAAATTGAGTTAAGTTTAGTAGTAGTTGCTACAAAATAAATACTTTAACTTTTTACTTTTATAAAAAAGCGGTGAAAATGTTTCACCGCTTTTTTTATAATAAATCTTCTAAAGCTGGTTTAATATGGGTAAACTTATAAAGAAACCTTTGACTATCAATTTTATTATTAGAAACCAGTTGACTGCCAAGCACAATGGTGGCCATTTCTCCCAATGCTAGTTTTAGAGCAAATTCTGGCACATTAGGCAACCATAAAGGTTTGTTTAAAACTTTGGCTATTTGTGAAGTGAGTTCTTGATTGGTTACGGGATTAGGAGCAACACCATTATAGACGCCTTCTAACCTATTCTTTGCAACAAATAAAAAAATACTGGCTAAATCTTCAATATGAATCCAGGATTGCCATTGCTTTCCGCTACCTAAAGGTGCCCCAACACCATATCGCACTGGTTTAGCTATTTTTTCTAGCGCTCCTCCATTTTTTGATAAAACCAAACCTATCCTAATTTTTGCCACATCTATTCCAAGTTGCTCGAACCCGTCAACTGCAGCTTCCCATTTTTCAACCACCTCACCTAAAAAATTATCAGCAATTGGGTGTTGGTCTTCATGATATAGCTTTTGAAAATCACTAGGATAGATACCAATGGCACTCGCCGAAATAACATGTTCTATATTATGCTCAATACCCTTTAAGGTATCGATTAAAAGTTGGGTAGTAGCTAACCTACTGGATAAAATAATTTCTTTT
>CATQIB010000008.1 GCA_958296185.1 uncultured Mesonia sp.
CCGGGGATTTACCATGCTCATTATTGCAGGCTCAGTGCTATTATCCTGCTTTGCCCTGTATAAGAGTTTCAGTCTGGTATCCCAGATGCAGGACAGGATTTACATTCTTGCCAATGGCAAGGCACTGGAAGCCTATTCCGCCGGACGTAAGGACAATATCCCTGTGGAAGCACGGGACCATGTGAAAACCTTCCACCAATTGTTCTTTACCCTTGACCCGGATGATAAAGCAATTGAAACGAATATCACTAAAGCTTTATACCTGGCGGATGGGAGTGCCAAAAGAATCTATGACGACCTAAAGGAGAACGGGTATTATGCCGGGCTTATTTCCGGTAATGTTAACCAAACTATCCATGTGGATAGCGTGGCGGTGGACATCAATGAATACCCGTATAAATTTCGGTGCTATGCCACCCAGCGTATCGTCCGTCCCACCAGTATCACTACTCGAAGCCTGATTACCGAAGGGGCGTTGCGTAATGTGTCCCGCAGTGATAACAACCCGCATGGTTTTCTGATAGAACGCTGGGCAACCATCGCCAACAAGGATCTGAAAACGACCGCCAGACGGTATTAGTCCATAATGGACATTTATTCAAAATTGATACAAACAAAGTCAATTGAGTGGCTTATAAAATTTTGTACAGATGAAACGAAATGCAAAACAGAAAAAGGAGGCTCCTAAAAATGGACTCTTAATCCTGGGATTACTTGCCTTATACAAATGGCTGCAAAAAGCATGGGCACAATGGATGTCGAATAAGACAAAGAGTACTTCTAAGCGGGCAGTAACCATAGCGCTGGTCATTTTTGTAAGCCTCACCAGCAGTTACTGTATCTACCTTGGGGTACACGCCATCACGGGAAAAAGTAAGGGCAATGCCTTTAGGGTAACCCCGATCAAACGTCCCCGGCATCTTACGGAATCCGGAGCTATGGAATCACCGCTCCCTCCGATATCCAAACAGGATTACAGGCGCATCCAAAAGTTTCGATTGTATATGGATAGCCTTGCCCGAAGTCCATCGGGGCAGAAATATCTATGACAGTATTTATAGCAACCCGTCCGGGACTGATGGATTCGGTTCGCTATATCGAAAAAGAATATCAAAACTTTAAAAATTAATGATCATGGAAAAACAGGTAATAACACCAAAAATGAAAAGACAGCGCAAGTTCATATTGGTATTGCCGCTGCTCGTACTTCCTTTCACCACCCTGATATTTTGGGTATTGGGAGGCGGACAGGTACAGGAACTACAGGCACAGGAAACTCCACAGAATGGATTTAACCTTCACCTGCCGGAAGCAAAACTGACCGATGATAAGCAAATGGATAAGATGAGCTATTACAACCGGGCAGAACAGGATTCGGCAAAATTCAGGGAACTCCGTAAACAATGACCCGAATTATAAAAACAGTGTGATTTCCGATACAGATGATGTATTACCCCAACAGGAAATAGAATCCGGTCAAGTATCTTCCGGTGGACTGAAAACTTCCCTATACGGAAGTGGTCAGGGCAACGATCCGAATACGGATAAAATTTATAAAAAGCTGGAAGCTTTAAACAGGGAATTGAACAAACCGGTGGAACGCAACCAGCTTCCTGAAGATTCCCCGAAACAGGAAACAAAAACCAATTATGGAAATACCTCTGTGAGTTCCAGTGATGTGGACAGGCTGGAAGAAATGATGCACACCATGACCCAGCCGGAAGCACCTGACCCGGAGCTGGAACAGCTCAACAGTATGCTGGAAAAGATTCTGGATGTACAGCATCCGGAGCGGGTTCAGGAGAAATTAAAACAACTATCGGAGGCTCGTAGGGAACAATTGTATGAAGTATCCACCGAACAGGAAGATGATAGGATTTCCCTGATGCATACCGGACACTTTGTTACTCCTACGGCAAATGGATTTTATTCCCTGGACGATGACCCAATTGCTGAACAACCTGAAAATGCCATACAGGCGGTTATTCACGAGTCACAGACCGTGGTTAACGGATCTACCGTAAAGCTTCGCCTGGTCAATGATGTATTCATTAATGGGGTGCATATTCCCAAAGACAACTTTGTGTTTGGAATCGCTTCCCTTAGCGGGGAAAGGCTGCATATCAAAATAAATAGCATTAGAAGCGGTAATTCTCTCTTCCCTGTAGAACTCTCCGTGTACGATATGGATGGATTGGACGGGGTTTACATTCCCGGTGCCATTACCCGGGATGTCGCTAAACAATCGGCTGACCGCTCCATGCAGAATATTGGATTGACTTCCCTTGATCCTTCCTGGCAGGCACAGCCGCAGGTGCCGGTATAGAAACGGCTAAATCACTATTCAGCAAAAAAGTAAAACTGATAAAAGTAACCCTGAAAGCAGGCTATCAGGTATTGCTTCGTGATGAAAAACAAAAGCAAATCAATAAGTAATAACCATTTAAAATTCCATAAAGATGAAAAAGATAAATGCACGTATGGTAATGGGATTTTTCCTGTTCCTTTTCGGATTGAATGTAAATGCTCAAAGCATCACTAAGCTTGAGCCCAAATCCATCGCTCCCTATCCTTTGGAGATTACCTATTTTAAAACGACCAATATTATATTTCCGAGTGCCATTGTAGGTGTGGACAGGGGCAGTAAAGATGTATTGGCACAAAAAGCCAAAGGGGCTGCCAATATCCTACAGCTCAAAGCAGCAAGGGACAGTTTTCCGGAGACCAACCTGACGGTAATTACCGCAGACGGAAAATTAAACTCCTTTGTGATTAACTATACCCCCAAACCATCTGTCTTGAATGTTTCCATGAAGGAAAGGGATAACAAAAACAGTATTTTCCTTTCACCCGGATCGGTTAACGAAGCTGAAGTCAACACTTATGCTACACACGCCTTGTATTCCAAATACAAGGGGCGTAAGGTAAAGCACCGCAAATATGGTATCCGTTTCGGATTGAACGGGATATTCATTCGAGATAACCTGATGTACCTGCGGTTAACCCTTACCAACACATCCAATATCAGTTATGATATTGACCAATTACGCTTTTTTATCCGTGACCAGAAAAAAGCGAAACGTACAGCTTCACAGGAAATTGAAATTACCCGGTACACATCCAAAATAAGGGTAACAATAATTAACGGCCGGTCTTTACAGACCTTGGTGGTTGCGGTTCCCAAGTTTACCATTCCCGATAAGAAATACCTCGCCATACAATTGTTTGAAGCAAATGGCGGAAGGCATATCGAACTCAGTGTAAAAAACAGGACGATTATTAAAGCGGCAGTACTTCCCAAATTGCAAATCAACAGGAAGTACACCTATCAATAACTTTTAAATCAAAATATCATGAATCAGAAGAATTTAGAATACCTGAAAGACCAGATTAAATATACCGGTTTCGGGGAAGGTTTTGAAGTTCCCTTAAAGCGAATGATGGAAATAGAAAAACCAGCTTTTAAGCTGGTACATGAAACGCAATTCGGTACCGATAAGGTGGAAGCCCGAATGAATTTTAGCAAGTCCAAGCAAACGGATATGTATTTCTTCAATTCGTACCAGGTGAGTGTGCAAAAGGAAAACAATCCCGATGAAGCAATGAAACAAACCTTCTATATCAACAAAGGCAATAACATTACCCTGAAAGAAGCCTATAACCTGATGGAAGGCCGGTCGGTCAATAAGGATCTGACCAACAAGGAAGGGCAACTTTACAATGCCTGGTTACAGATGGATTTTAAACAGAGTGATGACAATGGAAATTTCAAAATACAGCAGTACCATCAAAACTACGGGTATGATCTGGAAGCAACACTCGCTAAACATCCTATTAAAGAATTGAAGAATGAAACCTATAAATCCAATCTGGTCGATTCCTGAAAAAGGGAAATCTGCAATCGGCAACTTTTCAAAAGGAAGGTTCGGAGCAAAAACAGTACATCGAGGCGAATCCACGGTTTAAGACCATAAATATCTATGACAGTAATATGCAACGGGTGGATAACCGCCAGTCCAAGACTGAAAAACAATCGGAAGCACAAAGCCACTCTGCTAAACAGGAGCATAAAGGCCAGGAGCAGCCGATTGTCGACGAGGCTCCGGATATACCGAAGGCTAAGAAGAAAAGAAAGAGACCCACCATAACCTAAAGGATATGGAACAGTTAAAGCCTTTATCTGACTTTTTTACGGCTATTGAGCAGGATGGCCGTATCAGCATTACACATATAGGGATTTATGCTGCCCTATTGGAGTACCGGGCGCAGATGGGCAATAGCAATCCGATAGTGGCATTTAGTTATGACATTATGAAGATTGCAAAAATATCATCTGCCATGACGTATCATAAATGTGTAAAGGATCTCAATGCCTACGGGTATATACGGTATGAACCCTCATTTAATAAAAACAGGGGGAGTAAAATTTACTTTCCCGAAAGCGATGGGTAAAATGAATTAATTTTTCGGCACAAAGCCCTTCGGGGCTTTTGCTGTTTTAAAGCGGAGATGTAAGATGGAAAATGAAGTAAAGAGAATTCCGCCGGAAAAAGCAATAGCACTATTGAAAGAAGACGGTATAGAAGTAACAGTGGAACAGGTAAAAGTCATCCTGGACTTTATGTATGAGATCGCGGATATTGTTGTAGATCAGTATCTGGCAAAACCTGCCTGAATTTCGTATATTTATAAACGGAATCAGGCTGTTAGATTGAACAACCTTAATACTTTGGAACGATGAAAATTGCAGATTTATATATACGGGTAAGCACGGATGAACAGGCCGACAAAGGCTACTCACAACGGGATCAGGAAGAGCGTTTGCGCAAGTATTGTGAGATCAACCATATTCAGGTACGAAAAGTGATTTATGAGGATCATTCGGCAAAAACCTTTAAACGTCCTTCCTGGACAAAACTGCTCGGCATCCTTCGTAAATCCAGAGGGCAGTCCGATTTGATATTATTTACCAAATGGGACAGGTTTAGCCGGAATGCGGGAGATGCTTATCAGATGATCGGTACGTTGAGAAGATTGGGGGTAGAACCGCAGGCAGTGGAGCAACCACTCGATTTATCCATTCCTGAAAATAAAATGATGCTCGCTTTTTATCTGGCTGCTCCTGAAGTGGAGAATGACAGAAGGGCATTGAATGTATTTCATGGGATGCGCAGGGCTAAAAAAGAAGGGCGCTGGATGGGAACAGCTCCTATTGGATACGTCAATAAAACCAACGAAAGCGGTAAAAAATATATTGCCCCAAGGGAAGTCCAGAGTGATATTATGAAATGGGCATTCAAAGAGTTGGCAAAAAATATGTTCAGTACCGAGCAGGTATGGAAAATGGCAAGGGAAAAGGGGCTGAAATGCAGTAAGAATAACTTCTGGACAGCTATCCGTAACCCTATGTATTGCGGTAAAATATTTATTCCTAAATACAAAGATGAAGAAAGTCAATTAGTGATGGGGCAACATGAACCTTTGATATCCGAAGCTCTGTTCTATGATGTACAGGATGTACTTGACGGTCGTAAAAAAGTGATGCGGGCTAAAATAAAGGTGGATGACCATTATCCATTACGGGGATTTGTGATTTGCCCGGATTGCGGACGTATGCTAACGGGAAGTAAATCCAAAGGGCGTTTCCAGTATTATTACTATTACCATTGCTCTGGTGGCTGTAAATTCAGACAAAAAGCGGAGTATATGAACGATACGATGGTTTCTGAAATTGGGAAATATGTGTATTCTATTCCTA
The DNA here is from genome assembly GCA_958296185.1 of uncultured Mesonia sp. Classification (GTDB taxonomy): domain Bacteria; phylum Bacteroidota; class Bacteroidia; order Flavobacteriales; family Flavobacteriaceae; genus Mesonia. The sequence continues at coordinate 5,759 of CATQIB010000008.1, forward strand.
AACTCAATCTATTTAAAGAAGTCATTACTACGGTATATAAAGCAAAAACCAGAGACAGGATTGGAAATATACAGCAACTCAAAATCCGTTTACAGGACGAAAACAATAAACTGAGTAAAGCCAGGGAACTGCTTTTATGTGGTGATATTGAAGCGGATGATTACCGAATGATGAAAGCGGATGCCGATAAAAAAATAAACAGGCTGGAAGCTAAACTCACAAGTACGATTACAGACACACAGAACGTGGAACCCTTGTGGGACAAGGCGATCAGCAATCTTTCACAGTTGGGCTATTTGTATGAAACCGGGACGATTACACAAAAAAGAAAGATCATTGGTTCGGTCTTTCCTGAAAATCTGACTTTTGACGGATTTGAATATCGAACCACTCGGATCAATGAAGCAATCAGGTATATCTCATTGATTGACAAAGACTTAAATGGAAATAAAAAAGGGACAAATTCATCATTTTTGAATTTGTCCCATCAAGTGATCGCGACAGGATTCGAACCTGTGACCGTCTGCTTAGAAGGCAGATGCTCTATCCAGCTGAGCTACGCGACCATTGCTGTTAGCGGTTGCAAATATATAACTGTTTTTAAAAAAATCAAGCTGTTTTCTAACTAATTTTATTTTTTTTTATTTTACGGTAAGCAACCTACTCAAAATCAAATTTGAAGATTTAATTTTTTTTGAAGTATACCGTTTTGGCATTTACAAATTCTTTGATTCCAAAAGTACCTAGCTCTCGACCATAACCGACTCTTTGGTACCACCAAAGGGTAGTCTTGGATCGCTTTTTACCAATTCATTCACGAAAACCGCTCCTTCGTCAAACTGCCCGATCAAGGCTTCAGCCCTTTCGTAATCTTCGGTAAAAATAGAAACCCCTAATCCAAATTTAGAGCGGTTAACCAAATCAATCGCTTCTAAATCGGTTTTAAAGGGAGTAATTCCCATTACGGGTCCAAAGGTCTCTTCTTCAAAAATACGTGCTTTTTTATGCACATCGATTACAACAGTGGGTTCAAAATAAGTTTTTCGACGCTTGCCACCTAGAATTAAGCGAGCGCCTTTGGTAAGTGAATCTTCGAGTTGTTTTTCGAGTTCTTCGGCTAAATCCTCTCGCGCCATCACACCGATAAAGGTATCTTCATCTTGGGGGTTTCCACTTTTTAATTCACGTACCTGCGTGATGAATTTTTCAATAAATTCAAGGTATATCGATTCTTGAACCAAAAGCCTTTTACCCGCAATACAGCTTTGCCCTGTATTCTGAAAGCGCGCTTGCACACAGGTTTTTACCGTTTCTTCTAGGTTGGCATCTTCAAAAACTACCAACGCATTACTACCTCCCAACTCCAATACCGAAGGTTTTATTAATTCACTTGCTTTTGAAGCTACTGCACTACCTGCCGGTTTGCTGCCGGTTAAGCTTACGGCTTTTACCCGATCGTCTTTGAGAATAGCATTTACCTTCTTGCTACTAATGATTAAATTTTGGTAGCAACCTTCGGGAAAACCGGCTTCATTAAAAGCTTCTTCAATAAGTTCTGCACATCCCATCACATTGCTAGCGTGCTTTAAAAGCACTGTATTACCAGCCATTAAAGTAGGTATAGCAAACCTGAATACTTGCCAAAACGGATAATTCCAAGGCATAACGCCCAGAATAATACCTAAAGGATCATAACGCACCAAAGATTTATACGCATCGGTTTCAATAACTTCATTTTGCAAAGCTTCGGCTGCGTTGTCGGCATAATAATCACAAACCCATGCGCATTTTTCAACTTCGGCTTTAGCTTGGCTGATGGGCTTACCCATTTCTTGGGTAATCATCGCTGCATATTTATCGGTATTTTTACGTAAAATTTGACCTACAGCTCTTACAAATTTTGCGCGACTATTCAAATTGTGGGTGCGCCAAACATCATATTGTTTTTCGGCGCGTTTAAGTTTTTTATTGAGTATTGATTTTGTGTCTTGGCGGTATTTTTTTATGGTCTCTCCCGTGTACGGATTTATAGATTTAATCATAGTTTCATTTTAGGTTAAAAATAAGCATCTGTAGTAGAATTCAATTTTTTATTAAGATGATTTTAACGTGTAGCTCTAGGCTTTTTCTGTATTTTTATTAAAAACTAGTTTTATCTATTATGAAATCAAGATCTGAAGCACTTTTTCAGTTAAGACCAAATTTAAACCTAGCTACCTCTCCCCTTCAAACTCCGCTTGAACATTTTCAAAACACTTGTTTACGACCTATTTTAAAATTCCAGAACGAGTTGCTGTTAGAGATTTTTAAAATGCATATACGCAAAAGAAAAAATCTGTTTTATAGCTTAAAAAAAGAGGATCGCCCCACGTATATTTCAAATGAAATCAACAAAGACAATCAACTAAGAAAATTACTACAAGGAATCACTCTAGCACTTTTCACCCTTGAGGAAATGGATTTCTACCAGGAAAATAAATCTGAGGTCAATAAACGTATCAACCGGCTTATCGCACAACGCTTAATAGATCAGCTACAGCTACTAGAAGCTTAAAACATTTAAAAACTATGCGTAAACCGCGAAAGAAAAAAGTAAAAAGCAAAAAACCAATTGTCAACCAAATACCAGGAAAGGTAGTTTATGTAGGTGAAAAACAAACCCAAGATACCCTAATAGAGGTATTTGAATATAGTAAAGACTTTTTAACCTATAAGAAGTTGGCACAGGTTGAAGAGGCCTTTGCCTATAAAGACAGTAAAAATATTGCATGGATAGATTTTGATGGCTTAAACAATACCCAAGCTATCGAATCTTTAGGAAATCATTTTGGCTTACACCCCTTATTGTTAGAAGATATTGTTAATACACGCCAACGGCCTAAAATAGACGTGTATGAAGATTATATTTTTATACAAGTAAAAATGTTGTATTATGATACAGAAGAGGTTTTAATTAAAGAACATGTGAGTATCGCTTTTGGAGAAAATTATGTGATTAGCTTTCAAGAAGCAGAGAGCGATGTTTTTGATGGTGTAAGAGAGCGATTACAAAATGCACAAGGCCGCTTACGTACTTTTAAAACCGATTACTTAGCTTATGCCCTACTCGATGCTATTCTTGATCATTACTTTGAGGTGGTTGAACATCTGGCCGAAAAAGTTGAAAACTTAGAAGATAACCTGTTCACCAATAATGTAAACAACCAAACAGCGCTAGATATACAAGATTTAAAACGTGAAATTATTAGGGTGCGTAAGGCTATTTTTCCTGTAAAAGAAGTTATTGCACGCCTAGAGAACGGATCGCATAAACTCATTGAAGCACGTACAAAAAATTACTTGCGTGATTTGCACGACCACGGTATACAGGTAGCTGAAAATATTGAAATTTACCGAGAAATGACTTGGGGACTTATGGATATGTATATGAGTAGTATTTCTAACAAAATGAATGAAGTGATGAAGGTATTAACCATTATGGCGAGTATATTTATACCCCTTACTTTTATCGCAGGAATTTACGGGATGAATTTTGATCATATGCCCGAGCTAGATTGGGAGTATGGCTACTATTATGCTTGGGGGGTTATGATTTTAATAAGCTTGGCATTAGTCATTTACTTTAAGCGAAAAAACTGGTGGTAAAACGAAACAGCTTTTCTTTAGTCAACTGAACCAATGATTGTTTTAGTGGATAAACATTTTTTAGTTTTGCTAGTAAGCTTTGGATTTATTTCGGTTTTAGCCGGAATTATGTTGAGGGCATATCCACCTAAGAACATCAATTTTTTTTATGGTTATAGCAGTTACCGCTCTCGAAAAAGTAAAATCCACTGGTTTAAAGCGCAACAGTTTGCGGCAAAATATATATTGCAAATAGGACTTGTTAGCTTGTTTTGCGCTCCGTTAGATTTACTAGGGATATTTTCTCCTTTTTGGTCTGCCGTCTTTGGGTTAATTTTTATAACGATAACAATCGCTTGGCTTATTCTAAAAGTTGAAAAAGGTTTGAAAGCTTTAAAATAACCTATTTAATTGGAATCAAGCTTATGATTTTCTTTTTCTGTAATCTAACCAAATAAAAATTCCGTAAAGCAAAATACCCGCTCCACCAATATAATATAGACTTTCTTTAAGCTGGTCTATACTGCTAGAGAAATAAGCAATGGCAACACTTAAAGGAATAATACCGGCTAAGGTGGCTCCTATGAATTTAAAAAAATTCATTTTCATTCCACCGGCAATAAAACTGATGGCATCATTAGACAAGAATGGAGAAATGCGAAACAACAGCACGCTTAAAAACCCGTATTCTTTTACCCAAAAGCTTAATTTCTTATAATTTTTCTTTCCTGAAATTCGTTTGATATTGTGATGCCCAATTTGTAAGCCGAGTACATAGCCTAAACTCGAGGCAATAAACACACCGCTTACCGAAATGGCCACCGCTTCAAAAAAACCATAAGCCAATGCCGCTACCACCATAGGTAACCAAGAAGGAACCACGATTAAAAACATTTGCAAAACAATAATTAGTACTAAAATAAGCGCTCCCCAAAAACCAAAGCCACTTATAATTTTTTGTACCTCTTTGGTATTGCCCGCTAAGAGTGCCGACCATAATTCTTGGGTAACCGCTTTAAAGCTCGGAATAAAAGCATAACAAAGCCCTAAAATGCCAAATACTAATAAACTAATGAAGAGTGCACTATATTTTTTTAGGAGACTTTGCATGGTTTTCTATATTGTTTTACGGATTTAATTTTACCTGATGTAAGATAAGTCCAGAAGCCGGAGCAATATGTTCTAGTTTTATGTCATTATCAGGATTTAAAGTTGCTTTGATAAAATCAAGGTTTACATCTCCCCTACCTAGATCGATAAGCGCTCCCATCATAAGTCTGATCTGGTGTCGCTTAAAACCGTTACCTTTAATTTTAAGCACATAACTTTTTTCTGGAAAGAAATTAGCCGTGTACACCTCATTCTCCACTAATTCACAAGAAAAAATCTCTCCTGTTGTAACCGTTTGCGGACTAGGTCTAAAAGCATAAGCCCTAAAATCATGCTTTCCTACATATAAATTAGCTGCTTGAGCCATTAAATCAATATCTAGCTCATCTTTTACATAGGCCATAAAAGGCGCAGCAAAGGGATGAAATTTTTTAGCGTAAGCAAAAAAGTAATGGTACTCTTTAACTTTAGCATGTTTTATAATGTTAAAATCACGCGTAGTCTCTTCGATGCCTAAGGCGCGAATGTCGGGTGGTAAATTCTTGTTCATCAACTCTAGAAATCCGTTGCATTCTAACTTATTTTCATAAATAAATAATTCGACATAGGTCTGGTTTACCGAAACCTTTGCATCTGTTCTACCGGCTGCGATTACTTTAAAGCGTGCCCTATCTAAAATGTACGAAAGCGTGCGTTCTAGCATGCGTTCTACCGTGTTAACGTCGGGTTGTTTTTGCCAACCATGGTACCTAAAACCCAAGTACTGCAGCTTAATGAGGTAATAATAGCGTTGGGGTTGCATGATTAAAAAATTACTTTTGGATTAATTATAACAAAGAAAAACCTGTTTAAAAAAGATTAAACAGGTTTTTAACTAAATAAACTTATTTTTATTTGTCATTAAGTATTATTGGCATTCCGGTTTCACCACCTCCAATAATTACTGTTTTGGCATTATTTGAACGTGCTAGCTCTAAAGTTGCTTGAATTCCTTTTTCTTGTAAAACTTTATCGGTTAAAGATTCGCTTAAAATACGGTTGGCACGGGCTTTACCCTCTGCTTCAATTTTTTGACGCTCGGCTTCTTTGGTCGCTTTGGTAAGTCTAAACTCATATTCTAAAGATTCTTGCTCTTGTTTTAATTTACGCTCAATCGCATCTTTAATACTAGGAGGCAAAGTTACATCGCGTACCAAAATTTCGTTGAGCTGTATGTATTGGTCATCTACAATATTTTCGGTTTCGGTGTAGATTTCCTCTTGAATGGCGTCTCTCTTTGAGGCATATAATTGTTCTGGTGTATATCTACCTACCACACTACGTGCTGCCGAGCGTATAGCTGGTAATAAAACACGTTGCGTATAATCTTCGCCTTTTTCTTGGTGTAATTTACCTAATTTGCCATAAATAGGTTGAAACCAAGCCGATGCATCAATTTTTATTTCCAATCCGTTGCTAGATAATACCTTCATTTTTTCGAAGACTTCTTGTTGTCTTACCTCGTAAATAAAAACGTCATTCCAAGGCGCTACAAAGTGAAAGCCTTCACCCATAGGGGGCTCATCTGTAACCACCCCTCCACCAAAGGTTTTATACAGCACTCCAGCCTCTCCCGATCCAATGGTAACTGTTGATTTAAATACGATAATTAATACTACTATACCAATGAATATAGCAGGTAAGGCAATCTTAGGTAATTTTTCCATTTTTTATATTTAAGTTAAACCGTTATATTTTCTTAAAAACCATTCTAGACTTAGCAACAACACCCACAAGGCTAAAAGCCATTTAAATTCAATTAATTCTACTTTTTTAGTAAGCACGCGTTGTACCGGTTTGTAAACATCAGTATGAAGTAGTTTTGTTTTTAAAGATAAAAAATCTTCACTAAAGTACAAGGTATCGCCAATCTTATTAAGTTCGCTTACTTGCGCATGGTTAAATTGCTCTTCTATGTCAAAGGCCGATACAATAAATTCACCCGCTTGAAGGCTATTTTCTCCTTTCACTTGGGCGGTAAAGGTATAAGAACCTGGCGCCAAGGCTCCTAAATTGGTTACATAACTGCCATCTACATAATTAAGGCTGTAATTTAGTGCAGATTCATCTTCTTGTTTCACGACACGAAGATTAATTTCAGCTTGGGAATCTTCTCGATAATTTTGATCTACATACTGCGCCTGCATTTGAATGCGTTCTCCTTGATTGAAAACCTTTTTCATTTCTATTTTTAATCGTTCGCCGCGGTTATTATCGCCTAGAAATTGTATGATATCGTTTACAAAAAAATCGAATGATTCAAAATTGGTCAAGTCGGTATAACTTTTAACGCGCCATTGCCATAAGTTCTCTCCAAAAATGAGTCCGATTCTACGTTGCCCGCTATCCACAAAATAAACTACAGGTTGCTGTGTAGCTAAGCCATTGATATTTTGTTGCAATAAGGCTTGTCCATTGCTTAAATTACTAATTTCGCCAAATTGATCGCTCAAAGGCGGATAATCTAAGAAGTTGATTTTATTGGCTTGATACAAAGAGAAGTTTTTATTCAATTGCGCTTGAAACTCCTCATTTTGATTGATTTTTAATTCTTTACGGAAAGAAGACTGAATCCTATTTAGAAAATTATAGTCTGTTTTTGTACCCCCAACAAGGACATAATTTTTTTGTGCATTATCTAGAAAATTAAATACCATTTCAAAATTTTCATTGGGTTGGTACAATACATAGTTGGTGTATTCGCTTAATTCTTCTTGCTTTAATTCATCGATTAATTTAATGTGGGCTTGGCGTTGTTTATTGCTATTGATACTTTTTTTAAGCGCTCCTAAATCGGGATGTAAAAAGCTACTAAGTATCAGCACTTTTGATTGCTGATCGACCACTTCGATAAAGAAATCTCTTTGGTTGTTTTGTAAGTTTTTTTCCTGATTTAAAGGAGTAACATAAGCCGTATATTTATGTTTACCTATACCCTTGGCTGGCAGCATAATCTCTACTTGTTCTCCCAGCTTATCGGCGCTAAAGCTCAGTTTTGACTCATGTACCACTCGCGTACCTTTTTTGATCAACAATTTAGACTGAACGCTGGCGTCTCCTTGATAGTTAACAAATATTTCTACAGGAAAACGTTGGTCTAAAAAAGCATACGGATTTACATTGAGCAAATCAATATGTAAATCAGCGTGTTGGGTGGTGTCTCCAACAATCACTGGATATATTTTACTTTGGTATTTACGGGCAGCATAAACAGGCGGTGTACCTTGGGTAGCATTGCCATCTGTAATTAAAATAAGTGGAACGTTGGATTCAGGATATAAGCTTGCCAATTGGTCTAAGGCTTTACCGGGGTTGGTGGCATTACCATTAAATTCAAGCGCTTTAGAAAAATGCAATTGTTCATCAAAGCTAAATGATTTGATGGTGAAGGCCTTTTGAAGTTCTTGGTCTTGAAGAATCTGTTGTAAAAAAGCATTTGCTTGTTCTTCGCCCTTTAAAAAGCGTACCGATTTAGAATTATCGGAAACCACTACCAAGTTTGGTTTTTCAACACGAACTTGGTTTTGTTCAAACTTGGGATTGATAAGTAAAATCAATCCTAGCAATACCGTAAAAAAGCGTAAAACACCAAAATATTTCCAGTGTTTTACGCTTTTCTTATTTCTAGGAAAATAGTATAAACCCAATGCAGCAGCTACGCTTAGCAAAAAGGCTATTCCTAAAAATAATACGGTAATTAAGCTCATGCTTTTAAGTTAACATCCCGCCATCAACGTTGATTACTTGTCCGGTAATGTATGCACTCATATCAGACCCAAGGAATACACAAGCATTTGCAATATCTTCTGGTGATCCACCTCTTTTTAAAGGTATTGCCTGTCTCCAGCCCTCAACGGTTTTTTCATCTAATTTATCGGTCATTTCGGTTTCAATAAAACCAGGTGCGATCACGTTACTACGAATATTTCTACTTCCTAACTCAAGGGCTATAGATTTCGAGAAACCAATCATTCCCGCTTTAGAAGCTGCATAATTAGCTTGACCAGCATTTCCTTTCACACCTACTACAGAACTCATATTGATGATACTTCCTTTTCGTTGTTTCAACATAGTACGTTGTACCGCTTTGGTCATATTAAAAATAGACTTTAGGTTCACCTCAATCACCTTATCAAAATCTGCCTCGCTCATACGCATGAGTAGATTATCTTTTGTGATACCCGCATTGTTAACCAGAATATCTATACTATCAAATTCTTCATTAACTTGTTCTACCAGTTTTTGAGCCTCTTCAAAATTGGCTGCATTACTTTGGTAAGCTTTGGCTTTTACACCTAAACTTTGTAATTCTTTTTCGAGTTCTTCGGCTGCCTCTATTGATGAGCTATAGGTGAAAGCTACATTGGCGCCCTGTTGAGCAAAGGCCAAAGCAATACCTTTTCCTATACCACGACTTGCTCCTGTAACAATTGCGTTTTTACCTGCTAATAATTTCATTCTTTTTAAGTTTGTTTTATCTAAGTCATTTGCTAAAATCAGCAAAATACTTTGCTCAAATATAATAATCTATTTAAGTTTTTCAATAAAAAAACCCCGCTTTGTTTTAAGCAGGGTTTTTTCTGAATTTCTAATAAAAATTAGCCCATTACTTCAGCTACTTTTTTACCGATTTCAGCTGGAGAATCCACAACGTGGATCCCGCATTCTCTCATAATTTTCTTTTTAGCTTGAGCGGTATCTTCACTACCTCCTACTATGGCCCCTGCGTGACCCATTGTTCTACCTGCTGGAGCGGTTTCTCCGGCAATAAAGCCTACGATTGGTTTTTTAGAACCGCTTGCTTTGTACCATTTTGCTGCATCAGCTTCTAATTGACCACCAATCTCACCAATCATCACCACACATTTGGTATCATCATCATTGATTAATAATTCTACAGCTTCTTTGGTGGTAGTTCCAATAATAGGGTCTCCTCCAATACCAATAGCAGTAGTGATTCCTAGTCCTTCCTTTACCACTTGGTCTGCTGCCTCATAGGTTAAAGTACCTGATTTTGAAACAATTCCTACATTTCCTGGTTTAAAAACAAAACCTGGCATAATACCTACTTTGGCCTCACCTGGTGTAATAACTCCTGGACAGTTTGGACCTATAAGTCTACAATCTTTATCTTTGATATAATCTGAAGCCTTAATCATATCGGCTACAGGAATCCCTTCGGTTATAGTAATAATTACTTTAATTCCTGCATCAGCTGCCTCCATAATAGCATCGGCTGCAAATGCCGGCGGTACAAAAATAATACTGGTATCTGCATTCACTTCTTTAACCGCTTCTGCAACCGTATTGAATACTGGCTTATCCAGGTGCTTTTGCCCTCCTTTACCAGGAGTAACTCCTCCTACTACATTGGTACCATATTCTATCATTTGTTCGGCGTGGAAAGTACCTTCACTCCCAGTGAAACCTTGTACGATTATATTTGAATTCTTATTTACTAAAACACTCATAATTTGTTCTTGAATTTATTGTCTTGCAAATTTAACTTTTTACTTGAAACTCTAAAAGAAAATGACTTCTTTTTAAGGGACTGATCATACAGCCTATGAAACAATTAATTTAAAACACTCATCAACTCTAACTCGGTCACCAAATTTTGCTCAAATCTCGCTAACAGCATAAAGGTAGCTACAGGATCTACCTCATCTGGGTTCTCAATAGTAGTCATCCAAAAAGTAAATTTACCTGCCACGGTATCTTCTTCTTCAATTAAATGAGAAAAATCGGCATTAAGCTCTTCATATGATTTGCCCATTTGCTCAATTTTATTTTGAAAGGCTTCATACCCCAGGTGCTGGGTTCCTTGAGCACTCATCCATTTAATTTTAATTTCTGGAGCTAAAAATTCTTTCATCGCTTCTGGATTTTTATAGAAAGACGACTCCAATAATTGTTTGATACGTTGCTTTTTATTGTTACTCATTGGATTTTGCTTTTTTTGGGCTTGATAAATCTTTTAATGCTGCCATTTCTCGATAAGCTGTCCTTGTTTCTTTTGCAGGGGAGCCAAAATAACTTTTACCTGAATCTAGGTTTTTACCTACCCCTGATTGTGCCATAACAACAGCCTTTTCTTTAATAATCACATCGCTTTTCACACCCACTTGACCCCATAAAGTAACCTCATCTTCTATCACTACACAACCGGCTATACCTGTTTGACTGGCAATAAGGCATTTTTTACCTATTCGGGTATCGTGACCTACGTGTACTTGGTTATCTAATTTACTTCCTTGTTGAATAATAGTATCTCCAGATACACCTCGATCTATAGTACAAGACGCGCCTATATGCACATCATTTTCAATGACCACACGGCCACCAGATAGCAATTGATCAAAACCTTCGGGTCTTTTTTTATAGTAAAAAGCTGCAGCCCCTAAAACTGTGTTGGCATGAATTTCGACGTTGTCGCCAATTAGGGTATGATCATAAATACTTACATTACTGTGGATTATACAATTAGAGCCAATTTTTACGTGATTACCAATAAAAACATTAGGTTGGATAATTGTGTTACTTCCTATTTTTGCGGTTTTACTTACCGAATCGTAAGATTTTTGGAAGGGCTTAAAATGCTGGGTTAACCGATTAAAATCTGTAAAAGGATCTTTAGAAATCAACAAAGCCTTACCTGCTGGGCAATCTACTTTTTTATTTATTAAAACCACACTTGCTTGAGATTGCAGTGCTTTATCATAATATTTGGGATGATCTACAAAGACGATATCACCTGGAGTCACCACGTGAATTTCATTGATACCCGTAATTTGAAATTGTGCATCACCCACAAACTCTATATCTAAAATAGAAGCTATTTGCGCCAATGTGTAAGGCTTAGGAAACTGCATTACTTAATACGTTCTTTATAGGTGCCTTTTTCTGTCTCTATTTTAATCATGTCGCCCTCATTGATAAATAGTGGGACATTTACTTCTGCTCCAGTTTCAACCGTTGCTGGTTTAGTGGCATTTGTTGCGGTATTACCTTTAACCCCTGGCTCTGTAAAAGTCACTTTAAGTTCAACGTGCGGAGGCATTTCTACCGAAAGTGGAGCGTTATCTTCTGTGTTGATTAAAACGGTTACCACCTCTCCTTCTTTAAGTAATTTAGGAGCATCTAGTGCAGCTTCTAATAATCTAATCTGGGTGTAATCTTCGGTATTCATAAAATGATAGAATTCACCATCTTGGTATAAAAATTGAAATTTATGCGTTTCTACACGCACTTCATCAATTTTATGTCCTGCCGAAAAAGTATTTTCTAAAGTTTTACCTGTGGTAACACTTTTTAATTTGGTACGTACGAAAGCAGGACCTTTTCCTGGTTTTACGTGTAAAAACTCTACAATTTTATAAATATCGTGATTGTATCGTATACAAAGTCCGTTTCTAATATCGCTTGTTGTTGCCATAGTTTATTTTAATTTGAGAAATATCCTTTCATGATGCCTCGCTGTGAATTTTTAATGAATTCTAAAATATCATCGCGTTCTGGTGTGGCCTCCATTTCGGCTTCTATTATTGCCACTGCTTGAGAATTGTTATAATTTTTCTGGTACAATATTCTATAAATATTTTGTATCTCCCTTATTTTTTTGGTAGAAAACCCTCTTCTTCTCAAGCCAATAGAATTGATTCCTACATAAGATAAAGGTTCTCGTGCCGCTTTTACAAATGGAGGAACGTCTTTGCGAACCAAAGAGCCACCGGTAATAAAAGCATGGCTTCCTATTTTGCAAAATTGCTGTACTGCAGCCATACCGGCCAGCACAACGTGATCACCTACGGTAATATGCCCAGCTAAGGTACTGTTATTTGAAAAAATGCAGTTGTCGCCCACCACACAATCGTGAGCCACGTGGCAGTAGGCCATTATCCAGCAGTTCTCACCAATTACGGTCTTCATTCGGTCTGAGGTCCCTCTATTAATGGTAACACACTCTCTAATAGTTGTATTGTCTCCGATAATTGTTAACGTGTCTTCATCATTAAATTTTTTATCTTGTGGAACAGCAGAAATAACCGCACCTGGAAAAATACTTACATTTTTACCAATTCTTGCGCCCTCCATTATGGTTACGTTAGATCCTATCCAACTGCCTTCTCCTATAACTACATTATTGTGTATAGTTGTAAAAGGCTCAATCACAACATTCTTTGCTATTTTAGCTCCCGGATGTACGTATGCTAAGGGTTGATTCATAATCTTAAGATTCTTTAGATTTTACAATTTGTGCCATTAGTTCGGCTTCTGCACATAACTTACCGTTAGCATAGGCATAACCTTGCATATGGCAAATCCCGCGTCTTATGGGTGATATTAGATCACATTTAAAAATTAGCGTATCGCCAGGCACTACTTTTTGCTTGAACTTGACATTATCTATTTTCATAAAATACGTCAAGTAGTTTTCAGGGTCGGGCACTGTGCTTAAAATTAATATCCCTCCTGTTTGGGCCATGGCTTCTACAATTAAAACTCCTGGCATTACTGGTGCTCCAGGAAAGTGACCTTTAAAGAACTCTTCGTTCATAGTCACGTTTTTAACTCCAGTAACATGGGTCTCACTTAGTTCAAAAATTTTATCGATAAGCAGCATGGGCTGTCGATGTGGTAACATTTTCATGATTTGATTCACATCCATAAGCGGAGTGGAATTCAAATCGATTTGCGGAACCTTATTGCGACGTTCTAATTTAATTTTCTTAGCTACCTTTTTGGCAAATTCCGTATTGATTTTATGGCCAGGCTTATTAGCGATTACCTTCCCTTTAATCGGTGTTCCTATCAAAGCTAAATCACCTATTACATCTAATAATTTATGTCTTGCAGCTTCATTAGGATGGTGTAAAGTAAGGTTATCAAGAATACCATTGGGTTTAACAGATATGCTCTCCTTATTAAAAACCTGTTGCAGTTTACCCATAGTTTCTTGAGATAACTCTTTGTCTACATACACAATGGCATTGTTTAAATCGCCACCTCGTATTAGTCCGTTATCTAAAAGCATTTCGATTTCATGCAAAAAGCTAAAAGTTCTTGAATCGGCTATTTCTTTTTTAAACTCTTTAATACTATCTATGCTGGCGTTTTGAGTCCCTAAAACTTTAGTACCAAAATCTACCATAGTAGTCACTTGATATTCTTCAGACGGCACAAGCATAATTTCGCTACCCGTTTCTTCGTCTTTATAAGAAATAACTTCTTTTACGGTGTAATACTCGCGCTCCTCTTCTTGCTCTTCTATTCCTGCTTCTTCTAAAGCCTCAACAAAATACTTTGATGAACCATCCATAATAGGTGGCTCACTAGCATTTAATTCAATTAATAAGTTATCAATTTGTAATCCTACACAAGCAGCTAAAACATGTTCAGAGGTTAGTATCTGCACGCCGTTTTTTTCTAACGAAGTTCCTCGCTGGGTGTTGTTTACATAACTAGCGTCTGCCTCAATAAGCGGTTGACCTTCTAAGTCTTTACGCTTAAAAACGTACCCGTGACCTGCAGGAGCTGGTTTAAAAGTAAGCTCTACTTCTTTTCCTGTATGCAAGCCCACTCCTTTTAGAGAAACTTCTCTTTTAATTGTTTGCTGTTTCATAGTAATAAGGCTTAATCTTTAAGCTTTTTTTCAATTTCGTTAATTCTTTTTATAGTAGTGGGTAAATTTTTAAAATGTACATAAGATTTATTAAAATCATTATAACCAAGCGCTGGTGAACCTTGCAGTACCTCATCATCATCTACATTTCTACCTATTCCCGTTTGGGCCTGTATCTTTACTCTATCTCCAATTTTAATATGGCCTACAATTCCTACTTGCCCCCCAATAAGGCAATGTTTACCTATTTTTGTCGAACCAGCAATTCCTGTTTGAGCAGCAACAGCGGTATGCTCGCCAATCTCTACATTATGAGCAATTTGTATTTGATTATCAAGCTTAACCCCTTTACGGATGATTGTTGAACCCAAAGTTGCGCGATCAATGGTTGTTCCTGCACCAACCTCTACATTATCTTCTAAAATTACATTGCCTATTTGAGGTATTTTTTGATACTCTCCTTTTTCATCGGGAGCAAAACCAAAACCATCTGAACCAATTACAGCCCCTCCGTGGATAACACAATTTTTACCAATAACCGATTCTGAATATATTTTAGCTCCAGCAAATACAATACTGTTATCGGCTATACGCACATTATCTCCTATATAGGCTTGCGGATAAATTTTCACCTTATCTCCTATTTGCACATTATTTCCAATATAAGAGAACGCACCAATAAACACTTCTTCACCATAACTCGACTGCTCACCAATAAAATGTGGCTGTTCAATTCCAGATTTACTTAATTTTACCTTATTGTAATAAGTAAGCAACTGTGTAAATGCCTTGTATGCATCGTTTACACGGATTAAAGTAGCGCTCACAGGCTTTTGCAGTTCAAGCGATTTATTCACAATGCAAATACTGGCTTGTGTGGTATACAAGTAAGCTTCATATTTAGGATTAGACAAGAAAGTAAGACTTTCTTCTTTTCCCTCCTCTATTTTCGAAAGACTAGAAACTTCTACCAAGGGATTACCTTCGACTTCTCCTTCTAATATTTCGGCTATTTGTTGTGCAGTAAATTTCATTCTGACAAAAATATAAAAAATTGTTAATTTCCGATTATTTTGGATAACAGATATAGTATTTTAAAACCGGAGTGGCCAAAGCTTTTAAATTCAGTTGATCTGAAGCTTCAGTTACGTCTTTTATCTTGTGGTTTTTATACATAATCTTTATGGGGGCTTGGTGATTATCATAAGCCAAATTGCTCACCTTGCCATGAAAAACAAAGTATTCGGCCTCATGTGCCGAAATACCATATTTCTGCATTAAGTTTTCTTTTTTGGCTGCCAATTTTTTCTTTCCAATGGGTTTATTTTTCAGTTTCACCTTAAGCAAATCTCTATCCAGTAGCATATTACAAAGATTTTGCAAAACAAAATCTGGATGGCTTTTCCAGGATTTCATTGCAGCCAAAACATCTATATCGTCTAAATTACTAAATCGTTTCAAAACATCGGTATCAAAGCTTTTCTTGGTAACTGGGGTGTTCAAGAAAAAATGCAGGGCCTCACTGGCGTTTAATTTTTCGCCACGAGCCACCAATTCTTTTGCGCGTTTAAGCACACGAATTAACAGTTGCTCGGCTCCTAAACTGGTTTTATGCAAATAAACCTGCCAATACATCAGCCTACGAGCTACCAAAAATTTTTCTACCGAATAAATTCCTTTTTGCTCAATTACCAATTCGTCATTGGCTACATTTAACATACTAATAATACGCTCGCTATTAATATTACCCTCTGCCACACCAGTATAAAAGCTATCTCGTTTTAAATAATCAAGTCGGTCAATATCCAGTTGACTTGCAATCAATTGTTTGAAAAACTTACGATGGTATTCTCCTTTGAAAATTTTGATGGCCAGCGTTAAACTTTGGTTAAATTCCTTATTTAGAGCTTCCATAAAACGCAAGGAAATCCATTCGTGATCAATGTTCTCTACGATTGAATGTTCCATAGCATGAGAAAAAGGACCGTGCCCTATATCGTGCAGCAGTATCGCAATAAGCAAAGCATTCTCTTCTTCTTCATTTATGGCAACGCCTTTAAAACGAAGCACTTCTATACTTTTTCGCATTAAATGCAAGCATCCTAAGGCATGATGAAAGCGGGTGTGATGTGCACCTGGGTAAACCAAATAAGACATACCCATTTGCGAAATTCTGCGCAAGCGTTGAAAGTACGGATGCTCTAAAATATCATAAATACCCTCATTTGGAATAGTAATAAATCCGTAAATTGGGTCGTTAAATATTTTAAGTTTGTTTGTATTGTTCAAGTAAACGATTTTAATTAAACGCAAATATACATATATGAATAAAATTAGCATACTCTGGATTGATGATGAAATTGATTTATTAAAACCCCACATACTATTTTTAGAAAAAAAAGGATATCAAATTACTACCTGTCAAAGTGGAGCCGAAGCTTTAGAAGAGGTTGCTGTTCATAATTTTGATGTAGTTCTCTTAGATGAAAATATGCCCGGTATAACCGGATTAGAGACTTTATCTGAAATAAAATCCGTAAAGAGCAACTTACCTGTAGTTATGATTACCAAAAGTGAAGAGGAGTGTATAATGGAGGAAGCCATAGGAGCCCAAATCGCCGATTATTTAATCAAGCCCGTAAATCCCAACCAAATCTTACTCAGTTTAAAAAAGATTTTAGATCATTCTAGATTGATTTCTGAAAAAACCACAGCCAGCTACCAGCAAGAGTTTAGAAAAATTGCTATGGATATGAATATGATCAACTCACACCAAGAGTGGGTAGATTTATATAAGAAACTAGTGTATTGGGAACTGCAGTTAGAGCATATTGAAGACAGCGGGATGATTGAAATTTTAGAGTCTCAAAAAACAGAGGCCAACAATCAATTTTTTAAGTTCATTGATAAAAACTATAAAAACTGGCTAAGGGGTGAAGATGCACCTATTCTATCCCACACTTTGTTTCAACAGAGAATTGCTCCTATTTTAAGCAAAAAACAACCTACCTTGCTAATAGTAATTGACAACCTGCGCTACGATCAATTCAAAAGTCTCGAGCCCCTAATAAACAAATATTTTAAAAAAATACAAGAAGACTCTTTTTACAGTATTCTTCCTACGGCTACGCAATATGCTAGAAATGCTTTGTTCTCTGGGCTCATGCCAGCCGATATGCAAAAGTTACATCCCGATTGGTGGCTTAATGACACCGACGAAGGAGGAAAAAACCTTCACGAAAAAGATTTTTTACAAGCACAAATGAAACGCTTAGGGTTAGATTTTGTCATGGACTATCACAAAATAACCAGTTTAAAAAGTGGTAAAAAGCTGGTTGAGGATTTTAAGCAATTAAAAAACAATGATTTGACGGCCGTTGTTTACAATTTTGTAGATATGCTATCGCACGCCAAGACAGAAATGGAAGTGATAAAAGAGTTAGCCTCAACCGATAAATCGTACCGCTCTTTAACCGAAAGTTGGTTCAAGAACTCTCCTTTATTAGAAATGATTCAGCGCGCTCAACAAGAAAAGTTCCAGCTCATCATCACAACCGACCATGGAACCATTAATGCCAAAAACCCTTCAAAAGTTATTGGCGATAAAAATACCAGTTTAAATTTGCGTTACAAAACCGGCAAGAGTCTTTCTTACCAAGATAAAGAGGTTATCGCGGTTAAAAACCCGAAAGAATTTGGTTTGCCTAGCATACATATGAGTAGTTCGTTTATTTTTGCGAAGTCTGATTATTTTTTCGCTTATCCTAATAATTATAATCATTATGTAAGTTATTACAGAAACACCTACCAGCACGGTGGTGTATCTTTAGAAGAAATGATTATTCCGTTTGCTGTTTTTTCACCCCGATAATTTAAACATTATGAATCTTACCTACACCATTGAGAGCATAGATCAAATTGCCCAACAATTGATTGACAAAATTAAGCAGGAACCACTGCCTATTTTATTTGAAGGCGAAATGGGGGCTGGTAAAACCACCTTAATCAAAGCTATGGTTAAAGCATTAGATAACCAGGATCGCGTTTCTAGCCCAACTTTTTCTTTAGTGAATGAATACCATTCTCCAACGGGACCTATATTTCATTTTGATTTTTACCGTATCAATCACGAAGAAGAAGCTTATGATATTGGTTTCGAAGAATATTTAAACCAAGATTCTTGGTGCTTTATCGAATGGCCTCAAAAAATCACCAAT
This sequence comes from uncultured Mesonia sp., assembly GCA_958296185.1. Classification (GTDB taxonomy): domain Bacteria; phylum Bacteroidota; class Bacteroidia; order Flavobacteriales; family Flavobacteriaceae; genus Mesonia. The sequence goes on from CATQIB010000008.1 coordinate 24,371, forward strand.
TTATTACCCGAAAAACATTATCTTATAAAAATTATGAAAAAAAATGAATTTTCTAGAGCCCTTATTTTAGACAAAAAATAGCTAAAAAAGCTGAAGTAACTCATTAACAAAAGCTAGTTAACTCATTGATAGGCAGTTGTTTTTTAGGAAAAAAGTTTGCAAAGGTACGGCAAAGAAAATTCATGGAAATAAGTTTTTTCTTCCTAGGTTTGTATCAACAAATCACAATAAAACTTATTAAAATGAAAATTAAAAACTTTATCTTCGTAGCAGTATCATTAGTATTTTTAGCAACATCTTGTACACCTCAAGCCATTGATGAACACACAACAGAAGACAACATTAAAGGACAAACCGAAACCACCACAATCGAAAAGAAAGATATTAAAATCCCTTCTAACGGGTAGTTATATTGCCTTGGCAGTAGCGGCAACTCCATTTATATTTTATTCCTACGAAAGTTTCCCAGATTCAAAAACTTGGGAAACTTTTCTTTTTACCTTTGAAAGCAATTATTATGAAAAAGTAAATGTGAGTATTTGGACCATGATGACCAAATTTATTCCTTTATTTCTTTTGATCATCTGGTTTCTTACTTGCAAGCATTGGTGGTATCATGTAATTCTTATCCCTACAGGGATGTTTTTATTTCAGCTCATAAGTGTGTTAAACGATGATTTAAGAATCACCGATGAGACCGAGCTTATTTATGTACTCCCCATAATGCTTGCCACCATTCCATTAATTTATCTTATACGAGCCCGAATAATTGCGCGCATCAACCCCACCAATCTCGATGAGCTTGAAGCGGATTTAATGCAAGAAAAAACAGTTTGGGAACAATTAAAAGATCTCTTTAGGTAATTTTAATAATTATTGCTAGCTTTAGAACTAGTAATCTTTAAGCTATAATCTTTTATGAGTCAGCCTAATACGCCTTTTAGCCACTCCGAATTAATTCCGCAAGAAGAAACCCTTGAAATTCAAAAAAAGAAGGGTAAGTTGTTTATAGGTCTGCCGCGTGAAACTTCATATCAAGAGAAAAGAATATGCTTAACTCCAGATGCGGTTGCAGCATTAACGGCACATGGGCACCGGGTTCTAGTTGAGCATAATGCCGGTGCAGATACAAACTTTAGCGATCAAGATTATTCTGAGGCCGGTGCCGAAATAACCAAAGATACCGCAAAAATTTTTGCATGTCCTACTGTACTTAAAGTTGAACCTCCCAGCCTTAAGGAGCTCAGTTATATGCAGCAAAACAGCACATTAATATCGGCTCTTCAACTAAAAACTTTAAATAAAAGTTATTTTGAAAAGTTAAAAGAGAAAAAAATTACGGCATTGGCTTTCGAATTTATTCAAGATCATGACGATTCCTATCCTGCCGTTAAAGCGCTAAGTGAAATCGCTGGCACGGGAGCGGTTCTCATTGCATCAGAACTGCTTTCGAAACCTAAAGGAAATGGTTTATTATTTGGAAATATTAATGGTGTTCCTCCAGCCGAGGTGGTCGTAATTGGAGCGGGTACCGTTGGCGAGTTTGCTGGTAAAGCGGCGTTAGGACTTGGTGCCAATGTACGTTTTTTTGATAATTCACTTACCAAGCTCAATGCATTGCAATATAAATTGAGTAGAGCATTAGCTACTTCAACCTTACAACCTAAATATTTACTAAAAGCTTTAAAACGGGCAGATGTGGTAATCACTGCAGTACGCGGAAATCATCGTGCTCCTATTATCATCAGTCAGACAATGGTAGAACAAATGAAACCTGGCTCGGTGATTATTGATGTGAGTATAGATATGGGCGGCTGTGTCGAAACCTCTGAAATCACCAGTCACGATAGCCCTACCTTTATAAAACACGGTGTTATACATTATGGAGTACCCAATATACCATCTCGATTTGCTCGAACGGCGTCTATAGCATTAAGCAACATTTGCACCCCTTATTTATTACATATAGCCGAAAACGGAGGCCTAGAAAATACCTTGCGATGTGACAAGGGTTTAAAAAATGGTTTGTATTTTTACCACGGAATTTTAACCAATAGATCTATAGCTAATTGGTTTGATTTACCTTATAGAGATATACATTTACTTATTTTTTAAAATATGAAATTAATTACCCGTTTCGCCTATTATTCCGTCGGATTGTTTTTTGAATCATCATTCTTATTTTCTTTTTTAGTGGTAAGCGAACCTCCTGCGACTATTCACCCAATGATAGAGTGCTTAAAAATATTCGACAAAAAAATTTGTTATAATTCAGAAACTATCCACAAATTAAAGGCTGCGCAAATAGACACCGCCGATATGCGAAAAGCTTTTCACACCGGGAATGTAGATTTTGGCGCAAGCAATACGAGTTTAGATTCTTGTAAACTATACGTTATCGATGCTAAAATTGAGCACAATAACTTGAGAATTAAGGTTGAAATTGTGCTCAAAAGCCAAAATAATAGAGGCCGAAATAAAATAAAAATATGCTATTTGTTTTATAGAAGTATACTCGATTTTTTTTTATCATTGTGAACTAAAATAAATGCTTAAGTATTATGAAAAGAGTCATTGTCGACTATAAGAAATTAACACCAGAATATTGACTCTCCTGGTTAATAAATACCCGATGGTTATGATGACAAGCACATCATTACCTTTAAAAATGCCAAAAATGAAACCGTAGAAGCGGGTAGAGGTAAAAACCGAGGATGCTATATATTTGGTAAAGGTTAGTACACGTTTAGAAAACACTATGGCTAATTTTGAAGAAGATGATTATGAAGATGAGGATTTTGGCGAACCAATTGTAGATCTGGACAACAATAACAAAAAGGTTGTTGACGATGCTGAGTTAAATGAAGAATTTCCTGATGATGATGATGAATAATTAATACATATAAATTTGAAAGCCACCCCAAAAGGTGGCTTTTTTATTGTACTTCTATCGGCTTTGAACGTGATAACCATAAAATCTGGTAACACCACATTATGGTGAAAGTAGGCAACACATCTGTATATGGTAAAATCTCCTCTAAAAAAACTATGGCAGCCGCCCATTTACCTTTTGTTCCCGGGATACATCTCGGTCATTTTTTTTGCTGCCACAGGAGCCCATACAATATCTAGAAAAGGGCCAATACCCGGTATAAGCATACTTAACATTCCGATTCCGTCAAAAAGCAAACTTTTTAAACAGTAGCTTTTTTTTATTTCTTTGTTCTATCATAACTCCAAAAAATCAAAAACTATACCAGATTAATTGGACCTTATTAAGTGAGCGAATTGATCTCTTAGTACTTTTATTTTTGGATCAATGATATATTGGCAATACGGCCTGATTTGGAAAACGATTGTAAAAATTATAATGTTCTTCCTCTGCTGGGTAAAAAACAGAAAAAGGCGTTACCTCTGTAACAATTTCACCTTTAAAAACATGCTTGTTTAAATGCTCAATATATTGTTGGGCTATTTCTTTTTGTTCGGGTGAATGATAAAAAATAGCACTACGGTATTGAGTACCCACATCATTTCCTTGTCCGGTTTAAGGTCGTTGGTCGTGGGTGCTAAAGAATACGGCTAAAATATCTTTAAGACTTAAAATTTCGGG
>CATQIB010000009.1 GCA_958296185.1 uncultured Mesonia sp.
AATTCCTACAGAACAAGAAGATATTGCAAATGCTACAGCGGCTTTCAATGCCACCATTGCTGGCATTGCATCATCAAAAGGCTTGGCATTAGTTGATGTAAATGCTATTTTAAACGAAGTAGCCGATGGAGGAGTTTCTTTTGATGGTGGTTTGATAACCAGTACGTTTGCCACTGGAGGAGCTTTCTCGTTAGATGGAGTGCACCTCACTCCAAGAGGAAATGCTTTTATCGCTAATCAAATTATTTTATCTCTAAAAGAGACTTATGGCTCAGACATCCCAATGCTTAATGTGGGAGACTATAGCGGAGGTCCTGCTATCGGAGAATAAAAATATCGTTATGATTTTCATAAAAGCGTCGCATCAATAGCGACGCTTTTTTAATTTTAATCAAATCTTTTTATTATGAAATTTTTACTTCGGTTGTTGGTAACAGGAATTTTAGTAGTTCTATTAGCCAATCTATTACCTGGTGTGAGCACAGATTCTTATTGGACAGCCATTATTGTGGCTCTAATTTTGGGTATTCTAAATTTAATCGTAAGGCCTATTTTGGTAATTCTAACCTTACCAGTAACTATTTTAACGCTAGGTTTATTTTTATTGGTGATAAATGCATTTATAATATTAATGACAGATGGTCTTATAGATGGATTTAGTGTAGATGGATTCTGGTGGGCACTTTTATTTAGTATTTGTTTATCTATTTTGCAATCTATACTCGATGGCTTGGTAGAAAAGTAGATTTTGTTAAATAGAACCGAGAAAGTCTCAAAGTTAATTCGTTGGGACTTTTTTTAATTGACTTTAAAAAATAAAAACTTGGTTGGCAGGCAAATAAATTGTAGTTTTGCCAACCAAATTTTCACAAAAAACAACCATGAATATCACAAGAGAAAATATTGATGAGCTTAATGCAGTGGTAAAGGTAGAAATCAAAAAAGATGATTACCAGCCTAAAGTAGAAAAGATATTAAAAGATTACAGAAAATCGGCTAATATTCCTGGGTTTAGGAAAGGGCACGTGCCTATGGGCTTAGTTAAAAAGCAATACGGTAAAGCTGTTCTTGTAGATGAGGTAAATAAATTGCTTCAAGAATCATTGAATAATTACTTGAATGAGGAGAAATTAGAGGTTTTAGGTAATCCACTTCCAAAAGCTCAAGATAATTTTGATTGGGATAAAGAAGACTATGCTTTTGAATTTGAATTAGGTTTAGCTCCAAAATTTGATGTGAATCTTAAGACTAAGGATAAGGTAACCCACTATAAAATAGTGGCAAATGAAGAAATGATAGATAACCAAGTGAAAACCATACAAAAGCAGTATGGTAAACTGGTTTCGAAGAATGAAGTTGAAGAAGGAGATCTTATCGCCGGAACTTTCAAAAGTGAAGACGGTGAAATAGAAAACACGACTACGCTGCCTGTTGAAAAAATTAAAGGAAAGCGCAATACAGCAAAATTTATTGGGGCAAAAGTAGGTGATCAATTAAGTTTAAAATCGAAAAACTTATTTGAAAACACAGAAGATTTGACAGAGTTTTTAGGGATCGATGCTGAAACGGCAGAAGACTTAGATGTAGATTTGAGTTTTGAAATTACCGAGGTAAACAAGCAAGAACCAGCTGAACTAGACCAAGAGTTGTTCGATAAGCTTTTCGGGAAAGATCAGGTGAAATCGGTGACAGAATTGAAAGAAAAGATCAAAGAAGATGCTGAGAATCAATTCGAGCAGCAAAGCGATCAGCAGTTGCTTAATGATGTGACTGAAAAGTTGATCGAGGAAACTAAATTTGAGTTGCCCGGTGAATTTTTGCAGAAATGGATCATGAACAGTGGAGAGAAAGAATTATCTGCTGAGGAAGCAAAAGAAGAATACGAAAAGAGTGAAAAAGGAATTCGTTTTCAATTGATTGAGGCTAAGATTATCAATGATAATGATTTGAAGGTTGAGTTAGAAGAAATTAAAGACCTTACCAAAGACAGAATCAAAATGCAGGTGGCTCAATTTGGTCAAATGAATCCTTCAGACAAAGACTTAGAAGATATTACTGCTCGTGTTTTAGCTAATCAAGATGAGGTTAAGAAATTATCAGAACAAGTTTTAAATAAAAAGTTGCTCGATACTTATAAAGAAAAAGCAAACTTGGAAGAAAAGGAGCTAAGCTATGAAGATTTTGTTAAAGAGGTTTACAACTAATTTAAAACAAGAATAAATAGTATATTTAAGGCGTTAAATCTCTCTCGAGGTTAACGCCTTTTGTAATAATAACCTGATTTATTTCAGTAAAAAAGAGAATCTATGGATTTTGGAAAAGAATTTAAAAAATTTGCAATAAAAGATCAAGGTATTAATAGTAACTACTACGATAAAATAGTGAGTGCTGTTACTCCGCCTACAGGCATGACACCCAATATTATTGAAGAAAGACAAATGAATGCGGTGGCTATGGATGTTTTCTCGCGTTTGATGATGGACCGAATTATCTTCTTAGGCACGGGGATTAATGACCAAATCGCTAATATTGTTCAAGCTCAGATGCTTTTTTTAGAAAGTGCAGACGCTAACAAAGATATTCAGATCTATATCAATTCGCCAGGAGGTAGCGTATATGCAGGCTTAGGAATTTATGACACCATGCAATTTATTAAACCAGATATTGCCACCATTTGTACAGGAATGGCAGCATCGATGGGAGCCGTTCTACTGTGTGCAGGAGCTGCGGGAAAACGCAGTGGATTACCTCATTCACGCGTGATGATTCACCAACCATTAGGAGGGGTGCAAGGTCAAGCTAGTGATATAGAAATTACCGCTAAAGAAATCTTAACTTTGAAAGAAGAGTTATATACTATTATTGCCAAACACAGTGGGCAATCCTATGAGAAGGTTTACCAAGATAGCGATAGAGATTACTGGATGAAGGCTGATAAGGCAAGGGAGTACGGAATGATTGATGAAATTTTAACTAGAGAAGATAAATAAAGCATAATTTATGGCTAAAGATAACCTAGAATGTTCGTTTTGCGGAAGGAAAAAACCAGAAACCAATTTATTGATTGCTGGTCTAGATGCACATATTTGTGATAGATGTATAGAACAAGCCCATGGTATTGTAATTGAAGAAGCTAAGCAGGAAGGCCAGCAAGAGCTAGCGAACGAGCTAGAATTGAAAAAACCCAAATCAATTAAAGAGTTCATCGATGACTATGTAATCGGTCAAGAATATACAAAGAAAGTACTCTCTGTGGCAGTTTATAATCATTATAAGCGTTTGCTTCAGCCTAAAAGTGAGCAAGATGATATCGAAATAGAAAAGAGTAACATTATTATGGTTGGGCAGACAGGAACCGGTAAAACCTTAATTGCCAAAACCATTGCTCGCATGTTGAATGTGCCTTTAGCAATTGTTGACGCAACCGTGCTTACAGAGGCTGGTTATGTAGGAGAGGATGTTGAAAGTATTTTAACGCGATTACTTCAAGCGGCTGACTATAATTTAGACAAAGCCCAGCAGGGTATTGTGTTTATAGATGAAATAGATAAGATTGCACGCAAAAGCGATAATCCATCTATAACGCGTGATGTTAGTGGTGAAGGTGTTCAGCAGGCACTTTTAAAGTTGCTAGAAGGTACAACAGTTAACGTTCCACCTAAAGGCGGAAGAAAACATCCAGATCAAAAATTTATCGAAGTTGATACCAGTAATATTTTGTTTATAGCAGGTGGGGCTTTTGATGGTATAGAGAAGAAAATATCAAAACGCTTGAATCTACAAGCGGTTGGTTATAGTGCTTCTCGAACAGAAGATTTAATTGAGAAAGAAAATATGCTTAAGTATATTATCCCAAAAGATTTAAAAGACTTTGGCTTAATTCCAGAAATTATAGGGAGATTACCAGTACTTACGCATATGAATCCACTTGATAAAGAAACTTTGCGTAGTATTCTAACCGAACCTAAAAACTCTTTGGTTAAACAATACACCAAATTGTTTGCTATGGATGGAATCGCATTTAGCATCACCGATGGAGCATTAGATTATATTGTTGAAAAAGCCATAGAGTACAAACTTGGAGCACGTGGTTTACGCTCTTTATGCGAAGCCATTCTTACAGATGCTATGTTTGAATTGCCAGAAAGCGGTGAGACCGAGTTTAAGGTGACCAAAAGCTATGCAGAAAAGGCTTTGCAAAAATCTACTATAAAGAAACTGAAAGCAGTTTCCTAGTTACGACTTTAATGAATTTGTATTTATATAGTAGTAACGCTCTTAAAAAAAACCTATTCTATTTGGATAGGTTTTTTTGGCTTTAATGGGTTGCATAAAAAAGCAGAATTTAAGTTTTAGGACTTGTAGTTTTTTAAATTGATTGGATTGTGGCACAAGTTTTGTTTTTAGCGCATTATTAATCTAAAATTAACCTTATGCGAATTCTTTTTATTCTACTCCTAGTTAGTCAACTTGTATGGTCACAAAACACGCTTAAAACAAAGTTAAATAGATCTGATGTAACGGTTTATTTAAATCAGGCCCAAATTGGTGGTGATGCGTCATTCCTCTTACCTAAAGGCAGAACCCAAGTACATTTTACTCAATTGTCATCTGGAGTAATAGGCCATAGTATACAAGTAAACGGGCTTACAGGCGTCACGATGCACGGTATGCGATTTAAGCAAAATTATTTAGAGAATATTGAGGTTAGTTTAGAAATAAGAAAGTTGGAAGAGGAATTAACCCAACTCAAAAAGAAAAAGGCGGTATTAGAATTTGAATTAGAAGGATCAAAAAATGCACTAAACCTATTATTAACCAATCAAAAAGTTAATAATGAAAAGCAAAATTTAAGCGTTAGCGAACTAAAAGAATACGCTATATTAATGGCCAATCAAACCCAAGAACTAAAAACCCAACAATACGATTTAAGCATAGAAATCGAAACCCTTAGAGAAAAAATCTATCAATTAAATCGAAGCTTATCTGGCTTTAAAGCCGATTTAAAAAAGCCTACGGGTGAAATTATTTTAGATTTGGAAACAGATAAATCCCAAACCATAAACCTAGCCTTGAGCTACGTTGTCAACAATGCAGGTTGGTACCCTAGCTACGAGATTAGAGCTGAAGAAAATGCTAAAGATTTACAATTTAAGTACAAGGCAATGGTATATCAATCTACTGGTCAAGATTGGGAGAATGTCAAACTGCGTCTATCTACAGGGAATCCTAGTTTAGATAATAACCAACCAGAATTAAATCCGCAATATTTGACCTTCATACAAGAATATCGATCTCAATTAGCAACCCGAAATAAAATGAATGCTGCACCCCAATTAGAAGAAATGGTGGTGAGCGATGCGGGAACCAGCAGAGTAGAAGGCTATAGCCAAGAAATTTCAAAAGAACAGCTTTTTAATCAAGTAATGTTTAATCTAAATCAAAAATATACTATTCTATCTGCTCAGGATGCTCAAACAGTTACCATTGACAATTTTGAGGTGCCAGCTACTTTTTCTCATTATGCTGTTCCTTTAGTTCAAGATAAAGTTTACTTGACCGCCGAAGTAAGAGATTGGGAGTCTTATGATTTATTACCAGGTGAAGCCCAAATTTACTATTCTGGGAGTTATGCAGGCAAAATAGGTATTGATCCTAGAACAACAGCAGAGGAGTTGTTAATATCTTTAGGTGTAGATCCGGCGGTACAAATAGAGCGCATCACCACGGCCAACAACAGAGATAAATCTTTTTTTGGTAATATGGTTAAATGGGAAAAAGGCTACAAAATTAAAATACGCAACCAAAAACAAGATGCAATTCAATTAAAAATTCTTGACAGAATACCGGTTTCTAGAAATTCAGAAATTAGTGTAGAAGGTGTTCATCACGATGCCCAGAATTTAGACAAGCAGACAGGAATTTTGACGTGGGAAATCGAATTAGATTCTAAGCAAGAATTAGAGAAATATCTTAATTATGAAATAAAATTTCCGAAATCTAAAATATTGAACATCAATCATTAAGAGGCGTCTGGCTTATGTTGTTAGGAGTAATTTGAAATTTTATAGGTAAATATTTGGCTTAAAGGTAAAAAGTTTATATATTTGCCTCACGAAATCGCGGGATAGAGCAGTAGGTAGCTCGTCGGGCTCATAACCCGAAGGTCACTGGTTCGAGTCCAGTTCCCGCTACTAAAAAAAAGGCTTCACAAATCAGTGAAGCCTTTTTTTGTATTTTAAACTGCGCTTTACACTAATTGAGTTTGTAACATTAGTCACTTAATAATTACATGATATATTGTATTTTTATACTGTAAAATTGAAAGTAAAAACAAGAACTATGAAAGTAGAACAAATTTATACCGGCTGTATAGCTCATGCGGCGTATTATATAGAAAGTAATGGCGAAGCTGCCGTTTTTGACCCATTGCGAGAAGTGCAGCCGTATATCAATAGAGCCAATAAAGATAACGCAAAAATAAAGTATGTTTTTGAGACGCATTTTCACGCAGATTTTGTAAGTGGCCATTTAGATTTGCAAAAAAAGACAGGCGCTCAAATTGTATTCGGTCCCAATGCAAACCCAAATTATGATGCATTAATTGCAGAAGATAATCAAGAATTTCAAATAGGAGATTACAAAATTAAAGTGTTGCACACTCCAGGTCATACCATGGAAAGTACTACATATCTATTGATCGATGAAAATGATAAAGAGCACGGTATTATTACGGGCGATACTTTATTTATAGGTGATGTTGGTAGACCAGATTTAGCTCAAAAAGTAGCTGCAGATTTAACACAAGAAAAATTAGCAGGTCATTTATATGATTCTTTGCGCAAGAAGATTATGCCATTGGCAGATGATTTGATTGTTTACCCAAACCACGGTGCAGGATCTGCCTGTGGTAAAAATATGAGTAAAGAAACCACCGATACATTAGGGAATCAAAAAAAGACCAATTATGCGCTGCAAGAAATGACTAAAGAAGAGTTTATAGACGCGGTTTTAGATGGTCTTACACCACCGCCGGGGTATTTTCCGCAAAATGTAATGTTAAATATTGAAGGTTACGAAAGTTTAGACGATGTGCTTACACGCGCAGGCAAAGCTTTGTCTCCCGAAGAATTTGAGGCTGCGGCTAATGAAACCGGTGCACTTTTATTAGACACCCGTCAAGCGGAAGATTTTAAAAGCGGATTTATCCCAAATAGTATCAATATTGGCCTCAAAGGTAGTTTCGCCCCTTGGGTAGGTGCCTTGATTCCAGATATTAAACAGCCTATTTTATTAATTACAGAGCCGGGAACGGAAGAGGAAGCGCTTACTCGCCTATCACGTGTTGGATATGATTATACGATTGGATATCTTAAAGGAGGATTCGAAGCTTGGGAAAATTCAGGTAAAGAAGTTGATTCCATTACTAGAATAAGTCCTAAAACCTTGGAAAGTGATCTCGCTAAAAGTGAAATTAAAGTTATCGATGTACGTAAGGCTTCAGAATTTCAAGCCGAGCACATTGAAGGTGCTTCAAATATTCCGCTGAGCGAAATTAACGAACATTTAGCAAGCTTTCCTAAAGATCAAGAATTTGCTTTACATTGTGCGGGGGGGTATAGAAGTATGATTGCCGCATCTATATTAAAACAGCGCGGCTGGGATAACTTTAAAGAAGTAGCTGGTGGATTTAACAAAATAAAAACCGAAACTGAATTGCCAACTACGCAATATGTTTGTCCTAGTACCTTAAAATAACTTTAAAAATGTTTCACAGAAAAACACTTTACTGGCTACTTTTTCTTACTGTATTTGTTCATTGTAAACCAAATACTGAAAATAAGGAGGTTGCTAAAGAGCAAAAAGAAGATATCTCTCAAGAAGAGGCTTTAGCAATAGGGCAAGACATAGCCGTAGCCTCTCAACAGGTATTGGGTAAAAATTTAAAACAAGCCATTGAGAAAAAAGGTGTCTTAGGTGCGATAACTTTTTGTAACACAGCAGCTATAAGGTTAACAGACAGCATGGCAACAGCCTATAAGCATTCTATTAAAAGGCTAAGTGATAAGCCGAGAAATCAGATGAATCAAGCTTCTCGGGCAGAGGAAAAACTTATAGCAGCTTATTCAAAAGATTTGGCAGCAGGAAAAAGAATAAGCCCCAGCGCATTTAAAAAAGAGAATGGGGGCTATCGTTATTATCAGCCTATTGTTAGCAATAAACTATGTTTGAATTGTCACGGTGTTGTAGGGCAACAGGTAAACGAAAAGACTTTTGCTCAAATCAAAGCGCTTTATCCAAATGATAAAGCCACTGGCTATGCTGCCAACCAAATACGTGGCTTGTGGGCAATTGATATTGAAAAATAAGCAATTTAGTGTTATTAATAAAAAAAAAAGATCGGTTGTGATAGCCGATCTTTTTTATGAATTTTCCTTTACTTCGGTGACAACTTTATAAACAATTCACTGCCTAAGCGAGGTTTGATGGAATTATGGCATGGCTCCATAATTTCAAGATTAAAGTGCTTAGAAAACAGGACTTTGTATTCTTGTTGATTTCCTCCAAATGGAGGCTTGTCATTATTTAAAGTAGCGTCAAATAATAAGCCTACAAGGTGTCTGGAAGGCTTTAAAAGCTGACTCATTTCTTTTACATATTTTGGCCTCAAACTAGGATTTAAAGCGCAAAAAAATGTTTGTTCAATAATTAAATCAAAGCGGTCTTTCAATTCGAAAAAATCAGTATGCAATAAATGATGATCGGGGAAGGTAGGAACTCGTCTTTTTAAATTTAATAAGGGAGTCTCAGATAAATCAGCAACATAAACATTTTTAAATCCTTGTGCGTGTAAGTATTCGGCCTCATAAGAATTACCGCCTCCTGGAATTAGTATTTTTAAACCTTTGTCTTTTAATTGATCAAAGTAAGCTTTTAATGGAGGCGAAACTTGACCAAGATCCCAACCGGTTTCTTGATTTTTATATTTGGCAGTCCAAAATCTAGCGTCTAAGTTTTCCATTAATTTGCCCAGTTTAAATAACCACCTTCTAAATCATAAATTTCTTTAAACCCCATCTCGACTAATTTCTTGGCAGCGGCTTGGCTTCGCGCTCCGGAGCGACAAAATAGGTAAAGAGGCTTGTCCTTATCTAACGTTGCGAATTTTGAGTCAAAAGTTTTTGGCTGCTTATAATCTATAAGTTGGGCGTCTTTTATAGTGCCCTCGTGATATTCGCTAGGTGTTCTTACATCAATCAATTGCACTCCTTTTTTTTCAATAGCCTTAGCAAATTCAGTCTTAGACAATATGTAAATGCCACCATCTATATGCTTTTCTGTTTCTAGGGTCTTATTAGTTTCATTAGTGCTCTTTTGACCGCATCCTATAAAGCCGAAACCTGCTAATGTAAGAGTGAATATTATTTTTTTCATAATAAAAAATTTATCAGTAAACCTAAACAAATATAAATAGCCTAGATGTAACTCAGGTTACACTTAACAATATTTGTATCTTTAAATTTACAAAATAAAGACGATGAGTAGAGGGTTTGTTAAAGAAGAAGATCAGGAGGAAGCTCCATTTATACCACCTAGAGCAGCTTTACCCAATGGTGTAGAGAATTATGTTACACCGGTTGGTTTTGCATTGTTGCAAACAGAGAAAGATGAACTTGAAAAGCAAAGGAAAAATTTAGACAAGATCAATGAGACGGAATACCGTAGAAATGCCGCTGTAATAGATGGTAAAATGAAGCTTTTGAATGAGCGCTTACGCAGTGCGAAAATCATAGACCTCAAACAGCAGCCTAAAGATGAGGTTCGGTTTGGGGCGCAGGTAAAGTTTTTGCTTGAAGATAAAACCCAATACTTGCAAATTGTAGGAGTAGATGAAGCAAATTTAAAAGAACAAAAAATCGCCTTTATAGCCCCCTTGGCTAGAGCATTAAATGGACTCAAAGTTGGGGAATCTTCTGAGTTCTCTCTAGGTAAAACTATTAAAAAGATTCAAATTATCGCTATCGATTATGCACAATAATAATTTAGATCAAGGTTATTTTGGTATTGGTATACAAAATGGAAAAACACCAGAAAATTTGGGTGTATTATGGCGATCTGCCCAGAACCTAGGAGCGAGTTTTATTTTTACCATTGGGAATAGGTATCATAAACAAGCTTGCGATACGCATAAAGCAGTGGGAGCAATGCCGTATTTTCACTATGATAGCTTTGCAGACTTTTATAGGCATTTACCAAAAAGCGCATTACTAATTGGAGTAGAACAGGATAAAAACGCTAAAAAACTAGAAAACTTTGAGCATCCTAGACGTGCAGTATATTTGTTAGGTGCCGAAGATCACGGCTTAACTAAGGAAGCTATAAAAGCCTGTCATTTACTTGTCGAGTTTAATTCCGCTTTAAGCTTAAATGTTGCAGTTGCAGGAAGCATTGTTATGTATGATCGAAACACAAAAGGCACCCATATTTACTGATTTATTAATGAAGCTAACCTTGAGGATGCTTTTTTTTGCTCTTTTGGGTCAGATGATTAAAGTATACTTAATTTCGGTGCAAGGGTAATAACTCTGCCGCTAAAATGGTCTGATAAAAATGGTGGGGTGTCAGACTCAATTTATAATACTATTTATCGAATTGCTTTGCAAATTTATAGTTGAGCCCTAATTTTTTCAATAGCATTTAAAATGCTTTTATCTGGCTCAATGATGTTATTTTCTCCCCAAAAGGAAGCCTCTTCAAAACCCGTTTTATCGTCTATTAAAATAAAATCTTCTCGTATAAAATCTTTACGATCTAATTTAAAATCGCCTTGTTGGTATTTGGTAACCAAAAGTTCACTTTGGCTTGAATATTTGGTATTAAAAAGTTTACCTTTTTTATTTACCGTAAATTCAGCAATAACTTGGCTGTACCCGAATCGCCAAATATTTTGATCACGAAAATAATGCACTTCATAATTTATTTGTTCAGGGTACACTTTTACTTTACGAGGTCTTTTGCTCACAAAATACCGAGCGGCTTTTTTTCGGTCTTCTACATTTAAGGTATAGTGCAACTGCACTAAAACCTGCTCTTTCTCGTGAATAAAGAATGATCCTGAGAACCAAATCTCATCTTTTATTTTCTCTTTAAATCCTACTTCAATTACTGGCTCGCCAGAAAGTTGGGTTCTACCTAAGAATTTAAGTTCTAACAAATCGAGCGCCTGCGTATCAAAAAATTTATCGTTGTAAGTAATAATATCGGTGTAAAGTGTAGCATAAGGACCACCTTGCATTTTAAAAGCTAAGGTGTCTAATCGGTCGTAGTCTGTAATTTTTCGCGCTTTATAAATTGCTATTTTATCTTTCTTAAAAGATTTTTCACCAGGACGTACCAGCCTGATTACGCTTTCTGCTAGACTAACAGGACGTTTTGATTTTTTGATAGTTTCCCGATAAAATGCAGTTTGAAACTGAGTGTTTTCTTGGCCAAATTTATGATGTGCGGCTATACTTTTTTTAACCAATTCTTGCAAATTTTGCACACTAAACATTTCAACTGCCGGTAGCATATTGGTCTGGCTATTTAAAAATATTTTGATGGGTTCAGTTTTGGATATATCGCTTAAACCAATTTTTTTTGACTTATATCCTAAAGCGTTTACGGTTAAGAAAGCCGGGTTTTGTCTCGGTGTATACTTAAGTTTAAAATAACCCTCGGTGTTGGTTACCGTGCTAATATTCAGTTGTTCAATTTCTACTTGAGCTTGAGCAACAGGATTTTGGTTTGATTGGTCGTATACATAACCAGCGACTTCTAAGTTATTTTGCGCTATAGAATCAAATCCGAAAAGGAAGGAAATGAAAAAAGTAAGGTAGATAAATTTATTTTTAAACATCTTATTTTATTTTAAAGATACGTTATTTAAAAAAAACAGCAATTATTTTTAACAGTTTTAAACACTTGTTAATTAGTGATTTAGAGTATTTAAAAAAGAATGATTTAGATATTTTTTTCTTTTTTAATAAGAGGGCTTATATTCACCAAAAAAAATGTGGTAAAAGCGATATTATTTGATATGGACGGTGTAATTGTAGACACAGAACCTTTGCACCATAAAGCCTACTACGGGATGTTCGATGAGATTGGTATTAAGGTTCCTGAAACTTTATACCAAACTTTTACGGGACAATCTACCTTATATGTTTGTCAACAACTTTGCAAGCATTTTGACCTCTCACCTAAACCTACTGATTTGGTTTTGAAAAAGAGAAGTATTTTTAAAACGCTATTTGCAACAGACCCTAGTTTACAGTTAATTTCTGGAGTTGAGAAGTTGATAAAACATTATCATGAGGCTGGACTACAATTGGTTTTAGCTTCATCGGCATCAATGGGTACCATTAATAGCGTTTTTGATAGGTTTGAACTCAATCCTTATTTTGTAGATAAATTGAGTGGGGCAGACTTAAAAGCTTCTAAACCGCACCCAGAGATTTTTCTTAAAGCATCACAAAGCGCAGGAGTTAGGCCAGAACATTGCGTGGTTATAGAAGATTCTACAAACGGAATTAAAGCGGCAAAGGCGGCAAACATTTTTTGTGTGGCGTTTAAAAGTCCGCATTCAAAAAACCAAAATTATTCTGAGGCAGACCACATAATTACAGATTTTAATCAAATCACCCTACCAAATTTAAATCAATTTTTCAACTAATAATTAACAACCATGAAATTTAATTTTTCTTACTTTTTGTTGCTTAATGTTGTACTGCTCTTCTTGTCTCAAGAACAGTTTGCTCAAAATAACCAGCAGCATTTTGATGAGTTTATGCAGACTCCTTCTACTCCTTACCGTACGGCTTCGGGTAAACCAGGACCAGCCTATTGGCAAAATCAAAATGATTATGAAATTGCCGTTTCACTCGATGAAAACACCCATCGTTTAACGGGAAAGGTTACTATTACTTATACCAATAACAGTCCCGAAGAACTTGATTTTATTTGGCTGTTTTTAGAGCAAAATAGATTTACTACAAATTCAAGAGGTACTTTAACCACCCCAATTCAAGGAAACCGCTATAACGGAGATGTAGAAGGAGGTTACAATCTTAGTCAAGTTAAAGTAAATGGAGAAAAAGCAAAGTTTTTAATAACTGATACTAGAATGCAGGTGTTCTTGCCAGAGCCTTTAGTCGCAAATGGCGGATCTACAACTATAAGCATGAATTTTGCTTACAAAATTCCTGTTAAAGGAATGGACCGAATGGGAAGACTTGAAGTGCAGCAAGGTACTATTTATGCTTTGGCACAATGGTTCCCTAAAGTGGCGGTTTTTGACGATGTGAGCGGATGGAATATAGAGCCTTATTTAGGGGCTGGAGAGTTTTATTTGGGTTACGGAAATTATGACTATAAAATTACAGTGCCTTATAATCACACTGTTGTTGCATCGGGTAGGTTAATGAACCCAAAAGAAGTTTTAAATAAAAAAGTATATAGAAGATATCAAAAGGCTCAAGAAACCGAGGAAACTACGTATCTAATAGAACCAAGTGAGGTAGGTTCGCGAAGAGTACTTAATAAACGAAAGGGTACCCAAACCTGGCATTTTAAGATGGAGAATACTAGAGATATCGCTTTTGCTTCTTCATCGGCCTTTATCTGGGATGCTGCCAACATAAAATTGGCTTCTGGTAAGAATGTTATGGCACAATCGGTTTATCCGGCAGAAAGTCATGGTCAAGATGCTTGGAGCCGAAGCACTGAGTATACCCAAGAGTCAATTAAATTCTATGCTGATACTTATTATGATTATCCTTATGCTACGGCGATAAACGTTGCTGCAGATGTAGGAGGTATGGAATATCCAGGAGTGAGTTTTTGTAGTTATAAAAGTAAAGGAGCCAGCCTTTGGGGTGTTACAGATCACGAGTTTGGACACAATTGGTTTCCCATGATTGTAGGATCAAATGAACGTTTACACGCTTGGATGGACGAAGGTTTTAATACGTTCATTAATCATTACAGTACTTTAAATTTCAATAATGGCGAGTATCCTGCAGACTTCACCAACGGAAGAGTAATTAACTCTTATCTTAAATTTCCTGGCAGGGAGTCAATTAACACTTACCCAGATGCCACAAATTTGCGTAATCTAGCCTATACGGCATATTATAAACCAGCTATTGGTTTAATCATGTTACGCGAATACATTTTAGGAGAAGAACGTTTTGATTATGCTTTTAAATCCTATATTAAAACTTGGGCATTTAAACACCCGCGTCCGCAAGATTTCTTTGCACATATGGAGAATGCGAGTGGCGAGAGCTTAAACTGGTTCTGGAAAAACTGGTTTTATACCAATAATAATATCGATATAGCGGTGGTGGATGTAGCTCAAAAAGAATATGGTGCATTAATTAGTATCGAAAACAAGGGAGAAATACCTATGCCGGTAGCATTGAAAGTGACTTATGCAGACGGTACACACGAGAATGTTCATTTACCTGTTGAAATTTGGCAGCGCGGTAATGCTTGGGACTATTTTCACGAAACCTCCAAAAACGTTACTTCGGTTGAATTTGATCCCAAAAAACAAGTAGCTGATATTGACGGCTCAAACGATTCTTGGGGAAAATAACCTCTTAATTAAATTAAAAACCGGAATTTAAATTCCGGTTTTTTTTTACCTAAATTTTTCACCTGGTGCCATGGGAGCATCCTCATAACCATCGGAAAAAGTTTTGGTGGTAGAGTAATTGTCAATTAACACATGGTAAACCGCCATCACTAATGCAAGTTGCCCAAGCACGGTTAAATAAAATACCCAAGTAAAAGCAATATCCATAGCGGCGAAAATAGTTACCGTTAGTAATATAAACGTTGTTATCGCTAAAAGCGGAAGGCCTAAATTTTTCATTTTTTATTTTAAATTACTTAAAATTAGTGAGTTGCACCCTTTAAAAAATGATAATATTTTCTAAAAACTGAAATTCTTAGACTTATTTTTAATATTATACCTTTGTAAAAAAAATTAAATTATGGCGCATAAAGCAGGATTTGTAAATATTATTGGCAATCCCAATGTGGGAAAATCAACCCTAATGAACGCATTTGTGGGAGAGCGCCTTTCCATCATCACCAGTAAAGCACAAACTACTAGGCATCGCATTTTAGGTATTGTAAACGGTGAAGATTTTCAAGTAATTTTAAGCGATACACCAGGTATAATTAAACCTGCTTATCAACTTCAAAGCTCAATGATGGATTTTGTGAAATCTGCCTTTGAAGATGCAGATATTTTAATCTATCTGGTTGAGTTGGGAGAGAAAGCATTAAAAGATGAACAGTTTTTTAAAAAAATTGTCCACGCTAAAATACCTGTACTTTTATTATTGAATAAAGTAGACCAAGGCACGCAACAACAAGTTGAAGAGCAAACAAAATTATGGAAAGAACAAGTACCTAATGCAGAGATTTTTGCTATTTCAGCCTTAGAAAATTTTGGTGTTCGGGAAGTGTTTAAACGCATTGTTGATTTATTGCCAGAATCACCAGCCTTTTACCCTAAAGACGCATTAACCGATAAACCTGAACGTTTTTTTGTAAACGAAATAGTTAGAGAAAAAATACTATTGCATTATAAAAAAGAAATTCCCTATAGCGTTGAAATTGAAACTGAAGAGTTTTTTGAAGATGAAGAAATCATACGTATGCGATGTGTGATAATGGTTGAGCGCAGCACGCAAAAAGGAATAATAATTGGGCATAAAGGATCTGCTATTAAGCGAGTAGGTATGGAAGCTAGAAAAGATTTAGAGCGTTTTTTTGGCAAGCAAGTGCACATAGAATTGTATGTAAAAGTCAACAAAAATTGGCGAAGCGATGATCGTCAATTAAAGCGCTTTGGATACAATAAATAAACTAATACAAAAAAAATATAGGTAGCCTAAGCTTTTACACCTATTTTTGCAGCATCAAAAATACAAGAAATGAGTAATATAGTAGCCATTGTAGGAAGACCTAATGTAGGTAAATCTACTTTTTTTAATCGTTTGATTCAGCGCCGCGAAGCCATTGTTGATTCGGTAAGCGGGGTGACGCGAGATAGACATTACGGAAAGTCTGATTGGAATGGTAAAGAGTTTACGGTTATAGATACAGGAGGCTACGTTATAGGGAGTGAGGATGTTTTTGAAGCTGAAATCGATAAACAAGTTGAGCTTGCTATTGATGAAGCAGATGTGATAATTTTTGTAGTTGATGTAGAAACTGGGGTTACTCCAATGGATGAAGATGTAGCCAAATTATTACGCAAAGTAAATAAACCTGTTTTTCTTGCTGTTAACAAAGTAGATAGCGGAAAAAGAGAGGATCAAGCGATGGAGTTTTATACGCTCGGGTTGGGTGAGTATTATACCATTGCGGGAATCAATGGTAGCGGTACAGGTGATCTACTTGATGCTGTTGTTGAGGCTTTTCCAGAAAAAGAAGAGCAAGAGGATGAAAATCTACCACGTTTTGCCGTTGTAGGTCGTCCTAATGCCGGGAAATCATCTTTTATAAATGCTTTGATTGGTGAAGAGCGCTATATTGTTACCGATATAGCAGGTACTACTAGAGATTCTATAGATACAAAATACAATCGCTTTGGTTTCGAATTTAATTTGGTAGATACCGCTGGTATCCGACGCAAGTCTAAAGTTAAAGAAGATATTGAGTTTTACTCAGTTATGCGAAGTGTTCGGGCTATAGAGCATTCAGATGTATGCTTATTAATTGTAGATGCCAGTCGAGGCTTTGATGCACAAGTACAAAATATTTTTTGGTTGGCTCAACGTAACCGTAAGGGGATTGTAATTTTAGTAAATAAATGGGATTTGGTTGAGAAAGAAACCAATACCATGAAAGATTTTGAAGCTAAAATCAGAAAGGAAATTGAACCCTTTACCGATGTGCCTATCGTTTTCATATCTGTATTGAACAAACAACGAATCTTTAAAGCTATTGAAACAGCCGTTGAGGTCTATCATAACCGAAGCAAGAAAATAAAAACACGCACTTTAAATGATGTATTGTTGCCAATAATTCAAAACAATCCGCCGCCAGCATATAAAGGGAAATATGTAAAAATAAAATTTATTACACAATTGCCCACGCCACAACCTCAATTTGCTTTTTTCTGTAATCTACCGCAATACGTTCGTGAACCTTACAAACGATTTTTGGAGAACAAATTGAGACAAGAATTTGATTTTAGCGGTGTGCCTATTTCGGTTTATCTGAGAAAAAAATAAATTTATTAAATAATGTTAAAAAATAGGTTTAAATGACATTACATTTGTCTTTAAGCCTATTTTTTTGTTTTTTAAAAGAGGTTTTAATGATAATTTATAAATGCATATTATAATTGAACTAGCTAAAAATCAGTTTATTGTGATTCTAGTAAATAATTATTAACAAATTTTTTAACTTTTATCGCTTTTTAATTGCATTTTATCTTTAATTTTATCCTGTAGAATAAAGCTCTAATTACGTGGCTGTTAAATCTCTACCTATGGATAAAAAACTACTCTTCCTTTCATTTTTTGTGTTTTTTCAGTTGAGCTTTGCTCAGGTAGGTATCGGAACAGATTTGCCCAACCCTTCTTCTCAACTCGATATCGAATCTCAAGACCGAGGTCTGCTTATTCCTCGTGTTCAATTGCAAAGTATTGTTGACGCTAACACTATTTCAGCAGGAAATGTGGAAAGCCTTATGGTGTTTAATACTAGTCAAGGAAATGATGTTACGCCTGGTTATTATTACTGGTATAAAGGGCAATGGCGACGTTTTTTGGTAGAAGGGGAGTACAGTGCTCAAACTATCACTTATCTTGCAGATAATCAAGATGGAACTTTTACTTACACGAATGAAAATAATATTAAATTTACTTTCGATGCCAATACCACTACCTATGTGAACAATAATGATGGTACTTACACTTTTACCAACGCCAACGGCGCAACAATGACCATTGATGTCATTAATGATGTAGTGACCAACATTCAGAACCAAGGTGACGTTTACACGGAAATTATCAATCTACTCCAAAACAATACCGACACCTTACAAGATAATGGCGACGGTACCTTTACCCACACGGCGGTAGACGGCACCCAACTCATTTTCGATGCCAATACCACTACTTATGTGAACAACAACGATGGCACTTACACTTTTACCAACGCCAATGGCGCAACAATGACCATTGATGTTATTAATGATATAGTGACCAACATTCAGAATCAAGGCGACGTTTACACGGAAATCATCAACCTACTCCAAAACAATACCGATACTTTGCAAGATAATGGCGACGGTACCTTTACCCACACGGCTGTAGACGGCACCCAACTCATTTTCGATGCCAATACCACTACCTATGTGAACAACAACGATGGCACTTACTCATTTACTAATGCCAACGGCGCAACAATGACCATTGATGTGATAGCCGATGTAGTGACCAACATTCAGAATCAAGGCGACGTTTACACGGAAATCATCAATCTCCTACAAAACAACACCGACAGCTTGCAAGATAATGGCGACGGTACCTTTACTCACACGGCGGTAGACGGCACCCAGCTCATTTTCGATGCCAATACCACTACTTATGTGAACAATAATGATGGTACTTACACTTTCACCAATGCTAACGGCGCAACAATGACCATTGATGTGATAGCCGATGTATTGACCAACATTCAGAATCAAGGCGACGTTTACACGGAAATTATCAATCTACTCCAAAACAACACCGACACTTTGCAAGATAATGGCGACGGCACCTTTACCCACACGGCTGTAGACGGCACCCAGCTCATTTTCGATGCCAATACCACTACCTATGTAAATAACAACGATGGCACTTACACATTTACTAATGCCAACGGCGCTACCATGACCATTGATGTTATTATTGATGTAGTGACCAACATTCAGAATCAAGGCGACGTTTACACGGAAATCATCAATTTGCTACAAAACAACACCGACACCTTGCAAGATAATGGCGACGGTACTTTTACCCACACGGCGGTAGACGGCACCCAACTCATTTTCGATGCCAATACCACTACCTATGTGAACAACAACGATGGTACTTACACATTTACCAACGCCAATGGCGCAAAAATGACCATTGATGTTATTAATGATGTAGTGACCAACATTCAGAACCAAGGCGACGTTTACACGGAAATCATCAATTTGCTCCAAAACAACACCGATACTTTGCAAGATAATGGCGACGGTACTTTTACCCACACGGCGGTAGACGGCACCCAACTCATTTTCGATGCCAATACCACCTCAGTAGTGAATAATGGAGACGGCTCTTATTCCGTTACGAATTCAGACGGTACAACAATCAATATAAATTATACGGCGGATAATGGTATTAGTCAATCTGCTAATCACTTTCAATTGGGAGGAAATTTAATAAAGCCTACTACGCTAGGAACCACTGGAGTCAATACCTTATCCATAACCGGTTTAGAAAAAGGCGATTCGCCCACGCATAACATTATGGTTTTAGATACAAATGGAGTTTTAAAACAAGTTAAGGCCGCTATGCCTAGATTTTTTTATATGCCTGCTATTTTATTGCCCACATCCTCAGACCAAGTCCCTGCGGGCGAGATCTATGGTACTGTAGATTTATACAATAAATACCATAGTCAATTTACAGGTGTAACTAATACTAACTTTATTACTAACGCGGCAAATGCTGGAAATGCACTACCTGTTTTGCCCGCCACGGAGTTTAATTATTATATTACGTATTATGATTCTAGTGTATTTTATAATGTAAGTATTTCAGACTCTGGCGTACTTACTTATGACGTTTATCCTACATCGGCTGTGACCGAAGCAACTTTTATGAACATTGTATTTGAAGTAAAACCATAGTCCATGCGTAATCCACTAATTTTTATTCTTGGGTTTGTCTTACTAACAAGCAATACTATAAGTGCTCAGTGCTATTCTGGTAATTTAGTTACTTCAACTTTTGCCACTGGCGGCACAGGGAGTTATACCAACCGAATAATTTGGCTAACTTGGGGAGCTAAATCTATTGCAGATACTTACGGTAAAAGCAATCAAATTTTAGGCGAAGGAGAAACTTCATACGCATCCATACCTTTAAGTGCTAATAAATATTTTTGCCTACAAGCTACCATTGAGAATATAAGTCCGCCTGCCTCTTTAAAAAGTTATATTCCGGGTAATTATGCAGGTGACTCCATGGATGATTTATATCACATAGGAGGCCCTGGAACTAACAATCAAATGGTTGCAGGATTAATCAACGCACAAAGTGGAACTACCGTTACGTTTACGGTTAGGTGTCAAGCTTCCTTAGATGGAAATCCTGTCAGGATTAAGGGGTTGGTGGTTGCCGATGCGGAATCTTTATCGCAAACCGAAGAGTTAAAAGCTAGTGCCGATGGTGTTTGGAATGTAATTGAATTACAAAAAAATATAGGTGCAGGACCTTATCAATTAGAGAAGACGATGCAAGGAGGTTTGCAACAAGTTCGATTCTTTAATGGAAATGATAATAATACCGCAGCTATTTCTATACTTAGTTTTAATCAAACTGCCTACGATACGCAAGCAAACAACTATGAAGTTACCTTTAATGTATCGGTTAAAGGAGCAGGTTTAACCGCAATTGCCTTGGGTTTACTAATGCCCGAATTAGATAGAGGCGATGCACCAGCCAGTTATGGGGAGGCCTTGCATATAATTGATTATTCCGAATTTACATCCGATCAAATCGCTTTGGGTACTACGGTAGATTTGAATACAGCAACTTATAATTCGGCCAATGAAATTCCTAAAACAAACAGAAGTTTTATTGGTTCTGTTGCACCAGATCCAGAATCCAACTCGCAATATAGTCTCGACGCACTGGCTGATGATAACGATGGCGGAATTGCCAACGAGGAAGATGTTTTACCTCCTTTTTTAAAACGATTTCACTATATAAATTATAACTATAAAGCAGGTGAAGTTTTTAGCCTTCAAGTGCCCTATACGACAATAAAAGATTCTTATTTGCAGGCTTGGATAGACTTTAACGTTAATGGTGTTTTCGAGCCTCAGGAGGGCGTTATGCAAAGTCTACCCGCAGGCGTAGGTTCAACTACTCTCAGTTGGACGGTACCTCCTGATGTTAAAATAATGCCTACCTATATGCGTTTACGCTTATCAGATAATTATTATGGTGTTTTAACCCCAGAAGCTACGCTATTAAAAGGAGAAGTAGAAGATCATATTATGTATGTGGTAAAACCAGCTTTGGTAAATCCGCATTTACCCACAAAAGTTAAAGATTAAGCAAATGAAGTATGCAACTCAAATATTGCTTATACTCTGGGTTTTCTTACATCCCATTTTTCTTACTGCTCAAACTGTTAATACCGGTATGCTGTATGTAAGTGAGCAAACCACTTTCTCTACAGTGAGTGATTTTTCTAATGAGCCCTCAGCCTCTTTTTACAACGATGGCCGATCTAATTTTTATGGAGATATTTATAACCAAAGTAAATTTGACTTTTACCAAAATACCGGAACCATCCGTTTAGTGGGTAGCAAATTACAAAGGTTGAAAGGTGATTTTTTAGCGGTAAATAATTTATATTTAGATAATATTACACCGGTGATAGCATTTTCGCTTGAAGCGGAATTGAATATATATAACCAAGCTTATTTTCAACTTGGTGTTTTAAAAAATCGAAAAAGCGACGCTCAAATCAATTTTTTAAATGAGGCAATTGCTAGAAATGCTAGTCATTCAAGCCATGTTGACGGTCCGGTTTTTAAATTCGGAAAAGAGGATTTTACTTATCCTATAGGTCATAAATCTTATTATAGACCAGCAAGCCTACAGCAATTACCGATAGAAAATATTGTAGAATCGACTTATTTCTTTGAAGACGCAGGAGATTTGTACGATAGACGAAAAAAGGAGGGGCTCATAGATCGTATAAGCCATACAGAATATTGGGAAGTGAAGATTTACAACCCGGCAGAAGCGGTACTAAGCTTAAGCTATGATAATTCAACAACACCCAGTTATATTCTAAATCATATAAATCAAGGAGATGCGATTCATATTGTAAGATGGAACGAGCGCTTGAATGCTTGGGTAGACCTAGGGGGGATGGTTGATATAGATGCCAAAACAGTGTCTACCACAATTAATAAGGCTGGCATTTATACTTTGGCCTTGATGAAATTTAATGAAATTAACCCTTGTGATATTGTGGTGTATAACGCAGTTACACCCAATCAAGATGGTTTTAACGATTACTTGAAGATCATAAATGATACACCCGACTGTGCTAAAAACTTAAAAGTCCAAATTTTTAATAGATGGGGGGTAAAAGTATTCGAAACCGACACCTATGGTTTAGCGGGTCATGTTTTTGACGGTTATAGTACGGGAAGGCTCACCGTTAGAGAGGGCAGTAAATTGCCATCGGGAACTTATTTTTACGTTTTAGAGTATCAGTATAATGAGAATCAAATCCATAAAAAAATGGGTTACATACATTTAAGTTCAACTTAAATTAAGCCTATGAAAAATTTTTACTTATTCATTTTGGTTTTCTTATGTTGGTATACTTGCGCTGCCCAGCAAGAATCGCAATTCACGCAATATATGTATAACCCAATGAGTATTAATCCAGGGTATACTGGCTCGCGGGAAGTGCTTACAGTATCAAGTATTTATCGTAACCAGTGGGTAGGTGTTGAGGGTGCTCCCGAAACCTTTAATTTCTCTGCACATAGTCCTTTAGGGCTAACTAGTTTAGCTAATTTAGGGCTTGATTTTACGCAGGACCGAATAGGAATCTCCACTCAAAAATCTTTCAGTGTAAATTTTGCTTATATCTTACCCCTAGATCGAAGTGAAGACATACGTTTATCTCTTGGTATTAAAGCAGGAGCAGAGAATTTAGACCTAGCTCTACATAAACTTACCATTGCCGATATTAACGATCCATACTTGGCTAATTTGTCTGAGTTTTCTCCCGTTTTGGGTTTAGGAGCTTTTTTATATACAGATGAAGCCTACTTAGGGGTTTCCTCTCCAAATCTTTTGCATACAAAAAAATTTAACGAAGTAAGTGTCTCAACTTATACCAATAAAGCCCATATCTATTTTTTAGGCGGTTATGTATTTCCCCTTGAGAACGAAGTTCAATTAAAACCTGCTTTTTTAATTAAAGCGGTTAGCGGTGCACCTCTAGCAATAGACTTGTCTATGAATATTTATTTTTTAGAGCGTTGGAACCTGGGTGCATCCTATCGATTAAACGCGGCCTTTACTGCTTTGGCGGGCTTCCGTATCACAGACGAATTGACTTTAGGTTATGCTTATGATTACGAAACTACCACCATAAGCAAGTACAGCAGTGGCTCTCACGAAGTTTTTTTGCAGTTTGAGTTATGGAGCAGATATAGAAACCGGTTCAGGTGCTTTTAAAGTTAGTGCTTTAATAAAGCATTGGACTTAAAAATAAAAAAATCGTTTGCCAGCTTTTTTTAATCCATTACATTTATTGTATTAAACTGAACCACATGAAAAATCAAAAGCAGGCTATGGCTTATGCCGGAATAGCGGTTTTACTATGGAGTACCGTAGCGACAGGTATGAAACTTGCCTTGGCTAGTTTTGATTATTTACAATTACTCTTTTGGTCCTCAGGAACAGCAGTGTTGGTTTTGGGTATAATATTGGTAGTAAAGAAGAGATTCTTTCAACTCTTTAAACTCCCCGCTAAAGCTATTTTTAAGTCAGCTTTATACGGTGGAATAAATCCCTTTTTGTATTATATCGTACTTTTTAAAGCTTACGATTTACTGCCGGCTCAAGAAGCACAAGCACTTAATTATACTTGGCCCATAATGTTTAGTCTATTAGCCATTCCGCTTTTAAAGCAAAAGATGACACCAAAAAATTTATTGGCTATAGGCATTAGTTTTGTAGGGGTTCTAATTATTGCCACACGTGGTAATTTGGTGAACTTGTCCTTTTCAAATTTACAAGGAGTTATGTTTGGGTTGGGGTCGGCAATTATCTGGGCTGCATTCTGGATTTTTAACATTAAAGATGAGCGTGAAGAATTGAGTAAATTATTCCTTAATTTCTGTTTTGGCTTTGTCTATATTGCAATTAGTGTTTACTTCTTTTCAGACTTCACAATGGATTATGGTGTAGGTTTGTGGAGTGCAGTATATGTGGGTTTGTTTGAAATGGGCATCACTTTTATAATTTGGTCTATTGCACTTAAAAAATCATATTCTGCTGCGGGAGTGAGTAAGTTGGTGTATTTGGTTCCTTTTTTGTCGCTTGTAGTCATTTATTTGGTTTTAAAAGAACCCATAGGATTACCTACTTTAATGGGGTTATTTTTAATTATTAGCGGCTTGGTGTATGATAAAATCAGTTTTAGGCAACTACGCTTTACGCGGAATCGAAAACAAGATGAAAAATAAATTAAGTACAAGCGAAAAATGGGTAAAACGCGGTGTAGATTTAATAGCCTCTCTTGTGGGCATAGGCCTACTTTTCCCGATATTGATTTTAGGTTTTATTTTAGCCAGTTGGAGCACAAATCAAAGCGGAATTTACAGGAGCAAGCGAATAGGTCAATTTGGTAAAGAATTTTATATTTTAAAATTAAGGAGTATGCGCAGAATTGAGGGGGTTGAAACTTCGGTAACTACAGCTCGGGATCCGCGTATTACTGGCATAGGAGCGTTTCTTAGAAAATACAAAATAGATGAACTGCCACAATTGTTTAATGTACTGCTAGGCCAAATGAGTTTGGTAGGACCAAGACCAGATGTACCAGGCTTTGCCGATAATCTTACTGGCGATGATGCTAAAATATTATTGCTGAAACCGGGAATTACGGGCTTGGCCACCTTGGCTTTTAAAAATGAAGAAGAACTCTTAGCGCTTCAAAAGGATCCAATTACTTACAACCGTGAAGTGATTTGGCCCGAAAAAATTAGATTAAACAAGTATTACTTAGAAAATTACAGCCTGAGTTTAGATATTAAGATTCTTTTTAAAACGCTTTTTACATAGTGATTCCCTTTATTATTTTTCTAAATAATTTAATGTAAATTGTAATCTTTCTATAGTAAATAATTGATATGTCTACTAAGCCAATAAAACACCAGCGCATCTTTTTAATTCTTATTTTACTTTTTAGCTCATTGAATTATGCGCAAGAATATCATGACTTTCTAGTAAAAGGAAGTTTAATCGATGATAACGAGAAGCCTTTAGAGTCGGCTACTATATATTTAGAAGAACCTAACGGTACTCTGGTAGATTATACTTTAAGCAATCAAAATGGTACATTTGAAATTGCAGGAAAAGTGCAAAACGATAGTTTATTTATGTTTGTTAGTTATACGGGATTTAAACCTGTAAAGCAATTAATAGATTTAAAAAAGCAAAGCAGCTGGAGTTTCAATAACTTGCAAATGAAAATTGACGATCAAACTTTAGAAGAGGTATTGGTTCAAGCGCAAGCGTCGCCAGTAACCGTGAAAACCGATACTTTAGAGTTTAATGCCGCTTCTTTCAAGACAAAGGCAAATGCTAACCTTGAAGACGTACTTAAAAAGTTACCAGGAGTAAGCGTTAACAACGCAGGTGAAATCAGTATCAACGGTAAACCGGTTTCAAAGATTCTAGTCAACGGAAAGTCTTTTTTCGGCGATGACCCCAAAATAGCCACTAAAAATTTACCTAAAGAGCTTATCAATAAAATTCAAGTAGTAGATACCAAAACAAAAACCGAAGAATTTACAGGTAAAGAAGGAGATAGTCAAAATAAAACGCTAAATATTACCATAGATGAAGATAAAAATAGAGGTTATTTCGCCCGAATCACCGCAGGTATAGGTACTCAAGATCGCTACGAAGCAAGCGGAATTGCCAATTACTTTAAAAATAATTTTCGCTTAAGTGTATTGGGAGGGTCAAACAATATCAATTCTTCAGGCTTTAGCTTTGACGAAATTTATGATGCCATGGGAAGAAATGCATATAGCATATCACGCAGTAGCAATGGCAGTTTTAGCATTAACGGGAATTCTTTTGGTGGTGGTAACTCAGGTATAACTCAGACCTATAATACTGGCTTTAGCTTGGTAAATGAATGGGAAGAGCGAACCGAACTGGAAACCGATTACTTTTTCAATCGAAGTAACACCGAAACTAAAACAAAAATCAATCGGGAAAATATATTACCCGATCGCATATTTTTTAACGAGTCCAACGCTATATCCAAACGAGATAATGATAATCACCGGGCAAGTTTTGATATTAGTTTTCGCCCAGATTCGCTTACGCGGATTTCGGTTCGGCCTAACTTTTCATACAATAAAGGAAAGTCACAAAGCGATTCTGAAACCAATTCGTTTCAAGAAGATTATACTATTATAAATCAAGCAGAAACAAGAAATGACACCGAGTTTGAACAGCTCAATTTTGCCACTAGACTTGGTGCTAGCCGAAAATTAGATACTTTAGGGAGTTACGTAAACCTTAATCTTAATTACAATACCAATACTACCGAAAACGAACAGCTATTTTATTCTCTGCGCGAAATTTTTGATAGTAATGGAAGCCTTACCAATACAGATTTACAAGACCAGCGCATTAAAGAAAATACAGATACTAAAACATTCAACACGGGTGTTGGTGCACGATTAGCTTTACGCAAAAAATTATTCTTAGATGTAGAATATACCCTTAATTACTCGAAATCTAAGAACGAGCGATTGGTTTATGAAAATAGCACAGAAAATCTCTTACAACAATTGAGTAATGATTTTAAAACCAGTAATTTAAAGCATCGGCCTAGTTTGGGTATGGTTTACCGAAGTAAAAAATTAAGGGCCTCGCTATCTGCAGGAGTAGAGCAACTTGAATTGACTAATGAAGATCAATTTACGGGTTATCGTTTTGAG
Organism: uncultured Mesonia sp.; assembly: GCA_958296185.1. Lineage (GTDB taxonomy): Bacteria > Bacteroidota > Bacteroidia > Flavobacteriales > Flavobacteriaceae > Mesonia. The sequence goes on from CATQIB010000009.1 coordinate 27,056, forward strand.
AGCAATTTCACAAACTTTTATTCAAATCTTTACTTAAGATATAGGATAAATCAAGCCGCTTCTATTTATTTCAATTATGAGAGTGAACAAAACGCACCAAGTATCAGCCAACTGCAACCGGTTGAAAATAGAACAAACCCGTTAAACATTATACAAGGTAACCCAGATTTGAAACCAAATTTAACTCATAATTTTTACTTTAGTTTTAATAATTATAATTTTAAAACTAAATCTGGTTTATATACCTATGCTGGTGCCGACTTCATACAAGATAAAGTAACCAGTATTAGTCAAACCAATACAGACTTGATTCGTGAAACCAGTTACACCAATGTGAATGGTGCATACTCTGCATTCATAGGTGCCAATTACAGCTTCTTGTTTTCGCGAAGAGATTTTTACGATTTAAAACTTCGATTAGGTTTGAGTGGTGCCTATAGTAGAGACGTTGGTTTTAGTAATGCGGTTGAATTTGTTGCTAAAGATTCGCGATTATCGCCTAGCTTAAGGTTAGATATCGATTTTACAGATATCCTTCAGTTAACCCCCTATTACGAAATAAATTTAAGAAATGCAAAATACAGTTTGCCCACCCGTAATAATGAGCGTTTTGTAAATCACGAAATAGGGGTAGAGGTAACCAGTTTCTGGCCTAAAAACCTCATTTTTGGAAATGACATAGCTTACCAGCGCTTGGGAAATGTAAGCCCAGGCTTTACCAATAATTTTATTTTATGGAATATGAGCCTAGGCTATCAATTCTTTGATGAAAAAGCCACCTTTAAAGTCAAAGTTTTTGATGTTTTAGACCAAAATATAGCCACTCGCAGACAAACCGGTGAAGATTTTATTCAAGACACTCAAGAGTTGGTTTTAGAGCGGTATATGATGTTCAGCTTGACTTTTAAGCTAGATCAATTTGGAAAAAACAAAGGCTAAATCATAAATTCAACTCTTTGTTAAATAAAGCTTTATTAGCGTAATACGGGTTTGATGAGGTTAATTCTTTCATCCAAGTGATAAAATTGCTTGATTTTCGTTTAAAAGTGAATCCGAGTGATTGCACCCGTAATTCATTAGGTGGATTAGTTTTCATAATTAATGATTGTTAGTTAGTTGCTGAAAATTACAACTAAACGGACTAATCCCGAAAAATTTAATGAAAATCCTTTCTTAAAATTGATTAAAAGCCTGATTATTAGGATGATTGACTTTTACCAGCTGCCGCCGGCTCCACCACCGCCAAAACCGCCTCCGCCGAAGCCGCCACCAAAACCGCCACCGCCAAAGCCTCCTCCTGAACCAAAACCGCCAGAAGATCCTCCGCCAAAACCGCGACCCATGCTGCTTAAAATGAGTATATCAAGTAGTGAATCTGCCCCAGATTTACGGCCTCCGTTTCTGCCTCCACCATTACGATTCTTAATTACAGAGAGTATAATAATTACGATAAAGAAAATAATTATAAAAAAACCAACTCCAGAATTTCCTGAGCTAGATCTCTTTTTTGGAGCTTTATAAGTGCCACTTAGAACTTGCATTACAGCAGTAGTACCAGCATCTAATCCGGCATAAAAATTACCTCGCTTAAAATGTGGAATAATAATTTGATCTATAATTTCCTTTGTACGATAATCGGTTAAATACTGTTCAAGACCATAGCCAGTTGTTATCCATAATTTGCGTTCTTTTTTTGCCATTAAAATGAGCAAGCCATTGTCTTTTTTACTGTCTCCAATTCCCCATTTATGAGCCCACTCGGCGGCAAAAGTGCCAATGTATTCTCCGTTTAAGGTGTGGATAGTAGCTACCACAATCTGGGTTGAGGTTGTATCGGCGTACTTGATTAGTTTCTGTTTCAAAGCCGATTCTTCAGATGGGGTTAAAAGCTCTGCAGCATCGTAGACACTAGTTGCAACCTTGGGTTTGGCAGGTAGATTAAGCTGAGCAAAACCATAGTGTGTAGGCAATAAAAAGCCTAATAAAAGAATATACCGAAAGATCTGTTTTTTATTGAACATTATTTGCCTTTTGAGATTTCATCAGACAATTCATTTACATCATCTGCCTGGTAGGGGAAATAGTTTTGTAATTGCTCACCGGCCTTTAAAATACCAGCTATCAATCCTTGTTTAAATTCAGCCTTTTTAAAATACTCAATGACCAATTCTTTGGTTGACTCCCAAAAATTTGCTTCAACACGGTCGTTAATTCCCTGATCGCCTAGAATATAAAATAAATGATCTTCAAGGGCAACATAAAACAGAACTCCATTTTTTTGTTCGGTTTGGTGCATCCCAAGTTTTTCAAAAACCTCCTTGGCTCTTTCAAATACAGGACCCTTACATTTACTTTCTAGATGCACGCGTATCTCGCCAGAAGTGTTCTTCTCGGCTGCCTTTATCGCATTAATAATTTCATTTTCGTCTTGTTGAGTAAAAAGCTGAATAGCCATGAAAAATAAGGATTAAAATTCTACAGTAGGAGCTTGTTCTGCACCTTCAACTGCTTCAAATGGAGCCATCTTATCAAACCCAAAAAAGCCAACAATTAAATTGTTAGGAAATTTTCTAATAAAGGTATTGTATAATTTCACCGCTTCATTGTATCGATTTCTTTCTACATTGATACGGTTCTCTGTTCCTTCTAGCTGAGACTGCAATTGCTGAAAGTTTTGCGTGGCTTTTAATTCTGGGTAGCGTTCTACGCTCACAAGTAATTTTGATAATGCAGAACTTAATCCGCCTTGAGCTTGTTGAAAATTAGCGATTGCTTCTGGAGAAAGGTTATCTGCATCGATATTTACCGAGGTAGCTTTAGCTCGAGCTTGAATAACTTGGGTAAGTGTTTCTTGCTCAAAATCTGCTGCACCTTTCACCGTATTTACCAAATTAGGAATTAGGTCATTTCTTCTTTGGTAGGCATTTTCTACATTAGACCAAGCGGTTTTGGCTTCTTCTTGTTTTTCAACAGCTGTGTTATACGTTCCGCCGAATAATGAATAAGCTATGAAGCCAATGATGGCGATTACAATTACGGGAATTAACCATTTTTTCATGATTTTTGTTGTTTAAAGTTGATTTTTTATTTGAATTAATTGTTCTTTAATATGATTAAGACGCTTAATCATTTCATAATTGTTTAGTGGCTTGCTTTTTTCAGCTTTAAGCTGAATTTTAGCTCCTTCTAAAGTGAATCCGCGTTCTTTTACAAGATGATAAATTTTTTCTAGATTTTCAATATCTTCGGGAGTGAATTTGCGGTTTCCCTTAGCATTTTTTTTTGGCTTTAAGATGTCAAATTCTTTCTCCCAAAAGCGGATGAGTGAAGTATTTACTTCAAAGGCTTCGGCTACCTCGCCAATGCCATAGTACAATTTTTTGGGTAACTCCACCGCCATTAGTCTAAAGATTGATTTTCTAAGGTAGATTGGTTTAACATAATATCATACTCCTCAGCCGTTAAATCGCCGTGGTAATAATTAATAGGGTTCACCACTTTTCCGTTTTTATGTACTTCGTAGTGTAAATGCGCTCCGGTTGAAAGGCCTGTGTTTCCTACCTTGCCGATCACCTCGCCCCTTTTTACTTTTTGACCTTCGCGAACCTCAAAAGCACTAAGATGGGCATAATAGGTTTCGTAGCCAAAGCCATGGTCAAGAATAATTAAATTACCAAAGCCTCTGCTTCTTCTGGCTTTTTTTACCGTAGCGTCACCAGTAGCAAATACGTCGGTTCCTTTTTTAGCGGTAAAATCCATTCCGTTATGCATCTTGCGGTATTTTAGTATGGGGTGCATACGCATACCGTAGCCTGAAGCCATGCGGGTTAAATTTTCATTTTTTATAGGTTGTATAGCCGGAATGGCAGTAAGTAATTTTTCTTTTTCCTTGGCCAATTTTACTATTTCATCTAATGATTTGGACTGTACAACAATTTGTTTTTGCAAAATGTCCATTTTTTTGTGGGTTTCAATAATCAATTCTGAATTATCAAACCCATTTAAATATTGGTAACGGTTTACTCCACCAAAACCTGCTTTGCGTTGTTCTTCGGGAATTGGATTGGCCTCAAAATAAACCCGGTAAATATTGTTGTCTCTGTGTTGTACATCGGCTAGCACTTCTTGCGCTATATCAATTTTTTTATTTAAAACCGAATATTGAATTTTTAAATTATTGAGTTCACGTTTGAGTGCTTTCTCTTTTGGCGTCTCAATTTCCGGGATATTAAAGTAGATAATCAATAATATGAAGCCCGCTAAAAAAGAACTCGCAATTCCCAATGCAATAAGCCCAATTCTCCTACCTGGTTTTCTTTCTATTTTTTTATACGACAAACTTTCGTTGTCGTAATAATATTTTACCTTCGACATTGTTTGAAATTATGCTATTTTTGCAAACGTTTTGTGTTGATTTATTCAATACTAATAACGAACAAAGATAAACATTGTTTCAAAAGTACGCTAAAAATTATAAGCCAAGAGCAGCCAAGCCTATGAAATCACAAGAAATACGCAGTAGATTTTTAAACTTTTTTAAATCGAAAAATCACGAGATTGTACCCTCTGCACCCATGGTGATGAAAGATGATCCTTCTTTGATGTTTACCAATGCAGGGATGAATCAATTTAAAGAGTATTTTCTAGGTAACGCCACGGCCAAGTATACACGAATTGCCGATACGCAAAAGTGTCTTCGGGTAAGCGGTAAGCACAATGATTTAGAAGAGGTAGGCAAAGATACTTACCACCATACTATGTTTGAGATGTTAGGTAATTGGAGTATTGGCGATTATTTTAAAGAAGATGCAATTGCTTGGGCTTGGGAATTTTTAACCGTTGAACTCAAAATAGCACCCGAAAACTTATATGTGACGGTATTTGAAGGCGATAAGGAAGATCAAATTCAAAAAGATGAGGAAGCTTTTAATTTGTGGAAAAAACATATTGCCGAAGAGCGTATTTTGCTAGGCAATAAAAAAGATAATTTTTGGGAGATGGGTGATCAAGGTCCTTGCGGACCTGCCTCAGAAATTCATGTAGATATCCGATCGGATGAAGAAAAAGCCAAAATTCCAGGCAAAGATTTGGTAAACCAAGATCACCCTCAAGTAGTTGAAATTTGGAACTTGGTTTTTATACAGTATAACCGAATGGCTAATGGAAGCCTTAAAGAGTTACCCGCAAAGCATATTGATACAGGAATGGGTTTTGAGCGTTTGGCGATGGTTATGCAAGGCAAGCAATCTAATTACGATACGGATGTATTCATGCCCATTATTCAAGAAATTGAAACCATTACTGGTGCAACCTATCAAAAAGCGGAACAGACAGATATTGCCATCAGAGTAATTGCAGATCATGTTCGAGCGGTTAGTTTTGCTATTGCCGATGGGCAATTGCCTAGTAATAATGGTGCTGGTTATGTAATACGTAGAATTTTAAGAAGAGCTATTCGTTACGGATTTACCTTTTTAAATACCAAAGAAGCTTTTATCTATAAGTTGGTAGCTGTGTTAAGCAACCAAATGGGTGAAACTTTTCCAGAAATTAAAAAGCAACAACACTTGTGCGAAAACGTCATTAAAGAGGAAGAGAACTCATTTTTAAAAACTTTAGATCAAGGCTTAAATCTATTAGAAAGTATAATAAATCAAACGCAATCAAAAGAGATTTCGGGTAAGAAGGCTTTTGAATTGTACGATACTTATGGTTTTCCTATAGATTTAACCGCCCTAATTTTGGAAGAAAAAGGGCTGAGCCTTAATATCAATGAATTTGAGAGCGAGTTGAGTAAACAAAAAGAGCGTTCGCGCTCTGCTGCACAAAGTACCGCAGGTGATTGGGTTATTCTTAGGCAAGATGATGAGGAGGAATTTATAGGATATGATTACCTAGAAACACAAGTTAAATTAACCCGTTATCGTCAGGTGGAAAGCAAAAAAGAAGGGAAGTTGTATCAACTGGTTTTTAATTTAACGCCTTTCTACCCAGAAGGTGGAGGCCAAGTTGGTGATAAAGGTTACCTAGAGGAGCCAAATGGAAACCTTACTTATATTATTGATACTAAAAAAGAGAATAATTTAATTATTCATATTTCTAAGCACTTACCGCAAGATCTACACGCTACCTTTACTGCTACGGTTAATGATCAACATCGACTAAATGCAGCTGCTAATCATAGTGCAACCCACTTATTGCATCAAGCATTAAAAAATGTATTAGGTGAGCACGTAGAGCAAAAGGGATCTTTGGTACACCCTGCTTATCTAAGATTTGATTTTTCTCATTTTAGTAAAGTAAGTCACGAGCAATTAGAAGAGATTGAACAGTTTGTAAATGCGCGCATTTACGAAGAACTTGATTTAGTGGAAGGTAGAAATGTACCTTTTGCCCAAGCGGTTGAGCAAGGAGCTACGGCATTATTTGGTGAAAAGTACGGAGATACCGTGCGAACAATACAATTTGGTAATTCTTTTGAACTTTGCGGAGGTACTCACGTTTCAAATACAAGTCAAATTTGGCATTTCAAAATAGTATCAGAATCAGCGGTGGCTGCTGGGGTTAGACGAATTGAAGCCATTACTCTAGATGCGGCAAAAGACTTTCTAAACGAGCAAAGCAATCAATTTAACGCCTTAAAGCAATTGGTAAAAAATAGCAAAGAACCTTTAAAGGCTGTTGAAAACCTTCAAAATGAGAATGCTCAGCTTAAAAAGGAGATTGAACAGCTTAAAAAGGATAAAGCAGCCGCAGCAAAAACAAACCTAAAAGCCGCTTTACAACAAGTAAATGGTGTTAATTTTTTAGCCACTACTGTAGATTTAGATGCTGCGGCGATGAAAGATTTATCTTTTCAACTGGCTGGAGAGGTTGAGCAATTATTTTTAGTGCTTGGATCTAAACAGAATGGTAAAGCCTTATTATCTATTTATATCGACAAAAAATTAGCCGAAGAGAAATCCCTTAATGCTGGAAAGATTATTCGAGACTTGGGTAAATTTATCCAAGGAGGAGGTGGTGGTCAAGCCTTTTTTGCTACCGCTGGAGGTAAAAATCCATCAGGTTTAGCAGAGGCTTTATCAGCTGCAAAAACTTATATTGATTAACCGTGAGTATTGTCGATAAAATATAATACCATGAAATTACAAACCCCAATCAGTATTTTAGAGCAGCAACCAAAAATTGATTATGACTCTAAAATACTGCTTCTGGGTTCGTGTTTTTCCGAAAATATGGGGCTTCAGTTTGATCGCTTCAGGTTTCAAAACCTTCAAAATCCCTTAGGTATTTTATTTCATCCTTTTGGCATTGAAAAATTGCTCTTTCGGGCAACACAAAACGATTTATTTACCGCGCAAGATGTTTTCTGTTATAATGAAACTTGGCACTGCTTTGAGGCGCATAGTAGATTGAAAAGTACGCAATCACAAGATGACTTGTTGTTAAAATTAAATTCGGCACTTAGGAACACACAAGAATATTTGCAAAACTCTACTCATATTGTGATTACCTTAGGTACAGCTTATATTTACCGTCATCTTGAGAACAATCAATATGTGGCCAATTGTCATAAAGTACCTCAAAAGTACTTCGCAAAATCTTGTGTTAAATCTGAAGCCATTTTAACCAGTCTCAAACGCATAATGAATTATTGCAATGCCATCCATAAAGATGTAAAAGTAATATTTACGGTTTCGCCAGTAAGGCACATGAAAGACGGTTTGGTTGAAAATAATTACAGTAAAGCTCAATTAATAACAGCCATACACGATTTGCTGCCAACTTGGCCGCAGGTCTCGTATTTTCCGTCTTATGAAATTATGCTAGATGAATTGAGAGACTACCGCTTTTACACAAAAGACATGCTTCACCCATCGTCACTGGCAATAGAATATATTTGGGAACGTTTTATGCAAACTTGGATAAATCCTAATGCATTTGAAACCATGGAAAAAGTAGATTCAGTGCAGAAGAGACTACAACATAAAGCTTTTAATCCTCAAAGTGAACAGCATCAAAACTTTTTACAAAAACTTAAACAAGACATGAAGGCTTTGCAAAACCAATATAGTTTTATGCGCTTTACGGATTGAGTTGCGTATAGAGTTTGTGCCAACCGCCACCATTTATACATTCAATGCCTTTGCTTTTTAAAATCCCTGCTGCACTCCCAGAGCGCATACCACTAGCACAACACGTAATAATCGGTTTGTTGTAATTTTTGATCTTTTGAATATGTTGACCGATTTGCTGTAGCGGAATGTTTTTGGATCCTGGAATAGCACCATTTGCATATTCGCCCGCCGAGCGGACATCAATTATTATAGCGCCACGTGATTTAAAATCTTGAATCATTTTACTTTTGTTACCGAATAATAAATTTAAAATACCCATTCCTTTTTTTGTCAAAGTAAAGCAATGTTTCTCTTTATGCTGGTAACTTAAGTTACTTAACTTTTATATTTGTTCAAATCTTATAATTAATTTCGTTGTGAATAAATTTGGACGCTTTTTAATTACAGGTCAGCAATAGTAATTCGTGATTGCTCACAAGGTTAGTTAGCGTCTAAATTTGTATTTTAGAACAAAAATTGACTATGAGAAAATTTGTTTTGGGTTTCTTGGTTTGTGCGGCTTTATTACTTTCATATTGGTATTTTAAATCTCAAGAAGATGAAAAGTTAGAGCTTTTGCAAACCAGTCAACTACTTGAAAAGCAAATAAAAAACGTGAGCAAGCTTATAGTTACCGAAGGCAACTATGCACAAATTTACACCTATAAATCGAGTAAAGATGTGTTTTTGGGTATAGAAGCGCGTAAAAAAGCACTCGTAGCCGTCAATGCGAAAGCTACGGTAAGCTATGATCTAAGTCAGCTTTCTTATGAGTTAAATCCTGAAGCGCAAATTCTTAGCGTAACCCGTATACCCGAACCCGAATTAAGTATTTATCCAGAATTTGATTATTATGATATCTCGGCAGATTATCTTAATAAGTTTGAGGCAAAAGATTACAACGCCATAAAAAAACGTATAACGCGTAAACTACGAAATGAAATCGAAGAATCGAGTATTATGCGAAATGCAGATGAGCGATTAATTAACGAGTTGCAAAAGATTTTTGTGTTAACCCAAAGCCTAGGCTGGACGCTAGAATATTACAAGCAACCGGTGCAGTCGGCTAGAGAGCTAGAAATACTTTTTTAAATCAGGCTCATGCCATCTTCAATAAGATGTTTAATTTGAGGGCGTCTCACCTTCAATTCATTTAAAACATCAATGGCCTGGTCTTTTAAAGTGTTATTTTTGAACTGCTTAGAAAGTTCATAAATTTCTAAGGGTAGCAACCAATCTAAAGGATAATCTTGTCTTAGCTTTTCTAAGATAAGCAATAGCTGCACTTGTTCATTTTCAGTCTCTCGAATATTTCGAACCTTTTGGTACAATTGTTCTAGCTCTATTTGCGCTTTAGATTTTTTAATACCCTTTGGTGAGGTAGAGAGTTCGTGAATTGTCGCCTCAAAAGAGTAGGGGTCTGCTGCTCCAGCAAAAGCAGAAACCACCTTTTTACCAACGGCCAAATAAAAGTCGCCATCTTTTGGAGCAAACAAAATTTCATCTCCATAAGTGACGGTGCAATCTGTAAATTGTATTAGTATAAGTTCTCCTTTTAAGTTACGGATTCCCGTAACATTAAGTCCTTCAACAACGATTCCACTTTCAAAAGTAAATTCAATTCGTTTATTGTCGTAAAAGTTGTAGGCCTTTAAATCACGCGGCCCCATATTTTCTATAGATAAATTAATGCCTTTTAATTTTCCAATAGGAGATCTAAAGCCGTTACGATGGGTTTTAATGCCGTGGCCTATCAATTCTTTATCGCGATTGGCTAGGGCTGTAGGTCCTTGGGTTTCAAAATAAACAACTTCGTTTTCTTCATTTTTTATCATTCGGGTAAAGGTTCCTGATACTTGGATTCCTGTACTCAATTCAATTGTTCCAATAGAATTTGAGTCAATTAAGCGTTGTAAGCCTCTGTGGCCTCCTTTTCTTAGTGCCATGCCATTAGCAAATTCTTCTAAAACTTCGGCCAAATAGGCGAAATCTGGCGTAACATAAAGTTGTGGTTGAGGTTTTGTAATATCAAAATCTTGTTTGGCGGCTTCAATAGAATACGGTATCTTTTTTACTTCAGGTTGCATACAACTTTTGCTTTCCCCAATAGAAGATAGAAGTCCGGCTCCGTAAATTTTAGGATTATCTAGGCTGCCAACTAGGCCGTATTCAACAGTCCACCAATGCAGATTTCTTATTTTTGCAATTTCAGAAGGCTCTACTTTTTTCTTTTGTAGTTGTTCTACTTTATTTTCGGCCTCTTTTATCGCTTCCGCGGAAGCGTAATCACTTTCTTTTAAAATAGATAAATCACGCACGGCATGATACATTTGCATATCGTGTGCAGAAGCAATGGCTTTGCTGCCTATAGCACCAAAACGTCTTAAATATTCTGCATAGTCGGGGCTGGCAATTATGGGTGCGTGTCCTGCACCTTCGTGGATAATATCTGGAGCGGGAGTGTATTCAATATTTTCTAATTGTCGTATCTCAGATGCAATAACCAGCACCTTATAAGCCTGAAATTCCATAAAGGCATTGGGAGGTATAAAACCATCAACGGCAACAGCTGCCCAACCAATATCTTTTAAAATGCGATTCATGCCATACATACTTGGAATCTCATCTATAGAAATTCCTGTCTTTTTCAATCCGTCTAAATAAGAAGAGTGGGCTACTTTACTCAAATAATCAACGTTTTTTCGCATAACATAACGCCACACCGCTTGGTTAATAGGGGTGTAAGATTCATAATTCTGTGGCTTTATGAATTGTTTTAAGTGAGGAGGTAGGGCCTCAATTAAGGGGTTGCTTTGGTACGTATCGGCCATGATGATATACTTGATTTATCTACAAAGATAATTCTCTGTGGGAGCCAACAAATTTTAAAAGTATAAATTTGTGTCTCCTAATTCAAATTAAAATGCTGTTCGTAAAAATTTCGAGCCATTTGAGATATATATAAAGATGACATCTATTACTAGAAAGCAGGAAATAATTAATACGGCCGCCTTGTTGTTTAAAGAAAAAGGTTTTAATGCTGTTTCTATGCGTGATTTAGCTCAAGAAATGGGAATTAAAGCAGCTAGTATATATAATCATTTGCCTTCTAAACAAAGTATATTGGGTGCCATAATTTTTGAAGTGAGCGTAGAATTTACTAATCATATTAATTCAGTATTTGATGAATCTCGGCCAATCTTGCAAAAATTAGAGGCTATAATTACTATGCATATTGATTTAACACTTGAGAAAAGTGAGTTTTTGGCTTGTATGAATAATGATTGGGTGCATTTAAATGATGCTGATAAAAAGCAATACATAAAAATGCGGAATGCATACGAAGAGAAATTTAGAACATTACTACGGCAAGGTATACGAGAAAAGGCGCTTAAGCCAATTGATCAAGAAATTATGCTTTTCTCTATATTATCAACTCTACGAACATTCTACTTATGGTATGCCAAACACAAAATGTTAGATTTTGAGAAAGTGAAAAGAGATTTGTGCACTACTTTGTTAACGGGTGTTCGTAGTTAAAACATTGCAAACTAGTGCCTTGTTAAATTAATGGACGAAATTTGCATACAAAACTAACAATCGTTAGTTTTGTGAGGAAGATTAAACCTAGATATGGCAAAATTTCACAAATTAAAGGTAAAAGATATTTATAAAGAAACATCAGATTGTAGTGTAGTAACATTTGATGTTCCCGAGGAGTTAAAATCAGAATTTAAATTTAATCAAGGTCAGCATTTGACCTTGAAAAAAAATATTGCAGGTGAAGATGTGCGACGTTCATACTCGCTTTGTTCTAGCCCTGTTGAACAAGAATGGCGCGTAGCCGTTAAAGAAATACCTACTGGTGTTTTTTCTACTTATATCAACCAGGAGTTAAAAATAGGAGATGAACTTGAGGTGATGGCACCCAGCGGTAAATTTGGTGTATCGGTACAAAAAGAGAAGGCTAAGAACTATTTGTTTTTTGCTGCCGGAAGTGGGATTACTCCAATTTTATCCATGATCAAGTCACACTTAGCACTAGAGCCAAACTCAACCTGTAAACTGTTTTATGTAAACAAAACCGCAAAATCAATTATTTTTAAAGAGGAGTTAGAGCAATTGCGTAATCAATATTTTGGGCGGTTAGAGATTTATTACTTCTTAACACAAGAACGCAGAGATATCGAGCTGTTTAACGGTAGGTTTAACGATGAGAAAATGGCGGTTTTAACACGCACCTTTATTGATATTCCAGATACAAGCGAGGTTTTTTTATGTGGTCCTGAAAGTATGGTGAATTATGTAAGTGAATATTTAATCGAAGCCGGATTGCCAAAGGAATTAGTCCACTTTGAGTTGTTTGTAAGTGGTCTTTCAGATGAAGACATAGCACGCGCCAAACGCCTTGCCAAAAGAAATGTTGAGGGAACACAAGTTACTATAGTTGATGGAGGTAAAGAATTTAGTTTTACCATGACCCAAGAATATGATAACGTACTCGATGCGGCATTAGGAGCAGGGGCCGATTTACCTTTTGCTTGTAAAGGTGGGGTTTGCAGTACTTGCAAATGCCAAGTTTTAGAGGGAGAGGTTGAAATGAAAATCAATTATGCTTTAGAAGAAAATGAAATTCAACAAAACTTAGTGTTAAGTTGTCAAGCCGTACCCAAGACTAAAAAGGTAAAAGTAGATTTTGACGTTTAGATCAGTCCTATTCAAAACCTATAAAGTTTGTAATTTATTTCAAAAATTACTATCTTCTTAACAAAAAAAAGATTATGAGCGAAAAAGAAATTAAAAATTTAGAGGCCATTTTCGAAGCTAAAATTGCCCGAGATGAAAAGATAGAACCTAAAGATTGGATGCCCGAGAAATATAGGAAAACACACATTAGGCAAATGTCTCAACACGCCCATTCAGAAATCGTGGGTATGCTACCCGAAGGTAATTGGATTACAAGAGCACCTTCGTTAAGAAGAAAGGTGGCTTTGTTGGCTAAAGTGCAGGATGAAGCCGGTCACGGATTATACTTGTATAGTGCAACAGAAACCCTAGGAATTTCTCGAGAAGAACTTTATGAGCAATTGCACTCAGGTAAAGCCAAATATTCCAGCATATTTAATTACCCTACCATCACCTGGGCAGATATAGGAGCCATTGGTTGGCTGGTAGACGGTGCAGCCATAATCAATCAAGTTCCGCTTTGTAGCACCTCATTTGGTCCTTATGCAAGAGCTATGGTACGCGTATGTAAAGAAGAAAGCTTTCACCAAAGACAAGGTTACGAGATTATGCTTACATTGGCCAATGGTACACCAGAGCAAAAAGAAATGGCTCAAGATGCATTGAACCGCTGGTGGTGGCCTAGTTTAATGATGTTTGGCCCAACAGACGATATGTCTACCCATACCGAGCAATCTATGAAATGGAAATTGAAACGTAAAACAAACGATGAATTGCGCCAGCAATTTATCGACCAAACCGTGCCGCAAGCCAATATTTTAGGATTGTCTATTCCCGATTCAGATTTAAAATGGAATGAAGAGCGGGGTCATTATGATTTTGGACCTATAAACTGGGATGAATTTTGGCAAGTAGTAAAGGGCCACGGCCCGTGCAATAAAGAGCGCTTGCAGACCCGTGTTGATGCTTGGGAAGAAGGTGAATGGGTGCGAGATGCTGCAATGGCTTATGCCGAGAAAAAGGCAGAAAGAAAAGTTAAGCAAGCTGGTTAAAATGTATTGAGTAAGCTTAAAGCAGATTTTTTGTAGGGTGATGAAAAAAGCGCATAGACGTAAAGATTTAAAGCCTTGAGAATAAGCCAATTGTCAAATTAAAGAAATACAGTATCCTTTAGGCTTAATAATAAACTTTGATTACATAAAAAATAAATATGTCAGAAAATAAAAATAATAAAAAAAACTGGCCTCTTTGGGAGGTTTTTGTACGCAGTAAAAACGGATTAGAACACCGGCACTTTGGCAGCTTGCACGCTGCCGATGCAGAGATGGCACTTGAAAATGCAAGAGATGTGTACACGCGAAGAAATGAAGGTGTAAGCATTTGGGTAGTAGAGTCTAAAAACATCACAGCTTCAAACCCCAAAGACAACGGAGAGTTGTTTGAACCCGCCACTGATAAAGTTTACAGGCATCCAACTTTTTATGATTTACCAGATGAGGTAAAACATATGTAGACTATTACGGGTGAAATCCGCGAAAGCTAAATAAAAATCAATTTTTAGATAATTGAAAATCATGAGTTTAAAAAAACATGACTTCCGTGAAAACGGAGATAAAATAGATTACATACTTACCATTGCAGATAATTCATTAATCTTAGGGCAAAGAATGGGAGAGTTAACTGGGCATGGTCCTACTTTAGAGGTAGACATAGCTTGTACCAATATCGCTTTAGATTTGTTTGGGCAGGTAAGAAGTTATTTTCAATATGCTGCACAGCTAGCTGAGAAATCGTGCACAGAAGATGATTTAGCTTTTTTACGAACAGAACGCGAGTACAAAAATGTACTCTTAGTAGAGCAGCCTAATACTAATTTTGCTTATGTTATAGCCAAACAATTCTTATTTGATCATTATCATTATTTGTTTTTAAATGAATTGCAAAATAGCACCGATGCAACTTTAAGCGCTATTGCTAAGAAAAGTATTAAAGAAGTAAGCTATCATAAGCGATTTTCATCTGACTGGGTATTGCGATTAGGCGATGGTACATCGGTAAGTAAAGAAAAAATTCAGAAGGCTATTAATGATTTATGGCCTTTTACTCAAGAGCTTTTTGAGCCAAATGAAGCCGAAGAAAAAGCGGTTGAATTGGGATATGGAGTCGATATTTCAAAGCTGCAGGAGGAGTACAAGCAAGCTATAGAAAAAGTGTTAAAGGAAGCAACTATAGTAATACCAGATTTAGAGTTCTATCAGCGTGGTGGTAAAAAAGGTATACACTCAGAGCATATGGGGTTCCTATTGAGCGACATGCAATATATGCAACGTACATACCCAGGTATGAAATGGTAACTAATATTTTAATGAATAATTTTTAGCTAATCAATTGGTGTAGTTTTGCAACAAGAATCAGTTTACATAGATCCAATTTTAGAGCCTATTTTGCGGCAGGTTCCAGATCCAGAAATACCAGTTTTAAGTATTTTAGATTTAGGAATGGTTCGTGAAGCCCGGTTAAAAGATAAGGCCGTTGCAGTGAAACTTACCCCCACTTACAGCGGTTGCCCTGCTATGGATGTTATTGGCGATGATATTAAAAAGGCGATTGAGGATGCAGGCTATGTTTGCGATGTAGAGTTGGTCTTATCACCAGCTTGGAGTACAGATTGGATTACCCCAGAGGGGCGTAAAGCTCTAGAAAAATATGGTATCGCTGCGCCTTTAGATGCTTCGGCAGATAAGCGTGCGCTCTTAGGAGAAGAAAAATTAGTAAAATGTCCCCAATGTCAATCTAAGAATACCCATTTGGTAAGCCAATTTGGTTCAACAGCTTGTAAGGCACTTTTTAAATGTGATGATTGCCAAGAGCCATTTGATTATTTCAAATGCTTGATTTAAGTTTCTAAATGTTGTATTAATGTCAACGCCTTTAAATTTGTCTTGTTCACCACGATTTATAACTTTTCACTGTACTCAATTCAAACAGAAATAAAACATAGTAGTTAAATAAAAATAGTAAACAATACGATTCATGAGTCCAACCATACAAGTAGAAATAAAAGATAAAGTAGCCACCATCAGGTTAAATAGACCCGAAGTCTTTAATAGTTTTAATAGAGAAATGGCATTTGCTGTGCAGAGTGAATTAAAAAATTTTGCTACAAATCCAGATGTTCGCGCTATTGTGTTAACCGGTTCTGGAAAAGCTTTTTGTGCCGGTCAAGATTTAAAGGAGGTAACAGATCCTAGTTTAAACCCTGGTTTTAAAGCTATTTTAGAAGAGCATTACAATCCTATTATTCAACTTATTCGCGAGACGCCTAAACCAATTCTAGCTGCTGTAAATGGTGTTGCCGCTGGAGCTGGAGCCAATATTGCCTTAGCTTGTGATATTGTGGTGGCCTCAGAGCAAGCTGCTTTTATTCAGGCTTTTAGTAAAATAGGTTTAATACCAGACTCGGCTGGTACATTTTTCTTGCCGCGTTTAATTGGTTTTCAGAAGGCTTCTGCATTGGCTATGCTCGGCGATAAAGTAGAGGCTCAAGAAGCGGAACGCCTGGGTATGATTTACAAATATTTCTCTACCGAAAATTTTGAGCAGGAGGTAAATAAACTTGCAAAGAAACTAGGAAATATGCCAACTAAAGCTTTAGCATTGACCAAAGAAGCCTTGAATCACGCATTGGTGAACAACTTAGATGAACAACTGGCCTTAGAATCGCAGTTTCAGATAGAAGCGGCTTCTTCTCAAGACTATACCGAAGGGGTAAGTGCCTTTGTGCAAAAAAGAAAACCAGAATTCAAGGGGAAATAACCAAATTTTTTAAATCCATCTAAAAAGAAATAAGATGAAAACAGCTGTAATAGGAGCAGGAACCATGGGTAGCGGAATAGCTCAAGTGGCAGCAACTGCCGGAAACAAGGTGTTACTTTACGATACAAAACCAGAAGCTTTAGAAACGAGTAAAACCAAACTTGAAAAAGTACTGAATCGATTAATTGAAAAAAATAGAATCGATGATACCGAAAAAAGGCGCATCCAACAGAATATAACCTATGTTACTCACTTAAAAGATTTAGCTGAAGCTGACTTAACCATTGAAGCCATTATTGAAAATTTAGACATCAAACAAAAGGTCTTTCAAGAGTTAGAAACCTACCAATCAGACAACGCAATTATTGCTACCAATACTTCTTCGCTTTCTATTGCGTCTATCGCTTCGGCTTTAAAAATTCCTGAACGTGTAATAGGAATACATTTTTTTAATCCAGCCCCTCTTATGCCCTTGGTAGAAATTATTCCAGCTGTACAAACCTCGAATTCAGTAAAAGAAAAAGTGGTTAAGACTATTAAAGATTGGGGCAAGATTGGTGTGTTGGCCAAAGATACCCCAGGTTTTATAGTTAATCGCGTGGCAAGGCCATTTTATGGTGAGGCACTTCGGATTTACGAAGAAGGTAAAGCCAATTTACTCGAAATTGATCACGTAATGAAAAATTTGGGTAAGTTTAGAATGGGACCATTTGAATTGATGGATTTTATAGGGCACGATGTGAATTACACCGTTACCGAAACCGTTTTTAAAGAATTTTATTTTGACCCAAGATATAAGCCTTCGTTTACACAAAAAAGACTAGCCGAAGCCGGTTACCTGGGAAGAAAAACAGGAAAAGGATTTTATACTTATCAAGACGGGAAAGCCCTCGAGAAAGAAGATCAAAACATCAACCTTAGTGATGATACGGCACACTACATTTTTAATCGTATATTAGTAATGCTAATAAATGAAGCGGCAGATGCATTGTTTTTAAATATTGCAACGGGAAAAGATATAGACCTTGCCATGACAAAAGGCGTGAACTACCCCAAGGGACTACTATCTTGGGCAAACGAAAAAGGAATAGCTTGGTGTGTTGAACAATTAGACGAACTGTATGATGAATATCACGAAGACCGATATCGTTGTAGTCCACTGCTAAGAAAAATGGCAAAACAAAATGAAAATTTTATATTAACCTAAAGAATTAGAGGTATGAAAAGAATCATTAGGAACATTTTGGCGGTTATCATAGGTGCCCTTATCGGTGGTATTACTAATTCTGCAATAATTTATTTAGCACCATCACTAATCGAATATCCGGCTGGTGTAGATACCACAACTGTAGAAGGCTTAAAAGCCGCGGCAGATTCCTTGACTGCTAAACATTATTTATTTGCATTTCTAGCTCATGCCTTTGGTACTTTAGTAGGTGGCTTTTTTGCTGCCTTATTGGGAGTAAAGAAAGAAGCCTTATTAGCCCTGATTGTGGGAGGCTTTTTCCTAATAGGAGGTATTGTAGCTAGTTTTATGATTCCAGCACCAACCTGGTTTATTTTCTTAGACTTACTGCTCGCTTATTTACCTATGGCTTGGTTGGGATATAAAATTAAATTATCCATTATAAACAACAAACTGGGATAAAACCTTATGAATAAAACCGACGATAAGGCGAAGCTAATACCTTATAAAATGCTAGAGAACGATGCCTATAGTCAGTGGTTAGGTATCCAAATTCTTGACGTAAAAGAAGGCTATTGCCAATTAAAAATGCAAATCCGTAAAGATATGCTTAACAGCCTGGAAAAAGCCCACGGCGGTATAACTTACGCTTTAGCAGACACCGCATTTGGGTTCGCTTGCAATACTTTTGGCAAAAAAGCAGTTTCAATAGAAAGCTCTATCAACCATATAGAAGCTTTAGAAGAGGGCGATATACTCATAGCAGAGTCAGATGTAAAAAGTCAAAAAAATAAGCTTGGCTTTTATATTGTCGAAATAAAAAAAGACAATCAATTGGTGGCTCTTTTTAAAGGGGTTACGTATAGAACAAATGTAGACTGGGAAATCTAAGTATAGGTTTTTGGGCGCGACCCCTTAAAAAAAAAGGGGTCGGGCTATACGCTATATTTTTTTTGCGAGAACCTCTCTGCTATTCATTCAACCAATAGTAAGCAAAAAAAGATGCCGCTACTATCCCTCGCGCAAAAAATTAACTGTAAATATTCACTATATTTATCCTATGCTTATATATAAAATTTGTAGTTATGAAATGGAAAGGAAGACGCAAAAGCAATAATTTAGAAGACCGTAGAGGTATGAGCAGCAAAGGTAAAATAGCTGCAGGGGGTGGTTTAATTGCGATTATCGTTTTATTACTTCAGGTTTTTGGCGGAGAAACTGGTCAAGCTGTCGCACCCGTATTAAATCAACTCAATACCAATAACGCATCACAACAGGTAGTTGAAAGAGAGTTAACCGATCAAGAAAAAGAGTTAGGCGATTTTATGGCAACCATACTTGCCGATACAGAAGACGTATGGACACAAATTTTTCACCAAAATAATATAGGAGAGTATCAAAAGCCAAAAATGATACTGTTTACCGATGCCGTACAAACACAATGTGGCGCTGCAACCGCTGCAACCGGCCCATTTTATTGTCCAGCCGACAAAAATGTGTATATGGACCTTACTTTTTTTAATGAATTATATACTCGTTTCGGAGCAAAAAGAGGTGATTTTGCTATGGCTTATGTCACGGCTCACGAAATTGGTCATCACGTTCAAACCCTTTTAGGAACCTCGCAAAAAGTACGTCAAGCACAGCGAAATTTGAGTGCTGTAGAAGCCAACAAACTCTCTGTAGCCCTAGAGCTACAAGCCGATTTTTATGCAGGATTATGGGCGCATTATAATCAACGCTATTTAGAAGAAGGCGATATAGAAGAAGCTTTAAGTGCTGCACAAGCCGTAGGCGATGACGCCATTCAAAAACGAGTGCGCGGTTCGGTAAATCCAGATACTTTTACCCACGGATCTTCTAAGCAAAGAATGTATTGGTTTTTAAAAGGCTTCCAATCGGGCGATATTAGGCAGCATAATACTTTTGAAGCGCTTAATATTTCCAATTAAAGCATCTAACAGCTGAGCTCTAATTTTAATTCTTAATTTCATTTTGGTTTGTTCTTCAAAATATCAATGCTGGCTTATGCTTAATTTTTAGGCTAACCAAAATAATGAGTAGCTCTAATATTTTACTCGACTTATATAAACTGCTTATATAAACTGCTTGGTTTAGTGTGTCTATTGCTAAGTTTTATTTATTTTTAAAACTTTAAATAAAAATATACCCATGAGCAGTTATATTATAGATGGAATAAGAACCCCTATAGGAAATTATAAAGGAGCACTTTCGCCAGTACGTACAGACGATTTAGGTGCTTTAGTCATCAAAGAGGTTGTACGTCGCAATCCAAATATCCCAAAAGAAGCTTACGCCGATGTTATTTTAGGTTGTGCTAATCAAGCAGGAGAAGATAATAGAAACGTAGCGAGAATGTGCGCCTTATTGGCAGAATTACCTTATAGCGTTCCAGGTGAAACAGTAAATCGTTTATGTAGTAGTGGTTTATCAGCAATTATTCATGCACATCGCGCCATTCATACCGGTGATGGAGATGTTTTTATAGCCGGAGGCGTAGAGCATATGACTCGTGGCCCTTATGCTATAGCCAAACCTTCTAGTGCCTTTGGAAATGATGCAAAAATGTATGACACCAGTTTCGGCTGGCGGTTTGTAAATCCGAAATTACACGAGATGTACGGTACAGATGGCATGGGACTTACCGCCGAAAACTTAGTTGATAAGTACAATATTGCACGTGAAGATCAAGATGCGTTTGCCTATTGGAGCCAAATGAAGGCAACCGAAGCTCAAAAAAACGGACGTTTGAGTAAAGAGCTTGTTACGGTAGAAATTCCGCGTCGTAAAAAAGATCCTATTTTATTTAATCAAGATGAGTTTGTAAAACCTACCACCACAAAAGAAATTTTGGCTAAGCTTAGACCTGCCTTTAGAAAAGAAGGAAGCGTTACCGCAGGTAACTCCTCTGGTCTTAATGACGGTGCTGCAGCAACAATCATTGCATCGAGCAAAGCCGTAGAGCAATATGGTTTAAAACCAATGGCTAAAATTTTAAGTTCGGCAGTTGTGGGAGTAGAACCTAGAATTATGGGTATTGGTCCAGTTCAGGCTTCAAATAAAGCCCTTGAGAAAGCAGGTCTAACCATGGATGATATAGATGTGATTGAATTGAATGAAGCTTTCGCCGCTCAAGCACTAGCTTGTATACGAGCTTGGGGATTAAAAGATAACGACCCAAGAATTAATCCAAATGGTGGGGCTATAGCTTTGGGACATCCACTTGGGGTCACAGGAGCTAGATTGGCCTATTCGGCAGCGTTAGAACTTCAATTAACCGGTAAAAAATATGCCTTAATAACTATGTGTGTAGGTGTAGGACAGGGATACGCGGCGGTTATCGAAAATGTAAGTTAGCGTTAAAGGCGAATTAAAGTAACAAAAAAATAAGGCTTAATAATAGTACAATATGTTTAATGTCTTTACGGATTGCAATCCGTAAAGGAGAGAAAAAAGATTGACATGCAAAAATTAGAAAGTTATATAGAAGGTAAATGGGTGGCCGGTTCTGGTGAAGGAGTGCCAATGATTGATGCCGTTTCGGGCGAAACCATTGCGCTTAGTGATACCAGCGGTTTTGATTTTGAAAAGGTTCTACAATACGGAAGGAAACAAGGTGATACTTTGCGTAGAATGACTTTTCAAGAGCGAGGCAATATGTTAAAGAAACTAGCCCTACATCTTACAAAAAAGAAAAAACAATTTTACGAAATCAGTTATAAAACCGGAGCCACTAAAATAGATAGTTTGATAGATATAGAAGGTGGATTCGGTAATTTATTTGCCAATGCTTCTCTGCGAAAAGTTTTTCCGAACCAAGCATTCGATGTCGAAGGAGATCCTATAGATTTATCAAGAGGTGGTCGGTTCATGGCGCATCATATTTTAGTGCCTAAAGAGGGAGTAGCGGTTCATATTAATGCATTTAATTTTCCTGTTTGGGGAATGTTAGAAAAATGTGCCGTCAACTGGATGGCCGGTATGCCCGCTGTGGTGAAACCTGCTACAAACACCGCGTTTTTAACCGAGGCTGTGGTGCGCGAAATTATTCAGTCGGGTATTTTGCCAGAAGGTTCGCTGCAGCTTATTTCGGGTTCTGCGCGATCTATTTTAGATACGGTAGAATCGCAAGATGTGGTTACTTTTACAGGTTCTGCCGATACCGGTAGAATGCTAAAATCTCATAAGCGTTTGTTGCAAGAGTCAGTACCATTTAATATGGAAGCAGACTCCTTAAATGCATCTATTTTAGGAGAGGATGCAGTGCCAGGAACACCTGAATTTGATTTGTTTATTAAGGAGGTGCGTAATGAAATGACGGTGAAGTGCGGACAAAAATGTACGGCTATACGCCGCGTTATTGTGCCAGAGAAACTGGTTGAAGATGTTCAAATTGCCTTAGGTAAAGCGCTGAGTAAAGTAACCATAGGAGACCCAAGACTTAAAGAAGTTCGTATGGGAGCTTTAGTGAGTCAAGATCAAGTGCGAGAGGTGCGCGAACGCGTTCAAGATTTAAGTCAAACAGCTTCATTGGTTTATGGAGATTTAGAGCATATTGAAACTATAGGTGCCGACGTTAAAAAAGGAGCTTTTATGTCGCCTATTCTTCTAAGGGAAGATAAACCATTGCAGAACTTAGCCGTGCACGATACAGAAGCTTTTGGCCCGGTAAGCACTATTATGCCGTACAAGAATTTAGACGAAGCCATTAAGCTTTCAAAAATGGGTAAGGGTTCATTGGTAAGTTCTATCGCGACTAATGATGACCAAGTAGCGCGTGACTACACAATAAAAGCGGCGACTCATCACGGGAGAATTTTGGTTATTAATCGTGAAAGTGCAAAACAAAGCACGGGGCACGGTTCGCCCTTGCCTATGCTAGTTCATGGTGGACCCGGTAGAGCAGGAGGTGGTGAAGAAATGGGTGGTAAACGCGGTATTAAGCATTATATGCAGCGTTGTGCTATTCAAGGTTCCCCAACTACTTTAACAGAGATTACAGGAATTTATCAACCAAAGGCAAAGTACAAGGAGGCCGAGAAGCATCCGTTTGCATACCATTGGGAAGATATCAAACCAGGGATGTCTTTAAAGACGCATAATAGAACCCTTACCGACACCGATATCGTTAATTTTGGTAATCTTACTTGGGATCATTTTTATGCCCATACCGATATAACTTCTTTAGACGGCAGTATTTTTGAACAGAGAACGGCACACGGTTATTTTATTATTTCGGCGGCAGCTGGCTTATTCGTTTATCCAAATAAAGGTCCTGTGGCGGCAAATTATGGCTTAGAGGAAATTCGCTTTTTAAGGCCCATGTACCATAATGATACGATTCAAGTCCGCTTGACGTGTAAAGAAAAAGTAGATCGAGATCAAAAAGGGAAAGAATTGCCTAGCGGAATTGTAAAATGGTATGTAGAAGTATTTGACGTGAATGCAGTTGAGGAGGAAGATAAATTGGTCGCAATTGCAACCATTTTAACGATGGTTCAGAAAAAGCAAACCCGTTTTGTTGAGGTAAACGAGAACAGTATTGTTTCTGCATTGGCGAAATTAAAAGAAGATACTCCCGCTGCTTGGGGTATGATGACTCCCCAACATATGCTGGAGCATTTAGAAATGAGTTACCGTATCGCTTCAGGCCAAATACAAGATTTTGAAATTGTAACACCATTAGAGCATATTGAAAAAGTGCAAGAAACGCTATGGAATTATCAGCCAATGCCTAAAAACTATGATTTCCCGTTGTTGCCAAAAGATAAATTAGCCGACTTGAAGCATGAAAATTTAGACACAGCTAAAAAGCAGTTGCTTGAGGCTAGGAAGGCTTATTTGCAATTCTTTAGAGAAAACCCAAATAAAACAACCAAAAATGCCGTTTTTGGAGAACTATCAAAGTTTGAATGGGAACTACTAGAGCGCAAGCATATTAATCATCATTTTGAACAATTTGGTTTATGGTAAACTAAAAATTAAGCATGAAAAAAGCCGCTATTTTTACATAGCGGCTTTTTTATTTTTGTGATTGAAAGATCTAATTACTTAACTAAAGTTAATTCATCTATCAAATGAGTTGCTCCTGCATATTTGTCTATTAAAAATAGTACATAGCGAATATCTACACTTATAGTACGTTGTAATTTATCATCAAAAATTACATCACCGGCCATAGCTTCGATATTACCGTCAAATGCAAGGCCAATTAATTCACCATTACCATTTAGTACGGGAGAACCAGAGTTTCCACCAGTAATGTCATTATCGGTTAAGAAATTAACGGGAAGGTATCCATCTTTATCGGCATACTGTCCAAAGTCTTTTTTCTCATACAACTCGATAAGTTTTTTGGGCATATCAAATTCTTCGTCACCAGGCTGATACTTAGCTACGGTACCTTGCAAGGTGGTGTAGTAGTTTTTCTTAGCATCATTGGTTTTGTCTTTAGGTAAAGCGATTACCTTACCGTAAGTTAAACGCAAAGTGCTATTGGCATCTGGATAGTATTTTTTATCTGGATTTTGCTTACGCATACCCTGGATCATTAAGCGATAAGCTTTCTGATACTTATCCTCCCAAGTCTTCTCTTCATCGCTTTTTGCGCGGTAGCGGTTCAATAAAGCAGTTGATAATTGGTACAATTCATCTTGAGCCAACATATCTGCATCAGGGTTATTCATAAAAGCTGTAAAAGCTTCTTGAGATCTAAAAATACTTTCTTTAGCAATAGCATCTACATAAGCTTTCCAATCGGCTAAACTGCTATGCTTAGCGTCTAAATCTTTTACCATTGGTGCAATATCACTAGCTTTCTGGCTGTAAAGGTGCAATTGAGTTGCTAAAACATCTTTTTCTAATGGTAAGTAAAGACCATCATATAAATTTTCGATTTCGGCTTCTAATCTCGGTTTCAATTCGGCTTGCTTCGCTTCGTTTTGTGAGCTAAAGTACTCCATAGTTCTACCTAGTCGATAAGGTAAAGTAGCTATTCTTGTTCTTAATAATAGCATTAAATAATTATCATGTTCGCTAGCTTTATTGGTACGCTCATAGTAAGCGTTAATAGTAGGCATCACATCTTTATACTTATTTGTAGCTTGCTTATTGGCCCATTTCTGGAACTTTTTCTCGGCTTTACGTTTACTTTTGGCGGTTTTATGCTTTTTTAATGCATCAATCATTCCTTGTCGGTTTTTCCAATAATTGGCAATACCGGCATAGGCAGAGGCATAATCTAAATTTACTTGTTGTTTTTTATCCATGTATTTCTTCATAACATCCATAGATGTTTTTGAAGCTTCTACCCAAGCAGGATAAGCATACTCTACATTTTGTTCAATTCCTGCAGCCGGTTTCCAACGATTTGTTCTTCCGGGGTAACCCAAAATCATGGCAAAGTCATTTTCCTCAAATCCTTTTAGGCTAGTAGGTAAGTGATATTTAGGTTTTAATGGCACGTTATCCTCAGAATACTCGGCAGGGTTTCCGTCTTGGTCGGCGTATACGCGAAATAAAGCAAAATCGCCAGTATGTCTTGGCCATTCCCAGTTATCGGTGTCGCCTCCAAATTTACCAATGCTTTTAGGAGGAGTACCTACTAATCTTACATCATTGTAATCTTGGTAAACAAAATAGTAATATTCATTACCACTATAAAAAGATTTAACCGACACGGTGTATTTACCACCTTCGTTATTTTCTTGCTGAATTTTAGCCATTTCTTTATTAAGGGCAGCTTCGCGCTCATCTTCGCTCATGTTTTCATTAACCTGAGCCAGCATACGCTCGGTCACATCATCCATACGTACAAAGAAACGAACCGAAAGGTTGGCAGGCTTTAACTCCTCTTTAAAGGTTTTAGCCCAAAACCCGTTGTTGAGGTAATCATTTTCTTCTGTTGAAAGCTCGGCTATATTACCGTAACCACAGTGGTGATTGGTAAGCACTAAACCTTGATCAGAAATAATTTCGGCAGTACAACCGCCTCCAAACTGTACAATGGCATCTTTTAAGCTATTGTTGTTGATACTATAAATCTCTTCTGGAGTTAATTGTAGTCCCATTTTTTGCATATCAACGTAGTTTAAACGTTCAATATGCATTAAAAACCACATCCCTTCATTAGCCCGCATAGGTAGAATGAAAGTGGTAAGCAGTAAACATAAAATCAGTTTTTTCATGAAATGAATGTATATTAAAATTAAAAATTAGTAAACGTATTTTTACAAGTTGGTAAAGATACTGGTTTATGCTTAGTAAGACTATTGGCACGTTAAAAAGTTTAATTCTTGAACTTTTTTTTCATTTTCTGATTTGTATTTAGTCAAGAATTCTGAAATGCTTATTTTTGGAACAATATAAAAATTTAAAAATGGAAGCATACGTAAAGACTAATATACAAGACCAAGTTGCCACTATTGAGTTTTTTCATCCGGCACACAATAGTTTACCTGGAGATATCTTATCTCAGTTAGCAAGTAATATAACCCAAGCTGGGGAAAATGACAAAGTTTTAGTTATCGTAATTAAATCTGGCGGCGACCGTACCTTTTGTGCTGGAGCGAGTTTTACAGAATTAATTAGCATCGCCGATGAAAACGAGGGGGAGAAATTCTTTATGGGTTTTGCAAATGTAATTAATGCTATGCGTAAATGTCCTAAATTTATCATTGGCCGCGTACAAGGTAAAACTGTAGGCGGTGGTGTTGGACTGGCAGCAGCTATGGATTATTGCATGGCAACTAAATATGCCGCCATAAAATTAAGCGAGTTGAATATAGGTATAGGGCCATTTGTGGTAGGTCCGGCAGTAGAACGTAAACTGGGTCTAAGTGGCATGTCTCAAATAGCTATTGATGCTAATTCTTTTTACTCTCCTGAGTGGGCCAAGCAAAAAGGATTATTTACCCAGGTGTTTGATTCTACCGAAGAATTAGATGAGGCGGTTGTGGCATTTGCTAAAAACCTGTGTAATTATAATCCAGAAGCGGTGAAAGAAATGAAACAAATGTTCTGGAGAGGTACAGAAGATTGGGATCAATTATTAAATGACCGGGCAAAAATTAGCGGTCGTTTAGTATTATCAGATTTTACAAAACAGAAATTAGAGAAGTTCAAATAAATGCTTTAATCAATTGTAGAGTTTAGCGCCGCTCAAGTACTAAACTTATTATAAAAGCCTTCGCTGCCAAATCGAGGTATGAGAAGGCTTTTTAGCAAAAGATTTATTTAATCTTTACGGAAGTATTACTTTAAAAATAAAGGCAATACACTATATTTTAAGTAAGCGGATAGGTAAAAGTAAGGGCTCAGTCTAATAACAACGAAATATGATATACAAATTTAAAAGATTTACTCCGGTAGTGCACGAAAGCAGTTTTGTGCATCCGCAAGCTGCGGTAACAGGTAATGTGATTATTGGTAAAGATTGCTATATAGGTCCGGGTGCCGCCATTCGGGGCGACTGGGGCGAAATTATTTTAGAAGACGGCGTTAATGTACAAGAAAATTGTACAGTGCATATGTTTCCTGGTAAAAGCATTCGATTGAAGAAAGGGGCTCATGTAGGCCACGGAGCCATTATTCACGGAGCTAATTTGGGTGAGAATTGCCTTATCGGAATGAATTCGGTTATCATGGATGATGCCGAAATAGGAGATGAATGTATTGTTGGCGCAATGGCATTTATCAAAGCTGAAAGCAAAATACCAAAACGTAGCTTAGTAGTAGGAAATCCTGCTAAAATACTCAAAACAGTTTCTGATGAAATGATTGCCTGGAAAACGGCCGGCACAAAATTGTACCAAAGACTGCCTGCAGATTGTCATGAAAGTTTAGAAATCGTTGAGCCTTTAAGAGAAGTTCCTAAAAACAGGCCGGTTCAAGAAAATTTTTATGAAACCCTTCAAGAAATGAAAAAACGAGATTAGTGCAAGGCCTTTTTTAAGTAGTAATATTCATGTTCGCCAAGATGAACGGTATGGTCTAATTTAAAACCAAGACGCTCATACAATCTTTTTGCCTTTGGGTTTTCTAAATCAACCAAAAGTCCAAGATGTTTAAATGAATAATCTCGAGCATAAGATTCGGCATATTTAATAAGTTCACTTCCAATTTTTTGACCGCGGTAATCAGGATCTACACTAATGGCATCTAAATAAAAATGTCCGGCTTGAGTTTCAGGAGTTAGCGTGTTGTTGAAATTGTACTCTTGAGCGAGGGTGTTGACTAATTGTTTTTGCCATGATTTGTGCTTTTTACCGTCATATGCGATTAAAGCGCCTACTAGCTTATCACCTAAAAAAGCCAAAAATGTGTTGCGATAGCTGTACAGGCTATCTTCTTTTTGAAATTCTCGACTTAAAAATTTCTTAGCCTCTTCATTATCCTCTTTTCCTAAGTAATAATAAATAAGCTCGTCCATGGCTTGTAAAATCAAAATAGAAGTGGCTAAATAGTAATTTGGCGTAGCTTTTTTTATTATGAGAGACATAATTATAAGTGTAGACGGTGTATTATACGCTGCCAAGGTAATATATTTGTGCACTTCAAATTGTTTATAAATTGTTAATCATGATAAAAAGAATTCTTAGTAGTCTCCTTTTTAAAGTTATAATAGCCATTATTTTAGGTTTATTAATGGGTTTGTTTTTACCCGAATGGGTCAATCGAGGTCTTGAAACCTTTAAACAGTTGTTTAGTCAGTTCCTAGGCTTTTCGATTCCTTTAATTATTTTAGGTTTAATCATGCCAGCTATTGCGGATCTAGGTAATGGAGCCAGAAAATTACTTTTAACAACAGCCGCTTTGGCCTACGGTTCTACTTTGTTTTCAGGTTTTTCTACCTTTTTCGTAGCTTCAAATATTTTTCCCTCCATTATTGAACCACAGAATTTAAATACGGTTGAAGAAAACGCGGTAAAGCTTATTCCTTATTTTAGCATAGGAATTCCGCCAGTTCTTGATGTCATGACAGCTCTGGCCCTAGCTTTTCTAATTGGTTTAGGATTGGCACCACTGGGAAATTCAAGCTTAAAGCGGATTACTATAGATTTTCAGAAAATTATTATGATGCTTATTGAAAAAGTGATAGTTCCTCTACTGCCATTATTTATTTTAAGTATTTTTTCAGCGATAGCTTACAAAGGGCAGGTTGCTTCAGTTTTAGGCGTTTTTGTAAAAATAATAGGGGTGATATTTGTATTACACATTCTGCTTATGCTGGTTCAATATGTAATTGCTGGTTTATTCACCAAAAAGAATCCAATTAGAGCACTGCTAAATATGATGCCGGCTTACTTCACCGCTTTAGGAACACAATCTTCTGCAGCAACTATTCCTGTAACTTTAAAGCAAGTAGAGAAAAACGGAGTGTCGGCTAAGATTGCCAATTTCGTAATTCCCTTAGGGGCAACTATTCATTTGGCGGGGAGTACCATGAAAATTGTTGCTTGCGCCATTGCATTAATGCTTATGCAAGGCTTAGATTTTAATTTCGGACTGTTTGCCGGCTTTATAATGATGCTGGGAATTGCAATGGTGGCGGCACCAGGTGTTCCTGGAGGAGCGATTATGGCAGCAATAGGAATTTTGCAAACCATGCTTGGCTTTGATGCAGAAGCCCAAGCTCTAATGATTGCGCTATATATAGCTATGGATAGCTTTGGTACCGCAGCAAACATTACAGGAGACGGCGCTATAGCTATGGTAGTTGATAAAATACTGAAGAACTCTTAAATTTGATTTAAGATTATAAAAAATAACCCCCGAAATTTTCGGGGGTTATTTTTGTTAGATCAATTTTGTCTAAACCGAAATAAAGAACGTCTTTTTGACTTTCTTTTCTTTTAGCTTTTTTACGTTTTGGCGTTTGTTTTTTCTTGGGGTGTACCAATTGCATCTCATCTATAAGATGCTGAGCATTGGCATATTTGTCAATTATAAATAAAATATAACGCGCATCAACCATTATATTTCTAGAAATAGACGGGTCATAGTAAATATCACTCATTGTACCTTCCCAAACACGGTCAAAATTCAAACCTATCAAATTACCGTAGGCATCGATCACGGGGCTACCTGAATTTCCTCCAGTAGTGTGGTTGGTGCCTATGAAATTTACGGGTAATTTACCGTTTTCGGCATATTGTCCATAATCTTTAGCTTCGTATAAGTCGATAAGTTTTTGGGGTACATCAAATTCATAATCATCTTTTACATATTTCTCCATTACTCCTTCTAAATGGGTAACAGGCTCATAGTAAACCGCATCTTTAGGACTATAGCCTTTCACTTGACCGTAAGTTACACGAAGGGTTCCATTGGCATTAGGGAAGATTCTAGCTTCTTTAGGGCTGGTTTCAACAATTGCCTTCATATACTCTGCTTGTAAGGCATCTATTTCTAAACGCATATTACGGTAAGCTGGTAATACTTCACTATAAAATGCAATGGCATTATTTTTCACAAAATCATAGCCAGGGTCTGCTTGCAGTCTTTTCAAAACTTCTTCTGAATCTCCCTCTAAAAGCGCAGCTAGTTTATCATATTCGGTTAAAGCCGATTGAGAATAAATTTGCTGGGTTAATTTATCTAGGTTAAGATTTTCGTAAACATCGGGTAAAAATTCTTTAGGCATTTCTTCGGCATAAAAGGCAATCACCTTTTCAAAAACTTTTTCATCTACTTTTTGACTATAATCTTTGTATGCCGACTGAGTATCTTTTAAAAAGTTATTTTTTCTATCGTTAAAAGATTGTTCTCCTCTAAAATTATAAACCTGCTCAAGCTGATAAAGTTGAAAGCCTGTACGCAAAAGTTCTACGTTTCTTAAAAAAGCTTCAGAAAATAGATTGTAAGCCAAATCATAATCTTTAAAATCGGCGTAAGCTTCTTCAAAGTCATTTAATATATGGCCGTATTCATCTTTTAGCCCTTTTTGCGCTAGAGTTTGAGTAAATTGGTCTTCAAGATTCCTTTTAATACCAACCGCATCGGTTTTAGTTAAGCCTTGGCTCTCACCAATCCACTTTTTATAATAATTGGCAATACGAGCATATTTAGAGGCATATTTAATTTTTATTTCTTGGTCTTTTCGCATAAATGCATCCTGCTCTTTAAGCGCCACCTCGCGAATTCCAATTCGAGCCGGATTGATGGTCTCAATCAATTGTTCTACTGCTACAGCCGGTAAGTACTCGTCGGTGGTACCAGGATAGCCAAAAACCATAGTGAAATCGTTTTCTTCAACACCGTCTAAGCTAACCGGTAAAAAATGTTTTGGCGTGTAGGGGACGTTGTCCTTACTGTATTCTGCAGGCTTATTGTCTTTATTGGCGTAAATCCTAAAAAGAGCAAAATCGCCAGTATGTCTAGGCCACATCCAGTTGTCTGTATCTGATCCAAATTTACCTATTGAAGAAGGAGGAGCACCCACTAAACGGATGTCTTTAAATGTTTCTACCCTAAAAAGCATAAATTGATTACCGTCATAAAAAGTGCTTACACGGTTAGTTTGCCAAGCCTCTTTGGGTGAATTATTTACAACGTCTTGTTTGTTCTTTTCAATTATTTGTTGTCTCTCTTCCTCGTTAGAAGCTTCTTGAGTGCCCGCTAGTACTTGGTCGGTAACATCAGAAATTTCAACGATAAAGGTAACGGTCATTCCAGGATTAGGCAGCTCTTCTTTAAAATTCTTTGCCCAAAATCCATCGGCTAAATAGTCGTTTTCAACACTTGAATGTGACTGAATTTGCCCATAACCGCAGTGGTGGTTGGTAAGCAATAAGCCTTTAGGCGAAATAACCTCAGAGGTACAACCGCCGTTAAAGTGCGGAACAGCATCTTTTAAACTACTATTGTTAACACTGTAAATGTCTTCAGCACTCATTTTCATGCCTAAGTTTTGCATCTCGCTTTCATTCATTCCTTCTAACAAAGAGGGAATCCACATTCCGCCCTGTTGAGAAAATACAGGGAAAGCGAGTAAAAGATAAATAACCTAATAAGTTTCTTCATAGTAATGGTATTATAATTTATGGTATAATAAATACACGATTTCTTGGGTTGCAAAATACTAAAAATACTTCAGTTATTCTCATGCTAAAAATGCTTAAAGTGCCATTTCTCTAGAGGTCGTGCTCTTTGGTTCGATTAATTTCAACCAATTATGTTGTTGGCATTTATTAAATCGATACAAAAAAATGATTAAACTATATTTATGGCTGGTATTGCTAGGCTAAAATGTTATTTTTGTTAGCAATGTAAAAAACATACACAGACCATTTATGTCAAGTATAGAATTTAAACTGCCCAAAATGGGCGAAAGTATTTCTGAGGGTACCATTATCAATTGGTTGGTTAAAGAAGGAGATGCTATTGAGCAAGACCAAATAATCTTAGAAGTAGCCACAGATAAAGTAGACTCTGAAGTTCCGGCACCTGCATCGGGTGTAATCACAAAAATCTTAGCACAAGTTGATGAGGTAGTAAAAGTTGGTGAGGTAATTGCAAAAATTGACGTGTCAAAAGACCAAGCGGCACCGGCGAAAAAAGCTTCCGCGGAAGCGAAAAAAGAATCGCCCAAACCAGTAAAGCCACAAGCATCGAAGAAAAAGCCGGCGGCAACTTCAACTTCGCAAAGTTATACGCTAAATAAAAATAAGAACACTTACATCTCACCGCTGATTGAAAATATAGCTTTAGATTACCATATAAGTTATGAAGAATTGGCGCGAATACCGGCCACTGGGCATGATGGGCGTTTGCGCAAAAGCGATGTTTTTAAATATTTAGAGGAAGGAAGACCTGCACAGTTTGCCCAGCCTGTGCCCGAGGTTGGCGGTTTTCAGGTACCCGATTTGAAACTTGATAAAGGCAAAGGCGAAATCATAGAAATGGACCGTATGCGTCAAATGATTGCCGATCATATGGTGTATTCTAAACATACTTCGCCTCACGTTACCGCATACGTTGAAGCCGATTTAACCCAAATGGTAAATTGGCGCAACGCCAATAAAAAAGCTTTTCAAGATAAATATGGGCAAAGGCTCACCTTTACCCCCTTGTTCGTAGAGGCGGTAGCCAAGGCTGTGAAGGATTTTCCTATGATAAATGTTAGTGTAGACGGTAAAAATATCATTAAAAAAGATGAAATTAATATAGGAATGGCAACAGCATTACCTAGCGGAAATTTAATTGTTCCTGTAGTTAAAGATGCCGATAAAAAAGATTTGCCTACTATTGCTGCCGAAGTAAATGCATTAGCCGAGAAAGCCAGAAATAACAAACTAAAACACGAAGAAACCAGCGGTAGTACTTTTACAATTTCTAATGTAGGTACTTTTGGTAGTTTAATGGGAACCCCAATTATCAATCAGCCTGAAGTGGCTATTCTGGCAACGGGAATTATCAAAAAAAGAGCAGAGGTGATAGAATATGATGAAGAAGATAAAATAGAGATTAGAAGTATGATGTACTTGTCGCTTTCTTTTGATCATCGTGTAGTAGATGGTTTCCTTGGCGGAAGTTTTTTAAGAAGAGTAGCAGATTATTTTGAAGATTTTAATGAGGAAAGAACGGTTTGAGACAAGATGGTTTGAACTAGAACTAAGTAAATATATCACGCAAAGGCGCAAAATGAGCTACGCAAAGAACGCAAAAAATATAAATAAAATACAAGTTTGACAGAAAATGAACTATCACATAATATTATTGGGACGGCTTTAGAGATGCATAAAAATCTGGGGCCAGGTTTATTAGAGTCCACTTACGAAAGTGCTCTGGCTTATGATTTGAAAGAAGCTGGTTTAAATGTAGAGCAACAAGTAGCAATGCCTTTTGTTTATAAAGAAATGAAAATGAATGTAGGGTACCGGTTAGATTTGGTTATTAATAATAAGATAGTTATTGAGATTAAATCAGTTGAAAATCTTGCTCCCGTTCATTTTGCTCAAACATTGACCTATCTAAGGCTATCGAATATGAAATTGGGTTTATTGATTAACTTCAATACTAAATTACTAAAAAATGGAATTCACAGAGTTGTAAATAATTTATAATAATACTTAGCGAGCTTTGCGAAAATCTTTGCGGCTTTGCGTGAAATAAAATAATTGATTATAATGAAAATAAAAAAAGATATACTAAAAAAAGCCTTCTCTAACCTGTGTACCGCGAAAGCCTTAACAGAGTTATACGAAGAGAATTTTAAAACCGTATCTAAATATGTGCATGCCACTTCTCGTGGACATGAAGTGATTCAAATTGCTGTAGGTATGCAATTGCTGCCGCAAGACTACGTTTTTCCCTATTATAGAGACGACTCTATTTTACTATCTATAGGCATGCAACCTAAAGATCTAATGCTACAAGTATTAGCAAAAAAGGATGACCCGTTTTCTGCAGGCCGCACTTACTATTCGCACCCCAGTTTAAAAGATCCAGATAAACCTAAAATTCCGCATCAGTCTTCGGCTACAGGAATGCAAGCTATACCGGCCACAGGGGTAGCTTTAGGTTTTCATTATCGTGAGGGTGACGATTTGTTTACCGAAGATGAAAAGTATGCTTTCTATAAAGAAATGGGGCAAGCAGAAGCTTTGGTAAACAAGGAAAAACCGGTAGTGGTGTGCTCTTTAGGCGATGCTTCTGTTACAGAGGGAGAGGTTGCCGAGGCCTTACAAATGGCTGTTCTTAAAAAACTACCTATCCTTTATTTGGTACAAGATAATGGTTGGGATATCTCGGCCAATGAGGCTGAAACAAGAGCCCAAAATGCAGTTGAGTATGCACAAGGTTTCAAAGGTTTAGAAGCCATTTCTATAGATGGGACCAATTTTGAAGAAAGTTATACCACGGTTCAAAATGCCTTAGCTACTATCCGTAAAGAAAGACGACCCATATTGATTCATGCCAAAGTCCCTTTGCTGAATCACCATACATCTGGGGTGCGTATGGAGTTTTATCGTGATGATTTAGAGGAGGCAAAAACACGCGACCCGTATCCTAAAATGAAAGAATACCTCGCAGAAAATAACTTTACGGAAGATGAAATCGAAGCCATAGAAGCTCTGGCGCGAGTAAAAGTAAAAGAACATTACCAAGAAGCACTACAGGCAGAAGATCCTAAGCCAGAAGATTTATTTACGCATGATTTTGCACCAACACCGATTACCGAAGAAAAAGGAGAGCGTTCGCCAGAAGGTGCCGATAAGGTGGTGATGGTTGATTGTGCACTTTTTGCTATTGAGGAGCTGATGAATAAGCATAAGGAGTGCTTGCTATACGGGCAAGATGTTGGCGGCAGATTAGGAGGTGTGTTTAGAGAAGCTGCCACCCTAGCGCAAAAATTTGGCGATAACCGAGTATTCAACACACCAATACAAGAAGCTTTTATAATTGGCTCTACAGTAGGTATGTCTGCTGTGGGCTTAAAACCCATTGTTGAGGTGCAATTTGCCGATTATATTTGGCCAGGGTTAAACCAACTGTTTACAGAAGTAAGTAGAAGTTGCTTTTTGTCGAATGGCAAATGGCCAGTATCTATGGTGTTGCGAGTGCCTATTGGCGCCTACGGTAGCGGTGGTCCTTATCACTCTTCTTCTGTAGAAAGCGTGGTAAGTAATATTAGAGGGGTAAAAATAGCTTATCCTAGCAACGGAGCAGATTTAAAAGGCTTGATGAAAGCGGCCTATTACGATCCTAATCCGGTAGTTATTTTTGAGCACAAAGGATTGTACTGGAGCAAAGTACCGGGTACTAAGGGAGCAACCTCTATAGAACCGAGTGAAGACTATGTATTGCCATTTGGAAAAGCTTGGGTTTTACAAGAAATCTGGAAGCAAGAAGATAAAGAGACTTTGAGTATTATTACTTACGGAATGGGCGTACATTGGGCGATGAACGCTTCTGCGGAATTAGGTCTGCAAGATCAAATAGAAGTAGTAGATTTACGAACTTTACATCCACTTGATAAGGAGACCATAATGAAATCTGTAAAGAAATGCGGCAAATGTTTAGTGGTAACCGAAGAGCCGTCCGACAATACTTTTGCAAGAGCTTTATCGGGAAAAATACAGGAAGAATGTTTCAAATCTTTAGATGCTCCAGTAATGACGATAGGCTCAGAAAATATGCCCGCGATACCTTTAAACTCAACGTTAGAAGAAACCATGATTCCTTCTACAGAGAAAGTGAAATCTAAAATTCAATCTTTATTAAATTACTAGATTAATTGGTAATATTAATGTAAAAGGCAGCCTGTAAGGTTTCAAGCTGGCTTTTTATATTTTGCGATGGTTTACGAGGAAAAGCAATATCCTAAATTTTTAAATTTATCACTCATTATTTTATGGCTGCTAAGTCTTTTGGGAGCAATTGGTATTAGTGCAAGAGGAGAAAACCCTTTGGGACTCTTTATTGCGTTTGGACTTATCAGTTTAATGCTTGCTTTGTTTTATAGCATGCTCATCCGTGTTGAGCAAAATGCTATTTTAATCGTTTTTGGCTTAGGGATAATACGTAAAAGGATTGATTTGACTGGGGTTGATATAACTGGTTTTTGTACTAAGAAAATACCTTGGTGGTACGGTATTGGTTGGAAATGGGATTACCAGGGAAACACTTTTTTTTGTATCAAGCCAGGATTAGGTTTGGGTATAAAGTTTAAGGGGCGCAAGCATTTACTGATTATAAATACTAAAAATCTAAAAGGATTACAAGATAGTATTGTAAAAACTAGACTTTTAGAAAAAGATTGAAAAATAAAATCTAGTAAGATATTTGGTTTAAGTTGATAAAATCCTAAAATTATTTTAAGGGCTATAAGTCTAACGTTAATCTTAGTTAATGCCATAATAAGCCTGTGTTAATATAGCGTCTAAAATGGCTTTGCTGTTGTAAATTAGGAGAAAATTAAAAAACTTAAAACTATGGAATTTAGAAAAGAAGTCGCAGACAAACTAAACCAATTACTAGAAAAAACTTATGATGCCGAGAAAGGTTATAAAGAAGCGGCAGAAAACGTGAAAGATGCGAAGATGAAGTCGTTTTTACAAGAACAAGCGCAACAACGATATGATTTTGGTCACGAGATTAAGCAAGAAATTAAAGCTTTTGATCAAGAGCCGGACAAAGGTGGAAGCGTAACAGGTTCTTTGCACCGTACGTGGATAGATGTAAAAACGGCTTTTTCAGGAAATGAAAATGAAACCGTAATGAAAGAAGTACAACGAGGAGAAGAAGCAGCCTTAGAAGATTATGATGAAATTTTAGCGGAGTCTACCTTACCAGGAACTACAAAAGATATATTGAGAAATCAAAGGCAGAAAATTGAGCAAGCCAAACAAAGTGCTTCGAATTGGGAAGTTATTTCATAAATAGTACTTAATATAAACGAGAAACGCTCGGGTGCATACCCGAGCGTTTCTGTTGAAAAAAAGTAAAATTAAACAGCAACATCTTGCTCTTTTTCTAAAGCGATTGCTTTAGGAAACAAGATATTATTTTCGAGGTGTATATGTTTGTGTAAATCCTCTTCAAATTCTTTTAGCATGGCAAAAGTCACACGGTAAGTATTACAAGCATCGGCTGGCGGGGTGTAGCCATTCGTGTTTTTCTCTATAACCTGCAATAATTCGCCGGCTTCGGTATGCTCATGCTCCATCATATTAATAGGGTTTTCAACACTGCCAAAATGGGGTTTTTCAAGCGGTTGATGCGTTATTTTATGGTTGATCATTTTTCTGATAAACGGGAAAAGTATTAATTCTTCTTTTTTCATATGCGATGCTAATTCTTTGGTCAAGTCATTAAAAGCATCGTGAATGGTAAATAACTCAGGGTGCCTTTCGCCGTGCACCTTGCATAACTTTGTTAAGAATTGCTGCAATACAGGACTCTTTTCACTTACATAGCGGTGATGTGTTTTCTCAATATAATCGGCTAATAGGTCTAGAGGCCAAGCTCTAAAATCTGGTTCGCCTGTTGTTTTTTCGGTGAAAACTTGTTGTAATTGATTTTCAAGCTGCTGTTTGTTAATTTTTTTCTGATCGCAAACATCGTTCACTATGCGGTTTCCGCGACAGCAAAAATCAATTCCATGTACATTAAAAATAGCTGCAGTTCGGTAATCTTGAGCTACTAATTCTCCAATTTGTTTATTCATTAAATTTTCCATAACGCAATAATTAAGACAAAAATGTCCGATTTAATTTAAAATTTTTTATTCTTTTAAAAAGGTAGTGTTTTCTCCAACTGCTCGAGCTAAATCTTCTAAACTTGTGTTTATCAAGGTTTCTTTTAATTTTTCACGAATAGGTAATATTTGAAAATGTAACGCGCACGGCTTGGATGCATTACATTTTTCAAATCCTAAAGCACATCCATTGTAAGAGCCTTCTCCGTCAATAGCAAAGACAATTTCTTTTAACGAAATTTGTCTAAGCTTTTCTTGGGAAACAAAAAAACCTCCTTTTGCTCCTCTTATACTTTCAATGATATTTGCTTTAACCAATTTTTGCAAAATTTTGGCGGTAAAAGCTAATGGGCTATTGATTTCTTCGGCTATCTCTTTAAGTTTAACCGATTTATTTTCAAGACCTTTTTTACCTACAAAAGTTGCTGCCTTTAAGGCGTGCGAACAAGATTTAGAAAAAATACCACTTTTATTAATCATACTACAAAGATAGAGTACATAATCAGGACAAAAAAGTCTTTTTTAATGATATTAGTCATATTTTAAAAACCTATACTCCCTTATCTTTGTTTCGATTTAATAACCGAAAAATCAGTAACAATGAAAAACTATTTAAAATTAAGCGTTCTTATGTTAGCTTTTGCAGGAATACTAGTAAGCTGTGGAGGAGACAACAAGAAAGAAGAGAAAAAGGAGAAAATTACTTTAAATCAAGCTGAACCAGTAAAAAAAGAGAAAAAGACCAATAAGGTGCCAGCTTCTAAGCGTGTAGATTTAGATAACAAGGGGGTAGGTCCTATCACCAGTGTTGATTTACCTGCAGATATAGATAAAGCTATGGCAGCAAAGGGTAAAGATGTTTATGAGAAGATGTGTACAGCTTGCCATAAAGTTGATAAGCGATTCATAGGACCCGCACCTAAAGGAATTTTAGAACGCAGATCTCCAGAATGGGTGATGAATATGATTTTGGCGCCAGAACGAATGGTGAGAGAAGATCCTTTGGCTAAAGATTTATTGATAGAATTTAATGGATCACCAATGGCTAATCAAGGCTTAACCGAAGAAGAGGCGAGACAAGTCTTAGAGTATTTTAGAACACTATAAACCAAAAATAAACAAACATGAAAATTCTAAACTTATGTATTGGGCTCTTAGCTGCCGCAGCGATGATGAGTTGTGGTGACAATACCAACAAGAAAAGTAGTGCTGGTGGTGCTTTAAATAGTAGCGCAGCAGAAAAAGTTTACGTAGCACCTGGAGAACAGGACGAGTATTATGCATTTATATCTGGAGGATATAGCGGAAATTTAACCGTGTATGGTTTGCCTTCGGGAAGATTATTTAAAGAAATTCCTGTTTTTAGTCAATTTCCAACTTCAGGTTATGGCTACTCAGAGGAGACAAAGCCAATGTTAAATACATCGCATGGTTTTATCCCTTGGGGGGATTCGCACCATCCAGATATTTCACAAACTGAAGGTGTAACTGACGGACGTTGGGTTTTTATAAATGAAAACAACACGCCAAGAATCGCGAGAATCGATTTAGAAACTTTTGAAACGGTGGAAATTATCGAGGTGCCGAATAGTGCAGGAAACCACAGTTCTTCTTTTGTAACTGAAAACACTGAGTATGTAGTAGCCGGTACTAGATTCTCTGTTCCTGTTCCGCAACAAGATATCAGCATAAAAGAGTATAAAGGTAAATTTAAAGGAGCTTTGTCTTTTATTGGAGTTGAAAAAGAAACTGGGCATATGGATATAAAGTTCCAATTGCTGATGCCAGGATTTAATTACGATTTATCTCACCCAGGTCGTGGCGATTCTCACGGTTGGTTCTTCTTTACAACCTATAATACAGAAGAAGCTAGCACTTTATTAGAGGTAAATGCTTCGCAAAATGATAAGGATTTTATCGCAGCTGTTAACTGGAAAAAAATTGAAGAATACATCAACAACGGTGGAGGAAAAATGATGCCTTCTAACTATGCGCATAATGTGTACGATCATAATTCTCATACCGCTACTTCAACTATGAAAAAAGAGGTACGTGTAATTGATCCAACAGAAGTTCCTGGAGCGGTTTACTTGCTGCCAACACCTAAATCACCACACGGTTGTGATGTTTCGCCAGACGGTAAGTACATTGTAGGAAATGGTAAATTATCGGCTAACCTAACTGTTCACTCATTTGAAAAAATGCAAGAGGCAATTAAAAATGAAAAGTTTGATGGTGAAGCTTACGGTATTCCAATTTTGAGTTTTGAAGATGTATTAGCAGGACAAGTAGAGCAAGCAGGATTAGGACCTCTTCATACCGAATTTGATGACAAGGGAAATGCCTATACTACTTTCTTTATCTCTTCTGAGGTGGTAAAATGGAAATTAGGTACTTGGGAAGTTATTGATAGAAAACCTACTTATTACTCTGTAGGGCACTTAACAATTGCAGGAGGTAACTCAAGAGAACCAGATGGTAAGTATATGTTTGCGATGAACAAAATTACTAAAGATCGTTATTTACCAACCGGACCAGAATTAGAGCACTCTGCCCAATTATATGATATTTCTGGAGAGAAAATGGAATTGCTGCTAGATTTCCCAACTCACGGTGAGCCACACTACGCTGCTGCTATTAAAGCAGATAAAGTAGCGCCTAATTCAAAGAAATTTTATAAGTTGAGTGAGAACACACACCCATTTGCAGCAAAAAGCGAAGCCGAAACTAAAGTAGTTCGTGAGGGTAATGTAGTGCACGTATATATGACAACGATACGTAGTCATTTCTCGCCAGATAATATTGAAGGAATTAAAGTAGGCGATAAAGTTTACTTCCACATCACTAACTTAGAGCAAGATTTTGATGTACCACACGGATTTGCAATTATAGGGCAAAACAACTCTGAGTTGTTAATTATGCCAGGTCAAACTAAAACTTCGGTTTGGGAACCTAAACAAGTAGGGGTATGGCCATTCTATTGTACAGATTTCTGTTCTGCTCTTCATCAAGAAATGCAAGGATATATACGTGTTTCACCAAAAGATTCTGACATTGAGTTAGAGTGGTCTTTAGGTGAGGATGTAGAATAATAATTGTTGTTTAATTGATTTTTTGAAGGCAGAGATTATCAAGTCTCGATGGTCTCTGCCTTTTTAATTTAACAAAATTGAGTATGAAAAGTGCAAGTATTATAATGATAATAGGCTCGGCTTTATTGTTTAGCTTATTTATTTATCCGTTATGGACAGTAGAGTTGGAAGCTCCCCAATATCCAGACGGTTTAGGAATGTACATTCATCTCGATGGTCTTCAGGGCTTTACCGAGTATGATTTGCAAAATATTGATGGTTTGAATCACTATATTGGTATGCAAAAGTTACCTACTCCAGCAGATATGTGGGAGTTTAGAACTTTCCCTTTGGTAGTAGGAGGAATGGCTATTCTAGGAGTACTAATTGGCTTTTTAGGTTTGTTTTCTAAAGTATCTCATAAATGGTTTTTAG
Organism: uncultured Mesonia sp.; assembly: GCA_958296185.1. Taxonomy (GTDB): domain Bacteria; phylum Bacteroidota; class Bacteroidia; order Flavobacteriales; family Flavobacteriaceae; genus Mesonia. The sequence continues at coordinate 68,588 of CATQIB010000009.1, forward strand.
GTTGGCTAGTGGTGATGACAGTTTTAGGTATCTTAGGCATGTACGACTTTAATGCTTGGTTGATAGATTACGGTACAAACCTTGATCCCAAAGCAATTATTAAAGTGGTAGATGCAGATGGAAACCCGTTTAGCTATAAACCACCCTTGCTAGGCCGTCGTGATATTCTTAACTTTACAGCGGTTTCTTATCCAGCTCTAGGCGGAATTTTATTAACCGTAGGTATGCTATTAACTTTTATAGCCTATTTAATAGGTCTAAAATCCTCAAAGAAATGAAAAAATTAGTTGCCATAATCAGTTTTATAACTTTGGTGAGTTGTAGTAAAGAAAAGCAACCAATCGCTTATGGAGAAGATAGTTGTGATTTTTGTAAAATGACGATTGTCGATCAAATTCACGGAGCAGAAATAGTTACAGATAAGGGTAAGGTATATAAATTTGATGCTTTAGAATGTTTAATAGATTTTAAACAAGAAATGGTTAAAGAAACACCAGAACAATTCTTTACCAATCATTATCTAGTACCCGCAGAGCTTATCTCTGCCCAGACGGCGATTTACCTAATTTCTGAAAATATTCCTAGTCCTATGGGCGAATTTATTACTGCTTTTCCTAATCGAGAACAAGCCCAAAAGGTGCAGCTAGAAAAAGGAGGTGCAATCTATACCTGGAATGAAATTCTAGACCAGCAGCAAAATTAAATCAATTGAATCTGAAGCTATGCTACAAGGTTATTTTAAATCTATTTTGTTAATAGTAGTTTTCTTGATCGGGGCAAATACGCTTTATGCTCAAATTGAGGTATGCGAAACTTGCCCTTATTCTAGCATTAAGAAAGCTGTGGCAGAAGCGAGAAGCGGTGATACTATTCATATTAAAAAGGGTACTTATCGAGAGAATAAAATTGTAATAGACAAGCCTCTTTACCTAAAAGGTTATGATTACCCAGTGATTGATGGTCTTAACAAGGCCGATATCATAAATGTATTTGCCGATGGTGTTCGAATATCTGGAATTAAATTAATTAATGTGGGTTCTAGTTATACCGAAGACTATGCTGCTATCCGCGTAAGCAAAGCAAAAAATTTCATCCTTGAAGATTTAATACTTGAAAAAATATTTTTTGGTATTTATTTAGAAAAAGCTAGTGATGGTATTGTACGTAATAATAAAATATTAGGCGATGCTGTATCAGAACATAACTCGGGTAATGGCATCCAGTTATGGTACTCAAAACGTATTATCATTAAAGAAAATTTAATTCAAAAAGTGCGTGATGGAATCTATCTTGAATTTGCAGACCATTGTATCATAGAAGATAACATAAGTAAAGACAACTTGCGTTATGGTCTTCATTTTATGTTTAGTAACGACGACTCTTATGCAGATAATATTTTTGAAAATAATGGTGCTGGGGTTGCGGTAATGTTTTCTAAGCGTATCAAGATGAAGTCTAACCATTTTAGATATAATTGGGGAACAGCTTCTTACGGCTTGCTGCTAAAAGAAATTAATGATGCCGAAATTGTTGAGAATATTTTTGAAGAAAATACAACAGGAATAAATATTGAGGGCTCAAATCGTGTAAATTACCTTAAGAATACTTTCAAGAATAACGGATGGGCAGTAAAGGTGCGTGGTGCTTGCTATGAGAATAAATTTTTAGAAAATAATTTTTTGTATAACTCTTTTGATGTTAGTTACAATAGTAAGTTAAATAATAATTTGTTTTTAAATAATTACTGGAGCTCCTATACGGGCTATGATTTAGATAAAGACGGTTTTGGAGATGTGCCGTATAGACCAGTAAAACTATTTAGTTATATAGTAAATAGAACACCTGAAACTATTATTTTGATGAGGAGTTTATTTGTTGATATTATTGACTTTTCAGAAAAAGTGTCGCCGGTGTTTACACCCGATAACTTAGTAGATAAAGCCCCTTTAATGAGAAAAAAGTAATGATAGAAATTAAGAATATTCATAAAAAATTCGGGAAAAACAAAGTGCTTAAAGGGATAGATTTAGAAATCCCCAATCAAGGTATCTTTGCCGTATTAGGTCCAAATGGCTCAGGTAAGACAACTTTAATAAAATCAATTTTAGGTATGGTGGTTCCAGACCAAGGTGAGATTTTTATTCAAGGTAAAAGAACCCATGCCAATGGTCTTTATAGAAAAAATATTGATTACCTACCACAAATCGCTAATTTTCCAGGTAATTTAGGGGTTAAAGAATTACTAGGAATGATAAAGGATTTGCGTGGAGGTAATGCCCAAGCAGATCATTTGATCAAATTATTTCATTTAGAGCCTTTTTTAGATAAGAAATTAAGCAACCTATCAGGAGGTACCAAGCAAAAGGTAAACATCGTTTTAACTTTTATGTTTGATAGCCCTTTAATTATTTTAGATGAACCAACCACAGGCTTAGATCCAATTGCATTACTTCATTTAAAAGAACTGATACAGCGAGAAAAAGAAAAGGGTAAAACTATTTTGGTTACTTCGCATATTATGAGTTTTGTTGAAGAAATCTCAGACGAAATTGTTTTTATTCTCGAAGGGAAAATTTATTTTAAAGGCAATATTCATCAATTAAGAGAAAAAACCCAACAAACCGATTTTGAACACGCAATTGCTCACCTTTTAATGAAAAACCATGCTTAAAATTTTAAAATACAGTTTCTTCGATTTAATAAGAAGCCGATGGAGCTATGTCTACTTGTTGTTTTATTTGCTTTTGTCGTTTGTACTTTTGTTCCTTAATCAAGATTTATCCAAAGCGGTAATAACTTTAATGAACGTAATCATAATTTTGGTGCCCTTAATAGGGACAATTTTTGGAGTTATGTATTACTACAACTCTAAGGAATTCACAGAATTACTATTGGCGCAACCTGTTAAACGTTCTTCAATTTTTTTGGGTCAATACTTAGGCGTAGCTTTGTCGCTAGTAATGAGCTTGGTTCTTGGTTTAGGTATACCCTTTGTACTCTATGGTTTGTTTCAATCGGGTGCTATTTGGAACTTCAGTTTGCTGTTAATTACTGGAGCAATGTTAACTTTCATATTCACCGCCTTAGCATTTAATATTGCATTATATAACGAGAATAAAATTAAAGGATTCAGTTATGCCATATTGCTTTGGCTTTTTCTCGCTGTAATTTATGATGGATTGTTTTTAATGTCTTTAATTATGTTTGAAACATACCCCTTAGATAAATTCACACTCATAGCCACTACTTTTAATCCTATAGACCTTTCTAGAATTTTAATTTTACTAAAGTTAGATATCGCTGCACTTCTAGGGTACACAGGAGCGGTGTTTCAAAAGTTTTTTGGTACTAATTTGGGTTTATTTGCTGCGCTATCAACCCTTATGATTTGGGTGGTTTTACCCGTACTTAATATTGCAAGAAAAGCTAAAAAGAAAGACTTTTAAAATAATATTAATGCAAGTAAAACAAAGCATCCAACTTTACATAGCACTGGGCCTATTTTTAGCAGCTATTCTTGGAGGTTTAATTTTACGCATGTTGTTCTTTGTCGATATACCTGTCGTTTTTAAACACATTGTTCACGCGCATTCCCATACAGCTATTCTCGGTTGGATTTATCTAGCCTTGGTACTCTTGATTTATAAGAACTATTTAAAAGACTGGGTGCCAAATCGGGTGTTTTTGTGTATTTATAGTTGTACATTGATAAGCATAGTCGGTATGATGCTTAGTTTTCCCATTCAGGGCTACGCTGCGGTATCCATATTTTTTTCAACTCTATTTTTATTTTGTAGTTATGGCTTTTATTGGTCTTTTCTAAAATATATTCCAAAAGAAAAGCGAGCAAGTCCGGCTTATAAATGTACGCACCTAGCCCTACTATATATGGTTATTTCGAGCATCGGACCTTGGGCTATTGGTCCTATTATGAGCATACTGGGAGCAGATTCACCTTGGTACCGAGTAGCGATTTATTTTTACCTGCATTTTCAATATAATGCGTGGATGATTCTAGCGCTCATAGGCGGATTTTTATTCGTTTTAGAGCAAAAGAAAGTATACATGCGACAAGCTAATTTTAAAAGCTTTATAATTTTTTTTCATTGGGGAGTGTGCTTAAGTTTTTTGATATCAATTTTGTTTCTTAGGCCAGGCTTTTGGATGTATATCTTGGCTATAATAGGAGGTGTTTTTCAATTTTTGGCTTTATGGTATTTGGTAACTTTCTTTAGAAAACAAAGCTTAAAGCTGCTTGCTGCAAATTCAAAACTAAATGTGAGGTTATTAAAAACAGTACTGTTGTTCTATTTTGTAAAACTACTAATGCAATTGCTAGCTGCTTTTCCTCTTATATCAAATTATATAGTTAATTTTAAAAATTTAGCAATTGGTTTTTTACATTGGGTGTTTTTAGGAGTTGTAACTCCGGCAATTTTTTATCTATTACACCAAAGCAATTTATTGAGCCTAACTTCTAGAAACTATAAGATCTATTTCCTTGGGTTCGTACTAACAGAAATTTTAATTTTTTGGCAGGCTTTGATGAAAATTTTTAATGCGCCCGCACTGCCTAATCTCTATCAGTGGTTATTTGCAGCCAGTTGCTTAATTGCGATTTCGGTAGGAGGGATTTTCATTAGCACGTTAAAAAGAAAAATTAGCGCTTAACACGTTAATTTTATAAAGGCTATAATCAATGAAATACTATATCAAAGTAGGTAGGCGCTTTTAAAATTAGCGGTAAAAAAACGTCATTGTATTTCAAAGGTATTAATTGAAATTTAAAATATCACTCCGAACTATTAAGGGGCTAAAGTAGTAAGCAATTAAAAAACATAAAAGCTATTCTAAAATAAGAATAGCTTTTATGTTTTATTATTTATACCTGTTTCACTTTTCAGGCGGATATTTTTTTAAAATCTCGTGTACAATTTCTTGAATACGTTCAATCTTGGTTTCGCGGTCTTTTGAAAGCGAGCCTTCACCTATTCCTTGCCAAACCAGCTCCATTGATTCTCGATCAACCAAATCTATAAATAATGTACCTTCGGTTTCTCGTGAAACGGTATTATGCCAATGGCTCCCATAAAAGGGGGAGAATCCCCAGCCGTACCCAAAGTTATTTTGATAAATATTTACATTTTCTTTAGTTTTCGTAAAAATACTAATCAATAAATCTGCATTTTTCTTTTTTTGTAAACCTTTGGCTGTAAGTTCCTTTTCTATGGCCTTTAGAATTCGCCTTTTATCTAGATCAGAAATTTTAGCTTGGTCAATACCAGGTTTATAAAACGCAAAACTTTGGTATTGGTCAAAATTCACTTTTTGGTCATAATCTGTAGTAACTTGCACACTAGAGCAAGCCCCTAAGAAAAATAGAAATAACAGTAGGCTTGATATTTTTAGAAAAGCTCTCATAAAAAATGTATTTAAAGATTATTCAGCAAATCTTCATCAACCATCTGGGGTAATGTAACCTTGAGGTTTGGCTCGTTTTCCATCGCTCTTTTGATGGCAAAAATAGCCCCTTCATTTCTAGCCCAAGATCTTCTGGCAATACCATTGTTAACATCCCAGAACAACATTGATTTTAAGCGATTTGCAGCTTCTTTAGAACCATCAAGAACCATACCGAAGCCTCCATTAATTACTTCGCCCCAGCCTACGCCACCACCATTATGTATACTAACCCAAGTGGCTCCTCTAAAGCTATCGCCTATTACGTTATGTATGGCCATATCGGCGGTAAATTTACTTCCGTCATAGATATTTGAGGTTTCTCGATAGGGCGAATCTGTTCCAGAAACGTCGTGATGATCTCTACCTAAGATGACCGGACCAATCTCACCTCTTTCTATCGCTTCATTAAAGGCCTCGGCGATTTTCATACGGCCTTCTGCATCGGCATATAAAATTCGTGCTTGTGAACCTACAACTAATTTATTCTCTTGAGCACCTTTAATCCAAGTAATGTTGTCTTGCATTTGTTGTTGAATCTCTTCTGGTGCATTTTGCTTTAAGCGCTCTAAAACTTGAGTGGCAATGACATCTGTCTTGGCTAGATCTTCTGCTTTTCCAGAGGCACAAACCCATCTAAAAGGACCAAAACCGTAATCGAAGCACATAGGTCCCATAATATCTTGTACATAACTAGGGTATTTAAAGTCAATTCCGTTATCTGCCATAATATCTGCTCCTGCTCTGCTGGCTTCTAGTAAAAAAGCATTGCCATAATCAAAAAAGTAAGTTCCTTTGGCGGTATGTTTGTTTATTGCTTTTGCGTGTCGTATTAAACTGCGTTGTACTTCTTTTTTGAATTGGTCTGGGTCGTTGGCCATCATAGTTTTAGATTCTTGATAACTAAGTCCCACAGGATAATAGCCTCCAGCCCAAGGGTTGTGTAAAGAGGTTTGGTCACTACCCAAATCAATGTGTACATTTTCTTCATCAAATTTTTCCCATACCTCTACAATATTTCCGGCGTAAGCTATAGAAACGGCTTCTTCTTGCTTTAACGCATTCTTTACGCGATCTACAAGCTCATCTAAGTCGCTTATTACTTCTTTTACCCAACCTTGTTCATGTCTTGTTTTGGTAGCTTTTGGGTTTACTTCTGCGCAAACGCTAACACAGCCTGCAATATCTCCTGCTTTAGGTTGTGCTCCACTCATACCTCCTAAGCCTGAAGTTACAAATAAACTTCCTTTTGGAGATTTTTTAATTTTTCTAAATCCGTTTAAAACGGTGATAGTGGTTCCGTGAACGATACCTTGCGGTCCTATGTACATATAGCTTCCAGCAGTCATTTGCCCGTATTGAGTCACCCCTAAGGCATTAAATTTCTCCCAATCATCTGGTTTAGAATAATTGGGAATCATCATACCGTTAGTCACCACCACTCTAGGAGCTTCTCTGTGCGAAGGGAATAAACCCATGGGGTGCCCACTGTACATCACTAGCGTTTGCTCATCATTCATTATGGCTAAATATTGCATCGTTAATCGGTACTGTGCCCAATTTGAAAAAACCCCGCCGTTACCGCCATAAGTGATTAATTCGTGTGGGTGTTGGGCAACCGCGTGATCTAAATTATTTTGAATCATGAGCATTATGGCCTTAGCCTGTGTAGACTCACCAGGATACTCATTTATATCACGAGCGTATATTTTATAACTGGGTCTAAACCTATACATGTAGATTCGGCCGTAATCCTCCAATTCTTGTTTGAACTCAGGTAGGAGCGTAGCGTGATGTTTTTGGTCAAAATAGCGTAAAGCATTTTGCAACGCCAGAACTTTTTCGTTTTCGCTTAAAATTTCTTTCCTTTTAGGGGCATGGTTTATACTCGGATCGTATTTTTTTACGGGAGGTAAATCGTTCGGAATTCCTTGTAGTATTTCTTCTTGAAAAGTCATGGTTTTTTGGAGTTTGCTTTTTAATCTCTGTTTTTATTAAATCCGTAAGGGCAGTGCCTACAACCGCTTTTGCAACAGTATCCGCGTTTAAGATGGTATTGCTCTGTAAAGCATTTATACCCTTGGGGAGTTAAGTAGTAGTCCCCTTCGGTTAATGGTATTCGTTTCTTAAAATTCATAATGCTCAAAAATACATTTTTTTAAATTGAAACTGAAATAGTATTTGCAAGCTAAATTCAATTTATGGCACGAACTAAATCGGTAAAATTATACAAAAAGTTCATTGTTTTCTTTTAAAGCTTAAAGCGGATTTATATACATTTTAATAAAAAGAATAGCGGCTGTTTTTCATGCCGATACTTGCATACAAGCTAATTGAATTCTTTATTTTTGTAAAATGTTACACTGCCAAGAAAAATCAAAAAATCAATTTATTTTTAAAGATGAACAACGAAAAGTTGAACTCTTTGTAAAACGTGAAGACCTGTTGCACCCACTGGTTTCTGGGAATAAATTTAGAAAATTAAAGTATAATTTAATTAGGGCACAAAAAGAAGGGTTTAAGCAGTTGCTCACTTTTGGGGGTGCATTTTCAAATCATATTTTGGCCACTGCTGCGGCTGCGAACGAACTTGGTTTTAAAAGTAGAGGTGTAATACGCGGAGAAGAACTGGGTAATGAAAATTTGCCTAAAACCCTTGAAAATAATAGCACCTTAAGGCAGGCAGTAAATTTAGGGATGCAGCTATATTTTGTTTCGCGGCAGGATTATCGCGATAAAAATCAAAATAGTTATATTAAAAAGTTACAACATAGGTTCGGTTCATTTTACCTAATTCCCGAAGGAGGTACCAATGAATTAGCGGTTCAAGGGTGTGAAGAAATTTTAACGCCCACTGATGCACATTTTGATTATGTTGCAGTTGCCGTGGGTACTGGAGGAACCATTAGTGGGGTGATTAATTCTTCGCTAGAAAATCAACAAATATTAGGGTTCCCCGCCCTTCGCGGCGATTTTTTAGAAGCAGAAATACAAAAGTTTGCTAGAAAAGATAATTGGCAACTTATACTAAATTATCATTTTGGTGGTTATGCTAAGGTAAATGAAGAACTTATAACATTTATAAATACCTTTAAGCAAGACTATAAACTTGCATTAGACCCTATCTATACGGGTAAAATGATATATGGACTTTTAGATTTAATCAAAAACAATTATTTTTCTAAAAATACCCGTATTTTAGCGTTGCATACCGGAGGTTTGCAAGGTATTTATGGAATGAACGTAAAATTAAAACAAAAAGGATTAAGCCAATTACAATGACAAAATCAATTCACATTAAGCTGCTTATTGCTGTGGCTGTAATTTTAACTTCTTGCGGAACTCAAAGAAAAAGTATTAACAACTCGCGTAAAAATTCGACTCAAAAAGTAGTTTCTAAAAAAGAAATTGAACAAAGTGTACGGGAAAATCAGAAAACTAAGGAGGTGCCTAATTACAAAAAACCAACAAATCAAAAACCGGTTTTTAAAGATAATAATGAGCGCTATGTTTATGATTACGCGCAAATAGCCAAAGATGAAATGGCTCTTTACGGTATCCCCGCTAGTATAACCCTGGCTCAGGGAATTTTAGAATCTTCTGCGGGTAAAGGAGAACTCACCCTAAAAAGCAATAATCATTTTGGTATAAAATGCAACGGATGGCAGGGGGAAAAAGCTTACCACGATGATGATGCTTTACAAGAGTGTTTTAGAAAATATAAAGATCCTAAATATAGTTTTAGAGACCATAGTTTGTTTTTAAAAGAAAGAAAGCGCTATGCGTTTTTATTTGAATTAGATAAAGATGATTACAAAGGTTGGGCACATGGCCTTAAAAAAGCAGGATACGCTACAGATCCTAGATATCCGCAAAAGCTTATCAGTATTATAGAGCGTTACCAACTTCACCAATACGATGACCATGTTTTGGGTAGTGGTAGCCGCAAAGGCAATAGTCGAAAAGCCGTTCGAGCAGATCATACCAGTATACGTTACACCGTTCAAAAAGGGGATACCTTGTATACTATCGCCAAGCGATATGATTTAAGCGTAGACGAACTTAAAGCTTTAAATAAATTAAAAGACAATCATTTGAGTATTGGTCAAAAATTATATGTAAAATCACTGTAAAACAATAAAATTTCATGTATAAACGTAGTAGTGCATTATTTACCGAGGCTAAAAAGTACATACCTGGTGGAGTAAACTCTCCCGTTCGTGCTTTTAATGCTGTAGGAGGAGATCCTATTTTTATCAAGGAAGCGAAGGGAGCTTATTTATATGACGAAGATGGAAACCAACTTATAGATTTTATAAATTCTTGGGGACCAATGATTTTAGGGCATGCGTATCCGCCAGTGGTAAATGCAGTAATTGAGCGCACTAAAAAAGGAACTAGTTTTGGGACTCCAACAGAAATCGAAACTGAGATTGCTAAATTAGCCGTAGAAATGGTTCCCGGTATAGACCAAATAAGAATGGTAAATAGTGGTACAGAAGCGTGTATGAGTGCTGTGCGTCTTGCACGCGGATTTACAAAGAAAGATAAAATTATAAAATTTGCAGGTTGTTATCACGGGCATAGCGATTCTTTCTTGATACAAGCCGGTAGTGGGGCAGTGACATTCGGTAGTCCTAATAGTCCTGGCGTAACCCAGGGAACAGCTAAAGATACGCTTTTAGCCACTTATAATAACTTAGATAGTGTTGAAGCTTTAATCAACGCTAATAAAAATGAGATTGCCTGTATTATTTTAGAGCCAGTTGCTGGTAATATGGGCTGTATTCCACCTCAAGAGGGCTTCCTAGAAGGTTTACGTCAATTGTGTAATGACCATAACATTTTATTGATTTTTGATGAAGTGATGACTGGCTTTAGATTAGCCGCTGGGGGGCTGCAAGAAAGAAAAAACATCACTGCAGATATTGTTACCTTTGGTAAGGTAATTGGGGGTGGTTTGCCGGTTGGTGCTTTCGCAGCCAGACAAGAAATAATGAATCATCTGGCGCCTTTAGGTAGTGTATACCAAGCCGGTACTTTAAGTGGTAACCCGCTAGCGATGTCGGCTGGTTTAGCTATGCTGCAGAGCTTAAAAAATGATCCAGAAGTGTTTAAACGTCTTGATGAAAAAACAGAATATTTGAGAGATGGTTTGGTAAAAGTGCTAGAGAAAAACAATATTGATTTTACAATCAATCAATATGGTTCTATGCTTTCAGTTCACTTTTCTAATGAGCCTGTAGTAGATTTTGATTCGGCTGCGCTAGGAAATAATGATTACTTTAAACGGTTTTTCCATGGCATGCTTAAAGAGGGGGTTTATATTGCTCCAAGTGCTTTTGAGACTTGGTTTATTACAGATGCCTTGACTTACGCAGATTTAGATAAAACTATTGCTGCCGCGGATAGCGTCACAGCTAACTGGTAAAGCTATATTTAAGCAATTGATTACCTTAATGTAAAGGAATAAATAACGTAAATTTGTTTTAGAGAAAATCAGCTGTAGCAATAATTACAGCTGGTTTTTCATTTTAAAAAGCTTTTTTTATATAGAAGATTTAATTATTAAATCCTGCTTAAGCAGTGTCAAATACGTAATAATTTATCTTTATAAGCTATCGTTTATACGTAAAAGCTCCTCGATATAATCACGTTTGTTTGATAATCTTGGTATTTTATGCTGCCCCCCTAATTTATTGTGCTGCTTACTCCAAGCGTAAAAAAGCTTTGGTTTAGCCGCGTGTAAAACAAGTGGATTCAGGGTAACATTATTTTTCCGCTTAGCTTCATAATCGCTGTTTAGGCGTTGTAACTCTAAATCTAACTTGGTTTTAAAAGTAGTTAGGTTGTCAGGTAATTTATTAAATTCAACAATCCACTCATGCGCACCTTGGTCTTTACCTTGCATAAATACTGGGCCAGCGGTATAATCTACAATCTCGCAATGTAGTTCTTGACAAACGCGCTTTAATGCTGTCTCTGCATTTTCTATAATTAACTCTTCGCCAAAAACATTAATATGATGTTTGGTGCGTCCGGTTACTTTTATACGATAGGGAGAAAGGGAAGTAAATCTAACCGTATCACCCACTTTATAGCGCCATAAGCCAGCATTGGTAGTAATTATTACGGCATAATTTTTATTTAGTTCAACCCCGTCAAGCGGAATTATTTTCTCGTTAGCTGTACCATAAGTTTCCATAGGTATAAACTCATAAAAAATGCCATAATCTAACATCAATAGTAATTCTTTAGATTGATTTTGATCTTGAACGGCAAAGAAGCCTTCAGAAGCATTGTAAATTTCATAATACCTAAACTGGTCTCTTGGAATTATACTTTGGTATTGTTGCAGGTAAGGTTCAAAACTTACACCGCCGTGAAAATAAACTTCTAAATCTGGCCAAATATTAATTAAATTGGTTTCGTTTTTATATGATAAAACACGATTTAGCAAAACCAGCATCCAAGATGGTACACCCGCCAAACTCGTTACATTTTCTTTTATTGTGCTTTTAACCGTTGCTAACATTTTAGCTTCAAAATCACTCATTAAAGAAATTTCATTGTTAGGTGTAGAGCTGTATGACGCCCAAAAAGGCATATTATCAATTAAAATCGCCGATAAATCACCAAATGAAGTGCCGTTTTCTTTGTACAATTCTTTACTTCCGCCCAAGCGTAAACTTTTACCCGTAAATAGTTTTGAGTTAGGATTGTTGTTAAGATATAGGCACAAAAGATCTTTACTTCCTGCATAATGGCAGTCTTCTAAAGACTCTGAACTCACAGGAATAAATTTGCTTTTTGCGTTTGTAGTACCACTAGATTTAGCAAACCATTTAATAGGAGTGGGCCAAAATAGATTGTTTTCACCCCGTCTACTACGTTCAATTAAAGGTTCAAACTCTTCATATGTGATAATAGGAACTCGCTCTTTAAAAGATTCATAGTTTTTTATTTCATTAAACCTAAATTGTTCTCCTAAAACTGTATTTTTAGACTTTTGTATAAGATTGCCTAAAAGTTCATGTTGTACTTCGTTAGGGTATTTTAAAAAAAGTTCCATCTGGTGAATCCTTTTTTTTAAAAACCATGAAGCTATAGAATTTACAATGGGAAAGGCCATGCAACGTGTCTTTTGTATCGTGTTGTAAAAATAGGATTTTATACGAAACTTTGAACATACTAAATTAAAATACTATGCTAAGATTTGAAGGAGTACTGCAAAAAATGCCTACTCATTTAAAAGATCAGGTTCATTATTATATGAATTTAGGAGTTGATTTAATTCATATGAATGAATTTTTAGACAAAGAGATTCATCTGCAGTTTCTTAAATATGAGTGCTTAAATTGTAATAAAGACAAAAAAATTTTCAGACAAGGTTTTTGTTATGATTGTTTCTATGCTATACCTCAAGCAGGCGATTGGATAATGAAGCCAGAACTCAGTAAAGCTCATTTAGATGAAGAAGATCGAGATTTGGAATACGAAAAAAAGGTGCAGCTACAGCCACATATCGTTTATTTAGCTAATTCTTCAAATGTGAAAGTAGGGGTAACCCGAAAAACTCAAGTGCCTACAAGGTGGATCGACCAAGGTGCACACGAAGCTTTAGAAATTCTAGAGGTGCCTAACCGATATTTGGCGGGAATTGCTGAGGTAGCTTTAAAAGAACACGTGGCCGACAAGACCAATTGGCGAACCATGCTCAAAAATGAAATAGAAGATGTTAATTTAGAGGTAACTAGAGATCAATTAAAGCAGTATTTACCTCAAGAAGTACTTCCTTATTTTTTAGATGCTAATACTGAAACAAATATTAAATTTCCGGTATTGGTGTATCCAAAGAAATTAAAAAGTTTAAACTTAGAAAAGAAACAGCATTTCACTGGTAAACTGGTGGGAATTAAAGGCCAGTATTTAATATTTGAAGATTATACTGTTTTTAACGTGCGAAGCAATGAAGGCCTTTATGTTAGTTTGGAAGTTTAAAAGGATATTCAACAGAAAAAGCGTTCTTTATAGAAAAGAACGCTTAGTTATACTTAAAAAACGGATAAATATCTGTTTATATATCTTCTTGATCTCTCAAATGCTGGATGTAAGCCGCTTTTTGTAGTTGCTTTCGCTTAGCAACAGAAGGCTTAGTATAATACTTATTATCCCTTAATATTTGAAGGGTTTTGGTGTCACGATATTTTCTTTTTAAACGCTTTAACGCACGCTCAATTTTTTCTCCGTCTTTTACTTTTACAATTAGCATATAAGATAGTTTAAATTTTTTTATTCAATATGGCGGTACTTTTTCAGTTACCAGGCTGCAAAGATAAAAATAAAAAGTGATAAACAAATAGAAACACGTAAAATTAATGAATAAATTTTGATGCAATTTTCGCTATTTGTGGGGATTAGGGTACTACTAATTAGGAGGTGATTGGATTTTGTTTGAGGAATTAACTTGTTTAAACCATTTAATCAATTATGATTTGGTATGATTTCAACCCAGATAGTTTTTAAGCATTTTGTTCTTAGAACTATCTTTTAATTTTCGTATTGCTTTTTCTCTAATTTGTCTAACTCTTTCTCGAGTTAAATCAAAAATTTCACCGATTTCTTCTAGAGACATTGGGCGCTGACCATTTAACCCGAAAAAAAGTTTTAAAATGTCGGCTTCTCTTGGCGGTAAGGTTTCTAATACTCGGGCTATTTCAATACTTAAAGAATCTTGCATTAAGTTTTGATCAGGGAAAGGCGATTCTTCGTGATTCACCACATCATACAAGCTAGAGGTTTCACCATCTTTAAGCGGTGCATCCATAGAAAGGTGTTTGCCAGAATTTTCTAAGGCTTGTTTTACCATCACGATGTTTAAATCCAGTTCCTTTGCTATCTCTTCGGGTGTAGGAGGTCGTTGGTTGTTTTGTTCCAACTGGGCATAAGCTTTATTAATCTTATTTAAGGTTCCTATTTTGTTAAGAGGTAAGCGCACAATACGCGACTGCTCGGCAAGAGCCTGTAAAATAGATTGTCTAATCCACCAAACTGCGTATGATATAAACTTGAAACCACGGGTCTCATCAAATCGCTTAGCGGCCTTTACAAGACCTAAATTACCTTCGTTAATTAAATCTGGTAGCGTAAGACCTTGATTTTGATATTGCTTCGCTACCGACACTACAAATCTTAGGTTGGCTGTTGTTAATTTTTCAAGTGCAGCTTGGTCACCTTGTTTAATGCGTTGTGCTAGTTCTACTTCTTCTTCGGCCGTAATTAAGTCTACTTTACTAATGTCTTGCAAATACTTATCTAGAGAAACAGATTCTCTATTGGTAAGCTGCTTGGTTATTTTTAACTGTCTCATAATTTATTGGCCTAGAACAGCGTAATTTAATAAAAGAATTTTAATTCTCTTGATTATTTTTCTTTTTCTTGCCTTTAAATATGTCTTTTATTAAATCGCCAGCTTTTTCTTTTATTTGCTCTTCTTTTGTCTTTTCTGGAGACTCTTGTGCGGTGTTTGTGCTGTCTTTTTCTTTTTGATTTCCTTTGATAAGATCTGTGATTTTATCTTTCGCTTCGTTGATTACATCATCTTTCTTAGCATCTATAATTTGCTGGCTTAAGTTCTTAACGGCGGTTGTAGTTTCTACCTGAACTTTTGGAGAGGCAAAACTACCCCCTATTTGAACTGGAAGTTTTACTTTGGTTTCGTTTAAATTATGTTCGGTTAAAGAGGCTAGTCCACCAGCGATTTCCTTACCTAGGTATTTCGCAGGCAAATCAATTTGTAATTGATAATTCATTTCATTGCTCAAACCGTGAGTTCCCTGTGCTTTTATAAGTATATCTTTAAGTTTTAATTCAAAGGGTTTCACCAATACTTGACCATTGTTAAACTCAAATTGTGTGGTTAAATTGTTTAAGTTTAGTTTTGTGAAATCTAAAAAGTCTAGTCTAGCGTTTAATTTTGATAGTAAGGGCAACTTGCTTTCTTGAACTTGCGCTTGTAAAATTTGCGCTAAAGCACTTCCGTCAAGGCTGCTTAAAATAGGCGTAAAATCACTTGTAAGTGCACCATTTAATTTTAATTGAGTAGTTAAAGTTCCTTCCAAGGCCTGAACAATAGGAGCGAATTGTTTAAACAATTCTAAACCAGCAAAAGACTCGGCTATACCTATTCTCTCTAATTGAATATCCATATCAAACGCTGGTGTATCGGCTTGGGTAGAAACACTTCCGCCAAGGTTAATCTGTCCGCCAAAAATAGAGGCCTTAACTTGTTTAAGTTGTGCCTTCTCGTCTTTTATGCTTAAAGACCCGTTTACATTTTTTAATTTTAAATTGTCATAAACTACATTGTTGGCTGTGAAATTAAGGTTAGCATCTAAAAAAGAAGGTATTTTTATGGCATCTTGCGTTTTGTTAACACGGGTTGGGGAGGCTTGTTTTTCTTCCTCCTTTACGGATTTATTTTCAGGAAGCTTAAAATCTTCGAGCACAAAATTATTAGAGGCTATTGTAAAATCTCCTTTTAATTGCTGATTGGTAAATAGGAAACCTAATAAATTTTCAATTTTACCTTTGGCGTTTAAATCGGTTTTACCGGTAGTTAATGCCAATTCATTTAAATTTACAATTCCTGGATTAAAATTTATTCCTGCTTTTTTTATGGCAATTTTATTGGGAAGCTCCGGAGAAGAGTACTCAAAATTTTGCAATAGCAGCTTTCCTTTGCTTTTTATATTTTCATAATGCTCTTTTTCTATGTCTTGCATAGCAAAAGCCAGGCTTAAATCAGTATCTATTAAGCCGTTAAGCTTTTGTTCTAGTTCGATTGGGTAGGCCTTCTCGATATTGGCTAAATTTATTTTTCCTGCCAATTGTGTGTTCACTAGCATATTACTGGTGATATTTCTGAATGTCCCCGATGCGGCAAATCGATCTTGATCTATTTTAAAGTTCAATTTTTCAAGATCCAAGTAGGTGTCGTCTAATTTGCCGGTTTCATTCTTTAAATTAGCGGTAATGCTTATATTTTCAACCCCTTTTGGTAAATCAGGATATTTAAACGATGCATTATCGCTGGAAACGCGAATATCAATTTTAGGAATAAGTTCATCGTTTATTATTCCTTTAATTTTTCCGTTAATAGAGAAGTCTCCAGTAGTTTTTACTTGATCAAGGTTTTTCGCATAACTTTCAGGAATTACTGCTAAAAAGTTTTTAAAATCTGAGGTAGGCGTTTTAAAGCTGAGATCTATTTCGCTATCTTTTTCGTTCACTTTAAAATAACCGTCAAATGAAAGTGGCAGTTGATTAATTAAAGCCTCATTTTCTAAAAAACTATAACGCTGGTTAGCTAAATCTAATTTAAATACGGCATCGAGCGCAAGTTTGTTTTTGTTTAAATATTCCTCATCGTCAATTTTTAAAGAAATTAAAGTATTGGTTTGGGTATTTAAATTGGTAATCTCATTTTTAAAATCTCCCGATCCTTTATGGTTAAACTCTTCTAAGCGAAACAAAATATTACTAGATTCGTCTAAGTATGAGATGATTGACTGGTTGATACTGTAATTTTGTATGTCTAAACTCAACGCCTGATTACTATTTGTGTCTGTCGTTGTATTTGTTTGGCTTGGTTGGGCGATATCATAGTTAGCACGTCCTAAGCTGTCTACCTTAATATTAATTAAGGCTTGGTCTGCGTTAAATTGGGTGATGCTAATTGGATTTTCTCCTGTAGCAAATAATTGCATAATACCCATACTTAAGCCTATTTTTTTTGCCGCAACCAAAGTATCACCCTCAAATGGTTCTTGGTTAATAATACTTAAATTTTTCAATTGTACGTGTGCATTAGGAAAATCTCTATATAAACTCAAGTCTAAATTTTCCCAATTAACACGGGCAGTTAAATTGTTATTTACTGATTTTTTTATCGCCTTTTCAATAGGGCCCTTAAAGAGTATAGGGGCAAGTAGAATTAAAATAAGTAAAACGCCTATTGTAATCGCAAAAATTTTTAATGCCTTTTTCATATATATTCTATATTTAATTCTTGTTGGGGTTTTAATTTAAATTTTTTTCTAAATAGATAAACACCTAAGTATAAAAACGGAGTGTCAAAAGCAGCTATAAGTACTTTAAATAAAAAGCCACTAATAAGTAGGCTGCCAAAAAGCTTCCAAGATATTTCTTTAAAAACACAGAGTAAAAATACCACGGTAAAAGTATCTATAAACTGAGAAAAAAAAGTTGAAAAATTATTTCGTAACCATAGGTGCTTACCTTTGGTTTTCTTTTTCCAAAAATGATACAATTGTATATCTACCAACTGGGCAAATAAATAAGCACTCATAGAGGCAAAAACAGCTAAAGCAGTTGCGCCAAATACGGTTTTAAATAAATCATCACCTACGGGCGACCAATCTGTTGCGGGTACAACGCTAGCGATGTATATTATTAAAAGTGAAAATACCGAAGCAAACATACCCGATATCACTACCTGATTGGCTTTCTTTTTCCCGTATATTTCACTGATTAAATCGGTTATTAAAAAAGTGATAGGATAAGGTAAAACTCCTACTGATATTTCAAAGCTATGCCAGCCAAAAAAGTCCCAGTAAAAGAATTTCTTAAATATTAAGTTGCTTGCCACCAGTGCTGCAATAAACAAAGCGCCTAGCCTGAGGTATATTTTATAAGCTAATGGATTAAAAGTCGGTTTCAATAATAATAATTGTTAATACTCTTCTTCACAAATGTAGCTATATGTAAATTTGTTTTACTTAATTTGCTGTGAAATTGTAGAATTTAGCCTGTTAATTTTTTGAAAAATATAGCCTCAACCTACATTGCTTTGGGGAGTAATGCCCCAGATAAAATGCATTTTTTGCAACTAGCCTTAAATCAGATTCATCTAGAGGTGGGTACAATTGTTACCTGTTCTTCACTGTATGCAACCCAAGCACAGGGATTTTTGGGTGATGATTTTTTAAATATGGTAGCCCAAGTGCAAACGCGGCTTTCTCCAGAAGAACTACTTAACGTCTTATTGGAAATCGAAAAAAAACTGGGTAGAGTTCGTGAGGGCGATTTTTTCTCAAATAGAACTATCGATTTAGATATTTTGTTTTTTGAAGATGAAGTGATTCATAGTAAACACCTAAATGTGCCGCATTTGCAATTGCATACGCGTAATTTTGTTCTGTATCCCTTAAACGAAATCGCACCTGATTTTATTCATCCTGAGCTGAAAAAATCCGTAAAGCAAATGTGTGCTGAGTTGGAAAAATTACCTATTCAAAAAATAGATACCGTTTTAGACCAGCCTCAATTACCAGCTAACAAACGCAATTATTTAGCCATAGAAGGAAATATAGGAGCAGGAAAAACCAGTTTAGCCACTATGATTGCACAAGATTATGGGGCAAAGTTAATTCCAGAACGCTTTAAAGATAACCCTTTTTTACCCAAATTTTATAAAGACCAAGCGCGCTATGCATTCCCTCTAGAAATGTCATTTTTAGCCGATCGGTATCAACAATTATTAGATGATATTGGACAATATGATTTGTTTTCTGATTTTATGGTGGCCGATTATGATGTATATAAATCGCTAATATTCGCCAAAGTTACCCTCCAAGAAGAAGAGTATTCTCTGTATAAAAAGCTGTTTAATATAATGTACAAAGATTTAGCCAAGCCAGATTTGTATGTTTATCTTTACCAAAATACCGAGCGTTTAATGCAAAATATTAAAAAACGTGGTAGAAGTTATGAGCAGAATATTCCCCAGGATTATCTAGAGAAAATTAATCAAGGATATTTAGGGTTTATAAAAAATCAGCATCATCTAAATGTGAAAATTATAGATATTTCTAAGTATGATTTTGTACAGAATAGAGCCGATTATTTGGCGTTGCTAGAACAAATAGCATCGGCATAAGCTAATGAGCTTAATGGGTTATCTTACTGAATAAATCCCAAACCACAATACCAGTACTAACCGATATATTAAGCGAGTGCTTACTGCCTAGTTGCGGAATTTCAATTACATAATCACTAGCCGACACAACACTTTGTTGTACTCCTTTTACCTCGTTACCAAAAATTAGGACCAGGTGCTCATCTTTTGTGGGAAAATAATTTTGTAAGGCTGTAGAATTTTCGGCTTGTTCAACTGCCAATATTTTTTTGTTTTCTGTTTTTAGTCGCTCAATTAAACTTAGCGTGTCTTCAACATACTCCCAAGCAACTGTTTCGGTTGCTCCCAAGGCTGTTTTCCGAATGTCTTTGTGTGGCGGTTGTGCCGTAATGCCGCATAAATAAACCTTTTCAACCAAAAAAGCATCGGCTGTTCTAAAAACAGATCCAATATTATTTAGGCTTCTTATGTTATCCAAAACTATACTTATCGGTGTTTTAGTCGCTGTCTTAAATTCTTTTGGAGACTTACGAGCTAATTCTATATTTTTTAATTTTCTATTTTTCATAACGGAGCGCTAAATAATTTGGTAAAAAAATAACAACGACTTATGGCAATAATTATGTTTTGCCTTAAAGGCGGATTTTTAAGATGCAAATTTATAAAATTATGCTGCTAAAAGGGCTTTGTGAAGCAAAACTTGTATTTTTACCACCAACCTAAAAACCAAGGAACGTGGCAGCAAAAAAGAAAGATAAAGTAACCCCGTTGATGAAACAATACAACTCGATAAAAGCTAAGTATCCTGATGCTATGCTTCTATTTCGTGTAGGGGATTTTTACGAAACTTTTGGTGAAGACGCGGTTAAAGCTGCTCGTATACTTGATATTGTACTTACCAATAGAAATAATGGAGGAGAAAGAACAGAGTTAGCCGGATTTCCTCACCATTCATTAAACACCTACTTGCCAAAATTAGTTAAAGCAGGCGAACGAGTTGCTATTTGTGATCAGCTGGAAGACCCTAAGCAAACCAAGAAAATTGTAAAGCGAGGAGTTACCGAGTTGGTGACGCCAGGAGTAGCACTAAATGATGAGGTTTTACAGCGAAAAACCAATAATTTTTTAGCGGCGATACAGGTTGGAAAAACCCATTTTGGTATTGCGTTTCTAGATGTTTCTACTGGTGAATTTTTAACCGCTCAGGGTAATGAGGAGTACATTGAGAAGTTGTTGCAAAATTTTTCGCCCAGTGAAGTGCTTGTTTCTAAAAAACATAGATTCCAAGTTGAAAAGCTGTTGGGAGAAGATCTTAATAATTTTTATTTAGAAGATTGGGTTTTTCAAAGTGATTATGCCAAAGAAACATTGAAAACCCATTTTGATGTAGCCAGCTTAAAAGGTTTTGGTATTGAACATCTAGAAGAAGGCATTGTAGCATGCGGAGCTATATTGTATTATTTAAGTGAGACGCAGCACAGGCAATTAAAACATATCACTGCCATACAGCGTATTGCCACAGAAGAATTTGTTTGGATGGACAAATTTACTATTAGGAATTTAGAGCTTTATGAGGCGAATACACCACAAGCGGTTACTTTACTGGGCGTTATTGATAAAACTTTAAGCGCTATGGGAGGGCGAATGCTAAAACGATGGTTAGCCTTGCCCTTGAAAAACAAAGAAAGAATTATGGCTCGTCATGATGCTGTTGAATTTTTTTATAAATCTTTGGCTTCTCGCGAAACTCTTCAGCAACAGCTGCATAAAATTGGTGATTTAGAACGATTGGTTTCTAAGATTGCGACGCAAAAGATAAATCCACGTGAAGTGGTACAGCTAAAAAACTCTATAGCTGCAATTGAACCGATAAAAACCTTGTTGCAAAATTCTAAAATAGAGGCATTGGGTAAAATGGGAGAAAATCTACAGCCCTGTAATTTATTGCAAAATAAAATAGAATCTTGTTTAAAAGAAGAAGCTCCGGTTTCAATACAAAAAGGTGGCGCAATTGCCTCTGGGTTTTCTGAAGAACTTGATGACTTAAGGAATTTAGCCTATACGGGTAAAGATAAACTTGATCAAATGCTTCAAAAGCATATACAAGAAACGGGAATAAGTAGCCTAAAAATAGCAAGTAATAATGTATTTGGTTATTATCTTGAAGTTAGAAATACCCATAAAGATAAAGTGCCCGCACATTGGGTACGAAAACAAACTTTGGTTAATGCAGAGCGTTACATTACCGAAGAACTAAAAGAATACGAAGCCAAAATACTAGGAGCTGAAGAAAAGATTTATCAAATAGAGCAGCAATTGTTTGGGCAATTGGTAAACTGGTTAAGCGACTACATTAAAACAATACAACAAAACGCATTGGTTATTGGTCAATTAGATTGTTTGCAAGGATTTGCTCAATTGGCTCAAGAAAACGCCTATGTACGACCAAAGATTAATGATAGTTTACAGTTGAACATTGAATCGGGTAGGCATCCCGTTATTGAAAAACAACTAAGGAGCGATCAAGTATATATTGCAAATGATTTGTATCTGGATTCTGAATCGCAACAAATTATGATGATAACGGGCCCAAATATGAGTGGTAAATCGGCGATTTTAAGACAGACGGCTTTAATTGTCTTACTGGCTCAAATGGGGAGTTTTGTGCCCGCAAAATCGGCAGAAATAGGTTTGGTTGATAAAATATTTACAAGAGTAGGTGCTAGCGATAACATCAGTTTAGGAGAATCTACCTTTATGGTTGAAATGAATGAAACCGCCAGTATATTAAATAATTTATCGCCACGCAGTTTGATTTTGCTAGATGAGATAGGTAGGGGTACCAGTACCTATGATGGTATTTCTATAGCCTGGGCAATTAGCGAGTATTTGCACGAACATCCTGCCCAACCCAAAACCTTATTTGCAACGCATTATCACGAATTAAACGAAATGACTCAAGATTTTGCTAGAATTAAGAACTTTAATGTTTCGGTAAAGGAATTAAAAGATAAGGTTTTATTCTTACGGAAACTAGTGCCTGGGGGTAGTGAGCATAGTTTTGGAATTCATGTAGCCAAAATGGCCGGTATGCCCCAGCAAGTTCTGTATAGAGCAGGTAAAATATTAGGTAAGCTGGAAGCTTCTAGAGGAGAAGAAACTCAAAGAGATAATATAAGGAATGCTACAGAGCAAGAACCTCAACTTAGTTTTTTTAAATTAGATGATCCTTTACTCGAAGAGATAAAGGAAATGATTACTGCTTTAGATATCAATACATTAACACCAGTTGAAGCTTTGATGAAATTAAATGAAATTAAACGCAGTTTGTTGCGACAAGAAAAAAAGTAAAAAAACTTTGTATTTTACTTGTTTAAACTAAAAAAACATTTAAATTTGCATCCGCAATCACGATTGCACGTTCTTTTGAAAATACACCACGATAAGGCCTTAGTAAGAAAATCATTTCTTAGAAATGTTTAGGTAATTGCCAAAGTTTAGTTTGGTTTTATTGTCAACGATAAAACGCGAAAATAGCTCAGTTGGTAGAGCGCCACCTTGCCAAGGTGGAGGTCGCGGGTTCGAATCCCGTTTTTCGCTCTGTATGTATTATACCTATCGGTAAAAAAATAGTATGCTCGGGTGGTGGAATTGGTAGACACGTTGGACTTAAAATCCAATGAACATTTGTTCGTACGGGTTCAAGTCCCGTCCCGAGTACTTTAACCCTCAAAATCCTTCGATTTTGGGGGTTTTTTTGTTTTATACTAGAAACAAAATTTTGTAGGTATGGCTAATGTTGAAATCTAGTATTCTAAATAATTTATGTGAATTTTGTTGATAATAAGGTATAAAAAAAGCTCTTGAAACAAGAGCTTTTTTTTAGAAGTTTTAGACAGTTTATTTATCTCCGTCTACAGTTTCTTTTACTTCTTTAGCTGCTTTATTTACAGCCTCACCAGTTTCGTTGGCAGCGTTTTCGATAGCATCGCCAGTTTCATTGGCAGCGTTCTCGATAGCATCACCGGTTTCATTTACGGCATTTTCTAGCGAGTTCTCGGTATCTTCTGCTGCATCTTCCATGTCGTTTGCAGCGTCCTCAGCAGCGTCTTCCATATCTTCTGCTGCATCTTCCATGTTCTCTTCAGCTTGTTCCATCTGGTCTTCAGCTTTATTAGCTTCTTCTCTACAAGAAACAAAAGAAGTAGAAAGGGCAAATAACATTGCTAATGTAAATACTGTTTTTTTCATAATTTTAGGTTTTTGTGTTACTGTTTAATTTAGTTTTATTCTTTGTTTCAAGGGGCTAAAATACTAAACTCCTGAGATATGCAAAATAAAATAAGAAAATTTTTGCATTTTAATAAATCAATTTTTTAGATGCTTTGCAATTTTATTTAGCATTTTTTTAGTGGCTCCAGCTTGTTGGTTTACAGTATTTTGAGTTTGTTCACTTAGCTGTTTATAGTAAATTTCATCTTTTGTCAAGCGGTTAACTGTTTTTTTGAAGTCGTTTGTGTTTTCGATAATTTGTAGCGCACCAGCGGCTTTAAATAAATTGGCTTCTGGGTATTTATGATAGTTGGGGCCAATACAAACGGGAACTCCGAAAACGGCTGGTTCTAAAATATTATGTAATCCGGTTTCTCCTAAAGCTCCCCCAACGTAGGCCAAATCCGCGTAAGCGTAGATGCGGCTTAAAAGGCCAATATTATCAATAATTAAAACCTTAAAATCAAAATCGCTTTTTAAATCAATTTGAGAGTAACGCCGGTAAGAAATATTTAGCGTAGACTCTATTTTACGGATATGATTTTCATCTATTTGATGTGGTGCAATAATAATTTTGAGCGCTTTAGGCAAATCATTCAAAGAGGAAAGAATAACTTTTTCGTCGGCCGGCCAAGTGCTTCCGGCTACAAAAAGTTTATGGTTATTTTTAAAGTGTTTGATAATGGGTAGGCGGTTGTCTTGTTGCAATTGCTGAATAACACGATCATACCGAGTGTCTCCTGCCCAACTAGCATTAAGAAAACCATTGGCATTTAAAACACGAAGAGAATTTTGGTCTTGTACAAAAATATGATTGAATGAATTTAGGGCTTGACGGATGAATTGCCCAAATTTTGTAAAGAGAAATTGGTTTTTTCGAAAAACTGCCGAAATTAAATAAAAGGGTAGATCGTTTTTAGCAATTACCTTTAAATAATTAGGCCAAATTTCATACTTAACAAAAAGAATAAGATCTGGATTTACAATTTTTAGAAAAGCTCTAGCGTTTTTTGGGGTGTCTAGCGGCAAATAGGTGGTGCATAAGGCTAGCTCATTATTTTTTCTGATTTCATAACCTGAGGGAGAAAAGAAGCTAACTATAATTTCAAGATTAGGGTTTTTCACTTTAAGTGCGAGCATAACTGGTAAAGCTTGTTCATATTCACCTAGTGAGGCCGCATGAAACCAAACGCGTTTATTCTTTTTTGGCGGAATCATTTTTTCAAGCCTGGTCAAAAGATTTTTTCTTCCTGAAACAAATAGTCTCATTTTAGGGCTAAACCACGCCAAAATAGGTAAAAGGCTTTGCAGAAAGTAAATCAATAAATCGTATAAAAATTTCAAAATATAAACTTTTTGCTAAAATAGTAGATTCTGTGTTAAGGTTTGAGGACTAGGCGCGTATTATTTCTTATTTTTGTAATCGTTAAAACAAGCTTATGAAAAAAATACAAATGGTTGACTTGAAAGGTCAATTTCAAGGAATAAAAAATCAAGTTAACAGCTCTTTTGAACAAATTTTAGAAAATACAGCTTTTATTAATGGACCAGAGGTACATCACTTTCAAAGCGAATTAGAAGCCTATCTAGGGGTTAAACACGTGATACCTTGTGCTAATGGTACAGATGCTTTACAAATTGCGATGATGGGGCTTGGTTTAAAGCCTGGAGACGAGGTGATAACAACAGATTTTACTTTTGCCGCAACAGTAGAGGTGATAGCCTTATTGAATTTAACTCCCGTGTTGGTAGATGTAGACGCTGAGAGTTTTAACATAAATCCTAAGGCTATTGAAGCTGCCATTACACCAAAAACAAAAGCTATTGTTCCTGTTCATTTATTCGGGCAATCGGCCGATATGAATGCCATAATGGAAATTGCAGAAAAGTACAACTTATTTGTGATTGAAGATAATGCACAAGCCATTGGTGCAAACCATTACGCTAAAGACGGACAGGTTTCAAAAACAGGTGCCATTGGTCACGTTGGAACAACCTCTTTCTTTCCTTCAAAAAATTTAGGTTGTTACGGTGATGGTGGAGCTTTATTTACTAATGATGATCAATTAGCGCATCGGCTAAGAGGGATTGTAAACCATGGTATGTATGAGCGTTATCATCATGATGTGGTTGGGGTTAATTCTAGATTAGATAGTTTGCAAGCAGCTGTTTTACGTGCTAAACTACCACATTTAGATGAGTACAATGCTGCTCGCCGTGCAGCAGCTAAGAAATACTCTGCTGCGTTAAGTCAAAATAATAACTTAATTACTCCAAAAATTATTGAAAGCGATGACACCCATGTCTTTCATCAATATACCTTACGTGTGATGAACGGTCAGCGGGATGCTTTAATCAAGCATTTGCAAGCTCAAGATATACCTTGTGGGATTTATTATCCAATACCTTTACATAAGCAAAAAGCTTATTTAGATGATCGTTATCACGAAAAAGATTTTGCGGTGACCAATCAATTGGTGAAAGAGGTAATTGCACTTCCTATGCATACAGAATTAGAAGATGATCAAATCAACTACATTACACAAACAATAAATGATTTTATAAAATAAGGTAATAGTAAATAAAAAAAGCAGCCCACGGGCTGCTTTTTTTATTCGTTATTGGTTGGTAAGGTGTTGAGTTCTATAATTTCTGAAATAAATTTACCATCGCTAGATATTCCTTCTATAAATAGATTGACTTTTCGGTTCCAGGTGTTTTCAATGAGAAAATTTGCTTTCTGCTTATTCTTATCTAGAATAAGTTGATCTACCCATTCAATAGCACCATATTTTTTAAATAGAGGGTTTAGGAAATCTTTAAAGGGAGGGCGATAAAATTCTTTTGCAGGATGGTATCCATTGTTGCTCACATATTCGTAAAATAAATCGTTAGAGCGTTTTTTCTCTCGGTAGTCGAGCTTTGTTTTAATTTTTATAATTCCGTTAAAACCATTTACTCCAAAACTGCTACCTTGTTTGTTAAAAGCAATGTATTCTATATCTTCCATGAATAACTGATTCAAGTAAAGATCAGCTGTCTCTGGATCCCTTACTTGAAAATTGTCAATTATCAAAAGTACTTGTCGGTCACCTTTTCCAGAAATGTTTTTTCTTATGTTGGAGAGAATTACTAATTTTCCAATATTTTGTTTAACCAGATAGCCCTTTGACCGTATAAAATTGGTCACCAATACGTGATTTTGATTAATGTCTTCGGTGTAAATTACATCATTGAATCTACGAGGTTTCTCCCTTTTGGCTTTTTTAGCTTGAATAACAATAGAGTCGAGTTCTTCTGTACTAAAAATAGAATTGTTTAAATTCTTTAAAGAAAAATCGGGACTACTTTCAAATATAGGATCGGTATTTTTCCATTGGTAATTTTTGAAAGCTGTATTTTTCACCTTTACAGGAAGTATTCTAGCCGTAATTTTTGGCTTTTTTAATTTCTCAGATCTTTCATTTACGGTGCCCAATGATATTTTGGCGCTATCTTGTACATATATGTTTTTAGCAATAAATTCACCGTTCGCATTTACATCAAAAACTTGAGAAAACCCTGGTGTTTTTAAAAATATAGTGGTTTTTCTGCGCTCATTGTGATTGAGTATTTTTCCTTTAATAGTAAATCCATTTTCTGCAGCATATTTTAAATTTTTAGCGCCCAATTGATTCCAATCTATTTTTCTCCAACCTTGAGTACATAGCAATAAATCTATTAAATACTCTCTTTTACGGCTCGAAATATCAGGATTAAAATAATAACTAGGTTGGTCTAAATGGCCACGAACATACGGTTTTAAAACATTTGCAGAGATAATTGAGTGGGCAGGTTCATAAGCTTCGCTGGCGATTGGTAATACAGATATACTCATTTGAGCTAAAGTGTCAATATGTTTCGAACTTGTGATTTCTACTTTTAAACTATCTAATAAATCTTCTTTAACTTTCGCTTGAAGCGGAATTCTATTTACTCCAAAACTATTGTAAAAGAGACGTTCTAAAATCGGTTCAAACGAATGATTAAAAACCGTAGCCGTATTTACTCCGGCAGGAAGCGCCTTTTTAGGGATTCTAATCTCTAGATTATTTCTTCCTTCTTCGAACCTAAACTCCTGAGAAAAAAGCTTTCCATCTTTATGAATCAAGAGATAAAAGGGTTTGTCTTTAATTTTTTCATACGAACTTTTGTTGGTATTAACTTGAATAGCAGCATAATTTTGCGGCATAGTATTAATAGTTAGGTTTATGCCATTTGTTTTTACAGTGCTTAAATTATGTTTATAGCTTGCCCCATTTTCTGTTTTGATGTGTATTGTATACTGCCCTTCTTGTGGTACAAAGTTAAATTTACTCGTACCCAATTGATTCGATTTAAAATGCAACAAAGTGTCTTTGCTTTGATTTACTAAGACGGCTGTATAATTTTTAACAGGGCTACCATTGTCGTAATTAGCTTTTAAAGCAACAACATTGGCTGTGTTTTTTAACAAATGGCCTCCCTCAGGGAAATCCTGAATAAAAATTTTAAGTTTAACAGTCTTTGTTGGTTCGGCAACAGCAATTTTTTCGTTACTAAGTATTTCCAACTCTTGGGTGTAAGAATAGTTGGAATTGAAGTTTTTAAGGTATTGCGTTGAAATTACAGCTACATATTTTCCAGGTTTAAAAACAGCTTTGTTTAGCTTTACAAAACTGGAGCCGGTACCATTTTCTATATAAATTTGATAATTGCTCAGTACACTTTGATTGTCTTCATTGTATATGCTTAAAAGGGCGTTACTGGTAAGCTGTCTAGGGGTTCCCGTGTGAGAGCTATTAGCGTAAACGGTTAGCCATAAATCTTCACCTGGAAGAAACTTGGTTTTATTAAAGTGTGCGAACAAGACTTCGTAGTCGTTTTTTTCATTTGCCAGGTAATCGCTTTTTAATTGTTTAAGAGATTGAAATTGAGCAAAGCTTGTTGTGGCCCAAAAGAGGGTTAAAATGAAAAAAGTAGCTCTCATAAATGTTAATTTTATGCAAAGCTACTTCTTTTAATTGTTAAAATAAAATTTTATAGTTCAGCGGCGAAGGTTGGCATCTTTCGATCTACTTTTTTAATAAGCCCCTGCAAGACTTTACCTGGTCCCACTTCGGTAAATTGTGTCGCTCCATCATTAATCATTTGTTGAACACTTTGCGTCCATTTAACCGGTGCGGTCAGCTGAAAAATCAAATTTTTCTTTATTTCATCTGGATTGGTTACTCCAAAGGTGGTTACATTTTGGTATACCGGGCAAGTAGGTGTATTAAACTGTGTCTCTTCAATAGCTTGGGCTAGTTCCTCGCGTGCGGGTTCCATCAGTGGAGAGTGAAAAGCGCCTCCTACAGGTAACAAAAGTGCACGTTTAGCTCCTTTTTCTTTAAGTGCAGCACAAGCCTCCTCTACTGCCTTTGTTTCTCCAGAAATCACTATCTGTCCTGGACAATTGTAGTTAGCAGCTACTACTGTTCCTTCTATGTTTGCGCAAACGGCTTCAACCAATTCATCTTCTAGACCTAACACCGCAGCCATGGTAGAGTCTTGTAGCTCGCAAGCCTTTTGCATTGCTTGTGCACGCTTAGCTACTAACTTTAAAGCGTCTTCAAAACTCAAAGTATTGTTCGCTACAAGTGCAGAAAATTCTCCCAAAGAATGACCTGCAACCATATCTGGTTTGCCTGCTTCGCCTAAAATCTTATGCATTATTACCGAATGCAAAAATATAGCCGGTTGTGTTACTTTGGTTTGCTTTAAATCTTCAGCGCTACCCTCAAACATAATATCGGTAATAGAAAATCCTAATATCTTATTTGCCTTGTTGAACAAATCTTGTGCTTCGGGATATTTTTCATATAAATCTAATCCCATACCGGTATATTGAGCTCCTTGTCCTGGAAAAACATATGCTTTCATAGTCATGTTATTTAGTTGGGACAAAAATAAGAAAAAAGATAGCTTGTAAAAATTAACTTTTTATAACGCGAAATTAATTTTTCTTGCTTTAACTTTTTTGATGACCACAAATAAGGAACTGACTTATAAATTTAGATGTCCTTTGTTTCCTATATCTTGTTTTTCACCAGTTATGCTACCCTTTGCTATTTTTAAAAAGCTAATGAATTTATTGGTTTTGGTATCCCAATAATAAGCGTTAGTAGGCGTAAACTTAAGCGCGGTTAAATTAGGATCATCTACACCATTAAACCAATTATCAGAAATACTTGTGTATAATTCATTTAAAATGGTATCCTCCAACACAATTTTCGTTTCGCCATAAACCGATACAAAGGTATTGGCTTGGGTATCGTTGTAGATGAGTTGTGTGTTTCTGGATTGAGTGATGTTTTTATTGTGCTCACTGTCACCAGGACTTAAAAACCAAATATTTCCTTCTTGGTCAATCTTTTTTTGTGTCATAGGATTAGCATGAATGGGGCGCTTATCTAATCCCGTAAGCATCATGCAGGTTTCTATTGAGTTTGTTAGTTTTTTTAATTTTTCAAGGGCTTCTTGATTGTTTTTGTTTACAGTACTCATGTTTTTTCTTTAAAGTTACAATCGAAAGCGACAGCCTACTGTTTAAAAATTATTAAAAAAACGACTCTATTTGTTAATTTACTTGTATTTTGTTATTATTTCTTGGCAAGGATTGTAGTACGATTTGCCAAAAATATTTAAATGAACCAGTAAGTAATAAAGTTGCCAAATGCCTAGGTGTTTTTTCCAGCTTGTTGGCAAGGGGTAAACTTCATGGTAACTATCTATCCAAGACGAATCAAATCCGCCAAATAACTCCATCATAGCCCAATCCATAGCACGTGGACCAAAGCAACAAGCGGTGTCAATTACACCAGGATTCCCTTTCTCATCAGATAATAAATTCCCGTGCCATAGATCGCCGTGAATCAATGCTGGCTTTTCATCTGGAATAAGATTCTCTATATTTTTATAAAAACTGTCGAGAGCCTTAAAATGGAATCCTTTATTACGTGCCAATTCAATTTGTGTTTCTAATCTATTATGAATGAAAAAATCGGCTGCTCTTGGCTTTTTCGCAGCGTTTAATTGTTCTAATTGCCCTATATAATTATCAAAATGCAAGCCGAATAAATCAGCCGAAGTCAAGTGAGTTAAAGCGAGTTGCCTACCAAATATTTCCCAATAATCGTTAGCCTTCATTTGGTTGGGCATATATTCCATCAAATAATAATGAGCCTGTTTTATTTGGTTAATTTGAGTGATCTGTGGCGTTTTTAATGCAGCCTTTCTTCCATAAAAGCGGAGCGAATCGGTTTCTTGTTTGCATTGCTGCAGAGCGCTTTTTCCAGTAAAGACTTTAAGCACAAATTTAACTTGATTGATGTCGGTAATAAGATAAACTCCAACTTGTTCGTTTTGGCTAATGCAAGTTTGGTTGCCAAATCTAAATTGTTCTTTTTTTGCGATCTGACTGATCAACATTGGAGTTTAAATTTTGATATAACTGGTGTAGTAGAAACTATATGCATGTTTATCGTTTGCCGGGTGGAATTTTTGTTTTGTGATTCTCCAGTTTTGTTTATTAAAACGAGGAAAAAAGGCATCTGCTTCAAAGGTGCCGTTTACCCAAGTTAGCTCTAAACGATCTGCTTTTTCTAATGCTAAAGCATAAATCTCACCTCCTCCAATTATAAAGCAATCTTCTTCTTTAGGAACTTGTTCTAGCGCTTCTTCTAAAGAATGTACCACTACCGCACCTTCCTTTTGATAGTCTTTTTGCCGAGTAATTACCAAGTGTCTTCGATTAGGGAGTGGTTTTGGAAATGATTCAAAGGTTTTTCGGCCCATTATAATATCGTGATGTGAGGTGATTTTCTTAAACCTTTTAAAATCATTTGGTAAGTGCCAAAGAAGTTCATTGTCTTTTCCTAAAGCAAAATTCTGCCCAATTGCGGCAATCATAGTAACCATAAAATTATTGATTATAGGGTTTAATGCTATCTAAATTGTCATCCTTATTAATGTCATTGGGATTATTCGTTTTAAAATGAGGTAAAGGGTATTCCTTATCTACCCTTTCTTGAAGCTCTTCAATGCGTTCTTTCTGCTTGGCTACCAATAATTCTAATTGTTTATTCTCCCAATTCTTATCCATAAACTTACTCATCAATAACACATTTATAGTGTGAATCAGCAAAACGAAAAGCCATAGAACAATCGCCCAAACAAACCAGTCGACGTCTAAAAGTCTAAAATCTTTGCCAAAACCAAGAACTAAGTTTAGCAGAATGAATAGAATGCTACCTGCCAAGAAAAACACAAAGTGTCGAGATAAGTTTTTCTTTTGTTTAATGCGGTGTTGTGCATTCTCTATAAGCTGTTTTTGCTCAGGATCGATACTGGGTTTTTTTGTCGATGAAGGAGGCATAATGTTTAGATTAATTTGATTATATTCAAATGTACTATTTTTCTATATAAAACAAGAGGCATGAACAATTTAGACCAACTTTTTCCTGCGCTTTCAAATAGCGTTTATCTCAACACCCCGGCTATGGGTCTTATTCCTCAAAATGTTTATAATTATAAGAAAGATATACTTGATTTACACCTGCAGCATCCGACAAGGTATTTTGAAAATTATGATAGCCAATTGAATCAAGTAACTAATTATTTAAAACGCTTGCTACGGGTTAAAACAGGGAATATTGCTTTTACCCCTAACTTTTCGTTCGGATTTCACGGGGTATTGAGTGGTATTTCACCGAATAGCAAAATTATGTTTATAGAAAATGATTACCCATCAATCACCTTAGCCGTTAAAAAATGGGATTTTCAATTTCGAGAAATAGCGCTTAAAGCGGATATCGAAGAAACTATATTTAAGGCTTTCAAAAAAGAACAACCCGATGTATTTATCTTTAGTGTCATTCAGTATTTAAACGGTTTAAAATTGAATGCTTCTTTTATAAAGAACTTAAAACAAATTTTTCCACAAACGCTATTTATAGCCGATGGCACCCAATTTTGCGGTACCGAATCTTTCAATTTTGAGGAATCAGGTATAGATATTTTAGGGGTTAGTGCTTATAAATGGCTGCACGCCGGTTGGGGAAGTGCCTTTTTTGTCTTTCGTAAAGGATTAGAAATGCGTGTGCAGCCTAAAACTATAGGCTCAAATGCTGTAGATAAAGAAAGCGCTTTGCAAGCTATACCTTTACATAAGAAATTAGAACCTGGGCATTTAGATTTAATGCAGCTAGGTTCATTGGCGCCTGCTTTAGAGACCTTTTTTGAAATTGGCGAAGAAAAAATCTATAATAAAATTGAGCAAATCAGCCGAACCGCTAAATCAGCCTTTGCTGAGTTGAACTTGTTAGAAAATCAAATCATAAAACAGAGCCCCTCTTCTCCCATATTTAATTTGCAAATAGATACTAGAAACTTAGCCTATTTAAACAATCAAAATATTATTTGTGCACAGCGTGGTCAAGGTATTCGTGTTGGTTTTCATTATTATAATAGTATCCAAGACTTAAACTATTTGCTAAAGGCGCTTAAAAATTTACCTTATTAAGCAAATCCTGCTTTTTTTTTGAAAATATAATTTTTATAATAAGCGCGTTGATCGGTAAAAGTATTGACTATTTCTAAGCCAGCTTTATCTGCAAGCCAAGCTACGGTGGCATCGTCATACTTCTGACTTATTTCGCAATGTATGCTTTCATAAGCTTCAAAATTTACGGCAAGATCTAATTTTTTAATGTGCACTTGTTGTGCTTCTTGACAAACTAAGAAGCTTTTGGCGGTACCGGTTTCTGGGTTATAAGTCTCCCAATGTTTAAATTGATCTACATTAAAATTTGCATCCAACTGTTTATTGATGCGGTGCAATAAATTTTTATTGAATTCAGCGGTAATACCGGCAGCATCGTTGTAGGCATTAAGTATTACTTGAGGGTCTTTTTTTTGATC
Organism: uncultured Mesonia sp.; assembly: GCA_958296185.1. Taxonomy (GTDB): domain Bacteria; phylum Bacteroidota; class Bacteroidia; order Flavobacteriales; family Flavobacteriaceae; genus Mesonia. Next base: position 102,237 of record CATQIB010000009.1, read on the forward strand.
AAATCCCATAAATAGCAAATCGTCTTTTTGCATAGACTTTTGGATATTCTTCAAAAAAAGAATTGCTTTTTTATGGTTTAAATTACCAATATTTGATCCTAAAACAAGGAGAACTTTTTTACGTTTTATATAGCGCTTTAAGCGCTTTAAAACTTTGAAATAACTTCCCTGTAAAGGTTCTATATGTAAGTCTGGGAGTTCTAGTAACAACCTCTCTTGCAAGTCTTCTAAACTATGAAGGCTAATATCAATTGGTAAATAAGTGAAGTTTGCATTCGCTTTAAGTAAGCCTTCTAAAATAACTTTTGTTTTTTTTCCATCGCCTGCGCCAAGCTCAATTAAATCAAATCCTGCCTTGTTGTCAAAAATTGAACATAATTCTTTTTGATGAGTGTTTATAATCTCATGCTCGCAGCGGGTCAAATAATACTCGGGCATATGCATTATTTGTTGAAATAACTTATCGCCTTTTTGGTCATAGATATATTTACTGTCGAGATATTTAGGATAGCTGCTTAATCCTTTTAAAACATCTTTTTCAAAATCGCTTTTTAAGGATTTTATTTTGTTTTTTTTCATAGTGTTTAGTCCTGTTGTTATTTTGCGAGTCTTAAGCCTGTATATTGCCAGCGCAGTTGAGGATGAAAGAAATTACGATAAGTTTTTCGCGTATGATTTTTTGCGGTGGCAATAGAGCCGCCACGCAGTACCTTTTGATTGACCATAAATTTACCGTTATACTCGCCTAAGGCACCTTCGGCTTTTTTATATTTAGGATAGGGTAGGTAGGCACTTTCTGTCCACTCCCAACGCTGACCCCAATTAAAAAGATGTTGGGCTACTTCCCATTCAAATTCGGTTGGTAGGCGTAAGTTTTTCCATTGAGCAAAGGCAAAAGCTTCATAATAAGAAATATGGGTAAGCGGAGCTTGTAAATCAATGGGTTTTAAACCGGCTAAAGTATATTGGTACCATTCATCATTTATTAAATGCCAATAAGCTGGGGCGGTAATTTTCTCTGCTTTAAGCCAATCCCAAGCTTCGGCATGCCAGAGTAGTACGTTTTGGTACCCGCCACTATTAATAAAAGCTAGGTAATCTTGATTGGTAACCAATTTATTAGCGATGAAGAAATCTTGTAAAAAAACGCGATGTTCTGCTTTCTCATTATCGTAAGCAAATTCTGTACTGGTCTCGGGCAGCCCTATTTTATATAAGCCTTCTGGTACTTGTAACCATTGCAGAGATTGATTTTCTGAAGTATTTTCAATGAAATCCTTGTCATAAGCAGGTAATAAAGGATTATTGCCTAAAATATATTTTATATCTGTGAGCAGTAATTCTTGGTGTTGTTTTTCGTGATGTATCCCTATTTGAAAGACAGTATCTAGATCTTTACTTATTGCATGTTGTTCTAGAAACGCGCAAATTTCTATAGTCACATATTTTCTATAGTTGTACACTTCTTCTACGGTTGGCCGCGATAAATTACCTCGATGGGTGCGGATAACCTTTTCGCCCACACTCTCATAGTAACTGTTAAAGACAAAAGCGAAATCTTGATCATAAATTTCATAATCTGGTTTATGCTTCTTTAAGATAAATTCTTCGAAAAACCAAGAAGTATGACCCAAATGCCACTTGGGCGGAGATACAAATTCAACAGGCTGTATGACATAGTCTTCCACTTGAAGCGGACTGCAAATTTTTTCGGATTGTTGACGAGTGTTTTTAAATAGTTGGAGTAAAGCGTCATTTTGCATGCCAAATGTATCTTTTTAAGGTCTTTCTCAAAGTTACAATATAAAATGAATCAAAATGTTGTTAATGTGTTAAGGGCTTGCTAAAACTGACTCAATTTAAGCTTGCTTACCTCCATTAGGCAATAATCCCTATGTTTTCAAATAAGGCAAGTCATTTTTTTATTTCAGTAATAATTAAAAACCAAATTTCTTATGACTTAGCTGATAGGGTCTTTAAAAAAGTAAAAAAAATCCGCTTTAAGCTTAAAAATTAAAAGGCACTGTATAGCTAATTGCTCTGGGTTTACCATCAAGACTCCCAGGTTGCATTTTAGGAATGTTAAGAATTATTTTTTTAGCTGCTTCTTGTAAATAAGGCGCACCGCCAGAAACCTTTTTTATAGCCGGTTGGCCTAGCTTGTCAATAACAAAACGAACTATTACTTTGCTGCCTTTATCAGCTGAGGTATATTCCTCGGGGAAGGTGAAATTTTGTTGAATATGCTTGCTTAACCTTTTGTTAAAGCAATCGGCTTTAGCCTTTACTTCTTCACAGCCCGGCCAGATTGGCGCCATTTCTTTACTCGAAACCGTGTTGCCATTCACTTGAGAAAAAGCAAATGGAGATGAAAGTATAAAAAGAAGTAAAATAAAGCGTTTCATAGTATAAATTTAAATAGCAACCTTGGCTTTTATGCCAGGATGCGGATTATAGTTCGTTAACGTAAAGTCAGAATAAGTGAATGAGAAAATATCCTTAACCTCTGGATTAAGAATCATTTTAGGAAGCGGCCTTGGTGATCTGCTTAATTGTAGTTTTACCTGCTCTACATGATTGTTATAAATATGCACATCGCCAAAAGTATGAATGAAATCTCCGGTTCATATCCGCACACTTGAGCCATCATGAGTGTCAAGAGCGCATAGGAAGCAATGTTGAATGGCACCCCTAAAAACACATCTGCGCTACGCTGGTACAATTGGCAAGACAACTTGTTATCGGCTACATAAAATTGAAAAAAAGCATGGCAAGGCGGTAAAGCGGCTTTATTTTGGGCAACATTCTCGCTAAACGATAAATTAGTGTTAGGCATAACACTGGGGTTCCAAGCGCTTACCAGCATTCGCCTGCTATTGGGGTTGTTTTTAAGGGTATTTATTACTTCTTTGATTTGGTCTATTTCTTCACCATTCCAATTGCGCCATTGGTGACCATAAATGGGGCCTAAATCTCCATTTTCATCGGCCCACTCATTCCAAATTCGCACACCATTTTCTTGTAAATATTTAATATTGGTGTCGCCATTTAAAAACCACAGCAACTCGTGAATAATTGATTTAAGATGTAGTTTCTTGGTGGTTACCATAGGAAAACCTTCACTCAAATCAAAGCGCATTTGGTATCCAAAGACAGATTTTGTACCTGTACCCGTTCGATCTCCCTTTTGGTGACCGTGAATTAAAATGTGCTCTAATAAATCGTGGTATTGTTTCATAGCTTAATAATTTGGGCGTTCACACGCCTAAAAAAGTCGTGTGGCAGGCTTTCGTGAGTCGCTTTTTTTGTGTTTAAGGGTAAAAATAATAAATAATCACTACAAAACATCTTCAAGATGCTTAAAAAACATCGGTACAAAAAAGAGCTCCAACAATCACTCAATCCTTAACGCAAGCAGAGTTTTATGAAAATCTATAGAATAAATATAATCTTTAAAAGCGATATTAGCCAATTATCATTCCAGCAATGGTAGCCGAAAGCAATGAAGCTAATGTTCCTCCTATAACCGCTTTAATTCCAAATTTAGATAAGGTTTCTCGTTGCCCTGGCGCTAATGAACCAATACCACCCAACTGAATACCGATAGAAGCAAAATTAGCAAAACCACAAAGCATATAGGTAGCCATAATGATTGATTTTTCATAGGTGAGGCTTAAACCAGTGGTGGCGTCTTTCAATTCGGCCAATTGAATATAACCCACAAATTCACTTGCTGCTAATTTAATACCCAGTAATTGCCCCATAAGCATAATATCTTCTTTGGCAATACCAATAAGCCACATTAAAGGAGCAAAAACAAAACCAAGCACCGCTTCGATTGAGAAGCTTTGATAGGGGGTGTTTTCTGCTAAAAAAGCATTGAGGTGCGTCCACTCTCCAATTTTTCCAAAACCATAATTTACCATTGCAATAAGCGCTACAAAAACAAGTAGCATTGCACCCACATTTGCTGCTAATTTAAGCCCTTCTGTAGTCCCGTTAGCTATGGCATCTAGGATATTGGTACCTATCTTGTCTTGAGAAACTTCAACTCGAGTATCTATTTCTTCTTGTTGCGGATATAAAATTTTAGAAATAATAATGGCGCCTGGTGCCGCCATTACCGATGCAGCTAATAGATGTTTTGCAAACTGCAAACGAACTACGGGGTCATCACCGCCTAAAAAACCAATATAAGCCGCTAAAACTCCACCAGCAACTGTGGCCATACCACCTACCATTACCAATAAAATTTCAGATTTGGTCATGCGCTCTAAATAAGCCTTAATCATTAAGGGAGCTTCGGTTTGCCCTAAGAATATATTACCGGCAACGCTTAGGCCTTCGGCACCAGATACCCCTAGTAGTTTGGTAAGCATCCAGGCTAATCCTTTTACGATAACTTGAATTACACCTAAGTAGAATAAAATTGAGGTAAGCGCTGAAAAGAAAATTACTGTTGGCAAGACTTGAAACAAGAAAATAAACCCGTAACTATTTACATCCATAAGACCGCCCAATAAAAATTCGCTACCAGCAGCTGTAAAATCAAGAATTTTTACGAATATTTCACCAACAAATTCAAAAGCAACTTGAACCCATTTTACTTGCAAAACCCCATAGGCTAATAACAATTGTGCACTAAGCCCAGCGCCAACGGTTTTCCAGTTTATAGCTTTACGATTACTGCTAAAAAGAAAGGCGATAACTAGTAAAGAGAACATCCCTAGTATACCCTTCCAAAGACTTTCAATAGAGAATCCTTGACTGGGAATAGCTGTTTTTTGAGGCGGTGCTACAACAGTTTCTTTGGCTTTTTGGCGAGTAATATAGGTGTATTCTCTATTGTTTGTTTTTAGGGTGAGTAAACTATCAGATAGTTGCTTTACTCTATATTTCTGGATTTTTTCTGAATTGTTTTTGGGGATAAAGAGCAGAAGAAGGTCGTTTTGATATAGAAAATCCCCTTGCTGACTAGTTTTTAATTTTTTCTGTTGATACTCAAATAAGCCATCTTTTAAATTTAAACGGTCAATAGCTAAGCTGTCGTTTTGTTGGGGGGCAAGCAATTCCCATTGCTTCTCAATCGATTGGGCGTTTATTCCTAGTACACCTACCCAGAAAAAAAGCAGGCTTATTACAATATGGCGTTTCATAATTATTGTCTTTTAGAGATCTCGTCGCGCAGTCTAGCTGCCTTTTCGTAGTCTTCTTTTTTTACCGCTTCTTCTAATTCTTTCTCGAGCTGTGTAATGCTTTTATGCGTAAAATCTCCTTTTGGTTTTGAGGCAGAACTTTGTTCTTCTACTGCGTCTTCTTGATCTTCGTCAAAAATAAAATCAGCAGAGGTCGATTTTTCTTCTGGGGTTTGTTGTTCGGGTTTTAAATAAATGCCTGCTTTGTCTAAAATATTTTCATAAGTAAAAATAGGTGCATTAAAACGAAGTGCAAGTGCAATGGCATCACTGGTACGCGCATCGATAATCTCTTCAATTTTATCGCGTTCGCAAATAAGGCTGGAGTAAAACACTCCATCTACCAATTTATGAATTATGACTTGTTTAACTTGAATATCAAATCGTTCTGCAAAAGTTTTGAATAAATCGTGGGTTAGTGGTCTTGGCGGCTTAATATCTTTTTCTAAAGCAATGGCGATTGACTGGGCTTCAAATGCTCCAATCACAATGGGTAATTGACGCTCGCCATCTAGCTCGCTTAATAGCAAAGCATATGCGCCGTTTTGGGTTTGGCTATAGGATATTCCTTTTATGGTTAATCGCACTAAACTCATAGATTTTGCAATTTAAATGCTTTTCAATAAAAAAGCGGTCTAAACAAGGACAAAAACCTATTTAGACCGCCCTTTAAATAGGGGCACAATTTATAAAAAATTATGCGTTATTCGCTTTAAATTCTTTTAATTTTTCGGTTAGCTTTGGTACAACTTCAAAAGCATCACCTACAATACCGTAGTCTGCTGCCTTGAAAAATGGAGCTTCTGGATCATTGTTGATAACCACCTTTGTTTTTGAAGCGCTAACACCTGCTAAGTGCTGTATGGCACCAGAAATACCTATTGCGATATAAAGGTTAGAGGCTACAGGTTTACCGGTTTGTCCTACGTGCTCGCTGTGGGGTCTCCATCCCATATCACTTACGGGTTTCGAACAAGCCGTTGCCGCGCCTAAAACTTCGGCTAAATCTTCAACCAAGTTCCAGTTTTCTGGACCCTTTAGGCCACGTCCGCCAGATACAACAACTTCGGCATCTGCGATGGTAACTTTATCTGTAGCTTTATCTACGCTGGCTACTTCAATATTAAAATCTTCTTCTTTTAAGTTAGGAGAGAAGCTGGTTTCCTCGGCTGCGGCCGAATTTTCTTTTAAGCCATAAGCGTTTTTAGAAACTCCAATAATTTTTTTATCGGTAGTTATAGCAGTATGATTAAAAGCCTTATTGGTAAAAACGCTTCGTTTTACAGTAAAACCGTTTTCTATTTCAGGTAATTCAACAACATTTGAGGCGTAACCGGCTTGTAATTGAACAGCCAAAAGCGGAGCAAGATATTTATCGTTTGCTGTTTGGCCTAATACTACAACATCGGCGCTTGCTTCTTGAGCGGCTTGCGCAATAGCATCGGCGTAAGCTTCTGCGTTAAAGGTTTTTAATTTATCGTTCTGTATGTGTAAAACTTTAGCTACGCCATAATCACCTAAAGCTTTTATGTCTTCGGCATTAAAGGCAACTGCAGTAACATCTGTTCCCATTTTTTCAGCTACTCCTTTAGCATAAGAAGCGGCCTCGAATGAGGCTTTTTTAAATTTTCCGTTTTCGGTTTCGGTATATACTAAAATTGACATTTTTTTAATTTTTTAATTCAACAATTACGCGGGGCTTTAGATTACTTTTGCTTCGTTATGCAATAGATCTATTAATTGGTCTAGGTTGTCTTCTTCAATTATTTTAACCTCTCCTTTTGGTGCTGGCTTTTCAAAACTTTTAGTTTGGGTAAAGCTTTCGGTAGAACTAGGCTCAACCACGTTTAATGGTTTCTTTCTAGCCATCATAATACCACGCATATTTGGTATTTTTAAATCGCTTTCTTCTACAAGACCTTTTTGTCCCCCTATCACTAAGGGTAAACTAGTTTTTAGGGTTTCTTTTCCTCCATCTATTTCTCGAATAGCGGTGGCTTGGTTTCCTTCTACTTCCAAGCTCACGCAGGTGTTCACAAAGTTAGCTTTTAAGATTTGCGCCATCATTCCGGGAACCATACCTCCGTTATAATCGATAGATTCTCGACCTGCAATGATTAAATCGTAATTGCCATCTTGAGCTACTTTTGCCAATTCTTTAGCTACTTGATATCCGTCTATGGCAGGAGTGTTAACGCGAATGGCGTTATCTGCGCCAATAGCCAAAGCCTTACGCAATGTAGGTTCAGTTTCGGGGCCACCTACGTTTACAACATCTACACTGGCTCCTTGTTTTTCTTTGAACCACATAGCGCGTGTTAAACCAAATTCGTCATTCGGATTAATGACAAATTGAACGCCATTGGTGTCAAATGCTGAATTGTTATCGGTAAAATTTATCTTTGAAGTAGTATCGGGTACGTGACTTATGCATACTAAAATTTTCATGCTTTCAAGTTTTTTTTAATTTATGCGTTGCGAATATACAAAAAAACTGTAAAAAATACTATGCACGCATAATAAAAATTTAATAAAATGAAGTAGTTTTATGACGTAGATATACCTACTTTTGCTTTTTTTAGAAAGAACACGAAATAAATTGTAATTAGATTATGAGAACAATACAATTCAGAGAAGCGATTGCCGAAGCTATGAGTGAGGAAATGCGTCATGATGAAAGCATTTATTTAATGGGGGAAGAAGTAGCAGAATACAACGGTGCATATAAAGCTTCGAAGGGAATGCTTGATGAATTTGGGCCAGAACGCGTTTGGGATACCCCAATTTCAGAGGCTGGTTTTAGTGGTATTGGTGTAGGCTCTACCATGACAGGTACAAGGCCTATTATAGAGTTTATGACGTTTAATTTTTCGCTGGTAGGAATAGATCAGATTATCAATAATGCGGCAAAAATTAGACAAATGTCTGGCGGACAGTTTAATTGCCCTATAGTTTTTAGAGGACCTACAGCTTCGGCGGGTCAATTAGCAGCTACACACTCTCAAGCCTTTGAAAGTTGGTATGCCAATTGTCCTGGTTTAAAAGTTATTGTTCCTTCAAATCCTTATGATGCAAAAGGACTTTTAAAGTCGGCTATTCGTGATGACGATCCGGTTATTTTTATGGAAAGCGAGCAAATGTATGGTGATAAAGGTGAGGTTCCAGAAGAAGAATACACCATTCCAATCGGGAAAGCAGATATTAAAAGAGAAGGAGAAGATGTAACCATCGTTTCTTTTGGGAAGATAATAAAAGAGGCTTATCAAGCGGCAGAAGAGCTAGAAAAAGAAAATATTTCTTGTGAGATTATCGATTTGAGAACGGTACGCCCTTTAGATTATGAAGCAATCATCAAATCCGTAAAGAAAACCAATAGATTAGTTATTCTAGAAGAAGCTTGGCCTTTTGGTAATGTTTCTACAGAGATTACTTACCACATTCAAGAAAATGCTTTTGATTATTTAGATGCACCAATATTAAAGATTAATACCGCAGATACTCCAGCGCCATATTCACCGGTTTTGTTAAAAGAATGGTTACCAAATAGTGAAGACGTTGTTAAAGCTGTGAAAAAAGTTTTATATAAAGACGCATAAATAAATTATAGATTTATATTTGAAACTTCATCTTCAAAAGATGAAGTTTTTTTATGGCTAAAATCACAGTTTTTTTATGCTGTTTGTGTACTGTTTTTACTTATGCACAAACAAAGGTAGGGGGTAAGGTAACCGATGAACAGGGCGAGCCTATACCTTTTGTGAATGTTGTGTTTGCCAACTCTAGCGAAGGTACTATAACTAATGATGACGGTACCTTTTATCTGCAATCTGAAAACACATATTCTAGCGTAGTGTTCTCTTTCGTAGGCTTCGAGACTAAATCATTAACCTTAAACAATGCCGTTAACTATAAGCTAGATATCGTGTTAAAAGAGGAGGCCAGTGCATTATCTGAAGTGGTTATTTATCAAGGAAAAACCTCAAAAAAGAACAATCCTGCTATTGATATCCTACGTAAAATATGGGCCAATAAACGTAAAAATGGCGTTAAACTTTTTGATCAATACCAATACAAAAAATACGAAAAACAAGAATTTGATCTAAATACTATTGATAGCAACTTGATTAAAAGTCCAATTTTTAAAGGTATGGAGTTTATCTTTAAAAAAACAGACACCAATGCGGTAACTGGTAAAACCTATTTGCCAATTTTTTTAAATGAGGCCGTGTATCGCGTTTATGGGGATAATAAATTAAACAAAGAAAAAGAAATTTTGCTTGGCAATAAAAATTCTGGTTTTAGCGATAACCAAACCTTAATTGCTTTTGTCAAAGATTTGTACGCCGAGTATGATGTTTATGATAATTACCTTAAATTTTTCGATAAAAGCTTTGTTAGTCCGCTAAGCACAACGGGTATAGATAACTATAATTACGTCTTGGCCGATAGTGCCTTTGTAGATAATAAGTGGTGTTATAAAATTGTCTATTATCCCAGAAGAAAAAATGAACTTACTTTTAAAGGTGATTTTTGGGTAAACGATACTACTTGGGCGATTAAAAATATCAAGTTACAAGTTACCAAGAGCGCCAATATAAATTGGGTAAAAGAAATTTATATTGAGCAAGATTTTAAGGTGCTAAATGATTCTGTATTTTTAATTACACGAGATCATTTTATGTCTGACTTCTCCTTGAATAAAAAACAAGAATCACGTGGTATTTATGGCAAACGTACTACACTGTATGACGAATATGTATTTGACCAAGAGAAAGGAGCGCAATTTTACAAATACCAGCCGCAATATTATAACGATCACGTTTACAATCGTGAATCTACCTTCTGGGAAAACAACCGTTTGGAGGAGCTAAACAAAGATGAGCGCCAAGTGTACGTAATGTTAGATACGCTTAAAACCGTAAAAGCTTTTCAGCGATTGTATAATGTGGGCTCTATTTTAGCCTCAGGTTATGTTGAATTTGATAACTTCGATTTTGGTCCCATTTTTTCCACTTTTGGTTATAACGATGTCGAAGGTCTGCGATTGCGGGTAGGAGGGCGCACCTATTTTGGCAGGAACGACCCTTGGCGAATCGAAGGTTACACGGCTTACGGATTAAAAGATAATAAATTTAAATACGGAATTTCGGGAAAATGGTTGCTTGATAAAAAGATGCGACTTATAATTTCGGGAGGTAACCGGCGAGATGTGGAGCAGTTGGGGGCTAGCCTTACTAATACCAATGACGTTTTAGGGCGTAGCTTAGCTTCTTCATCGTTAATTACAATAGGGGCCAATACTAGTCTAACCAATATCAATCTAACTACGGCGGCACTCTCTTTTGAACCCTTTAAAAATTTTAATGTTCGCTTTGGCGGATCTTTTCGCACATTAGAGTCGGCATCAAATCAATTTAGTTTAGCCTACTTTACGGATGAGGCTAGAACACAGGTTGAAAATAAAACACGTCAAACGCAATTTTCAACCATGTTAAAATACACTCCCAAACGCAAAACAACAGGTTATGGTGTAGAGCGAATAGTGGTGAATGATGGTGATTATCCTGAGTTGTTCATGAATTATTCATTAGGTTTAAAAGATGTGCTTTCAAGCGATTTTGATTATAAAAAATTGCAGTTTTATTACAGACATCCTTGGCAGTTAGGGGGCTTTGGTAAACTAACCACCACCTTAGAAACAGGAAAAACCTATGGTGAGGTGCCATTGAGTTTACTTAATGTGGTGCCGGGAAATCAAACCTTATTTTCTATATACGGCAGTTTCCCGCTTCTAGATTTTTACGAGTTTGTAACCGATGAGTATGCGAGTTTGCACATCGAGCATAACTTTAACGGTCGATTTTTTAGCCGAATTCCCGTGGTGCGCGACTGGAACTTACGAGAAATTATTAGTGTACGAGGAGTTTATGGTACACTATCTCAGGCCAATCGAGAATTAAATGCCAGTACTTCTAACCCGATTTTATTAGCACCAGATCAAGATCCTTATTGGTCTTGGAGTGCAGGTATAGGTAATATTTTTAAAATCTTTCGAATCGATTTTCATTTCCGTGGGAACTATTTTCAGAACCCAGGAGCACGCTCTTTTGGAGTAACTGGAGCCTTCGGTTTTTATTTCTAAAAAAGTACAACAGAACGAGTTATATTTCTTAAATTTGCAATCTTGAATTTTTTGAAATAAATCTAATTTTTAAAATAAACGAAAAATGACCTTTGATGTATTGATTGAAATCCCAAAAGGGAGTAGAAATAAATATGAATACGATTTTGAGTTAAAGAAAATTCGTTATGACAGAATGATATTTTCATCAATGATGTATCCTGCAGATTACGGTTTTGTTCCTGAAACATTAGCATTAGACGGGGATCCATTAGATGTTTTAGTATTGGTTACCGAGCCTACTTTTCCAGGCTGCGTAATGGAAGTTGCTCCTATTGGTGTATTTCATATGGCCGATGAAAAAGGTCCCGACGAAAAAATTATATGTGTACCAGTTAGCGACCCTATTGCTAACAAAGTAGATGACCTTTCTGGATTAAACCCTCACTTAATCAAAGAGATTGAGCATTTCTTCCGTGTGTATAAAGATTTAGAAGAGAAGAAAGTTGATGTAGGTGGTTGGGGAGATGCCCAAGAAGCTAAAGAAATTGTACGTAAATGTGTAGAAAGATTTAAAGAAAGCGACGTGCCAACAGCCGAAGTAAGTATTAAATAACAGTATAATTTAAATTATTAAAAAAGCAGCATTTTGTAAAAAGTGCTGCTTTTTTTGTTATTTATTAAAAAGAAAAACTTAGATTTAGTAAATTAAAAATCAATAATTTATGAAATATTTGGTCTTTTATCTGCCTATTTTGTGTGCTGTTTTAGGTATTGTTTTTATGCTATTTAAAGCCGTTTGGGTTAAAAAACAAGCACGAGGAGATGCAAGCATGCAGCGCATTTCAAAGAACATTAAAGCAGGTGCTTTGGCTTTTCTTCACGCAGAGTACCGTTTGTTATTAATTTTTGTGATAATTGCCGCAGCGGCCTTATTTTTTGTCTCCACGCAAGTAAGTTCAACTCATTGGATGATTGTTCCCGCTTTTGTTATAGGAGCTTTTTTTTCTGCATTAGCAGGAAACATAGGAATGCGTATAGCTACAGAATCCAATTCTAGAACCGCCGAAGCAGCCAAAACAAGTCTGCCTAAAGCTTTACAAATTTCGTTTAATGGGGGTACAGTTATGGGATTAGGCGTAGCAGGCTTAGCTGTCTTGGGACTAAGTTTATTATTTCTTTTTTTTATCAATCAATTTTTAGGAGCTACAAGCAGTTTTTACTACGATATGACCCTTGTTTTAGAAACCCTAGCAGGATTTTCTTTGGGAGCCGAGTCTATTGCCTTATTCGCACGAGTAGGCGGTGGTATTTATACCAAAGCTGCCGATGTAGGTGCCGACTTGGTGGGTAAAGTTGAAGCAGGAATTCCCGAAGATGACCCAAGAAACCCGGCTACAATTGCCGATAATGTTGGCGATAACGTAGGAGATGTGGCAGGCATGGGGGCCGACTTATTTGGTAGCTATGTAGCTACCGTTTTAGCGGCTATGGTATTGGGTAACTATTTGATTCGAGATATGTCTATCTCAACGAGCTTTACAGACAATTTTGGTAATATGGGTCCCATATTACTACCGCTACTAATTGCAGGGGTTGGTATTCTCGCCACAATTTTAGGAACTTTTGTAGTAAGAATAAATACGAATAAGGCTAAAGAACCTCAAGTGCAAGCTGCACTTGACCGAGGTAATTGGCTAGCTATTGGAGTAACCTTGTTGGCTACTTGGTTTTTGATAGATTGGATGCTTCCCGAAACATTAGAAATGCTATTTTTTGGTAAAGGAATACAAAGCATACCGGCAACAAACGTTTTTTGGGCTGCAGTAATCGGTTTGGCAGTGGGAGCGCTCATCTCTATGGTTACTGCTTATTATACCAGTCTAGGTAAAAAGCCGGTTATGAGTATCGTGAAAAATAGTGCTACAGGAGCGGCCACTAATATCATCGCCGGTTTGGCTGTAGGAATGAAATCTACTTTTGCTTCCGTTTTGCTTTTTGCGGTAGCTATTTTTGGCTCTTATGCGCTTGCGGGATTCTATGGTGTTGCTTTGGCAGCTTCGGCTATGATGGCAACAACAGCTATGCAATTGGCAATCGATGCATTTGGTCCCATTGCCGATAATGCTGGAGGAGTTGCCGAAATGAGTCAATTACCTGCACAAGTAAGAGAAAGAACAGATATTTTAGACTCTGTAGGAAACACAACTGCTGCCGTAGGTAAAGGTTTTGCAATTGCTTCGGCTGCCTTAACTGCCTTGGCACTTTTTGCGGCATATGTCACCTTTACAGGAATTCAGGGTATTAATATTTTTAAAGCAGATGTTTTAGCTACTTTGTTTGTAGGCGGTATGGTGCCTGTAGTTTTTTCGGCACTAGCTATGGAGTCGGTAGGGAAAGCGGCCATGCAAATGGTAAAAGAGGTGAGAAGACAGTTTAGAGAAATACCAGGAATTTTAGAAGGTACAGCTGAACCCGAACACGCAAAATGCGTCGCTATATCTACCCAAGCGGCTCTAAAAGAAATGATTTTACCAGGGGTATTAACCCTCATCACCCCTATACTTATAGGTTTATGGCTGGGTGCAGAACCGCTTGGTGGTTATATGGCAGGGGTTTGTGTTTCGGGCGTAATGTGGGCTATTTTTCAAAATAATGCTGGAGGAGCATGGGATAATGCTAAAAAATCTTTTGAGGCAGGTGTGCTTATCGATGGTAAGAAAATGTTTAAAGGTAGCGATGCACATAAAGCAGCCGTGACAGGAGATACGGTAGGCGATCCATTTAAAGACACTTCTGGCCCTAGCATGAATATCCTTATTAAACTTACGTGTTTAGTCGGTTTGGTTATGGCGCCCCTAATTGCCGAAGTACGGCATGAGGAGCCTCGTGAGGCTCAATTAGAGAAAAGCTTTAACAATCAAAAAGAAAATGTTATTTTGGTGAAAACAAAATCCAATTAAGCGTTAACATGCGTTTAAAATATTTTCAAATTGAAGCAATTTTTTAAATTTTTTCGGTTGTCTACGCAAGTAGATCACTTGTATATTCAGTCTTATTCAGGTTATGCCTTTGCAGATGGCTTACGAGTAACGGGTCGGGTATTAAACCAAAAACCAAAAATTAGTAAATCAGATGTTACACCTTCTGCTTGGCGGACTAGTCTTAACAATTTTAATACCTACGAAATTAAAAATGTTCAAGTAACGCTATGGTATAATGAGAAGCCCGTGGCTTGTTGCTTAACCAATAGCGAAGGTTACTATTTTTTTGAAGTGCATGTGCCGTGTGAGACAATAGATGAAACCCAAACAAAATGGCTGCCATATAAAGTTCAATGCAACTATCAAGAATTCGCCCAAGAGAAAAAAAGCTGGGTTTTGCGACCTAATGCTCTTTTTGATTATGGTATTATAAGTGATTTAGATGATACCCTTATTCATACAGGGGTTAATTCCTTTTTAAAATGGGAACTGATAAAAAATTCTATTTTTACCCTTGCAGAAGAAAGAGTGCCTATTGACTATGCGAGTCAATTTTATCAAGCATTACAAAACCAATCTAAAGGGGTAGATCGTCCATTTTTTTATTTAAGCAATAGTCCTTTTAATTTATATAGTTACTTACAAGTTTTTTTACGCATTCATAATTTCCCTAGAGGGGTATTGCTATTACGGGATTTTCCTAACCTTTGGCGGCAAATGTTTAACCGAGAAAAACCGCATAAACAAAAAGAAATTTTACAAATTTTAAATATTTTCTCAGACAAGTCTTTTGTACTCATAGGCGACAGCGGTGAGCATGATCCTAGTATTTATACCGAAATAGCACAAATGCATCCTAGCAGAATTAAAGCTATATTTTTAAGGCGAGTAAAAAGTAAATCTAAAATGCAGCTAGCTAATCGCGTAGTAAGTGAATTTAAAGCCACTCCTGTGGTCTTTTTCTCTAATGGAAAAGAAGCTATCATTGCGGCAAAAAAAATGGGCTTAATTCAATGAAATTAAGCCCAAAAATATATTTTTTCAATTAAATTAGGTTGTTTCTGGGTCTATATAAACATTGGTTTTCTGTTTTCTTTTAGCTTTAATATCCTTTCTGGGCATAGTGCCAAAAATATGATCCCAAAGGGTAGAAGACACTCCAAAAGCTCGATCTGGTTCACGGTAGTGATGAATGCTATGGTGGTGCCATAATACCTTTAAAAAGTTATTGGGTACCTTGAAAGCGTGAACCGAATAATGCACTGCTAGATATGCAGCATAGCCCATTAAAAAACCAGCCAGAAATCCAAAAACAAATTCACCTAAAAACACGCGATACACAATAAAGAGTACTGTGGCGATAATCAGACTTAAAACGGGTGGCATGGCCAACCTAGACTTGTCTTTTGGGTAATCGTGATGCACCCCGTGCATGGTATAACTAATTTTCTTCTTTCGTTCGCTTGTAGCAGGAATATGATATAAGTACCGGTGCATGATATACTCAATAAAGGTAAAAAAGAATAATCCTGCAAAAAACAATAAAACCATCGTAGGGGTTTCAAATCCTTTTTCTACAATTCCATAATAGATAAGAGCCGCAGAAATTACCGAAAAGATAATCAAAGGCAAAGATATATGGGTATGCGTTAATTTTTCTAAAATAGGATTTTTAAATAATTTAGGTGACCCTTTGTGCTTAGGTCTTTTTAATTTTGTTGATTCCATAGGGCTGTTATTTAAAAGAGACCGTTGATTTCGGCATCTATTTTATTAATAATTTCTCCAAGATCTTCAGGGTTGTCTACAAAGTTAATGTTATCTACATCGATAATCAATAAATTGCCTTTGTCATAAGTCGCAATCCAAGCTTCATAACGTTCATTAAGTCGACTTAAATAATCAATAGAAATGCTGCTTTCATAATCCCTTCCGCGTTTATGAATTTGTGCAACAAGATTGGGGATACTGCTGCGCAAATAAATCAAAAGATCTGGTGCCTCAGTAACGCGTTCCATCAAGTTAAATAACGAACTATAATTGTTGAAATCACGATTGGTCATAAGCCCCATTGCGTGTAAGTTGGGAGCAAAAATAAAGGCATCTTCATAGATGGTTCGATCTTGAATAATGTCTTTTCCGCTTTTGCGGATATCTAAAATTTGTCTGAACCGCGAGTTCAAGAAATAAACCTGTAAATTAAAAGACCAGCGCTCCATTTGATTGTAAAAATCTTCTAAATACGGATTTTCTAATACGTCCTCAAACTGCGCTTCCCAATTAAAGTGTTTGGCTAAGAGTCTGGTTAGGGTTGTTTTTCCCGCGCCTATATTTCCGGCTATGGCTACGTGCATAGATTAGTCTGTGTTTATTTTGTAATAAATTAGTTTGTTTTGCTTGTAAATATAAAGGTTTTCGTTACTCACATAAAAATCTTTAACGTCATTTTCATAAACATCAAGTTTTAAAACCTCCATAGTTTTTAAGTTGAAACGATAAAAATTACCTTTTGCATATGCATACAAGTAATTGGCTGTAGCCATAAGTTCCTCAGTACCTTTAAAATAAAATTCTTCGGTGATGTTTCCGTAGATATTTAAAACCCGAATTTTATCTTCTTGGGCCTCAAAAAAGTGCGTTAAATTTGCCGTATAAAGCGCTTGGTTTGATAAAACGGGAGGCGACTGGTGCAAGGTTTTTTGCTGGGGGTAATTAAAAAAATCAAGAATACCTTGTTCAGTATTTACCAGCCATAAACTATTGTTTTGAGCGGTGTAAGCCGCATTTAAAATCCGTAAAGGCGATAAGTTGTTAAAGTTGATTTGTGTTATGGGATTCAATTGATTGTCTAATATAACCACCGTGTTGAAGTCTTGATAAAATAAGCTAATGCGTAGCGGATTGCTAATATCTACATGGCTTAAATCTCCCAAATTCAAATTAATGTACTGTTTTAAGTCATTTGGGCCTTTTTTATAAAAAACCTGATCCTTTATAAAATAATACCGATCAAATGCATCTACTCCCACAAATTTATCCGCTTTAAGCGGACTTAATAAAGTGCTTTCTTGTTTTTGTGCATGAAGTAAATTAATGCTAAGTACAAAGAAAAATAAAATCAATTTCATCTTACAAAAGTACTTTAAAATTCCAATTATAGCTCCACAAACAATCTATAGCATCTGTTAAAAGGTGAAAGCTTAAGCCTATTGCGAGGGTTTTTAAGACTTTATTTTTTGCTAAAAAGGCTACTAACAAGTACAATACCCAGGCCCAATAAGTATGCAGCAGGTGGAAATTAATACTGCAACGCTCTGGATCAAATATAGGATCGGCTAGCAGATGGTCTAAATCGACTAACATGCTGGCTAATAGAATTAAATAAACTTGCTTAATATTATTCTTATCGATTAAATAAGCGATGAAAAAAATAAAGCCAAAATGTAAAAAATAATGGGTAAAGGTTTGCATCAAGATTGCTTTTCAATGTCGTCTTCATCGGGTAAAAGTAAATCGTTGAGGCGGCGTTCTAATGATATATAACGGCCAATACCAATCAATAAGAAAACCACGCAAATAAACAGTGCGATATACCCAATGATTTTTAAGTTGGTGTATTCTTTTACTTGCAGTAGGGCTATGCCACCTAACAATAGGTACAGAGAGGCTCTGATATAAGATAACAAGGTGCGCTCATTGGCAAGTTTGGTTCTTTCAAGCGCCAGATGTTCGCGTAAGTTTTTCTCATCGGTAATGCGAGGTTTAAATGGGTTATGTAATTTTAATCGCTTTTTCATGATAGTCAGACTTTAAAAGGGAAAGAACAAAGGTATGATAATAGAAGCAGCAATCCAGACAACAAAATTAAGCGGGGTGCCTATTTTCAAATAATCGGTAAATTTATAATTTCCTGGTGCGTAAACCATGGTGTTGGTTGGGTAACTTACAGGTGTCATAAAAGTAAGTGAGCAGGCAAACATTACGGCAATTAGAAAGGGTTTTTCGCTTACTTGTAAAATTTGAGCAAACTCTATAACGATAGGGGTCATTAAAACTGCCGTTGCTTTACTTGATAATACATTGGTTGCCAAAAAGGTAAATAGGAAAATTAGACTTAACATTATTTGTGGGGGTAGTCCGCCTAAATTCTCAAAAAGAAAGTTAGATATTAGCTCTGAGCCCCCTGTTTTTTCTAGGGCTTTACCCATAGATAAAACTCCGGCAACCATAAAAATCACTTTCCATTCTATTGCCTTATAAGCTTCGTTGGGTTTAAGTATAGCGGTGGTTACAATAAGTAAACTCCCTACCAAGGCGCTTATAAGTATTGAAGTGATATTAAAAGCAGCGGCCAAAATTACACCCATTAATATGAGAATTGCAGGTATAGCCTTTTTGTAATTTATTTTACGGTCTTCATATTCAGATAAAGCCACAAGCATTTTGTTGCGTGTTAAAGCTTGTATATTATGGCGCGCTGTATAAATAAGCAGCATATCTCCCTCTTTTAGAGAAACATTAGCTACATTTTTAGTAATGGTCTCTTTGCGTTGCCTAATAGCCAAAACCGATGCATAATAGTTGTTTCTAAATTTGGTTTGCGCCAGAGTTTTTCCAGAAAGCGAAGATCCATGAGGAAGCATAACCTCAAAGATGCGCTTTTCACTATCGTCTTCGCTAATTTCTCCTATACCGCTAAACTTATAGTATTTGCTTTCTCTTATTTTACTGATTTTGCTGGGATTCATAAGTACCTTGAGCACGTCTCCTTCTCGTAAAATGGTCTCCTCATTAAACTCATAAAACCGAAAATGATTTCGTTTTATCATTAAAATTTGCACTTGTAAATCACTAATTAAAAAGGTCTTACCGATAGGTTTATTAATGTCAGGATTTTTGGGTAAAATTTCAATTTCTGCCATATAATCCTCGGCTTCGTGTTGTAGGGTTTCAGATTTTTTAATGCGCTTGGGTAGAATCAAAGGAGCTACAATAAAAATATAAATGAGGCCAGTTGCGGTAATTCCTAAAGCCGCAAGTGAAAATTCAAACATCTCAAAGCCAGTACTGCCTAATTCTTGAGCATAACTACTAACCAAAATATTGGTTGAAGTACCTATTAGCGTACAAGTGCCTCCAAACAGAGCCGAAAAGGAAATAGGAATAAGCAAACGCGAAGGCGCAATACCGGTTTCTCGCGATACCATTAGCGCCATAGGAATTAGCATAGCGACCACAGCCGTATCATTTATAAAGGCAGAAAAAACGGCCGCTGTAAGACAAAAAACAATTAAAGCCAATACGTAATTTACCCGCGCTATTTTTACAATTCTTGAGCTTAAGCCATTAATAATACCCGATTTAAACACTGCAGCACTTAGCACAAACATACAGCCTAAGGTTATAGTGGCGGGATGATTAAAACCGGCAAAACCTTCTTCAGGATTTAATACACCAGAAACAATAAACAAAGACATTATGAGTATAGAAGTGGTGTCTATACTAAAATAGTCTTTCACAAAAAGAAAGATACCTATGCCTATTATAATAAAGGTGATGGTTAAATACATAAAGCCTTTTCTTTATGGTGTTTTATAAAGTTAAAACATTATAGCTAATATTCTCGCTTTTGATCAATTCGGTTTATCATTGCTTTCCCTTGTTGCAACCGTTCTAAATTAGCTATAATTTGTTCACTTACTACAAACGGATCGGTAGCACTAGCCATATGCGGTGTAATTTGAATGCGTTTGTGATCCCAAAAAGCATGATCCTGAGGTAAAGGCTCCTCTGTAAATACATCGAGGCTAGCCCCACTTAACTGTCCGTTTTTTAAAGCCTCTAGCAAGTCCTCCTCTTCCAAATGTGCACCACGTCCTACATTTATTAAATAACAACCAGGCTTAAGCTGATCAAAAAGCGTTTTATTTAGAATACCACGGGTTTTAGATGTTAAGGGTAGAAGACAGACTAAGATGTCACAAGACTGCAAAAATTGAGGTAGTTGTTGTTCAGAATGATAGGTGGTAATATTCTCGTGTGTTTTTGAGCTAGAAGAGTAGCCTAAAACCTGAAAATTATTTTTGATCAAAAGTTCACCCACCGATTGACCAATTTGACCAAAACCTAAAATACCTATGGCGGTTTCTTCTGGGCGTTTGTATTTGATGGGACGCCATTCTTTTTTTTGCTGAAGCTTAAAGTAAGTATATAAATCACGAATGTGCATCAAGCAAAGCGACAAGACAAACTGACTTAAATCGGTTGCCAAGCGAGGGTGTTCAATTTTGGTGACTTGTATATGCTCTTTTATGCTGTTCTGGGAAAAGATATGATGTACCCCTGCCCCCATAGAGGCTATTACTTTTAAATTAGGGTATTGGTCAAAAACTCCCGCCTGAGGCTGCCAGGTTAGAATAAATTCGGTTTCTTCTCGTTGGGTATCATCTGGATAAATTTCTATGGTCAAATTCTTATTTTCATCCTTTAAGGCTTGAACCCATAGGTCTAAACTTCTATCAGGAGCGATGATAACAATCTTGTTATTCATTTTAAGGTGTTTTTTATGGATTAAACAAACGCACTATAGCCTGTTATGGCTCTTCCCACAATTAATGTATTGATTTCCTTGGTTCCTTCATAGCTATAAATTGCTTCGGCATCGGCAACAAAGCGTGCCACATCATGCTCGAGCAAGATACCATTGCCACCTAGTACTTCACGTGCGCGGCTTACCACATCACGGGTGCGCAAACTGCAAAACACCTTAGCCAAGGAGGCATGCTCATCGGTTAAAATTCCTTCGTCTTGTAATTCAGACAAGCGAAAAACCATGGTTTGCATAGCGGTTAAATTGGATAGCATTTCTACCAAATGATTTTGAACAAGTTGAAAACTAGCAATGGGTTTGCTAAACTGTTCTCGTTTTTTAGTATACTTTAAGGCACTTTCATAGGCTCCTCGCGCACAACCAACGGCTTGCCAAGCCACTCCCGCTCGAGTCATTTTTAAGACTTTGGCAGTGTCTGCAAAAGAGTTAGCTTTTTGCAAACGATCGGTCTCTGGAACCTTGCAATCGGTTAAGGTGATCAAGGCATTTTGAACGATACGCAAAGCCATTTTATCTTCCATTTTTTCGGCCTTAAAGCCAGGATTTTCTTTTCGCACCAAAAATCCTTTCAC
The DNA here is from genome assembly GCA_958296185.1 of uncultured Mesonia sp. Taxonomy (GTDB): domain Bacteria; phylum Bacteroidota; class Bacteroidia; order Flavobacteriales; family Flavobacteriaceae; genus Mesonia. The sequence goes on from CATQIB010000009.1 coordinate 123,719, forward strand.
CTGCTTTGAGTCGATGTCTTTGGCCCATATTACAATCACATCTGCAAAAGTGGCATTACCAATCCATTTTTTTTGACCGTTTAAAATCCAGTGCTCACCATCAAAACGGCAAGTGGTTTCCATACCTTGCGAAACGGCCGAACCTACATTTGGTTCGGTTAAGCCAAAAGCTCCAATCGTTTTTAATTTTTGCATTTTAGGCAGCCATTCTTGCTTTTGGGCTTCGCTCCCGCAAAGGTATATTGAGCCCATAGCCAAACCGCTATGCACACCAAAAAAGGTTGAAATAGAAACATCTACCCGAGCAATTTCTTGAGCGATAATACCCTCCATTAAAAAAGGCATAGCCGCGCAACCGTAACCTTTATAGGCAATACCCGCAATATTCAATTCTCCTAATTTAGGGATGATATCAAAAGGGAATTTTGCTTTGTTCCAATAATCGTTAGCAATAGGGCGAACTTCCTTTTCCATAAATTGTCGCACTCTCAGTTGTAAATCGCGTTGGGTATCGGTTAGTTTGAGATCTAAATTATAAAAATCTCCATCTATAGGCGGTAATTGATGCTGCCCGCGTTTGCCCTGGTGGTGCAACAACTTGAGCATATTTTTTATTTGCCGATCATCTAACTTTCCTAAAGTTGCTAAGGTTTGCTTTAAATCGATTTTATCATGTATTTGAGTCAATTGATCTAAATCGACTTCTTTTAGCAGATTAATCGTTTGCTTTATTTTCTGAAAGAAGGCCATGGTTTTTAATTTACATATGCTTTAAAATTATCGAATTAAATCGGCTCTTTCTGTTAAAGAATTGCGAATAAAAATGATTTTAAAAACTGTTGTTTTTTTAAAAGGATAAGAATGTTATTAATTTATTACTTTCGCCTTTATGCAAATTATCGATTACATAGAACAACGCACTCAACTTGGGAAACAACGTATTGAAAAGGCGTTGCAACTTTTTTCTGAAGATGCCACTATACCTTTTATCGCTCGATACAGAAAAGAAGTTACTCAGCATTTAGATGAGGTTAATTTAGAGCAAATCCGTAAAGCAGAAGAAGACTATATAGCACTAGAAAAGCGGCGAGAATCTATTTTAAAACGCTTGGAAGCGGATGAGGTACTAACGGCAGACTTAAAAAAGCAATTGAATGAGGCCCAAGATTTAACAAGTCTAGAAGATTTGTATTTACCTTATAAGAAAAAACGTAAAACCAAAGCCGATGAAGCAAAGGAACTAGGACTTGAGCCGCTGGCCAAACAAATTATGGTACAAAAACGTACAGACCTGCATAATTTAAGTAAGTCTTATTGCTCGAGCCAAGTAAAAACCGGTCGGGAAGCGCTCATAGGGGTAGGGTATATCATTGCGGAGTGGATAGCAGAGCGTATTGATTTACGGAATTATTTGCGTTTTCAATTACAAGAATTTAGTCTATTAAAGGCAAGGGTAGTAGCCAGTAAAAAGGAGGATGAAAATGCTCAAAAATATAAAGATTACTTTGATTGGGAAGAGCGATTGAAAAACCTCCCCTCTCATCGATTCCTAGCGATTTCTAGAGGTGAACAGGCTGGTTTCATACGGATAAAACTGCTAATAGACGAACAACGATTATTGACGAAGTTTGAAAGTAAATTGATAAAAACCCAAGGAGAAACGGCCTTTTTTTTAAAAGATGTTATTAAAGACGCATATAAACGTTTGATGTATCCTAGCTTGAGCAAAGAGATTTTTCAAGAAGCTAAGCAGAAAGCAGATGCTACCGCCATAAGTGTTTTTGCTAAAAATTTGAAGCAGTTGTTATTGGGTGCGCCATTGGGCCAAAAAAGAGTTTTGGCGCTAGACCCCGGCTTTAGAACAGGTTGTAAACTGGTTTGCATAGATGAACAAGGCGATTTAAGGCATAACGAAACTATTTTTCCGCATCCGCCACAAAAACAACACAAAGAAAGTATCAAGAAGATAAGTACCTTATGCGAGGCTTATAAAATTGAGGCAATTGCCATTGGTGATGGCACGGCATCGCGAGAAACCGAAGCTTTGGTTAAGCGCATACAGTTTAAAAATCCCATAGAAGTTTTTGTAGTGAGCGAGGCGGGTGCTTCCATTTATTCGGCTTCATCGATTGCTAGAGAAGAATTTCCTAATTATGATATTACGGTTAGAGGGGCAATATCTATAGGGAGAAGACTACAAGACCCCTTGGCCGAACTGGTTAAAATTGACCCTAAATCAATTGGGGTGGGGCAATATCAACACGATGTAAATCAAATTGAATTGCAGCGGAGTTTAGATAGAGTGGTAGAGCACTGCGTGAACACCGTGGGAGTAAATTTAAATTCGGCGAGTAAGTCATTGTTGCAGCATGTATCGGGTATTGGCGAAAAATTAGCCGATAATATTGTGGCATTTAGGCAGGAGCATGGTGCATTTGCCAAAAGAGCAGACCTTAAAAAAGTTCCGCGATTAGGAGCAAAGGTTTATCAACAGGCGGCTGGGTTTTTACGTGTGAAGCAAAGTGAAAATCCGTTAGATGACTCTGCTGTACACCCAGAGCAATATGATTTGGTAAAAAAAATAGCGCAAGAAGAAGGAGTTAAGGTGATCGATTTGATAGGGAATGAGGCTTTATTAAACAGCATTGATTTAGAGCGATATTGTACAACAAAGTTTGGTTTGCCAACTCTTGAAGACATAAGAGAAGAGATGAAAAAACCCGGCAGAGATATAAGAGAAAAAGCTAAGGCTTTTAGCTTTAATCAGAATATAAAAACCATTACCGATTTAGAAGTAGGTATGCGCTTACCAGGTATTGTAAACAATATTACCAATTTTGGTTGTTTTGTATCGATAGGAATAAAGGAAAGTGGCTTGATTCACGTGTCTAACCTAGCCGATGAATTTGTACGCGATGTAAATGATTATGTGCATTTACACGAACAAATATTGGTGAAAGTACTCGAGATAGATCTTCCGCGAAAGCGCATACAGCTCAAAAAAATACAATTGAATGAAAAGTAAAAACTGTCCCACTAGCTTAACTTGTTGAATAACATTTTGGCTAATGGCAAATAAAACAAGAATATAAAACCATAATTTTATATCGCTTTAACGCGGGACAGTAAGTCAAATAACACCTAAGATTTGAATTTTGGTAAATCTTTTATAGTTTCCTCAATTAAATCTACTTTTCCTGAATCTAAATCATAAACCGCGCCAATTATTATTATTTCACCATTTTAAATTGATTTTTTAAAACTCGATCTAAATTTCTTAAAGTGTTGATTTTTTCAATTACATTTTCACGTATTGCTAAGTCTAGAAATTCCTTTTCGGATTTGTTTTTGTTTGACTTTATTAGGGTAGTATTAATTTCTTTAGTGATAGTGTCAATATGACCGGGAGGTAAATATTTCTACGTTATATAATAGGTAAAGTAAGCGCTACTGCTTTTATCAAGAGGTTCAGTTTGAGTTACATTAATTTTTTAAACAACTTTACCTTTATTTAATAGTAGCTAAGAAATTAAAAACAAAACTTATAAATTTGAACTATTGAGAATATCTATTAATATAGGTTTTAACCCGCTAAAGAAAAACTCTACGGCAATTACCATTACAATTAATCCCATCAAGCGCATTAAAACGTTTTTTCCTGTATTCCCTAGAATTTTTAAAATTTTAGAAGAACTAAGTAATATTAGATAGGTGAGTAATAAAACCAAGAATATAGCTCCTATTAAGGCTAATTTAGACTGAATGGTTTTAGCGTCTTCCATCATTATGATAGCATTGGTAATTGATCCTGGTCCAGAAATCATGGGGATTGCCAGTGGGGTAATTGAAATATCTTCTACGTAGCTTTTCTTTTCTGATTTGGTCTTTACTTTTACACTGGCTAATCTTGCCTGAAGCATGTCCATACCCATAAGAAAGAAAATAACCCCTCCCACCAATCGAAAACTGTTTACCGATATACCGAAAAATTGAAAAAGAAGTTGTCCTGAAAAAGCAAAAGCTACAATAGTTAAAAAAGCAGCAATGGTTGCTTTTCTCGCCGTTTTATTGCGGTGTTCTGCATCTAGCTCAGAGGTCATGCTCATAAAAACGGGCATGGTGCCTATAGGATTAATCAGGGTGAAGAAAGAAGTAAATGCTAATAATCCAAAACCAAGTAAATCGCTCATAACGGCTAGTTAAATTTTATTGCAAGAAAACAAAAAAAAATTAAGCAACAAAATTCAGATGCATTTGGAGTTATTTAAATAAAAAAGAACTCCATTCTTTAGATCCAAGAGGGTAAAAAAAAACCACCCCTCTAAATACGATTTAGAAGGGCAGTTGGTAATAAATGAGATCTGATTTATAAATCAAAAACCTCTTTAATTTTGTCAACATAATCTAATTTTTCCCAAGTGAAGAGTTCAACTTCGTGTTTTACCACGCCAGAATAAGGGCTTTCAAAAATTTTCGTTACCGTTCTTGGGGTCTTACCCATATGCCCGTAGGCCGAGGTTTCTCTATAAATAGGATTGCGCAGAGCAAGTCGTTTTTCTATAGCAGCAGGGCGCATATCAAAAATCTGAGCTACTTTCTTTGCAATTTCTCCATCCGAAATGTTCAAATGGCTACTCTTATAGGTATCTACAAAAATAGACGTAGGTTCTGCTACACCAATAGCATAAGATACTTGCACTAAAATTTCATCGGCAACACCAGCGGCAACTAAATTTTTAGCAATATGTCTGGCGGCATATGCGGCGCTTCGATCTACCTTGCTAGGATCTTTGCCTGAGAACGCACCACCACCGTGGGCGCCTTTTCCTCCGTAGGTGTCAACAATAATCTTTCTGCCCGTTAATCCTGCATCACCGTGTGGCCCACCTATCACAAATTTTCCCGTAGGATTGATGTGGTATATAATATCATCTGTAAATAGTGTCTGCAATTTTTCAGGAAGTTGATTCTTTATGCGAGGAATTAAAATTTCTTGAATGTCTTTTTTTATCGTAGCCAACATGTCAGCCTCATTTTCATCAAACTCATCGTGCTGGGTAGATAAAACAATAGCTACTATTTTTTGAGGTACGTTTTCGTCGCTATATTCAATGGTAACCTGACTTTTTGAATCGGGTCTAAGATAAGTCATTTCTTTCCCTTCTCGCCTAATTTTGGCCAACTCAATAAGCAATTTGTGTGAGATGTCTAATGCTAGAGGCATATAGTTTTCGGTCTCATTGGTAGCATATCCAAACATCATTCCTTGGTCTCCTGCTCCTTGCTCCTCTTGAGTTGCTCGATCTACTCCTTGATTGATGTCGGGAGACTGCTCATGAATTAAGGAGATAACTCCGCAAGAATCTCCGCTAAAACGATATTCTCCTTTAGTATATCCTATATCATTTATCACTTCTCTAGCAATTTGTTGTACATCTATATAGGTATCTGATTTTACTTCACCGGCCAAAACTACTTGGCCAGTAGTTACCATGGTTTCGCAAGCAACTTTTGAAGATTTATCAAAAGCCAAAAAATTATCTAGCAATGTATCGCTAATTTGATCGGCTATTTTATCGGGATGTCCTTCAGAAACACTTTCAGAGGTAAATAAGTAAGGCATGTTTTAAATGATTTAGAAAGATTTGAGCCACGCCACTAAAGTAGAATTTCTGCTTTAGCATTTTTTAAGGGTTGCAATCAGTCAAATCTTTCCCTGTTTAACAGGAGCAAAGATAGGAAAATACCCGAGTCTATTGCAGAAATATAATTTTTTAAGATTTATTTACGAAAATTAAATTCTATCTATTTGCTTTAAAAAGCTATCACATAATTAGGATTTAAACCTAAAAAGTATATATTTGTTAAGTTTTTGTAAACCATTTAATCAACATATTCAAAAATAATAATTATGAAAAAAAACTACTTAAGCTTTTTTTTAACATTCTGCCTGGTGGTATTGGGCGTAGTAAGCGGCTTTGCGCAATCTACGGTTTCCGCCACCTATAGTTTAGGTGATATACCTACTTCTTATGGCAGTTACGATGCTAGTTGTACTGGGCCTAGCACGACCCTAGATGTTTCACTACCGGCTGGAGGGCCTTGGCAGGTAACCGGATTTGATGTCGCCTACGATATGACGGCTGCCTCTGGTGCTTGGATGAGCGAGCAACGCTCCCAAATAGCAATTAATGGTATAGAAGAGGCGGTTGTTAATGGCTCAGGTTCCTCGGCAGGGACTCAAAATTATAATAGAACCAATATCGCTATAGCAAACGGTTTTTATAACGGTGGGGATGTTTTGTCTTTTGAAATGAAGGCTTGGAGAACCTGGGGTGGATCTCTATGTGATACACAATATAATAAAGTAGATGACAATACTTGGACCATTACAGTAAATTATCAACCTGCACCTACTTGCATTGCACCGAACAATCTTCAAGTTTCGAATAAGACCAATACAACTTTAGATTTGTCTTGGAGTCAAACTGGAACGGTTTCTTCTTGGGAAGTAGAATACGGGGCTCCTGGTTTTACTCAAGGTGCCGGGACGACTGTAGTGGTAAACACAAATCCAAATACTACCATAACAGGACTTACAGATAGTACAACTTATGACTTTTATGTACGAGCAAATTGTGGTGCCAATGGTGATTCTGCCTGGGTAGGTCCTATTTCTGGAACCACAACTATTGATTGCGGACCATTGAATTTAGGGATTAGCTCAACTACAGATGGATCTATTACTTGCGCGGGTAGTACCGTTTTGACAGCAACGGCTAGTGGTAACGGTAGCGATATTTTTTGGTATGACGCAGCGGTAGGCGGTAACCTTGTTGGTGCTGGTTCTAGTTTTACTACTCCGTACCTAACACAAACCACCACTTATTATGCCTCGGAAGTAGCTTTTTCTGGAGGTAGTTCAGGAGGGTCTAGTTTACCCACCTATTGTACGCCTACTTACAGTATAGGTTGTACTTCTTCAGATGATATTGATGACTTTATTATGAGTGATGCTGGAATAAATCATTTAGGTTCAGGCTGCTCAACAGGTGCCTATGGCGATTTCACAAATGATTCTAGCTTGATAGGTACCTTATCGGTTGGTTCAACCTATAATTTTAGTGCTACGCATAATTTCTCGAACCATCATTTGAGAATTTATATCGATTTAAATATGGACGGTAACTTCGATCCGTCAGAAATGTTATTTGATTCTCCAAACGGAGGAAGTACAACAAATGGAAGCATTACGATTCCTGCATCTGTTGGCGGGGCAACAGTGATGCGTGTGATGGGTAAATATGGTTCGTTCGGCAGCGGAGCAACTGCTTGTGATGCCGGTGGTTCTTTTGGAGAAACACACGATTACCAAGTGATTATTGCAGATTTAGAATGTGAGTCTCCTCGTGTAGCAGCAACAGCAAACGTTTCGGCTGCTGGTGATTTAGCAGTTACAGCACTACCTTATAACAATAGTAATGATACCGCTAATTATGGAGATCCATTTGAAGGTACTCCTGGTGCAAACTGTGGGGCAGGTTCTGAAAATTACCTGAGTGGAAATGATGTAATTTATAAATATACGGCAGCGAATACTGAGTTGGTAGATATTTTAATGTCTAACCTTTCAGGTTACTATGCAGGTGTTTTTGTATACGAAAGCTGTGGCGATTTAGGCGTTAACTGTGTGGCTGGCGCTGTTGCAGGTCCGAGCGACGATGATTTTGGAATCGAAGATTTTCAAATGACAGCCGGTCAAGACTATTTTATTGTAGTATCAAGTTGGTTAACTTCAACCGTAGGTTATACCTTAGATATTATACCTTTCTCTTGTGCTAGTTTAGCCAGCCCCGTAGCAGACCCACTCCAAGATTTTGTAGCGGGAGACACCTTAGCGGATTTAGAAGTAGATACCACAAAAAATACAGCCACCCTTGCATGGTATAGCGATCCTCAAGGGAATAATCCTATAGCAGATACATCTGCTTTGGTTGATGGAGTAACTTATTATGTAGCTCAAGTATTTAACGGCTGTGAAAGTGCTTTAACTCCAATTACAGTTGATGAAATTGATTGTACATCTTTAGCGATTACGGCAACTACAGATGATACTGTTTCTTGTAAGGGTGTAATGCAATTATCGGCTACACCGAGCGGAACAGGTTCTGAGGTATTTTGGTATGATGCTGCTACTGGAGGGCAAATCGTAGGCGTAGGAAATCAATTTACTACAGACGAGTTAACTGCAACTACGTCTTACTGGGCTTCAGAAGTGATGCTTATGGGCGGTGGTACTTACCAAGATCAAGGTAAAGTTACTCCTAATGATTTTTCAAGTACACCATCTACTCCAAGAGGGCTTACATTTACTGTTAATCAGTTCACAACGATATTAAGTACACGTGTTTATTCTTCTGGTAGCGGAGGTCCGCTTACGGTTGAGTTAACCGATGATAACGGCACGGTGTTACAATCAAAAGTGATCAATATTCCTGCTGGGTCTTCTTCAAACCCTGTGCCGGTTGATCTTTCTTTAAACTTCACAGCAGCCACGCCTGGTAACTATAGATTATTGGCAACAGGTCCGGCTATGATGTATAGCTTTAGCGGTGTAAACTTCCCTTATACGCTTGGTTCTACAGGATCAATTACTGGAGCATATGCCTTTGGTGGTCCTTCTACAAGTTATTATTTCTTTAATAATTGGAAGGTGATCGAAGGGGAGGTTATTTGTGAGTCTCCGAGAACAGAAGTAATAGCAACTGTGAATCAGTCTGGTGATATTGCACTAGATCATACCAACTTGCCGTATACAGATACCAATACTACTAGTGTTTTTGGCGATAATTTTAATGGTGATGCAGGAAGTAACTGCCCAGGTGTTGATATCTTAAATGGGAATGATGTTGTTTATCAATACACGGCAGACCCAAATAATGATGATATATTAGATATTGAATTGACAGGAATTACCAACAACTTTACGGGTATGTTTATTTATACTAGCTGTGGAGATGTAGGAACCAATTGCTTAGCTGGAGATGTAAATGAAGGGGCTAGTAGTATTCTTATCGAAGATTACTATGTAAATGCAGGTGAACAAATTTTTATTGTAATCAGTTCGAAAAACGGAAGTACAAACTATACTTTGAATATCAATGGTGTTGATTGTAATAATATTGCTGCCCCAACTACAGATGTGGCATCTCCTTTCTTTACCGCTGGAGATACCTTAGCCGATTTAGAAATAGAAGGTTCTCAGTATACAACTTCTTTTAACTGGTACAGTGATGCGGCTGGAACAATGCCTATTTCTGACACTACCGCAATGGTAGATGGAGTAACCTATTATGTTTCGCAAACTGTTTTAGGTTGTGAAGGGGCTTTATTAGCCGTTACTCCCGAAGAATTTGATTGTAATGCGATGGGTGTAACTATTTCTGGACCAACAAAAGTATGTGCGCCAGGCGGGGTAGTAGATTTAGTAGGTCAGCCTAGTGGTTTAGGAACCGATGTATATTGGTATGATGCTCCAACTGGAGGTAATGTGGTTAATGTAGGTGCGGATTTTGCTGCAAATGTTACAGCAACCACAACTTTTTATGCGACGGAAGTTTACATTGAAGGAGGTTCTGGAAGTGCAGGTGTAGCTTATTGTATTCCGCCTAATAATAATTGTGGGGCGGGTGACGATATAGATGATTTTGATATGGCATCTGCTAATATTGTTCATTTGTCAAGTGGTTGTTCGACAAATGGTTATGGTGACTTTACAAGCGATCCTAATTTAATCGGCGCAATGGTTCCTGGTGGAAATTATCCATTTAGTATCACACATAACTTCTCAAGTAATTATGTAAAAATTTGGATTGATCTAAACAAAGACGGTGTATTTGACGATTCAATAGAGCTGTTATTTGCCTCAAGTTCAGGTTCTAATAATACTACTGGTAGTATTACCTTGCCTGCTAATACTCCTAGCGGATTAACCAGAATGCGCGTAATGGATAGGTATGCTAGCTTGCCAGTAGATTCTTGTGATCCGCAGGGTTCTTTTGGAGAAACACACGACTATGCGGTAATGATTGGTCAAGTATTATGTGAGTCGCCTAGACAGAGTATTACTATAGATGTGAACAACCAACCAACTGCTGTCCCAACAGGGAATGCTAGTCAGCAATTTTGTGAAGGAGCTCGCGTAGGTGACTTGCAAGCTAGCGGGGTTAATCTGCAGTGGTATGATAGCAATACAAGCACTGCACCTTTAGATAACGCTATGCCTTTAGTAGATGGTTCTACTTATTACGCTACGCAAACTGTTGATGCTTGTGAAAGTACTGCTAGATTAGAAGTGATGGTAAGTATATTGCCTAACTCTAGCTTACCAACAGCTCAAACCAACCAGTCGTTTGTGGCGGGAGAAACCGTTATGGATTTAACTGTAGTGGGCGATAATTTGAAATGGTATTATGATGCTTTTGGAGCTAATGAAATTACCAACCCTGCTGCAGAAGTATTGGTTGATCAAGGTAAGTACTACGTAAGTCAGACACCTGCCAATCAATGTGAAAGTGGTCTGGTAGAAATTACCGTTCATTCTGAATTGAGTACCTCGAATCCATTATTGCTAGATTTGTCTTATTATCCTAACCCAATGGAAGATTTCATTCAGGTAAACCATAGTAATCCAATTGAGACTATTGAGATATACAACCTTTTAGGTCAGAAAGTGATGACTCAATCGGTAAATGCTCAACAAAGTAAATTAGAGGTTACTAATCTAGCTAGCGGACCTTATTTTATGCGAGTGTCGATTAACGCACAATCTGTTATGTTAAAGCTTGTTAAAAAATAAGGATACTAATTTTAACAGAAATTTAAAAAGCGGGATTCATTGGACTCCCGCTTTTTTATTAGCTATACATATTAAAATTATCATAAACATTCTTAATAAGTCTTTAAAAAAATCCATATATTTGGGGGATGACGTTAAATATAACTTACCCTAAAATTAATAATTTATGAAAAGAAATTACTGTTTATTGACGCTTGTCGTCATATTTTTAAACTCTTGGCTGTCTTATGGGCAGTGCAGTGGGTTAACCGCTCCTTCTTGGAGTGAAGATTTTTCGGGCTCTTCGACGCCATCTTGCTGGGTCGAAGGAGGAGATACCGCATGGAAATATAGTACCTCACCAGGTTATGCTGCTTCAAACGTAGCAGACCATTCGGCTTCAGGTACTACAAATTATGCTTGGATAGATGGTAGTACTAATACCAATGGTGAAGCTTCAACGCTTGAAACACCCAACGTAGATGTTTCGAGTTTAACTAGTCCAGCTTTGATTTTTTATGCTTTTTCTGATAATACCAATTCTTCTGCAATTAATATCTTAGAAGTTGACCTAAATGATGGTTCAGGTTGGGTAAATGCTTACCAACAGAATTATCTTCTTGGTGCTAGCTGGAAAGAAATTGTTATTGATCTGGCAGATTATGTTGACGTAACAGGTAACGTACAAGCTCGATTTAAAATTATTGGTAATGCAAACGGAGGGAGTACCTTTCATAACGATATTTTGATCGATGATGTAAGCTTTGATGAAATAACAACTTGCCCTGATTTATATGGGGTAGAATTAAACAATTTATCTGCCACTGGGGCAGACGTAAGCTGGACGCAGCCAGGTACTGGGATTACACAATGGGAAATCGTCTATGGAGCCCCAGGGTTTGATCCCTTGACCACAGGAACAACAATCATTGATAATGATGGGACTTTAGGTGAGAGTATAACTGGACTTTCTGCTAATACTACTTATGAGCTTTATGTTCGAAATGTATGTAATGGCTCAAACGGTGATTTTCTAGGTCCTCTTAGTTTTACAACACCATGTGTGGCGGTAACTCTGCCTTGGGTTGAAGACTTTTCAGCTTCTTCTACTCCTAATTGTTGGTCGGAAAGCGGAGATACTGCTTGGAAATACAGTACCGGTGCAGGATATGCTGCGGCCAGTGCCGGAGATCATACTCCTGGTGGTGGTACTAACTATGCTTGGATCGATGGAAGTAATAATGGGAATGGAGATTCTAGTACACTCACCACGCCGCAGATAGATGTGTCTACTTTAACCGATCCCGCGCTTATTTTTTATGTATTTAGTGATAATACAAATTCTGCAGCGGCAAATATTTTAGACGTTGAGCTAAACGACGGTTCGGGTTGGGTGAATGCCTATTCTTTAAATACGCTATTAGGGCCTTCTTGGGAAGAAGTGGCTATTGACCTTTCTGCTTCAAATATTACTGGTACAATCGTACAAGCTCGATTTACCATCACAGGAAGTACAGCAAATGGTGGTAGTACCTTTCATAATGATGTTTTACTTGACGATATTACTTTTGATGAGATGCCAGCTTGTACCAATCCGTACAATGCTTCTTTCTCTAATTTAACGGCTACGAGTGTTGATGTAACTTGGCAACAAGGCGGAAATGTGTCAACTTGGGATATGATTTACGGTGCAGCAGGATTTGATCCGAATACAACAGGTACCATAATCAATGATACCGATGGTGTTGCCGGTGAAACCATTACTGGACTTAGTTCTGCTACAGATTATGATATTTATATTCGCTATGTATGTAACGGTACTCCAGGAAACTGGGTGGGTCCTTTGCAAATCACAACACCTTGTGTGACCTTCGTAGCTCCTTGGAATGAGGATTTTGCGGGATCTTCTACGCCTAATTGTTGGACAGAAAGCGGCGATACGGCTTGGAATTATAGTACTGGTCCTGCATACGCTGCAGCGAATACGCCAGATCATACTCCCGGTGGAGGTACCAATTATGCATGGATGGACGGTTCTTTTAATTCAAATGGAGATATAAGTACTTTGACGAGTCCTAAGATTGATGTTTCAGGGCTTACCGAACCTGCTGTTCAGTTTTATCTTTTTAGCAATAATACCAATGATGCTGCTATTAATGTTATAGATGTCGAGGTATTTGATGGTGCAAACTGGAATCCTTTGCTAAATGTAAATAGTTTGCTTGGTGCAGATTGGAAAAGATATATTTTTAGTTTATCTAACTTAACTATCACAGGTGATGTCCAAGTTCGATTTACTGTAACTGGCTTCAGTGGTACAGGAAGTGCGTTTTATAATGACATCCTAATAGATGATGTAGAATTTTTAGAAATGCCTGCGTGTATTGATGTTGATGACGTGGTGGTGTCTAATGAGCAATTAACCCAAGTCGATATTTCTTGGTTAAATTTTAACGGAGCGGGTACACAGTGGAATATCGAGTACGGTGCGCCAGGATTTACACAGGGTACAGGAACCACAGTTGTGGCGACTACAAATCCTTACACCTTAACAGGATTAACGCAAGGAACGGCTTATGAGTTTTACATCCAATCCGATTGTGGAGGAGGAGACCTAGGAACTTGGGAAGGGCCTTACGATTTTAGAACCTTTACGCCAGGGGCAAGTTGCGACGTACCTTTAGTGGTTAACGCCTTACCTTATACTTTTACTGGAGATACACAAAACTATTTGAATGTGTACCAAGGAGCCCCAGGGTCTACTTGTGGTACCACCGAAAATTATTTAAATGGTGACGAGGTGGTGTTTGAATTTACTGCAGCTACCACACAAAATATTGATATAGAACTTTCGGATTTATCTGCTTATTATGCTGGTTTGTTTGTTTATGAAGATTGTAATGATATTGGTTCAAGCTGTGTTGCTTCTTTGGTGGCAGGTCCTAGCGATGATGATATGGCTATAGAAGATTTTCAAGTAACTGCTGGCCAAACCTATTATATTGTAATTTCTAGTTGGTTGGTTAATCATATTGGATTCACCTTAGATATTATACCTTTTGATTGTAATAACTTAGCGAGTCCTACGGCTCCGCCAGCGCAAGAGTACGTGGCAGGGGATACCTTGGCCGACTTAGAAGCAGATACCACAAAACCTAATGCGACTTTAGTATGGTATAGCGATCCGCAAGGTAATAACCCAATTGCAGATACTACCGTTTTAGTAGATGGAACGACTTACTATGTAGGTCAAGATTTTAATGGTTGTATAAGCGGATTGACCGCAGTTACTGTAAACGAAATAGATTGTACTACTTTAGCTATAACGGCAACAACAGATGATTCAGCTAGCTGTAAAGGAAAGTTGACTTTAACGGCAACCGCTAGTGGAACTGGTGATGATATTTATTGGTTTGATGCTGCAACTGGAGGGCAAATTATAGGAATTGGTTCTTCATTTACAACTCCAGAAATTACAACCACTACCGATTATTGGGTAGCAGAAGTAAAAACCGAGACTGGTGGAGGGTCAGGAGGTATTAATAGTTATTGTACCCCACCGAATAAAAATTGTTCAGATAATTTGGATGATTTTGTGATGAATGATGCAGGTATTAATCATGTGGCCTCTGGTTGTTCTCCTAATGGTTATGGTGATTTCACTAATGACCCAAGTTTACACGCTGTCATGGCTCCAGGATCAACTTATAATTTTTCAACAACACACAGCAGTACCTTGATGTACGTTAAAATTTGGATTGATATTAATCAAAATGGTTCTTTTGAAGATCCGGGTGAAATGCTTTACGCTTCAACTAGTAGTTCGGGGGCACATGCCGGTGCAATTACCATTCCAGGAAATGCTATAGGTGGTATCACTAGAATGCGTGTGAGTTCAAGATGGTTGAGCGCACCAGTTGATTCTTGCGACGCAGGAGGTACTTGGGGTGAAACCCACGATTATTTAGTTATGATGGGGCAAGTAATTTGTGAGTCGCCTAGAACAAAAGTTACAGCAACCATAAACCAAACCGGTGATGTTCAAGTGAATTATACCGATTTAACTTATGTTGATACCAATTCAACTTCAGTTTTTGGTGATAATTTTGATGGCGATCCAGGTTCTAACTGTCCTGGAGCAGGGTATTTAGGAGGAAATGATGTGATTTATCAATATACTGCAGATCCTGCCAATGATGATATAATTAATATTGAATTGTCAGGAATTACCAATCAAGAAACAGGTATGTACCTGTACTCTAGTTGTGGTGATGTAGGAACAAATTGTATTGATGGGGTAGAAAATCAAGGAGCTTCTGTAATTAGTATTGAAGACTACTTGGTTCAGGCTGGTGAGCAATTGTTTATTGTAGTGAGTTCTAAGTCTGGTTCAACTAATTATACTTTAACCATTGAAGGATTAGACTGCGCAAACGTAGATCTTCCACAAGGAGATCAAGCGCCTTATTTTATTGCAGGTGAAACGATTGCAGATTTAGAGGTAACTGGTTCTGTACATAATACAGGTTTCAACTGGTACAGTGATGCAGCGGGTACAATTTCAATCCCGACTAGTACAGCTCTTGTAAGTGGTACTACTTACTATGTAACCCAAACAATCTTGGGATGTGAGAGTGCGACCTTTGCTATTACTCCAGTTGAATTCGACTGTAATTTAATGGGAATTACTACCTCAGGAGATACTACTATTTGTGCTCCCGGTGGTGTAGTTGACTTAACAGCAACCCCATCTGGTGTTGGTTCAGAAGTTTATTGGTATGATGCAGCAACTGCTGGTCAATTAATTAATGTAGGTCCAAATTATTCGCCAGATGTAAGTAATACTACTACTTTCTACGCTACCGAAGTGTATATCGATGGCGAGTCGGCCAGCTCCGGAAGTGGGAAAGTGGCCCCGTCAGGTAACTCAGGTATAAGTCCGTTTTCTGGTGGATATGGATTGATTTTTGACGCCAACCAACCTTTTAATCTTATTAGCGTTGAGCTTTTTAGTTCAGGAAACGGTGGTCCTGCAGTGATAGAATTACAAGACCCTTCGGGAGCGGTTATAGATAGCCGTACCGTTACGCTTCCAGTCGGAACAACCAGTAATCCTACGTCTTATATTGCGAATCTTAATTTCGCAATTACACCAGGAACTTATAGATTAGAGGCGGTATCGGGTCCTAGTATGATACGTGATTTTTCAGGAAATAACTTCCCTTATGACATCGGTCCTGGTGGTTCGTATGGTTCGATTACCAATGGCGCTAGTGGAACAGGGACGAGTTCAAACTATTATTATTTCTACAATTGGACCATTACTACAGGAACTGTTTTATGTGAATCACCACGACAAGCAATAACGGTAACCGTAAATAATCAGCCTACAGGTGTACCTTCTGGTGCGACCACACAAAATTTCTGTGAAGATGCACGTGTAAGCGATCTGCAGGCTACTGGTAGTGATATTCAATGGTATGACTCAAATACAAGTAACTCGCCTTTACCATTGGCTACTCCTTTGGTGAATGGAGAAACTTACTATGCAACCCAAACCGTAGATGCTTGCGAAAGTACTTCAAGGTTAGCGGTGAATGTGGTTGTGCTTGATCAAGCTTCAATACCAGCAGGTAACAGAAATCAAAGCTTTAGAGCAGGAGATATGGTAAGTGACTTGATAGTTGCTGGATCCAACTTAGCTTGGTATAGCGATGCATTCGGACTCAATCCTATAGCAGATCCAACCACAGAAGCATTAGTAGACCAAACGACCTATTATGTTAGTCAAACGCCTACAGATGAATGTGAAAGTGAATTGCTTGGAATTACGGTGCATTCAGAATTAAGTACAACCAACCCAGTTTTAGAAGGTTTGTCATACTACCCGAACCCGATGGTTGATTTTATACAAGTTACGCATACTTCACCTATAGAAAGTTTAACCATATATAACTTGCTAGGCGAAGAAATTGCTAGTAAAAAAGTAGGAGCTAACGAAGCTCGCCTTGATATTGGTAATTTAGCTAGTGGTCCATACTTCATGCGTGTAAAAGTGGGAAGTAATTGGGTTATTGTTAAATTAATTAAAAATTAATGTAATTTTTTTAGCACAGAGAGTGAATTTTATTGCTCTCTGTGTTAAAAAATATCTTATTATTGTAACACAACTAAATTTATTTAAATATGAAGAAAATATACTTGTATTTAAGCGTTATTACCTTGTTTATGACGTTTAGCAATTTACATTCTCAAGTCTTGGAGACTCAAAACTTCGAGGACGGCTCAATGGTCACCGACTTTCCGGGTTGGTTTTCTCCTCTGCCGCCCTTTATTTTGACAACTTCTAATGCTTGTGAAGGGAGCCAAGCCATCAAAGCAGAGAATAATGCTACAACACTAAGTTCTTTTGT
>CATQIB010000010.1 GCA_958296185.1 uncultured Mesonia sp.
AAAAAACATTTTCCAGCTTGTTTTAAAACTGATGGTTCTTTTGATATAGAGAGGTTTAAAGAAGAGATTAATCAAAAAGTAGATATTACTAAAGAGGGGTATGAACTTAAATTTTTAGGAAAGAGCTACGCAAAACTATTAGCTTCTTTAGATACGACAACGGTAATTACTCCAAATGAAGAACATAATAATTTACCGCTCAATAAAGACAGTGAGAATATTTATATAAGTGGTGATAATTTAGATGGATTAAAGCATTTACTAAAATCTTACGATAAAAGTGTAAAATGTATCTATATAGATCCTCCCTATAATACGGGAAGTGATGGTTTTGTATATAATGACACTTTTAACTTTACCTCAGAGGAATTACAAAAAAGGTTAAGTGTAGATGAAGAAGAAGCGGAACGAATTCTGGAACTTACTAACAAAGGCGCAGCCTCTCATTCTGCTTGGCTACTATTTATGTATCCTCGCTTACAATTAGCGAAAGATTTACTTAAAGAAGATGGCGTCATATTCATTTCTATTGATAATAATGAACAAGCAGGTCTAAAAATACTGTGTGATGATATTTTTGGAGAAGAAAATTTTATGGGTAATATAGTTAGAGCTACAGGTCAAACAACAGGTCAAGATAGTGGTGGCTTAGGAAGTTCTTTTGATTATATATTAACCTACAACCATTCCTCGGATTTTTCTTTGAGTGGTCTACCGTTAAATGAGAATGATTTAAAGCGGTTCCAGAATAAGGATGAAAGGGGTAATTATGCCTATGATCAAATGAGGAAAACAGGTAGCAACGATAGAAGAGAGGACAGACCCAAATTATATTATTCTATAAAAAATCCAGATGGTGAAGAATGCTTTCCGATTGCTCCTGCTGGTTATGAAAGTTGTTGGAGATTTGAAAAGAAAACATATGATAGGTTAGTAAAAGAAAATTATATTCTATGGAAAAAGTCTAAAAGAGGAGATGATGTAATTTGGTGGCCATATGTGAAATACTATTTGGAAGGAAGAACTAAAAGACCTTCACCATTATGGGACGATATTGAAGGAAATAAAAAAGCAGCACGTGATTTGAGAAAATTACTTGATGGAGCAAAAGTGTTTGATTATCCTAAGCCATTAGAAATGTTAGAAAGATTAATTCAAATAGCACCCAATGCTTCAGATGATGATATTATTTTAGATTTCTTTTCAGGATCAGCTTCAACTGCGCATTCTGTTCTAAGCTTAAATTCAAAATTGACTAATAGCAATAGAAAGTTTATATCTATACAATTACCAGAAAAGTTAAATCCCAAAATTGCCAATCAAAAAAACGCGTATAATTTCTTAAAAAAAATAAATAGACCTACAACACTAGACTATGTTGGTTTTGAAAGAATAATTAGAGCTGGAAAAAAAATTAAGGGAGAAACTAATGCAGATATCGATTATGGGTTTAAACATTATATTTTAAATGAACCTAATCAAAACACCCTAGATAAATGTGAGAGTTTCGATAAAGCTTCATTAATAGCAGATAGCACCATTTTAGATGATTTTGGTGTACCTACCGTGTTAACCACCTGGCTTAATTATGACGGGTATGGTTTAAATCCTAATATATTAAAATTAGACTTAGCAGGCTATGAAGCCTACTATTGTGATAAACATTTATACTTAATTCATACAGGCTTTACACAAGAAAGTGCTATTGCTTTGTTTAAAGAATATGAAACCAAAGGAGACTTTAATCCTGAGAATATTATTTTGTTTGGCTATAGTTTTAATGAGTGGTCAGTAACAGAAATGTTAGAAAAGAATCTTAGAATTCTTAATGATAGCGAGAAAAACTTAAAAGTTAATATTAAAGTTAGATATTAATTATTTATGGAGTTAAAACTAAAACAAGGATTATCTCATCAATGGAAAGGCATTCAGGCAGTAGCTAATTCTCTTACTTTATCTAACTTTTCAGAGAATAAATTTTTTTACACCAATCCTGTATTAAACTTAGATAAGGAGGTATTACTTTCTAACATTAAAAATGTTCAAGAGCATACTAAGATACATCCAGAGTATAAAGGTCTAAATGCGATAGGTAATTACCTGAATTTAGACGTTAAAATGGAAACGGGTACTGGGAAAACCTATGTTTATGCTTCCACTATTTTTGAACTTCATAAGAGGTTTAATATCAATAAATTTATAGTTGTAGTGCCTAGCTTAGCTATTAAAGCAGGTGCAACACAATTTCTTACTGACCCTTATGTGAAAAAGCATTTTAAAGATGTATGTGGGTATAATGCAGAAATCGATTTACAAGTATTAGAATCTGTAAAAAGAAAAAAAGGAAAAAATTATTTCCCGAGTGCTGTAAGAGAATTTGTTTCAGGCTCTACACAAAACACTAGAAAAATACAAGTATTGCTTACTAATATGGCATTACTTACCAATAGTAAAATGCTTACAAGAAGTGATTATGATTCTGGCGTTGAAGACTTTTTTAAACCTATAGATGCGATAAAGGCAACCTTACCTTTTTTAATGATAGATGAGCCTCACCGCTTTTCTAAAGGTCAAAAAGCCTTTAAATTCATCACAGAACAAATTCAACCCCAATGTATTATTCGGTATGGAGCAACGTTTCCTACAAAAACAATAGGTAAAGGTAAAAATAAAAAAACGCTAAAAGATTATCAAAACCTAGTCTATAACTTGAATGCTTGTGATTCTTTTAATCAAGGATTAATTAAGGGAATAGCAAAAGAACACTTCGAGCCAGTTTCAAAAAAAGAAGATAAGGTAAAAGTGATGTCTTTTAAAAGTAAAACTTCTGTCAAATTAAATTATATAAAACGAGGAGAAACTACTAAAGGTTTTGAGTTAACAAAAGGTGATTCACTTTCAATTATTTCCGATCAGCTTGAAGGGATAAAAATAGATGCAATCGGGAAGAATTTTTTAGAATTATCAAACGGTCAAACTAAATATCAAGGCGAAGAATTTAGTACAGATATTTATTCGTCATCTTACCAAGAGCAAATGCTGAAGCTAGCTATAGAAAGGCATTTTGAAGCTGAACGTATCAATTTTGACCGAAAATTTAAAATAAAAACATTAGCGCTTTTTTTTATAGATGATATTTATTCCTACAGAAAAGAAAAGGATTCTTCTAAAGAGCCTTATTTACAGCAAATGTTTGAACGTTTACTATTAGAACAAATCGATAAGGTTTTACCTACACTTTCGAAAGTAAACGATAAAGAATATATTGAATATCTAGAAGCCTCAAAAAGAGATATAGCTGCTTGTCACGCAGGTTATTTTTCGCAGGATAATAGTGATTCAGATGAAGATATAGCAAAAGAGGTTGATGAGATTTTACACGATAAAAAAAGCCTACTATCTATTCAAGATAAGAATGGAAAAATAAATACAAGAAGATTCTTATTCTCAAAATGGACATTAAAAGAGGGCTGGGATAACCCTAATATTTTTACACTAACAAAATTACGGTCAAGTGGTAGTGAAAATTCAAAACTACAAGAAGTAGGTAGAGGTTTGCGTTTACCTGTAGATGTAAATGGTAATCGAATATCTAATGAAGAATTTAAACTAAACTATATTATCGATTTTACAGAAGCCGATTTCGCCAAAAAGTTAGTTGATGAAATTAATAGTGATTTACCACAAGAATTTAAAATTACTGAAGAGCAGCTTAATAAAGTTTCAGAAAAATTAAAAGTAGAACCTGATGATTTATTTATCGAGTTATTAACTAAAAAATATATCGATAGAAAACATAATATAATTCAAGAAAATACAGGGCAGTTTTTTAAAGAATATCCTGATTTTAGTATTGGTTTAGAGCAAGGAAAAATTGAAGATAAAAATACTAAGCCTACAAAAAAAATAAAGATACGTCCAGCAGTCTATAAAGAATTAAAAGAGCTGTGGGAGGCAATCAATGAAAAGTATATTATATACTATGATAAATTAGAAAAAGAGAATTTTTTAAAAAATCAATTAGTAGAGATTTTTGAAGACAATGTTTTTACAGATGTCATTATCGAAAGTAACAGACAAGTTTTTTCTACTATGGATGAAAATACTTTCGGGGCTTTTGAAGGTAGCGGTGTTCAATATGTTGTTAATAAAGAATTACCATATGGCTTGTTCTTAAGACGAATTAGCAATCTTACTAATTTACCTATTAAATCCGTTAATGAGGCACTCATCCAATTTGTCAATAATAATAAAGAGATTGAAATTAAAATTAATGAATCTAGCGCTGCTAATTTTGTTTCTAAGTTTAACGATTGGAAAGTAAATAATTTAGAGGGAAGATTTAGTTACAAAAAAGCAAATCTAAAATTGGGCGCAACAGCTTTGACTGACGCACAAGGCAACCCTAAAGAAGAAGTAACACAAGGGCGAATAGGAACTAAGTTTCAAGAAGGTGAGCCTACTTCAAAATATTTATATGATACATATGCCTATGATTCTCCATTAGAAAAGCAAAATATGCTAGCTAGTGATATTTCAGAGATAATTGTATACGGTAAAATTCCTAGAAATAGTTTGTCTATTCCAACAACGACAGGACAGTCTTATAGCCCTGACTTTATGTATATCGTAAATAAAGCAAATGGTGAAAAGGTTTTAAATGTAATTGTTGAGACCAAAGATGTAGATACAGAAGAAACTTTACGAGGTATAGAAAAAGCTAAAATCAATTGTGCAAAACAATTCTTTAATCAACTGACTCTTGATGGTTACAAAGTAGAATTTAAGGAGCAAATCCGAAATAAAAAGATAAAGCAAATTATAGACGAAGTTATAAACCAATAGTATGGGTAAAAATGCTACTACAGTAGAAGAACAAATAGAAAAACTTAAAAGTAGAAATATGCTAATGGATTTGGGCGAAAATAAAGCCGAAGAAATCCTACTTGATATTGGTTACTACAGGTTAGGCTTTTACTGGAACCCTTTTGAAATAGATAAAGACCATAATTTAAAAGAAGGAACTAAATTTTCAGATGTAGTAAAGCTATATTATTTAGATACAGATTTAAAACATATTCTGTCAAAAGCGCTAAATAGAATAGAAATCAATTTCAAAACTCAATTAATTTATCACATTTCTAATTACTATGATAAAAATCCCACTTGGTTTGCAGATAAGAAAATCGTATCACCAAAATTTGTGAAAGGTTTTCCTAAAATCTATACCGAAAGTTTTAAACAGAATAATAAACCTATAAAAAATCATCATAAGAAGCTTTCAAATGATATTTATGCACCTGCCTGGAAAACATTAGAGTATCTAACTTTCGGTAGTGTGATAAAACTTTATTTGTCATTACATAATCAAGATTTGCAAAGAAAAATAGCAGAACATTATGGTATTAAAAGTTTAGGCGTATTTGAAAATTATCTTACTACTATTTTATTTATACGTAATATATGTGCGCATAGTGATCTGTTATTTGACTCTCATACACCATTAGGTATTAAATCTACACCGATAGTAAAAATTGATAGAGATAAAAGGCATTCATTATCTTCTTCAATAAAAATTATATGTTATTTCTTAGAAAAAATATCAGTCAATAGATGTAAGGAAATTACCGAAAATGTCGACTTATTATTTAATAATTTTATAGATAATAAAGCAATCAAAGAGATTATTAATACTAAGATAGGTTACGATTTATAAATACTTAAAACATCTCAACGGTTAACAAAAATGTTAATAACCTTGTGAGAATTTAAGTATATACGTATATTTGCAACAGATATAGTGCCCAGCCAGTCATTACGCATTGGTTCTGCACTTTAAAAAATTGAAAATAAAACCCGGACAAGCTCCCGGGTTTTTTTATGCTTTTAAGTGTTCTATTTATATTATTCAGTATAAATATAGTTGAAGGTTATACTTTTTAAAAGCTATTATTATATTTGAAATTAATGGGCTGGGATCACAGCTGATGATTACGTTTTATTATCAATACACTTCGGTGTATCACACGCAGAATTTGGCTGACGTGTGAAGACAAATTCCTAATATCCAAATATAGGAGCAATCTATTGTAATAAGGTTGACTATTCCCTGTATAAGGAGTATGGATGTCTTGAATTCTTTCTGATATTGCTGTAACATAGTTATAAGTATTAAAGATATGAATTTAATTCTAACAATGAGTGGCGCTACCTCGTTTTAAAACTATAAAGTAGCATAAAGATTGTAATCATCATAAAGCAGGCCACGACCAGCCCTTATTTTTGTAATATGTTACCAGACTGGTTAAAATTTAAAAAATATCCCCATATAGGTAAACCTTTAAGTAAAATTAAAGATGCAGGCTGGGTAATGGATTATGTTACTTCTCCAAGCAAAATAGCTAAACATAAATTCACACCACTTCTACATAAGATAATTTATCAAAGAAAATATAGACCTAATAAAGATGCATTAAAAAATATAAGTGGGAAAAGGGTACGTTCTGTACAAGATCCGAAGAAAAGAGAAATATTTTATGCTTCTCATTTAGACTCAATAATTTATAGTTATTATAGTTCTAAATTGATTGATTCGTATGAAAATTATTTACAGAATAAAGAGTTTGGAATTAGTGCTGTTGCTTATAGAAAGATACCCGTAATTCCAGGTAAGAAAGGAAATAAAAGTAACATAGAGTTTGCTTTTCAAACTTTTCAATTCATTGAAGAAAACAAAAAAAGAAAACTATCGATTATAGTTGCTGATGTTACTTCTTTTTTTGACAACTTAGACCATAGGATTCTACATAAACAATGGAAACGAGTGCTAGATTTAGAAAGCTTGCCAGAGGATCATTATAATGTTTATAAAAGCTTGATTTCAAAAAAATATGTAGATGAAGTTGATCTATTTACCAAATATAAAAACAACCTTATAGTTGAGCGGGGTGTTCCAAACAATGATAAAAAAACAAGACTTAGATATAAAAGTGTAAAACATATATGGAACTTGAAAAAAGAAAGAGTCGTTGCTTATTGTACTAAAGAAGACTTTTTCAAAAAAGCAATAAATTTAATAAAAGTAGAAAAAAAATATAGTTTACAACATAAAAGGTGTAGAGGTAAATGCAATCTAAAAGGTATACCTCAAGGTACTCCTATTAGCGCGACGTTAGCTAATATTTATATGCTTGATTTTGATAAATTGATCTTTGAAAAAGCAAAAAAATACGACGCATATTATCAAAGATATAGTGATGATTTAATTATTGTTTGCGATCAAAAAGATGAAAATTTATTTAATAATTTAATTCGTGATGCTATTGAAGATTTAGCAAAATTAGAAATTCAACCAAAGAAAACTAATATATATCGTTACCAAGAAAAAGACGGTTGTTTTAATGGTGGTATTTTGAATGAAGATGGTCATATTGTACCTAACAAACAAATTGAATATTTAGGTTTTCAATATGACGGTAATAAAGTAAGAGTTAAAACTGTCGGTTTTTCAAAATTTTACCGAAGTATGAAAAGAGCGTTTAGAAGAGGTGTTCATTTTGCTTCTAAACCAGAGAATAAAAATCATAATTTATTTGAGGAAAGACTATATAAAAGATTTACTTATAAGGGGGCAAAAAGAAGATTAAAATATAAACCTGACCCAACATCAGAGACAGGTTATTCAAAAAGTAAAGAGCAATATTGGGGTAATTATATAAGTTATTTAGAAAAAGCTAATAGGGTTATGCGACCAATAAATAATGACGATACTATAAAAAAACAGTATTCAAAATTTTGGTTGAACTTTAATAAAGAAATGAAAAAAGCAAATACAGAAATTTTTGATAAAGTAAAAGATAGTTAGTAATAATTATCCCCAAGCAAATAAATATAACTTCCATTGCATTACAGCTATACCTATTTTGCTTTCCGCACAGTAAAAGCTAAAATACTTCCATAAATTACAGTATTTCAGCCCTTACTTATTGCCTTTGCGCTTTTTTTAATCCGTTTTCAAAAGAATACCTCTTGGTTTAAAGTTTAAGGCGTGGCAGGTAATAAGGTGTGCTTACGTCATTCTGTTTTGTTTCATAATACATAGCTGCAAGAACAGGGTGTACAATTTATGATTTCATCTACTTATTAAAATCTCGTTCCCATAAAATTTATTACTTATCAATTCTTGCATCTACCATTCATACGCTTTTTACGCCTTCCACCCTCAGGCTTCAAAAGCTATTTATTTGTACTATTTCACACACGCCATTCCTACAGCACCCGTAGCTACTTTTGCACCCAAACCCATAAAGTTTTGCTTCGCAAGTATATTATATTGGGTGCAACCGCTACTTATAGTTGTGCGAGCCTGCGATCACAACGGGCTGATAGGTTGGTCACAGTAATTGAAACTTCCATATTTGCATAAAGCTTATTTGTTTTATTCCCGATGCTCATAAAAAAACAAGCCTTATTGCAAACCGCGCAAAAGAGCTGATTTTACACTTCATTACAAGCACTACGCCCTGCACTCACCACTAGTTTAATATATCATTACAACTATGCTTAATAAGGCAAATAAACAGGATAAAAATTCATTTTAAAACGTGCAAGCTCTGATGCTTTTCATTCCGTTGCAAAACAGCCCTTTCCTTTCCCAACCGATTCAATTACTGCGCCAAACCAGTGTAAACATAGCACTAGCGGTATTACATACCCCTAGCTAGTACACCCGTTGTTCAACTCGCAGTCGGCTCGCGCCTTTAGATTACCTGCCGAATAAAAAAAACGTTCAAAAGGCAATCCTTTTGGCATAAATGCAAATTATAAAGGCTATAAAGAGCTATCAATACGCATTTTTTGGCTAGAGGTTTGTCTTTCAGAGCTCCCATATTTGGGGGCTCTTTTTTTTAATCTATTAAAAACCTTGAATTAATCAATTTGCATTATTTCTATCTTAACTTCCTTCTAAACTCTAAATAGCAATTTTTAAGTGAAATGACTTCTGATGAGACATAATGCCAATAGCAACCAAGAATAAACGAAAAAGACTCTTTATGCCGATATTTGCAAATAAGTATTCTAAGCCGAATTTTCTCCGTACCAACTCCTAATTAAATGCGTATTAACCTAAAAATTATAAATAAAATGGGAAAAATTAATCAAGGAATTCTAGGTGGATTATCTGGAAAGGTCGGAAATGTAATTGGTGGTAGCTGGAAGGGCATCGATTACTTAAGAATTAAGCCATCTAGTGTAGCAAACCCGCGAACTAAGGGGCAAGTTAATCAACGTACAAAATTTGCGGTTACACTTCAGTTTTTACAAGCGGTAAAACCTTTCATCAAGGTCGGTTATAAAAAATTAGCCATAAAAAAAACAGAATTCAATGCTGCAATGTCATTTATTTTAAATAATGCGATTACAGGGATTGAGCCAAATTTTGAAATTGATTATCAGAATGCTAAATTAAGTAGGGGTGCTTTATCTGAACCACTAAATGCGGCAACAGACCTGACTGTTCCAGGGCAAATTACATTTAACTGGGATGATAACTCGGCTGAAGGTAATGCGAATGAAAACGATAAAGCAATGCTTTTAGCTTATAACCCTTTGAAAAGAGAGTCAATTTCGGTCTTAAATGGTGCTCAGAGAGATGCAGGTGCAGAAATATTCACTATACCATCATCGTACTCAGGAGATAATTTAGAGCTGTTTATGGCCTTTATATCAGAGGATGAAACAGAATTATCCAACAGTATATATTTAGGGTCTGGTACGGCTGCTTAGGGAAAAAAATATATACTGCTTTAACCGCTTCAAATTGGAGCGGTTTTTTTTGCTCTTAATTGTACCCTTATTTGTACCTTGATTAAAAAAAGATAGTATAAAATATTCACGAAAAATCCTCGAAAGTCAGGTATAGCAAGGCTTAAAACAAAAAACCCCGATCAAAAGATCGAGGTTTCTGCGGTGGTGCCTCCAGGAATCGAACCAGGGACACAAGGATTTTCAGTCCTTTGCTCTACCAACTGAGCTAAGGCACCAGTGCTTGTAAGCGGTGGCAAATATATATTCATTTTTACATTCTACCAAATAATTTGATAAAAAAAACTACATTTGTTGTGAAATAAAATGAAAGGGATTGGGTAATTTAATTTTAGATATCGGTAATACTTCTGCCAAAGTGACTGTTTTTCAGCAAGATAATATTGTTGCTTGGTGGCGCGTAGAGCGTGACAATTTGGTTGAAAAAATAAATTCAGTTATATCCGAAAATCAAATCCGTAAAGCGATTATTTGTAATGTGAGTGTAGTAATTCCTGAATTAGAATCGGTTTTTAAGCTTCAACAAATTGATTTTATACATTTATCTGCAACAACCCCTCTTCCTTTTCGTAATTTATACACCACTCCAAGAACTTTGGGTAAAGATCGAATTGCTTTGGCCGCCGCCGCCGTTGGTTGTTACCCTGCACGTAATGTTTTGGTTATTGATGCTGGTTCTTGTGTGACATATGAAATTATAAATGATCAAAATGAATATTTAGGAGGGGCAATTTCGCCAGGTTTAAAAATGCGGTTCGCCGCCATGCATTCTTTTACCGCTGGTTTGCCAGATCTACGAGATCAGCCTTTTGATGATCTGCCCTTGATAGGAGATGATACTAAAAAAGGAATGCAGATTGGCGCAGTTGAAGGATTGGCAAGAGAAATAGATGGCTTTATAAATGATTATAAGAAAAAATACAGCGATTTAACAGTTATTTTTACTGGGGGAGACCACGAAATTTTGTCTAAGCGGTTAAAAAATAGCATATTTGCAGCGCCCAATTTTCTGGCCAAAGGATTAAACTACATTTTAGAATTTAATTGAAATAAATGATTAAAAAAACATTTTTTATTCTCTTAACCTTTCTAGGTTTTGCAGGATTTGCACAAGATAACACCGCATCGCCATACTCCTTTTTTGGGGTGGGTACCAATAAGTTTAGCGGTACCGTAGAAAATAGAGTTATGGGTGGCTTGGGCATCAAATCAGATAGTATTCATATCAACCTGCAGAATCCGGCTGGATATGCTGGTCTAGGTTTAACCACATTTAGTGTTGGTGCCTCGCATACTAGCAATACTATAAGTGATAATATTTCAGAAAGTAAAGTTACCGCTACAGGATTAGATTATGTTGCTCTAGCTTTTCCTGCAGGTAAATTTGGTTTTGGTTTTGGACTTAAACCATTTAGCTCTGTAGGTTATGAAATGGGTGACTTCACCGAGGATCGCGAAGCTAGCTTTAGCGGAAGTGGTGGCGTGAATAAACTTTACTTAGGAGCAGCTTATCAAGTTTTACCTGAGCTTAGCGTAGGTGTTGAAGGTGGTTATTACTTTGGTAACATAAAGAATAAAAGTATTTTAAGACAACAGAACGTTCAATTTGGTACCCGAGAAAAGAATAGATCAGACCTTAGCGGTTTTAGATTTAATTTTGGTACACATTATGAGAAAATGCTAACAGATAAATTGCAGTTAACAGCATCTGCAACCTATGCGCCAGCTAGTACTTTAAATGCAAAAAACGAACGGCAATTGGCTACTATTGTGCTTAATTTAGGAGATGATGAGTTAGTGGCAGAGGAACGCGAAGTAGCTGTAGCTGATAGTGAGTTAGACCTGGGTGCAGTCTCAAGTTTTGGTGCGGGTATAGGGCAACCTAGAAAGTGGTTTGCCGGATTTGAATACCAAATTACCGAGGCGAATAAATTTTCAAATCGTTCGTATAGTTTAAATAATGTAGCGTTTAATACGGCGCATTCTTATAAATTAGGAGGGTATTATATACCTAATTTTAATGATGTTACAGGGTACTTTAAACGAGTTACTTACCGTGCAGGATTACGTTATGAGGAGTTAGGTTTAGCGATTAATCAAGAGAGTATCGATGAGTTTGGCATATCTTTTGGAGTTGGATTGCCAGCAGGAGACTTTTTAACCAATATCAACCTTGGAGTTGAGTATGGCCAAAGAGGCACTACCAAAAACAACTTGGTTGAAGAAAAGTTTTTTAGTTTCTTTGTGGGCTTATCACTAAATGATAAGTGGTTTATAAAAAGAAAATACAATTAAAATCAATAGACACAATTCAAGTACTATGAAAATCAAATTCTTAATTTTATTGGCCATTGGTGTTTTTGCAAATCAATCTGTTGCTGCTCAAGAGGTAGATTGTGCTAGAGCTTTATCTTTGTTTTCGCAAAGTGCCAAGGTGAAAGATTACAAAGCAGCAAAACCTTATTATGAAAAATTGATAAAATCTTGTCAAGATTATCACATTAGCTTGTATCAGTACGGAGATCGTATGTTAAAGCATTTTGCCAAGTCTACCAAAGACGATGCAGAATTGCAAAAACAATATGCCGAGCAATTGATAGAGAATTATAAATTAAGACTCCAAAATTTCCCGGCAAAAACTTCAAAAGGAGAAACCTATGCCAACATTGCAGAGGCAATGTACGATTATAAAATCGGTACAGCAGCCGAGCAATTGAGTTGGTATGAGAAAGCCTGGAAAGAAGATAAAGAGAATGTAAATGACCCACGTACGCTTTATGTTTACTTTAATATTTTGGTAGCTGAACAAGATGCTGGAAGCCGTGACTTACAAGAGGTTTTTACAATGTATGATGAATTGATTCAAAAAATTGAAGAACAAGAAATTTATCGTGCCGGTCAAGCCGAACCTTTGCTTAAAAAGCAAGAACTAGGTGAGTCTTTAAGTAGTAAGGAAGAGCGTATCTTAAAAAATACCGATATCTACTTAAATAATTTCAATAAAATTAAACAAGGAATTAACGGGTTGTTAGGAGAAAGAGCAGACTGTGACAACTTAATTCCATTATATAATAAAGAATTTGATGCTAAAAAAGAGGATGTAGAGTGGTTAAAGCGGGCAGCTAAACGTTTATCGGCTAAGGAGTGTACTGGAGATCCTTTGTTTTTTAAATTAGTTGAATCTTTACACAAACAAGAACCATCTGCTAAATCAGCGCTTTATTTAGGGCAATTGGCTGCTAAAGACGGAAAGTATAGCAAGGCTTTAGAGTATTACGAGCAGTCGGCTGAATTGGAAGACAATAAAATTGATAAAGCTAGAGTGTATATGATGATTGCTGGGAACTATAAGAAGTCTGGCAGCTTCTCAAAAGCACGTAGTTATTATAAAAAGGCTTTAAGCATACAGCCATCTTTAGGTAGCGCCTATTTACAAATAGCAAGTATGTATGCTAGTAGTGCTAACAATTGTGGAGATACCACTTTTAATAAACGTGCGGTATACTGGTTGGCAGCAGAATATGCAGAAAGAGCAGCGCGTGTAAGTCCTGCGATTAGTTCATCTGCAAAGCAAGCAGCTGCAAGTTATAGAGGAAGAGCACCGCAAAAATCTGATGTTTTCCAAGAAGGTAGAAAAGCCGGAGAAACCATCAAGATTGGATGCTGGATTGGAGAAAGCGTTCGAATTCCAGGATAAGATGTATATCAAAAAAAGTCTAATTATTCAGTTTAAAAACATTGCTGCTATCGCTATAGCAGCAATGTTTTTTTCTTGCAATGAACGCCTGAGTACGGTGAGAAAATGGGAGGTGCAAGAAATAAAACCACAGACATCTGGTCAAGGTATTAAACTAGTTTACACCGATAGTGGCAAAATCAAAGCTTTTTTAAGAACTCCATTGATGCAGGACTTTACACAATTAGATTTTGGTTATAGAGCTTTTCCAGAGGGGTTGGAGCTTGACTTTTATGATGAGAAAAATCAGAAAAATACCATTAAAGCCGATTATGGTATTTTATATGAGCAAACGAATCTGGTAGATCTTCAAAATAATGTCGTAATCACTACAAGTGATAGTGTGGTGCTTAAAGCTAATCAACTTTATTGGGATCAATCTAAACAGTGGGTTTTTTCTGATGTACCCTATCAGGTTCAATTCAAAAACGGAGCGGTGAATAACGGCGAAAGTTTTGATGCTAATGAAAAATTTAATAAATTCATCTCGCGTTCTAATAAAGGAATGCAGGTTATAGACCAATAGACTATGAATAAAGTGTATAAATATTTTGAATATGCTTACCTTGTAATAGCAGCCTTCTTTACTTATGAAACGATTATGCTTTGGAATAAGGACCGAAGCCAAGCTTATTTATTTAGTTTTTTTGTAATTCTGGCAATCTTTATGTTCTTTTTTAAGCGAAGGTTTAGGAAACGCGTAGAGAAACGCAATCAGCAGTAATGGAGTTAGATCTTTTTATAATTTTATTATCCTTAGTTCTCTCCGCCTTTTTTTCAGGAATGGAAATCGCCTACGTTTCGTCCAATAAAATTCATATTGAAATTGAAAAGAAACAAAATGATTTTCTAGCTAAAGTATTAGCAAAGCTTACCAAAAAACCATCCAAGTTTATCGCAACCATGTTGGTAGGCAATAATATAGCCTTAGTGATTTATGGTTTTTTTATGGGGGATTTGTTAGTAGAATTATTGCAAGAATCCGTAAATTCAGATACGCCCGCTTTTTTTTCCTATTTGGTCAACGAAGCCTTGCTTTTTACACAAACTTTAATTTCTACACTGGTAATTCTTTTTACGGCTGAGTTTTTGCCTAAAGTGTTTTTTCAGATATATGCCAATACATTACTTAAGTTTTTTGCTTTGCCAGCATATTTCTTTTACCTCCTCTTTACTCCGGTTTCAGCATTTGTCATTTGGATATCAGATTTAGTGCTTAAACTTTTTTTTAAAACCGAAGGCGATGAGGTGCAATTGGCATTTAGTAAGGTAGAACTGGGGCATTATATCAACGAGCAGATGGATGCCGTCCAAGAAAATGATGAGATAGATTCAGAAATTCAAATCTTTAAAAATGCACTTGATTTTTCAGAGGTTAAGTCTCGAGAAGTTATGGTACCTCGAACAGAAATTATTGCCGTAGATCTAACCGAAACTCCACAAAACCTAATTAATATTTTTACCGACACAGGCTTGAGTAAACTGCTGGTTTACAAGGAGAGTAATGATGATATTATAGGTTATGTGCATTCTTTTGAATTGTTTAAAAATCCGCAAAGTATAAAAGATATAATGATACCAGTGGTGTATGTACCCGAAACTATGCTGGTGAAAGACGTATTAAATTTACTGATTAAAAAACGAAAAAGTATCGCAGTAGTGCTAGATGAATACGGTGGCACTAGTGGAATGATGACGGTAGAGGATATTGTAGAAGAGTTATTTGGAGAAATTGAAGATGAACATGATGCACCAGTACTCATCGAAGAAGAGTTGGCCGAAAACGTGTACAAATTTTCAGCTAGAATGGAGGTTGATTATATAAACGAAACCTATAAATTAGATCTCCCCGAAGAAGAAAACTATGAAACACTTGGTGGGCTTATTGTTCATCACACCGAAGAAATTCCTCAAAAAGGAGGGCAAATCATTGTGAATGATTATAAGATTAAAGTGCTTGAAGTTTCCAACACAAAAATTGAATTGGTGCAAATTGAACGTTTAGAAGATTAAGATTAGCCTTAGAAAATTGCTTAAAAAATAAAAATAAGCCTAAGTTTTTCTTTGAAAAATATTTTATTATCTGTATAAATATCTTATTTTCGCCCACTATATTTAGATAAATAACCTTTAAAAATGGCAGTATTAAATAAAATTAGACAACGTTCTGTTTTTCTAATCATCATTATCGCATTAGCTTTATTTTCTTTTGTTTTAGCTGATTTGTTTAGAAGTGGAGGATTTTCGGGTGCTAAAGATCAAAACATCATTGGTGTTGTAAATGGTGAGGAAATTAGCCGCGAAGCTTTTGCACGACAAGTTGAGGGGGTTCAGCGTAATTCAAGAGGTAATTTAACCACAGCACAAGCCGTAAAGCAAGTTTGGGAAAATCAAGTAAACCAGACTTTGTTAAGCGAGCAGCTTGAAAAATTAGGCTTGCAGGTAGGTAACGACCAAATCAACAACAGTATCAAGCAGCAATTTGCAGGTAATCCAAACTTTACCAATGAAAATGGACAATTTGATTTTGGTAAAATGAAAGAATATATTGCTAATTTAAAGGCAAATTCTCCAGAAGCATATCAGCAATGGGTGAGTATAGAAAATAATATTGCTCAACAAGCCAAAGCACAATTGTACTATAATCTTGTGCGAGCAGGTGTTGGGGCAACTTTAGTTGAAGGCGAGCAAGCTTATAAAAAGCAAAACGATCAAGTTAACTTGAATTTTGTACAAATACCTTACGAAAAAGCTGGAGAAGTAGAAGTAAGTAAAGAAGATATTAAGGCTTATTTACAAGATAATAAGAAAAAATATACCACCGAAGCTTCTCGTGCTATACAGTATGTGTATTTTGAAGAAAAGCCTTCGCAAGCCGATGACGAAGAAACCAAGCAAGAGTTGATGAGCCTATTAGAAGATAGAAAAATCTACAATGAGGTTTCTAAAATGGAAGAGGAAATCAAAGGCTTAAAAAACACTTCTGATTATCAAGAATTTATTAATGAGAATTCTGATTTAGCCTATGAAGATCGCTTTAGTTTTAAAGATGAACTTCCAACAGCATTTGCAGACGCACTAATGAGTACCGAAACCGGAGCTATATACGGGCCGTACAAACATAATAACTTCTGGAAAGCCTCTAAGGTGGTTGAGTCGAAACAAATGACAGATTCTGTAAAAGCAAAACATATTCTGGTAGCTTATTCGGGAACTGCAGTTGGTCAAGATCTAGAACGTACCAAAGAAGAAGCTAAAAAATTAGCGGACAGTTTAAGCACAGAGTTGAAATCCAATCAAGATTTATTCAAAGAATTCGCACAGGAGTTTTCTGCCGATGCGTCTACCAAAGATAAAGAAGGCGACTTAGGTTGGGTAAACTATAGAAATACGAATAGCTCAGACTTTATTGACTATCTTTTCGCAGATAGCTCACCAAGTTTAGGGGTAACAGAAACAGAATTTGGTTTTCACGTAGTTTTGATCGAAGAGAAAAAAGCGCCTAAAAAGGCAATTAAAATTGCAACAGTTGCCAAAGAAATAGAACCATCTGAAAAAACGGGTAATGATTTATTTGCTCAAACTACAAAATTTGAAATCGCAGCTGGTGAATCAGATTTTCAAGAAGTAGCCAAATCAAATACTTATGAGGTTAAAGATATCAACGGTATCAAAGAGATGGATGAAGCTCTAGGCGGATTAGGTAACCAAAGAGCGATTGTGCAGTGGGCCTTCAATGAAGATACAGCGGTAAACGATATTAAACGTTTTGATGTACCTACAGGATATGTGGTGGCACAATTGACACAAAAGTATGATAAAGGCCTAATGGCCGTTGAAGAGGCTTCAGAAGAAGTTACACCAATTATCAAAAAAGAAAAGCAAGCAAAAATTCTTCTTGATAAGATAGGTAGCTTTGAGAGTTTACAAGACTTAGCATCTAGCCAGCAGGTTGGGGTGAAAAATGCTAACGCTGTTAATTTAGAGAATCCGGTCTTACCAGGAGCTGGATCTGAACCACAAGTAGTGGGTGCAGCTTTCTTTTTACCAGAAGGTAAACCAAGCGCTCCAATTAAAGGTGAAAAGGGTATATATGTTGTAGAAGTAACAGGCAGAACAGCCGCTACACCCTTAGATTCATACCGTTTGATTGCAGAGCGAGAGTCGAAAGAAAGAGCCAACCAAGCAACTAATGCATTGATGAAAGCTTTGAAGAATTCGGCTGAAATCGAAGATAAAAGAGCTAAGTTTTACTAAGCCCTTGACCTAAACTTAGTGTTTATATAAAAAAAAGCAGCTTTTAAAGCTGCTTTTTTTATTTTATAAAGTTCTCGAAAGAAAAATAACTGGTGTAACCCTGGCGAATGAAATAGTCTATATCTTTTGCTCTTCTTGTTGTCACCAATACAAAATCTCCTCCCCAGCCCCCTAAGCTTTTTATGGTGTGGGGGTAATCCTTAAAGCGCTCTTCCTTTACCGTTTTAATACCTAAGACCCTACTTAAAACCGATTCGCTTTTTTCTAACGCAGCTTCAAAATCGGTTAGGGTTTGGGCAGTCAATAAATTTTGGGTTATCCTATTTTGTACTTCGATAAGATGGGTGCGCTGGCCTTTTTTTAACTGCTGATAATGCGCAATAGCCTCCCGACTATTTTTTTTCTCATTTAAATAAACAAAAAAGAGTTGCTCCTTAAAATGGGGGGTGAAGTGTATAGGTTGTACGCTCGGTTTGTAGGGACGGTTGCTTTTTTTATAAAGTATGGCTGTGTTAGCATCCGCGCAAGCGAGATCATAACCGCTGCCGCCAAAAGTATTCTCGAGAAGTTCGTATGCATTTACCCCTGCCCACTTACTTAAAGCGTAAATAAGGGTAGAAGAAGAGCCCAGGCCCCAATCTTTATCAAATTCAAGCTGGCTGGTTATTTTGTAACCGCCAGTTTGTGTTAAATTTGGTTTTTTAATAAAAATGTACTCTAAGATTTCTTTTAAGCGGATTGTTTCAGAGGTTGCCGGCGTTTTTTGTTCGAATAGCTGGTTATTTTTAAGCTTAAAAATAACTTCAAACCATAGGCTCTTATCGGCAAACAGGCTTTTCCATTGAATTTCTGGTTCATTAATTTTTTCAAATCTAAAGATTTGACCCAATTGGGTAGGGAGTGCAAGGCTTTGAGCCCCATCTAGTACCCCATATTCGCCAGACAATAAGATTTTACCGTTTGCTATAATTTGCTGCATCACGCATGGCGTTTAAGGTTTCGACTATTTGCGTATGGCTTATGGTTTTGTTCTCATACATTTTGGCAATGGTTGTTTTTTCTTCTTCGGTAGCTTGAAATTGGTTTAAGATATTCATTAAATGCATTTTCATATGGCCCTTTTGAATGCCTGTAGTGGTCAACGAGTTTAGGGCAGCAAAATTCTGTGCCAATCCGCAAACTGCCGCAATACGCATAAGTTCTTTAGCATTTGGGTTGCCCAGCATTTCTAAAGCTAATTTAACCAGTGGATGCAATTTTGTTAAGCCGCCTACAGTACCTAAAGCCAGAGGTAAGGTCATTTCAAATATAAATTCATCATTTTCAATGCGCGCATCGCTCAAACTTCGGTAAGTGCCTGTTCGGCTAGCGTAAGCGTGCACGCCGGCTTCAACGGCTCTAAAATCATTACCTGTGGCCAAAACCAACGCATCAATTCCGTTCATAATTCCTTTATTGTGCGTCACAGCCCGATAAGGCTCTACTTGAGCAATTTGTACAGCTTGTACGAATTTTTGTGCATACTGTTTGGCTTTATCTTGATCTTCAGCTAGTGCCGATACTGGGCAGCTAACCTGTGCTTTGACCAGACAATTGGGTACATAATTGGATAATATACTCATTATCACTTCAAGCTTATGGGTGCTATTTGCTAATGCTGCATTCAACTCGTTTTCCCAGAGCTTAGCCATAGCTTCTAAGCAAGAATTGATGTAGTTGGCGCCCATGGCATCTAAGGTTTCAAAGCAAGCATGAATTTGATAATAATTTTCTAAGGCATCGGTTTTGTCTATTAAGTCAATTGTCGTAAGTCCGCCGCCTCTTTTTATCATATTTGCGCTTACCTCATTGGCCGTTTGAATTAAGCTTTGTTTTAGGGCATTGAATTGTGAGAATAAAAAATCGGCTTGACCGTTAAAGGTAAAATGTATTTGTCCTACCTTTTCTGTTCCTATAATTTCGGTTTTAAACCCGCCTCTGCTTTGCCAAAATTTAGCTGCATTGCTGGCAGCAGCCACCACAGAACTTTCTTCTATGGCCATGGGCAAGCTGTAGAATTGGCCATCGATTAAAAAGTTAGGCGCCACGCCAAAGGGAATGTATAAGTTGCTAATGGTGTTTTCGGTAAATTCGTCGTGTAATTGTTGTAGTTGTTGGTTCGAATTCCAATACTGCATCAAAATTTGTTTGGCCAAATCTGCATTTTGAAAAAAATGAGTTGCTAGCCACTCGATCTTATCCTGCTTACTTAATTTAGAAAAACCTTGAATTTGCTTCATTATATATTTGAATTATTGCTGGGCAAAGATACTAAGCTCAATTCAATTTCAAGCTAAGAAGATGCTGAAGCTAGTTTTTTGCTTAACATAATCTTAGTATTTAACAACAAAAAGCCGTTAAAATCCGTTAATTTTTAGTAAACTTGGATTCGAAAAAAATGAAATATAGATTATGAGATTTTTTAGGCCTTTCGCGCTAGTTTTTTTTATGGGTATTTATTTGGTAAGTGCTCAAAATAAGCAAGTTACTTTAGAACAGATTTGGGGAGGGGCTTTTAGTCCGTCCTACATGCAATCTTTAACTTCATTAAACAACGGGAAAGAATATGTTGTGCAACATTACGATCGCAGTAACCAAAATATGCGAGTTGATGCCTATAGTTATGAAACGGGGGAGCAAACGAGAAATATTTTATCTTCAAATAAAATCAAACAACTTAATTATTTTGAGACCTATCAGTTAAGTCCGAATGAAAATTTCGCGCTTTTAGGGGTAAATACAGAAGCGATTTATAGACGTTCTACACGCGCCATTTACTTTGTTTACAATGTAAATAATGGTGAGAATATTATGTTAGCTGCTCACCCAGTTCAAGAGCCACAGTTTTCGCCAGACGAAACCAAAGTGGCCTATGTATACGAAAACAATATTTATGTTAAAGATTTAGCTTCTGGAACCACCACTCAGTTGACGCAAGATGGTAAAAAGAATGAAGTGATAAACGGGATCACCGATTGGGTTTACGAAGAAGAGTTTGCTTTTGTTCGCGCATTTGATTGGAGTGCAGATGCCTCTAAGATAGCTTACTTGAAGTTTGATGAAACCCGTGTTCCGGAGTTTTCAATGGATATCTATGGGAGTTATAACAATCAATTATATCCTAGTCAACAGGTGTTTAAATACCCTAAAGCGGGTGATGACAATGCCAAAGTGAGTTTGCATATTTTTGATTTAAATCAGAAAGAAAATAAGGCCGTTAAACTGCCAAAAAATTATGAGTATTTGCCGCGTATAAAATGGACGAAAGACAAAGATATTTTAAGTGTACAGGCCTTGAACAGACATCAAAATGAATTGGATTTATTGTTTGTAGATGCTACTTCGCTTGAAGCGGATGTAATTCTAGAGGAACGTGACGAGGCGTATGTAGATGTAACCGATAACCTTACTTTTTTAAACAACAATAGCTTTATCTGGACAAGTGAAAAAGACGGCTATAATCATATATATCATTATAGCAAAAAGGGTAAGTTAATCAACCAAGTAACTCAAGGTGATTGGGAGGTGACGGCATTTTACGGATTTGATCCCAATACGGGAAGAGTCTTTTTTCAGAGTACAGAGAACGGTAGCGTAAACCGTGATGTTTATAGCATTTTGGCTAATGGAAAAAATAAGCTGCGTTTAACGCCTAAAACCGGGACCAATAAAGCAGACTTTAGTGCAGATTATAGTTATTTTATCAATGATTATTCAAGTGTTAATACGCCTAGCGTTTACACTTTGCATCAAGCTAAAAATGGCAAGTTGGTACGTAAAATACAAGACAATAGTGCTTTAGCAGAAAAAGTAAAAGACTACGGTTTTTCTCCAAAAGAATTAAGCACCATCCGTGTAAACGGCGAAGATTTAAATATGTACATGATTAAACCTCAAGATTTCGATGAGAATAAAAAATACCCGATGCTGATGTATCAATATTCAGGACCCGGATCGCAATCTGTTGCTAACACTTACTTTTCAACTAATGATTACTGGTACCAATTATTGGCCAACCAAGGTTATATAGTTGTTACTGTTGATGGTCGAGGTACAGGGTTTAAAGGTGCTCAGTTTAAGAAAGTCACCCAAAAAGAATTGGGTAAATATGAATTAGAAGATCAAATCGCTGCTGCAAAATTATTGGGGGAGCGTGATTATATAGACGAAGATCGTATTGGAATATGGGGTTGGAGTTTTGGGGGGTATATGTCTTCAAATGCAATTTTTAGGGCAGGAGATGTATTCAATTTAGCCATCGCTGTAGCACCCGTTACAAGCTGGCGTTTTTATGATACTATATATACAGAGCGTTACATGACTACACCTCAAGAGAATCCTACGGGTTACGATGATAATTCGCCCATTACGCATGTAAGCAAATTTGACGATACCAATCACTTTTTACTTATTCATGGTAGTGCAGATGATAATGTTCACGTACAAAATACCATGCAATTAATCGAAGCTTTGGTGCAGGAAAACAAGCAATTTGATTGGCGCATTTATCCCGATAAGAACCATGGAATTTACGGAGGTAATACCCGCTTGCACTTGTATACATTAATGACAAATTATATCTTAAAAAACTTATAAATCAACCTTTACATAAATGGCAGCAATAACGAGAGAAAGAAGAGAAATTTTTGGACATCCAGTAGGACTTTTTATTTTGTTTTTCACCGAAATGTGGGAGCGTTTCTCCTACTATGGAATGCGGGGTATTTTAACCTTGTATATTGCGGCCTCGGCCACAGCGGTAGATCCGGGTTTGGGATGGAGTAGTAAAGATGCCATTTGGCTGTATGGTTGGTATACTATGTTGGTATATGTTGCTTCAATTCCTGGAGGTTGGATTGCCGATAAATTTTTAGGCCAAAAGAAAACGGTAATGTGGGGAGGTATACTGCTGTGTTTAGGGCATGGTATTTTAGCGATTCCCCAAGACTGGGCATTTTTTACCGGTTTACTGCTTATTGTGTTGGGAGTAGGAGGACTTAAGCCAAATATTTCAACAATGGTAGGTGGTCTCTATGAAGAGGGTGACATTAGAAGAGATAGTGGTTTTACTATTTTTTATATTGGTATTAACATCGGTGCGTTTTTAGCTAGTATAAGTGTAGGTTTGGTGGCCTATTATTACGGATGGCACTATGGATTTGGTCTAGCTGGTATAGGAATGTTGTTAGGTCAAGCCGTTTATATTTGGGGACAAAAGTTTTTAAAAGGTGTTGGAGAATTTAGTGGAGGCTCTTTGGTAAGTGCCGAAGAAAAAGAAGCAGCCAATAGACCACTAACTAAAATAGAGAAAGATCGAGTAATCGTCTTATTCATTTCTTTCTTGATTGTTATTGTTTTTTGGGGTGCCTTTGAACAAGCTGGTGGATTAATGAACTTGTACACCGATGCTAAAATAGATAGAAGCATTGGTTTAAGTTGGTTAGAAGAGATTCCAGCTGCTGTTTTTCAATCGCTTAACGCCGCTTACATCATTATTTTTGGAACCGCAATTGGAGCCTTCTGGGTATGGTGGAAAAAGAAAGGTAGAGAGTCTTCTTCACTTTTTAAAATGGCCATAGGTACTATTATTATGGGACTTGGATATGTATTCATGATGTTTGCATCACAAGAAGCCAGTCAAGAGACTTTTGGTAAAGCAGCTATGTTTTGGATTTTCTTGGCTTACTTATTTCACACTATTGGTGAATTGAGTACATCTCCTGTAGCCTTATCGTTTATCACTAAACTTGCACCGCTTAAATACGCTTCGATAATGATGGGAGTTTATTTTGCAGCCACTGGTTTTGGTAATAAATTGGCAGGAAGCATTGGGGAGTCTGCTCAGTTAGAGCCCTATTCGGGAACGATGCTATACAACAAAGAACAGATTATTCCTTTTATGTCAAAAGATAGCATTGAGATTAAAAACGAACAAAATAAAGTGGTTACGGTATATGATTATCCGATAAACCAAGACAAAAATTTCACCCTTAAATCAACCGTTTTCCTAGAAAATGATCAGGTAAAATTTAAGCAATACCAAGCAGAAGAAACCTTAAACCCAATTTTTGATTTGGATGATGAGGCGGTGAATAAGCTTAAAACAACACTTCAAGAAAATCAAGTAACAGCAGAAAATCCTTATCACGCGGCCTTAACATTTGAGAAAGATCCAGATGCTGCGCAGCAAGTTGAAAATAAGGGAGATGGTAAAAACTACCAGGTTTCTTTTGTTTTGAGCGAGGAGCAGAACGAACAAGAATACAATACCTTTTTGTTTTTGACTATTTTTACAGTGGCCTTCGGATTTTTAGTAATCCTATTTTTGAAGAAACTGAAGAAATTAACCCACGGAGCAGAAGATAAAGAAGTAGAAAAATTAGAACAAGAGGGCTACGAAATAGCCGATACAGAAATAAAAGAATAATTTAAACACCTATGTCAGCAATTAGTGATACTCAACACAGTGAGTTTTTTAAGAGTAAAGTTTTAGGCCATCCAGCCGGTTTATTTGTATTATTTTTCACAGAAATGTGGGAACGCTTCTCTTTTTACGGGATGCGAGTATTATTGATTAACTTCTTAACCATGGCCGCCATTGGTTATAATCCTGGCTGGGAGTGGACTACCGAAAATGCTGGAGCGCTTTTTGGTACCTATGCCATGTTGCTTTATATCACGCCAATTATTGGTGGAGTTATAGCCGATAAATTTACAGGTTATAGATGGGCAGTAGTTATTGGTGCAGTAATAATGACTTTAGGACATGCCGCAATGGCCGTTGAAACTGAGTTTTGGTTATACATAGGATTAGCTTTA
Source organism: uncultured Mesonia sp. (assembly GCA_958296185.1). Classification (GTDB taxonomy): domain Bacteria; phylum Bacteroidota; class Bacteroidia; order Flavobacteriales; family Flavobacteriaceae; genus Mesonia. The sequence continues at coordinate 24,677 of CATQIB010000010.1, forward strand.
CTGGTTATTGGTACTGGTTTCTTTAAGCCTACAATGACCTCAATAATTTCCGAAATGTATAAAGATTTACCTAAGAAAAAAGATGGTGCTTATACCATTTTCTATATGGGTGTAAATGCAGGTGCATTTTTCGGAATGATGCTTTGTGGTTACTTGGCTGAGCGTGTAGGCTGGTCTTGGGGATTTGGTCTAGCCGGAGTTTTCATGCTTTTAGGGACGCTTCAATTTTGGTTAGCTAAACCATTATTCGGGAAAATAGGAGATGTGCCTTCTAAAGAAGAGCAAAACGTTCAGCAGGAAGTAGAAAGTGACGGAGAACCAGTAAAATACAATCCGTTTACCAATCTAGATAAAATTTTAATAGTTATTACCTCTATAATAGGTTTAGCATACGCCATCAATGATCCGCTTTCTAAAATCGCTGATATCAATTTGTTTCCATTTGAGATGTTTGGAATGGAAGGGCAGTATGTAGTAGTACTATTTGGTTTGGTGCTCTTTTTATATTTGACTTTAGGGCGTATAAACAGATATGCGACCGTCGTGCGTAATAGAATGTACGCTGTTATTGTATTCGCATTCTTTACCGTTCTCTTTTTCTTAGGTTTTGAGCAGGGTGCTACCTCTTTGGTTCTTTTTGCTCGTGATTATATAGATCGAGAACTCATTGGCAATGCAGCCATTACTTTTAACATTGTAAACGCATTATTAACCATAGTTCCATTAGCTATAATTACCTATGTTTTGGTGCTTCTAGCGAAACAGACCTTCGCAAAAATTCCTGGATCAAATATTGTTCTAGCGGTTTGTTTTGTCGGAATATGGGGAGTGGTTATTTATATGTTAAACAGAGATTTTAATACTACTGCCTATGAAGTAGAGTTTCAAGCTCAGAAGGTCGCGGTTATAGATGAAGAAACCAATGAGCCTAAATTGGCCAAGAATGGTGAGTTAATTTTTATGGAAACACCAATCTCTGTTGATCAAGATATTTCCCAAATTGAAAATGATATTATCACTAAAAAAGTGGTGATAGGTGAGGCTTTTAGTGATTTTAAAGAAGGACAAGAAATCAATATCATTACCAAGGATGAAAATTTCGCAAAGTTTGGCTATTTAACTCCAGAAAGATTAGAAGCCGCTAAGAAAAATGCCGAAAACTTAGGTCGAGATAGTGGCGTGGTTCAAGCTAAAGTTACACAGGTTAAAAATCACTGGGTTGAGATTACTGCTTCTTGGTTTAGTATTTTAAATTCATTCTTTATCATTGCGTTTGCAAGTTTATTCTCTAAATGGTGGGAAAGCAAATACAACCCTTCTGCACCACAGAAATATGGTATAGGCCTTATCCTATTGGCACTAGGTTTTGGTATGCTTGCTTTTGGTACCTTTGGAGTAGAAGATGGGGTTAAAGTTAGTATGATCTGGTTAATTTTGGCTTATCTCTTTCATACCTTTGGAGAGCTCTGTATTTCACCTGTAGGTTTATCATACGTCTCCAAATTAGTTCCTGCCCGTATGATTGCTTTTATGTTTGGTATGTGGTACTTGGCAATTGCAATAGGTAATAAATTTGCCGCCGTATTGGGTGGGCAACTAGAGAATATTAGAGAAGAATATTCACTAACTACCTTTTTCTTGATTTTTACAGTGGTTCCTATCGCTGCTGGTCTATTGATAATCGCGGTGAACAAACCTATTAAAAAGTTAATGAAAGGGGTAGATTAAAAAAGTGGAACAATAATTGTTTCTTAATGCATTAAAATTTATCGTATGAAAAAAATAATAGGGGCGCTAGTTTTATTACTTAGTTTTAGCACGCAAGCCCAAGAAATCAATTGGATGACCATGAATGAAGCTTTAGAAGCTCAAAAAGAAAATCCAAAGAAGATCTTTATGGATGTTTATACCGATTGGTGTGGACCTTGTAAATTGCTAGATAAAAACACATTTAGTAATAAGCAAGTTGCGCAGTATGTGAATAAACATTTTTATCCGGTGAAGTTTAATGCAGAGGGAACAGAGGAAGTAACCTATAAAGATTTCACCTATACAAACCCAAAATATAAGCCGGGAAGAAAAGGTAGAAATAGTCAGCATCTTTTTGCTCACGCTCTTAAAATTACAGCTTACCCTAGTATGGTCTTCTTTGATGAAAAAGGAGAAGTTATTTCTCCAGTAGCGGGATATCATACCCCTTCTCAGCTTGAGATTTATTTAAAGATGATTGCCAACGACGATTACAAAAATTTAAAAACGAGCGAGGCCTGGGCAAGTTATCAAAAAAACTTTAAGGGAGAATTTAAAGATTAAGGTTTAGACATTATGTAAAAGGTCCCTTTCTTTGCGCTGTCAAAGAAAGGGATTTTTTCTTTTAAGGCAGTTCTTTGCCAACGGGTAAGGTAACTTTTGTAATTGCTTTGATCGGCTACAATGGTTTTAGGCTGTACAAGTCTTATAACTCGTTCTAGATTTATACGAGGTGAATGACTTAGCCACAATACGTCTACTGGTGTTTTAGAAGGTTCTGCGTATAAGTCACTGTCAATACGTAGCACCGATATACCATCTATTTCTAAAGCCCGATTTAAGCGTTTATTTTGCTGAATATCGTTGATGAAATACTTGGTTTTATAATTGTCTAAAACCTTTGTAGACACCGTAGAATCGGTGTAGATCTGCATTGCGTTAGGATTATGTATAGCTAGGGTGCTGGTTTTATAATAAGGTAAAATCATAGCTTTACGGATTTGTTTTGCATTTTGATAGTCTATGATATAAACCAACTGTGTTGCTATTAGTGCACTCAGTGCAAATAATCCGAATATTCTTTTTTGCGAACTATAAAAAAATCCGATAAGGCTAAAAAATGAAAGAACAGACAAAGCTAACATGGATTCAGAAAAATATACGTGGTCAAAGTAATACGCATCTTGCTGGGCAATAGACTCAATAACCCACATTAAAGCATCAATTATGCGTTCGGTTAACCCTTGAATCCATTCTAATTCAATAAAATAAAAACTCCCCAAAATACTTATGATGCAACTAAGAAGCACCAAAAATAGGGAGGGTAAAATCAGTAAGTTAGAAATAAGAAATAATCCTGGAATCTGATTAAAATAATAAAGCGTAAAGGGCAGTACTCCTATTTGCGCACTTAAGGTAACCGAGGCCAATGCCCAAGCCTTACGAATCAACCAGGTCTTTTTAGAAAATAAGTTATAAATAATTGGGTAAAAAAATAATATGGAGGCTACCGCAAAATAACTGAGTTGAAACCCAACATCAAATACCAACCAAGGATCTATAAACAGTAACAACATAGCCGATAGCGCCAAACTTGTAACCCCATTGGTTTTCCGCTTATTTAAAGTAAGAAGAATAAAAAAACTAAACATCGTTACGGCACGGGTTATAGAAGGACTAAAACCAACCAGCCAGGCATACAACCATAGAGCAATAACTATAAGCAGGACGCCCAATGCCCGAGTCCATTCATTATATTTTAAAAAATAGGTAATTCCCTGCAACAATAAAACGATGAGCCCAACGTGTAATCCAGAAACCGCTAGTATATGAACCACACCAGCTTTTTGAAACTGTTGATAGGTGCTGCGCTCTAAAAGGTTTTTATTTCCTAAAACTAGAGCATTTATAAAAGCTATATGCCGAGGCTTTAATTTAGTTTTTTTAAGTTGGTGGGTTATTTTCTTCTTGATGACTTCAGACTGGTCTACCCAAGTTGGATTACTATTTTTATGATGAATAATTTCGGTACTGGCTACCCGAGTCTCTCGCGTCACGTGCTTATTGGCTAAGTATTTTTTGTAGTTAAACTGTTCGGGAAATAGGGGCTCTTTTAAGGGATTTAAATTTGTTTTAGTAATGATTGCATCTCCAGGTTGATAATTTACTGTACTATCTTTTAAATACACCCGTAATAAAACAAGGTTGTTTTGCCGAAAATCGGTTGGGTTTTTAATTTGTGCGATATAATTTCTATATGAAATTGAACCTTTTAATTCTTGCTTTAAATTTAAATGTAAGAGCTGGTTAGGTTGTGTTTTTATTTCTTGATATAAATAATGCTTTTGCAATTTGACACAAAAAAATCCTATAACTAAGAAGGTTATCAAACTGGTTACACTAAAAATTCTTAGGGGTAGCCAACTTCTCTTTTGGTAAAGAAATACAATTAACCAACTAAATAGGGTAGCAAGCAATAAAGAGAAAGCAAAGTCAAAATTACATGTGTAATTATGCCCTAAGAATATGCCTATTACAAAGGCAAGAAAAAGCCACAAAAAAGAGGTGTTGAGTAACTTCATTTGGTTAAGTTACTCAAAAATAGTAATTTATAAAATCCTTTTTGCTAAAACATAAGCCTTCTTCCAATAGTTTTCCTCTAATTTTGATACTATTACACCACGAGAGGCTGAAGAGTGTATAAAATAAATGCCAGATTTGTCATGATTTACTACTAGTCCAACGTGATTGATACGTCTACGGCGTTTGTTTGTTCTAAAAAAAACCAAGTCGCCAGGTCTTATTTCTCTTTGTCTAAGTGTTTTCCCTTTTTTAGCCATTTCGCTAGAGACACGCGGTAAGCTAATATCCTGACTTAAAAATGAGGTGTAAATAAGCCCAGAGCAATCCATACCCCGCTTCGTGGTTCCTCCAAATTTATATGGAGTACCTTCAAAACTACGGGCGTAGGAAATGATCTTTTCGGTTGTGGTTTTATTTTTATTATTTTTTGATGCCACCTCGCGCTTGCTTCCACAGGCAGAAAGTATTAAAAGTAAGAGTAGAGAGAAGGCTTTTATTTTCATACTTTTATTGAATTATAAATTAATTTGGCGGTTCTTTCGCTGGCACCTGGGCCTCCCAATTTTTTGCGTAACTGCTGATAATCTTCTAAGACTTGTTTACGTTTTGTAGATTGGAGAATTAAATTCAATTCCTCTCGTAGCTTTCGCGGATTAAAATCATTCTGAATCAATTCGGTAACAACAGGCTTATCCATGATAAGGTTCACCAAAGAAATATAGTTAAGCTTAATAATGCGTTTAGCGATTTGGTAAGAAATATAACTCCCTTTGTAGCATACCACTTCTGGAATATTAAATAAAGCGGTTTCGAGCGTAGCTGTACCCGATGTTACCAGTGCGGCGGTAGACACCTCGAGCAAATCGTAGGTTTTATTGTTGATGACAGACACCCTATTTTTAGCCAAAAATGGTTCATAATAAGCTAGGTCTTGACTGGGAGCACCGGCTATTACAAATTGATAATTAGGAAAATGCGGTACCATTTCGAGCATGGTTTTTAGCATTTTGCTAATTTCTTGCTGTCGCGAACCGGGCAACAATGCGATTATGGGTAAATTGTTTAATTGATGTTCAGCGATAAAAGCTTGATGAGAAATCGAGGGTCGTTGTTCTATAGCATCAAGCAAAGGATGACCCACGAAATGCACCGGAAACTTATGCTTTTGCTCGTAAAAATCTTTTTCAAAGGGCAAAATAACATACATAGCATCGATGTCTCGCTTAATTGCTTTTATCCGGTTTTCTTTCCAAGCCCAAATTTGTGGAGAAATATAATAATGCGTTTTAAAACCTTGTTTCTTAGCCCATTTGGCAATTCTAAAATTAAAACCTGGATAGTCAACAAAGATTATTACGTCTGGTTGGTAGGTGCAAATATCGGCTTTGCAAATCTTTATATTTTTAAAAATGGTTTTTAAATTGGCCACCACTTCAATAAAGCCCATAAAGGCTAAATCTCTATAATGTTTAACCAACTTCCCGCCTACAGCTTGCATCAAATCGCCTCCCCAAAACCGAAATTCTGCTTTAGGATCCTGCTTTAATAAGGCTTTCATGAGATTGGCGGCGTGCAAATCTCCCGAGGCTTCTCCTGCAATCAAATAATACTTCATAAACGCCAGAGGTTATAAAAATTCAAAATATATGATACTTAAGCCGGCAAGTAAGGTGGCTAAAATTACACCACGTGCACGGTATATTCTGCTCTTTTTAATATAAACAAAAAAGGGTAAAAAATTAGCAATTGCGCCCAAGGCGATAACATTACCTAGTACGCCATTTTCACGAGCCAAAGTCAAAGAAGTCTCAATTTTGTACTCCGAAAAAAAATACAAGTACATAAATATCCCAGCTATATTGGCAAAAATTCCAACAACAAAACCGATAAATATTTCTTTTTTAATCATTTAATTTCCAGTTGTTTATGGTGTTAATGGCTTTGTGAGCAGTGAGGTCAAACTGTATAGGTACAAGCGAAATATAATTATTAGCCAAAGCCCACTCATCTGTATCTTCGCCTTCATCTTCGTTTATAAAAGTGCCGGTAAGCCAGTAATAATCTCTACCTTGCGGATTGGTGCGCTTGTCAAATTCTTCACGCCAATGCGCTTTGGCTTGTCTACAAACCTTTATTCCTTTAATCTCTTCTCGTTTGAGCTTAGGAATATTCACATTTAAAACCACACCAGGGGGTAGTTTATTTTCTAAAACATTACGAGCAATGCGTTCCACAAAATCCTCACAAGGAGAAAAATCGGCCGTCAGGCTGTAATCTAATAATGAAAAACCAATAGCAGGTATGCCTTCTAAACCGGCCTCTACGGCTGCACTCATAGTGCCCGAATAAATCACATTTATAGAAGCGTTTGAGCCGTGATTAATACCACTCACGCATAAATCTGGTTTACGCTTTAAAATTTCCTGCTTGGCTATTTTTACGCAGTCAGCAGGGGTTCCCGAGCAGCTATACTCTAAATGATTTGCCGTTTCTTCAACGTTTAAAGGGTCACAATAGAGGTTATCATTTAACGTAATGGCATGTCCCATTCCACTTTGCGGACTATCTGGAGCTACCGCTACCACATCTCCGAGTTTATTCATTATTTTTATAAGCGTGCGTATTCCTGGTGCAGTAATTCCGTCGTCATTGGTAACGAGAATCAAAGGCTTTTTGTCTTCCATTCTTTTTTTAAGCTAAAATAAGCAAATTGATAGAAACTACGATTAAAGTAGCTATTAAGTGATAAATTCAATTATTTTTACGGACACGCTTTGTTTCGGTTAAACCGGATTAAAGCAAATACTTATTCAGCTTAGGCTGCTAAGCTAATGCTGTTTTAGCAAAAATTTATTAGCTGATTATTCAATAAAACTATTTATTATTTTTAATTTAGACCTTGGCATAATTTTTATGCTTGTTGTAAGAAGAAATTCTATGAAAATAAAAACGTTTATGAAAAGAAATTCAATTATATGGTTACTTGGGTTGCTGTTTGCGGTTGCCTCTTGCAGCTTTACCACCAAAAAGTTTGATGCCGATGAAAACTCAGATAAAGACCAAGTTCTTATTGAGTTAATTACTTATGTTTTAGAAAAAGGTCATTATGACCCTAAAAATATAGACGACGAATTTTCACAATCTGTTTATGATGATTTTTTAAGTAAAATTGATCCGCGAAAGCGCTATTTTACCACAGCAGATATTGGTGATTTTTCGGTGTATGAAGAGCAGATAGATGATCAGATAAGGTCGAGAAATATAGATTTCTTTAATTTGGTTTATGAACGTTTTCTAAAGCGTATTGAAGATTCTAAATCGTTTTACGCCGAAATTTTAAACGAGCCTTTTGATTTTACAGAAAAAGAAAGTATTAATCTAGATTATGAGAATTTACCTTTTGCAAGCTCTAAAAAAGAAATTAAAGAACGCTGGCGTAAACAATTAAAATATTCAACCTTAGGTTACTTTTATGACTTAAAAGAAGAACAAAAGCAAAAGAAAGAAAAAGAAACGGAAGATTTTGTTGAAAAAACCGACAAGGAGTTGGAGCAGCAGGCACGAGAGAAGGTGAAAAATTCTTTAGATGAGTTTTTTGATTTGACAGATGATTTAGAACGCAAAGACTGGTTTAGCGTTTATGTAAATGCCATTGTCGAAGGTTTTGATCCGCATTCATTTTATTTTGCTCCGCAAGACAAAGAACGCTTTGATATACAAATGTCTGGTAGTCTAGAGGGTATTGGTGCTCGCTTACAAAAAAAGATGGACGAGATTAAAATTATGGATGTAATCTCTGGCGGTCCCGCCTGGAGAGGAGAAGAACTTGAGGTTGGCGATGTAATTCAAAAAGTAAGACAGGAAGACGAAGAAAAGGCCGTTGATATCTCAGGAATGCGATTAGATGATGCTGTAAGTTTAATAAAAGGTCCAAAAGGCACCACCGTGCATCTTACGGTTAAAAAGGTATCGGGAGCTATTGAAGAAATTTCAATTGTTCGTGATGTGGTGGAAATTGAAGAGACTTATGCCAAAAGCGCTATGGTAGAAAAAGACGATCAGAAATTTGGTCTTATTTATTTGCCTAAGTTTTATTTTAATATAAATGACGCCAATGAACGCAACGCGGCTAGCGATGTGCGCAAAGAAATAATTGAACTCAAGAAAGAAAATATGGACGGTTTGGTGATTGACTTGAGAAATAACGGGGGAGGTTCTTTATCTACCGTTGTTGATATTGCCGGTCTTTTTATAGAAAAAGGGCCAGTAGTTCAAGTTCAAGACGGAGATAAACGCAAAGAGATTTTAAAAGATAAAGATGGCGAAGTACTATGGGACGGTCCGTTGGTAATTTTGGTAAATGAGCTATCTGCTTCAGCTTCAGAAATTTTAGCCGCAGCGATGCAAGATTATAAGCGTGCGGTAATTATTGGAGGCAAGCAAACCTATGGCAAAGGAACCGTACAAGGTGTTATCGACCTGAATAGATGGATGAAAAATAGCGACCTAGGTGATATGGGGGCCTTGAAAGTTACGCGCCAGAAGTTTTATAGAATAAACGGAGGTTCTACACAATTAGAAGGAGTAAAAAGCGATGTGGTAGTTCCCGATAAATACAGTTACATAGATCTAGGAGAGAAAGACCTTAACAATCCGCTGCCCTGGGATCAAATACAACCAGCCAATTATAGTTTATGGGATGGATACGATGATATTGATGCTGTGATTGCAAAAAGTAAAAGCAGAATTGCTCAAAATAAACAGTTTAATTTAATCGATAAAAATGCGAAGTGGATTAAAGCGCAAAGAGATTTAAATCAATACAGTATAAATTACGAAGAGTATAAAGCAGATTTAGAACAAAGTGAGGCTGTATTTGAGGAGTTTGAAAGCATAAACGATTATAAAACCAATTTGAGTTTTTCAGCTTTACCCGTAGAAGAAATGCTGTTTGAAACCGATACTACCCTGCAAGAGAAAAGACAACGCTGGCATAAAAATTTGAGTAAAGACGTGTATGTAGAAGAAGCTATTTTTGTTTTAGAAGACTTGCGTGCAGGCAAGCAAAATAAAAAAACAGCTGCAAACTTTAGAGACTAATGCACCACGAGTCTGGATCACCAACCAAAATGGCACTCCAAAAATTTAAATCAAATTTTTGGGGTGTTTTTTGTTTAATTTATATCACAATCATAGGGTTCATGGCCCTTTTTGCCTATGTTATTGCGCCAGACAACTCGGTCAATGCAAATACCATGAATCTGAGCATTCATTCTCAGCCACCAGGCTTTAAAGTGAAAATGCTAACCCTCCCACAAACAAGGGGTGAATACCATAAAAACAACTGGGAATGGTTATTGGGTGAAGAGGATACACCACAGCAAATACCATTTAGCCGGTTAAAAATTGAAGGAGATGAAGTCTTGGTGTTCCCTTATGAAAAAGATGTGCAAAACTCTGTAGGATTGCCCCAGCGTTTTAAGCTTTCCCGCTTTAGCGGATTAACAAATTTAAAAGCTATAGAAGAGACATTTGTTAAAGAACATACTTTTTTATTGGGCACAGATAAATATGGTAGAGATTTATTTAGTCGTTTATTGGTGGGCAGTAGAATCTCACTATCTATCGGTTTTGTTGCTGTTTTTATTTCATTAATAATAGGCCTTAGTCTTGGTGCGTTTGCGGGTTATTTTGGAGGTTTTATAGATGCCACTATTATGTGGTTGATCAACGTGATGTGGTCTATACCCACCCTACTATTGGTAATAGCCATAACCTTAGCTTTGGGTAAAGGTTTCTGGCAAGTTTTTATTGCTGTAGGTTTAACGATGTGGGTTGAGGTGGCGCGAGTGGTTCGTGGACAGGTGATGGGAGTAAAAAAATTACAGTATATAACGGCTGCTAAGGCATTGGGATACTCGCACAGCAGAGTAATTTTAAAGCATATCTTACCTCAAGTAATAGCACCTTTAATTGTAATTTCTGCAGCCAATTTTGCGGCAGCTATTTTAATTGAAAGCGGATTGAGTTTTTTGGGTATAGGTGCTCAACCGCCTACACCAAGTTGGGGCGGTATGATTAAAGATCATTATAGTTATATTTTGCTAGGTAAACCCTACTTAGCATTGGTTCCTGGTTTAGCGATCATGAGTTTGGTCATGGCCTTTATGCTAATAGGAAATGCTTTACGCGATGCTTTAGATGTTAAAACATAAATTTAAAATAAATAATTATGGCTAGTATTTTTTCAAAAATAGTGGCGGGCGAAATCCCGAGTTATAAAATTGCAGAAGATGATAAATTTTATGCTTTTTTAGATGTAAATCCTAATGCAAAGGGACACACTTTATGTATTCCCAAGCAAGAAGTAGATAAAATATTCGATTTAGATGAAGAAACTTATATAGAATTGATGCGGTTTTCTAGAAAAGTGGCTAAAGCTATAGAGAAGTCTATTCCGTGTAAACGTGTAGGAGTGGCTGTTATTGGGTTAGAAGTGCCTCACGTACACGTACATTTAATTCCGCTACAGCGTATGGAGGACGCTAGCTTTAAAACAAAAGTGAAAATGAATGAAGAAGAGATGAAAGCCATCTGTGAGGCCATACGGTCTAACTTTTAATTTTTTTTAATTTTATTTCAAAACAAGTACCTTGATTCAATTCGCTTTTGAGTACCCTAACTTTACCCTTATGGTAGGTTTCTATAATGCGTTTTACCAAAGATAAACCTAGACCCCAGCCTCTTTTTTTGGTTGTAAAACCAGGCTTAAAAATCTTTTTAAAATCAGATTTAGGAATTCCTTTTCCCGTATCTGAAATGTTTAGCAGTATCCATTGTGCTTCTTCTCGCATTTCAATTTTGAGTGTACCTTTGCCTTTCATGGCATCTATAGCATTTTTGACTAAATTTTCAATCGTCCAGCTGAATAGCTGTTCATTTAGATTTACAAAAATAGCATGCTTGAGTAGTTTTACATCAAATTGAACCAGCTTTGAGGTTCTGATTTGCAAATATTGACTTGTCTCAAGGGTAGCTTGAACCAGATTAGTAGGTGTTAAATTAGGAACAGAGCCTATCTTGCTAAAACGATCGGTTATGGTTTGTAGCCGGTTTATATCTTTTTGTATTTCTTGAACATAATCGGGGTTGATGTTTTCAGTTTTTAGGATTTCGATCCACCCCACTAGCGATGACAAGGGTGTGCCGATTTGATGCGCGGTTTCTTTGGCCATTCCTGCCCATAACAAACTTTGTTCTTCGCTTTTTGAAGTGATATGAAAATAATAAATAATACTCACCAAAAGGATAATGATGAAAATCACAAAAGCAGGGAAGTAGGTAAGCCGTTTAAGTGTGTCTGAATAACCGTAGTAAACGATATTAATTATTTTATTATCGTCTTTAATTTCTATGGGTTGGTATTGCTTTTTAAACTCTTCGATTAAAGCCAATTTCTTTTCGCGGGTATTAACTTTATCTTCTTCAATATTTCTTGAATTGTAGCTGTCATCACCAACTGAGTAAACCAACATGGGTGTGGTTGTGTTTGAACTAAAGATTTCAATTACATTATTACTGAGGCTAGTGCCAGAATTAGGTGTTGAGACTTCAGTAAAGGCATTTACCCAGATCTCCATTTTATTTTTCTCTTCTTCTTTGATGCGCTCAAAAAAAATAGACACATTCCATAAAAATAAACCTACAATTACCAGAGAGGCAATGGTTACAAACCAACGGGCAAAACTACGTTCTTTAAGGTAAAGCATAGGTTGTTTTAAAGTTGAAAGATAATCTTTTTTATAAAAACAAAGCTATTTTTTATTAGCTCGGTACTTTCGTTATCTTTGCAAAAACATCTTAATTCATGTTGACAATAAACCCAAAAGAAGTTGAAATTGCTAGAAACTATGGTATTATGGCTGGTAGCGTAGGGCCTAGGCCTATTGCTTTTGCCAGTACAATAAATGAGGAGGGGCAAGCCAACCTAGCACCATTTAGTTTTTTTAATGTTGTAAGCGCTAATCCGCCTATGCTTATGTTTTCACCTTTATTACGCATTAGCGATGGCAGTGCTAAGGACACCCTAAATAATGTACGCACACAAGGTGAGGTGGTTATTAATATAGTAAATTATGAGATGGTGCAGCAAATGTCATTGGCTAGTACAGATTATGCGACTGGTGTTAATGAATTCGTGAAAACGGGTCTAACGCCATTAGAGTCAGATGTAGTGAAGCCTTTTCGAGTAAAAGAAAGTCCGGTACAATTTGAATGCGTGGTGAAAGAGGTAGTAAGTTTGGGTGAAGAAGGAGGCGCAGGTAATGTGGTGCTGTGTGAAGTGGTGCGTATGCATGTTGCTGAAGAGGTTATGGATGAGAATTTAAATATTATCGATCAAACAAAGATTGATCAAGTAGCCCGTATGGGAAGCAATTATTACTCACGTGCCAATCAAGGTATGTTTGAAATTCCTAAACCCAAAACAACCATGGGTATAGGCGTTGATGCTTTTCCAGAAGATATACGGTCTAGTAATGTGTTAACCGGGAATGACCTAGGAAAATTAGGAACCATCGAACGTTTGCCTAATAAAGAGGAAATCAATTCTTTTTTAAATGAATTGAATTTAGTAGAATATATTAAAGAAGGCTCTGTAGAGAAAATTCATGCAGTGGCCCAAGAGTATTTAAAACAAGAGGAAATAGAGAAAGCCTGGAAGGTATTATTAGCAAAATTAAATTAGAAATATGGAAGTACAAGGAACGATAAAGAAAATAGACGAGACTAAAACCTATGGTAGCAATGGGTTTAGAAAACGCGAAGTAGTTGTAACTACCCAAGAACAATATCCGCAACACTTGCTTATTGAATTTATTCAAGATAAATGCGACTTACTGAACAATTTTCAAGTAGGTCAGCCGGTAAAAATTGGCGTAAATTTACGCGGAAGAGAGTGGGTAAGCCCACAAGGTGAAACCAAATACTTTAACTCTATTCAGGGCTGGCGTATTGAAGATTTAGGCGGTAGTGCTCCACAAGGAGATGTACCTCCTGTAGATCAGTTTGAACCCGCAAATGATTTCAACGATGACGATAATGACGATTTACCGTTCTAAATTGATAACTTAAAAACTTCAAGCTGTTTTAACATTTTAAAGCAGCTTTTTTTATGACTATACCTTTTTTAGATACAAAACAAGAATTCCCGCATCCCAACACTTCAAACGAACTGGGATTGGTGGCATATGGTGGTGATTTAATACCAGAGCGTGTTTTGAGAGCTTATAAAAAAGGTATCTTTCCTTGGTATGAAAATGATCAACCCGTATTGTGGTGGTCGCCAAACCCAAGAATGGTTTTGTTTCCAGAGAAGTTAAAGGTATCAAAAAGTATGAAGAAACTTCTTGATAGAAAAACATTTAAAGTCACTTTTAATCAACATTTTGAGCAGGTGATTCAAGCCTGTGCACAAGTAAAAAGAACAGGTCAAAACGGAACATGGATTACCAAAGACATTATAAATACCTATACCGAATTGCACCAGCAAGGAAGTGCTCATTCGGTAGAGGTTTGGCAAAACGAAAGATTGGTGGGAGGGCTTTACGGAATTTGGCTAAAACCTCAAAGGATATTTTGTGGAGAAAGCATGTTTTCTTTAGTAAGTAATGCATCTAAATATGCTTTTATAACTTGGGTTCAGTTTTTAAAAGAGCACGAAGTTAGCTTAATTGATTGCCAAGTGCATACCAATCATCTGGCGAGCCTAGGAGCCGAAGAAATTGATCGTCAGGCTTTTTTAAGCTATTTGTAGTGAAATTTATAGACTGATATTTAATGCGCTTATCAGAAACAATTCTGTAAAGGGTTGGTGAGTATAATTACGGTGGCGATATTCTAAACCTAAATCTACTTTTGAATTTGCGCCAATTGGTAAACTAAATTTTCCTGTAAAACGCTGACCCAAACTAGGCTTGTTATATTTGCCAAACTCCCAAACGCTCTCTGTTGAGGCACTAAAAATCAGAGGTTCTTTATCGGCTAAAGCCGGGCCTAATTTAAAACTAGCTCCTATGCGGTAGCGCCATCTTAAAACCAGTTCTTCTCTAAATCGTTGTGCGAAGCGAAGCCGTTGTCCTAAAGTAAAACTGTTGAATTTTATTTTGTGGCTATATTGTTGGAGGAGTCTTAATTCGTCATGCTTATCGATAAAAATATCTTTAAAGCGATAGCGAGCTGCCACTGTTGCTTTACCCTTTTCGCCCAGTTTAAAATGAGTGTATTGATTTAACTCTATAAACTCAGCATCGTATTTTACTTGTTCATCAAATTGGTTGTTTTCTTCAATATCGGTGAAAACAATCGATCGGTGTGCGATGCCAAAAGTATAACTCCAAGGCGTTTCGGTCTTGAGATCTAAATTAATCTCCGGATTAATGAAACCATCAAAATGTGTTTGCGCATTGGCTGAAAAGTTAATTATAATCAAGGTTAAAAGAGCGAAACTACTTTTTCTGTATTTATAAAGACACTCCATAAATGCTAAGATTTATTTAATCTAAAGTTGACAATTTAGTAAAGTGGCGAAAATAATTATTCTTAGCTGCTTTTTTTAACTTTATTCTATTTTTATTGAAAATTAAATTTCAAGTTACCGCTTTATTAAATTAAACACCAGAAATTGCCATGTTAAGATTGCTGTTGTTTAAAACAATTTTCCAGATGATCATTCACCAGTCCAGCAGCCTGCATAAAGCTATAGACGGTTGTAGCTCCTAAAAATTTGAATCCTTTCGCTTTTAGGTTTTTACAAATATTAGCACTAAGCTTTGTACTTGAAGGAATTTCATTTGCCTTTTTGGGTCTGTTATTTTTTGGTGTGTGATTAACAAAAGACCAAATATATTTACTAAAACTACCAGATTCTTGTTGTAATTGTATAAAAACGTGAGCATTATGAATCGTAGCTTCAATTTTAGCTCTATGCCGAATAATACCGTTGTCGTTTAGTAATGCTAGAACCCGTTTAGAATCATATTGGGCAACCGTAGTCGGATTAAAATCATCAAAAGCTTTACGGAAGTGATCTCGTTTTTTTAATACAGTAATCCAGCTCAATCCAGCTTGAAAAATCTCTAAAGAAAGGATTTCAAATAACTTTTGGTCGTTATATTCGGGTACACCCCATTCTAAATCGTGATATTTCTCATATAAATCATTCCCTTGACACCAAAGACAACGCTGCTTGCTCATAATTGTGTAATTTTGAATTAACCTTAAAGGGGATAAAAATAGCATAAAAAATGAAGGTAAAAGAATTACAAACCGAAGTGTCAAAAGCCTTAGAAAACGCAATGACTTATACTGATTTTAAAGAATTGGTTTTTAACAGCTTTGAAGAAGGCCGCGTAACCGGGCATACACAATCTGAAGATTTATTAAACTATACCCAACTCAATTTAAAAAGGATTAAGCGATGGGATAAAACGCTAAAAGTTGATGAGGCCTTAGTCGATAAAGTTGCAGCCTTTCAAAAAAAAGTGTTTTGGATAGTAGTAGCCGAAGGTTGGTGCGGTGATGTAGCCCATAGCTTGCCGGCTATAAATAAGTTGGCTGAGTTAAATGAGAATATAGAACTAAAAATTGTTCTACGCGATGACAATAGCTTTTTTATAGATCATTTCTTGACTAACGGCGCGCGATCTATCCCTAAATTAGTGATGGTCGATCAAAAAACGCTCGAGGTTTTAGGCGTTTGGGGAGAACGTCCAACGCCGGCAAAAAAACTAATAACCGACTATAAAGCCGCTCACGGTCAAATTGATGCCACGGTGAAAGAAGAGCTTCAACGTTGGTACAACCAAGACAAAGGAAAAACCGTTATGAAAGAATTAAGTCTGCTTCTAGCTTAAATCTTTTGGTAATTTAGTAATAAAAGTTTCTAAAGTATAGGCGTTTTCAATGTTGAAATCGCCTATTTTTGTGCGCCGCAATTCGGTAAGATGAGCACCATTGTTAACCGCTTGACCTAAATCATGAGCTAAGCTTCTTATATAAGTTCCTTTGCTGCATTTTACTTTAAACGCTGCATCGGGTAAATTTATTTTACCAATAGAAAATTCGTCTATGCGAACGGGGCGACCTTCTATTTTTATTTCTTGGCCTTTGCGAGCATATTCATAAAGTCTTTTGCCATCTTTCTTTAAAGCCGAGAAAACGGGAGGTTTTTGAATGATGTCTCCTTCAAAGCAGGCCGCTTTTGCTTTTATAATTGCCGGTTGCAAATCATTAATCGGATAAGTTTTATCGATATCTGTTTCCAAATCGTAAGAAGGAGTGGTTGCCCCAAAACGAATAGTCCCTGTATATTCTTTGGGTAAGCCTTGAATTTCATGAATGGTTTTGGTGAATTTCCCAGTACAAATAATCAACAAGCCAGTAGCTAATGGATCTAGGGTCCCCGCATGACCTACCTTTATTTTTTTTATACCATAATTTTTCTTGATTAACCAGCGTACTTTGTTAACCAACTGAAAGGAGGTCCACTCCAAGGGTTTATCGAACAATAAAACTTGGCCTTCTTTAAAATCTTCTAGACTAAAAAAACTCAAAAAATAATGTTTTAAATTAATAACTTACTGCTAAGGCTATAATTCCTACCACCAAGCAATAAATGGCAAAATAAGAAAGTTTGCTTTTTCGTACCAGTGCAATCATCCAAGTACAAGCGAAGAGCCCAGCGATAAAAGCACTTATAAAACCTACAAATAATGCCGTGCTGTTACCAGTATGACTTAAATCGCCGCTGAGTATATCTTTAGCAATTTTCCCCAATATTAATGGGACTACCATTAAAAAAGAAAATCGAGCCGCCTTGGTTTTGTCATTCCCCAATAAAACAGAAGTAGATATAGTAGCGCCACTACGAGAAATTCCAGGAAGCATAGCAATAGCTTGAGCTATTCCAATAACAAATGCATTGGAGTAGCTAACGGGCTTTAAAGTGCTTTTTGCTTTATCGGCCAACCATAGAAGCAAAGCAGTTACAATTAGCATAGCTCCTACTAAAAACACACTGCCTCCAAATAATTGTTCTAACTGTTCTTCAAAGAGCAACCCAATTATGGCTGCAGGAATCATCGATAAAATAATCTTTAAAGTAAATTGGGTTTCCTCGTTCCATTTGAATGCTAACACCCCTTTAATTATAGTGTAAATATCTTTACGGAATATAACCAAGGTGCTCAGCGCAGTAGCAAAATGCATCACAACGGTGAATAGCATACTTTCTTGTGGTATACTATCATCACCCAAAATCGCTTTGCCTAGCTCTAAATGGCCACTTGAAGATACGGGTAAGAACTCGGTTAATCCTTGAATAATGCCAAGAACAAGCGCATCTAAAACATCCATTATTTCTTTTTACTTGGATTTAAAAGAATAGCGTAAACTTCAATACCAAAACCCAGTAGCACAAGACTAGGTGCCAGGTGAATACGTCTCCAGCTGTAAATATCGGGATTAAAAACTTCTGGGTTATCGCTTCCGCCTCCGGCCATCAGTATATAACCCAAGGCAATAACGGCTAAACCAATAGCCATAAAAATGTAATTCTTCTTCTCAAAAATGAAATAGGCCTCTGGCTTTTCTTGTTCTCTTTCTCGTCTTTTTTGCTCTCCCATAATTTATTTTAAAGCTATAGATAGCGCTTAATAATATAATTCGTCTGTTTTTAAGTTTAAAAATCTTGAGGTAGCAAAGAAGGTGCTAATCCAAGATATAACCAAACCTAAAATGAATACACCGGCAAATATAGCAATAAGTAATCGATGGTCGGTTAGTAATTGCAATTCAGGAAAGGCTTTGTCTAAATAATAAAGAACTGCAGCCATCCCCGAGAGCGCTAAAATAGAACCAATAATTCCTAGCTTTATGCTTTTCCAAATAAACGGTCTGCGGATAAACCCCTTGGTAGCGCCAACCATTTGCATTGTTTTAATAGTGAATCGCTTGGAGTACACCGAGAGTCTTATACTGCTGTTGATTAACAATACGGCTATAAAGGTGAAAATACCACTAATGATTAAAATCCAAAAGCTTATGCGTTTAATGTTGTCATTGAGCAGGGCTATTAACGGCTTATCATACACCACTTCCTCAATAAAATTTTTATTGCTAAGATCTTTCGATATTTCTGCAATCTTAGCTTCAGAAACATAATCGGCTTTAAAGTAAACATCTATTGAGTTTTTTAAGGGATTATACCCTAAAAAATCCATAAAGTCTTCACCGATCTCTTGACTATGCGCTTTGGCGGCATCTTCTTTGCTAACAAATTGAGTAGATTTGGTGTAATCGGCTAAAGCTAAGCTTTTCTCTAATTGATTAATTTCTACTTCTTTGGCACTATCTTTTAAAAAGATGCTTAAGGCGATTTGCTCTTTAAAATGGTCGGCTACTTTTTTGGTGTTTAATACCAGCAACCCTAATAAACCTAATAAAAACAATACCAAGGCAATACTTATAACTACCGAAAAGTAGGAGGATATCAAACGCCTTTTTTGGTATTTTTCAAACGAAGAACTCATAAAGAATAGGCTTGTAATTTTTGTAAAAATAATAAAGTAATTGAAACTAGTTTCTTTAAAACGTTCAAACTTTTCACTTTCGTACATTAATAGTACTTTTGCCAATCAAAATAATAATTATAGGCATTTATCGAAAGCGTTTACCATGAGTTATAATTTTAATACTATAGAAGCCAAATGGCAAAAATACTGGGAGCAAAACCATACTTTTAAAGCCAGTAATAACAGTAATAAACCAAAATATTATGTGTTAGATATGTTTCCTTATCCTTCTGGGGCAGGCTTGCATGTGGGACACCCCTTGGGGTATATCGCTAGTGATATTTTTGCACGATATAAAAGACATGTAGGTTTTAATGTTTTGCATCCGCAGGGTTATGATTCTTTTGGGCTTCCCGCCGAACAATATGCTATTTTAACAGGACAACATCCAGCCGATACCACCAAAGTTAATATTGAAGGAGGTACGGACAAAGCAGGAAACCATATTGCCGGTTATAGAAATCAATTAGATAAAATAGGTTTTTCTTTTGATTGGAGTAGGGAGGTGCGTACCAGTGACCCCGAGTATTACAAGTGGACTCAATGGATTTTTATACAGCTTTTTGAGTCTTATTATTGTTTTGATGTAAATAAAGCCAGGCCGATAACTGAGTTAGTGCAAGCGTTTGAAGCAAGTGGTAACCAAGAAATCAATGCGGCTTGCGATGAAGAAGTGCCTAATTTTACTGCAGCACAATGGAAAGAATATAGCACAGAAGAACAAGAGACGGTCTTGTTGCAATACCGCTTAGCTTTCTTGGCAGAAACAGAGGTAAACTGGTGTCCTGCACTGGGTACAGTATTAGCTAATGACGAAATTGTAAATGGAGTATCTGAACGAGGTGGACACCCCGTAGTGAGAAAAAAAATGAAGCAATGGAGTATGCGCATTTCTGCTTACGCCGAAAGACTTTTGCAGGATTTAGAGAAGTTAGACTGGACAGAGAGCTTAAAAGAAACTCAACGCAATTGGATAGGAAGGTCAACCGGTGCTCAGGTAAAATTTAAGGTGCAAAATGAGGACGACTTTATCGAAGTGTTTACTACTCGGCCAGATACTATTTTTGGGGTTAGTTTTATGACGCTTGCCCCAGAACATCCGTTGGTTAAAAAAATAACCACAGACCAACAAAGAGAAGCTGTGCAGCAGTATGTAGAAGCGGCTGCTAAGAGAAGTGAGCGCGAAAGAATGGCCGATGTGAAGCGTATTTCTGGTGTATTTACTGGTGCATATGCCTTGCACCCTTTTACTCAAGAACCTATTCCTGTTTGGGTGGGCGATTATGTGTTGGCTAGTTATGGTACAGGGGCAGTTATGGCGGTTCCTTGTGGCGATCAACGCGATTATGATTTTGCTAAGCATTTTGAAATACCAATTCTAAATATTTTTGAAGGAGTTGACATAAGCCAAGAAGCTTTTACAGAAAAAAATAATCAGGTAAAACTTACCAACTCTGATTTTCTTAATGGGTTGACCTACGAATCGGGTATGCAAAAAGCGATTGAAAAATTGGAGCAAAAGAAAAATGGAGTAGGAAGAACAAATTATCGTTTACGCGATGCTGTGTTTAGTAGACAACGTTATTGGGGAGAGCCTTTTCCAGTTTACTACAAAAACGGACTACCGCAAATGATAGCCGCAAAACATCTTCCTATAGTATTACCCGAGATAGAAAAGTATTTGCCAACAGAAAGTGGTGAGCCGCCGCTAGGTCGTGCAGATATTTGGGCTTGGGATACCGTTAAAAATCAAGTGGTGAGTAATCAAGAAATAGATCATAAAAATATTTTCCCTTTAGAGTTAAATACCATGCCTGGGTGGGCAGGTAGCTCTTGGTACTTCTTTAGGTATATGGAGGCAGGTAAACATGAGGCAAACTCAAAACGCGATGATGTTTTTGCTTCCGCGGAAGCGTTAAATTACTGGGAGAATGTAGATTTATATATTGGTGGAAGCGAGCACGCAACAGGTCATTTATTGTATGCTAGGTTTTGGACTAAATTCTTAAATGATCGTCAATTTGTACCCGTTAATGAGCCCTTTAAAAAGTTGATCAACCAAGGTATGATTTTAGGAGAAAGTGCTTTTGTATACCGTATAGCAAATCAAAACAAATTTGTTAGTGCTGGATTAAAAGATAATTACGACACACAAGCAATTCACGTAGATGTATCTTTGGTGAATAACTCGAATGAGCTAGATGTAGAGGGCTTTAAAAATTGGCGTGAAGAGTATAAAGAGGCTATATTTATTACCGAAGATGATGTTACTTACCGGGTAGGACGGGAAGTCGAAAAAATGTCTAAGTCTAAATATAATGTAGTAAATCCTGATTTGATATGCCAGGAATATGGTGCAGACACTTTGCGTATGTACGAAATGTTTTTAGGGCCATTAGAGCAATCTAAGCCCTGGAATACAGCGGGTCTTTCTGGCGTTCATAATTTTTTAAAAAAATTATGGAAACTGTACCATCAAGGAGAAGAATTTGTGGTGAATGATGAGCAGCCTAGTAAAGATGCTTTAAAAGTACTGCATAAAACCATAAAAAAAGTAAGAGAAGATATAGAGGCGTTTAGCTTTAATACGTCGGTTTCTACCTTTATGATATGTGTGAACGAATTGGCTGCCTTGAAATGTAATGCTCGTGCAATTTTAGAACCACTTGCCATATTAATCGCTCCTTATGCTCCTCATATTGCCGAAGAGCTTTGGGAAAAAATGGGTTATAAACAAAGCATTAGCTTTGCCGATTATCCTATTTTCGAAGAAAAATTTTTGAAAGAGAGTTCGAAGAATTACCCTATTTCTTTTAATGGAAAAATGCGTTTTACTCTAGAGTTAAGTTTAGAGCTTTCTAAAGATGAAATTGAACAAATCGTAATGGCAGATGAGAGAACCCAAAAGCAATTAGCAGGACGTACTCCCAAGAAGGTCATTATCGTACCAGGTAAAATTGTTAATATTGTAGGTTAAATACAATACCACATAAGTCAAAACGCGTTGCTTAAAAGTAGCGCGTTTTTTTAGTTCGGTATACGAATTACTAAACCTGTAAAAATATCAGAGGGCTCTGTTAGAATTGGCTTATTAGCATTTATTATTTTATCAGTATAGCTGTCTTCTCCATAAAATCGTTTGGCAATTTTTTTTAAATTGTCCTCAGGAGTTACTTCATAAAACTGTGAAGGTTTCTTGGCGTCAGTTGCGCCACTAGTTGATTCCTGGTAAAGAGACATTCTGTCATTCACACAGGCAATACCTTTGGCGTTTCCTAAAAGTAATATAATTATCTCTTTGGTTTTTTGGCAATTTACTTCACCATAAACCGTCAAGATTCCGTCTATTAACTCTAAATTTAAATCGTGAATGTTCATCTTGTGAATATTTAGCAAATTGCGCATGTTCTGTATGGCTTGCGCATTGGCTTCGGCAGTAGTGTGCTCAAAATCAAAAAGGCAAATTCCCTTGCTTTTATCAAACAAAAAAGATTTCATAAAATACTTTTTATTAAAGATACACTAGTGTTAAGCCTTGCGGAAATTTTTGTTTATAAATACTTGTTAAAAAACTTGAGGAAATATTTATTGTCTGTCAGGTTATTTTTAAATATTAAATTTGGTGCTATTTTTGCTAGTTGAGTGCTAAACAATAAAAGTTGATCGACCATGATGGGATATTATGTAATTGCTGGTTTAATTATGCTTGTAAGCTGGTATGTAAGTAATAAGTTAAAATCTAAATTTAAAAAATACAGCAAAACGCATTTGCAAAACGGTATGAGTGGAGCAGAAATAGCGCGTAAAATGCTAGAGGATAATGGGATTTATGATGTTAAAGTAATTTCAACACCAGGGCAATTGACAGATCATTACAATCCTAAAGACAAAACCGTTAATCTAAGTGAGGCGGTGTATAATCAACGAAATGCTGCTGCGGCAGCTGTGGCGGCCCATGAATGCGGGCACGCCGTACAACACGCGACGGCTTATAGCTGGTTAACAATGAGAAGCCAATTGGTACCTATAGTAAGTGTGGCTGCAAATTATAGTCAATGGGTGATAATGGGAGGTCTTATATTAATGTATGCTGTTTCATTGGGAGTGGGTAAAACTGTATTATTGGCCGGAATTATTATGTTTGGTTTAGGTACACTCTTTAGTTTTATTACTCTTCCTGTAGAATATGATGCTAGTAACCGTGCGCTAGCTTGGCTTGAAGAGAAACAAATTGTTACCCGTACAGAATATGATGATTCTAAAGATGCGCTTAAATGGGCCGCAAGAACTTATGTGGTAGCAGCTGTAGGCTCATTAGCTACGCTATTGTATTTTGTAAGTGTTTATCTGAGTAGAGATTAAAAGGATAATTAATAAAAAAAAGCCGACTTACCTGGTGGTAAGTCGGCTTTTTTTATCCTACTACATTATCAATATTGTAGCCTAGATACGGAACTTCCTTTTCTCTAAATACAATTCCGAAGTCTTCGAGTTCTTTTAAAATGGGCTCATAGACCTCCTGATTTATGGGGCGTAAAACACCTGGAGTTTTAATTTCCTTATTAAGTATTTTTATAGTAGCAATACCTACTGGTAAGCCCACCGTTTTTGCCATAGCGGTGAAGGTTTGATCTTCACCAATATGCACCATAGTAGAGTCAATTTGTTTTTTCTCTCCGTTTAATTCATAACCAAATTTATGGTACATAACAATCATATCTTTATCATCTGGAGCCAAAGTCCATTTCTCTTCTAAGATTTTTTGAAGCGCTTGTGCAGGCGTTGCATCTTTTATACCTATGGTTTTATTTTTATTAAATAAATCAAGTTCAAGTAACTTTTCCCACATCAAATCATCTTGATCAATCTTTAAAGAATGACGCATTTTCAATTCTACCGAGTCTGTAGGAGAATATGGTAAGAATGCATTTATAAAATCGCGGTAGCTCATATGCTCCGTATTTTGCATAGTATAGGTGTCATCAGTCATTCCAAGTTGAACAAACATATTCCAAGCTTTACTAAAGCCTACTCGGCGTAGCGTTCCGCGATAAAGGGTTTTAATATCTTCAAGTCCGTAAACCTTTTGGTAAGCTAGCGAGTTGCGATTGGCTAAACCTTCGAATTTACCATAGCCTTCCACTTCAAGAAATTCGGTTCTTCTAAAAAGGCGGTGGTAGGGAATGTATTTGTACTGGCCTTCTTGAATAAATTCAGCAGCGCCACCTTGGCCAGCCACTACTACATTTCGAGGATTCCAGGTGAATTTATAATGCCAAAGATTATTATCGCTTTCAGGAGCAACTAAGCCTCCTGTAAATGATTCGAATAAGAGCATCTTGCCGCCAGACTGGCGAATGCGATCAATCACCTGCATAGCGCTCATATGGTCAATTCCAGGGTCAACACCTATTTCATTCATGAAAATAAGCCCTTTGCTTTTTACTTGTTCGCTTAGAGCTTCCATCTCCTTACTCACATAAGAAGCAGTTACTAGATTTTTTTCTAAGCTAATACAGTCTTTAGCAACCTCGATGTGAAAGCGAGCGGGAAGCATAGAAATCACAATATCGGCTTCGCTTATAGCGGATTTTCGATCGTTTTCATTAAAAATATCTAAGCTTAAGGCTTTAGAATTCTTATGGTTGCCAGCCAGTTTTTGGGCTTGTTCTAGGTTCAAGTCCGCGATTACTAACCTTAAATTTTCTTGGTCTGATTTGTTTTGTAAATATTGTATAAGGGCCGAAGTAGATTTTCCGGCACCAATAATAAGAATACTTCTCATAAGTTAAACTAAGTTGATTAAATTTGTGTTTCGTTTCCGAAAGTAATAAAATTTAATTCGGCTTAAAAATATGCAAAAGAAATTATTGATTTTGGGTGCCGTACTAGGTCTATTGGGCGTAATTTTAGGCGCTTTTGCTAGTCACGGTTTAGAAAAATTATTGACTAGTGAACAGCTTGAAACCTTTCAAGTAGGTGTGCGTTACCAGTTTTATCACGCCTTTCTAGCTTTAGTTTTGGGGAGCACCACATTTATTTCTAATAAAGCAAAAAATATTTTGTTTGTGCTCTTGCTCTCTGGTGTGACATTATTTTCAGGGTCAATTTATGGGTTGTCAACCAACTCTTTAACCGGCTTTGATTTTACCAAAATTGCGCTGCTAACGCCAACAGGAGGCTTACTTCTGATTAGCGCTTGGGTGCTTATTTTATTTCAGGTGCTTAAAATGAAAACTAAATAAAAGAAAGCTAATTCTTTATATGTTAGTGAATATTGTTATTTTTGTTCAAAGAACACAACTCAAAATTTTTTATGGTGGACAATAATAAAACCACGCAAGAATTTTCGCTAGAAAATTACGGTATAAAAGACGCAAAAATCAATTATCAACTTTCTTCTGAAGAACTTCACGAAATCACTGTGCAAAAAGGTCAAGGTGTAACGGTGAACTCTGGTGCTCTGGCCGTAAATACGGGAGAGTTTACAGGAAGATCGCCCAAAGATCGATTTATTGTAAAAGATGATGTTACACAAGATGAGGTTTGGTGGGGAGATGTAAATATACCTTTTGACCCAGCTAAATTTGATGCCCTTTATGCAAAGGTTGTAGATTACCTATCGGGTAAAGAAGTTTTTGTAAGAGATGCATATGCTTGTGCAGATAAATCATATCAATTAAACATTCGCGTTATCAATGAATTGCCTTGGAGCAATATGTTTGCGCATAATATGTTTTTAAGACCAACCGAAGAAGAATTAAAAGATTTTTCTCCAGAATGGACGGTGGTAAACGCACCTAACTTTATGGCTGATCCAGAAATAGACGGTACAAGACAGCATAATTTTGCTATCTTAAACTTTAAAAAGAAAATTGCGCTTATAGGTGGTACTGGTTATACCGGCGAAATCAAAAAAGGTATTTTTTCTGCCCTAAACTTTATTTTACCTGTAAATAAAAATACGCTACCTATGCATTGTTCTGCAAACGTTGGCGAGGCAGGTGATACGGCAATATTTTTTGGCTTGTCGGGTACGGGTAAAACTACCTTGTCGGCCGATCCAGAGCGTAAACTTATAGGTGATGATGAGCACGGATGGACAGCCGAAAACAAGATCTTTAATTTTGAGGGAGGTTGCTATGCTAAAGTAATAAACCTTTCTTCAGAAAAAGAACCAGACATCTATGGAGCTATTAAACCTGGAGCCATTCTTGAGAACGTAATCATAAAAGATGGAGAGGTAGATTTTGATGATACTAGTATTACTCAAAACACTAGAGTAAGCTACCCTATTTATCACATTAACAACATTAAAGAGCCTTCGGTAGGAGAAAACCCGAAAAATATTTTCTTTTTAACTGCAGATGCTTTTGGAGTTTTGCCTCCTATCAGTAAGCTTACACCAGGGCAGGCAGCTTACCATTTTATAAGTGGTTATACTGCAAAAGTGGCAGGAACAGAAGCGGGTATTACAGAGCCTGTACCTAGTTTTTCTGCTTGTTTTGGAGCACCATTTATGCCACTACATCCAACGCGTTATGCAGAAATGCTAAGCCATAAAATGCAAGAGGCAAATGTAAATGTTTGGTTGATTAATACGGGGTGGACAGGTGGCCCTTACGGAATCGGTTCTAGGATGAAATTAAAATACACGCGTGAAATGATTTCTTCTGCTTTAGAAGGTTTACTATCTGATGTAGAGTATCAAGAGCATCCTATTTTTGGCCTACAAATGCCAATATCTTGCCCTAATGTACCCAATGAGGTGCTTAACCCAAGAGATACTTGGAAAGATAAAGAGGCTTACGATATTAAAGCCAAAGAATTAGCTTTATTCTTTAAAAATAACTTTAAGAAGTTTGAAGAATATGCCAATGAAGAAATTATGAATGGCGGACCCAAGGCATAAAACTTAAATGTATTATTACAAAAAAGAGGCGGTTTAAAACCGCCTCTTTTTTGTAATAATAATAAAAACTTGAAACTATTTTTTGTTATGCTCTTTAATATATTTTTCTAAAGCCATTGTCATTGATGGAGTCTCTGGAGTTGGAGCTTTGATATTTACCTCCAAACCATGTTCTTTGGCAGCCTTAATTGTAGAATTCCCAAAGACAGCGACACGCGTATTATTTTGTTTAAAGTCTGGAAAATTCTCGAAAAGTGATTTTATACCACTCGGACTAAAAAATACCAATACATCATAAAAAACTTTTTCTAAATGAGAAAGATCGCTAACAACAGTTTTATAAAATATACCTCGTTTCCAGTTTACTTTTATCTTATCTAATTCTTTTGGAATTAATGGTTTAAGCATGTCTGAAGAAGGGAGTAAAAACTTTTCGGTTTTGTACTTTTTAATTAAAGGTATAAGCTCAGGAAAAGTACGCTTACCCACGTAAATCTTTCTCTTGCGGTATACTACGTATTTTTGTAAATAATAAGCAACAGCTTCACTCTGGCAAAAGTATTTCATAGTGTCAGGTACCTCATAGCGCATCTCTTTAGCAATTCTAAAGAAATGGTCTACTGCATTTCTACTTGTTAGAATTATAGCCGTGAATTGACTCAGATCTATCTTTTGCTGCCTAACATCTTTTGAGGTTACCCCTTCTACGTGTATAAAAGGAATAAAATCAATTTTCACCTTTTGTCTCTCCTCCAACTCTGTATAGGGAGAGTTCTCCATCTTTGGTTCTGGCTGAGAAATTAAAATTGTTTTTACTTTCATCGATAAGCTGTTTGTTAAATGCTGTTTTTTATGTAATCACTTTATATAAAATAATATAGGGAGCGATTTCAAGGCTGCAAAGGTACAAAATAAAATAATACCAATACAATATAAGCGACTTTTGCTGTTTTATGTAATAAACAATCAAGCCACCTGTTTGCAGAAGAACCATCATTCCAATGCAGATTAAACTGATTAATCTATGGTAGTTTAGCGTATAAATCAATAAAAATAATAAGGGTATGAAGTATAAACTAAAAAGGTTGCGATAAGTGATTTTATAAAAAATATAATTATCGATTAAGGGTTCGATTTTAAATACTACGGCCGTTATTTTCTCAACTAAATATTTTAAAATACTTAGCGCAGCAAAAATCACAAGAATTTGAAGGTATAAATTAAAATTGTATGTTGTAGAAAGTAAATCGGTTGCTTTGAATAAAACAAATAAACCTAAACTGGCAATTAGTTGATGAGCTAAAAACAAAAGCAGACTAAACAGGCTTACAACATTTGGGCTTTTTTTGTATTGTGTAAAATAAACATTTGAACGATACAACTCCTTAAATTGAATAAACCGATTGCCAAAGGCACGAGCCGTACCGGCTATAAGAGCCATGGCTATAAGTAAAACAAAAATAATCCAATCTTGCGGTATTAAATTTCTAAGGCTGATATCCAAGCTACACAATTTATTTGCAAATTTAAGACTAAATTGACGGATAGGGCTTAATATTTCATCCTAAAAATAAGTACATTTGTCACCAAAAAATATGTCCAATCGCTTAGTCATCATACCTACCTATAACGAGGCCGAGAATATTGGGCATATTCTGGATGCTATTTTGCGCCTTCCGCTTAGCTTTGACGTTTTGGTGGTAGACGATAATTCGCCAGATGGTACTGCAACCTTGGTAGAAGAGAAAAAGCAACTGTACAAAGATTGCATTCATTTGCTTTCTAGGTCAAGTAAATCAGGATTGGGTACGGCCTATATTGCCGGATTTAAGTGGGCTCTAGCGCGTAGTTATACTCATATTTTTGAAATGGATGCCGACTTTTCTCACAACCCAAAAGATTTGGTACGTTTGTTTAATGCTTGTGAAGAAAACGAGGCTCAAGTGAGCATAGGGTCGCGGTATGTTACTGGGGTTAATGTTGTTAATTGGCCTATGAAACGTATACTGTTGTCATATACGGCCTCTAAATATGTTAAGTTCATTACCGGTATGCCCATCCACGATACTACGGCTGGTTTTGTCTGCTATAAGCGAGAAGTATTATCAGGTATTAATTTAGATAAAATACAATTTATAGGCTATGCTTTTCAAATTGAAATGAAATTTAAAGCATATTTGAAGAAATTTAAGATTGTAGAAGTTCCAGTAATTTTCACAGACAGAGAAAGAGGAAATTCAAAAATGAACGGGCGCATAATTTCGGAAGCGATTTTTGGCGTTATTAAAATGAAATTTAAGAGTTTATTCGGTAAAGAATTATGAAAAAGATATTGATTAAAAATGCTAAGATTGTAAACGAGGGCAAAGTTGAAGAAGGTGAGGTTTACATTGAAAATGGTACTATTGTTGAGGTGGCGCCAATCATCAGTGTTAAATCACATGATGTGCAGGTTGTAGATGCCGAAGGGAAATACCTATTACCTGGTGCTATTGATGATCAAGTTCATTTTAGAGAACCTGGCTTAACGCATAAAGAAGATATAGAACACGGAAGTAAAGCAGCTGTTGCAGGAGGTATAACTTCGTTTATAGAGATGCCTAATACTCAACCTCAAACCACTACACACGAAAGGTTTGAAGAAAAGTTTGCCATAGCAGCTAAATCTGCTTACGCCAATTATTCTTTTATGTTTGGAGGTACCAACGATAACCTAGAAGAGATAAAAAAAATAGATCCAAAAACCACCCCAGCGCTAAAATTGTTTTTAGGCTCTTCTACTGGAAATATGTTGGTAGATAATGAAGACGTTTTAAAAGAAATTTTCACGCATTCTCCTGTTTTAATTTGTGTACATTGCGAAGATGAAACTACCATAAAAGATAATTTAGAAGAGTATATAAATAAATATGGAGAAGATATTCCAGTAGAAAATCATCCCAAGATTAGGAGCGAAAAGGCCTGCTACTTATCGTCATCTCGTGCTATTGCTTTAGCCAAAGAAACCGGTGCAAGACTTCACGTGTTTCATTTGAGTACAGCTAAGGAAATGGAACTTTTTGATGGGAAAAAGCCCTTAAAGGATAAAAAGATAACCGCCGAGGTTTGTATACATCACCTTTGGTTTAATGACACCCATTATGCCGATAAAAAAACCTTGATTAAGTGGAACCCTGCCGTTAAAACACAACAAGATCAGGAAGCCTTGTTTAAGGCCTTATTGCAAGACAAAATAGACGTTATCGCTACAGACCATGCGCCACATACATTAGAAGAGAAAAATAATGTCTACACCAAAGCACCAAGTGGAGGGCCTCTAGTACAGCATGCTTTACCGGCCATGCTTCAGTTTTATCATCAAGGTAAGATTACCTTGCCTAAAATTGTCGAAAAAATGTGTCATAATCCGGCCATTCTTTTCCAAATTGAAAAGAGAGGTTTTATCCGTGAAGGCTATAAAGCCGATTTGGTTTTAGTCGATCTAAATGCGCCATGGACAGTTCAAAAAGAAAATATATTATATAAATGCGGGTGGTCGCCATTTGAAAAAACAACTTTTAAGTCACGAATCACACATACTTTCGTAAATGGTGCATTGGTTTACCATAATTTTAAAGTATTAGATGTCAAAAATGCGCAAGCTTTAAGTTTTCAAAGATCATGAAACATCTAGTTGCACTTTTTCTAATGGTTTTTTTGGGAATAACCGGTTGCCAGAATATCGAAGAGGCACCAAAGCCAGATTCGCTTATAGATGAAGAAACCATGGTAAATTTGTTATTTGATTTGCATTATACAGATGCAATTCAAGGGTATAGCGGCACCAAGTTTATGCAACGGGACATAAAGGTGAATAAGTTAATCTTGAAAAAATACAATATAGACAGTCTTACTTTTGTAGAAAACGCGAATTACTATTTTGAAGATGCCGAAAGAAACGAACAAATCTATCGAGAAGTTTTAGAGCGTTTAGAAGCTAAAAAGGCGGTTAATGATAGCTTATTGAGAAAAGAAAAAGAGGTTGAGAAGGCAAATGCCTTACCCTAATACTCATTACTATTTTTGTTGAAGATAATGTTGGCAAATCCGTTTGATGCTTTGATTCAAATCGGTGAATTGAAAATCTAAGTGCTTTAATAATTTTTCTGAGCTATATAGCCTTATAGTATCGCTGTTTCGTACAAAAGTTTTACTGATTTGTTGTCGTGTGCCCAATAGTTTTCTACCTAAAAATTGAATGAACCACAACAAATATAGTATAGGTTTCTTGGCTTCAAATTTTGGGGCCGGCACCCCCAATTGCTGTGCTGCTTCCGTAAAAAACTCTTTAAAGCCTAGCGATTGGTTAACAACGATATACGACTCATTTTGTATAGGGCTCTGCATTAGTAAGACCATAATACTACAAAGGTCTTGAACGTCTGTAAAACCCGTTTTTTTGTTAATGTAAAACTTTGAACCTTTTGCAATTTTTTGAAATAACCTACCGCTACTTTGTTCATAGAATCCTGCTCCTAGTATAACTCCAGGATTAACAATTATTACTGGTAACTTTTCTTGAGAAGCTCGCCATACTTCCATTTCGGCACCATACTTAGTGATGCTGTAGTTGCTGTAAACCTGATTGCTTTCTCTTATAGAGGTTTCAGTGATTGGTATTGTAGGTTTTATCTCCTGTCCTAAAGTAGCTATAGAGCTAACGTGGCATAGTTTGCTAACCCCAGCAGTAAGGGCTAAATTTACTACATTGGCCGTTCCTTCAACATTAACTTTGTATAATTCCTTAAAGCCACGATTCGATGGTTCGTCGGCCACTAAGCCGGCACAATGGAATACCCATTTTACATTTTGTATAGCCTTATCTAGTTGAGGGATGTCAAGAATAGAGAGCTTTACCCAATTAATGCGCTCTAAAAGCGAATGAGAAAGTTGATAATAAGAAGCTAATAGCCTTAAGCTGTACTCTTTTTTATACTCTTCTCTATAAATCGCACGTATGTTACTTTCTTGCTTTTCAAGCAGTTCAGCGAGTAGGTGTGTGCCCACCAAACCTGTTGCTCCTGTCACTAAAATCATACTGTAAATATAGGAATTTTTGTGTTTAATAAATACAGAAACCAGTATCTTTGCCTAGATAAATCAGTAATAATGGAGAATAAAAACTTTGTACAAGAACTCGAGTGGAGAGGTATGCTAAATGATGTGATGCCAGGAACAGAAGAGCATTTGCTCGAAGCTATGCGTACCGCTTATGTGGGTATAGACCCTACCGCAGATTCGTTGCATATTGGGCACCTAGTAAGTGTTATGATGCTGCGCCACTTTCAACTGGCAGGGCATAAACCAATGGCTTTAATAGGTGGTGCTACGGGTATGATTGGAGACCCTTCGGGAAAATCGACAGAACGTAATCTATTAGACGAAGAAACGCTTCAGCATAATCAAGACAGCATCAAAAAACAATTAGAACGTTTTCTTGATTTTTCTGAAGGAGAAAACAACGCCGTATTGGTCAATAATTATGACTGGATGAAGGATTTTTCTTTCTTAGACTTTGCTCGCGATATAGGTAAACATATAACGGTGAACTATATGATGGCAAAGGATTCTGTAAAGAAACGTTTTAGTGCCGAATCTAAAGAGGGGATGAGTTTTACTGAATTTACTTATCAATTGATTCAAGGTTATGATTTTTTACACCTTTATCAGCAAAAAGATTGCACCCTACAAATGGGCGGTAGCGACCAATGGGGTAATATTACTACCGGTACAGAAATGATAAGAAGAATC
This sequence comes from uncultured Mesonia sp., assembly GCA_958296185.1. Classification (GTDB taxonomy): domain Bacteria; phylum Bacteroidota; class Bacteroidia; order Flavobacteriales; family Flavobacteriaceae; genus Mesonia. The sequence continues at coordinate 57,341 of CATQIB010000010.1, forward strand.
GGGAAAGGTAAAGCCTATGCTTTAACCTGTCCGTTGATTACAAAAGCTGATGGTACAAAATTTGGAAAAACAGAAGGGGGTAATATTTGGTTAGATAAAGAGCGTACCTCACCCTACAAATTTTACCAATATTGGTTAAATACCAGCGATGAAGATGCCGAAAAATATATCAAGATATTTACCTTTTTAAGCCAGCAAGAAATTCAGAATCTTTTGAAAGAACATCAAGAGGCTCCGCACTTACGTCTACTTCAAAAGCGACTAGGTGAAGAGGTAACCAAAATGGTGCACGGAGAAGAAGATTATGAAAAGGCCATTCAAGCCTCGCAAGTTCTTTTTGGAAAGAGTACGGCAGAAGACTTAAAAAAATTAGATAAAGCTACTTTTCTAGACGTCTTTGAAGGAGTGCCACAAGCAGAGGTGAGCAGAGCTGATATTGAGCAAGGTTTAGATATGATTGCGGCATTGTCTGCTAAAACTAATTTTTTAGCCAGTAATGGTGAGGCGAGACGAGCGCTTCAAGCCAATAGTGTTGCGGTAAACAAAGAAAAAGTAAAAGAAGATTTTATAATTCAACCAGAAAATCTAATCAATAATCAATATGTAATTCTTAATAAAGGAAAGAAGAATACTTATATTATCGCTATTGCGGATTAAACCAGAGTTTTAAAATACCAACAATACAAAAAAAGAAACCCCAGCACTGCTGGGGTTTCCTACTAACTAACCAATCTATTATGAAAAAACTTTCATCTTAGCATAATATAAGACGAATTTAAGGCAAAAAACTTACATTTAAAAATAACTTTAACAAAATTTTATAATAAAAGTAAATTGCAGCCGCGAATATCACTAGCGTCAAACCGCCCGATAACCCTGAATTCATTGGCGTTGAGCTTACTTCCGAGGTCTTGTGTTGCAATAAAAGAGCATGAGTGCAAATTGGCTAAATCAATGACGTTTATACCTCCAGTTTTTCCGTTTTTAAGAATTCTAGTAGGTTCTTCGGGGTCACGTATTAAGATATCCATCCAGGCTGCCGGTTGAAATATTCCTTCTCCTTTCGAGTATGCTTGCGAGAGCAGTTCGGTCATTCCGTATTCACTATGAACGCGTGGTAATTTAAAGGCTCTACCAATTACTTGGTGCAGTTCTTCCCGAATCATTTCTTTTCGCCTGCCTTTCATGCCTCCCGTTTCCATTATTATGGTGTGCTTTAATTCCATCGGAAACTGCTCTGCTAAATCCAATAAGGCAAACGAAACGCCTAATAATAAAGTTTTTTGTTGCTGCGACTCTAGCAATTTTAAGGTTTGTACTAATTCTTCTAAATTGTTGAGGTAAAATCCGCTTTTAGCATGACCACTTTGAGCAATTAAATCTTGCGCCATATAAATGAGAGAGGATCCTTCTCTTTCTAAATAAGCAGGTAACAGAGCTAGTACAGCATAGTCTTTAATATCTCCGTAAAATTGTTTAAAAGTAGTTCTAAAGCTTTTTTTGTAAAGATTAAGCTTACTTACATAGTGTTTACTAGTTGTATGTCCTGTGGTTCCGCTACTGCTAAAGACAATTTCGGCAGGAGTGCTGGGGCTATAGATTTTATTCGTTTTAAAGAACTGAATGGGTAAAAACGGAATTTGGTCTATATATTTTACCTGATCTGGAGATACCTTAAGGTAATCGCAAAATTCTTTGTAAATAGATACATGATGGTATTGATAATGGAAAACTTCAATACAGACCTCATCAAAAGTACGCCGGTTGGAAATAGCAAATATTTTGTTTTCTAATTTCATCATTTTACGAAAGAATTTGAGGCAAAATTACGAATAAAAAAAGCGCTCTAGAGTAGAGCGCTTTTATTAATTGAGAATCGAATCAACTTATTCAACAATTAACTTTTGTGTAACGGTGTTACCATCTGCTTTGATTTGTACCAAGTACATACCAGCAGCGAAGTTAGATACGTCAATAGTTTTTACGGTGTTGTTGGCCTTAAAAATTTGCTCTCCTAAAATCGTGTAAATACTCACTTCTACCTCGTTTAAATCTCGGTACTCAAAGTTAACCACAGATCCGTTAGCAGGGTTAGGGTACATATTGATTTTGCTTAATAACTCAACAGATTGAGTAGATAAGGCAGCGTTAAAGTCGTTAGAACTTCTTGGGAATATTTGAGCAGTAACGTTTGTTCCGTCATCGTAAGATGAAGCGATCCCTACTACATTTTGGTATTGTCCCGCGATTACGGTACCAATATAATCTGCACTGTAGAAGTTGGTTCTTAATACTGTATTGTCGTTACCATCGTTTAAAGTATAGTTGGTGCCAGTTGCAAAAGTAGCTGTACCGTCTGCTTCAGTAATGGTTACATTTTGAAATGCAATTAACTCAGACTCATACATCTCTGGATTAGCATTGTAAGCGCTTATGCTAAGAATTTGTGGAGCAACGTTATTACCTGTTGAAGTAGCTGCACCTGGATCGGTTTCTGGTACAAACTGCATAATGCCACCAAACTCGGTTAAAGTACCCTCGATTCCTGTGATTCCGTCACCTATGTTATACGTAGTAGTAATTACACCGTTGTTATCATCGATTAAGATTGCAGCAGTAGCATCTTGAATATACTTCTGACCTCTAAAAGACTGTTGCATAGTAAGTACAGCTTCACCGGTTAAGATGTATTTCTCGTTTAAGGTTTGTGTTCTTAAAGTAGCTAAATCTGCAACAGTAGTTGATGGGTCACAAGCAGGAGAAGTTATGGTTCCTGAAATGTTACAGTTGGCACTAGTAATGGTATAGTTCAAGTCGGTTCCTTCGGTAATACCTGAAATAGTAACCGTACCTGTTGCTTGTGTATTGGCGTCGTCACCCCCTAAGGTACCTTCATTAAGGCTAAGCGTATAAGTTTCTGTTCCTCCACCTGTAAATGAAGCAGTAACGGTATAGGTGTCTGTACCACTAGTTTTTGCATCACAGCTTACGTCTGTAATAGTAAAGCTTAGTGGGCATGGAGTACCCGCTGTAGTATAAGTTCCTAAACCAATAATGCTCTCAAAAGTAGCACCACCTTGGCAAGTACCTAAACCATTTAAGGCTCCGTTATAGAAATCCCAATCTGCTGCGGCAAATGTACCAGCCGTAGTACCAGACTTACGCTTCGCGTAGCCATCTTTGTATTCCCAAACTTCTCCTGAACCGTCTTGGCTATCTACGCCGTACTCATCTACAGAAACGCCTGGGTTACTATCTAGCACCAAACGAATACGGTCATTACCGTTAAAACTCATCACACTTGCCGTAGTAGCAAAGGTATTGGTTGCGCTAGGAAACTCAGTTGCAAAACTCGGGTCATCTGCATACACATAAGCGAAAGCATCGGTAAGGGTACCAAGAGAAGCTAAGTTTAAAGCGTTACCCCAAGTGGTATTGGCATTGGTTTGGTTCTCTAAAGAATACAAAGAAAAATCTACAGTACCTTGAGCGTAGATTTCTAATACTTTAGGATTACCGCCAGAACAATCTCCATCGGAAATCATGGTAATAATAGGTCCTTGAGCAAAACTAAATAAGCCTGTAAGGAGCATGAAAGTTAAAAAAGTAATTTTTTGCATAATAAATTTATTTAATGATGTCATCAAAGGTACAAATATGTACTAGGATTTGGTATGATTTTAATCAATTTTTTTATTTCTTAACTTATCAGGAGATAATATATAAGTCTGATTGTTAATTGATTAAAAGCTAAATTTAGGTTTTATTTATTTAACAGTGGGAAAGTTTTAAAACTTTCCCACTGTTATTGTGTGAGTTACTGATTGAATCCGCCTTGAGCCGAGAAATTAGTCCATTTGGCAAAAGCGCTTTCATCTGCACCACTTGCCGCAGGGTTTTCATCGATTAATTGAGAGGCAATGTCGGTTTGATCTACGTTATTAACCACTAAGTTGTTGTACTGGTCAAAGAAAGTATTGGTAAAAGATAATTCACCATTAGTTACTTCTTGTGTTTGATCGTTTACAAAAATCATGCTGTCATAATTATAACCTACAATATTCTCAAAAATACCAGCTGTACCTTGTTTTAAGTCAAATGCAGCTTTACCAGGTCTATTGTGTCCTCGTAGGGTTACATTACTTACTTGTGCACTAGAGCGTGGGCTAGCATTGTTTTCTCCACTTCTGTTGGCCAATTCAAAGGCAAAATCTCCAGTAGCATCGTATTGGTAAATCACAACGTTATTTAAGCTTCCGCGGAAACCTTCATCCCAATCGATTGAATCATCTTCCATTCCTACGGCTGAAAGGTTTTTGGCATTTACCGTACCTCCATAAAACTCAAAACCGTCATCGGCTCCTTCAAATGCTTCACAATACTCCACTACAGTGCCGCTTCCTACTGCAAAAAAGGAGAAAGCATTGAATTCAAATTGTCCGTCTGATGAGGCCTGACCGGCATACTCTACACGCACATAACGCAAAACGCCAGAGTTATCGTTATCGTCGTTTCCGCCATAAGGTAATTGACCAGCTTCAGATAATGAAGTACCACCGGGAGCATTCATTTTAGCTTTACCATGTATGCCAATACCACCCCAATCGCCATCGCCTCCTTCTGCATTTTTATTTTCAGAAGTGAATACAATAGGCTCTTGGGCAGTACCTTCGGCCATAATTTTACCGCCTTGCTCGATAAACAAAAGGTTGATACCAGCTGCTTGATCTTCGGCCATTACCGTAAAAGTAGTACCTTTTTCTATGGTTAAAGTGGCGCCATCTTTAACCGATACCGCTCCGCGAAGAGCATAATTTCCCTTGGGAACAAATAAATCTTGCGTGATTTCACCTGTAAGTACGTCACCTTGAAGAATATCCTCATTCACAGGGTTGTTGCTTGAGTTTCCTTCGTCATCACTGCTGCACGAGAACAGCATACCTAATAAGGCTGTGGCTAAAATGGTTTTACTGATTGTTTTTTTCATTGTTTTTAAATTTAAAGGTTAAAATGTATATGTAAAGTTTAATCCAAAAGTAATTCCCTGGTCAAAACGCTCAATCTGATTGCTAAAGCGGTCGGGAAAACGAACGTTTTGGGTTGGGTCTTGTGTAAATAAAGTTTCTTCATCTAAGAGGTTACGCACGGTGAGCTTTACACCAAACTTTTTGTTGAATTGAGTGTTCCAAGTGAGGTCCAATTGGTTGAGTGGTTTTTCATAAATCTCGTCTGCGCCCTCAACTCCAACGGCATAAATACGTTTCCCGTAGGTGTTAAAAATTAGGTTGATTTTAGATTCTAGTTGCTCCCTATCAAATAATTGATATCCCAAATCAGCATTTAGCCCCCAGTTAGAAGCACCTTGTAATTTTCTCTCTTTATGGGTAACCACTGCAAAGCGAGGATCATTCTCGTCGGCCTGAGCCTTTGAATTCATGAGGATGGCATTTAAGCCAAATTGCCAAGGTTTAAGCTGATCCATTTTACTAACATTCCCTAGGTTTAATTTCATTTCAAACTCCAATCCGTAAAGGTGGGCGCTTTCAAAATTGTCGAAAAAAGTACGGTAACCAACCGAGGTAGAACGCGCCAAACGCTCAATAGGATCTTTTAAATATTTACCAAATACGGTTACAGCAAGTAACTCGGCATTACTAGGAAAAATTTCGTACTTGATGTCTAGGTTGTAATTGGTGGAGTTTAGTAAATCGGGGTTACCAATAACTTGATTACCATCACCATTTTGGTAAACTGTGGGTAAAATTTCGCGTAAGCGTGGTCTGGTATTGGTGATTGATGAGGTGAAACGCAAATTAGACAACTCATTTAAACTGTATTTTATGTTTAAAGATGGATTGATGTCTAGCGGATCGTACTTGATCTTGCTAAAGGGGGTGTCGGGACGGTCTAAAGGCTCACGATAGCTGATCTCTCGTATTGCTTTTTCTACGCGTACCCCTGCTTCTAAGACTATTTTTTCCCACTGTCTGTTGAATTGTAAATAACCCGCATGAATACCTTGGGTGATTTCACTTTTGGCAGTCGGATCAAATGTACTCGAATAACTTAAAAACCCGTTGGCAAATCCTGTCTCGAAGAAATCTTGAGGGTTGTTGGTATTCAATGCGGGAAGATCGTTGGTATTAACTTGGGCAGTAATAAATTTATTAAAGAAGTCGTAGGCAATCAAATCGGTTTGATAACCTATCTCTAGATGCCCCATAAAATCTTCTGATTCTTTAGGGAGTAATCCTAAGCGGTAAGCCACTCTAGCATTAACGTTCTGGTTGTCTAATTCTTGGTAAAACTTAAAAGGATTAATCCCATTAGTGGTAATGTACTCTGCATCTTCACCTACTCCAGCCGCACGTAGTACTCGTCTATCAGGTACTTGATTATTTCCTAGACCCACAGCACTGGCAAAATGCAATTCCTGTCTTTTTCCGTCTAGAGCATATTTACCTAAAAGTTGAAAATTTACTTGCTGATTCTCGGTATACCGCATATCTCGAATAAAGAAATCTCGATTATTCAACTGGGTAAAACCATCATTTCGGCCATACGCCTCGCGAATGAAATTAGAACTGTTTTGTAGGTAAATAGTGTTGAAGGTTAGATCTAATTTTTCATATAAATTGTAGTCTAAACTTAGTAAAGCCGATTTTTGTGTACGGTATTCATAGGTAGATGAGGTAAAATCTTGTCCGGCCGTACCTTCAGAATTCAAAGTACGTTCAACACCGTCTTGAGCGCGATGTGAATTTCTAAAATTCATACTTAAAACCATACCAAGATCGCTTTTGTCTGAACTAAAAAGACGCTGACCGTGGGTAATCCCAAAGCGTGTGTCTAGGGGTGTTTTTCTTTTTTTAGGGGTCCAAGAGGTCGAAAAAAGCTCACCCGATTCACGCGGTGAAGCACTGTAACTTAGGTCACCAATTTCAGAAGGTAATGCACGCGAGTCACCCGTGTAACCAAATAATTCGGTTCCGCTGGCATCATCGGTATAAAAATCTTTAAAAGTGGTTTTAGTATTATAATTTACGCCGAAATTTATTTGTGTTTTAGGCTTAGCCGGTGCTTTTGGTGTATTTATTTTAAAGGTAGCTCCCGCAAAATCGCTATACAAACTTGGAGAGAAGGTCTTTAAGACATCAACCGAACTTACAATTGAGGTGGCGATATAACTAAGTGGTATGATTTTGAAATCGGGATCAGAGGAAGCCAATGGCAAACCGTTCACCAATAGGTAGTTGTAACGGTCATCTAATCCGCGCACAAAGACACCGCGATCTTGAACCATTGTAATTCCCGACACTTTAGAGACGCCTTGCTCTACATTGCTTACGGCTTTTCGCGATAATTCTTCGGCACCAATCGATTGCTGCATCTGAATCGCATTTTTTTGATCGAGCAAAAGGGCTACTTCAGAATCTCGGCTTTTTACTGCCGTAATCATTACTTCTTCTAGTGCTGCTGCACTCGATTTCAACCCAGTGCTTAAACGCGTAGTTTGATTGGCTTTAATGATAACTCCAGGAATGCTTACGGTTTCGTACCCAACAAAGCTGAATACAACTGTATAGGTTCCTACGGGTATTTGGGTTATTTCATAATTCCCATCAAAATCAGAGGTGGTACCCTTATTGGTATTCTTTAAGGTAATATTGGCAAAAGGTAGCGGTTCGTTGTTTACTTCCTTATCGGTTAAGCTTCCGCTAATACTTCCAAATTCTTGCGCCCAGACCAGTGGTGTTAGGCAAAATAATAATAATGTTAATGTAGTTTTCATTGCAGTTTTCATTTACGCTGCAAAGAAATTTTATAATCACAAGAAAAAAGTTATCTGGTTGTTAAGTATCTTTAAACCCATGTTAGCAAATGGTTACCTATGTTAAGTTGGTAGCGTCAATTCTTAACAAAGAGGGTAGCCTTATTTTAACTATTTTTACACCAGCATAAATAATGTAAAAAGCATGAATAAAAGTGATATAAAGATACTCTTAGTAGATGATGAGCCTGATATTTTAGAAATTATAAGTTATAATTTAAAGCAAGAGGGATATCAAGTGGTTACAGCCGAAAATGGAAAAGAAGGAGTTCGAAAAGCCAAAAAACATCTTCCGCAATTAATTGTATTAGATGTAATGATGCCCGAAATGGACGGTATGGAGGCTTGTGAAAAAATTCGCCAAGAACCCCAGCTAGATGGCAGCTTGATTTGTTTTCTTACCGCTAGAGGAGAAGACTATTCTCAAATGGCAGGTTTTGATGCTGGCGCAGACGATTATATCACAAAGCCTATTAAACCTAAGGTACTAGTGAGTAAGGTTAAGGCTTTATTGAGGCGAATTCAACCTTTAGAAAATGAGCAGGGAATTACAGAAATAGGCGATATTACTATCAATCAAGAAGAGTATAAAGTAATGCTAGGTAAAAAAGAATTGATTTTGCCCCGTAAAGAATTCGAACTATTAGCTTTGCTCGCATCTAAACCAGGAAAAGTCTTTAAACGCGAAGATATTCTAGCCAATGTTTGGGGCAACGAGGTGGTTGTAGGAGGAAGAACCATAGATGTGCACATCAGGAAATTACGCGAGAAAATGGGCGATAAGCGCTTTAAAACGGTGAAAGGGGTAGGCTATAAATTTGTAGTATAAAATACTATGGGTAAAGAAATACAAAAATCCTATAAATTTGCAACCGCTAGTGCCAGCCTCATTAGTCTGGTAATGCTGGGCTTAGCGTTGCTCCTACAAGCCATTTATATCGAGGTGTATATCGGGCCAAGTATCCTGTTTTTTGTACTCGCGTGGGTGACCACTTTTTTACTGATTCAATTGCGGTTAGAAAGTTACATCTTTAAACGGGTAAAAGAGGTTTATGATAAGGTTGAGTTGATTGAAAGTTCTGCCATTAAAAGTCCCAGAATCACAACCGATATGAATACCCTAATTCAAGAACTCGAGCATTTTGCCGAAGTTAAAAAACTTGAAATAGAGACTTTAAAAGATCGTGAAAACTACCGTAAAGAGTTTATGGGTAACATTTCACACGAACTTAAAACACCGCTTTTTACGGTTCAAGGCTATATTTTAACGCTATTAGATGGCGCGATTAACGATAAAAAAGTTCGTGAGAAATACTTACAACGCGCAAGCAAAGGCGTTGACAGATTGGTTTATATTGTAAAAGACCTCGACTTGATCACCCGACTCGAGATGGAGGATATACAATTAGAAAAACAAGATTTTAATTTGGTGGCTTTAATACAGAATGTATTCGATTTGTTAGAAATGAAAGCCCATAAAAAAGACATCAGTTTTACTTTTGATACCGACTATAATACGCCTATTTATGTACATGCCAATAAAGATAAAATACAACAGGTTTTAATCAATTTGTTTGTAAATTCGATAAAATATGGAAAGCACGGAGGCACTACCGAAGTAGCGATTGAGCCTTTAGTGAAAAATAAATTGATTGTGCGCATTACAGATAATGGCGAAGGAATACAGAAAGAAAACCTTAACCGCATTTTTGAACGTTTTTACCGCATAGATAAAAGCGGATCTAGAAAAGAGGGTGGTGCAGGCCTAGGTTTAGCAATTGTCAAACATATACTCGAGGCGCATCAAGAAAGCATTTATGTAGAGAGCGATTTTGGAACAGGCAGTGAATTCTCTTTTACGCTCGAAAAATCGAAAACAAAGCTTTAAAATCGGGAGCCTCAAAAGTAGGAAATCCTTTTATATTTTTTAGTGCCTCTAATTTGCGCCATGTAAAGGCCTCTTGTGTGCAACTTGCCGTCCAGCCTTGCTTCGAAAAATAGCTTGCTAAATACTCTTGTTCGGGTTGCCCCGGCGTGGGAATTAAAAAAGCTTTAAGGCCTAAAGCGCAAAAATCCATCAAGCTACTATAACCAGAACGGGCAATAACAAAATGACTGCTTTCTAAAACTTGCTGTACTTGGGTTCTAGTAGCAAAATCAATTATTTCTAGGTGGCTAGGAACTTTATCTAGTTTTAACTTTTTATCGCTTCCGCGGATAAGAACAACGGGTAGTTCGCTAAATTCAATCGCCTTAAGTAAAATGACTTCTAACTCACTGCGCTGCGGCTCCGGTCCAGATAATAGTATACTAATGTGTTTTTTCGTAACCGGGTTAGCATCCGCTTTAAGCTGACTTAATAAACCTATTTTTTTTATCTTAACTTGTCTTGAGGTTGTGTGTTGACTCAGCTTTCCGGCAAAAGCCAACTTATGAGTGAAATCGGGAATCCAACAATGCGAATGTGCTCGAATGATGCGCCAGTGTAGCATATTGGCAATAGATTGCCCAGCGCCCAAAATATTGGTTTGATGGGTGAGGTAAACACTGGGTATGCAGGATAAAGCAGCTCCAGGTCGGTTATCACTAATTACTCCACAAAGTTTTTCTTTTTTGTGTATGGCCAAAATCTGCTTTTTATCAAAATAGATATGCTTAAGCCAACTAATCACCTGAAAAGCCAAGACGGCTTTTAAAAAAGCAGGTTTTCGGCTATAGCGCACTTCGTAAGCTTGCAAGCGATAAGACTTAAGATGCGGAAAGTTTTTTGTGAGCAAAGTTAAAGCCAAGCCATCTGAAGCTAAAATAGGTTCAAAACCCTGTTGTTCGAGTGCTGCGATTAAGGGTATACAGCGGCTGGCATGCCCCAGCCCCCAATTTAAAACAACTACTAAAATTTTTGGTTTTTGCATCGCTTAAAAATACAACATCCTGCAATATTGAAAACAATTCTTAAAGCTGCGTATAATTTGTTTAATTTTGCCAAAAATTAATGCAGCAGTGGGAAGCAAAAATAAATTAAAAAGGTTTAGAGAAAACGAAAGTTTTGAAAATGTAATACAGCCAAACCGAGAAGAAATTACCTCGGGTAATTTTAAATATCAAGGCAAATGGAAATCAGATTTCTTTAAAAATGATTTACCCTTAGTGCTAGAATTAGGTTGTGGAAAAGGAGAGTATTGTTTGGGACTCTCGGCGATGTATCCCGAAAAAAACTTCTTGGGAATAGATATTAAGGGCGCGCGTTTTTGGCGTGGAGCTAAAACTGCTTTATCGGAAAACAACACACGAGTTGGTTTTTTACGTACGCAAATCGAATTAATCGATCAAATTTTTGCACCCGGAGAGGTCGATGAAATATGGATTACCTTTCCAGATCCGCAAATAAAATACAAGCGTACCAAGCACCGCTTAACCAATTCAGAATTTCTACAGAAATACAAAGGTATTTTAAAAGAAGATGGTGTGGTAAACCTTAAAACAGATAGCGAGTTTATGCATGGGTATACCTTAGGTTTGCTGCACGGAGAAGGGCACGAGATTATAGAAGCTAATCACGATGTATATAAAAATGAATACAGTGCACCAGAAGTGGTAGGTATACAGACTTTTTATGAAAAACAATATCTTGAAAAAAACAAACCAATTACGTATATTCGATTTAAGATAAACTAAGATTTGTTAGATACGGCCCAATTTATTGTAATCACTTATTTTGCTGCCATGGTGGGCGTTATTCCTCCAGGATTGGTAAATATGACGGTGGCAAAAACCTGTGTTAGTAAAGGTAAACGTAGTGGCTTACGAGTAGCTTTGGGTGCATCTATGGTCGTGTTTTTTCAAGCTATGCTGGCCATTTTAATGGCCAAATACATCTTTAATCATCCTTATGTACAAAAGATGATTTTGCGAGCAGGTCTAGTGGTTTTTTTGATTATGGGGATTTATTTTTATATAGCCGCACGCAAACCCAATAAAAAGGTAGCCCTTAAAAAACAAGAATCAACCCGTAATTTGGTAAAAGGTATGATGATTGCTGCTGTAAACGTATTTCCTATACCTTATTTTGTAACCATAAGCGCCGCCTTTCATGCAGGCGATTTTAATTTTAGCCGTACCACCATATTTCTTTTTGCTTTAGCGGCCAGTTTAGGAACTTTCACTACGCTGTATATGTACGTGGTTTCTTTTATGAAAATAGAAAAACACAACCAGTCTTTTTCTAAATACAGCAACTACTTTATGGCTGGATTAATGTTTATTTTGGTTTTAATTACCTTATTGCGAATTTTTTATTAAGAGAAAAACGATGGCGCAAAGCGATTTTTATGAACGCGTTTACCATTTGACTCGTCAAATACCCTATGGGCGAGTAACCTCCTATGGAGCCATAGCCAAAGCTATTGGTTCGCCCAAAAGTGCTCGGGTGGTGGGTTATGCTTTAAATGCAAGTGCCGGCAATCCAGATATACCAGCTCATCGTGTGGTCAATAGAAACGGAATGCTCACGGGTAAAGCCCATTTTTTGGGTTCTCAGGCCATGCAAGCTCAGCTTGAAGCGGAAGGAATTAGCGTTAAAAATAATCAAGTGCAAAACTTTCAAAAGTATTTTTGGCAGCCTCCTGTTTTGTCGTTAGATAATTAATAAATGCCTCTTAAAGGGCTTTATAGTTAGAAGCTTAAACCTTATATTTGCATTTAGACTTAATCCAAATTAAGTGCTCATTATAAAATAGATATACTTCATGAAAATAAATAAACAAGATATTTATAAGGCCCTAGAAAAAATAAGCGTTTCTGGTGAAGGCCAAAATATGGTAGAGAGTGGTGTAGTAAAAAATATTGTGACTTTTGGTGATGAGGTTGTGGTCGATCTTGAGTTGGCGACACCGGCTTTGCACATAAAAAAACGCGCAGAGGTAGATGTGATGAAGGCAATTCATGATTATGTGTATGCCAAAGCAAAGGTGAAAGTGAACGTAAAAGTAAACGCTCCTTCTAAACCAAAAAATGAAATTAAAGGTAAACCTATACCCGGTATTAAAAATATTGTTGCGGTGGCATCTGGTAAAGGTGGGGTAGGTAAATCTACTGTTACCGCTAACCTAGCGGTTAGTTTAGCTAATAAAGGATTTAAAGTGGGGCTGCTTGACGCGGATATTTACGGCCCTTCGGCAACCATTATGTTTGACGTAGAACGCGAAAGACCGCTGTCTGTACAAGTCAATGGAAAATCTAAGATGAAACCAGTTGAAAATCACGGAGTAAAAATTCTTTCAATAGGATTTTTTACCCAACCCAACCAAGCGGTAATCTGGCGAGGACCTATGGCGGCAAAAGCTTTAAACCAAATGATCTTTGATGCCGATTGGGGTGAGCTTGATTTCCTTTTAATCGATTTGCCTCCAGGTACAGGCGATATTCACTTGTCTATCATGCAATCTTTACCTATTACAGGAGCAGTAATGGTAAGTACACCACAAAATGTAGCGCTTGCCGATGCAAAAAAGGGTGTGGCGATGTTCAGACAAGAAAGTATCAACGTTCCTGTTATCGGTATAGTGGAAAACATGGCCTACTTTACGCCTGAAGAATTGCCAGACAATAAATATTACATCTTCGGAAAACACGGAGCTAAAAATCTAGCAGAAGACTTAGAAATTCCTTTCTTAGGAGAGCTGCCATTGGTGCAAAGTATTCGAGAAGCAGGTGACATAGGTAGACCGGCTGCGCTACAAACCGATACGCCAAGCGCTCAAGCAATTGAGGCTATTACCAAGCAGGTAGTGCAAGAAACCGTAGCAAGAAACCAAGGCTTACCACCTACTGAAGCAATCAAAATAACCACTATGGCAGGTTGCAGTGCTGTAAAAAAATAGGAAAGAAAATGAATTTAGAACTTAGGAAAAAGGTAGAAAAAGCACTAGAAGAAATTAGACCTTTCTTAAAGAATGACGGAGGTGATATTTCTTTGCTTGATATCGACGAAAAAGAAAATATAGTGCGCGTGCAACTTGAAGGAGCTTGCGTGGGTTGTAGTGTGAACCAAATGACTTTAAAATCTGGAGTAGAAATGACCATTAAAAAATATGCTCCGCAAATTGAAAAGGTCATCAACGTAGCTCCAGAATTATCAAAATGATAATTGTCATTCCTCATAAATTCTATATCCGCTAATTTTGTTTAAAAATACGAAGCGATCAAAAAAAGCTATGATTAAAACAGATATTCTTATAATCGGTGCAGGTCCAACAGGACTCTTTACCGTATTTGAAGCCGGTTTACTCAAATTAAAATGCCACTTGATAGATGCCTTGCCACAACCTGGCGGGCAATGTGCAGAAATATATCCCAAAAAACCTATTTACGATATTCCAGCTTTTCCTGAAGTATTAGCCGGAGATTTAGTAGATAACTTGATGGAGCAAATCAAACCCTTTGAGCCCGGTTTTACGCTAGGAGAACGTGCAGATACCATCGAAAAATTAGATGATGGTACTTTTATCGTAACAACAAACAAGGGCACAAAACATCACGCTCCTGTGGTGGCTATTGCCGGTGGTCTAGGAAGTTTTGAACCTCGTAAACCCTTGATAGAAAATTTAGGTCAATACGAAGATAAAGGCGTTCGTTATATGATTAAAGACCCTGAGTTTTACCGTGACAAAAAAGTGGTCATCGCAGGGGGTGGCGATTCGGCTTTAGATTGGAGTATCTTCTTAGCCGATGTGGCAGAAGAGGTGACTCTAGTACATCGAAGAAATGAGTTTAGAGGAGCTCTAGATTCTGTTGATAAGGTGAAGGAATTAAAAGATTTGGGAAAAATCAACCTGATTACCCCAGCCGAAATTGTACAGTTGGAGGGTGAAGATCATCTCGAGGCGGTACTCATAAGAAAAAGCAACGAGGCAAAGGAAGAATTTTGGTTGCCTGTAGATGAGTTTATACCTCTTTTTGGATTGTCTCCAAAACTAGGTCCAATCGCCGACTGGGGCTTAGAGATTGAAAAAAATGCGATTAAGGTTGACAATAGCCTAGATTACCAAACCAATATTCCTGGTATCTATGCCATTGGCGATGTAAATACCTATCCTGGTAAACTAAAATTGATTCTATGTGGCTTCCACGAAGCTACTCTAATGTGCCAAAGTGCATACCAACGTATTTTCCCCGATAAAAAGTACGTAATGAAATATACAACCGTAGGAGGCGTTACTGGTTTTGATGGTAGCAAAAAAGAAGCTCCCAAGGCTGTAGTAAAGGCAATAAATTAAGTTATGAATCCAGATATAAATATCATCATTACAGATCGTGAGGGTCAAAAACACGAAGTGGTAGCCCCAACTGACATGAATATGAACATTATGGAGCTTGTGCGTTCTTATGAGCTGGCTCCCGAAGGTACTATTGGTGTTTGTGGAGGAATGGCGATGTGTGCCTCTTGTCAATGCTATATTCTAACGCCTCAAATTGAATTGCCCGATATGCAAGACGATGAAGAGGCTATGCTCTCGGAGGCATTTTACACGAAAGAAAACAGCCGTTTGGGTTGTCAGATACAACTAACTCCAGAGATGGAGGGATTAGAAATAGAATTAGCACCAGAGTCTTAACTGCTGCTTTTGGAGGTGGTTGACTGAAATAAAAATAGAGGTTTAAAAGGGTCGTTATTAAAAAATAACGGCTTTTTTATTTTAAGCAGACCTAATAAGTGATCCTTCAATATTTTAGGTCAGCTGCTCTATTAAAATAAATTCCCATCGATAAGTACATAAACAAACGGCAAGGATTTAAGCCTTGCCGTTTTACTTTTATTTTATGTTTTAATCGATTATTTAAAAGCCGGAATTCCAGTTATATCGGCACCGGTTATTAAAAGATGAATATCGTGCGTTCCTTCGTAGGTGATAACACTTTCTAGATTCATCATATGGCGCATTATGCTGTATTCTCCTGTTATTCCCATACCACCAAGCATTTGTCTAGCTTCACGGGCAATATTGATAGCCATTTCAACATTGTTTCTTTTGGCCATAGATATTTGCGCTGTAGTCGCTCGATCCTCGTTTTTAAGTTGTCCCAAACGCAAGGCCATTAGTTGAGCTTTAGTGATTTCGGTAATCATTTCGGCTAGCTTCTTTTGTTGTAATTGAAAGCTGGCAATAGGTTTACCAAATTGTATACGCTCTTTGGCATAGCGTAAAGCTGTATCATAGCAATCCATTGCGGCACCAATTGCGCCCCAAGAAATTCCGTATCGCGCAGAATCTAAACAACCTAGTGGAGCTCCTAAACCAGATTTATTGGGTAATAAATTCTCTTTGGGAACTTTTACGTCTTGAAAGATTAACTCTCCAGTTGCCGATGCACGAAGCGACCATTTATTATGTGTTTCGGGTGTACTAAAACCTTCCATACCACGCTCTACTATAAGTCCGTGAATGCGGCCTTCTTCATTTTTGGCCCATACTACGGCTACGTCACAAAATGGGGAGTTAGAAATCCACATTTTGGCTCCATTTAATAAATAATGGTCGCCCATATCTTTGTAGTTGGTAGTCATCCCTCCAGGGTTAGATCCATGGTCAGGTTCAGTAAGACCAAAACTTCCCATCCATTCGCCACTGGCCAATTTAGGTAAGTACTTTTGACGTTGCTCTTCGGTACCGTATTTAAAAATAGGGTACATCACCAAAGAAGATTGCACCGAGGCCGTAGAACGCACACCACTGTCTCCTCGTTCAATTTCTTGCATGATTAAGCCGTATGAAATTTGATCTAAGCCCGCACCGCCATACTCAGCCGGAATATAAGGACCAAAAGCACCAATTTCGGCTAGACCTTTAATGATTGATTTTGGAAATTCTGCCTTTTGAGCGGCATCTTCTATAATTGGCGACACCTCCTTTTTAACCCAGTCTCGGGCGGCAGTACGTACCATTTTGTGTTCGTCGCTAAGCAAATCATCTATTTGGTAATAATCAGGGGCGTGAAATAAATCGGGTTTCATAGGTTTATTTTGTTTTTTTGGTAGCCGTAAAGTTAACCAAATCAAGCCGACTAGGCAATAAATTGGGTTGAATAAATTATAGCTTTGTAGTGAAGATACTTGAGCCTATATGCTTTTTTCAAAGCGATCTTAATTCGTTATAAGGTGTATTTAAATTTTGACTTTAACGATGAAAATTCCTCGCTTATTGATGGTTTTAGGAAATCTGATAAGGTAAAATAAAACCATTTTATTTAATCTTTTATTTTTTTAAGAAAATAAAGATCAGTCATAATTTCAAAGAAAAGCTCATTGGTAATAAGGGTGTCACTTGTAATTTTAAATTCATATTTGCCTAATTCTTTTGTTGGAAGGTGTTTTTTCAAAGAATCTTGATTAATAAAAGAATTAATCTCTACAGCCTTACAAATATAGCTTGTTTCGTTAACCTTAGCGTAGGGATAATCTGAATTAAAAAGTGATTTTTCACGTTATTTTACCGAGGTATTATTTTTATACTCTCTCTCTTTTACATCTTGATTCGTAAAGGAAACATCATCTATAGTAGCATTTATATTGTTTAATATGTGAAACAAAATAGCTAGAATAATAGAGTAGTTAATGGTAAACCAACAAAACAAAAAACCTGAAGCTAATAAATAAATTCTCCCAATTCAAAATGTCATCAGCAATATGAAGAAATGCAAATAAAAGGCTATTGATTAAGGCGAAGACTGCGATTGAATAATTAGCAGAACATTTTGCTTTAAAATTAGGTAATAAATATATCGACAGCATTAAAAAGAAGAATAACCACGTGAACCAATCATAGGGACTTTCGTTAAATAGGATAACCATTAGAAGTAAAAAGCATAGAAAACCAATTGCTTTAAAATACTTGTTTTTGATCAATGTCCCGCGATTTGCTAGCTATTCGAATATAGGTATAAAAAGAACGTAGGCGAAAAATAATATCCAAGTGTCTAGGTTTAATCTTATAATATCAACATCATAAAGGTAGCTTTTACCCAGATTAGGCCATATTGCCTTTTTTATAAAAAACTGACAGAGAAGTATTCCTGCCAGAAGCAATAACCAAATTCATTTTTTGCTTCTAAAGTAATTTGTTATAAAACGCATATAAAGAATCTTTATTTAACAGCAAATAAATCAACCTTATAAAATCTAAAACAGTAAACTAAACTGCTCTTGCCTTACATTTTCAAATAAAAATCTTGCACTAGCTTTTTATAGGCTTGGGTGTACTGATGCCTTTTGGTCTCTATAATCAACTCGTCTTTTTCTAGCGTTTGCACGGATGAAAACCCAAACTGCAGCAAACAGCGTTTTATGGGAGTGTTTTTATTGCCTTTTACAAAAGTTACCTTTTGTAGATGCAGTTGTTCTGCTTCCGCGAAAGCGAGGAAAGCCTCATAATGTTTAAACGGAATAATGCTGCAAAAAATACCCTTTTCTGAAAGTAACTGGGAAGTGTGCCTTAATAATTCTTGAAAAGGAAGGGCATCTGTAAAACGGGCTTGGTTGCGAAAGGTATTGGTTGATTTGTAGTCTTCTTCATAAAACGGCGGATTACTCACAATCAAATCATAAGTATCGTCTATTTCGGCTGCAAATTCATCTAAGCTAGCGTGATAACAAAAAAGTCGGTCGTTCCAATGGCTGGCTTCAAAATTATCGACACATTGCTCATAAGCATTTGCTTCGATTTCAATGGCGTCTATGATTTCTGCATTGCTTCGTTGTGCTAGCATCAAAGCGATAACGCCGGTGCCCGCCCCAATATCGAGTATAGAAAAAGGGTTTTGGGAAATGCTTGCCCAAGCCCCCAGCAATACGCCATCTGTGCCAATTTTCATAGCACAGCGATCTTGCGCGACACTAAATTCTTTAAATATAAATGCTTTTTCGGGGTTCATACGCTTTGCGGTTAAGATTATAAATCCGCTTTAAGCGAATTACAAATACAAATCTAATAAACCAGGAGGAGTTTCTAAATGTATTTTTTTATTGACCTTGTCTACCTGCTTCAAGAAATGATCGTGAATAGGAACTAAGATTTCTTTATCTTGAAATGAGATTTCGAACAGGGCTTGAGCGGTGGTATCATTTACACCCGTAATCTTACCTATAGGCCCCAATTGATTGTCGATTACCTCAAAACCAATGATTTCATGATAGTAAAACTGGTCGTCTTTTAATTCGGGTAAAAAGCTTAGGGGTAGGTAAACTTCTTTTTTTAGCAAGGCATCGGCATCTTCCTCGTTATTCACGTCTTCTAACTTAAGGCGTAGCAGCTGACTTTTTTGTAGGGAAGATTTTTCAATAAAAAATGGAATCAATCGCTTGTGTTTTTCTACAAGGATTGATTCCATTTCAAGGAAACTTTCGGGATCATCGGTATCTAGTTTAACCAGTACCTCTCCCTTAAAACTAAATTTACTTACGATTTTGCCTACATAAAAACAATCTTCTTTACGCATACCGTAAGCAAGTAAAATTAATCTTCTTTAGTCTCTTCTGTTTCTTCGCTAGCTTCTTCGGCCTGAGCTTCTGCTTCGGCAGCCTTTGCAGCAGCTTCTGCTTCATCTGCAGCGGCTTTTGCTTCTGCTTCGCGCTTCTCATTTACCTCTTTTTCTGCTGCAAGCGCTTGGGCTTTAGCTTCTTGGTCGGCTTTTGAGATAGAATCTTTTTTGGCATCGATACGGTTTGCTTTATCTTCTAACCAAGCGTTGAATTTCTTCTCTGCTTCTTCTTCGGTTAAAGCACCTTTACGAACACCTACCATTAAATGGTTTTTTAATAAAGCACCTTTGTAAGAAAGAATGTTTCTTGCTGTGCTTGTGGGTTGAGCTCCGTTTTGAAGCCACTCTACAGCTTTGTCTACGTTTAATTCGATAGTAGCCGGATTAGAAACCGGGTTGTAAATACCAATTTTTTCTAAGTATTTACCATCTCTTTTAGCACGTGCATCTGCTGCAACGATCCAGTAAAAAGGTTTACCTTTTTTACCGTGTCTTTGTAATCTTATTTTTACTGACATAAAAATTAAATTTTGAGGTTCTCGACCTCGATTATTAATAATTTGGCAAAGATACGAGATATTTTTTTTCTGCGATTAATTTAGTTCTTAATTTTTATTATAAATTTGCAGGTGTACCCAATAACTTTAAACTTATGAAAAAATTTTTCTTACTTTATTTAATGGCTTTGTTTTTAGTGAGCTGTGGCGATGATGTAGAGTCTAATGCTCCCTCTATTCAAGGAGAATTAGAAGGTGTCTTTTTTAGAACCTCTACTTCTTATGCTGATGTAGCTACCGATAATTCACTGCAAATTGTGGGGAACACAGCCGATGAAACCATTACTTTAAACACAGAAAATTTTAAAGTTGGTAATTACTTGATTACACCAGAGGGTAGAAATTCAGCTAGCTTTATGACTTTTGACGGAGAGTTCTTTACCACCTCTGAAGCTAACGGTGAGGGAATGATTAGTATTACGCGAAGCGAAAATGGTAGTGTTTCAGGTGAGTTTTACTTCAATGCCATATCTGAAATAGATGGAGATACGCTAAACTTTTCTAAAGGTTATTTCTTTGAGGTTCCTTTTACTAGTGTAGGAGGAGGCGAAGAGCCAGGTCCAGAACCTAGCGTTACCTGCGAAGAAGCGCAAACTACATCAAACCAATCTAGAGTATTATTTGAAAATACCAACCCTAATAACCCAAATTACTCCGCCATTTGCCAGCAGTATGCGGTGGCTTTAGAGCAAGAAAAAGCAGCTTGTGGGGATGAAGATGGTAGTATTCAAGATAAAATAGATGCGCTTCCTTGTTCGGCTCAGTAGAATATTGCTTAATTATTAAAAGTTATAAAACCTCCACTTGGGGGTTTTTTTGTGTTTTTTTGAAACCTAAATTAGCTGCTATTGGACTAAAAAATTATATTGAAGGAAGAAAACTCCGCTGTCAATCTGATTAATGATAAAGTAACAAGAGTGTTTTGAATCATGAAAAAAGCTCCCGTAAAGGGAGCTTTGCAGTGTTTAAAAGCGCGCCCCCACGCTAGATAAACACGAAGTCTATTGTAAAACACTAAAATTTTATTTTAAGCTTTGTAGAAAATATTTCAGCAAGCTAAAAAAAAATAGGTGCCTGTAAAACTTTCTCGGGCTTTGTCCAAATTTATAAATTTGTTTGGAAGCAAGCATTTTAAAGACATAGACAAATAATAGACAACTATGTTTTTTTTGTAAGTTGCTTGTTGTGAGCTGAATAAGTGTCTATTTTTGTTATAAGTCTAAGATAAAACGAGTAAAATCAACATCTTTTTCAAGGTTGAATTTCTTTTTCAAACGGTATTTTCTTGTAATTACACTCTGAGGTGTGATGCTTAGGGTCTTAGCGATTTCTTTATTAGATAGGTTGATACGAATTAAGGCACAAAAGTCAATTTGAGAGCTAGTGATAGCAGGATAATGCGCTTTTAATTGTTGGATGAAATCAGGGTTTAGGGCGATAAACTTATCTTTAATGATAGCCCAATAATCTTCGGCTTTATCTGTATTTCCTAAATGGGTTAACAGCTGCTGTTGTGTTTCTTTATCTAATCTATAGATGGCTTTAGAGTATTTTTGTTGTACCTGATTAAACTTGGCGGTCAAAGCTAGAATTTCGGATTTTTGAATCGCTAGAGTTTCTTCAGCTTTGTTTTTCTCTGTTTTTACTGCCTGTAAATCCTTGTTTAATTTTTTGGCTTTGGTGGCGGCATGGCTTAAGGCGGCCCTTGCTTTTTTCTGTCCGATTTTATATCTATAAAAATAATATGCGCTGCCCAATAGGAGCAAAGTTCCCAATCCTAGTAATAGATAAATGCGGTAGGTAGACGAGGCTAGGTCTTTTTCGAGGATTTTTTTCTCTTGTAGTTTATCTTGAAAAGTTAAACTTTCATAAAAATGCTGTTTTGCCAATTCTTCGTTTCGATCGTTTAACGAATCCTGAAGACTTAAAGTGCGTAAAAGCAATTTATCGTAGGTCTCTTTGTTGCTTCTGAGATAGTCTTTTGCTTGGATATAAAATTTGATCCTTGATTTAAGACCAAATTGCTGTTGCGGATTGTTTTTTTCGTAATCTAAAATCCATAGAGCAAATTCCGTAGCTTCTTCCTTTAAGTTTTCTGACTCGAGTAAACTCATGTATCTACGTGCAACATGGTAAAGGCGTTCATTGATAGGATTCCACTCCTTGTTGAAAATTGAACGATAAATGCCAAGAGCACGCTCCGAATCGCCTAAATAGGTATAATATTTAGCTCTTAATTCTTGGTAGTAGTCTAAAATATTAGAGTGGCCAAATTCTACTATTTTTGGATGACTAAGGCTCAATAAAGAATCGGCTAAGGCGAGCTGGCCCGTTTCCAGGTAAGAGTGACTCAAATTGAGGCTTCCTAAATAATAGGTGTCGAGTAGTTCGTTGGCTTTTAAACGAGGGAGAGTAGCTTTAAATTCGGCAATAGCTAAATCTTGCATGTTTAATCGCCGATACAAATTGGCTAAATTATGGTATTCAATAGGCACTTGCCTGAAGTTAAGCTCGTTTTCTTCAATGGTGGTAATTACTTTCTTTTGAAAGTTTAAAGCGGTTTTGTAATCTTCTAAGCGGGCGTATGTGACAGATTTAACGGCTTTAAGCAGAGAAACAGATTTAAAGTCTTTTCGGTTTTTTGCTGTTTTGGTAGCCTTGTCTGCTAGTTCTAAGGCTTCAGCATACTGCCCGTTATGATTGTACATAACGGCTAAGTTATTTAGCATTTTTGGATACCGAGCCGAATTCGAGTCAATATAAACAAGGTTTTGTTTAAAATGATAGATTGATGAGTCTAATTCACTTTTTATGGAATAATATGAGCCCTTTAAAAGATGATTAGAGGCGCGCAAGCTATCTGGCCAAAAGCGTTCACCTACAAGTTGTAGGCTGTCTAAGATGGGTTTGACTTCATCGGGTTGAGAAAAAAGCTTTTGAAATTGGGATAATTGATATTGGTGTATCCGCTGAGCTTCATCATGGCTTAGATTTTGAGCATGAGAAGACAGGCTAAAGACGAATGAAATTAGGATAGCGAGGTAGTGGGGCTTCATAGTTTTAAATACCACAAAAGTAAAAAATATCCGATTAATGATGCATTTTAAGTTTATTATTTTGGAATTTTTACAATATTGGTGCTTTTGTTAGGATGAATGTGAACTTTTTTTAGACCTATCTATGACTAAGAATTTGTTCTTGATTTAGCTTTAGAGCTCAATTAAGAGGAGTAAGAAGAACTGAATTCTTCCTGTATAGACTCGAAAAATTATTTGCTTAAAAACTCAAAAACCCAGAAAATGGTCTTGATCCCAGAAAATGGTCTTAATCCATCCAAAATATTTGATCATACTTAAATTAAAAAAAGCCTCTCCTTAAAAGAAAGGAAAAGCTCTTCATTGGTTTAACTACTTAAACCGAGATGCCAAACAATCGCTTGACATACACAACACAACTTCGCAAAAAAAAGCCTCAATGAAAATTGAAGCTTTTTTTATTGCGGTCTGGACGAGACTCGAACTCGCGACCCCCTGCGTGACAGGCAGGTATTCTAACCAACTGAACTACCAGACCGTAACTCATTTTTTAGACTTTGTCTTGTCTGTATTGCGCTTCTTCAAAGCTTCAGCGCAATTGCGAGTGCAAATATAAGTGCTTTTATCGTTCGTGCAAAAAAAAATAGGACTTTTTTTGTATTTTTTTAATTAAAATCATTTAAAACCTTGTCGTTCAATTAAATAAGTAATTAAAATTTTATGTAAGTCTTTTTGGATGTCTACCGCTTGGTAATGAATCTTGTTTTTTAAACACATTTGCTTAAAAAGATTTTGGTAATTTTTCATCTGCTTGCGGTAGGCTTCTTTCAGTTGAGAGGGGTAAACCGCCAATTCCTCACCGGTTTCTACATCGATAAATTTTTTAGGGGTATCTTCAAAGTCAAAATCCATTTCTTTTGAGCCATCTAATGTATGAAAAACCACAAGTTCATGTTTATTGTGATTCAAATGACGTAAAGCAGCCAGGAGTTGTTCTTGGTCTTCATGGGCTTGTAATAAATCGGTAAAGAGAAATATCAGGGAACGACGTTTTACCTTTTCGGCAATTTGATGTAAAACCTCATAGGTGGCGGTTTTTTTGCGGCTTGAGGTAGGGGTAAGCATTTGCTCCAACTGATGTAAAAGCAGTTGAAAATGCCGTTCACTTCCTTTCTCAGGCAGGTAAAAATCGTAGGCATCGCTGTAAAGACTAAGCCCCATAGCGTCGCGTTGTTTTTTGAATAATTGCATTAAAGATGCCGTGGCTAATGCTGCAAAACCAATTTTGTTGTACTCGCTTAAACTTTGCTTTTTTAAAGCCGGATAGTGCATGGAGCTTGATTGATCAATAATTACGTGACAACGTAAATTGGTCTCTTCTTCATACTTTTTGGTGTACAACCTATCGGTTTTGGCATAGAGTTTCCAATCGATGTGTTTGGTGCTCTGCCCTGGATGGTAAAGCGTATGTTCGGCAAACTCGGCCGAAAAACCGTGAAACGGACTAGCATGTAAACCCGAAATAAAGCCCTCAACTACTTTTTTAGCGAGCAAGTCTAAGCGTCCAAAACCAGGTCCTTTCTGTATTTGTTCTTGTAAATTCATAGCCTACCAATTTAATAAAAATAAAAAAGGTCTAGCCGTTAAGCTAAACCTTTTTTATTATTTAAAGATAAAATATTATAAAAGCTCGTCGATTGCTTTCGTGTAAGTATCTTTTGGAGAAACGCCCACTTGTCTTCCTACTAATTCTCCTTTGTTAAAAACTAAAACGGTCGGTATATTTCTTACACCATACTTAGCGGCAAACTCTGTATTTGCATCTACGTCTACCTTTCCTACAACTGCTTTCCCTTCATATTCTTTACTGATTTCATCAATAACAGGTCCAACCATTCTACAAGGTCCACACCAAGCTGCCCAGAAATCAACCAATACGGGTTTGTCGCTATTTAATACTTTTTCTTCAAAATTTGCGTCTGTAAGTTCTAATGCCATAATTTATATTTTTGTTGTTCTACAAATTTAGTCAATATTTTTATGTTTTCCCTACACCTTCTAAATTAGATTTTCCAATAGTCGTATGTGCTTTATCAATACTAAAAACCAGAACACCTAAGCCATAGGGGGCGGGTTGATATTCTTTTATACAAAGTAAATCAGCTTGACTGCTATTGCACTTTAAAATGCATATCTTTTGCTTTTAAACTATCGAGTAATTCTCTATTGATGCTTACTTTTCGACTCCTACTGGGCATTTGTAATTTAATTTTGTCTTTCAGTTCATAAACGATGAAGTTGATGTGCTTATCACCAACTTGTGCCGTGGTGAGTTGATCTAAATAATCGATGGTATTTTCGTTTAACTGATCGATATCGAGCTGTATGCTAATTTTCTTGGATAGATCTGGTAATACATCTTGAAGTTGTTTAAACATATTAAATTGTATTCGCGGATCTCCCTTTTTTCCGGTTTCCCGATTGGTCCAGCCTTCTTTTACAAACAGCCGGATGAACACAAAATTATTGGGCAGTAAAAAATGCCTGAACTTTAGGTATTCCTCACCAAATATTTTGAATTCATAAGAGCCGTCATAATCTTCAATGGTAAAAATACCCCAACCTTTACCTGTCTTACTAGTGCGGTGTTGAACTTCGCCACTTACAATTCCACCTATGCAGAGTTCTTTATTTACATAATATTCTAGGTGTTCCAATTTGTTCAGCGAAGCATTACAAAAATATTTTAATTCCCATTTAAAATCATCCAGTGGATGTCCCGAAATGTAAATTCCAACCACCTCGCGTTCTTTTTTCAATTTCTCCATGGTACCCCAAGGTTCGCATGGCGGCACTTCAGGCTCGGGTATCTGTACCTCGCTGGCTTCACCAAACAGACTCACCTGAGCAGAATTTTGATTTTCTTGAAACTTTGCAGCGTATTTAATAACCTTTTCCAAAAAACTAATACCGTCTCCGGGGTCGTGAAAATATTGTGCTCTATGCGTGCCACCAAAACTGTCAAACCCGCCTGCCAAAGCTAGATTCTCAAAGGCTTTTTTATTGGCGGCTCGTAAATCGATGCGCTTGGCCATATCAAAAATAGATCGGTAGGCACCATCTTCTTTTCGGTTATCTACAATGGTTTTTACCGCTCCGGCACCTACTCCTTTTACAGCTCCCATACCAAAACGAATTGCATTTTGTTTGTTAACCGAAAACTTATAGTAGGATTCATTCACATCTGGACCCAATACGGCTAGTTTCATACGCTGACATTCTTCCATAAAGAAAGTCACGTCTTTAATGTTATTCATATTATTAGACAAAACCGCTGCCATATATTCGGCCGGGTAATGCGCTTTCAGATAGGCCGTTTGATAAGCGATCCAAGCATAGCAAGTAGAGTGCGACTTGTTAAAGGCGTAACTGGCAAAAGCTTCCCAGTCTTTCCAAATTTTCTCAAGCGTTTCCTGCGGATGCCCGTTAGATGCACCGCCCTCCATAAATTTAGGCTTCAAGAGTTCGAGTTGGGCAAAAATCTTTTTCCCCATCGCCTTTCGCAATTTATCGGCTTCACCTTTTGAGAAGTTGGCTAGTTTTTGCGAGAGCAACATTACCTGCTCTTGATAAACCGTAATTCCGTAGGTTTCTTGCAGGTACTCTTCCATATCGGGAAGGTCATAAGTAATTTCCTGCCGCCCGTGCTTCCGGTCGATAAAGTCGGGGATGTACTCCATAGGTCCTGGGCGGTACAAAGCATTCATGGCAATAAGATCTTCAAACACGGTGGGTTTCAAGTTCTTCATATGCTTTTGCATCCCAGGTGATTCATATTGAAATACCCCGATGGTTTCTCCACGTTGAAACAGTTCATAGGTTTTTTGATCGTCAAGCGGAAAATTTTCTGGGTCGAGATCTATATTATGTCTTCCTTTTACAATTTTTACCGTGTCTTTGATCAGCGTAAGCGTTTTTAACCCCAAGAAATCCATCTTTAATAGGCCAGCATCCTCAACCACCGAGTTATCAAATTGGGTGACATACAAATCGGAGTCTTTGGCCAGCGATACGGGAACGTGATTGGTGATATCACTAGGGGTAATGATAACCCCACAAGCGTGAATACCAGTGTTTCTAACCGATCCTTCCAAGGTGCGCGCTAGGTTTACGGTTTCGGCCTCTAGGTCATTACCGGCGGCAATATCAAAAAGCGATTTTATTTTTTCTACATCCTCACTGCGGTATTTTTTAGCAACTCCCTTTTCGTCTAAAGCAAATATTTTATACAGCTTAGACATATCGGGTACCAGCTTGGCAATTCTATCGGCTTCAGATAAAGGTAAATCCAATACCCTTGCCGTATCTCGAATAGACGATTTGGCGGCCATAGTACCGTAAGTAATAATTTGCGCAACTTGGTTGGCACCGTATTTATTGATTACATAGTCCATTACCCGACCGCGACCCTCATCATCAAAATCAATATCGATATCGGGCATGCTCACTCGATCGGGGTTTAGAAAACGCTCAAAAAGCAAGTCGTATTTAATAGGATCTATATTGGTAATTTTAAGGCAATAAGCAACCGCACTACCTGCTGCCGAACCTCGTCCCGGGCCCACCGAAACGTCCATATTTCGAGCTTCACGAATAAAATCTTCTACAATTAAGAAATATCCTGGATAACCGGTTTTCTCAATCACCGATAGTTCAAAATCGAGTCGTTCGCTTATTGATTCGGTAATTTCACCGTAGCGTTCTTTGGCGCCTTGGTAGGTGAGGTGACGCAAATAAGCATTTTCTCCACGCTTTTTATGATCTATCTCATCTTGTGGGTCTTTGAATTCATCGGGTATATCAAAAGCAGGCAACAAAACATCACGGGCAAGACCAAAGGGGGTTACTTTATCTACAATCTCTTGGGTGTTGCTTATGGCTTCGGGTATATCTTTAAAGAGATCTTTCATCTCTTCGGCGCTCTTAAAATAATATTCTTGGTTGGGTAAACCATAACGGTAACCTCGCCCGCGACCTATGGGTGTCGATTGTTTTTCACCATCTTTTACACAGAGTAAAATATCGTGGGCATTAGCGTCTTCTTTCTTTTCATAATAGGTATTGTTGGTGGCTACAAGCTTTACATCGTGACGCTTGGCCATGGGGATTAAAATGTCATTTACACGGTTTTCATCCTCTTGTCCATGACGCATTACCTCGATATAAAAATCTTCTCCAAAAGTTTCTTTCCACCAAATAAGGGCTTCTTCGGCTTGATTTTCCCCTACATTTAAAATTTTTCCGGGCACCTCTCCGTAAAGGTTACCCGAGAGTACCATAACATCTTCTTTATATTGCTCTATTATCTTTTTATCGATTCGCGGTACATAGTAAAAGCCTTGGGTATAGGCTATAGAAGATAGCTTGGCTAAATTGTGGTAACCGTTTTTATTTTTGGCAAGCAAAACGATTTGGTAACCGTTATCTTTTCGGCTTTTATCTAAGTGGTCTTCACAAACAAAAAATTCACAGCCTACAATAGGTTTTAAGGGTTTTTCTTGGCTTTCGCCGGATGCCTCTGCCGCTATTTTGGCGTTATGATTCTCTATAGCCGTTACAAAATGAAAGGCCCCCATCATATTGGCATGATCGGTTAGGGCAACCGCTGGCATATTTTGCTTGGCTGCCGCTTTTACCAAGTCTTGCACGCTCATCGTCGATTGCAAAATAGAAAACTGACTGTGGTTGTGTAGGTGGGTAAAAGAAACGGCTTCTAGCTCGGCTAGGTTTTCTCGGATTTGAGCCTGACTTATACCGGCATCAGGTGCTTGTTTTTTTTGTTGCTTGCGCAATTGGGCCGAAGCCTTTTTTAAATTGACGTGCTTTAAACCAATACCTTTTATTGGCTGTGGATTGGCGGTGGCATAAGCTTCAAAATACCCCGGTTGGGCGTGCAACTCATCAAGGCTGTATTGCTTAAGGCGTATTAATTCTAAAAAACAACGTGTGGTGGCTTCAACATCGGCTGTTGCATTATGCGCCTCGTTAAAGGCTTCACCAAATAAATGCTCATGCAATTCGGTTAGGGTAGGAAGTTTAAACTTACCTCCACGTCCGCCCGGAATTTGGCACAATTGAGCTGTTTTTTCGGTACAGGTATCTAAAACCGGAAGTTGAGTAAGCTGTGTTTCTATACCTAAGCGATGAAACTCAGCTCCCATAATGTTGATGTCAAAACCTACGTTTTGACCCACCAAAAATTTGGTTTGCCCAAGTGCTGCTTGAAATCGTTTTAATCCTTCTTCTAGCTCTATTCCTTGGTCTTGAGCGAGTAGAGTAGAAATCCCGTGTATTTTTTCGGCATCAAACGGGATGTCAAATCCTTCGGGTTGTATTAAAAAGTCTTCTTGTTCAATTAGATTCCCGCGTTCATCGTGCAATTGCCAGGCGATCTGTATGGCTCTTGGCCAATTGTCGGTATCGGTAATGGGGGCGTCCCAGCGTTTGGGTAAACCGGTTGTTTCGGTATCAAAAATTAAATACATAGCGGTGGTATTGAGAGCTAAAATCCTGGCTTAAACTTACATTTATTTATGGGCTTCGAAAAAAAATAGAGCATTTTTTTATAAACAAAAAGCTAAGTCTTATGCGCCGCGCTAATACCTATTCATATCAAGAATGGTAGCATCAGCCAAGGCTTGGGTTTACTTACCTTGGCGTGTTTAAATAAACTAAAATATACTATTAACTGGCTTGTTGTTTTTTATTCAGCTGCTCTTCTTGTTGGCGACATTCATATTCGGGTACCAAGCTTTTAAGCGTTGCAAAAGCAAGGTGAATATCATTGGAAATAATATGCTGACTAAATTTGTGCAGTATTACCCCGCTGGTTTTGTTGAAATAATTGGTGTCCTCGGCAATCAGAATTTTCTCGTGGTGCGTAGGTAATGTAGTTTCCTTATCCGCAAGCAGTTCTTCGTAGAGTTTTTCTCCTGGTCTTAATCCGGTGTAAGTGATGGCGATATCTTCATTGGGTACCAATCCGCTTAAGCGAATCATTTGCTTGGCAAGATTGATGATTTTAATGGGTTGCCCCATATCAAATACATAAATCTCTCCGCCTTTTCCCATAGCTCCAGCTTCCAATACCAATTGACAGGCTTCATCAATCGTCATAAAATAACGGGTGATTTCAGGATGGGTGACCGTTACGGGACCACCGGCGGCTATTTGTTTTTTAAAATGTGGTATGACCGAACCATTTGAACCCAATACATTACCAAAACGGGTAATAATAAAGGTGGTTTGTTTTTGTTTTTTGGCTTGCGCCTGAATGTATATTTCGGCCGATCGTTTAGAAGCCCCCATAATGTTGGTAGGGTTGACCGCCTTGTCTGTACTTACAAAAACAAAACGCTCTACTTGGTATTCAAGGGCTAAATCAGCTAAATTACAGGTACCACAGAAATTTACCGAAAGCGCTTCAATAGGATTGTTTTCCATCATGGGTACGTGCTTATAGGCCGCTCCATGAAAAACCACTTGAGGTTTGTATTGCGAAAAAACTTCGGCTAATCGGGTTTGGTTACGCACATTGGCAATCACCTGACTAAAACTGAGGTGAGGGTGATTGTTTTTTAGCTCTAAAGAAATATCATGCAATGGGGTCTCGGCTTGATCCAGCAAAATTATGTGTCCAGGTTGAAACGGAATAAGTTGTCGCACAATTTCACTACCAATAGAACCGGCCGCTCCTGTAACCAAAATCGTTTTTCCTGTATAGCGTTCTTTGAGTTTCGGGTTATTGATTTTAATAGGATTACGCTGCAGTAAATCTTCTATTTTTACCTCTCTAAGGTTTTTAAAATCTACACGGTCTTCTAAATTCTGTGGCGGTGCAATTTTATAAATGGTCAATTGCAATTCTAGTAATTCATCTACTAAATGCGGACGACGCAGCTGCAGTTTTTTCAGCTTTTCTTCGGTAATAATTAAAGCAGAAGCTTCTTTTGAAATCTGCTTCAATTCAGCTAGACTGTAAATGGGGAGATTATGAATACGATTTACCAAAGCGCCTTTTCCCGAATGGATAAATCCAGCGATACGAAAATGCTCAGAGTGGTCTGATAATAAACCCTCGGTGGTGGTTAAGGTTTTTAAATCGGTACCGTATATGAAGGCTTTGACGCTATTCTTTTTGCTTGGATATATGCTTTTATATACTTGCTTTACCAATACGCGAAAGAAAAACAATAGAGAAAAACTGATAAACCCGTAGACGATTACCCCCGCATCCAAAATGAGTTTTTGAGCGTCATAATAGTAATAAATACGGTTGATGATCAAAATGGTAAATACCGCTAATGCCGTTACTTTTAATTGGGTGATGACATCGCGAAAGCTAGAAAAACGAACCAAACCAAAATAAGACTTTAGTAAGATAAAGCTAAGTATTTGAACTCCTAGCATCACCGCTAACTCCCAAGATAAAACAAATCGAACTTGGGTACTGCCTTGAACGCTGTTGATTAGAAAGAACGAGCATTCTAATGCGATGAAAGCCAATAGGCTGTCAATAAATAAAATGTACCGCCTGGGTACATAATTTTGCACTAGGGGTTTTAACAGCCGTAGCAGCTTGATTTTTATTTTGGGTAAAAGTGTTCTCATATAAAGAGGGCGTTGCTAAGGAAAAGCACTTTTTGTTTCTTATGTATGGCTAAAATTTGTTTATCCTTCAAAGAAAAACAAGCTAACCTGCTCGTTTTCTTAGGTTAATCGAATTGATTTATGGGACAAAAATAGGTTTAATCTTGATGAAAATACAAATAATACTAAAAGTTTTTATAAATTGAGCGTTTGTAAATAATAAGTGCTCTTAATTTTATAGTAGCAAAACTTAATTATCTTTGCACGCATGAAGAAATTACTACTACTCTTTGTTGGGGTTCTCTGCTTGACCGCTTGTACCAGTAAAAAGGACATCTTATATATGCAGAATATAGACCAGCATACACCTGCGCAAACCTTGGATTTATATACCGAAAAATACATCCAAGTAAACGATATTTTAAAGATCGATGTAACCGCTTTAAACGAAGAAAGTTTAACCCCTTTTAAGTTTAAGAAAACCCAAGCAATGGGCGCAACCAATTTAAACGGTCCGGCCATATTGCTAGAGGGTTATTTGGTGAATAAGAACGGAGCCATTGATTATCCTGGGTTAGGGAATATTCAGGCAGCTGGTCTCACCACCCAAGAACTCAAAGAGGTGATTGAGTTGCGTTTGCAAAAATTTGTGCGAGATGCACAGGTGAAGGTACGCTTGGTTAACTTTAAGTTCACCGTTTTAGGCGAGGTTAAAGCTCCAGGGACTTACAGTATTACCGATGAGAACATCAGCATTCCACAGGCATTAGGGATGGCGGGTGACTTAACCATCCAAGCCGATCGCAACCATGTTTTATTGGTACGCGAAATCAATGGCGAGCGTGTGCATCAACGCATCGACTTAACTCAAACCGATTGGATGAACTCGCCTTATTACTTCCTAAAACAAAACGATATTCTTTATGTTACCCCAAATACCGCCAAAGTAAAATCGGCTGGTATAGTAGGTAACCTAGGAACCCTACTTTCGGTATTTTCAATTCTCTTAAGTTCAGCGGTATTAATATTTAGATAAGATGAAAGAACCTCAAGCTTTTCAAGAAAATCATGCCACAGACCCCAACCTGGAAAACGGTGAAGATATCAAGGCGATTATTTTTCAGTACTTGCGTTACTGGCCATGGTTCTTGGCCAGTGTGTTAGTCTTTGTAATTGGGGCTTTCATTTATTTGCGGTATTCAACTAGTATTTACCAAACTACGGCCAAGGTAAAAGTACTCGATGAAAACGATGATGGGGGGCTCGACCTTTCTGGACTTTCGGGCTCGCGTACCTTGTTTAATATGACTAAGGTAAATCTCGAAAACGAAATGCAAATTTTTAAATCGAGACGTATTTTAGAGCAAGTGGTTAAAAGTCTTGATCTTAATACCACTTACCAATCCAAAGGTACCATCAAATCTTTTCTTGTTTTTGGTCCAGATGCACCTTTTCACGTTAATTGGATTCCCGATAGTACTCAACAAGAAGTTGGTAACTCGCCAAGCATACAATTGGCTAGTCTTGGGAATAAGGAGTTTAAGCTGAGTTCAGAATCTATTGGTGAACAAAAGGGGCGTTTTGGTGATACCCTCCAGTACGGCGATTTTACTTTGTTAATCACCGATAAACGCGTAGGAGAAGATCCTAAACCCATTGCCAACATGTCTTTTTGGCACACGGCGATGAACCATAAAGTGAAAAACCTAGCCCAGCAAATCAGTATAGAGCCGGTAGGAGATAAGAGTCACGTATTGCAACTAGGCATTAAAGGCGCTAATCAAGAGTTGAATAAAGCCATATTAGATCGGCTAATTCAAGTATTCAATCAGGATGGTATAGAAGATAAGCGCTTGGTTTCAAAACGTACTCAGGATTTTGTTGAACGGCGTTTGGTGTTTTTAGAGGGAGAGTTAGATACAGTTGAGTCGGGTCTGGTAAATTTCAAGCGCGATAATAATGTGGTAACCGTAGAGTCTAGTGCCGAGCAATTATTTGGTAAAGAAGCTGGGGCCGAACAAAAACGTTACGAGATGGAAACCCAGTTGCTGGTAGCGCGTGATTTCCAAGAAACACTGCAAAATCAGTCGGCTTTTGATTTATTGCCTGCCAATATTGGAATAGACAATGAAAATGTAAATGCGCTTACCCAGCAGTACAACAGTTTGGTGACCGAGCGTCAACGCTATTTGGTTTCAGGAACCGAAGAGAATCCTATGGTGGTTAACTTAAACCAGCAAATCAATCAGTTGCGTGGCAATCTAAACGGAAGTGTAAATGCTTATATCCGCTCGCTAGAAACGGCTTTGCGCAGCATCAGGCAACGCGAAAGCGTTTCGGCTGGGCAGTTAGGAAGTATTCCTGAGAAAGAGAAACAAATCAGAGACATCACCCGTCAGCGTGAAATTAAAGAAAGACTTTACTTGTTTTTATTACAGCGTAGAGAAGAAGCGGCCTTGAGTTATGCTATTACTTCGCCAGTGATTAAGGTAGTAGATTGGGCATATACTCAACCCCAACCGGTAGCGCCTAAAAAGCAAATTATTTTGTTGGGGGCCCTGGTGTTAGGACTTTTATTGCCTTTTGGTATTTTATACGTATTGTTTTTATTGGATACCAAAATTCACCATAAAAACCAAGTGAAGCGCTTGTTGCCACAAATACCAATTGTAGGTGAAGTGCCTACTTTGTTAAAAACCGCTGACCGACTCATTCATAAGAACGATCATAGTGTGTTGGCTGAAGCTTTTAGGATTTTAAGGACCAATTTAAACTTCTTTGTAGATCGGGAGCAGGAAGGCGGTAAAGTAGTGTTTACCACCTCGACCACTAAAGGAGAAGGGAAGACCTTTGTGGCGATTAATTTAGCCATTTCAATGGCCTCTACAGGTAAAAAAGTGTTGTTGCTGGGTTGTGATTTACGGAATCCGCAGTTGCATGCATATATCAATTTGAAGAAAAACCTGGCCGGTACAACCGATTATTTATACCGCAAAGATGTTAGTTTAGCAGAATTGGTTCAGAAAAATGCTTTTGAACACGCGAACCTGGATTTAATTTTATCGGGAGAGATTCCACCAAACCCGGCGGAGTTGTTGCTTAACGGACGTTTTGAAAGTCTGTTAGACGAAGCAAGACAAAAATATGACTATATTGTAGTAGATACTGCACCTACCATTTTGGTTACCGATACCTTGCTGATAGCACATCACGCCGATGCTACCTTATATATGATTCGTGCCAATTATACCGACAGTAAATTGATTCAACATATAGAGGAATTAAAACGCAATGATAAAATTAAGAGTATGGGTCTGGTGCTTAACGATGTAAAAGCCGATGGTGCCTATGGCTATAATTACGGCTACGGTTACGGTTACCATGCCGAGGAAGTGGCCAAAAAGAAAAAGTGGGGCTTGTTTTAGTTTCCTTGATCCTACGAAGTATACTTTAAATTCCCCTCACAAGGGGAATTTTTTTTTGTCTATGATTTTGAACCTGCATTTATCTCTAAATAAAGTTCAACTGAGTTACCTAGTTTATTGAAGAAGAGTTAAACGATTTAACCACGGCGCACCCAAAAGAAGTACATCAATTGCTCGATTACTGCAGATTAAGGATAGAAAAGCTGCCACTTTCTTGCATTATATTGGTCAGATTCGTTTTGGTACAAGGTTAAAATTATATTAAGCTCAAAAGGTCAAGGTATAAAAAAACAGCCCGTCGAAAGACGAGCTGTTTTGAGTATGATAAGATACGATGATTGGTTTACATCATACCGGGCATTCCGCCGCCCATACCTTGTGGCATTCCGCCTCCAGCGTTATCCTCTTCTGGAATATCGATTAAAGCGCACTCGGTAGTTAAGATCATACCGCTTACAGAAGCTGCATTCTCTAAAGCAATACGAGTAACCTTTTTCGGGTCAATGATACCAGCCTCTAGCATATCAACATATTCTTCGGTTTTGGCATCGTATCCAAAGTTATCTTTACCTTCAAGCACTTTGTTGATCACTACAGAACCTTCTCCTCCTGCGTTTTCTACGATGGTTCTAAGCGGAGCTTCAATAGCACGGTTTACAATTTGTACTCCCGTTGTTTCGTCTAAGCTAATGGTTTCTAGGTTAGCCAATACGGTTTTAGCACGTACTAAAGCAACTCCACCTCCAGCAACAATTCCTTCTTCAACAGCTGCACGAGTAGCGTGTAAAGCATCGTCTACACGGTCTTTCTTTTCTTTCATTTCAACTTCAGAAGCTGCGCCTACATAAAGTACGGCTACACCACCAGCAAGCTTAGCAAGACGCTCTTGTAACTTCTCACGATCGTAGTCTGAGGTAGTAGTTTCTATCTGAGATTTAATTTGGTTTACGCGGTTTTTGATCATTTCATCATCACCGGCACCGTTTACAATCGTTGTGTTGTCTTTATCGATGCTCACTTTCTCTGCAGTACCCAATTGATCGATACTTGCATTCTCAAGAGTGAATCCGCGCTCTTCAGAGATCACAGTTCCTCCTGTTAAAATGGCGATATCTTCTAACATCGCTTTTCTACGGTCTCCAAAACCTGGTGCTTTAACCGCAGCGATTTTTAAAGAGCCTCTTAATTTGTTTACTACCAAAGTAGCTAAAGCTTCACCGTCTACATCTTCAGCAATGATTAATAGAGGCTTACCAGTTTGTGCTACTGGTTCTAGTACAGGCATTAAATCTTTCATGGTAGATATTTTCTTATCTACAATCAAGATATAAGGATTTTCTAAATCGGTAGTCATTTTTTCGCTATTGGTCACAAAGTAAGGCGACAAGTATCCGCGATCAAATTGCATTCCTTCTACCACATCTACGTAAGTATCGGTACCTTTAGCTTCTTCAACGGTAATAACTCCTTCTTTTCCTACTTTGGCAAAAGCCTGAGCGATTAATTCACCAATCACTTCGTCGTTATTGGCAGAGATAGAAGCCACTTGTTTGATTTGCTCAGAAGAGCTTCCTACTTCTTTGGTTTGTTCAGCTAGGTCTTTGGTAATGGCTTCAACGGCCTTATCGATACCGCGTTTTAAATCCATCGGATTTGCTCCTGCAGCTACGTTTTTTAAACCTTCTTTTACAATTGCCTGTGCCAAAACGGTTGCCGTTGTGGTTCCGTCACCGGCTAAATCATTGGTTTTAGAAGCCACTTCTTTCACCATCTGAGCGCCCATATTTTCAAGCGCATTTTCCAATTCGATTTCTTTGGCTACAGAAACACCATCTTTGGTTACTACAGGAGCACCAAAAGATTTTGAAATAATAACGTTTCTACCTTTTGGACCTAGAGTCACTTTTACTGCATTGGCTAATGCGTCTACACCGCGCTTAATACCATCGCGTGCTTCAATATCAAATTTTATATCTTTTGCCATAATTCTTTTTTTTTATTTGTTTCAATACAAGTTTTAAAGAGATGAATAGATTTAGAGTATTCCTAAAATTTCAGTCTCACGCATAATTAAATAATCCTTACCGTCAAGCTTTAATTCGGTTCCAGAAAACTTTCCGTAAAGAACCATATCGCCTTCTGCAACGGTCATATCATGTTCTTTGGTTCCTTTTCCTACAGCGATTACTTTTCCTTGCTGTGGTTTCTCTTTTGCAGAGTCAGGAATGTAAATACCAGAAGCGGTTTTCGTTTCGGCAGCTACGGGCTCTATCACCACGCGGTCTGCTAAGGGTTTAAATGTTAATGCCATATGTATTTGTTTTAATGTTATTAATTTCTGCCCAGCATTATTCCCAAAAGTGTGCCAGTCTAATTAGGGCAAAAAAAAATGCCATCTTGTCATTTTTAAGTGACAGATGGCATCGATAAATTGTATTTAGTAAGGCTTAGTTCTGCTCGCCTGTAGTGTTTTCTGTAGCTGGTACAGCTGGTGTAGTCGGGTTAGGAACAGGAGCTTCAATTGGAGTAGCTTCTTGATCGCCGCCTATGATTCTAGATTCTTCGGCACTTCCTGTACCCATAATGGTTACGTTAGAAAGTAAGATAAGCACCAATAAAACCGTAGCTAGCGTCCAGGTACTCTTATCTAAAAAGTCGGTAGTTTTCTTAACACCACCCATTTGCTGGCCGCCACCGCCTCCAAAAGAAGAAGAAAGTCCGCCTCCTTTAGGGTTTTGTACCATAATAACAACTACCAATAAAAAGGCTACGATAACGATTAAAACTAAAAATATTCCAAATGTGCTCATATCTAATGTTTTTCTTGTAATTTTTCGATTGCTCGAATCTGGTCTGCAAATAAACTACTTTTTTCGGGATTTTTCAAAATTAATATTTTAAAAGCTTGAATTGCTTTAGAATAATTTTTTTGTTCCAAGTAAACTCGCGCCAAAGTTTCGGTCATTAAGTCCGTATTTAAAGGGCCAGTCTGCAGGCCATCGGGTTTTCCTACCGGTTCTTTAGACGGAATTATTTTTGGGTTACTCGCAATAAATTTATCGATCAATTCAAATTTCTTAGGAGGTACAGTCGTTGATTCGCTGGTGCTTGATTCTTCTGTTGATGCAGCAGCCCTATCAATGGGTTGAGCTTGGGTGAGTTTCAACCACTCGCTAAAGCTATGGGTCTCTTGGCGGTCAAAAGTTAGCGGGCGTCCGCTTTCCAAAACATCTTCTGCAACAGGGGCTTGGTTTTGATCTGCAGCAGTGGAGTTTTCTAGCTCGCTTGCTTCCTGCTCTTCTGCTTGCTCGGGTTGAAATAAATCGGGATCAAATACTTTGCTGGCTTCTTCGGGGGCTAGCGATAAATCTGATTCCAGTTCTTCGCTTAAGCGGATTTTGATCTGCCGGGCCTTTTCCAATTGCTTAAAAACCGGCGAGGTGATATAGTCGAATAAAACACCGCGGTCTTCGGTATAAGCTGCTGTGACTTTTAAAGCATGATTATAGCTAAAACTATTTTCCTTTTTAAGAGCCTTTAGGTATAAAGCACGCGCAGCTTGAAAATAAGGGTATTCTTCCAATAGCTCGGCATATTGACTAGAAGGGAGACTATCGGTAGTTTCTTTTTCTAATTGTGCATTAAAAGTAGCCTTATCTATCATTTTCGATTACCAATTGGTTAAGGAGGCATTAAACACATCTTGAGTAAGCCTTAAAAAGATTTCATCGAGTGCGGTATCTAAGGTGCTTCCTACCAATTGTTGGTTGGCAGGATAATCCCAATAGAATGAGAATTGCTTTTCAAAATCTTTCTCGGGGTCTAAGTTATTATAAAACCGAACGTTTACCGCAATGGTCAGTCGGTTTTCGGCAGCGGTATTACTACTGGTAGCCGTCATCGGCGCAATATAATATTGTGTGATTTCTCCTTCATACACCAAATCTCCTCCCGTATTGGTTAAACTCAAGCTGGTTTGGTTTTGAATACGGTCTTGTAGCGCATTGGTAAAACTTCGTTCTATTCCAGGCTCTACCAAACTGGCGGTGTTTTGGAATAAATTCACTTGAAAGCTTTCGGCATCTCCTGTATCGGCACCCGTAAAACTATAAATACCACAGGCTTGCAAAGTCAACAGACTTGCACATACCAAACAAAGCTTTAAAAATTTCTGCATCATTACAATTTGTATTGTTTTATTTTGCGGTACAAGGTGCGTTCGCTAATGCCTAATTCTTCAGCTGCAGCTTTGCGCTTACCGTCGTGACGTTCGAGCGACTTTCTAATCAGTTCGATTTCTTTTTCTTGCAAAGACAAGGTTTCTTCTTCCTCAATCTCTTCGGCAAAATCATAAGGATCGGGTGCTGTATTTACCGGTTCTGTCGGAGTTTTGTTGCTTTCATTTCCCAATTGCAATATCTCCATCTGCTCGTCAAACTCTTCTTCATAAGCTTCTTGCTCTTTGCTCTGACCGTATATTTTATTGATAAGCCCTTCGTGCTCATCTTTTAAATCGGCGCTATTGCCGCTCTGCATGAGTTCTAAGGTAAGCTTTTTTAAGTCGTTTAAATCGCTCTTCATATCAAACAAGATTTTATATAAAATTTCTCGTTCGTTACTAAAGTCGCTTTCGCTTTTTTTGTTTTCTACCACGGCAGGTAGGTTGCTTCCTGCCTGAGGTAAATATTCTGCCAAGGTTTGCGCATCGATGCTGCGGTTTTGTTCTAATACCGATATTTGTTCGGCTACATTGCGCAACTGACGTATATTTCCGCTCCAGCGATACTTCACTAAAGCATTTACAGCAGCCTCATCTAAGCGAATGCTAGGCATTTTATATTTTAAAGCAAAATCTGAAGCGAATTTTCTAAACAACAAATGAATATCGCCTTTTCTTTCCCTCAAAGGGGGAAGGTGAATCTCAATGGTGCTCAAACGATAATACAGGTCTTCCCGAAACTTTTCTTTTTTAATGGCTTCAAACATATTCACATTGGTCGCTGCTACAATGCGTACATTGGTTTTTTGCACCTTAGAAGAACCCACTTTAATGAACTCGCCATTTTCGAGCACACGCAATAAGCGCACCTGGGTGGTCAAAGGCAATTCACCCACTTCGTCTAAAAAGATGGTGCCGCCGTCGGCTTCTTCAAAATAACCGCTACGGGTTTGGGTTGCACCCGTAAAGGCACCCTTCTCGTGACCAAATAGCTCACTGTCAATTGTTCCTTCGGGTATGGCTCCGCAGTTTACGGCGATATACTTACCGTGTTTACGATGAGAAAGCGAGTGTATGATTTTTGGAATACTCTCTTTACCTACACCGCTTTCACCGGTTACCAATACCGAAATATCGGTAGGTGCTACCTGCATAGCCTTTTCTATGGCTCGGTTGAGCCCAGCATCGTTGCCGATTATTTCAAAACGCTGTTTGGTTGCTTGTAATGATTCCATTTTTTAAGGTATTAAATCGGTGGTAAAAACCGCCAATAAGATAGGCCTTTGCGGCAAAACTGAATAGGGTACTCGCTCAGGGAGTACCCGATTTTTAATTGTTGTCAGAATATCCAACTGGTGTTCCTAATAAGGTGGCACTGGTACAATCTTCAATCTTTACCTTTACAAAGTCGCCTACTTTATAATGTTCTTTAGGAAAAACCACCATAGTGTTTTGGGTGTTTCTACCACTCCAATGTAAGTCAGATTTTTTAGACTCCTTTTCGATAAGCACTTCTTCTATCTTACCCAAATGTTGTTGGGTACGGTACAACGAATGCTCGCGTTGCAACTCGATGATTTCTTGAAGTCTTCGTTTTTTTACTGGCTCGGGTACATCATCTTCCATTTTTCTACCTGCCATCGTTCCTGGGCGCTCCGAGTAAGCAAACATAAAACCAAAATCGTATTTCACATATTCCATCAGCGAAAGCGTATCTTGATGATCTTCTTCGGTTTCGGTTGGGAATCCCGCAATCATATCCTGAGAAATCGCACAATCGGGTATGATTTTCCTAATATTATCAATCAAAGTAAAATACTCTTCGCGTGTATGCAAACGGTTCATCTTTTTCAAAATACGATCGCTACCGCTTTGTACGGGCAGGTGAATGTATTTACAGATATTTTGGTGCTTAGCCATGGTCTCAATAACATCTAAAGTCATATCCTGCGGATTAGAGGTAGAAAAGCGGATACGCATCTTAGGCTGAGCCTTTGCTACCTGATCTAATAATCCGGCAAAGTTCACTGCTGTAGCCTTTTGCATTTCACTGGCTTTGTCAAAATCTTTTTTAAGGCCACCACCATACCATAAATA
This sequence comes from uncultured Mesonia sp., assembly GCA_958296185.1. Classification (GTDB taxonomy): domain Bacteria; phylum Bacteroidota; class Bacteroidia; order Flavobacteriales; family Flavobacteriaceae; genus Mesonia. The sequence continues at coordinate 98,686 of CATQIB010000010.1, forward strand.
GCTATCTACATTCTGGCCTAATAAAGTGATTTCTTTAAAACCGCGTGCCGCTAGGTCGTTTACCTCTTCGAGTATACTTTGAGGGTCACGGCTACGTTCTCTACCACGGGTAAAAGGCACCACACAGAAGGTACACATATTATCACAACCGCGGGTAATCGATACAAAGGCAGAAACCCCGTTGCTTTGCAAGCGCACCGGTGAAACATCGGCATAGGTTTCTTCTTTGCTTAAAATTACGTTTACGGCATTGCGGCCGGCTTCCACTTCTTCAATAAGGTTGGGCAGGTCTTTATAGGCATCTGGACCTACCACCAGATCTACTATTTTTTCTTCTTCTAAGAATTTGCTCTTTAAGCGCTCGGCCATACAACCTAAAACTCCTACTTTCATACTAGGATTATGGCGTTTTACCGCGTTGTATTTTTCAAGACGCTTGCGTACCGTTTGCTCTGCTTTCTCTCGAATCGAGCAAGTGTTCACCAATACCAAATCGGCATCTTCTAATTTATCGGTGGTGTTAAAACCTTCTTTGGCTAAGATGGAAGCTACAATCTCACTATCGCTAAAATTCATCTGGCAACCGTAACTCTCAATAAAAAGTTTGCGGCTGTTATCTTTGTTGGGCTCCATAACCAAGGCGCTGCCTTGCTGGGTTTCGTCGATCACCTTCTCCATATTCTATGCTATTAATCAAATTTGAACGCCAAAGATACGGGTAAATTCATTTACTGACAAACTGGCAGCAACAAATAAAATGCAATTCCATCATCATCTAGTCAAATTCAAGTAAGCGCTTTTAATTCTTTTTGAGACCGAGAAGCTTTGTGATAAGGCGTATGAGACTGGTTTCTGTTTCGCTTGAAGCGGACTAAAAATCGGTAAAGAAAAAAGAAATCAAAAATTTCTCCTACTTTTGCAAATACAAATAAACGAAAGCATGGCGAAAAATTTAGTAATAGTAGAGTCACCAGCGAAGGCCAAAACCATTGAAAAGTTTTTGGGTAAAGACTATAAAGTAGCTTCTAGTTTCGGGCATATTGCCGATTTGCCTACCAAAGAATTGGGGGTAGATGTAGAAAAAGACTTCAAGCCCAAATACGTGGTTAACAAAGATAAGAAAGATGTGGTGCGCAACTTGAAAAAACTAGCCGAAGCTTCAGAAACCGTTTGGCTCGCAAGTGATGAGGACCGCGAAGGGGAGGCTATTGCTTGGCACTTGGCAGAGGAATTGGATTTAAAGCCGAGTAAGACCAAGCGTATTGTTTTTCACGAAATTACTAAAAATGCTATTCTCAAAGCTATAGAGAACCCTAGAGAAATCGATTACAACCTGGTGAATGCCCAACAGGCAAGAAGGGTGCTCGATCGTTTAGTGGGATATGAGCTCTCGCCTGTATTGTGGCGCAAGGTAAAAGGAGGACTTTCGGCCGGACGTGTGCAATCGGTTTCGGTGCGTTTGATCGTAGAACGCGAACGCGAAATCATCGATTTCGAAACCAAAGCCAGTTACCGTATCGATGCAGAATTCGCAACCCTAGAAGGTAAAAGCTTTAAAGCCAAAATCCCGAAAAACTTCGAAACTAAAGAAGAGGCCGAGGCCTTTTTAAAACAAAATATCGGCGCCGAGTATGTGGTAGCCGACCTCACTAAAAAACCTGCCAAGAAAAGACCGGCACCGCCATTTACCACTTCTACCTTGCAGCAGGAAGCCGCGCGTAAATTGTATTTTTCGGTGAGTAAAACCATGAATATGGCGCAGCGCTTATATGAAGCCGGACATATTACTTATATGAGAACCGATAGCGTAAACCTGTCTGATGAGGCTAAAAAAGGGGCTGCAAAAGAGATTCAAAGCGCCTACGGTAAAGAATATTTAGAACCGCGTAATTATAAAGGTAAAGCCAAGGGGGCTCAAGAGGCGCACGAGGCGATAAGACCTACGCATTTTGAAAACCATAGCGTACCAGCAGAAAGAGATCAACAACGTTTGTACGAACTCATTTGGAAACGTGCCATCGCCTCGCAAATGAGCGATGCTAAATTGGAGCGTACTGTGGTGAAAATCGATGCCGATAAGCACGATAAGCAATTCACAGCCAACGGAGAGATCTTGAAATTTGACGGATTCTTAAAAGTTTATTTAGAGGGAACCGACGATGAGGAAGAAGAGCAAGCAGGTCTTTTACCAGCGATGAAGGTGAACGATAAACTCGACAACAACTACATCAGTGCAACCGAAAGATTTACCCGCCCACCCGCCCGCTATACCGAGGCTTCATTGGTTAAAAAACTAGAAGAATTGGGTATTGGTAGACCCTCAACTTATGCGCCCACCATCTCGACTATTCAAAACAGAAAGTATATTGAGAAGGGAAGTATAGAGGGGAAAGAACGTGCCTATGCCAAGCTGGTGCTGAAAAAAGACAAGTACAGCGAAAAAAGCCTAACCGAAATGGTAGGATCAGATAAAGGTAAGCTCATCCCTACCGATGTTGGTATGGTGGTGAACGACTTTTTGGTGCAGCACTTTAGTAATATTTTAGATTATAATTTCACCGCTAAAGTAGAGCAGGATTTTGATGATATTGCCGAAGGGAATGAGAAGTGGACGAAGATGATGCAGGCTTTTTATCAGGAGTTTCATCCTACTGTAAAAGATGTAGCCGAAAATGCCGAACGCGAAGTAGGTGAACGCGTACTGGGTAAAGACCCCAAAACGGGTAAACCTGTAAGTGCTCGATTAGGAAAATTCGGACCCATGGTGCAAATCGGTTCGGTTGAAGATGAGGAGAAACCTCAATTTGCCAGCTTAGGACCCGATCAGACTTTAAACAGTATTACCTTTGAAGAGGCTATGGCCTTGTTTGAGTTGCCTAAGAAATTGGGTGAATACCTAGACGAAGCGGTTGAGGTGAATAACGGTCGCTACGGTCCGTATGTGCGTTATGGGAAAAAGTTTGTTTCGCTAGACAAAGGCGAAGATCCGTTAGATGTGACGTTTGAACGGGCTATGGAATTAATCAAGGCTAAAGAAAAAGCCGATGCGCCTATTTATACTTATGAGGGTAAAGACGTGCAAAAAGGAGTAGGTCGTTTTGGTCCGTATATCAAATGGAATAATATTTTTATCAATGTAAATAAGAAATACGATTTCGATAACCTGAGTGAATCCGATATTATAGAGCTAATCGAAGACAAAAAGAAAAAAGAACGCGATAAGCTGATTCACCACTGGGAAGAAGAAGGAATAAAAGTAGAGAAAGCCAGATGGGGCCGCTTTAAACTAAGCCAAGGAAAGACCAAAGTAGAATTACCTAAAACTACCGATGCCGAAAACCTTACTTTAGAAGAAGTGAAGGCGATGCTTGAGAAGGCAGGTGGAAAGAAAAAGACCACAAAAAAGAAGGCTACTGCTAAAAAGAAAACCGCTGCTAAAAAGAAAACCACGGCCAAGAAAAAAACGACGACAAAGAAGACGACCAAAAAATCTTAAGCCGATTAATAATTTATGAATACATCATTTTTTACTCCCTTGCCCGAAGCTTTTTTTGAAACCTTAAATTTGGGCGAGGGGAGTATAGGCTTGCAAATACAGGCCTACCGGGAGGCTGGCGCTTTTCCCGATTTAGAAAATGTGCAGGTGGCTATTTTGGGTGTAAAAGATTCGCGCACTACCCAAGCCCAAAACCCAAATTTTGAAACTGGGAAGCCATCCGTAAAGCTTTTTATCATATGCACCGCGGCAATTGGCCCCTACAACTAGCCGATTTGGGTAATATTCGAGCCGGTGCCACACCTCAGGATACCTATTTTGCGTTGCGCGAATGTTTAGCGCATTGCCTAGAGCAAAACACCATTCTTTTGATACTGGGGGGTAGCCAAGATTTGGCCTATGCGCAATACCGCGCTTATGACAACCATGGGCAAATGGTGCATTATGTAAATGTAGATGCGAAATTCGACTTGGGTGATACTGCCGCCCCAATAGGGCCTTATTCTTTTGTGGGTAAAATGGTGGTAGAAGAGCCGTTTAACTTGTATCATTATTCCAATATAGGTTACCAAACCTTTTACAATGCACAAGAGGAGATCAACTTACTCGAGAAACTTTATTTTGATACCTATCGCTTAGGCGAGGTCTGTCAACAAATCGAGCGAGTAGAACCGGTATTTAGAAATGCGAGTATGGCCAGTATCGATGTGCACGCCATAGAGCCAGCTCATTTGGCAGCGCCCAATATGACGGCCAACGGTTTTAACGGTCGGGAGATTTGTGCTATTGCCCGCTACGCTGGTTTGGGAGATCAAGTTTCGAGTATGGGACTTTACCACTTAGACGATCTGCCCAATTGCCAAGCAGCCAATACCCTTGTAGCCCAAATTATGTGGTATTTTATCGAGGGAGTGGTCTACCGCAAAGATGAAAATTCACCCAGCGCTAAAAAAGATTTTATCAAGTACCAAGTCCCGGTAGATACCGATGTTTTAACGTTTTATAAGAGTCAGCTTACCGGTAGATGGTGGCTTGAGGTACCAATTGCAAAAAAATTAACAATAAATTAGAAAATACGACGTTATTGCCATGTACTTATGAAGACTATGAGAGCTCTTGCAACCAAAACTTACCAGCCATTTGGTGGAAGGCAAGAATAAAAAACGAGTTATAGTCAGCAATTTGTCACCAATTTTAACTTTTTTTTAAATAAAAAAATTGTTTTTTTGGAAATTATTAAATAGGTTTACGCCCTTAAAATTAGATTATCTTAACCTGATATAGTTATGAAGAAAGTTTTTTCAGTTCTTGCTTTAGTTTCATTTTTAGCCAGCTGTGGCGGAGGAGACAAAGGTCAATTAGTTGGAGTAAAAGGAAAGCAGTGGCATGCAGAGAAGCCCTACGGAATGACACTGGTACCCGGTGGTTCATTCATTATGGGTAAATCTGACGATGATGTGGCTGGCTTGAACAATGCCCCGACCAAAACGGTTACCGTTCGATCCTTTTATATGGACGAAACCGAAATTACGAACTCAGAATACCGTGAATTTGTACATTGGGTAAGAGATTCGATCATCAGACAGCGACTTGCCGAGGAGGCAGAGCTAGCCGGTGGCGGTGGCGGTGGCCAAGGTGGTAAAACCGCTAGCATAGGCGATTTTGCCTTTAAAGGTTCGGCAAATGCCAATAATAAAAAAGGAGGTCAGGCACAAGAAACGCCTTACCAGCAGTATTCAAAACACTACGACCCCAATAACCAGCGTTTGAACTGGGATGTAGATATCATTTGGAAAACCGATGAGTATCCAGACGAGTCTTACGTTTATGTAATGGATGAAATGTACTTACCGCAAGACCAGTCGTACAACGGCGAGCGTCTTATGGATGTAACTAAATTCAAATACAGCTACAAAACCATGGATATGGATGCTGCGGCCCGTTCTCGTGGCGACCGTTCCAACTTCATTCAAACCGAAGAGGTTGAGGTGTATCCAGATACCACAGTATGGATCCGTGACTTTAGCTACTCGTATAACGAGCCTATGCATAATGATTATTTCTGGCACGCGGCTTATGATGAGTATCCAGTAGTGGGTGTTTCTTGGAAACAAGCCAAAGCATTTTGTGACTGGAGAACTTTAAAGCATAATGCTTTCCGTAAAGAAAAAGGTTTACATAATGTAAATACCTATAGATTACCAATTGAGTCGGAGTGGGAATATGCCGCTCGAGGTGGAATTGAATCGGCTACTTACCCTTGGGGTGGGCCGTATGCAAAAGACGATCGCGGATGCTTCTTGGCAAACTTCAAGCCTTTGCGTGGAGATTATGCAGCAGACCAAGCGCTATATACCGTAGAAGCCAAGTCATTTGAGCCAAACGATTTTAACTTATACAATATGGCCGGTAACGTGGCCGAGTGGGTGAACTCATCTTACTCAGACGATTCATACGACTATTACTCGTCGATGAACCCGAACGTAAACGATAAAAACAACAAGCGTAAAGTAGTACGCGGAGGTTCTTGGAAAGATGTAGCCTATTTCCTACAAGTAAGCTCGAGAGATTACGAGTATGCAGATTCGGCAAGAAGTTATATCGGTTTCAGAACAGTACAAGATTATTTAGGTAATGATTTAGACTTGAATCAGCCACCGAGATAAGAACAAACAAACAACAAACTCAATTTTAATTAAACTTAACTTAAACAACTAAAATTTAAATTATGGCAAAGTCAAAAAAAGGAAAGAAAATCATGAATATGGTTTATGGTCTAGGAGCAGCGGTAGTAATCTTAGGAGCGCTATTTAAAATTATGCACTGGCCTTTTGGAAACGAGATGTTAATCCTTGGTCTTGTAGTAGAGGCCCTAGTATTCGCTATTTCAGCTTTTGAGCCGGTAGATGATGAATTAGACTGGTCTTTGGTTTACCCAGAATTAGCAGGAGGTGCTTCTTCAGGTTCTAAGCGTAATACCTTAGTTGAAGATCCTAAGGATGCACAAGGAGCGCTTTCTAAGAAATTAGACGATATGTTGAAAGAAGCTAAAATAGATGGAGCTTTAATGGCAAGCTTAGGAGAAAGCATTAAAAACTTCGAAGGTGCAGCTAAAAATATGGCTCCAACAGTAGACGCTATTGCTTCGCAAAAGAAATACAGCGAAGAAATGACCTTAGCGGCATCTCAAATGGAATCTTTAAACAACCTTTACAAAGTACAATTAGAATCTACTAGCAAGCAAGCCGAAGTAAACCAAGCGGTAGCAGATAACGCGGTGAAGTTAAAGTCTGAAATGGAAAGCTTAACCAGTAACTTATCAAGCTTAAACAATGTTTACGGAGGTATGTTAACGGCAATGCGTCCTAACGCCTAAGTCTAAATTGAATTATTAATATTTACAAAATTTAACTATGGCAGGAGGAAAACAAACCCCAAGGCAGAAGATGATTAACTTGATGTATTTGGTTTTCATCGCAATGATGGCCCTAAATATGTCAAAAGAAGTACTGTCTGCTTTCGGTTCAATAAACGAAAGCTTCAATGAAGCCAATACTGCAGCTACCGCTCGTAATGCCAACTTTATGGCCGGTCTAGCCGAAAAAGCTTCAGAACAACCTAAACAATACAAGCCTTTACAAGAAAAAGCGGCTAAAATTAGCGCAGCTTCATCAGACTTGTATAACTTCATCGGTGAGTTAAAAGCCGGTGCTTTAGAAGGAGTAAAAGATCCTAAAGATTACGAAACTATGGACAAAACAGCTTATTTCGATGAGTTGTTCTGGAAAGGTGGAAAACTACAACCTAAAGGGGAGGAGTTGATGAATAAAATTATCGCTTATCGCCAAACGGTTATAGGAGAATTAGGAGAAGGTTATGACGATATCAAAAAAGATGTTGCCGATAAATTCTCAACCGGTGGTGACGATAATAAAGTGGCTACACGTGACGGAATTAAGAAGCACTGGGTGAACTACCACTATGTTGGTTTCCCATTAATCGCATCGGTAACTAAATTAACTAAGATCCAAGCAGATATTAAAACTACAGAAAGCCAAGTATTATCGGCGATGTTGCAAGGTCAAATGACTTCGCAGTTATCGATGAGTAATTATGAAGCAATTGTGGTACCCGAAAAAACAGCATTCTTCAGTGGAGAGAGCTTTAAAGGTAAAGTGGTATTGGGTCGTTTTGATAACTCACTTACTTTTGATAAAGTAGTAATCAACAACAAAGAATTAGAAAACCAAACCGGTCAGGTAGAATTAGAATTCCCAGCCGGAAACGTGGGGCAGCAAGAAATCAATGGAGAGTTACAGTTTAAAGAAGGAGATTCGATTGTAAGCATTCCGGTAAAGAGCGCTTATACCGTAATTCCTGAGCCTAACTCAGCTGTAATTTCAGCCGATAAGATGAACGTGGTTTACCGTGGGGTTAAAAACCCAATGACCATCTCTATTCCTGGTGTACCACAGGTAAATGCTCAAGCACCTGGTTTATCTCCAGCAAGCGGAGCCGGAGCTTATGTGATGGATGTAACCAACGTAAAAGCAAGAGAGGTTAAAATTAACGTGTCTGGAACTTTACCAGGAGGTAAATCAGTATCTTCTAGCAAGGTTTTCCGTATCAAAGAAATTCCACGTCCATTAGGAGTTATCGGAGCTAAAGATGGTGGTGATGGTGCTATTCGTATGAGTAAGCGTGCTGTAGAAGTATCGCCGATTGCAGCCAAATTACCAGACTTTGATTTCGACTTGAATTTAAATGTATCTGGATTTAAATTCCAGGTAATGGGTAAACCAGTAGTACAAGTTAACGGTAACCGTTTAAATGCCGCTGCAAAAGCAGCCTTGAACTCGGCAAAAAGAGGTTCGGTAGTTCAGATTTTTGATATCCAGGCTAAAGTAGCCGGTAACTCGAAGTACAAATTGCAACGAGTAAACCCATTAATTATAGAACTACAAGATTAATATTAAATTAAAAACGTATATGAAGAAGAGTTGTTTATTTATGTTAGCTGCACTAGGATTTAGCTTTGCGAGTTTCGCGCAGCTGAACATCCTAAATGCAGAATCACCAGAAGAGATCGGGAAGAAAAGTCAGGCTCAAGTGCAGAATGATGCCAACCAGGAACCTTTAGACTACGGTTATGTAGACGATAGAGATATCTTGTGGGCAAAAACAACTTGGGAATACATAGATTTGAATCAGCGAGTGAACTTCCCTTTGCTTTACCCTTTAGATAAGACCAGCCAAGGAAGAAAATCTTTGTTTGAGGTGATTATTGACGCGGTGAAAACCGACCAGGTAACCATGTATATGGATTCGTACTTTCATCAGAAATACCCGATGGATCAGTTGGAGACCAACTTGTCTGTAAAGGTATTAAACGATGCCGGTATCGCAGCCGAAAATGCAGGAGAACCTTTAGAAGAGTGGCATTACTCAATGGCCGAAATCAAGCCAGCCGATGTTCACGCTTATAAGATTAGAGGTTACTGGTATTTCGATAAAAGACAAGGCGAGTTAAAATACCGCTTGTTGGCTATCGCTCCAGTGGTAATCTCTGCACAAAACAAATTGCAGCAACAGGAGAATCCAGATTTAGAGGTGGTACCCGTAGAATTGTTCTGGGTATACTACCCCGAAATCAGAAAGCAGTTGCACAGCAATTATGTATTCAATGCTAAAAACACAGCACACCCGCTTACTTTTGATCACTTGTTAAACTCAAGACGTTTCGACGCGATGATTTACAAAGAAGACAACGTATACGGTGACCGTGAAGTAGATGAGTACATTGCAGACAACACCTTGATGCAGTTGCTAGAATCAAATCGTATCAAAGAGTCTATACGTAACTTTGAATCGGATATGTGGAATTACTAATCCGTTGCTAAAATATAAAAAAGCATCCGCCAACGCGGATGCTTTTTTTTTTGATGCCTACTTAAGTCTTTTAAATGATTTGAAACCACGCTTTGGCATTGCGGATGCGTATTTAATAGCGAGAGCCTTAAAAGCGTGTATCGAGACACGGTCGAAAAGTAGCGAGTTTATTTTCTTTTTCAAAACCTACATCCTAACAGCACAAGAATCTTGCTATGTCCTAATTTTCATTTTCTTTACGGTGTATTCCTCTCGCTGCGCTCGTCGGATACAGGAGAAAACGAAACAAAAGAAAGTACACTTTTTCTGAGGTATTTTTCAGGCAAGCTGAAAACCACTTGTATTTTGCTAAATTGGCTCCAAGGCTTTCCCGAATACTCGGGACTCCCTAAGGGTCGCGCTAAGTAGATAGCGGTATATTATTCACTTTTAAGTCTATTATCCTGCCTAATTTATGCGCAAAACACAAGTTATACTGAAGAAAAAGATTGCAAAGCCCTGCTTTGAATCGCTTTTTGACGTGGGCTGATGGTGTATAGAATAACTTTAAAACCTGCCTTGTCATGTCGAGTTTCGCATTTTTGGGCGGTAGAACAAAAATGTGAAGTATCGAGACACAGTCGAAAAGTAGCGAATACTTTTATAGTTTCCATTATAATAAACTACTAATCGAAAACTAAAAGTACCCATTTTTTAATCCTCTACTTTTTTCCATCGCCGAAAAAAGTAGCAAAAAAGTCTAGGCTTACGAAACTAGCGCTAAATTGTATGTTTGCAAGCTAAATTTTAGGAACTCACCCGATTTCCAATCGGTCTCAAACAGCCTAAAATTTTCAACGCTTACTGCACTGCCAATTTCACGCCCTATTTTCGATAGGCCGTTTTAAAATGGTATGCCTATTTATTCTTTTATAAAATAGCCACGCTTTGTCATGTCGAGTTTCGCATTTTTGGTGGTAAACCAAAAATGTGAAGTATCGAGACACAGTCGAAAAGTAGCGAATACTTTTATAGTTCCCATTATTAGAAACTACTAATCGAAAACTAAAAGTAGCCATTTCTTAACGCTCTACTTTTTTCCATTGCCTAAAAAAGTAGCAAAAAAGTCTAGGCTTACGAAACTAGCGCTAAATTGTAGGTTTGCAAGCTAAATTTTAGGAACTCACCCGATTTCCAATCGGTCTCAAACAGCCTAAAATTTTCAACGCTTACTGCACTGCCAATTTTACGCCCTATTTTCGATAGGCCGGGTTTAAATGGTATTTCTATTTGTTTTTTTTAGAAGAAAACCACGCCTTGTCACACTGAGTGCGGGTTTTTGACGTTAGGCAAAAACTCTTGTATCGAGGTAAAGTCGAAAAGTAGCAAGTACTTTTATAGTTTCCATTAAACCACTTCTCGATACAACGCAGCAAGTCCAACTACGGCATTAAAAATGCCTGTTGGCTAAGCTGGCCCACCCGAAGTGACAGGCGTTTAAAACCTACCTTGTCATGTCGAGTGCGAATTTATGGCGAAAGCCATAAAAGCGTGTATCGAGACACGGTCGAAAAGTAATGAATACTTTTATAGTTTCAATTCATTCACTTCTCGATACAACCCAGCGAGTCCAACTACGGCATAAATGCCTGTTGGCTAAGCTGCGCCACTCGAAGTGACAGGCGTTTAATACCTGCCTTGTCATGTCGAGTGCGATTTTATGGCGAGAGCCATAAATACGTGTATCGAGACACAGTGGAAAAGTAGCGAATACTTTTATAGTTTCCATTATAATAAACTACTAATCGAAAACTAAAAGTACCCATTTCTTAACGCTCTACTTTTTCCCATCGCCGAAAAAAGTAGCAAAAAAGTCTAGGCTGACGAAACTAAGGCTAAATTGTATGTTTGTAAGCTAAATTTTAGGAACTCACCCGATTTCCAATCGGTCTCAAACAGCCTAAAATTTTCAACGCTTACTGCACTGCCAATTTTACGCCCTATTTTCGATAGGCCGTTTTAAAATGGTATGCCTATTTATTCTTTTATAAAATAGCCACGCTTTGTCATGTCAAGTTTCGGATTTTCGGGCGATAGAACAAAAATGTGAAGTATCGAGACACAGTGGAAAAGTAGCGAATACTTTTATAGTTTCCATTATAATAAACTACTAATCGAAAACTAAAAGTACCCATTTCTTAACGCTCTACTTTTTTCCATCGCCGAAAAAAGTAGCAAAAAAGTCTAGGCTTACGAAACTAAGGCTAAATTGTATGTTTGTAAGCTAAATTTTAGGAACTCACCCGATTTCCAATCGGTCTCAAACAGCCTAAAATTTTTAACGCTTACTGCACTGCCAATTTTACGCGCTATTTTCGATAGGCCGGATTTAAAATGGTATGTCTATTTGTTCTTTTATAAAATAGCCACGCCTTGTCATGTCGAGTTTCGGATTTTTGGTGGTAAACCAAAAATGCGAAGTATCGAGACACGGTCGAAAAGTAGCGAGTTTATATCCGCTTTCATAACCTGCTTTCTTACAATTCATCAATCTTGCTATGTCCTAATTTTCATTTTCTTTACTTGTATAAAGAAAACGAAACAAAAGAAAGTACACTTTTTCTGAGGTATTTTTCAGGCAAGCTGAAAACCACTTGTATTTTGCTAAATTGGCTCCAAGGCTTCGCCAATTTTTCACGCAAAACACAAGTTATACTGAAGAAAAAGATTGCAAAGCCCTGCTTTGAATCGCTATTTGAATTGGGCTGCTGGATATTGTTATTGCTATATCCACGTATATCTAAAAAGCACTGCCAATTTTACGCGCTATTTTCGATAGGCCGGGTTTTAATTATGACTCAACGTATGATTTTTTTAAGTAACCTCGCCTTGTCACACCGAGTGGGGGTTTTTGACGATAGGCAAAAACTCTTGTATCGAAGTGCAGTCGAAAAGTAGCGAATACTTTTTTAGTTTCCATTAAACCACTTCTCGATACAACGCAGCAAGTCCAACTACGGCATTAAAAATGCCTGTTGGCTAGGCCGCGCCACTCGAAGTGACAGCCACCAGAAAAATTGGGACTCCCGAAAGGTCGCACTAATTCGGTTTAAAACCACGCCTTGTCAGTTCAGGTTTCTGTTTTTCAAAACTATAGCACAAAAAATATTAGTACCCCTAAGCTTGGTTAGTTAGAAGTATAATAATCAAGACAAAATCCTACCTTTGCCTTATGAAAAAAGTAAACTACCTCATAGTAGGCTACGGTCTGGCAGGTTTTGCCGTACATCAAGCGCTTAAAGAAGCAAAGCGGTCGTTTCATGTAATCGATGCGGCTAAAAATCCGGCTTCGCTGGTGGCAGGCGGACTTGTAAATCCGATTGTACTAAAGAAATTCAATATGAGTTGGAAAGGGGAGTATTGGTACCAAAAAGCAATGCATACCTACCAGTCTTTTGAACCAAATCCGTTTACTCCCATGCCGTTCTTGAGGCCTTTTAAAAATAAACAAGAGCAAAACGATTGGTTTATGGCCTGTGAACGCCCAAAAGCCAAAGCTTTTCTATCTAGTGAGCTGGTCAAAACACTGCCTGGCGCACTACAAGCCGAACATCAAGCGGGGCAGACGCAAAACACGGGCTTGCTGAATATCGCCCAGCTGCTCCAAAATCAAAAAAACCAATTGCAACAAAAAGATGCCTATACTGCTGCCAGCTTCGATTACCAGCAGCTGGAAATCCGCGAAGACGGAGTGCAATATGCTGATATAAAAGCCGATAAACTGGTGTTTTGTGAAGGGGCACAAATCAAAAACAATCCCTACTTTAAAGATCTACCTATTGTACCCAATAAAGGCGAGTATCTGATTATCCATTCTCCGCAATTGCAACTGGAGCAAGTGGTAAAGGCGGGTTATTTTATCATTCCCTTAGGCGATGATCGCTATAAAGTGGGGGCTACTTATGCGCGTGAATTTGAAGATGAGCAACCCAGCGCATCCGCAAAAAGCGAAATCATTCAAAAGCTAAAGCAAATTGTAAACTGCGATTTTGAGGTAGTCGATCAGGTTGCCGGTGTGCGGCCTACATTGGGCGATCGTAAACCGGTTATGGGCAGGCACCATGAACACGAGCAGTTATATGTGCTCAACGGTTTTGGTAGCCGTGGAATTTTGTACGCACCCGAAATGGGCCGCATGCTGGTAGCTTATAGCGAAAACAAAGTCCACTGCCTAGCGAATTGGCTATTGAGCGTTTTTATGCTTCTCGACAGCCTTAGGGTCATAGCTTAAAAAGAAATTGATCCAAATATTGCGGGACCAACGCATGATAATGTCGTGCGATCAAGACAATTAGCGTACCTATAATCACGTAAAAACTGGTCATCAGGCTGCTGCCGATAAACACATAGCTAATGATAAAAGCAGCTACCGAAAAGGCAACCCCCAAAGCATAACTCACATACATAGCGCCATAAAAAAACGAAGGCTCAATTTTGTACTTGGTTCCGCAGTGCCCACAATGCTCCTGCATTTCAAAAACCTTGTTTAAATGATAGGGGTTACTATCTTTATACATGCTTTCTTCTTGACACACCGGGCAGGTACCCGTGAATATGCTGTACAACTTCGATCCTTTTAGAAATTTCATAGCTTTCTTTTTTTGCACTACAAAATTAGTCATCTTTGCCATAATTAAGGTTACAAAGGTTACACAAATGCTAAATATTCATCAATTAAGTGTCAGTTTTCAGGGGGAATACCTATTTGAGTCCATTTCCTATCGTTTAAATGCCGGCGACCGCGTGGGTTAGTCGGTAAAAACGGAGCCGGAAAATCGACCATGCTCAAAGTCTTAGCGGGCGATTTAGAACCCAGTGAGGGCCAACTGGCTAAAACCAAAGATTTACAAATCGGTTTTTTGCGACAGGATATAGATTTTGAAGCCGGCCGCAGTGTACTCGAAGAGGCCTACCAGGCCTTTACTAAAATCAAAGCCCTAGAGCGCCAACAGGAAGAAATTAACCACCAATTGGCTACACGCACCGATTATGAGAGCGAAGAATATCACGAGTTAATGGTGGCGGTGAACGACGTGCAACAACAATACGAAATGCTAGGCGGTTACAATTACCAAGGCGATACCGAAAGGGTGTTGCAGGGTCTTGGCTTTAGCCGAAGCGATTTTGATAAACCAACCGAAAGCTTTAGTGGGGGTTGGCGTATGCGTATAGAACTGGCTAAATTGCTGTTGCAGAACAACGATGTGTTGCTATTGGATGAGCCGACCAACCACTTGGATATCGAAAGTATATTGTGGTTAGAAGACTTTTTAAAAACCACCAGCGGTTGCGTGGTGATTGTTTCACACGATAAGATGTTCTTAGATAATGTGACCAACCGTACCATCGAAATCAGTTTAGGCAGTATCTACGATTACAACAAGCCTTACACCCAATACCTTAAGCTACGTGCCGAGCGCAAAGAGCAGCAGTTGGCAGCGCAAAAAAATCAGCAAAAGGAAATCGAGCAAACCGAGAAACTAATCGAAAAGTTTAGGGCCAAAGCCTCCAAAGCTTCTATGGCGCAATCGCTTATCAAGAAGCTCGATAAATCGATCGGATTGAAGTAGATCAAGACGACCATAGTGTGATGAACCTGCAGTTTCCGGTATCGGTAAACCCGGGTAAAATCATTTAGAAGCCAAGCAATTGGGCAAGTCTTATGGCGATAATCAGGTTTTTAAAGACTTCTCGATGATTGTAGAGCGCAATAGCAAAACGGCTTTTGTAGGTCAAAACGGTCAGGGGAAATCGACCCTAGCCAAAATTATTGTAGGAGAAATCGATTATGAGGGCGAACTCAAACTGGGGCACAATGTGCAAATCGGTTACTTTGCCCAGAACCAAGCCGAATACCTAGATGGTGATATTAGCGTACACCAAACTATGATCGATGCGGCCAACGAGAAAAACCGCACCCGGGTACGCGATATTCTGGGAGCTTTTTTGTTTCGTGGCGATGATATTGAGAAAAAGGTAAAGGTACTATCGGGTGGAGAGCGTAACCGTTTGGCTTTAGCCAAAATGTTGTTGCAACCGCTCAATGTGCTGGTAATGGATGAGCCGACCAACCACTTGGATATCCAATCGAAGCAGGTGCTTAAAGAAGCGCTGATTCAATTTGAAGGTACGCTGATTGTGATTTCGCACGATAGGGATTTCTTGCAAGGACTCACCCAGCGGGTATTGGAATTTAAAGACCACCAGATCAAAGAATATTTGGGCGATATAGACGATTATTTGGCCGAACGTAAGGTAGAAAACCTTCGTGAGGTAGAAAAGAAAACTCAGCCCGAGAAAAAATCCGCGCAAGCGGTAGCCTCAAAAGAAAAATTAAGCTATGCCGAGCAGAAGCAATTAAAGTCTTTGCAAAACAAATTGAGCAACCTCGAATCTAAGATCAACCAATTGGAGCGGGAGATCAAAGAAGACGATGTGGCTTTGGCAACCGACTACGACCAGACCGTTGCAGATACGCAGTTTTTTGATCGGTATGAGAAAAAGAAAAAACGCTTGCAAGCTTTGATGAACGATTGGGAAGCGGTGCAACTGGAAATAGACGAAAAACAAGGCGAATAACACCTGAATTATGGAAGAACATTTTTTTCAATGTCCGTATTGTTGGGAAGAAATCAGTATGTTGGTAGACCCTTCACAGAGTCAGACTTATATTGAAGATTGTGAGATCTGCTGCAATCCTATTGAATTATCGGTTAGCTGTGAAAATCAGCAGGTGGTGCAACTCAACGCCCGTAGTATCGAGCAATAAAAAGGGATGCCAATAGCGAAACTATCAGCATCCGATATGATTTATTATTTACGCAATAGGCGCATCACCAGCGAGATTACTAGCAGTACAATAAAGATATAAAAAATAATCTGGGCAATATCAGCAGCTCCTTCGGCAATGCCTCCAAAACCTAGAACAGCCGCAACTAAGGCGATAATTAAAAAAATAACAATCCAACGTATCATAATATTTAGTTTTTTAGTGTGTTAATTGATTTACAGATTAAAAAAATTTGACGTCATTGCTTTAATCTTTGACTAAAGTACAAATACAATACCTGCGTTATTCTTAATAAATTCTTATTTAAGCTGCATTTAACAAAA